>NZ_JALJYF010000001.1:0-1200000 GCF_024170465.1 Natronospira proteinivora | reverse complement strand
GCATGTCGGGAGCGGACAGCAGCAGGCGGCAGAGGGCCACCCGGCGTTTTTCACCCCCGGATAGCTTGGTCACATCCGCATCCCAGGGCGGCAGACGCAAGGCGTCGGCGGCCTGCTCCAGTTGGCGTTCCAGGTTCCAGGCATTGGCCGAATCGATCTTGTCCTGAAGCTCGGCCTGCTTGGTCATCAGGGCCTCGAAGTCGGCATCCGGATCGGCCATCTGTTCGGAGACGGCATTGAAGTCATCTACCAGGGCCTTGACCTCGGCCACGCCTTCTTCCACGTTGCCGCGGACGTCTTTCTCGGGATCCAGCTCCGGTTCCTGGGAGAGATAGCCGATCTTGATACCGGGCTGGGGCCGGGCCTCGCCCTCAATCTCGGTGTCGATACCAGCCATGATCCGCAGCAAAGTGGATTTGCCCGACCCGTTCAGGCCCAGCACACCGATCTTGGCGCCGGGGAAGAAGGACAGGGAAATATCGCGCAGGATCTGTTTTTTCGGGGGAACAATCTTGCTCACCCGGTTCATCGTGTAAACGTATTGAGCCATGGTTCTCGCCAGGAAATGTCGGGAATGGAATGTGGCCCGGGATTATCCGGGACTAACACCAGAGCTTCAAGCCTCAAGCTACAAGCTACAAGCGCATCATTAGGTTTTTAGGACTCCGAGTCTGTCGAGAACGTCCTACCGTCGGACCGAGATCGACATGGAAAGGCGTGAATTCCGCCGGGTTTGCTTGTAGCTTGAGGCTTGTAGCTTGAGGCTTGTAGCTTGAGACTGTCCCGAAGGGCCTTCACCGGATGGGCGGTTCCCCGTATTCGTTGGCATCCGGATCATGGGTGGATTGGAAGGCCTCCACGCTGGCGGCGGCTTCCCGGGCGCTTTCGAAGCGGGCGATATGAAAGAGGGCCTCGCCTTCATAGGCCAGGGGCAGTTCCGAGCGGCCAATGAGGACCCCTGAGGCGGGAGCGTGCATCTCTGTTTGGCTTTCACCGAAGGGGTCGGCGATGCGGCCGAGCACCTGGCCCTTTTTAACGTGGGCGCCCAGGGCCAGGTTCATGCGCACGATGCCGCTGGCCGGGGCCCGGACCCAGAGGCTGGAACGGGCCACCACCGGTTGTTTCTGGGTCTTTCTGCGACGGGTGGGGCTGAGCATATCCAGCTTGCGCATGACATTGATGACACCGCGCTCACCCGCCCGGATAGAAACTTCGTCAAAACGCAGGGCTTCGCCGGCCTCGTAGAGCAGGGTCTTGATCCCCTTGGCCGAGGCTTGTTCCCGCAAGGAGCCTTCCCGCAGATCTGAGCTCATCATCACCGGGGCACCGAAGGCCTCGGCCAGTTCCATGACTTCCGGGTCATCCAGGTTGGCACGGATCTGGGGCAGATTGGAGCGGTGGATGGCCGCGGTGTGCAGATCAATACCGTAATTGGCCTTGGAGACGATCTCCCGCATGAAAAGATGGGCCTGGCGGGCCGCCAGGGAGCCCCGTTCGCTCCCCGGGAAGTTGCGATTCAGGTCACGGCGGTCCGGCAGATAGCGGGACATGTGAAGCACGCCCAGGACATTCACCATGGGGACCGCAATCAGGGTCCCCTTAAGCCGTTGCAGGTGGCGGCGCAGCAGGACGCGGCGGATGATCTCGATGCCGTTGAGCTCATCACCATGGACGGCCGCAGAGACGAACAGGGTCGGCCCCGGGCGTTTACCATGGACCACGTGCACCGGCATGGTGATGGGGTTGTGGGTATAGAGCTGGCCCAGCGGCAGATCAATGGTCTCCCGGCTGCCGGGTTTGACCTGGGTGTTTCCAATCCGAATGGACGCGCGTGGCATGGTTGCTGTCTCGGTTTAGCCGCGCCCGCGGGTGCGGGTCTTGCCGGCCTTGGCGTTTTTTTCCATGAATTCGATGACTTTGCCGGCGATGTCCTTGCCGGTGGCCCGTTCAATACCTTCCAGGCCGGGGGAGGAGTTGACTTCCATCACCACCGGTCCGTGGTTGGAGCGAAGAATATCCACCCCGGCCACATTCAGGCCCATGATGCGGGCCGCGCGCACTGCCGTGGAGCGTTCTTCCGGCGTAATACGAATAACCTCGGCGCTGCCGCCCCGGTGGATGTTCGAGCGGAATTCGCCTTCCTTGGCCTGGCGTTTCATGGAGGCCACCACCTTGCCGCCGATCACGAAACAGCGAATATCCGAACCCCCGGCTTCCTTAATGAATTCCTGGACCAGGAAGTGGGCGTGCAGGCCGCGAAAGGCATCAATCACCGATTCCGCTGCCTTGCGGGTCTCGGCCAACACCACCCCGACCCCTTGGGTGCCCTCGGTGAGCTTGATCACCACCGGGTGGCCGCCCACCAGTCGCAGCAGGTCCTGGGTGTCGTCGGGAGAATGGGCAAAGCCGGTAACAGGCATGCCAATGCCGCGCCGGGAAAGCAGCTGCAGGGAGCGCAGCTTGTCCCGGGAGCGGGAGATGGCGACGGACTCGTTCAAGGGGAATACTCCCATCATCTCGAACTGGCGCAATACCGCGGTACCGTAGAAGGTGATGGAAGCTCCGATTCTTGGAATGATTGCATCCACCGGATCCAGCTTGGAACCCTTGTAGTGGATTTCCGGATTGTGTCCGGCAATGCTCATATAGCACCGCAGGGGATCGATGACACGGACTTCATGCTCCCGTTCACGGGCAGTCTCCACCAGTCGCCGGGTGGAATAAAGGCGTGCATTGCGCGACAGCACGGCAATCTTCATAAGCGTTAGTCAGTCCTCTTCCGCAGTTTCGTCGTCGGAATCCAGATCCCCGCTGGCGGGTTCACTACAGAGAAAGGAGCGTCCCGGGTCAACCTGGAGTCGCCCCCGCATGGCCGTTCTCCCCAGCAGCATGCGGAATCGCATGATATCCCGATCAGTCAGAGTCAGCTCGATGGGCCACTCTTGCTGGCCCAGCCGCACCGGGGTCTGAATAACCAAGCGGTCTTCTCGATGGCCACCGGAGTCGGTGACGGGTCGCTGGTCCACGATGGGTGCCTCGCAATAGATCACCTGTTCATTATCCAGCTGGCGTGGATGCATGCCGAAGCGAACCCAGGGCGCGCCATTGTGCTGGAAACGGTCCAGGTCAAAGGCATGCAGGCAGGAAGTCCGGGCGCCGGTGTCCACCTTGGCCTTGATGCGATTCAGGCCCAGTTCCGGTAGTGCGAGCCATTCCCGCCAGCCTACGGTCAGTAGCTGCTTTTGGTTGCCCCGCTTTTCACTGGCCTTGCCCAATGGCTATGATCTCGCTCTGATAATTTGGGGGTATCGTCTGAACTCAGGGCCACTATACTGGCCGCCCCCCCGACTGGGAAAGCATAGGAGAAGAGCATGCCCGATAACGCGGTTGAATCCCACTCGCAAATCCAGCTTTATGCTGATGAGCGTCTGGCCCGATATGGATTCAGTGATGGGCATCCTTTCGGCCGGGATCGACAGGCGGCTTTTTTGCGGGCTGCCGAGGATCAGGGCTTGCTGGACCGGGTTCAGCGACTGGGGGCTCGGGCGGGGGATGAATTTCAGGCCAAGCTATTTCATGACGATGACTACGTGGATTTCGTTGCCGAGCGCAGCCGGGCTGGCACGGGCTATCTGGATAGCGGTGATACCCCTGCGGAGTCCGGCATTTATGAGGCCGCGCTGGATGTGGTGGGTACGGCTGTTGCCGCTGCGGATGCCCTGATGCATGGGGATTGCCGCCGGGCTTTTTTGCCCATCGGCGGGCTTCACCACGCGGCCCGTGATGGGGCCTCGGGGTTTTGTGTCTTCAATGACTGTGGGGTTGTGATTGAGCACCTGAAGCGCCAGTACGGCCTGCAACGAGTGGCCTATGTGGACATCGACGCCCATCACGGGGATGGGGTGTATTACGGATTTGAGGACGATCCGGCGTTGATTTTTGCCGATATCCACGAAGACGGCCGCTTTCTCTTTCCCGGTACCGGGCGTGCGGGGGAAAGCGGACGGGGTGCCGCTGACGGGGCCAAGTTGAACCTGCCCCTGGCTCCGGGGGCCGGTGACCGGGAGTTCTTCGAAGCCTGGGCAGAGGTGGAGGATTTCCTGGAATCCTGGCAACCGGAATTCATTCTGCTCCAATGCGGCGCCGATCCCCTGGCGGGGGATCCCATTACCCATCTTCGCTATAGCGCCGCCGCCCATTACCACGCCAGTCTGAGTCTGGCCCGAATCGCGGATCGACACGCCCAGGGGCGCCTGCTGGCGACTGGGGGCGGTGGCTACAATCGCGAAAACATTGGCATTGCCTGGAGCGCAGTGCTGAAAGCCCTGATCGAAAGTGGATCGAGCCGCTGAACCTCCGGAGCGTGATTCCGTTCAATGGGGCCTTTATCGCTTTGCCAGGGCGCATGGCTGGGGCTCGGAGCCTGTGTCGGTTACAATGCCGCTTTACGTCAAAATCCAGAACAACCCAGTCCAGAGCAACCTAGGGAATTCGCGCCATGTTCAGCAACGACATGACCATCGCCGGTTTCGACCGAGAGCTTCACGAGGCCATGGAGGCCGAGCGCCGCCGCCAGGAAGAGCATATCGAGCTGATTGCCTCGGAAAACTATGCCAGCCCCCGGGTGATGGCGGCCCAGGGCTCAGTGCTGACCAATAAGTACGCGGAAGGTTATCCGGGCAAACGCTATTACGGTGGTTGTGAGCATGTGGACGTGGCCGAAAACCTGGCCATTGAGCGGGCCAAGCAGCTGTTCGGGGCGGATTACGCCAATGTGCAGCCCCATTCCGGCTCCCAGGCCAATGCCGCTGCCTATCTGGCCTTGATGAAGCCGGGTGATGGCCTGCTGGGCATGAGCCTGGATCATGGCGGGCATCTCACCCACGGGGCCAAGCCCAATTTTTCCGGCAAGCTCTTTGACGTGAATCAGTACGGACTGGACCCGGCCACCGGCGAGGTGGATTACGCACAGGTGGCCCAGCTGGCCAAAAAACACAAGCCTAAGGTGATTGTGGCCGGCTTCTCCGCCTATTCCCGGGTGATGGATTGGGCCCGATTCCGCGAAATTGCCGATGAGGTGGGCGCCTATCTGGTGGTGGATATGGCCCACGTCTCCGGGCTGGTGGCGGCCGGTGTTTATCCCAACCCGGTGCCTCACGCGGATGTGGTCACCAGCACCACTCACAAGACCCTGCGCGGCCCCCGGGGCGGCATCATTCTGGCCCGCAAGAACGAGGAAATCACCAAAAAGCTCCAGTCCCTGATCTTTCCCGGGACCCAGGGCGGACCCTTCATGCATGTTATTGCCGCCAAGGCCGTGGCCTTCCTGGAAGCCTTGAAGCCCGAGTTCAAGGATTACCAGCAGAAGGTGGTGGATAATGCCCGCACCCTGGCCGTGGCCTTGGCGGACAAGGGCTTCAATATTGTTTCCGGTGGCACGGATAACCATCTCTTTCTGCTGGACCTGATCGACAAGGACATCAGTGGCAAGGAAGCGGATGCTGCCCTGGGGGCGGCTAACATCACGGTGAACAAGAACACCGTGCCCAATGATCCCCGTTCTCCCTTCGTGACCAGCGGTCTGCGGATCGGCACCCCGGCGGTGACCACCCGCGGCATGGGTGAGGCGGAAATGAAGCAGTTGGCGGACTGGATGGCCCATATCCTGGAAGACGTCAACGATGAGGGCCGTATCCGGCGGGTTCGGGGCGAGGTCCAGGAACTCTGTCAGCGCTTCCCGGTTTACGAAGCGTCCGACTGAATCCCCTGACGGCAACGAGGCAGCGAAGACGGCATGCATTGCCCCTTCTGTGATCACGACGATACCCGGGTGATTGACTCCCGCCTGGCCGGCGAGGGCAGTCAGGTACGCCGGCGTCGGGAGTGTGCCCATTGCGGCGAACGCTTCACTACCTTCGAAAGTGCGGAGTTGGTGATGCCCCGGGTGGTCAAGCAGGACGGCTCACGTGTGCCCTTCGACGAGGAAAAGCTGCGGGGCGGCTTCACTCGGGCCCTGGAAAAGCGGCCGGTGGATACCGAGGCGATCGATGCTTCTCTGGCCCGCATCATGCAGCAGATTCGCGGCACCGGGGAGCGGGAAGTCCCCTCCCGCCAGATTGGCGAATGGGTCATGGAAGAGCTGCGGGGCCTGGATGAAGTGGCTTATGTGCGCTTCGCCTCGGTGTATCGCAGCTTCCAGGATGTGGATGCCTTCAGCGAGGAGATTGAACGGCTGAGGGCCACGCCCGATCCAGCTACCCGTCGTCAGCAGCTGACCCTGTTGCCGGAGGGCAGTGGCAAGCCCCGCAAGGGCTCGTCCAAGAAGCGCTCATGACTTTCTCTGCGGCCGATGTTGACGCCATGCGCCGGGCCCTGTCTCTGGCCAAGCGAGGGATCTACACCACGGAACCCAATCCGCGGGTGGGCTGTGTGCTGGTCCGGGACGATCAGATCGTGGGTGAGGGCTGGCATCAACGGGCTGGCGAGGCGCATGCCGAGGTCAATGCCCTGCAACAGGCGGGTGAGGCAGCACAGGGTGCGACCGCCTATGTCAGTCTGGAGCCCTGTTCCCATCAGGGCCGTACCGGGCCATGCTGTGTGGCCCTGGCCGAGGCCGGCGTGAAACGGGTGGTGGCCGCCGTCCAGGACCCCAATCCCGCCGTGGCTGGCAAGGGCTTGGCCTATCTGGCCGAGCAGGGAGTTGATGTGGCCCACGGCCTGTTGGCGGAGGAGGCCGAGGCCCTGAACCGGGGGTTTTTCAGCCGCATGCGGCGGGGCCGGCCCTGGTTGACGGTCAAGCTGGCGGCCAGCCTGGATGGCCGGACCGCCATGGCCAGTGGCGAAAGCCGCTGGATCAGCGGGGCGGCCTCACGGGATGATGTTCATCGGCGCCGGGCCTGGAGCTCGGTGGTGATGAGTGGCAGCGGTACGGTGCTGGCGGATAACCCGCGCCTGGATGCCCGGCTGGCCGAGCCCTGCCGCCAGCCGCGCCGCGTGATTCTGGACAGTACATTGCAGACGCCGCCGGATGCCCGCTTGTTCGAGTCGGAGGCGCCCTTACTGCTGGTCTGCGGCGAGCAGGCCTCAGAGGCGCGGGCAGCGGCTCTGGAACAGGCCGGTGCCGAGATCTGGCGTCTGAGTGGTCAGCGGCCGGATTTGCGTCAGGTACTGGAGGCATTGGCCCAAAGTCATGAGGTGAATGAGGTCATGCTGGAGGCCGGCCCGAAGCTGGCCGGTGTGGCTCTGTCGGCGGGCCTGGTGGATGAGATCTGTCTCTACCTGGCCCCGCATTTGATGGGGGATGCGGCCCGGGGACTGTTTCACCTGCCGGGCCTGGCGGCGATGGAGGATCGTGTGCCGCTGGAGATTGTTGATGTGCGCCGGCTTGGCGAGGATATTCGATTGCTGCTGCGCCCGGGTGCCGGCGGAGCAGGGGAGTAGGACAATGTTTACCGGATTGGTGGAAGGTCTGGGCAAGGTGCAGTCAATCCAGCATCAGGGGCGGGATGCCCGTCTGCTGATTGATACCCGTGGCCTGGGTTTCGAGGACGTGGCGGTCGGGGACAGCATTGCGGTGAATGGGGTCTGTTTGACCGCCCTGGACCCCAGTGCAGGCGGCTTTGCCGCTGATGTATCTGGGGAGAGCCTGTCGCTGACCAGCTTGGGGGCACTCTCCAGCGGAGATAAGGTGAATCTGGAACGGTCCCTGACCCCGGCCAGCCGCATGGGCGGGCATTTCGTCACCGGTCATGTGGATGGCCTGGCCCGTTGCAGCGAGCGTCGCCGGGATGGTGGATCCTGGCGTTTTGCCTTTGAGCTCCCGCCCCAGCTGAGTCGCTATGTGGCCCGCAAGGGTTCCATTGCCGTGGATGGCATCAGCCTGACCGTCAATGCCGTCAGCGGGAACCGTTTTGAGGTGAACATCATCCCCCACACCCTCGAGCAAACCAATCTGGGCGGCTGTCAGGTGGGCAGTCGGGTGAATATCGAGATTGATCTGGTGGCCCGCTATCTGGAACGGCTCATGGGCCTGGATGCTCGTGGCCCGGATGGTGACTGGCGGGACGATTTATTGGCCGGAAAGTCATGAACAGGCACTGTGGGCGGTCAAGCGCCGCAGTTCACGGTACACCCCTATCTGTCGATGAGGCGAGATGAGTACTGAATTCAACAATATCGATGAAATTCTGGAAGACCTGGCCGCGGGCAAGATGGTCATCATGGTGGATGACGAGGACCGGGAGAATGAAGGCGATCTCATGATGCTTTCAGAGCGGGTCACACCGGAAGACATTAATTTCATGGCCCGTTATGGCCGTGGCCTGATCTGCGTCACCCTGACCCGGGAGCGTTGCCAGCAACTGCGCCTGCCCCTGATGGTGAGCGAGAACGATGCCTCCTTCGGCACCAACTTCACGGTCTCGGTGGAGGCGGCCGAAGGGGTAACCACCGGCATCTCCGCCCACGACCGGGCTCGCACTGTACAGGTGGCCGTGGATCCGGAGTCCAAGCCCGAGGACCTGGTTCAGCCGGGGCATATCTTTCCCATCATGGCCCAGCCCGGTGGCGTGCTGACCCGGGCCGGGCATACCGAAGCCGGCTGTGACCTGGGCCGCCTGAGTGGCGCCATTCCCTCCTGTACCATCGTGGAGATCCTGAATGAAGACGGCACCATGGCGCGCCGCCCGGATCTGGAGCGCTTTGCCGCCGAGCACAATCTCAAGATCGGCACCATTGCCGATTTGATTCGTCATCGCATGGACAATGAACACACGGTGGAGCGGATTTACAGCCGCAAGGTACCCACCGAGTTCGGCGAGTTCGATTTGCATGCCTATGAGGATCATCTGCACAAGACTGTGCATGTGGCCCTGACACGCGGTGACATCGACCCTGAGACCGCAGTGCCGGTACGGGTGCATTTGCAGGATACTCTGGGCGATGTGGTGGGCATTCAGTGGCAGTCCATGGGCTGGCCGCTGCGTAACGCCATGCAAAAGATTGCCCGGGATGGCGGGGTGCTGGTGATTCTGCGGCCCGAGGACAACCCCCGTGATCTGATTGAACGATTGCAGCATGGGCCGGACTTGCCCGAGCCCGACGAGGCGCCGGGTGATGACGGGGCCACCGTGCTCAGAACCTATGGCATTGGCGCCCAGATCCTGGCCGATCTGGGTGTCCGCAAGATGAAGGTGCTCTCGGCGCCGAAACGCATGCAGGGCATCTCCGGGTTCGGACTGGAAGTGGTGGAGTACGTGGGCACCGGGGATTAAAGGAACGCTTTCCGAGGCGGGGAGATGATCGGTTCCTGCCTCGGTGGAATGTAACAATGGGGACAGCCCCCAATAATTGCAGGAACGGGAATCATGGCGGATATCAAGACAGTGGAAGGTGAAATGGTGGTGAAGGGGGCGAAGTTCGCCATCCTGGCCACTCGCTTTAACAGCTTTTTGGTGGAACGGCTGGTGGAAGGCGCGGTGGATACCCTGCGTCGCCACGGCGCTCGGGAAGCGGATATCGAAATCATTCGCGTCCCCGGCGCCTGGGAGCTGCCCCTGGCGGCCCGCAAGGTGGCGGCCACCGGCCAGTACGATGGCATTGTGGCCCTGGGCTGTGTCATTCGTGGGGCCACGCCCCATTTTGACTATGTCTGCGGCGAATGCACCCGCGGCCTGGGCCGGGTGTCGGACGAAACCGGGCTGCCGGTGGGATTCGGCGTGTTGACGGTGGATACCATTGAGCAGGGCGTGGAGCGCTCCGGTACCAAGGCCGGCAACAAGGGCGTGGAAGCCACCACGGCCGTGATCGAAATGGTCAATCTGCTAAAGCGGATCGGAAGCTGATGAGCGAAACGCGAGAAATAGCCCAGCGCCGCAGCCGGGCCCGCCATCTGGCCGTGCAGGCGGTCTATCAATGGCAGCTGGCCGACACCGACACGGCGGATCTGCTGGCCCAGTTCCACGAGGAAGACGGCATGGACCGGGCGGACGGGGAGTATTTCGATGCCCTGGTCCGCCAGTGCCTGGCCGATCCGGCGACCATCAAGTCCCAATTCGATGCCTTTCTGGATCGGCCCGAAGTGCAATTGGACCCGGTGGAGCGGGCTATCCTCATGGTAGCTACCCTGGAGTTGCGGGATCGAATTGAAGTGCCCTGGCGGGTGGTGTTGGATGAGGCGGTTTCCCTGGCTCGGCGCTTCGGCGCGGATGACAGCCACCGTTTCATCAATGCGGTACTGGATCGGGCCGCCGCCGAGTTGCGCAAGACCGAGCGAGGCCGATAAGTGGGGCTCCCGGAGAGTCAGTCTGGCCGGCGCAAAATTCATGAGCGCCGGATCATTTGCGAGGGCTTTCAGCGGGACGACGGTCTTTGGGATATCGAGGGCCGGCTCACCGATGAAAAAACCTACCCCTTCGAGAACCAGTATCGGGGGGTTATCCAGCCGGGGGAATTCATTCATCGAATGGGGCTGCGCATGACCCTGGATGATGATTTTCTCATTCACCGGGTGGAAGCGGCCATGGATGATCATCCCTTCGCGGTTTGCCCGGAAATCACCGCCGCCTTCCGCCGGGTTGAGGGTCTGGTGGTCAAACCGGGCTGGTCACGGGCCATGCGTGAGCAGGTAGGAGGTGTTAAGGGCTGCACCCATCTGGTGACCTTGCTGGACAACCTGGCCATCGTGGCCTTTCAGACCATCGGGCCGCTCAAGAAGAAAGACCCCACTGTGGCCAGTCGGGGCAAGCCCCGTCATATCGATTCCTGTCATGCCCTGCGTTCGGACGGCCCGGTGGTCCGGGAGCACTATCCGCGCTGGTATCAAAAGCCGGATCGAGGCTAGGCACCCATCAGTGAGTGAACGGCCATGAGTCAGCGGGAATTCGACCTCATCCAGCGCTATTTCCGGCAGGCGGTGTCACCGGCTGCGGATCTGCCTGTTGGTATCGGTGATGATGGTGCCGTGGTCTTGGCCGGTAATACGAATCTGGCCTGGGTCATGGACACCATCAATGAAGATGTTCATTTCCCGCATGATGCGCCCGGAGCGGCCGTGGGCCATCGGGCGCTGGCCGTGAATCTCAGTGACATGGTGGCCATGGGGGCCCAGCCGCGCTGGATGTTGCTCTCCCTCTGTCTGCCGGAAGTGGATGAGGCCTGGCTGGCCGATTTCAGCGATGGTCTGCTGTCCCTGGCCCGCGACTCAGGTGTCACCCTGGCTGGCGGTGACACCACCCGGGGACCGCTTTCCGTGGCCGTGACCCTGCTCGGGCCCCTGCATGGTCAGGCGGTTCAGCGCAGCGGGGCGCGCCCTGGTGACCGTCTGCTGGTGTCCGGCACCCTGGGGGATGCCCGTGCCGGCCTGGACATCGCTCTGGGGGATGGGCATGCGGCGGATGCGGTGGAATCAGAACTGCTCAAGCGCTACCTCTACCCCCAGGCCCGTCTGGCGCTGTCGCCGCTGTTGGCCCGTCATGCCCGGGCTGCTATCGATTTGTCCGATGGCCTCGTGGGGGACTTGACGCATCTGTTGTCGGCCAGTGGTGTGGGGGCCACGATCCACAGTCAACGTCTGCCCCGTTCCCGCGCGCTCATGGCCCATGCCGAAGAAGAGTCCGATGCCCTGGCTCTGTCCGGCGGCGATGATTACGAGATCCTCTGCGCCGTAGCTCCGGAGGCGGTTGAGACCCTGGTTCGAGAGGCCGCCGCAGAAGGAATCATGCTGAGCGACATTGGCGAGATCACCCAAGGTCCGGAACTGACGGTGCTGGATCGCGATGGCCAGCCTGTGCCCCTGGAAGCTGGTTTTTCCCATTTTGGAGATGACGATGCGTAAGCATGCGCCTTTCCCGCCAGCGGTCACGGTATTCACTCAGCCGGTTCATTTTTTAGCTTTCGGCTTCGGTCTGGGTCTGTCCCGCAAGGCCCCGGGTACCGTGGGTACGGTGGCCGCTTTGCCCTTGATCCTGCTTTCCGCTACTTGGCCACTCTGGGCACAGGGGCTTTTGGCATTGTTGGTTACGCTGGCGGGGTTCTGGATTTGCGGGGAAAGCGCCCGGCGCCTGAACAGTCACGATCATCCGGGTATCGTCTGGGATGAGATTGCCGGCTGGTTGATTACCATGCTGGTGGTGCCGGTAACCCTCTGGACTCTGGTGGCGGGTTTCCTGCTTTTTCGTTTTTTTGATGTGCTCAAGCCCTGGCCCATCAGCCTGCTGGATCGGCATGTTGGTGGCGGTGTCGGCATCATGATGGATGATGTGCTGGCCGGTGTCATGGCGGCGGTCCTGCTTTGGGGTGGTTATGCCTTCTGGGTGTTCTACTGGTAGCTCCTTGTCCATCGTGTCGCCGGCCCGGGGCGGGCTGGTGGACGGTGGGTATTCGTGTTTACATTATGTAGTGGCTTATCAAGAGGCCCAATCCGCCTGGGGAAATAACACCATGACGAGCCGGAAACGAGGAAAGGAACGGATTGTCCCCCTGGACAAGCCCGCACCCAAGCGCATTGGGAAGTACATTCTGACCCGTGAGCTGGGTCGTGGCAGTACCAGTACCGTCTATCTTTGCCACGATGCTTATCGGGGCCGGGACGTGGCGGTCAAGCTTTATACCTCGAGCGATGAGTTGAGCTCGGAAGAGGCCGAAATCCGGCGCCGGCTTTTTTTCAATGAAGCCCAGATGGCGGGGATGCTGGATCACCCCAATATCCTACCGATTCTCGATGCCGGCGAGCTGGATGATGTTCGCTATGTGGTGATGGAATACATCAGCGGTGCCCGCCCCCTGTCCGAACACACTCACCCGGATCATCTGCTGCCCGTGGGCAAGGCCGTCGAAGTGGCCTTTAAGTGCGCGCGGGCCCTGGAATATGCTCATCGCCAAGGAGTCATCCATCGGGATATCAAGCCCGGCAATATCCTCTTGACCCGCGATGGTGATGTTCGCCTGGTGGATTTCGGGGTGGCCCGAACGGCTTTGGGGGGGCTGAATCAGGTACGAGGCCTGATCGGCTCGCCCAGCTATATGCCCCCCGAACAACTGACAAAACATATCACCACCCGGGAAACGGATCTCTATGCCTTGGGTGTGGTCCTCTACGAACTGTTGACCGGTAAACGGCCTTTCTACGGCGATACTCTGGAAAAGCTTCGCCAGCAGGTGAGCTATGCCTCTCCCATGCCGGTGCATCGCCTGCGTGAAGAAGTGCCGCCGGAGCTGGAGCGAATCGTCAACCGCTCGCTGGAAAAGCAGCCCGGGAGGCGCTATCGCTCCGGGCTGGAATTTGCCGCTGATCTCTCCCAGGCCTTCAAGCAGGCCGCCCGTCTGCGTCAGCAGCTGGTGGAGCAGGAGCGTTTCCGCCAGTTGCGCCATTTGAGTTTCTTTCGGGATTTCGCCTATCCCGATATCTGGGAGCTGCTCAATGCCGGCAGCTGGGAAGAATTCCGGGAAGGCGAAACAGTGGTACGGGCCGGGGAGCTGGACCAGAGTTTTTTCGTACTGGTCAGTGGCTGCGTGGCCATTCAGCGAAGCGGCGAGCGGGTGGGGCAGTTGCGGGCCGGTCAGTGCTTTGGCGAGGCCGGTTATCTGGATGAAGTCCGGCGGGATTCCAGTATCGTGGCCGCAGAGGAGGTGGAGGTCCTGCGGCTCACCGCCACCGCCGTGGATCGTTGTTCCTCGGATTGCCAGCTGCGCTTCATGCGCCAATTCCTGCGTATGCTCCTGGCCCGACTAAGCAGCTAAAAGCCTTGGCCCACGCCAAGACGCCAAGGTGGAAAAGCCCGTAGGAGCGAAGTTATTCGCGATGGGCTTTGAGCCACCGCCATTCCCTCTGTCAAGCCAATCGCGGATGAATCCGCTCCTACGGTGGTACCGCTGTGGGAGGGCCATTCCTGGCCCGACGCTTTCGGCTGTGAGCGGTCTGGGTACTTTGCAACACAGAGGTCACAGAGCATCCGCAGAGCTCGAAGAGCTTTCTTAAGCTAATCCCCCCTTCGTGTCCTTCTGCCTTTCTTCGCGTACTTCGTGATTGATTTTAAATACAAAGGCGAACACGAAGGGCACGAAGAAAGGCAGAAGGGCAGGAATCAATCCATGCCGGGCGGTTTTCTCAGGCGTTTGTTCTTGCCCCGTTTTTTCTTTTCGTCCACCCGACGGGCTTTGGCGCGTTTGCTGGGTTTGCTGGGGCGGCGTTTTTTGGGGGTGATGGCCACGCTGCGGATGAGCTGTTGCAGGCGGGCCAGGGCGGCGGCCTTGTTGTCTTCCTGGCTGCGGGTCTCGTCGGCTTTGAGGACCACCAGGCCGCTCTTGGTGATGCGGTGGTCGCTCAATGCCAGTAGCCGTTCCTTGTAGAAATCCGGCAGGGAGGAGGCGGCGATATCAAATCGCAGCTGAATGGCGGTGGAAACTTTATTGACGTTTTGGCCCCCTGCGCCACGGGCACGAATGGCTGTGAGTTCAATCTCCTCGTCGGGAAGATGAACGTTATTGGAAATCTCCAGCATGAAGGTGACCCGAGGCGATCCGGAGTGACCGGGAGAGCGGCAAGGGCCGCTCTCCCGGTGCTCATGAATCAGTGCTTTTGTTCCGCTTCCTTGTCTTTCTCAATCAAGGCATAGGCGGAATGGTTGTGAATGGATTCGAAATTCTCCGAGGCCACGGTGTAAGCGACAATCCGCTCATCCCGATTCAGGGCTACGGCAATATCCCGGACCATGTCTTCCACGAACTTGGGGTTATCGTAGGCCCGTTCGGTCACATGCTTTTCATCAGGCCGCTTGAGCAGGCCATACAGCTCGCAGGAGGCCTCGGCTTCCACCAGGTCGATGAGCTCCTCGATCCAGACGAAATCTTGAATCCGAGCCTTGATGGTTACATGGGAGCGCTGATTGTGGGCGCCGTAGTCGGAAATTTTCTTGGAGCAGGGACAGAGACTGGTGACTGGAACCACCACTTCCACGGTCATGTGGTTTTGGCCATTACTGCGCTCGCCGAGAAAGCCTACTTCGTAATCCATCAAGCTTTCCACGCCCGAGATGGGGGCTTTCTTGTTGACGAAGTAGGGGAAGCGCATTTCGATATGCCCGGCATCGGCTTCCAGCAGTTCGGTCATGTCCCCGAGCATATCCTTGAAGGATTTGACCGTGATCTCCCGGTCCTGGTTTTCCAGGATCTGGACGAAACGGGACATATGGGTGCCCTTGAAGTTATGGGGCAGGTCCACATACATATTGAAGTTGGCAATGGTGTGTTGCTCGCCGCCGCTGCGGTCGCGGACGCGCACCGGATGGCGAATATCCTTGATGCCCACCTTGTTGATGGGGATCTGACGGGTATCGGCGCTGCCCTGGACATCATCGATGGCGGTGACGTTGGCCTCGGTCTGTTTGCTCATGATCCGAAAATTCCTCTTTGTGTCAGAAGTGGCCTGGACGGTTTCAGGAAACCTGGCTCTGTTTCTTTTCAGCGGATAGATGCGTCGTCAGCCAACGCTCAATACGCCGGTGCATTTGCTCGACCGTAAGGCCGGCTTCCCCTAAAACGTCCCCACGGGAACCATGGCCCAGGAAATCATCCGGTAGGCCGATGGTCAGCGTGGGGCGTTCAACGCCCAATTCCGACAGGCATTCCAGCACGGCGCTTCCCGCACCGCCCTGAATCGTATTGTCCTCAATGGTAACCAGGGTTTCGTGCTCCCCGGCTGCCGATTCGACAGCATCCCGGTCCAGGGGTTTCACAAACCGCATGTCCCAGACACTGGCATTCAGTAATTCGGCAATCTCTACAGCCTCGGCCAACAGGGCGCCAAAGGACAATATGGCCAGTCCCTTGCCTTGCCGAATCTGTCTGGCCTTGCCCCAGGGAAGTTCGCTCATCTCGGATTCGATGACGGCGCCCGGCCCCTGGCCCCGGGGGTAGCGAACCGCGGCCGGCCCCTCATGGCAATAGGCGGTATAGAGTAGTTGCCGGCATTCGTTCTCGTCAGCCGGTGCCAGGACGGCCATATTGGGAATGCAGCGCAGGAAGCTGATATCGAAACTGCCGGCATGGGTGGAGCCGTCGCCGCCCACTGGACCGGCCCGATCGATGGCAAACAGAACCGGCAGGTTTTGTACCGCCACATCATGAATGAGCTGATCGTAGGCCCGTTGCAGGAAGGTGGAATAGATGGCCACTACCGGCTTGATGCCGTCACAGGCTAGACCCGCGGCCAGGGTGACGGAATGCTGTTCCGCGATACCCACATCATAATAGCGGTCCGGGAATCGCTTGTGATAGTCCACCAAGCCCGAGCCTTCCCGCATGGCCGGGGTGATAGCTACAAAACGCTCGTCTTTGGCTGCCATGTCGCAAGCCCACTCACCGAAGACCTGGGAATAGCTGGGGCCGCTGGCTCCCTTTGGGGCCATCTTGCCGGTCTCGGGGTCGAACTTGCCGGGCCCATGCCAGGTGATGGGATCCAGCTCCGCCGGTCCGTAACCCTTGCCCTTGCGGGTCACCACATGCAGAAACTGCGGACCGGGGCGTTCCTGGAGATTGCTCAGGGTTTCCACCAGGGTGTCCACATCATGACCATCCACGGGGCCGATGTAATTCAGGCCCAGTTCCTCGAACAGGGTGGCGGGCAGTACCATGCCCTTGAAATGCTCCTCGGAGCGGCGCACCAACTCCCGCAGGGGTGGGACCAGTTCCAGTGCCTTCTTGCTGCCTTCCCGGAAGCCGCCATAGAGGCGACCTGAAAGCACCCGGGAGAAATAGTTGGACAGGGCCCCCACGTTCTCGGAAATGGACATGTCATTGTCGTTGAGAATGATGAGCATGTCCGCTTTGCTTGAGCCGGCGTGGTTTAGGGCCTCGAAGGCCATGCCGGCAGTCATGGCACCGTCACCGATGACGGCCGCGACCTTGCGATCGCCGCCTTGCACCCGATTGGCCAGTGACATGCCCAGGGCCGCACTTACGGACGTCGAGGAGTGGCCTACCCCGAAGGTGTCGTACTCGCTTTCCGCCCGCTTGGGAAAGGGGGCGAGGCCACCGGGCTTGCGGATGGTATGCAGTTGTTCGCGACGGCCTGTAAGAATCTTGTGCGGATAGGCCTGGTGGCCCACATCCCAGACAATCCGGTCATGGGGTGTCCGGTAGGCGTAGTGCAGGGCAAGCGTCAGTTCCACCACGCCCAGGCCGGCAGCGAAATGACCGCCGCTGGCACTGAGTGTCGTTACCATGAAGCGGCGCAATTCCTCCGCCACTGCAGGCAGCTCGGCCCGGTCCAGGGCGCGCAGGTCTTCCGGGCTCTCGATACCGGAGAGCAGTGGGTATTGGGTGTCAGTTCGGGTCATTGTGCGGACGCTTAGTGGGACAAGGGCAAATTATCCGCCCCCAAGGGGGGTGCAATCAAGTTGAACACCGGATTGTCGGTAAATGATTGTTCAATGCGATCGCTGCATCATCGCATCGATCAAACCTGCCAGGAGCTCGCTCCGCTGACCAAAGGGGGCCAGGGCCGAGAGTGCTTCAGCGTAAAGCTGTCGGTAGCGTCGTGTGGCTTCTTCGGTGCCCAGCAGGCTGGTGAAGGTGGGATGGGCCCGGGCGGCATCGGCGCCTTGTCGCTTGCCCAGGACTTCGGTGTTGGTGGTGGCATCCAGTACATCGTCCTGGATCTGAAAAGCCAGGCCGATGTCCCGGCCAATATGACCCAGCTGATCCAGCCGGGAATCCGGAATTTCATCCGCCGCCAGCCCGCCTAGTTGAAGAGCTGCGGCGATAAGGGCGCCGGTCTTTTGTTCATGCAGACGGGTCAAGGCCGCTTCATCCGCCGGGCCGCCCGTCAAGGCCAGGTCAAGCGCCTGGCCGCCGGCCATGCCCAGTGGGCCGGCGGCTTCGGCGAGCAGGGCGATCATGCGGGCAGGACGGGCGGGGTCGGGATGAGTAATCCCGGCCAACTGGCGGAAGGCCTCGGATTGCAGGGCATCGCCGGCCAGGATCGCCGTGGCCTCATCAAAGGCCAGGTGGCAGGTGGGTCGTCCTCGGCGAAGGTCGTCGTCATCCATCGCCGGCAGATCATCATGGATCAGGGAATAGGCGTGGATCATTTCCACCGAGAGGGCGACCGTATCCAGCCTCGACTGGGGCGCGTCCAGCAGGGCGCCGGCTGCGTAGACCAGTAGGGGGCGCAATCGCTTGCCGCCACCGGTCAAGCCGTAGTCCATGGCAGCCAGCAGCTGATGCCGGGACGGGGACTCAGGGAGGCATTGGCTCAGTTGCGTTTCGATTCGGGCCTGCAATCGGTTCAAATGGCCTTCCACCGTGTATCCTGCCGTGCTGGAATCAGTTGGATTCGCCATCCTCATCTTCCTCGAAAGGGCTCAATTCCGTATCCTCACCATTTCCGCTCAGCTTCTGAATCTTCTGTTCGGCCTGGGTTAGGGCATCCCGGCATTGCCGGGTCAGGGCAACCCCGGATTCAAACGCCTTCAGGGATTCTTCCAGACTGAGATCGCCACCCTCCAGACGCTCCACCAAGGCTTCCAGCTCATTGAGCGATTGTTCGAAATCCACCTGTTTGTCTTTCTTTTCCGCCATGGTCTGTGTCCTCTTCCATGCCAGTGAAATCGCGGCTAACCCTACCGCGTCCACCCCCGTGTCGCAATCCATGATCCCGTTTTCCTTGACATGGCGGGATTGAGGGGTAGAATCCCGACCCATCCCGGACCGACCGGTCGGTCGGTCGTTGAATATTCGAGGTACCCATGGCCGATAACCCTTCCCGCTGCCCCGTCCGGCCCGGCTCTTCCGAAACGTTTTCGGAGGGGGCGTGCAATATTCTGGAGGTGGCGATTCGTCTGTTTGCGGAACACGGCGTGGAAGGCGTTTCCATTTCCCGCATCGCCCGTGAAGCGGGCGTGGGCAAGGCCACGGTGTTCCATCACTTTCCCAGCAAGGATGCCCTGCATCGGGCCGTGCTCTGGCAGGTCAATCAGCGTGTCCTTTGGTTGGTAGAGGATCGCTCCTGGGAGGCGGGTACTTTGGAAGATTGCATGGCGGGTTTTATCCGGGACCAGCTTCAGACGTTTGAGCATGATGGTGACCATCTGCTGCGACTGGTTCGTCGGGAAATGATGGCAGGGAATCCCGAATCCCTGGCCCAGATTTCGGAAATGATTTCCGAACCCTTTACCCGGCTCAGAGGCCATCTGGAGCGCCGTCAGGAGAAGGGTGATCTGCCCGCCGGATTGGACGTCAATCTCCTCGCCTGGTTGCTGATGAAAGTGGGTGTCAGCTATCACGAAGGCCGTGGGGTATTGACTCGTATTCCCGGTTTTGACTTGGCCGTTGACCCCGACCGCTTTAGCCGCCTGATGGCGAAATTACTGATTAATGGCTGCCTTTCGGAAGCCTGCTGTACCGAACCCCAAGATTCCAATCCAAGAGAGAAGAAGAGGACTGCCGATGAATAAGGAAACCAGCATGCCCATGACGCCGGGAATGACGTCGGCACTCTGGCGGCTGCCAGTCTTGATGTTGCTTGTCCTGGCCGTTTCGCTGTCGGCCTGCGGGGACAACCAGGCAGAGGATAATGGTGATGACGAAGGTCCTGAGGGCACCCCGGTACGAGTGACTGAAGTGGAAGTGGCTACCGTGGACGAGGTGGAGCGCTCCATGGGGACGGTGGAGACCTTCTCCAGCCCAACCGTTGCGGCCGAAGTGGCGGGTCAGATTCGCCGGATTGAGGCTGACGTAGGGGATGAGGTGGAAGAAGGAGACGTTCTGGCACGAATTGAGCGTGAGCCCTTTGAACTGGGTCGCAATGTGGCCGCTTCCGAAGTGGCGCGGTTGGAAGCTCAGGTACGGCGCATGGAAATGGATTTGCAGCGCTTGGAGCGTTTGTCGGAGCGGGAGTATGCCACCGAGCAGGATCGGGATGCCTTGTCTGCCGAGCTGGATGCCACCCGGGAACAACTTGGCAGTGCCAGACATCAGCTTGCCCAGGCCGAGCGGGACCTCCGTCTGACCCGAATCGTGGCACCGTCCTCGGGCGTGGTGGACGAGCGCATGATTTCGGAAGGCAGTTACATCAGCGCCGGCTCGTCCGCTTTTCGTATTCAGCCCCGTGATCGCTATCGGGCGGTCGTTTCCTATCCCGAGAGTGTGGGAGATCGCCTCTCCCGGGGTATGGAAGTCATTCTCCATCCGCGAGGCGGACGCAGTGGTGAAGTCAGGGGTGAGCTGACACGGCTGCAGCCTGCGGTGGATCCGGGGTCACGCTCGGTTAGGGCCATTGTGGAGTTTGAGAACCCCGGCAATTGGCGTTCTGGAATGACCGTGGAAGCCCGTGTGGTGGTGGAGCAGCGTGAAGAGGCCATCCGAGTGCCCACCATCAGCCTGGTTCAACGACCTGCCGGTACGGTGGTTTATCTCGTGGATGACGAGGAAGTGGTCGAGACCGAAGTGGAAACCGGTGTTCGGACCTCGGAATGGGTGGAGATTCATTCCGGGCTGGAGCCCGGCGATGTGGTGGTGACCGACGGTGCCAACTTTCTTTCGGATGGAGCCGCTATCCGGGTAAGGGAGGACGACTGATATGACACTCCCAGAGTTTTCCGTTCGACGCCATGTGATGGCCTTCATGATGAGCGCGGTCCTCGTGCTCTTTGGTCTCATTGGCTATAACGATATTGGCACCGATCGTCTGCCGGATATTGATTTCCCCATTATATCGGTGGTGACCGTCATGCCGGGGGCAGACCCGGATATTGTGGATGCCAGTGTGACTCGGGAAATCGAGCGTACGGTTAATACCGTACCGGGTATCGAAGACCTCCAGTCCACCTCTTCGCCGGGGACTTCCTCGGTTACTATCACCTTTGATCTGGACGTCGATATCGATGTCGCCTTTAACGATGTCCAGGCCAAGGTCCGGGAAGTGGTCAATCAGCTGCCCACCGATGCGGAAGATCCCATTATCAGCAAGGTGGAAGCCGATGCCCAGCCGGTGATGTGGCTTTCCCTGCAAGGTGATCGAACGCTGCAGCAACTTTCCGACTATGCCGATAATAATATCCGGCGACGCCTGGAAACCGTTTCCGGTGTGGGGGATGTTCTTATCGGCGGTGGCCGGGAGCGTAATATCCGGATTGAGCTGGACATGGAGGATCTGGCTGCTGAACGGCTGGCTGTTCAGGATGTGATCGATGTGCTGGAATCCGAGCACTTTCAGTTACCGGGCGGCTTCCTGGTAGGGGGTGTTCGGGAACAGCTGGTCAAGTTGGATATGGAGTATGACGATCCAGATGAACTTGCCCAGATGATCATCGCTAATCGGGAAGGCCATTTGGTCCGCCTGGGTGATGTGGCCGAGATTGTAGATGGCCTGGATGACTACCGTAGTCTCGCCCGCTTCCAGGGAGAGGAGACCATTGGTATTGGTGTGGTGAAAATCGCCGGCACCAATACCGTGGAGATTGTCAATGAAGTTCGACGCCGGGTAGCTGAAGAAATCGAACCCCAGCTCCCCCCCGGCATGCAGCTGACGGTGTCTTCGGACCAGTCGGTCTTCATCAATAATTTGATTGATAATCTGGAAAGGACCCTGATTCTGGCGGTGATTCTTGCCGCATTGGTGATGTGGTTCTTTCTCAAGAGTTTGCGCTCCACGCTGATCATCGCGGCCTCCATTCCGGTGTCGTTGCTGGCCGTGGTCTCGGTGATCTACTTTTTCGGCTATACGCTGAACTCCATGACCATGCTGGCCATTCTATTGTTGATTGGGGTGGTCGTGGATGATGCCATTGTGGTCTTGGAGAATATTTACCGACACCGGGAGGAAGGCGAGGAAGATCCGGTCAAGGCCTCGATCGATGGTTCCAATCAGGTATTTTTCGCCATCATCGCTTCATCCCTGTCACTGATTTCCATCTTTGGCCCGGTGATCTTCATGGAGGGGATCATAGGTCGCTTCTTTGAATCCTTTGCCGTGGTGGTGGTGTTCGGGATACTGGCCTCGACCTTCGTGGCGTTGACCCTGATTCCCATGCTCTGCTCGCGGTTCCTTCATGTGCCCAAGGCCCATGGGAAAACTTATTGGGTACTGGAAAATGGTTTTCGGGCCATGGATCGATTTTATCGGGGCCTGTTATCCCGGGCTCTGACCCATCGTGCTCTCGTGATGCTCGTGGCCGTGGTGCTGGTGGTACCGGCTTTCATGCTGGCTGGACAGCTGGGGGGGGAATTCGCACCGGAAGAAGATGAAGGTCAGTTTGTCGTCAATTACCGGGTGCCCCTGGGTTCCAGTATTCATTACAGCAATGAAAGGCTGCAGGAAATCGAGGCCATTGTGGCCGAGCAGCCCGAAGTAGATGCCTTCTTCGCCGCTATTGGTCTTGGTCAGGGCACTGGCCAAGTCAACGAAGGCATTGCCTTTGTTCGCCTGAAGGATTATTCCGAGCGGGATGCCAGTCAGCAGGAAGTGATGGCCCGTATTTCGGAACGGTTTGAAGATCTGTCCGGCGTTCGAGCCTTTGCCTCTCCCCCCGGTCTGGTTGGGGGACAGCGGGGTGAGCCCCTACAGTTCTTCCTCCAGGGGCCGGACGTGGAAGAGCTGGCCGAACTGGCCCGTGATTTCGAGAACCGCTTGAATGAAGTGGATGGTATGGGGCGGGTTGATCTGGACCTACGTCTGGATCAACCGGAGATCAACCTCCATGTAGATCGTGAAGAAGCCCGGATGTTGGGTTTGACCACCTTCGATGTAGCACGGGCGGTCAATGTTCTGGTGGGCGGTATCGATGTGGCCCGCTATGACGATGACTTCGGCGGTGGTGAGCGCTATGACGTGCGCCTCAAGGGCCGGGAGGATCAGTTTGAAGTGATGGATGACATCCGCCGTATACAACTTCGGACGGCTAACGGTGATCTGGTCCGGCTGGATCAGGTAGCCCGTCTTGAAGAGAGTATTGGGCCGGCGGTGATTTCGCGCTTCAACCTGGACTATAGTGCGCCTTTCTATGTGGATCCGGATGTACCGCTGGGCGAAGCCGTGGACAAGCTCAATGATCTGGCGGCAGAAGTATTGCCTTTGGGTTACAACGTGGAAATCACTGGCGAGGCACGGGAATTCGAAAGAACCATTTTCGCGATTTTATTTGTCTTTGCCATGGCTATTATTCTCGTCTACATGGTGCTGGGCAGCCAATTCAATTCCTTCATCCAGCCGGTCATTGTCATGCTGGCCATGCCCCTGGCCATCATGGGGGCCCTGGTGGGGCTCTTTATTACCGGTCAGAGTCTGAATATCTTCTCCATGATCGGGATGGTCTTGCTTATCGGTGTTGTAACCAAGAACTCGATTCTGCTCATAGACCTGACCAATCAGTTCCGGGACAAGCGGGGCTTGTCGGTGGATGAAGCCTTGAAGGAGGCTTGTCCGATACGTCTGCGGCCCGTGTTGATGACATCATTGACGCTGATTCTGGCCATGGTGCCGGCCGCCCTGGATACCGGGGCCGGTGCCGAGGGCAACTCCGCCATGGGGGTGGCCATTATCTTCGGCATGATGGCTTCCACATTGTTGACCCTGGTGGTGATTCCCACGGCCTACTCACTGGTGGAAAATTACCTGGCCCGTAAACGCCAGTCCGTTGAACCCGCGGCTCAGGAATAAAGCAGCGATAAAGGAGACAGGAAGATGGTCAAGCTGCATAAAGTGCTAATAGCATGTTTGTTGGCGATGGGCGTATTGATGACCTCGCCGTTGAAAGCCGAGGGTCTGGGTCTGGTGGAAATCTATCAGATGGCGCTGGAAAACGACCCGCGCATTCATCAGGCTCGGGCACAACTGGAGCGGGCCCAGGAAGCCACACCTCAGGCCAGAGCTCGCTTGCTGCCCTCGGTCTCTCTTTCCGGGCAGGTACAGGAAAGCTGGTCGGATGGTGAGCAGATTGGTTTTGATCCGGCTACCCAGGATGTGGGCCTGGTGGACTTCGAGTCCAATACGGAAACCACCAGCTATGGGGTGGAGATCCGCCAGACACTGTTCCAGTGGGACGCCTGGGTCGGCCTGAGTGAGGCGGAGGCCCGGGTGGCTGAAGCCGAAGCCCGCTATGACGGAGCTCTCCAGGACCTGTTGATTCGGGTGGCCGAGGCCTATTTCGGTCTTCTGGTGGCGGAGGAAACCCTGGCCACCCGTGTGACAACGCGGGAGTCCTTCGAGATGGAGAAGGAGCGGGCCGAGTTTTCCCGGGAAGTGGGTACCGCTTCCAGAACCGATGTGGAGGAAGCCCGGGCGGCCCTGGATCGTGCCCGCTCCGATGAGATTGCCGCGGAACGGCAGTTGGAAGGGGCACGGGAAGCGCTGTATGAACTCACCGGACGATATATCCAGCAGGTTCAGGGGCCGGGTAGTGATGTGGAGCCCAGTTTGCCGGAGCCAGGTGATATCGATTTCTGGGTGGAACGAGCGCTGGACAATAACCCGGAGGTGGTGGCGGCCCGTTTTCTGGCGGAGTCGGCCGAAGGGCAGGTACGTCAGGCACGTAGCGGGCATTATCCCACCCTGGATCTGGTGGCATCCCGGCAGTGGATGGACAGCTCCGGTGACAATCCCTTCCAGAATCAGGATACGGTTAATGACAATATTCAGCTTCAGCTGAATGTGCCGCTGTTCGCCGGTGGTCAGACCCGCTCCCAGGTTCGAGAGGCACAGGCCGGGGAGCGGGAAGCATGGGCCGGGGTGGAGATCGCCATGCGGGAAGTGCGCCGGGGTGCCCGGGACGCCTTTTTGGGGATTCGTTCCAGCGTGGCACAGATTTCGGCCCTGGAGCAGGCGGTGCGATCCAGTGAAGCGGCGGTGGAGGCCACCGAGATCGGTGTGGAAGTGGGGACGCGAAGCACCGTGGATCTGCTTAATGCCCGCCGGGAGCTCTCTAATGCCCGGACACAGCTGAGCGAAGTCCGCTATGCCTATCTGATCGATACCCTGCGCCTGCAACGGGCCGTCGGTCAACTGGATGGTGAGCAGATGGAAATGCTGGGTGCCCTCTTTCTGGAAGAATAGGCCTGATTTATGACACATCCAGCCTCCGGTGCCTTGCGCCGGGGGCTGGATATTGTCTCCCTCCGCTTGCTACCTCCCTGGAACTCTTCTTCTGCTTCCCGTCAAGACCTGTCGCCGACCGGGACAGTCGTTTAGAATCCCTGCTGTTCGTTAACCCCTGAATAATGAGGTCCCATGAGCCAGACCTACGATTCCTCCAGTATTGAGGTCCTCACCGGCCTGGAGCCTGTGCGCAAGCGGCCAGGCATGTATACCGATACCTCCCGACCCAACCACCTGGCCCAGGAGGTCATCGACAACAGTGTCGACGAGGCCATCGCCGGCCACGCCAAGCTGATTCATGTGATCGTACACAAGGATGGGGGATTGGAGGTTCGAGATGACGGCCGGGGCATGCCGGTGGACATGCATGCCAAGGAAAAGGTGCCGGGGGTGGAGTTGATCCTCACCCGTCTCCATGCGGGCGGCAAGTTTTCAGATAAGAATTACCAGTTTTCCGGCGGCTTGCATGGGGTCGGTGTCTCGGTGGTCAATGCCCTGTCCAAACGGCTGGAGGTGCTGATTAAGCGCGATGGCCATGAATGGGCCATGGCCTTTGAGAACGGCAAGCCGGTGGAAAAACTCAAGAAAGTGGGCAAGGTGGGCCCCCGGAATCGGGGCACGCGCCTGACCTTCTGGCCGGATGCCAGCTATTTTGAATCCGCCAAGTTTTCCATCCCCCGCTTGCGCCATGCCCTGCGGGCCAAGGCGGTACTTTGCCCGGGGCTGACGGTTCGCTTTGACCATCCGGGTGCTGAAACCGAGGAGTGGTGCTATCAGGGCGGGGTGGCCGATTACCTGGCCGAACAGATGGGCGGGCAGGAGACCTTGCCGGATGAGCCTTTCGATGGGCGGATCGACGGCCGCAATGAGGCCGCGGAGTGGGCCATTGCCTGGTTGCCCGAGGGGGGCGATCCGGTCAATGAGAGCTATGTGAACCTGATCCCCACCATCCAGGGCGGCACCCATGTGAACGGTCTGCGGGCCGGTCTCACCGAAGCCATCCGGGAATTTGCCGATTTTCGAAACCTCTTGCCGCGCGGGCTGCGGATCACGCCGGAAGATGTCTGGGAAAACTGTGTCTTCGTTCTGTCAGTCAAGATGAACGACCCCCAGTTCTCGGGCCAGACCAAGGAGCGACTCAGTTCCCGGGAATGCGCGCCTTTTGTCTCCGGTGTGGTCAAGGATGCCTTCTCCCTGTGGCTGAACCAACATTCCGACGCCGGTGACAAGATCGTCCAGCTGGCCATCAGTAATGCCCACAAGCGATTGAAGGCCAGCCGCAAGGTGGTCCGCAAGCGGGTGGTCCAGGGCCCGGCCTTGCCGGGAAAGCTGGCCGACTGTACCGCCCAGGATCCGGAACGCACGGAGCTGTTCCTGGTGGAAGGGGACTCGGCCGGCGGCTCCGCCAAGCAGGCCCGCGCCCGGGAATTCCAGGCGGTCATGCCCCTGCGGGGCAAGATCATGAATACCTGGGAAGTGGACCCGGCACAGGTGCTGGGCTCCCAGGAAGTCCACGATATCAGCGTGGCTTTGGGCGTGGACCCGGGCTCGGAGGATCTCAAGAACCTTCGCTACCAGAAGGTCTGCATCCTGGCAGATGCCGATTCCGACGGCCTGCATATCGCCACCTTGCTGTGTGCGCTGTTCTTGCGTCATTTCCGTCCTCTGGTAGCTCAGGGGCATATCTTCGTGGCCATGCCACCCCTGTACCGGATTGATGTGGGCAAGCAGGTCTTCTATGCCCTGGACGAAGCGGAGAAGCAGGGCGTGCTGGACCGTATCGAGGCGGAAAAGCTCAAGGGCAAGCTGGCAGTGACCCGTTTCAAGGGGCTGGGTGAGATGTCCCCAGTGCAACTGCGTGAGACCACCATTGCCCCGGAGACCCGGCGTCTGGTGCAGCTGACCATCGCCGACGGCGACGATACCTACCGCGTCATGGATATGCTCCTGTCCCGCAAGCGTTCCCCGGATCGCCGTCAGTGGCTGGAATCCAAGGGCAACCTGGCCGACACCGAAATTCTCTGAAGGAAGTTCAATGACCGAGACGCTGAACCAAAACGAGGCCAACTGGGAAAGTCAGTCACTTAAGGATTTCTCCGAAAAAGCCTATCTGGACTACTCCATGTATGTGGTCCTGGACCGGGCCCTGCCTCATGTGGGTGACGGTTTGAAGCCGGTGCAGCGGCGGATTGTCTATGCCATGTCCGAGCTGGGGCTGACCGCTGCCGCCAAACCCAAGAAATCCGCCCGTACCATTGGTGACGTGCTGGGCAAGTACCACCCCCATGGGGATTCCGCCTGTTACGAGGCCATGGTGATCATGGCCCAGCCGTTTGGCTATCGCTATCCCCTGGTGGACGGGCAGGGTAACTGGGGCTCTCCGGATGACCCCAAATCCTTTGCCGCCATGCGTTATACCGAGGCCCGGCTGGCGCCTTATGCAGGGGTCTTGCTGTCCGA
This sequence comes from Natronospira proteinivora, assembly GCF_024170465.1. Taxonomy (NCBI): domain Bacteria; kingdom Pseudomonadati; phylum Pseudomonadota; class Gammaproteobacteria; order Natronospirales; family Natronospiraceae; genus Natronospira; species Natronospira proteinivora. The sequence goes on along the minus strand of NZ_JALJYF010000001.1, from coordinate 1,172,453 downwards.
GCTGGGGCAGGGGACCGTGGACTGGGGACCCAACTTCGACGGCACCATGGAAGAGCCGGAGGTACTCCCGGCGCGGCTGCCCAATGTCTTGCTCAATGGCACCACCGGGATCGCCGTGGGCATGGCCACCGACATCCCGCCCCACAACCTGAGGGAAGTAGCGAGCGCCTGTGTGCGCTTGCTGGAGAACAGCCGCACGCCTCTGGAAGAGCTTTGCGAGTACATCCAGGGGCCGGATTACCCCACCGAGGCGGAGATCATCACTTCCCGGGAGGATATCCGAAAGGTCTACGAGACCGGCAATGGTTCCATCCGTATGCGTGCCGCCTGGAACAAGGAAGAGGGTGAGATCGTGATCACCGGTCTGCCGCATCATACCTCCGGCAGCAAGGTGTTGGAGCAGATCGCCGAGCAGATGCGGCAGAAGAAACTGCCGCTGGTGGCCGATCTGCGGGACGAGTCAGACCATGAGAACCCGGTGCGTCTGGTGGTGGTGCCCCGCTCCAATCGGGTGGATTCAGAACAGCTCATGAATCATTTGTTCGCCACTACCGACCTGGAGCGCAACTATCGGGTCAATCTGAACGTGATCGGCCTGGATGGCCGGCCTCGGGTTCGTAACCTGAAGGAGCTGCTGAGCGAGTGGCTGCAGTTCCGCCTGCAGACCGTTACCCGGCGTTTACAGCATCGTCTGGGCAAGGTTCAGGCCCGTCTGCATGTCCTGGAAGGCCTGCTGGTGGCCTATCTCAATATTGATGAAGTCATCCAGATTATTCGCGATGAGGACCAGCCCAAACCCGTTCTGATGAAACGCTTCGGCCTGAGCGATCACCAGGCCGAAGCCATCCTGGAACTCAAGCTGCGCCACCTGGCCAAGCTGGAGGAAATGAAGATCCGGGGCGAGCAGGACGAGCTGGAGGCCGAGCGTCAAAAGCTGGAAAAGACCCTGGGCTCCCCGCAACGGATGAAAACCCTGATTAAAAAGGAAATCCTGGCGGATGCCGAACGCTATGGCGATGACAGGCGTTCGCCCATCGTTAGCCGCAGTGCCGCCAAGCCCCTGGATGAAACCGACCTGGTGCCGTCTGAACCGGTGACCGTGGTGCTTTCCAAGCGGGGCCTGGCCCGGGCGGCCAAGGGCCATGATGTGGACCCGGTGGGTCTCAACTACAAGTCCGGAGATGGTTATCTGGCCTCCGCCCAAGGCCGCAGTAACCAGCTGGCGGTCTTCATGGATTCCACCGGACGCAGCTATACGGTGCCCACCCATACCTTGCCTTCCGCCAGGGGGCAGGGTGAGCCCTTGTCGGCCCGGGTCAATCCACCCGATGGGGCGGAATTTGCCGGCGTCATGATCGGTCAGGAAGATGACCGTTGGTTGCTGGTGACGGACCAGGGTCACGGCTTTGTCTGTCGTCTGGGCGATATGTATTCACGTAACCGCAAGGGCAAGGCCGTGCTCACCGTGCCCAAGGGGGCCCAGGTGTTGCCGCCTACCCCGGTGGTGGATCCGGAGCATGACTGGATTGCCGTGGCCGGAAGCGAGGGGCATTTCCTGACCTTCCCCCTGGTGGATTTGCCGGAGCTGAGCCGGGGCAAGGGCAACAAGCTCATGGGCATTCCGCCGAAGAGGCTCAAAGCCGGGGAAGAACGGGTGGTGGCTGCCACCGCCTTCGACGAGGCCGACTCACTGGTTCTCTACAGCGGACAGCGCTACAAGCGGCTTAGCCCCACGGAGCTGGAAGAGTATGTGGGTGAGCGGGGCCGCCGTGGCTATAAGTTGCCCCAGGGCTGGCGCAAGGTGGATGATCTGGTGCCCCAGGCCCGTCTCAGTGGCAAATAGGGTATAGCCGGTTCGGGAAAGCGGAGAACCTTTCCAGGAAACCGGGGTCCATTGCCTTGAGTTTTCAAGTGGCGACCCTATCTTGTCCAGAGAGTTAATCGAGTTGGAGCGTGAACAACAATGAAGCGAGTCGGCCTTTTTGTCCTGACCAACCTGGCCATTGTGGCCGTGCTGTTTATTGTCGCCTCCATTCTGGGGGTGGACCGTTACCTGGATGAGCAGGGTGGGATCAATTTTCAGGCCCTGCTGATCTTCTCTTTCATCCTTGGCATGGGGGGCTCTTTCATCTCCCTGGCCATATCCAAATGGTCCGCCAAGAAGATGACCGGGGCACAGGTCATCACCCAACCCCGGAACGAGACCGAGGCGTGGCTGCTTCGGGTGGTGGAGAATCAGGCACGCCAGTGCAATATTTCCATGCCCGAGGTGGCCATCTATCCCGGCGAGGAGCTCAATGCCTTCGCTACCGGCATGAACAAGAACAAGGCCCTAGTGGCAGTCAGTATGGGCCTGTTGCGCAATATGAGCCGTGACGAAGTGGAAGCGGTCCTGGGCCATGAAGTGAGCCACGTCGCCAATGGCGACATGGTGACATTGGCGCTGGTGCAGGGCGTGGTCAACACCTTCGTCATCTTTCTGTCACGAGTGATTGGTCACTTGGTGGACCGGGTTATTTTCAAGAATGAATCCGGTCATGGTATCGGCTTCTTTATTACCGCGTTCATCGCCCAGATGGTCCTGGGTATCCTGGCCAGCACCATTGTCTTCTGGTTCTCCCGCTATCGGGAGTTCCGGGCTGACGAAGGCGGTGCTGCGCTGGCAGGAAGGGAGAAGATGATTTCGGCCTTGAAGCGCCTGGGTGGTGTTCAGAATCAGGAGTTACCGGATCAGATGGCGGCCTTCGGTATATTCGGACGCCCGGGGCAGGGCATCAAGCGGCTATTCATGACCCATCCGCCCATTGAGGAACGCATCCATGCACTCCAGCAGATGCGGTGATCGTAGGCCAAGCCAACACAAAAAAACCGGGGCTAGTCCCCGGTTTTTTTTGTGTTGGCTGATTCTAAGGGCCGGTCAGTCCTGTTCTTCCATCACCACTTCAGGTTCCTGAACGTAGTTGCCTTGGATATAGGCCACACCCAGCTGGAACAGAACGGCCATGGTGTTGGCTTCTTCCACCCGCTCAGCCACAGTGGCAATGTTCTTGTTTTTTGCCAACTCGATAAACTGCTCCACCTGCTCACGTTTGGCATCGTCACTGTCAATGCCCTGCATGAATGAGCCATCCACCTTGAGGAAGTCCATCTCCAGGTGTTCCAGGGTTTGCATGGAGTTCAGTCCCACACCAAAATGCTCGATGGCAAAGCCGCAACCAAGCTTTCGCACTTCGCCCACAAAATACTTGGCTTCCTTCAGTCGTTTATCGATGGAGTTCTCGGATATCTCAAACACCAGATGCTTCTGTGGCACCGGCATGTTTTTGACCTTGTTCAGAACCCATTTGGTCAATTTCGGATCAGCCAGGGACTGGTGGGAGAGTCGCACGAAGAAGCGACCCCCATTGCCCTTGTTGACCCGTTCAACCAGAACCTCGATGGCATGATCCAAGACCCAGTGGTCAATTAGGCCCACCAGACGATTTCGTTCGGCGGCAGGCATGAATTCATTGGCCTGGAATTCCTCGCCATCTTCCGTTCGCAGCTGAACCAGGATATCGAACAGATCTGAATCGCCGCCGGTCAAGTCAGCAATGGGCTGGTTGACCAACTGGAAGAGATCCTGCTCAACACCCGCCTTGATGCGTTTGCTCCAGGCATGGTCTGATAGCTGCCCCTCGGCATCGGTCTCCGGTGGTTCATAGACAACCACCTTGCCACCACCGGCTTTCTGAGCCTGGCCGATGGCTTCTTCCGCCGTGGCCACCAGGTCATCCGCGGTTTCGATGATCTCTGACATTTCACTGATGGCGATGGAGCAGGTCATTGCGGTGGACTGCCCTCCTGCTTCGAATACATGCGCCGCGATACGCTTGTTCAGGTCATCGGCCAGCTGTTTGATGGTGGCTATATTGCCCCGTTCCATGAGTACTGCCACGGTGGTATCACCGGTGCGACCCGGGAGATCCGCGTCGTCAATATAATCGCTTACCAGTGAAGCCACACCCTTTAGGACCTGATCAGAAGCCACAGCACCAATCTTCTTTCTGATGGAATCGAACTTGTCGGGTTCCACCATCATCAACACGCGGGCCTTGTCATCCTTTTGCCGGCTTTCGAAGCGCTGGGTGAGAACCTGATTGAAGTAATTGCGGTTGAACAGACCAGTGAGGGAATCCCGGCGCTCCAGTTCGGCCAATTGCCGCTCGTATTCCTCGCTGTCGCCACCGGACTCGCTGGGAATGGCCATTTCCACCGCAGGCTCACCGTCCATCTCCAGGGCCCGCAGCTCCACAGCAAGCTCAAACTCACTGCCATCATCCCGGCGCCCCTTTAGCTCGAGAGGCTCTTCGCTGCCCTTTCCCTTGAGGGTATTCTTGATGGCCTTGCGGACGGCGTCCTGGGATTCCTTGCTGAAGAAATCCATCACAGGCATGCCTTCCACTTCATCGGCATCCTCGAAGCCGAACAGCTCCACGTAGGCTGGATTGGCATTTACGTGGATGCCTTCCTGAATGTAGGCAATGGCATTGGCTGTCTTGTCGATGATGCCCTCGAAGCGTGCCTCGTACTCCTTCAGCTGGTCTCGGGCCTGTTTCAGGGCACGGCGTTGGGCCAGAACTTCCAGTTCTCGTGACACCACCGCCACCAGGCGTTCCGTCTTTTCCAGGGAAACCAGATCCCGGGCACCATTCTGGATGGCCTTGGCCACGGCTTCCTCGGAGACGTCATCACTGATGGCGATGACGGGCACCAGGGGGGTATGCCGATCTCGGAGTTCGATCACCTTGGACAATCCCGCCCCGGCCCCCTTGGTGTAAGAAACAATGAGGTCGGGTTCTTCGCCGGTCAGTTCCTTCTCCAGGTCCTCGAAGCGACTGATCCACTTGGGGCGTACCGCATGGCCGGCATTCCTCAGCAGCCGGTTCAAGACCTCGGCATCATCCTGGGACTGGGTCAGAACTATGGCGGGAAGGTAGCTTCTCTTCATTATTGGATCTTTTGCCTGGACCGTGGGAAATAAAAGAATCAGGAGGCCACTTGTAACTGAATCAGTCGTCAGTTTCCAGTGGTCCGGCGGATTCAATGGGGGTTTTGCTGGCTTCGCCGGGGACTTCCCGGACCAATCTGGGCACCATGTAGCCTGGCGCCTGGCGGCGAAGCGCCGCCATGATGGACAGAGCCTCCCGGTCGGAAACCTGGAAATGGGCCGCGCCAGCCACCGGGTCCAGCTGATGCAGGTAATAGGGGGCGACGCCGATGGCGCTTAGGGCCTCTGACAATGATTGCTGGGAGTGAACGTCGTCGTTTACCCCCCGGAGCAGGACGGCCTGATTCAACAGCAGGATTCCACGTCCTTGAAGCCGGTGGACTGCACTGGCTACAGAATCATCGATCTCCCGCCCATGGTTGGCGTGCAATACCACCGTGACGGGACCTGGAAAGCCTGACAGCAATTGGATGAAATCGTCATCCACTCGCTCAGGCAAGACCACGGGTAGCCGCGTGTGGATTCGTAAGCGTTTTACGTGGTCAATTTGCCCCAGACCCTGGATCAGGGGGGTCAGCTTTTGATCGGACAGGGACAGGGGATCGCCGCCGCTGAGGATCACCTCGCGGATATCGGGGTCGGCGGCGACGGCATTCAAGGCGCCTTCCCAGCGGCCCCGGGCGGCATTTTCCTCGCCGTACGGAAAATGGCGACGGAAACAGTAGCGGCAATGAATGGCGCAGGCGCCGGTGGTGATCAGCAGGGCCCGCCCGGGATACTTTTTCAGTACCCCGGTGGATTGCCGGCTGGCCATGTCCCCCACGGGATCAGTGACGAAACCAGCGTGGTCCCGGGTTTCAGCTTTGACGGGCAGGACTTGGCGGAGCAGGGGGTCCTCCGGGTCACGGTACCGCATGCGGGCGACATAGCCTTGCGGCACCCGGGTCGGGAATTGGGCCTGCGCCTGTTCCGACAGCCCCATGGCTTGCGGATCCAGGTCGAGGGTGGAAAGCAGTTCCCCGGCATCCCGATAACCCGCCTGGAGCAGCTTTTGCCAGTGGGGTGGGGCAGATGTGGGCTGACGGGCAGTGGTGCCAGGCGTTATCATGCGCGCTTCAGTCCTCAAGCATTCGTTGACCGGTGGCGGGCCTCGGGTCCGGCGCCGCCATTTTGCATTGTACATCGGGGTTATCAAATGGCGAGTTACAGTACCAATGAATTCAAGGGTGGTCTCAAGATCATGCTGGATGGCGATCCTTACAACATTATCGAGAATGAGTTCGTCAAGCCGGGCAAGGGGCAGGCCTTCAGTCGGGTCAAGGTACGCAACCTGAAGACCGGCCGGGTCATCGACAAGACCTTCAAGTCCGGGGAGTCAGTGGAAGCGGCTGACGTCTTTGAAATGGATATGCAGTATTTGTACACAGACGGCGAATTCTACTATTTCATGGAGCCTGAAAGCTTCGAGCAGTACCAGGCCTCGCCGGAGGCCATGGGGGATGCCATGAAATGGGTACGGGAGCAGGACCTGTGCAAGGTGGTCCTGTATGAGGGTTCGCCGCTCTCCATTGAGCCACCCGCCTTCACGGAGCTTCGCATTACTGAGACGGATCCCGGTGTACGTGGGGATACTTCCGGTGGTGGTGGCAAACCGGCCACTCTGGAAACCGGTGCCGTGGTGCGCGTCCCCCTGTTCGTGGATCAGGGGGAAGTGATCAAGGTCGATACCCGCAAGGCCGAGTATGTGTCCCGGGTGAAGGACTGAGATTGAGCGGTTTTCACTCGGACTGGTGGCCGGTGGCCACCCGGTCGGTGCTTGAGGCTCGGGCCGCGACCCTGGATTGTATCCGTGACTTCTTCCGGGCTCGGGGCGTGCTGGAAGTCAGCACCCCCGTGGTGTCACGAGCCACCATTACCGATCCTGATATTCCCAGCCTGGCTGCTCAGGCTCAGGATGGCAGGCGTTGGCTACAGACCTCGCCCGAGTTTCCCATGAAGCGCTTGCTGGCGGCTGGCAGTGGCGATATCTATCAGGTCTGCCCCGTTTTTCGGGATGGGGAGAGAGGGCAGTGGCACAATCCGGAATTTGCACTGCTGGAATGGTATCGACTGGGCTTTGATGACCATGACCTGGCGATTGAAACGGTGTCCTTGATTCGTGAAGTGCTCAACCAGGACTGGGTTCCGCATCGTGATGGGTTGTTGCCAATGGAGGTCCTCACTTATCGGGAGGCCTTTTTACGACACGCTAATCTCGATCCCTTCGAGGTTAGTGATGAGCATGTTGCCGAGCAGGCCATCGCGGCGCTGGGAACCGGCGGGCCGGCTAGCTGGACGCGCGAGGATTGGCTGGACCTCTTGGCAAGCGCAAGGGTGTATCCGGCTCTGGGAAGGGGCTGCATTACCGTGTTGACGGATTTTCCCGCTTCGCAGGCGGCATTGGCCAGGCTCCGGCCGGAGGACCCCAGTCGGGCGGCCCGCTTCGAGGTGATACTGGATGGGGTGGAACTGGCCAATGGCTTTCATGAATTGGCTGATGCCCAAGAGCAACGTCGACGTTTCGAGCGCGATAATGCCCGCCGTGAATCGGAAGGATTGGCGTCCATGCCTGTTGACGAACATTTGCTGTCTGCCCTGTCGGCGGGTCTGCCGGATGTCGCCGGTGTGGCATTGGGATTGGATCGGCTGCTGGCCCTCGCCCTGGGTGCCGACGGTATTGATGCCGTACTGACTTTTCCTTGGGAACGGGCCTGATGGACAATGTTGCAGATTGGAATGGTAGTCCTTCTCTGGGTTGCTGCTTTGCCTCAATGGTTTGCCGGATTGGTTAAATAGAAAAGACAAAAAAAAAGACCCCGGCGGTTATGCCGGGGTCTGATGGGGCCTGGCTAGCTTTGCCTAGCTGGCCCTGGGGGTCCGTTCACCACCGCTGCGGGACCGATGGCGGCCACCAGCGCGCGGCTTGGGCGGACCCCGGCGGGGCTTGCGTTTGTTCCGGATATCCGGTCCGGGGCTTGCCTTGGCGGTGGGTTCAAAGCCGCCCATCACTTCGGACGGGATATCCCGATCCAGCAGGCGACGAATGCCCTGGAAAAGCCGTTGTTCATCGGCACCAATGAAGGATACGGCTGCCCCCTGGCGACCACGTCGACCGGTGCGACCGATGCGGTGAACGTAATCTTCGGGGTTGTTGGGGATATCAAAGTTCACCACATAGGGCAGGTGGTCCACATCGATACCGCGGGCGGCCACATCAGTGGCTACCAGTGCCCGGATGTTCTTCTGCTTGAAGTCCCGCAGGGCCCGATTACGAGCACCCTGGCCCTTGTCGCCATGGATGGCTGTGCTGCTGATGCCGTCCTGGTCCAGTTGCTTGGAGAGTCGGTCGGCCCCACGCTTGGTGCGAGTGAAAATCAGCACCTGCTTCCAGTTTTCACTGCCAATCAGATGGCTGAGCAATTCCCGCTTGCGGTGCCCGTCCACCCGGTAGGCCGTTTGCAGAATATCCACGGCGGCGGCGTTGGGTGCGGCGGTCTCGATCCGCTCTGGCTTGTCCAGAAAGCGCTGGGCCAGCTTGGAAATGGTGCCGGAGAAAGTGGCCGAGAACAGCAGGGTCTGACGCTGCTTGGGCATGGTCTTGAGGATGGCCTCAATGGCGGGCAGAAAGCCCATGTCCAGCATGCGGTCGGCTTCGTCCAGGACCAGTATCTCCACTTGGGACAGATCCACGGTACGGCGGCTCATGTGATCCATGAGGCGTCCCGGGGTGGCGATAATGATATCGGTGCCGCGGCGCAGCTGATCCATCTGACGCCGGATGTTGACTCCGCCATAAATCACGGTGCTGTCAATGCCCATGCCCCGGCTGTAATCCCGCACGCTGTCACTGACCTGGACCGCCAGTTCCCGTGTGGGTGTCAGTACCACAGCTCGGGGATGACGCGAACCACGGGCCTTGTTTCGTCCCAGCTTTTCCAGCATGGGCAGGGTAAAGGCCGCCGTTTTGCCGGTGCCGGTCTGGGCACTGGCCATGAGATCACGGCCTTGCAGCGCCGCGGGTATGGCCTTGGCCTGGATGGGCGTGGGGGTTTCATAGCCCTGTCGGGCGATATTCTTGAGCAGATCGGCGTTGAGGCCGAGAGTGTCAAACGACATTAATGCGAGTTCCTGTTTTAAATCCAAGGCAAAAGACCGGCATCCGGGGATGTCGGCGATAGGTTTGGCTTATCGGGGAAAGGCCTTGGCAAAAACAGTCCGCGATCAGCTTGCGGAGACCGGCCGGCGCAAGTGATGCTGACAACACTGCAGGGAGCAGTGATGTACGACGGAGGGACAACGCGGCGGGCACTATACCACACTTCGGCCATTGCGCGCGTTTTTTCCATCCCTTGGGCCTGCCGTTCTGCAAAAGGGGGAGCTGTTATCATGAGGATCTGCTTCAGGTCCCAATAAAATGGAGGTGCGCCGTGACAGATCCAAGCCATACCTCAGCGCCAGCTGGCAGCACCTGGGATAAGTCACAATGGCGCTCGGTGCTGGCGCCGGAGGTTTACCAGGTCCTGTTCGGAGAGCAGACTGAACGCCCCAATTCCAGCGCCCTGAATCACGAGAAACGTCCCGGGTTCTATATTTGTGCTGCCTGCCATCTGCCCCTGTTTGAGCACACCATGAAGTATGACAGTGGTAGCGGCTGGCCCAGCTTCTTTGATCACATTCCGGGGCGCATCAGCACCAAGCGGGATTTCAAATTGATCATGCCGCGAACCGAATACCATTGTGCCTGCTGCGGAGGGCACCAGGGCCATGTCTTCAATGATGGCCCCGAGCCCACCGGTCAGCGCTGGTGCAATAACGGCTTGGCCCTGTGTTTCGTCCCGGAGGGTGAACCCTTGCCGGCCCCGCGAGGAGTGGCTGATGGGTGATCAGGGCCATTTCGCCACTTCCCCCTGGCGGACGGGAACCGTGCGATTGGAAGCGCGGTTCGACATGCGTTTTCAGGTGGAGCAGGCAACACCCATGCTAATGGTGCTTCGTCCCCGGATCGACGTCCGCCAGTGGATCATGAAGGATCACTTTTTTATCCATCCGGATGTACCGGTTTCAGAGTATGTGGATGATCATGGTAATCGCTGTCAACGCCTGACACTTCCGCCGGGGCCTTGTCAGCTGTCCGGCTCCCTTGAGGCGTCAGTGGCCGCTGAGATGCCGGTGGACCGGTCCGCCGGCTTTGTACCCATTCAGGCATTGCCGGACGAGGTGATCCATTATCTTCTGCCAAGCCGCTATTGCGAGTCCGATCGTCTGGGGGAGTTGGCCCGGGAGATTGTGTCGGATTCGGAGCCGGGATATGCCCAGGTGGAACGGATCTGCCAATGGCTTTCCCGTCAGGTGGCTTACCGGCCCGGCAGCAGCAACACACTGGTTACAGCCAGGGAAGTACTGGACCGCGGGGAGGGGGTCTGCCGTGACCTCGCCCATCTGGGTGTGGCCTTGTGCCGCGCCTTGAGTATTCCGGCCCGCTTCGTCAGTGGCTATTTGCAAGACCTGGACCCCATGGATCTGCATGCCTGGTTCGAGGCCTGGCTGGATAATGGCTGGCAGGGCTTTGATCCTACCCAGGCTGGCCGGAAAGGGGGACGAATCATTCTGGCTGTGGGCCGGGATGGGGCGGATGTGCCCATCTACAACCAGTTTGGCCCCCTGCTGATCCCGCAAGTGCTTGTATTCAGTGTGAAGCGGCTGGACGGATAGATCAGCGAGAGACTTGTCTTGTTACACTATCGTTATTTGGACCGTATCGGGAGTATTTCATGCTATTGCAACATTGTGCCTGGCCGGAGGTAGAGGCCTATCTGGAGAAGTCCACCGGGGTGATTGTCCCCATTGGTTCAACGGAACAGCATGGTCCTAATGGCCTGGTGGGTACCGATGCTCTTTGTCCGCAGGTATTGGCGGAAGCAGCCGGTGAACGGGAAGGCATCATGGTGGCACCCACCCTGTCCATCGGCATGGCCCAGCACCACCTGGATTTCCCCGGTTCCATCACTCTGCGGCCGCGCACGTTGATGGCGGTGGTATACGATGTGGTCCAGTCCCTGGCCCGGCATGGCTTTAGTCATATCTATTTCCTCAATGGCCATGGCGGCAATATCAATACCGTTCAGGCGGCATTTGCCGAGTACTATTCCGATTACAGTCTTCACAAAGGACCGAGTTGTGAGGCCCAAACACGGCTGAAGATGGGCAACTGGTTTGCCGGTGGTCGGGTCAAGCAAATCTCGGCAGAACGCTTTGGCGACAAGGAAGGCTCCCACGCCACCTGTTCGGAAATCTCCCTGACCCAATACGCTTATCCAGAATCCATCAAGGACGTGGGATTGTCTCCGGAGCAGGCACCTGAAGGCCACTTCCGGGATGCGGTGGATTTCCGTCGCCAGTTCCCCGATGGCCGTATCGGGGCTGCCTCCGGCCTGGCCAATCCGGAAACCGGAAAGGCCCTGTTCGAGGCCGGTATTGCCGATTTGCTGGATGAATACCGGGCCTTTTTGGACAGTTGACCGACGCCTTGGAATACGATGTTGTTATCATCGGCGCCGGTGCCGCCGGTCTCATGTGCGCGCTTACGGCCGGGCAGCGAGGCCGGCGGGTGCTGGTGCTGGACCACGCCAACAAGGTTGGCAAGAAGATCCTGATGTCCGGGGGTGGGCGCTGTAACTTTACCAATATGTATTCCACCCCGGAGAACTTTCTCTCCGCCAACCCGCATTTCTGTAAATCCGCCTTGAGCCGGTATACGCCCTGGGAATTCATTTCCCTGGTGGAGCGGCACGGCATCCCCTACCACGAAAAGAAGCTGGGCCAGCTATTCTGCGATCGAAAGTCCCGGGATATCGTCCAGCTCCTGCTGGATGAGTGTCGTAGCGGCAATGTTGAGATTCGCACCCATAGTCCGGTTTCCGGCATCGAAAAATGCGACAGCGGTTTTCGTCTGAGCAGTAATGGACAAACTTTTTACTGTAATACCCTGGTGGTGGCGAGCGGTGGCCTGTCCATCCCCAAGATGGGCGCGAGTGGTTTCGGGTATGAAGTCGCCCGACAATTCGATATTCCCTGTCTGCCTACCCGGGCCGGCTTGGTGCCCTTTACCTTGGATGAACGCAAGCTGCGGGATCTGTCTGCCCTGGCCGGGGTATCTCTGGAGGTGCATGCCCGGACCAGAGAAGGCCTGTTCCGGGAGAACTTGCTGTTTACCCATCGGGGGCTCAGTGGCCCGGCGATTCTTCAGGTTTCATCCTATTGGGCACCTGGGCAGGACGTTGCGCTGGATTTGTTCCCCGATTACGACTTGGCCGAGTGGTTGCGAACCCAGCGGCGAGAACGGCCTCGGGTTCACTTGAAGCGCTTGTTGGCCGAGCCCTTGTCACGGCGGGTAGCGGATTACTGGTGTGACCGTCATCTGGGGAATCCATTGATGGCCGATATTTCTGACCAGGAGATTGCCTTCACCGTTTCGCATCTCCAGCCCTGGTCCCTGGTTCCCTCGGGTACCGAGGGATACCGGACGGCGGAGGTGACTCTGGGTGGGGTGGACACCCATGCCCTGTCTTCCAAAACCATGGAGAGCAAATTGGTGCCGGGTTTGTATTTCATCGGAGAGGTAGTGGACGTCACCGGCCATCTGGGCGGGCATAACTTCCAGTGGGCCTGGGCCTCCGGTCGGGCGGCCGGTGAAGTGGTCTAATGTCCCGAGCGCTTATGGATTGACATTGCCCAGGGTCAGTTCCCGCTGGCTGATCTGATGGAGGGCCGGTTCCACCACTCGGTGAATATGCCAGTTTCCGCCGGGGTCCTTGGCGGCGGCCAGTGACAAATCCACTAGCTGCTGCTGGGCCAGGGGGATTCCCTTGGCATCCCGGAACAAGACCACCTGGGGCAGCAATTTGGCCTTGCGTCCCGGTGAAATCACCATTCCGATGAAGCCATTGCCCAGTTCCACGGCGCTGCCCACCGGGAAAATGCCCACGCAACGAATAAAGGCATCCATCAGATCGCTGCCAAAGGTTTGTTTGGCACTTTTCTGCATGTCCCGAAGGACGCGGTCTGCCGCCAGTCCCCGATGATAGGGACGATCACTGGTCATGGCGTCATAAACATCGGCAATGGCGCTGGCCAGGATAGGGGTATCCAGCTCCCGGCTGGGAAATTTATCCGGATAACCGGCGCCGGTTATCCGCCGATGATGGCCCAGGATGATGTGCAGGGCCACGTCCGGAATACCACCACTCTTGGCCATCAACTGATGGCCGATTTCCGGGTGTTGTTTCATGACCCGCCACTCATCATCACTCAGAGCACCAGGCTTGTTTAGCACGGCATCCGGTATCTTGGCCTTGCCGATATCGTGGAGCAGGGCGCCGATGGCAATGGTCTCCAAATCGCTCTGGCTGTAGCCCAGGTGGTGGCAGAAGGCGACGGTCAGTACGCAGACATTGAGACAATGCAGGGAGGTGTATTCATCCCGATTCTTCATTTGTGTTAACCAGATGGCCACATTGGGGAAGCGGGTAATGGTCTCCACCACCCCCTTTACCCGCTCTTTGACCTCCTCGGAATCCACGGTGTGGCCCAGGCGAATATCATCGAAGAGATTGAGCAGATAATCATGGGTCTGGATGCGCTTATCCTTCACTTCGGCCGTGGCGTGCAGCAGTGCCTGGGTATCCTTGGGACCTGAGGTATTTGATGGGTTTGTGGTAAAGGCTTTTGTACCAGCGGATGGGGCAGGGCGGGAATTGCTTTCAGTGATGGGGATGGTGGAGCGTTCCGGATCCACATGCACATAGCGACAGAGGTCCGTGAGGGTGCGGATATCTTCCTCCCGCTCCAGGACGAAGCCCTGGAACAGGAAGGGGCTTTCCAGCCAGGATCGATCCAGTTCCGCCACGTACATGCCCAAGCGCAGCTCATGGACGGATTTTCGGATATAAGTCAAATCGGACCCCCCTGTCCCACCCTGATTCGCCACCTCCACCGATCGTGGGTGGCGGTGGTTGCCTTCGACCTTGAAATGGCAAGCTTAATCGTATTCTAGCACCGGAGGGGACGGTCTCAGGGAAGAATTTCCGCCACGGCTTCCAGGCCTTTTCGGTCCTGGTCGTCAAAGCGCGCGGGGAGTGGGGCGTCGATATCAAGAACACCAATCAGTTGTTGGTCCCGCAGTAGCGGGATGACGATCTCGGAGCGGCTGGCTGCATCACAGGCAATGTGCCCAGGGAATTCCTCGACATCGTCCACCACCAGGGTTTTCAGGTCTTTGGCTGCGGTACCGCATACGCCTTCACCCAGACGGATCCGCACGCAGGCCGGTTTGCCCTGAAAGGGGCCCACCACCAACTCGCCGTTCTTGAGGAGGTAAAATCCCGCCCAGTTGATGTCCGGCAGGCTGTGATAGATCAGGGCGGCCAGATTCGCGAAATTGGCGATCCGGTCGGATTCATCCAGGACCAGGCCCTTGGCGGAGAGGCGAAGGTCATCGTAGAAACGGTCTTTATCGCTGTAATCGAGTTCCGGCAGGCTGATCATGATCGGCTCTCTTGTGCTTGAAGGTTTTGATGTGGCTTATTCCACCAGGGACTGGCCCATCTGAACCCGTGCCCCCGGATGCAAGCGTCTGGAGATATTTGGTGCGCCGGTGGGCAAAATCAAGATCACCGTGCTGCCCATGTTGAAGCGCCCCATCTCCTGACCCTTGGCCAATTGCCGGGAAGGGCCGGGGGGTAGCGGCAGGATTCGCGGTGATAGGCGGGTGGGGGGGGTGATCTCCCCGGTCCAGGTGGTTTCAATCGATCCCACCAGCAGGGCGCCGATCAGGACCATGGCCATGGGCCCGTAATCAGTCTCGAAATGGACCGCTACCCGTTCGTTTCTGGCGAATAGCCGAGGAATGACCCGCGTGGTGGCGGGATTGACCGAAAACAGGCGTCCGGGAAGATGTTCGATCTGGCTGACCCGTCCGGCCAATGGCATGTGAATTCGGTGATAATTGTGGGGGGCCAAGTAAAGGGTGCAGAAGCGCCCGTCCCTATACCCGCGGATATTGCAGTTCCGCCCCAGCAATTCATCCAGCCTGTACTGGCGCCCCTTGGCCTGAAAGATTTTTTGACCATTAATATCGCCCTGCTGGCTGACATATCCGTCAACCGGTGACACGAGGGGGGCATCCTCGATGGGGCGGGCGCCATGCTTGAGCGTGCGGGTGAAAAAGTCATTGAAACTTTGATAGTCGGCCGGATCCGTCCGCTCCGCCTCGTCCAGATTCACCTCGAAGCGATCCAGAAAGCGTCCCAGCAGCCAGCCCCGGAGCCAGGGGCTACGGGAGCGGGTGGCGGCATGGACCAGTCGTGACAATCCGTGATGGGGCAGCAAATATTGCGGCAAGGATCTGAAAAAATCGCCCATTGAGGGAGGGGCTCCTGCCTGCATCAGTGATGTCCTCCATGATGGTGATGCTCACCCTCACCCTCACCCTCACCCTCGTCCTGGTCTTCATCCTGACCGGTGCGGCGTTTGATCGGTGCGGTGACTTCCAGTAGGTGGCCATCGTCAAAGGTCAACATCAGTGTGACCCAGTCTCCGGCCGCCAGCTCGTCTCTCGGTTCGTGCAGCATCAGATGTTTGCCGCCGGGTTCCAGTGCCACTTGGCCTTCTGCCGGGATGCTCAATGATTCGATTGCCTGCATGCTCGCGCTGTCGTTTTCATGAACGGTTTCGTGCAGCTCAGCCCGGGCGAACTCACGTGCAGAGACCGAGACAAGTTCAACCGCTTCCTCGCCCTGGTTTGTGAGTGTCATGTAAGCCGCAGTGACCGAGGTTCCTGGTGGCGCCTCGCGGACCCAGGGGTCCTCAACCAGAACCTGGGGTGCAGCCCAGGCAGAGGGCGCGAGCAGGCAGAGGAGAAGTAGTGCGGAGTGCATGACACGATTCATTGACGAGCTCCCTTTGCTGTGTATGGTTTCAAGAAGGATTGAGATAACGCACGATGGCCTCGTAATCCTGGGCGATTTGCCGGGGATGGTGCGGGGCCGTGAAAAAGGCCCGTATATGGCCGTCCGGGCCCACCAGTATCAGCTGGGAGCCATGGTCCACTTCATAATCCTGGTCGGGGTCCACATCGGGAATCTGCAGGGGGACCGCCATGGCCGAGGCAAGCTCTTCGATATCCTCCTGGTCCCCGGTCACGCCCAGGAAGCTTTGATTGAAATAGGGCACGTAATTGGCGAGTCGTTCCGGCGTATCCCGCGCCGGGTCAACGGAGATGAAAACCACCGAAGGCGGCAGGGCCTTGCCATTCTCTTCGATCATCCGATGGGCCTGGTTAATCACCACCATGGTCTCCGGGCAGATGTCCGGACAATGGGTGAAGCCGAAGAAGATCAAGGTCCATTGGCCTTCCAGACGCTTGGGGCTCCAGGCGCTGCCATGATGGTCCAGCAGTATCCGGTCCGGAATCAGGCGGGGTTGCTCCAGGATCACCGCTTCGGTGTCCGGGGTTCCTACCGTCCGGTCTGTCAGGAAATGCGCCGCCAGCCCGCCGGTGGCGGCGAATACCAGTGCGAGAACAATGATCAGGGGTGTTTTGAACGCTTTCATAAGGCCTATTATCCCATAGCAGAGCCGGGCATGCAGCGCCTTGAGCAGTAACAGGCCCGGCTGCGGTATCATGCCTGTTTTACAACAATCGGGGAGATTTCGCCGTGCAAGGTTCTGTCGAACCCGCCAGACCCGAAATACTGAATCCCAGCGGGCTGGCAACGGTTGCCGATTTTGTCCGCTGGGCTGCCAGTGAGTTCAATCGTGCTGGGCTCTATTTTGGCCACGGTACCGACAATGCAGTGGATGAGGCCCTCTGGCTGGTCTTGCATGGACTGGCCCTGAAGCCGCCACTCCCGGATGCCCTGTTTCAGGGGCGTTTGACCGAGCAAGAGGTGGAGCGGGTTCAGGCCCTGGTGGCTGAACGGATTCGTTCCCGCAAACCTGCGGCCTACCTGATTGGCGAGGCCCGTTTCGCGGATCTGGATTTCTGGGTGAATGAACAGGTGCTGGTGCCCCGCTCACCCCTGGCGGAAATGATCCGCCAGGGTTTCGAGCCTTGGCGTGAAGGCCGGGAGATCCATTCCACGCTGGACTTGTGCACGGGGAGCGGCTGTATCGCCATTGCCTGCGCCCTGCATCTGGGCCTGGAGCGGGTGGATGCCACCGATCTTTCTCCCGAGGCGCTGGCGGTGGCCCGACGCAATGTGGGGCGATACGGGCTCAACGCGGTGGTGACCCTGCATGAGGGGGATCTTTTTGCCGATATCCCTCCTGTTGCCGATCCTGAAGCGGGTTTCGATCTGATTGTCAGCAATCCCCCCTATGTGGATCCTGCGGAAATCCCCCATCTGCCGGAAGAGTTCCACCGGGAACCATCCTTGGGACTGGCGGCGGATGAAGAGGGCACGGCGCTAGCGGCCCGCATTATTGAAAAGGCCCATGAGTATCTGGCGCCGGATGGTCTGCTGGTGATTGAAGTGGGCAATGCCGCCGAGGCCCTGGCCGAGCGTTTTGAGGAATTGCCTATGGACTGGCCGGTCTTCGAGCAGGGCGGGCAGGGGGTTTGTGTCATTCAGGCAGCCGATCTGGGCGTATTGCGGCAAGCAGAAACAGGGAGTGATTGATGGCCGGTAACGGATTTGGGGAACGCTTTCGGGTCAGCACTTTCGGCGAGAGTCACGGCCCCGCCCTGGGTTGCATCGTGGAAGGTTGTCCTCCTGGCTTGCCGCTGGATGAGGCCTGCATACAGGCAGATGTGGAGAGACGCCGGACGGGCAAGTCGCGTCACACCAGCCAGCGCCGGGAGCCGGATCAGGTGCGCATCCTGTCCGGCGTGTTCGAAGGCCGCACAACCGGCACGCCCATCGGTCTGATGGTGGAGAATCAGGATCAGAAGCCCAAGGACTACAGTGAGATTGCCGACCGCTTTCGGCCCGGTCACGCCGATTACAGTTATTTGCACAAGTACGGTCTGCGGGATTACCGGGGCGGTGGCCGATCCTCAGCACGGGAAACCGTGATGCGGGTGGCCGCGGCCGCTATTGCTCGCCGCTATCTGAGCCGGCAATTGGGTATCGATGTTCGGGGCTACCTGGCTCAACTGGGGGAGATCCCGCTGGGCTTTAGCGAGTGGCAAGCGGTGGATGAGAACCCTTTTTTCTGTGCTGATCCTGCCCGCGTGGATGAACTCGAAGACTATATGCACCACCTGCGTAAATCCGGGGATTCGGTGGGGGCCCGGATCAACCTGGTGGCTACAGGGGTCCCCGTGGGCTTGGGCGAGCCGGTGTTTGACCGCCTGGATGCGGATCTGGCCAAGGCCATGATGAGCATCAATGCGGTCAAGGGCGTTGAAATTGGCGATGGATTTGCCTGTGTTCACCAGAAGGGGACCGAGCATCGCGACGAAATGCGCCCGGAAGGCTTCCAGAGCAACCATGCCGGCGGCGTGCTGGGCGGTATCACTACCGGGCAGGACCTGCGGGTCAGTATTGCGCTCAAGCCTACCTCCAGTCTCAGACTGCCAGGCGACAGCGTTACTGTGGATGGTGAGCCGGTGTCGGTGGTGACCAAGGGCCGCCACGACCCCTGTGTGGGCTTGCGGGCGGTGCCGATCGCCGAAGCCATGGCCCTGTTGGTCCTGATGGATCACTACCTTCGCCACCGGGCCCAGAATGCCGATGTGACGCCGCCCGGGCCGCGCATTCCCGGTTCGCCCGGAGAATGACCGGCGGGAGAATGGTTTCCGCTCGACTGGCCAGCTTCTATCTCTTCTACTTCGCCGTTCTGGGGGCGATGGTGCCCTATTGGGGACCTTACCTGCGCTCGATAGGTTTCAGCGCCGCCCAGATCGGCGAATTGATGGCCATCCTGCTGGGTACCAAGCTTGTGGCCCCCTATCTCTGGGGCTGGATAGCCGATCGCAGTGGGCGGCGCATGCGCATCATTCGCCTGGCCGGGTTTCTGGCCGCGGCCCTGTTTGCCGGATTCCTATTGGGGGACAGCTACCTCTGGATGGCGGCGGTGATGATGAGTTTCAGCTTTTTCTGGAACGCCGCGCTGCCCCAATTTGAAGCCGTTACCCTCAATCATCTGGGCAAACGCGTGGATCGCTATGGCCGGATCCGGCTCTGGGGTTCGGTGGGCTTCATTGCTTCGGTGGTGACTATCGGACCGGTGCTGGATGCCCGGGGCGAGGCCATCCTGCCCTGGATCGTCTGGGGGCTGTTGCTGCTCTTGTGGTTCAGCACGCTGACGGTGCCCGACCGGGGGGATCGTCGCCAGGTGAGCGCCAGGGGCAGCATTACGGGGATTCTGCGGCGTCCGGAGGTGGTGAGTCTGTTCATCGCCTGTTTTCTGGCCAAGGCCAGTCACGGCCCCTACTACGGCTTTTTCACCATTCATTTGCAGGATGTGGGCTATTCCGGCGGGGTGATCGGAGCTCTGTGGGCCCTGGGTGTAGTGGCGGAAATCGGGGTGTTTCTGCTGATGCCTCGTCTGCTGCCCTGGGCCGGTCCAAGGCTTTTGATGTTGATCGCCTTGGGCCTGACGGCCATTCGCTGGCTGCTGATCGCCGGTTTTGTTGATAAAATAGGGGTCTTAGTCGGGGCTCAACTTCTCCATATGGCCAGTTTTGGCCTTTACCATGCGGTGGCGGTGCACTTTATTCACCGCTTCTTTGCAGGACCCTATCAGGGGCGGGGCCAAGCCTTGTACAGTAGCCTGAGTTTCGGCGCCGGCGGCGCCCTGGGTAGTCTCGCTGGCGGCTATCTATGGGATGGCCTGGGGGCAGCTCAGGTTTTTGCCCTGGCGGGCGCGGCGGCCGCTGTGGCCTTTGTCGTCGCCTGGTTCGGCCTGCCTCGCCGGGATCCGGTTCAGACACAGGTCCCTGCGGAACAGCCCCGAGAACTTACTTCCAATCAGGAGTGAATTTGCATGAGCAAGCAAGTTGATATTGCCGTTGTGGGCGCCACCGGCGCAGTGGGTGAGACCATGCTGTCCATTCTGGAGCAGCGCAAATTCCCGGTGGGCAAGGTCTACCCCCTCGCCAGCAGCCGTTCCGCCGGTAAGAAACTACGCTTTGCCGGCAAGGAAATCACCGTCGAGGACCTGGCCGAGTTTGATTTTTCCAAGGTTCAGGTGGCGCTGTTCTCCGCCGGTGGCGGTATTTCCGAAGCGTTCGCTCCCAAGGCGGCTGCGGCTGGTTGCGTGGTGATCGACAATACCTCCAAGTTTCGCCGCGAAGAAGACATTCCGCTGGTGGTCCCGGAGGTAAATCCGGAAAAGATCGCCGAGTACAAGAAGCGGGGTATCATCGCCAATCCGAACTGTTCCACCATTCAGATGCTGGTAGCGCTCAAGCCTCTGCATGATGCCGGTACCATTACCCGCATCAATGTGGCCACCTATCAGGCGGTCTCCGGTGGTGGTAAATCGGCCATGGAAGAGCTGGCGGATCAGACGGCGAAGCTGCTCAATGGAATGCCCATTGAGAACAAGATCTCGCCCAAGCAGATCGCCTTCAACGCCGTGCCCCACATCGATACCTTCCAGGACAATGGTTATACCCGGGAAGAAATGAAAATGGTGTGGGAGACCCAGAAGATCCTGGACCCCAATATCGTGGTCAATCCCACCGCGGTTCGTATCCCGGTTTTCTATGGGCACAGCGAAGCGGTGCATATCGAGCTCGAGAAGGCCGTCAGTGCGGATGAAGCGCGGCGTCTGCTGAAAGCAGCGCCGGGCGTGGAAGTGATGGACCGCCGCGAGCCGGCGGGTTATCCCACGGCCGTGACCGAGGCTGCGGACAATGATCCAGTCTATGTGGGGCGCATTCGGGAGGATATCTCCCATCCCAAGGGACTTAATCTCTGGATTGTGGCCGATAATGTGCGAAAAGGGGCAGCATTGAACAGTGTTCAAATTGCCGAGCTTTTGGTAAAAGACTATTTGTGAGCTATATTTAGCCCATTGTCATAAGAAAACTGGTGAGGAATTCGCGCCAGGCCCATGAGTGGAGACCGATATCTCCTGCGGGGGTAGCGGTATCTGCTTTGGGCCTGACCGAAGCAAACGGGGAGTGACGGAGTGACGAAGATTTCACCAAAGGTGTGCGCCGCGGCGTTTTTGGCCCTGGTCTGGGCCCCAATGAGCTGGGCCTTGGGCCTGGGCGAGGTCGATCTGCGCTCCGCGCTCAACCAGCCACTGGATGCCCGCATTCAGTTGGTGTCACCGACAGCCGAAGAGCTGGAGGCCCTGCAGGTCAGCATGGCCTCGACGGACCACTTCGAACGTTATGGCTTGGATCGGGGTGCCATTCATGCGCGCATTGAATTCGAAGTGGTCACAGAGGGTGCTGATGCCTATATCCAGGTAAGTACAGAAGACCCCATCCGTGAGCCTTTTGTCAGTTTTCTGGTAGAGGCCCGCTGGGCCAGTGGTCGTCTGTTGCGGGAATACACCTTGCTGCTGGATCCCCCGACCTTCGGCCCCGGCGAAGCCGCGGAGACGGAACGCCCGGTCAGTGATCCGGACCCCCGCCAGGAGGAAGAACGGGCCGAAAGGGAGCCGGTCAGCGAACCCCGGGAGGAGGAGCCCAGGCCGGATAGTGAACCGGCGGCGCCAGATCGACAACGGGATGCGCTGCGGGCGGAACGGGAACTCGGGGGCCAATACGGCCCCATTCGTCGTAATGAGACCCTGTGGAATATCGCCGATCGGCTGCGACCGGAAGGCGTATCCATTAATCAGATGATGATTGCCTTGTTCGAGGCCAATCCGGGTGCCTTCGAGGGTAATATCAATCGTATGCGTCAGGGAGCCGTGTTGCGGGTGCCCGAGCGTGCGGACCTGGGGCAGGTGACAGCCTCCCACGCCAACCAGGAAGTCAGTCGTCAGAACGAGGCCTGGCAGACAGGTCGTGCCCAGGTCGCGGAAGCACCGGAACGTGAACAGCAGGACGAGCTACGTTTGGTGGCGCCGGGCGAGGACGATGCGGAAAGTGTCGGTGTCGGAACGGATGATGCCGAGGAGCGAGTCGCCGAGCTGGAGAGCGAGCTCAGTCAGGCACGTTCCGAGCGGGATCGGGCTGAGGAAGACAGCGAGGCCCTGTCCGGCCAGATCAGTGAGTTGGAAGCTGAGGTTGAAGAGCTTCGTCGCATGATGGAGCTCAAGGACGATCAGCTGGCCGCCCTGCAGCAACGGGTTCGTGATGATGATCTGGACGCGGCACTGGATGAACCGGTGTTCGCGGACGAGGACGAAGTCGCCGTTGCCGAGGAAGAAGAGACACCGGCCGAGGACGAGCGGGAAGAGGAAGAAGCCGTCGCCGCTGCCGAGGAGGCTGCGGACGACCCGGCGGCCGATGAGGCGGCCGAGGAAGAGGCAGCGCCAGGAGCTCAGACCCGTTTCGCCGATGAGCCGACCATGCTGTCCCGTCTGGTTGGGGCCGTGACGTCGCCAGTGGGTATCGGCATTCTGGGCGGTTTGATTCTCGCTTCGGCGGCTGGGTTGGTGGCGGTTCGCCGCCGACGCAGCACTGCTGAAGAAGGGCTTGCCGACGAGGAATCATTCGCCTTCAGTTCGGATGATGAAGCATCGGGGGATATCGAAGACGTCAATTTATCCAGTGATCTGGAGGAAGGCGGTGAGCACGACAGCCGCGATGAGCAAGGACTGGCCGCTGACCAAGAGCAAAGCATGGCCGTGGGTGATGCATTGGAGGAAGCGGATTTCCATATCGCCTATGGTACCTACGACAAGGCGGCTACATTGCTGGAAGACGCTTTGAAGGGGCATCCACAGGACGCACGCCTGCACCTCAAGTTGCTGGAAACCCAGTTTGCCGCCAGTAATGCGGCCGCATTCCTGGCGGCGGCCAAACGTATGCATGGCAATGTGGACGAAGACAGTGATGAGTGGCGCCAGGCGGCACGCTTGGGCCGCGAGATAACCCCGGGTGAATCGCTCTTTGGTGGCGATGAACCGGTGGAAGCCCCGGCCGAGCCCATGTCGGAGAATCTCACCCCACCGGAAGGGCAGGGTCTGGAAGACTCACAAAGCCAGATGTCGGATGATGCCCCCCTGGACCTGGATCTGGATGTGGGCGGCGAGTCGAGTGTAGCCGATGACAGTGAAGAGGGGATTGATCTGGATCTTTCAGATGCCTTGCCTGATGAACAATCGGAGTCGGACAGAGGGTCAGCGTCACCTGCGGCCAGTGATGACGGTGATGATGATCTGAGTTTTGATCTGCCGGATCTGGATGAGGGCGACGCTGAACAGCCGTCTGAGTCTGATGCCTCGGAGGACTTCTCGCTGGATGACGACAGTGCCTCGGTGCTGGACAAGGCGGCGGATCAGGGCGACAACAGCGATTCCGATGATTTCGATTTCCCCACCGTGGACGTACCGCCGGAAAAGGCCAACGAGGCCTTTGGCACGGAATCCCAGGCTCAATTTGAGCGAGCCTTTGAAGAGCTGTCCAGCTATATGGGCCCGGAAGAAAGGGAAAGCCAGGCCCAGGCAAGCGATCAGGCCGGTAAGGTTACGCCGGATGACGCCGCACCGGCAGGCATCGATTTCGGCGATGACGATGATGATCTGTTGGACTTGGGTGATGATGAAGGCGAAGAGGGCGAGGAAATCGATACCAAGATTGACTTGGCCCGGGCCTACATTGACATGGGAGACGGTGACGGGGCCCGGGGCATTCTGGAAGAAGTCATTGAGGAGGGGAATGATGAGCAGAAAAAGGAAGCCCGCTCCCTGATGGATTCCATCTAGGACCCATCCCGTCCGACACCTTCAAGCCGCCGCCCAGCAAGGGGCGGCGGCTTTTTCTGTAGCGGGGTTGCTGTGCTGCACGTGCGCACCCATCTGTTGTTGGTCCTCAGCCTGGTGATATGCCTGCCGTGGTTTGCCTGGTGGCAAACCAGTGTAATTGCGATCATGGTCTTGCTGTGGCATTTGCGACAGGGAAGGCCCGCTTTGGCTGGTCTATTGCGTGGCATCTGGCGTCTAAAGTGGCTGCTGGTGGCGATTATGATCGTTTATTTCTGGCTACCGACCCAGGCCGAGTCACGGCCCGACTGGCAGCTTGCCGGAGAACGGGCCTTGATGCTGATGACCCTGTTCGCCGTCGTCCATACCCTGCTGTATCGCCACTCCGCCATGATGGTGGGAGCGGCCCTGGCCGAAGGGTTGGGGAAGCTGGATCGCTTGGGCCTGCCGGGTACCGCCTTTTCCCGGCGTCTGGCCCTGTTGATGGAGATCGCCCTGGCTGAGCGGGAGCGCCTGGCGGCCATTCGTCCCCGGGGACGATCCTGGTTCCGGGGCCTGCCACGCTTGCTGGCAGAGCAGATCCGCCAGGTGGAGCAGGAGGCGGCCTCGGTGGAAGCTGAAGACCGTCAATTCCCCGTATTGGGCCCCAGCCCCTGGTGGCAATGGCTGTTCTTACTGTTTGTCTGGACGATGTTGCTTCTGGTTTTGCTGTACTGAGGTAAAGGATTGTGTCTGAACCGCTTCAACAACGCTGGTGTGCGGCCATTGAATATGATGGCAGCGGTTTTCGCGGTTGGCAGGCTCAGCAGCCGGGGGTGCGCACGGTACAGGCCCTGGTGGTGGATGCCCTCAGTTATGTAGCGGATCATCCAGTGGAGGTGGTCTGTGCCGGTCGCACGGATGCCGGTGTCCATGCCCTGAATCAATTGGTGCATTTTGACAGTCACTCTCGGCGGCCCGAGCGGGCCTGGGTCCTGGGTAGTAACAGTCGCCTGCCGGACGATATCAATGTGCGCTGGGTGGCACCCGTTGCGGCTGACTTCCATGCCCGTTATTCGGCCCGTTCCCGGAGCTATCGCTACGTGATCTGGAATCGCCCGACCAGGACCGCTCTGGGTCGCCATCGCGCTGCCTGGGTCTATCATCGCCTGGATGCCGATGCCATGCATCGGGCCGCCCAGGGCCTGGTGGGGGAACACGATTTCACCAGTTTCCGGGCGGTGGCCTGCCAATCGCCCACGCCCTGGCGGAGTCTTGAGTGGATACAGATTCGTCGAGACGATGATCTGGTGGTTATGGATGTTCGGGCCAATGCCTTTCTACACCACATGGTTCGTAACATCGCCGGTGTTTTGATGACGGTGGGCAAGGGTGAAGCCAGTGAAGACTGGCCGGCCCGGTTGCTTGGTCTGCGGGACCGCCGACAAGGCGGCATCACGGCCCCCGCTCAGGGATTGTATTTTGTGGGTGTGCGTTATCCGGATTATCCCGAGGTTGACGACAAAACTCGCCCGGCCCAGGAGCCCATGCTGCCCGGGCCGCTTTAGAAGCGATGGTTATGCAGGTCGTCCCGGGATGCCTGCTTATCCGCTTTCTGTTACCTTAATACGTTGCAATGACGATGTGACACGGAGAGAACGGTAATGCGGCCCCGGATCAAGATTTGCGGTGTAACCTCCGCCTCCCAGGCGGAAGCCGCTGCCGAGGCCGGTGTCGATGCCCTGGGTTTGGTCTTCCATCCCAACAGTCCGCGGGCCATTACACTCTCCCAGGCGGTTGAAATCTCCCGAGCCATCCCGGCGTTCGTGTCTGTGGTGGGTCTGTTCATGGATCCCGAGAAAGCAAGGGTTAACGAGGTTCTGGCCCGGGTTCCACTGGAAATGCTCCAATTTCATGGCAGGGAATCCGCCGCCTTTTGCCGCGCTTTCGGGCGCCGTTATATCAAGGCCCTGGGCATGTCCGGCGGTGTTGACCCCATGACCCTGGCAGGCGAATACGAGGACGCCGCTGCATTGCTGCTGGACAGCCATGCCGGAAATCGCGCCGGTGGAACGGGCGAGGTCTTTGATTGGCAACGGCTGCCACAGGCCTTGCAACGGCCCCTGGTGCTGGCCGGGGGGTTGTCCCCGGGGAATGTGGCGCGGGCCGTGGAACAGGTGCGCCCCTGGGGGGTCGATGTCAGTTCGGGGGTTGAATCGGCGCCGGGGGTGAAAGACCCGGTGAAAATGTCGCATTTCATCAATGAGGTCCATCGTGTCTGTTAAAGCCAGCACAGCGGAAGAAACGGGTTCCAAGGGGTTTCGTCAGCTGCCGGATGCTCGCGGGCATTTCGGTATCTTTGGCGGTACCTTTGTTTCCGAAACCCTCATGGGTCCGGTGGAGGAACTTCGCAAGGCCTATGAAGCCGCCCGTGAAGAACTGGACTTCCAGGCGGAGATCGCCCGAGAATTGTCCCGCTTCGTAGGCCGACCTACGCCCATGTATCCGGCCGACCGCCTGAGTGAATGGGCGGGTGGTGCCCGCATCTGGCTCAAGCGCGAAGACCTCTGTCATACCGGCGCGCACAAGATCAATAACACTGTGGGCCAGGCATTGCTGGCCAAACGCATGGGCAAGCCCCGGGTGATTGCCGAGACCGGTGCCGGCCAGCACGGTGTGGCCTCAGCCACGGTGGCCGCACGCCTGGGTCTGGATTGCGTGGTTTATATGGGTGCCGAGGATATGCGTCGTCAGGAGGCGAACGTGTTTCGCATGCGCCTATTGGGGGCCGAAGTGGTCCCGGTGGACTCCGGTTCCCGTACCCTCAAGGACGCCCTCAATGAAGCCATGCGGGACTGGGTGGCCAATGTGGATGATACCTTCTATATCATCGGAACCGTGGCCGGGCCCCATCCCTATCCCATGATGGTGCGGGATTTTCAGTCGGTGATCGGGGTCGAGGCCCGTGATCAGATGCAATCCCTCACCGGCCGTTTGCCGGATGCGGTGGTTGCTTGTGTGGGAGGCGGCTCCAATGCCATCGGCATTTTTCATCCCTTCCTGGATGACCCTGAGGTGGCGCTCCACGGGGTGGAAGCTGCCGGCGAAGGTGTGGAAACCGGCCGTCATGCTGCCCCCCTTAGTGCGGGGCGCCCAGGTGTTCTGCACGGCAACCGCACCTATCTGATGACCGATGAAGACGGCCAGATCATCCATACCCATTCCATTTCCGCCGGTCTCGACTATCCCGGGGTCGGTCCCGAACACGCTTGGCTGAAGGACTGTGGTCGGGTCCAGTACGGCCATATTGGTGACAAGGCGGCCTTGGAGGCTTTCCATCGCCTGTCTCGAACCGAAGGCATTATCCCGGCCCTGGAATCCGCCCATGCCGTCGCCCGGGCGATAGAGCTGGCCCGTGAGCTGGGCCCTGGCAAGGATGTGGTGGTGAATCTTTCGGGTCGGGGGGACAAGGACATGCACACCGTGGCCGCGGAAGAGGGGGTGTCCCTGTGAGTCGTATCGAGCAACGCTTCAAGGCCCTGAAATCAGAAAACCGCGCGGCCCTGATTCCCTATGTCATGACCGGCGATCCATCCCCGGAGGCCACCGTCTTGGTGATGCAGGGACTGGTCCGGGGCGGGGCCGACATGATTGAGCTCGGCATGCCCTTTTCGGATCCGGTCGCTGACGGCCCGGTGATTCAGGCGGCCGGTGAACGGGCCCTGGCCGCCGGTCAGCGCCTGCGCCATAGCCTGGCCGCGGTAAAACGCTTTCGGGAATCCGATGGTGACACCCCCGTGATACTCATGGGTTATCTCAACCCCGTGGAGATTATGGGGGAAGCGGCATTTGTCGAGGCGGCGGCTGATGCCGGCGTGGATGCTGTCTTGCTGGTGGATGCCCCGCCGGAAGAGTCCACCGATTTGGCACCGGCCTTGAAAAAGGCCGGAATGGATATGATCTTTTTGGTCGCACCCACTACCAGCGAGGCCCGGCGCCGCCGCCTGGCAGACCTGGCGGGCGGATTCATCTATTATGTGTCCCTCAAGGGGGTGACCGGTGCCGGCGGTCTGGATACCGAAGCGGTCCGAAAAGGACTGATGGCCCTGCGCGAGGTGAGCGATTTGCCCCTGGGCGTGGGCTTCGGTATTGGTGATGCACAAACCGCCGGCAGCGTGGCACGCTTTGCCGACGCCGTGATCGTCGGCAGCCGCCTGGTGGCCCATTTGCAGGCTGCGGCGGAGCGGGGTGAGGATCTCGCTCGGGCCGCGGAAGCCTTTATTCAGCCCCTGAGCCAGGCCATTAGCCAGGCTCGGGGTAGCGGTAACGATCAAAAGGAAGCAGCACTGTCATGAACTGGTTTAAGCGACTCGTCCCCTCCCGCATCAAGACCCAAGGGCGCAGCCATAATGTCCCCGAGGGTTTGTGGACCAAATGTCCGGCTTGCGATGCGGTGCTTTATCGTTCCGATCTGGAACGTAACGAGCATGTTTGCCCCAAATGCAATCACCATATGCGTCTGCGGGCCCGCACTCGTCTGGAACGTTTCCTGGATGCGGATTCCATGGCGGAAATTGGCGCCGGCGTGGAACCGGTGGATGCGCTGAAGTTCCGGGATACAAAAAAGTACCGTGACCGCATTGTCCAGTCTCAGAAAAAGACCGGTGAGAAGGATGCCCTGGTGGTCATGAAAGGGCGCCTGAAGGGCATGCCCGTGGTGGCCTGCTCCTTCGATTTTGCCTTCATGGGGGGCTCCATGGGCTCGGTGGTGGGGGAACGATTCGTGCGTGCTGCGCGCGCGGCCTCCGAGGCCAACTGCCCGCTGATCTGCTTTACCGCCAGTGGTGGGGCCCGCATGCAGGAAGCTTTGTTGTCCCTGATGCAGATGGCAAAAACCAGTGCCGCTCTGGCGCGTCTTTCCGAGGAGGGCTTGCCCTTCGTCTCCGTGCTGACCGATCCCACCACCGGGGGGGTGAGTGCCAGCCTGGCCATGCTCGGCGATATTAATGTGGCCGAGCCCAAGGCGCTGATCGGTTTTGCCGGGCCCCGGGTGATTGAGCAGACCGTGCGCGAGACCCTGCCCGAGGGCTTTCAGCGTAGTGAGTTCCTGCTGGATCACGGGGCAGTGGACATGATCGTGGACCGCCGGGAGATGCGGGATCGTCTGGCCAATGTTTTGTCCATGATGACTCGTC
This sequence comes from Natronospira proteinivora, assembly GCF_024170465.1. Taxonomy (NCBI): domain Bacteria; kingdom Pseudomonadati; phylum Pseudomonadota; class Gammaproteobacteria; order Natronospirales; family Natronospiraceae; genus Natronospira; species Natronospira proteinivora. The sequence continues at coordinate 1,143,416 of NZ_JALJYF010000001.1, read as the reverse complement.
AGACGCTGGATGCTACCGGCAGCTGAGGTACAGAGCCCATTGTGAATGCCGGATCCGGACACTCCCGCGCACCGGCGGCTACCGCCTCCCTGAATGATTGGCTGGTTTGGCTGGAGGGCTTGCATCCGGTCGAGGTGGATCTGGGACTGGATCGCCTGCGACCGGTGTGCGGGGCCATGGGCCTCGACAAGCTCTCCTATGGGGTGCTGACCGTGGCCGGGACCAACGGCAAGGGCAGCAGCGTGGCTGTGGCCGAGGGGCTGCTGCGTGCCGATGGTTGCCGTGTCGGGGCCTATACCTCGCCTCACCTGATTGATTTCAATGAACGGATCCGTGTGGACGGCCAGCCCGCCACGGATCGCGCCATCATCGCGTCTCTGGCCCGGGTGGACGAAGCCCGGGGCGGGGCTTCCCTGAGCTATTTTGAATTCACCACCCTGGCGGCGTTGGATCTGTTTCGTCGGCAGGGGGTGGATTATGCCGTCTTGGAGGTGGGGCTGGGCGGACGCCTGGATGCGGTCAATGTGGTGGATGCCGATGTGGCCTTGCTGACCAGGGTGGCGGTGGATCATGCGGATTGGTTGGGAGATGACCTTGATGGCATTGCCCGGGAAAAGGCCGGTATCTGCCGCCCTGGTCGACCGGCCGTCATTGCGGACCCCTCACCCGAGGGACCACTGCCTGCTGCCGCGCGGGCCCACTCCGTCGAACTCCTGTGCGCCGGCGAGGCCTTTGGCTGGCGGGATGGACCGGGCAGTGACTGGACCTGGTGGGGACCGGAGGAGCAAACCCTGAGTGCTTTGCCGTCCCAGCCCTGGTGGCAATTGCCTTGGCAGCGTGACAACGCATCCGGAGCACTGGCGGCAGTGGCCCAACTGCGTCCGCAGGCATTGGACAGCCACAAGGTTCGACGGGTGCTGGCCGATATCCAGTTGCCCGGGCGGGTCCAGTTGTTGGGCGGCGCCCCGGACACTCTGCTGGATGTTGCCCATAATCCCGATGCCGCCACCGCACTGGCTTCCTGGCTCGAGAAGCATCCGGTCTCCGGAAAGCGCCGGGCCGTGCTGGGCATGAAGGGTGACAAGGATGTGGCCGGTGTATTGGGCGCCTTGGAGGCGGTAGTGGATGAATGGTGGCTGGCGGATTTATCGGAAATCGGCGGCCTGAGCCTGGAACAGTTAAAACGCCATTGTCCGGAGTTAGTCCTGGCTCGCCTGGCGCCCCTGAACCCGGATGAGGCATCGCCCGGACCGCTTGAGGCCTGGCAGGCGGCACTGGCCGCCAGTAGGCCCGAGGACCAGGTCCTGGTGATGGGCTCGTTCATGACGGTTGGCCCAGTATTGCGTGAATGGCGGCAGACGCGGCACACTGAGACCCACAAGCCGTCCGCGAACCCTGGGAGTCGCTGAATTGGACCGCAAGCTTAAGGAACGCATTATCGGCCTGGTGGTGTTGCTCACCATTGCCGTCCTTTTCCTGCCCATGATGTTGGGCGGGCCGGACGACAGCGAGCGTTCGGTCCGACTCGATAGACCCGATGCCGACCAGGACTTGCCGGTGACTCGGATGGATTTGCGGGAGGAAAGCACCGAGGCGGAAGAAGCCCCTGATGATGACCTGTTCAGGCCCCGTCCCCGGGACGAGGCCGAACCGGCCCGTGATGAGACGGAGGATGAGCCGGCACAAGCCCGGGGGATGGACGAGACAGGCGATCGGGAAGACGCATTAGCGGATGAGACCACGCTTGACACCCGTGTGCCGGAGGAGGAGGCGCCGCCAGCCGAGCCGGAGCGGGAAGATGAGCGGGAGGCCGAGCCTGAGCCCGAAACCGAGCCCGAGTCGGAGCCGGAAGGGGAGCCCGAGACGGATACCGATACCGAGGAAGCTCCCGCGGATGATGTGCCTTCTGGGAGCGGTTGGGCGGCCCAGGTGGGCAGCTTTGCCGATCGGGAAAATGCCGAGGGACTGGTTTCAGATTTGCGCGCAGAGGGGTTTCAGTCCTTTTTGATGCGTTACGAATCGGATGACCGGGTTCTCTACCGGGTTCGGGTAGGCTTGGAGCCGGAGCGTGATGATGCCCAGGCACTGGCCGAGCGAATTCTAGAGCAGACGGGGCACGAAGCCTCCCCGGTTCCCCATCCCTGATGGCTTCCGACACGCCGGATCCGTGCGCAATCTGTTAGAATTCGCGCTTCTTAAGGGAAAGGTCGGCACCGCCGGTATTCACGGGGAATGGATGGGGCATGGTCTGGGTCGATTACGTCATCGTTGCGTTGGTAGTTTTATCATCTTTGATCAGCCTCATGCGGGGGTTCGTCAAGGAGGCCCTGTCCCTGGCGACCTGGATCCTGGCTTTCTGGGTGGCACTGACTTTTACAGATATGGTGGATGCCTGGCTCGCTGGGCATATTGAGACTCCCTCCCTGCGGGTATTGGTGGCCTTTTCCGCCCTGTTTATTGTGACCCTGGTACTTGGTGCCATGGCGAATCATTTTGTCAGCCTGGCGGTGAAGAAGACCGGCCTGAGCGGGACGGATCGCATGATCGGTGTGTTGTTCGGTCTCGCCCGAGGCGTTGTGGTGGTGGCGGCCCTGGTCCTTCTGGGGATGCTCACAGAGCTGAATCACGACCCCTGGTGGGGCGAGTCGACCTTTATTCCCCTGATTGAACCCATCTCGGCATGGATGGCCGGGTTTTTGCCGGAGAATCTGGTGCAAGACCTGGACATCATCGAATTCCAGAATTTCTAGAGGACGAGCGCATGTGTGGCATCGTGGGCCTGACGGGGCATTCCCCCGTCAACCAGGCAATCTACGAAGCGTTGACCGTGGTCCAGCACCGCGGCCAGGACGCAGCGGGCATCATGACCTGCGAGGACGATCGATTCTTTCTGCGCAAGAGCAATGGCCTGGTGCGGGATGTCTTCCAACAGGAACATATGCTGCGCTTGCGTGGCAACATGGGGATTGGGCATTGTCGGTACCCCACCGCTGGCAGTTCCAGCTCTTCCGAGGCTCAACCGCTGTACACCAACTCCCCCTATGGCATCGCCCTGGCTCATAACGGTAATCTGACCAATGCCAGTGAACTGCGAGATCTGCTTTATCGGGAGGACCTTCGGCATCTGAACACCGAATCGGATTCCGAGATCCTGCTCAATGTCTTCGCCCACGAGCTTCAGCGCATTGGCAAGCTCAAACTCTCCGTCGAGGATGTTTTTCAAGCGGTCAGTGCCGTCCACCATCGTTGCCGTGGTGGCTATGCCTCCGTGGCCCTGATCAATGGCTATGGTCTAGTGGCGTTCCGGGACCCTTGGGGCATCCGGCCTCTGGTTTTCGGTTCCCGGGAGACCGAGCATGGCAAGGAATACATGGTGGCCTCGGAGAGTGTTGCCCTAGACGTGCTTGGTTTCAAGATGATTCGTGATGTGGCTCCGGGTGAGGGCATTATCATTGATCAGTCAGGGGAGTTGCATACCCGTCAATGTGCCGAATCACCCTCCGCCAACCCCTGTCTGTTCGAGTTCGTGTATTTTGCCCGGCCCGATTCCATTATTGACGATGTCTCGGTCTACAAGGCACGCCTGCGCATGGGGGATACCCTGGCTGAGAAGGTCGTCCGTGAGTGGGGCGAGCATGATATTGATGTGGTGGTTCCCATTCCGGATACCAGCAGGACCGCGGCATTGCAGGTGGCTTTCCAGCTAGGTGTGAAATATCGGGAAGGATTCATGAAGAACCGCTATATTGGGCGGACCTTCATCATGCCCGGTCAGAAGCAGAGAAAGAAGTCGGTTCGCCAGAAGCTCAATGCCATTGATCTGGAGTTCCGAGGCAAGAACGTTTTATTGATTGATGATTCCATTGTGCGCGGGACTACCTCACGTCAGATTATCCAGATGGCTCGTGATGCCGGTGCCCGGAAAGTGTATTTTGCCTCCGCCGCGCCGCCGGTACGCTACCCCAATGTCTATGGTATCGACATGCCGGCGGCCGAGGAACTCATCGCCCATCAAAGAGACACCCAAGCGATTTGTGAGCTGATCGGAGCCGACAAGCTGGTCTACCAAGATTTGCCGGATTTGATTGAAGCCGTCCATCAAGGCAATTCCCGGATCAAGGGATTCGATACCTCGGTGTTCGATGGTCAATATGTGACCGGTGATGTGGATGATGCGTATTTGGCGCAACTCGCCCAGGAACGATCGGATGCCGCCAAGCAGGGCAAATATGCCGAGTATCGCGGTATCATTGATCTTCATAACGCCTCCTGAAGGGGATCATGATGCCGGGGGGCGCTATCACGCTGCGGGCGGAATTGATGAAGGTGTACCGACAAGCGGTTGACCGTCTGTCGGGCCGACGCCAAGTGGCTGAGTTCCTTTTTGATCATCCATTCAATTCCCCTTTTCATGTACTGGCGGTGGGTAAAGCCGCACTCTCAATGGCGGAAGGGGCACATGAGGTCGGTGGCGATTGCCTCCGCTCCGGCTTGGTGATTCACCCGTTGCAGCAGTCCGCCGAACAGGCACCGGATAGCTTCACCACCCTACCCGCGGAACACCCCCTGCCGGGACCAGGTAGTTTTCGTGCAGGCAAAGCCGTGCTCGACTTTATGGATTCCCTGCCGTTGGACGAGCCTTTGCTGGTGTTGCTTTCCGGTGGTGGCTCCAGTTTGATGGAAGCACCCCGGAAGGGCGTTTCAGAACAGGACCTGCATGCCGTGCATGAATGGCTATTGGGGTCCGGCTTGGATATCGTGGATGTTAATCGAGTCCGCCAGTGCTTGTCGGCCGTGAAAGGGGGTGCCTTGGCGCGACGTTTGAATGGTTGCCCGGCCCAGGTCTTGTGTCTGTCTGATGTACCACCGGGGCAGCTACCCGCCCTGGCATCCGGACCCTTTCTGCCGCCGCTCGGGGGTTCCCTTCCACCGTTGCCGGACTGGATTTCGGTACTGGTGGGGGATTACCGATCTGATGCCACAGCCGCAATCCGACATCACTTGCTGGCCGATGCCGCCACGCTGCGCAATCAGGTCGCGGCCATGTGCGAGGACTGGGATTTGCCAGTACGGGTCATGGATGAGTGGTTGGAAGGAGATGCCGCTGATGTGGGGCGCCGATTGGCCGAGACGGTTCTTGAGGCCCCGCCCGGCATTCATGTCTGGAGTGGTGAAACCACAGTGACCCTGCCTCAGGCCTCCGGGCAGGGGGGGCGGTGCCAACAGTTGGCCCTGGCAGCGGCTGAGCGGCTCGAGGGTCAGAGTAATGTCTATTTTCTCGCCTGTGGTAGTGATGGTCTGGATGGACCGTCAGGGGACGCCGGTGCGGTGGTGGACGGGGAAACCGTGGCCCGGGGTTCGAGTGGTGAGCTGACGGCAGAGGATGCCCTGGACTGGGCCGATGCGGGACGTTTTCTGGGCGCGGCCGGGGATTTGGTCCATATCGGCCCCACCGAAACCAATATCAATGATCTGATTATCGGCTTGAAATTGCCGAGCAGGTAAGTCATGCCACAAGCCAAAACCATCCACGACTTTCTGCCATGCGCCACGCCGGAGGCCTGGGTCCAGACTGCTCCACGGCATATGGAGTTGCTATTGCTGGATCATGCCCATTGCGAGCGCAAGGCTGCCGCCACCGCCATGCGTTTGATGCATGACTATGCGAGCCACAGTGAGCTCCAGATAAAGATGTCGCGGCTGGCTCGGGAAGAACTGCGCCATTTCGAACAGGTACTGAAAATCATTCAGCAGCGGGGCATGCGCTACCGGCGGATTCCCCCCTCCCGATATGCGTCCGGCCTGCGGGCATGCATGCGCAAGCAGGAACCCGGCAAGCTGGTAGACCTCTTGGTTTGTGGCGCCTTCATCGAGGCCCGTTCCTGTGAACGTTTTGAACGCCTGATTCCGGTGCTGGATGAGGAGGTCGCCGGGTTTTACCAGCGGCTGCTCAACTCCGAAGCCCGACATTTTCGGGACTATCTGATTCTGGCGGAACAAGCTAATGACGGGCCGGTGGATGATCGGGTGGCGGTGTTCGCCGAGCAGGAAGCCGAGCTGGTCACCCGGCCCGATGAACAGTTCCGTTTCCACTCAGGACCGCCCCAGCAAAACATCTAATTCTTACAGCGGAATGTTTTCTAGCTCGTAGCCTTCCTGATTGACGCGCAGCACACTGCCCTGTTCGTACCAGTCTCCCAGCACGATACGCTGGGCCGGCTCACCCGCCAGCTGGAACTCGTGAATGGCGGGGCGGTGGGTATGGCCATGGATGAAACGCCGTACACCCGCTTCCTGCATGGCCCGGCTTACGGCTTCCTTGTTCACATCCATGATGTCCATGGACTTCTCCTGGCCCCGGGCGGCGCTCTCCGCTCGGGCCCGCTTGGCGAACTCAATCCGTTCCTCGATGGACTTGGACAAAAAGTCTGCCTGCCAGGCTTCGCTGCGGACGACTTGCTGGAAGGCCATGTATTCTTCGTCGTCAAGGCACAGGAAATCTCCGTGCATGAGCAGCACCGGCTCATTGCGAAGCTGGATGACGGTGGGGTCGGGGAGAATCTGGAAGCCGGTTTCCCGGCCAAAGCGTTCGCCGATCAGAAAGTCCCGGTTACCCCGCATGAAATAGCCGGGAACACCGGCCCGGGTGAGCGCCGCCATGCCGGTAATGACTTCCCGGTCATGCTCAGTGGGGGCGTCATCGCCGATCCAGGCCTCGAACAGATCCCCCAGGATATACAGGGCCTTGGCGTCCCGAGCTTCTCCGGCGAGAAAATCCAGAAACAGTTTCGTGATTTCCGGGCGACTTTCGTGCAAATGTAAGTCTGAAATGAAAAGTGTGGTCATTCCTCCTGGCCCCTTTCCTGTTCATCCAGCCATTCGAAGGCCATGCTGCGATCCATGGCCTCCACCTTCTCGATAATGACATTTTCCTCCGGCACATCCGAGCGCAAGCCACCCCGGGCCTCGGTGGGCAGAGCACCAATGGTCTCTACCGTCTCCATTCCATGGACTACTCTGCCGAACACGGCATAGCCCCAGCGGGCCCGGCTGGGATCCAGGCGCTCATTGTCATCCAGATTGATGTAGAACTGGGCACTGCCCGAATGGGGGTCATCACCCCGGGCCAGGGCCACCGTGCCACGCTGATTGCTCAGGCCGTTTCCGGACTCGTTGTGCACGGTGCTTTCCGAGCTTCTGGACTGAAAGTCAGCATCGTAGCCACCGGTCTGGATCACGAAGTCTTCAATGACTCGATGAAAGATCAGCCCATCGTAAAAACCTTCCCGGGCATGGGTCACTATATTCTCCACCGTCAGCGGAGCGCGCTGGGGGTTGAGCTCGATCATGATATCCCCGTGGCTGCTTTCCAGTAGCAGATGACTGGTGCGGTCATCGGCGGCGATGGCCCAGGGAGTGAGAAAAAACAGCAGGGCAAGCCACTGGCAATATTTTCGGTCAGGCATCAAGGTCTCCAGCAGTTGATGGGAAATCCGCAGCAGGACGTATTCTACTGACTCTCCCGGGGCAGGCGTAGGCTTTGTTTGCGGAGGCTGGATCGGCTATGATGCCCCGCCATGAATACGCAGCCCACAATCCCCCAGCCCGTCACCCGGTTTGCGCCCAGCCCTACCGGTCATATCCACCTGGGCAATGCTCGGACAGCCCTGTTTAACGCCCTGTATGCCACCGGCCAGGGGGGACAGTTCATGTTGCGGGTGGAAGACACCGATGCGGAGCGGTCCCGGGACGAATTCCTGGAAGCGCTAATGCGTGACCTGCGCTGGCTGGGACTGGATTGGCAGCTGGGCCACGATGCCGGGGGCGATCAGGGACCCTATCGTCAATCCCGGCGACAGGCCATCTACGAGCGCTATTTTACCCAGTTGCAAGAACAGGGTTTGAGTTATCCCTGCTTCTGCAGCAAGGAACAGCTGAAACTCAGTCGCCAGGCTCAGCGGGCTGCGGGCAAGCCGCCGCGTTACGCCGGTACCTGTGCCCGGCTCGATCCCGCCGAGGCCCAGCGACGTCTGGATGCCGGAGAGCCGGCCAGCTGGCGCTTCCGGGTGCCCAGCGGTCAGCGGATCGAGTTTGAGGACTTTGTTCGCGGTCCCCAGCATTTTGCCACCGATGATATTGGTGATTTCGTGATTCGCCGCACCGATGGCACCCCTGCCTTCTTCTTCAGCAATGCTGTGGATGATGCTCTCATGGGGGTCAGCCATGTCATGCGAGGTGAAGACCATCTCACCAACACCCCCCGGCAGCTGATGTTGCTGGAAGCCCTGGGCCTGCCCACGCCAGCCTATGGTCATTTGCCATTGATCGCTGACAGCGATGGCGGCCCGCTCTCCAAACGGGCCGGCAGCCTTGGCCTTCGGGATCTGCGCCGGGAGGGCTACTTGCCCCTGGCCATTCTCAATTACATGGCCCGTCTTGGGCACCGTTACGACGAGGAGGAGCGGCTGCGCAGCCTGGTGGAACTGGCCCGGGATTTTGACGTGGCACGGGTTGGCAAGGCGCCGGCCCGCTATGATGCCCATCAACTTCTCTATTGGCAGAAGCAGGCGGTGGCCGAATTGGATACGGAAGCCGCTTGGAACTGGATGGCCGATGCGGTATCCACCGCGGTACCACCGGGCAAGGCTCAAGCCTTTGCCACTTTGATCAAGCCTAATGTCACTTTCCCGGAGCAGGCCCGGGACTGGGCCCACCGCCTATTCAATGGCGCTGCTCCCATGGATGAGGCAGCCAAGGCCGTGATTGAGGAAAGTGGCCGGGATTTCTTCGAGACCGCACTGGATGCCCTGGAGGCAACGGGCCTGGATTACACCAATTGGACGCAGAGAATCCGTCAACTGACCGGCGCAAAGGGCAAGAAGCTATTTTTGCCCCTGCGGGTGGCCTTGACCGGGCAGCGTTCGGGCCCCGATCTGGATGGGGTGTTAGCCCTGATTGGTCAGAGTGAGGCCATGCGTCGTCTGGAACGATGTATCAGCCTTAGCTGATCAAGTGCCCCATCTGCTGTTCCCCGGGCCGGTTCTGTGCCGGGGACATTATCGCAACCATTTGCCCGGTCCGACGCTATGCTGGAAATCTATAATTCACTGACCCGCCGCAAGGAACCCTTCAAGCCCCTGGAAGCCGGCAAGATCCGCATGTATGTCTGCGGCATTACCGTGTATGACTACTGCCATATCGGCCATGCCCGCATGATGGTGGTCTTCGATGTGATTGCCCGCTATCTGCGCTATCGGGGCTATGAGTTGACCTATGTCCGGAATATTACTGACATCGATGACAAGATTATTCAGCGAGCGGCGGAGAATGATGAAGATGTTAATGTCCTGACCGAGCGCTTCATTGACGCCATGCATGAAGATGAACGGGCCTTGAATGTGCTCGCTCCGGATGTGGAACCCAAGGCCACGGAGCATCTGGATGCCATCATCGAGTTGATTCAGACGCTGGAAGCGAAAGGCTATGCCTATGTGGGGGCGAGCGGTGACGTCTATTACAGTGTCAGCCGGTTCAAGAACTATGGCCGCCTGTCCGGCAAGCGCACCGAAGACCTGCGTGCCGGTTCCCGGGTGGCGGTGGAGGAGGCCAAGCGGGACCCGCTGGATTTCGTCCTCTGGAAACAGGCCAAGGCCGGTGAGCCGGCCTGGCCCAGCCCCTGGGGAGACGGACGTCCGGGCTGGCATATTGAGTGCTCGGCCATGTCCACCCGCCACCTGGGCAAGCATTTTGATATCCATGGCGGCGGTATGGATCTTAAGTTCCCCCACCATGAGAATGAGATTGCTCAGTCCTGTGCCGCCCATGATTCGGACTATGTGAATTACTGGATTCACAATGGCTTTGTGCAGGTGGATGAAGAGAAGATGTCCAAGTCATTGGGTAACTTCTTCACCGTGCGGGAGGTATTGAAGATCTATCCCGCCGAGATTATTCGCATGTTCATGTTGAACAGCCATTACCGTAGTCCCCTGAATTACACCACCGACAATCTTGATATTGCCCGCGCCGCCCTGGAGCGGTTCTACACGGTATTGCGGGAAATCGAACCTGGTCAGGCCCCGGCGGATTCCTCCTATCGAGATCAGTTTCAGGCGGCCATGGATGATGATTTCAATACCCCGGAAGCCATTGCGGTCTTGTTTGACCTGGTGCGGGACGCCAACCGTCTGCGGGACCAGGGCGATCGAGGCGGAGCCTCGGCCCAGGTGGCGTTACTGGTCGAGTTGGGGGACGTGCTGGGGATTCTGCAAGACGAGCCGGAGACATTTCTGCAATCCGGTGGCGAGGATGGCCTGGATGCCGAGACCATTGAATCCTTGATTCAGCAGCGGACCCAGGCCCGCAAGGACCGGGACTTTGCCGAGGCGGACCGGATTCGGGATGAACTGCAATCCCAGGGCATCATCCTGGAAGACGGGCCGGATGGTACCAAGTGGAAGCGAGGCTGATGGTGGGCGGGCCAAAAAAGCCCGCCATTCAGCCATCATGGTGACGTGCCGCGTCCAGGGTATTTTGTAGCAGCATGGCTCGGGTCATGGGCCCTACGCCGCCGGGCACCGGTGTAATCCAGGCGGCTCTTTCCCGGGCAACTTCGAATTCCACATCCCCCACCAGGCGTCCGTCGTCCATGCGATTGATGCCCACATCCACCACGGTGGCTCCTTTCTTAATCCATTCGCCTTTGACCAGGGCAGGGCTGCCTACGCCCACTACCACCAGGTCGGCATTGCGGACATGGGCTTCGGTATCCCGGGTAAAGCGATGGCAGACGGTGGTGGTAGCCCCTGCCAACAGCAGTTCCAGGGCCATGGGCCGGCCCACGATGTTGGAGGCCCCCACGATCACGGCATCTCTCTGCTTGAAGGGTTCGCCGATGGACTCCAGCAAGCGGATTACGCCGAAGGGGGTGCAGGGCCGCAGGGCCGGAATCCGCTGAGCCAGGCGCCCGATATTGTAGGGATGGAAGCCATCCACATCCTTGTCCGGCCGAATTCGTTCGATGACCCGGGTGGAATCAATGTGTCGTGGCAGTGGCAGCTGAACCAGGATCCCGTCTACGCTGTCATCCGCATTGAATTCATCAATGTGGTGCAGTACTTCAGCCTGGGTGGTGGAGAAGGGCAGCTCAAGCACCCGGGAGTCGATCCCCACCTGTTCGCAATCGGTCCGTTTATGGCCGACATAGACGGAAGAGGCCGGGTCATCGCCTACCAGAATCACGGCCAAGCCAGGGCGTCGCAGGCCACGCTTGATGCGTTGATCCACGCTGCGTTGGATGTCAGAGCGAATATTGGCCGCGTGGGCCTTGCCATCAATCAATTGCGCGCTCATGGCGATGCTGCCCCAGGTGAAACGGAGTAACGGGATCGGCGATGCCGACGAGGAGGGCGGGATTTTCGCATAGTTGGGCAATTCCCGCATCCGGGCAATTGACGCTCGCAGATCCACCACGTATCATTCCCGGTCTGCCGAAGCGGGCGGCATCATCGCCTGACAGGTCGGCACGGGGCATAGCGCAGCCTGGTAGCGCGCCTGCTTTGGGAGCAGGAAGTCGGGGGTTCAAATCCCTCTGCCCCGACCATTTTTCCGGTCGGGACCAAAGGCAGGAAAACAGGGTTTGCGCCTGTAGCTCAACCGGATAGAGCAACGGCCTTCTAAGCCGTAGGTTGCAGGTTCGAGTCCTGCCGGGCGCGCCAGTCCCGGATTGCCTCCGGCCCGGATTGTCCCCGGCCCGGGTATTCAGGGCTTTTAGACAAGCAGTTCAATGGTGGGCGTAGCTCAGTTGGTAGAGCCCCGGATTGTGATTCCGGTCGTCGTGGGTTCGAGTCCCATCGTCCACCCCATTTTCGGGCCGCTAGCTCAACTGGTAGAGCAGTTGACTCTTAATCAATTGGTTCGGGGTTCGAGTCCCTGGCGGCCCACCATAAAGCTTGAACGGCTCACCCGGTCTGGGTGGGCCGTTTTTGTTTGGGGTGGACTCGGCTAGTATTGGGCGAGATGCTGGATTGGGAGAGATCGGGGATGGTTAGGGTCTTGGGGATGATGTTGATCTTGGTGTTTGTTGCGGCTTGCGCGCCTCGGCCGACCATTTCGCCGGTGGGGTTGGAGGATATTGACCGCAGTTGGCTGCCGGAGCCGGATCGTAGTCTAGAGATCGCCGGGCTGGGCCCCTGTTCGGACCGGGAGGATCGTGACTTTTCCCTGGATGGCAGTCAGCCGGTCACCGTTATTGTCCATGGTTGCTATGGTTCTGCTGGGCGGCTGCGGAGTTTGTCCGAGGTGTACGCCTTCCACGGTCAGCAAAGTATCTGTTTTGAATACGATGATCGGGACAGCCTGGAGAAGAGTTCAGCAGAGCTGATAGAGGCCCTGGATGCCCTGGCGGAATCCCTGGAGGTTGGAGTTTCCATCAATGTGCTGGCCCATAGCCAGGGTGGCTTGATCGCTCGCCGGGCTGCGGTGGAAAACCGGCCGGATGGGCGTAGGATTAAACATGCCCCTGAAGAGCTTGTGACGGTTTCTGCGCCCTTTGCCGGGATTTCCGCAGCCAGTCCCTGCGGCTCCCGGTTGAAGCATGTGCTGTCCCTGGGGATCACTGTGGGCATCTGCCGCTACATCAGCGGGGACAAGTGGTGGGAGATTACCTCCAGCTCGGACTTCATCCGCCAGCCCGGTCAGTTGGTGTCCGAGACCCGGCGCCACCTGAAGGTGGTGACCGATGAACGGGACAGCTGTCGCATACAGAATGATTCGGGCGAATGCCTTAGCCGGGATGGGGTCTTCGGTCTGGAGGAGCAGTATTTTTCAGGCGTCGATGCCGATCCGCGGGTAAGTAATGTGGAAGTGCGGGCCGGCCACGTGGAAATTGTCGGGGATGCCGATCAGCCACCGGTCAAACTGATTGAGGTCTTGCAAGCCGCCGGTTTGCTTCAGGAAACGCCCCTGGATCGCCGTGTGGAACTGGAGGCATTACTGGCCCGCCTGTATCAGGCGGGCTGATTTGTTGCCCAGGGCTTGTATTCAGCCTAGTCGGGCTGAAGGCATCAGGCGCTTTTGAACGGCCCGGAAAATATCTACCACCACCCGGTCGGTGTTCTCCAGCACTTCTTCATCGCTGAATCGCAGGGTTTCAAGGCCAAAGCGCCGAAAGCGGTCATCCTCTTCTCGAATCCGGGCAGCTTGCTCTTCACAGTCGATTGTTTCCTGTTCGACTACCACCACCACGGCGGCATCCGGGCAGTAGAAATCCACCCGCTGACTGCCCAGGGGGTGTCGGCGACGGAAAAGGACGCCCAGTTGGTGGTGGCGGAGTCGTTTCCACAGCGTTTTTTCCGCGCTGTCTTGGGGCAGGAGGCTGCCCATCAGGGTGGGCTGCTCATCCTGGTTTTGCGGCATGCTCATCATTGGTCCTCTCCGGCATGTCGGGATTTGATGCAAAGCTTATGTGAAGTATTAGGTCTTGAATGCCCGAATCCGGCGCCATTATGTGTAGGAAAATCGCTACATCGTCTGCCCGTGTGGGCTGCCGTCGGGTGTGGGCGTACAATAGAGAGCCGATCCTAGGAGGTTCTATGGGGCGATTATTGCTCAATCTCCGGCACGTGCCGGAAGATGAAGCCGACGATGTGCGGGCCATGCTGGAAGAGGCGGATATTGAATACTATGAAACTCCGCCCAATCGCTGGGGCATTACGATGGGCGGGATCTGGGTTCGGTCTGCCGATGATTTGCCCAGGGCCAAGGCCCTGATGGCGGATTATCAGATGGAGCGGCGGGCCCGTGTGCTGGCGGATCGTGAAGCCCGGCGGCAATCCGGTGAACTGGAAACATTTTGGGATAGTTTGCGCAAAAAGCCTGTACTGTATCTGGGTGCGCTGGCGACGGTTGTATTCATTGTTTATCTGATGCTCTACCCCTTTATGCAGCTTGGGGCTTGAGGGGGCGGGGTTTCGCCGGGGCGTTGCGAGCCGGTATAATTGTCAGTTGGTTTCGGGAACCCGCTTGGTCGGCGCCGATGGAGCCGTATTTCGGCCGACGCTGGATGCCGGATTCGTGCTATGCGGGTGACCAGCCCGGTTGAGCGGGCGAGCTTGCGAAAGTGGCGGAACTGGTAGACGCGCTGGGTTTAGGTCCCAGTGGGGTTGACGCCCCGTGAGAGTTCGAATCTCTCCTTTCGCACCAGATTGTCAGGTGACCCTGGGGATAGCCGGGGTCGTGCCCTTCATGAACGGCCGTTTGCCGGGAGCACGGCCGATCTTTGTTTCTTGATGGAGTTGATGATGCAGGTTTCAGTTGAATCCGATGGTGGCCTCAAGCGCCGGATGAAGGTCCAGGTCCCCGCCGAGCGGGTAGACCAGGAAGTGGACAGCCGGCTGCGTGACTTGGGTCGCAAGGCCAAGCTGCCCGGGTTCCGACCGGGCAAGGTTCCGTTCAAGGTGATGCGCCAGCAATACGGCGATCAGGTCCGGGCCGAAGTGATCAACGAGGTGGTTCGTTCCACTTGGTCCGAGGCCCTGGAACAGGAATCCCTGCGTCCCGCCGGTGGTCCGGAGATCAATGAAGTGCACAGCAAGCCGGGCGAAGAGCTGGAATACGAGGCTTCCTTCGAGATCTACCCGGAAATCGAGCTTGAGAGCATCGCCGGCGAGACGGTGGAGCGGCCCAAGGTGGAGATCACCGAGGACGACGTGGATGCCATGCTCGAGAACCTGCGAAGCCAGCATGCCGACTGGAAGGTGGTGGAGCGTGGGGCCGAGGAAGGCGACCAGGTCCGTCTGGATTTTGAAGGCCGGATCGATGGCGAGGTCTTTGAAGGCGGCTCCGGAGAAGACGTAAGCATTGAGTTGGGCGCCGGCCGTTTGCTGAAGGATTTCGAGGAAGGTCTCAAGGGGGCCAAGGCTGGTGATGACCTGACCTTGAAGGTTAACTTCCCCGAGGATTATGGCAGCGAAGACCTGGCCGGCAAGCAGGCCGAGTTCAGCGTCAAGGTGCACGAAGTTCAGGAGAAGGATCTGCCCGAACTGAATGATGAATTCTGTGAAAAGTTCGGCATCACCGAAGGCGGCGTGGACAAGCTGCGTGAGGAAGTGAAGGACAATATGGGTCGGGAGTTGGATCAGACCGTTCGCGGCCAGGTCAAGGAAGCGGTGATGGAGAAGCTGCTGGCCAAGCATGAAGTGGATGTGCCCCAGGCCATGGTGGACCAGGAAATCGAAAGCCTGAAGCAGGACACCATGCAGCGGATGGGTATTCAGGATCCCAGCCAGGCGCCGGAGCTGCCCAATGACATGTTTCAGGAGCAGGCCAGTCGCCGTGTGAAACTGGGGCTGCTCATGGGTGAGGTGATCAAAAAGCACGAACTCAAGCCCGAAGAACCCCACATCACCAAGGTGCTGGAGCGATTGACTGCCGGTCAGCCCAATGGTGAGGAAATGGCCAAGCAATATCGTGCCAACCCCCAGGCCATGCAGCAGATTCAGTCCATGGCCCTGGAAGAACAGGTGGTGGATGCCCTGCTGGGTGAAGTGGAAATCAAGGACGTTGAAAAGGGTTTCCGCGACGTAATGAACTTCCAGCAGTAAAGTCGTTCAAAATCAATCAGGAAGAGCCTTTATTATGAGCAACTACAGTAGCGGCGGTGCCCTGGATACCAGTGCTTTGAATCTGGTCCCCATCGTGGTGGAACAGACGGCGCGTGGTGAGCGCAGCTATGATATTTACTCCCGCCTGCTCAAAGAGCGGGTGGTATTTGCCGTGGGTCCGGTGGAGGATTACATGGCCAATGTAATCGTGGCTCAGTTGCTGTTCCTGGAGTCCGATAATCCGGACAAGGACATCCATCTCTACATTAACTCTCCCGGGGGGCATGTGAGTGCCGGCCTGGCTATCTACGACACCATGCAATTCATTCGCCCGGATGTGAGCACCATCTGCGTGGGGCAGGCCGCCAGCATGGGTGCGGTGCTGCTTGCCGGGGGTGCCAAGGGCAAGCGTTACTCCTTGCCGCATTCCCGGATGATGATTCATCAGCCCTTGGGCGGTTTTCAGGGGCAGGCATCGGATATCGACATCCATGCCAAGGAGATTCTCAAGACCCGGGAGCGCTTGAACCAGATTCTCGCGGATCACACCGGTCAAACCATCGATCAGGTGCGCAAGGATACCGACCGGGACAACTTCCTCAGTGCCGAGGAAGCCACCGAGTATGGCCTGATTGACGGCGCGCTCAACCGCCGGGACATGCCGGCCTGAGTCCGACGGGCGTGACTGGCTGCGCGGGCGGATCAAGCGGGCCCGCGTACCGCTGGTCCGCTGCGTGACAGCCGGGCGGCCTTGAGCGGCTTGGGCCGCCGCCGGACCCATGATATACATTGACGTATGGCATACACTGGTCCCAATGCCCTTGAAAAGGGCGGATTGGATCAGGAAATCGAGGCTCGCTGCGGAACGTGGCGGGCCGAAAGTCACCGCCATTTGAGGCCGACCAGCGATGACCGACGAGAAGGGCGGCAGAAACGAAGACGGCAAGCTGCTTTATTGCTCCTTTTGCGGAAAGAGTCAGCATGAGGTTCGAAAGCTGATCGCCGGGCCTTCCGTATTCGTCTGTGACGAATGCGTTGAGCTCTGCAACGACATTATCCGCGAGGAAATGCAGGAAACGGCCGAAACCGGTCGCAGCGAACTGCCCACCCCCCAGGAAATCAATTCCGTCCTGGACGAGTACGTTATTGGTCAGGAAAGGGCCAAGAAAGTGCTTTCCGTGGCGGTTTACAACCATTACAAGCGCCTGGATTCTGTGCAACGGAAGGATGATATTGAGCTCTCCAAGAGCAATATCCTGCTAATTGGCCCCACTGGTTGCGGCAAGACCTTGCTCGCGGAGACCCTGGCCCGATTGTTGAATGTCCCGTTCACCATTGCCGACGCCACCACCTTGACCGAGGCCGGCTATGTGGGTGAGGACGTGGAAAACATCATTCAGAAGCTGCTGCAGAAATGCGATTACGATGTGGACAAGGCACAGACCGGTATTGTTTACATCGACGAAATCGACAAGATCTCGCGCAAATCCGATAACCCCTCCATAACCCGGGATGTCTCCGGGGAAGGGGTTCAGCAGGCCCTGCTCAAGCTGATTGAGGGCACGGTGGCCTCGGTGCCGCCCCAGGGCGGGCGCAAGCATCCCCAGCAGGAATTTCTGCAGGTGGATACTTCCAATATCCTGTTCATCGTGGGCGGGGCCTTTGCCGGCCTGGAGAAGGTCATCCGTGATCGTTCCCGCCAGAGTGGCATCGGCTTTGCCGCCGAAGTCCATTCTCGGGATGACAATGTCAATGTGGGCGAGGTGCTGCATGACGTGGAACCGGAAGACCTGATCAAGTTCGGTCTGATTCCCGAGTTTGTGGGGCGTCTGCCGGTGGTGGCCACGCTGGAGGAGCTGGACGAGGAAGCCCTCATGGAAATCTTGGTCGAGCCCAAGAATTCCGTGGTCAAGCAGTATCGCAAGTTGTTCGATATGGAGGGGGTGGAGCTGGATTTCCGCGAGGACGGAATTCGGGCTGCCGCCCGCAAGGCCATGGAGCGAAAGACCGGGGCCCGGGGTTTGCGGACCATCCTGGAGGGGGTGCTGCTGGACACCATGTACGATCTGCCTTCCATGGAAAATGTGGAAAAGGTCGTGGTGGACGAGGCCGTGATCAACGGCGAGGCCCGGCCTTACATCATTTACCGTTCTGAGGAGAAGGCCGCGGCCGGCTCCGGAGAGGAATGATTGCCCCTCAGCTGCCGGCCGTGGTGACACGGTCGGCAGTTTATGCTTGAAACCTGCCTTGTCTGCCCCCACATCGACTCCAGATGACGAAAGAATTCACGGTGAATGGATAGGCTCTCCAAGAGGACGCCCGTTTGCCCTATGAGAGGTCGCAGTGATGAGCGATGAACGCATGAGTGACGAAAAGAAGGAACCCATCCTGAACGAAGGGGAGCGCATGGATGTTGCCGTGCTGCCCCTGCGGGATGTGGTGGTTTATCCCCATATGGTCATCCCCCTCTTTGTGGGGCGGGAAAAGTCCATCGAGGCCCTGGAAAAGGCCATGGAGACTGGCAAGCAGATTCTGCTGGTGGCGCAGAAGAGTGCTGAAGTGGATGATCCGGCCGAAAAGGATATCTATCGGGTGGGCACCCTGGCCCAGATTCTCCAACTGCTGAAGCTGCCCGACGGCACCGTCAAGGTGTTGGTGGAAGGTATACAGCGGGCTCGCATTGTGGATCTGAATGCCGATGAGTATTTCCAGGCCTCGGCAGAAGCCGTCGCCGAGGATGCCAATTATGACGAGCGCGAAGTGGATGTTCTGATGCGTTCGGTCATGACCCAGTTCGATCAGTATGTGAAACTCAACAAAAAGGTGCCCCCCGAGGTGCTGACCTCCCTGTCCGGCATCGATGAAGCGGGCCGCCTGGCGGATACCGTCGTGGCGCATATGTCGTTGAAACTGGAGGAGAAACAGCAGATTCTCGAGCTGGACAATGTGCGCCAGCGTCTCGAGCATGTCTTGGCCCTGATCGAAGGGGAGATCGACATCCTGCAGGTGGAACGCCGGATTCGTGGGCGCGTGAAGCAGCAGATGGAGAAGAGCCAGCGTGAGTACTACCTGAATGAACAGATGAAGGCCATTCAGAAAGAGCTGGGCGACATGGAAGATGCTCCCAATGAAATCGAGGGGCTTGAAAAGAAGATTGAAGAATCGGGCATGCCCAAGGAAGCCCTGGACAAGGCGAACAATGAACTCAACAAGCTGAAGCTGATGTCGCCCATGTCCGCTGAGGCTACTGTGGTTCGGAATTATATCGACTGGCTGACCAGCGTGCCCTGGAAGAAGCGTAGCCGTATTCGCAAGGACTTGGCTCGGGCCGAGCGTATTTTGGATGAAGACCATTACGGTCTGGAGAAGGTCAAGGAGCGCATTCTCGAGTATCTCGCCGTCCAGCAGCGGGTAAAAAAGCTCAAGGGTCCGATTCTCTGCCTGGTGGGTCCGCCCGGCGTCGGCAAGACCTCCCTGGGACGCAGTATTGCCCGCGCCACGGGCCGCAAGTTTGTTCGCATGTCCCTGGGCGGGGTGCGGGACGAGGCCGAAATTCGCGGCCATCGGCGCACTTATATCGGTTCCTTGCCGGGCAAGATTACCCAGAATATGTCCCGGGTGGGGGTGAAAAACCCGCTCTTCCTGCTGGATGAAGTGGATAAAATGGCCATGGATTTCCGCGGTGATCCGGCTTCGGCCCTGCTGGAAGTCCTGGATCCGGAGCAGAATTCCACCTTTGGGGATCACTACCTGGAAGTGGATTTCGACCTCTCCGATGTGATGTTCGTCTGCACCGCCAACACGCTGAATATTCCGGCTCCCTTGCTGGACCGAATGGAAGTGATCCGTCTGCCGGGTTACACCGAAGACGAGAAGATGAATATCGCGCGGGAATTCCTGCTGCCCAAGCAGCTGAGGGATAATGGTCTCAAGAAGGATGAGGTGGAGATCAGTGACGAGACGCTGATGGCGGTGATTCGCCATTACACTCGTGAGGCTGGTGTGCGGAATCTGGAGCGGGAAGTGGCCAAGATTTGCCGCAAAGTGGTCAAGAAGCTGCTGCTGGACCGTTCGCTCAAGCAGATTGAGGTAACGCCGGAAAATTTGTCGGATTTCCTCGGTGTCCAGCGTTTCCGCTATGGTCGGGCCGAAGAGAATGACCAGATTGGCCAATCCACTGGTCTGGCCTGGACGGAAGTGGGCGGGGAATTGCTCACTATTGAGAGCACAGTGGTCCCTGGTAAGGGGAAATTGATCCAGACTGGTCAGCTTGGCGATGTGATGCAGGAATCCATTTCTGCGGCCATGACCGTGGTGAGAAGTCGTACGGCAGTGCTGGGTATCGACCCTGACTTTCACCAACAAAATGATGTCCACGTCCATGTGCCCGAGGGTGCCACCCCGAAGGACGGGCCCAGTGCCGGTATCGGCATGTGCACCGCCCTGGTGTCGTCTCTGACCAGTATTCCGGTCCGGGCGGACGTGGCCATGACTGGCGAGATCACCCTGCGCGGTGAAGTTCTGCCCATCGGTGGCCTCAAGGAAAAACTGCTGGCCGCCCATCGGGGCGGTATTACCACGGTGGTGATCCCGGAGGAAAATCGCAAGGATCTGGCGGACATCCCCGATAATATCAAGGGTAAGCTTGAGATTCGTCCGGTTCGCTGGATTGATGAAGTCTTGCAGATAACCCTGGTGCGGATGCCCGAGCCGCGGGCGGATTACGAGCCCAAGGCGAAGAAATCACCCAAGGACGAAGCCAAGGCATCGGACGAGGATAGTGTTCGTCCCCATTGATGGTTGAGATTGATGGCGGGCATCCCGGCGAATCATGGAAATGCCATGGTATTTTGCTGCCGCCGTGGTAAGCTGTTTTCAGGTTGTCCCAAGGGGCTGAAGTTTCGGTTGACACTGAATTCAGCCCCTTGGTATAACCCCAAGGACACTCATCTTGGGCCTTTGGCCAATGAGTGATTCAGAGTTGCCGCGAATCAAGATCACTGACATAATGCCCCGCCTCATGGAGGTGAGTAGTCGGGGCCGGCGGGTTTTTTGTCGGATACCGAACAAGATACCTGCCTTCAGATTGTGTCGCGGATATTCCACCGCAAACAGGGGAAAGGGTTCTATGAATAAGCAGGAACTGATTGAAGCCGTGGCTGCGTCCGCGGACCTGTCCAAGGCCGATGCGACTCGCGCCGTGGATTCCGTTGTCGACACCGTGACTCAGACTCTTAAAAAGGGTGATCAAGTCACGCTGGTCGGTTTCGGCACCTTCTCCGTCAAGGAGCGGGCTGCACGTACTGGCCGTAACCCGCAGACTGGTCAGACCATCCAGATCGCTGCCAGCAAGGTGCCGGGTTTCAAGGCTGGCAAAGCGCTCAAGGATGCGGTAAACTAAACGCTTTCCTTGAGGGTGCTTAGCTCAGTTGGGAGAGCATCGCCCTTACAAGGCGAGGGTCGGAGGTTCGAGCCCTCCAGCACCCACCAGTTAAGTCGGAGTGGTAGTTCAGTTGGTTAGAATACCGGCCTGTCACGCCGGGGGTCGCGGGTTCGAGTCCCGTCCACTCCGCCAAAACGAAAAAGGCGCCCCACGGGGCGCCTTTTTTTTGCTTATTATCCCCTGATACGGTCCCATACGCTTGGCCCACGGCCCGGTTGGTGGCATCCTAGTAGGCTTGGTTCGGGTGTTTCGGTTGCGGACGGCCCGGATCAAATCGTACAGAATGTCTGTCAAACTGCCAGGGGACCCCGGGCGTGTTCGGGGACGAACAAATCACGAAGAGATCTTATGCTTCAGTCCATCAGAGATAACATTACCGGCTGGATTGCCTGGGTGGTCGTCATCCTGCTCAGCATCCCCTTTGCCCTGTTCGGTATCAACAGCTACTTCGAAGGGCGCTTCTCCGATGCCGTGGCTCAGGTGGAAGGCGAGGAAATCGGTAATCGAGACTTCCAGAATCGCTATCAGAACCAGTATCAGCAGGTTCAGCAAATGTTCGGGGAGCAATTCGATCCGGACATGATTGACGAGAGTCAGCTGCGTCGCCAGGTGCTTGATCAGATGATTCAGGAAGAATTGCTGATTCATCGAGCCGAGGACCAGCGGTTGCGTGTATCGGAACAGGAAGTGGTCCAGCAGATTCGTTCCGTGGAAGCCTTCCATGAAGGCGGACAGTTCTCCATGGAGCGCTACCGTGCCTTATTGCGCGCACAGAACATGTCGCCAAGTGAACTCGAGCGCAATATTGAACGGGACCTGTTGGGTCAGCGCATCCAGAATGCCTTGGTGAATTCCTCCTTCGTGACTGGCCATGAAGTCGAGCGCATGGCGGCTTTGGAGAATCAGCGACGGGAATTCGAGGAGCTTCGGGTCTCTCTGGAAACCTTCCGGGATCAGGTGGCGGTTAGCGAGGAGGAAGTGGCCGATTATTATCAGGCCAACCAGGATCGCTTCATGACCCCCGAGGCTGTGGACTTGGACTACGTGAAGCTCTCCCTGGAAGATGTCCGTGATCGGATGGAAATTTCAGAGGATGAGGTTCGGGCGGCCTGGGAGCAAAGCCAGGAAGAGTATATGGAGGATGAGCGGCGTCTGAGTCGCCATATTCTGCTTTCCGTTGGCGAGGATGAAGAGGCGGTCCGCGAAGAGATTGAAGCACTTCGTGAGCGAATCCGGGACGGCGAGTCCTTTGAGGAACTGGCCAGCGAGTATTCGGAAGATTCCGTTTCCGCCGATGACGGTGGCAGCCTGGGATGGGTCTACCAGGATGATATGGTGGAGTCCGTGGATGAAGCTATTTTTGAGCTGGAGACCGGCGAAGTCAGTGAGCCTATTCGCAGTGAGTTCGGCTACCACCTGGTTCGTGTGGACGAGATTGATACACCCGAGCCCTTGCCCTATGAAGAAGTGCGGGATGAAATCCGTGCCGATCTTCAGGAGCAGGAGGCCGAACGCTACTATTTTGAACTTCGGGAAGAAATGGGCGAAGCCGCTTATGCAAATCCGGATGAGCTCAATGTTTTGGCTGATCTGCTGGACCTGGAAATCCGGACCGTGGAAGGGGTAACCCGGGATGAAGGACAGGGGATTGCCGAGAACCCACAGGTTCGCCAGGAGGCCTTCAGCGACATGGTGCTGGGGGATCGGATGAACAGTGATCCCATTGAGCTGGATGAGGATACCCTTGTGGTCATTCGCGTGGGTGTCCATCATGAACCGGAGCAACGTCCCCTGGAGGATGTGGCGGATGAGGTTCGTTCATTGTTGCGGGATGAAAAGGCACGGAATGAAGTGCGAAGCCTGGCTGAATCTCTGAAGGAAGAACTTGATGCAGACGCAGATCTGCAAACGCTCTTGGATCGGGACGATACCCCGACCGATGCCTTGCGTTACTCTGAGCGTCAATGGGTTTCCCGAAACCACGAAGGGCTGGACTCACAACTGGGCCAGCGCCTTTTCCGCATGGCGCTTCCCGATAATGGGCCTCGCCACGAAATGATTGAGCGGGGCGATGGAGACTGGTCATTGATTGCCCTGCATTCCGTGGATACTGATTCAGTGGAGTTGGCGGAAGATGAACGCCGGAGTCGTGCGGACGACGCCCGCAGTCAACTGTCCAATCTGGAGTTCATGACGTATGTTCAGGAACTGCGTCGTGTATCAGATGTGGAAGTGATGTTTGACGCGGACGATGAAGAAGAACTCTTCGAACAATAAAGTATTGCAGATAACGAGGCGCTGTCCTGTGCTGGATAGGACAAATCGGCGTTGATCGGATGTGGCCCCGGGTCTGGCACCATGCCGGACCCGGGGCCTTGTCTTTACCTGAGCTCCGATTCTCCAGTGTCGTATCGGGGCGGATGTCAGCCGAAGACGGGAGTACCGTATGCCCAAAATCAAGCTCCATTGGCAAATTCTGATTGCTATCGCCCTGGCCGTGGTGGCGGGTCTGATAACCGGTCACCCGGACGAGACTGCGCTGGGGGCGAGAGCGGTGGAGGTCTATGACTTCTTCGGCACGCTTTTCATCAGCGCTTTGTTGATGATCATCGTCCCCTTGATCGTTTCCTCTATCATCATTGGCATAGCCGGTATCGCCCGAGAGGGACGACTGGGTGCGCTGGGGGGCAAAACCCTGGGCTTTTATATCTTCACCGGCCTGGTAGCGGTGATTGTCGGTCTGGTTGCCGTGAACATGGCACGGCCTGGTTTCATCAATGGTGAACCGGCCGGTGATCAATTGGCTCTTGATCGCGGTGCGGAAGAGGTTGTCGATCAGGTGGAAGAGGGGGGTGCTGGAGAACTGGTGGATATTTTCCACCGCATGATTCCAGAGAACGTAATCCGCGCCGCCGCTGACAATGAGCTTTTGGGCCTGATTTTCTTTGCGCTGTTATTCGGTTTTTTCATGACCCGGGCGAAGAAGGAAAATGCCGACACCCTATATCGTTTTTGGGACGGCGTATTTGACGTCATGATGCGGATCACCTATCTGGTGATGTTGTTCGCCCCCATTGGTGTTTTCGGGCTGGTGGCAAAGGTTGCAGCTGAGACAGGGGTGGATGCGGCCGGACCACTGGCTATCTTTGCCTTGACGGTAGTGGCGGCCCTAGCGGCTCATGTGTTCATTGTGATGCCCATCATTATCCGGGTCATTACGG
Source organism: Natronospira proteinivora (assembly GCF_024170465.1). Classification (NCBI taxonomy): domain Bacteria; kingdom Pseudomonadati; phylum Pseudomonadota; class Gammaproteobacteria; order Natronospirales; family Natronospiraceae; genus Natronospira; species Natronospira proteinivora. Next base: position 1,119,150 of record NZ_JALJYF010000001.1, on the reverse strand, counting down.
GCCATAACCCCTATCGTCTTTACATGGCCATGGGACCTGCCTTGCTCACCGCTTTCTCTACGGCCTCTTCCATGGCAACGCTACCTATAACCATGGATTGTGTTCGCAAGAATGTGGGTGTTTCACAGAAGACCAGTAGTTTTGTCCTGCCTCTGGGCGCCACTGTCAATATGAATGGCACGGCCTTGTATGAATGCGTAGCGGCCATTTTTATTGCCCAGGCCTATGGTCTGGATCTTACCTTCGGTGTGCAGTTCACCATCGTGGTGGCGGCATTGGTCACTTCCATTGGCGTAGCCGGTGTGCCCATGGCCTCCATGGTGGCCATTGGTATTATACTGACGGCCGTGGGGCTTCCCCTTGAGGCATTGGGTCTGTTGTTTGTCTTTGACCGGATCCTGGATATGCTGCGCACCGCCACCAACATTTATGGTGATGGTGTCTGTGCCCTGATCGTGGCCCATCTGGAAGGTGAGAAGGACCTTCTCCCCAAGTCCCAGGGTAACGTGAATATCTAAGCGCCAAGCTACAAGCCTCAAGCCACAAGAAAAAAAGCCGGGCCCTACGGGGCCCGGCTTTTTTGGTATTTAGCTTGCAGCTTGAGACTTGTAGCTTGCAGCTGGCGACTGAGGGCTCCGCCCTCAGTCGTCGTTCAGGGTCATCCCCATCATGCTGTAACCATTGTCCACATGCACAATTTCGCCGGTAATCCCGCTGGCTAGATCGGAGCAGAGGAAGGCGGCGGTGTTACCCACCTCTTCGGTGGTCACATTGCGGTTCAGGGGCGTGATTCGCTTGACATGATCGAGCATGCCACGGAAGCCACTGATGCCGGCTGCTGCCAAGGTCTTGATGGGGCCGGCGGAAATGGCGTTGACACGAATGCCTTCTGCACCCAGGTCAGCGGCCATGAAGCGCACATTCGCTTCCAAGCTGGCCTTGGCTACGCCCATGACATTGTAGTTGGGAATGGCCCGTTCGGCACCCAGATAGCTCATGGTGATCAGAGCACCCTGGCGACCTTCCATCATGGGGCGAGCCGCCTTGGCCAGGGCCGCAAAACTATAGGCGCTGATGTCGTGAGAAATGGCAAAGGCCTCGCGGGTGACGCTCTCCAGGTAACCACCCTGCAGGGATTCCCGGGGTGCGAAGGCTACGCTGTGGACCAGGACGTCCAGGCCATCCCAGGATTGGCCCAGTCCGTCGAAGACCGCCTGAATTTCATCGTCGCTGGTGACATCACAGGGGAAGCAGAGCTCAGAACCGAATGCGGCGGCCATTTTCTCCACCCGTGGTTTGAGCTTCTCATTCTGATAGGTGAACGCCAGTTCGGCGCCTTGTTCATGCATGGCCTGGGCGATGCCATAGGCGATGGAACGATTGCTGGCCAAGCCAACGATCAGGGCTTTTTTGCCTTTGAGAAATGCCATTTCCGTCTCCCCTTGAGCGAGATGTCTGAAAACAATACCGGGCCAAGGGCCCGATGAAAAACGAACAGGATACTTTTGAGCTTTCCTACCTCAACTGCCGGACGTATTGGTCACATCCACGATAATGGTGAGCTTTTGCCCTGGCTGCAGATAATCATCGGCCGACAGGCTATTCCAGCGCAGTAGGTCATTGACACTGACGCCGAAGCGACTGGCAATCCGTGCTAGAGAATCACCACTGCGGACTTGGTAGTTGACCTGCCGTTCCCGATCCGCCGGGCCGCTACGCAGCCGGTTACCAGCCTGGGCCAGCGCGGGGTCGTCTACCCAGACAGTCAATGATTGACCGACGCGCAGGGTGTCTCCGGGCGCCATGCCATTCCACTGGGCTAGTTGGCGCACATTCACATTATACTGCTGTGCGATGGACCAGAACGAATCGCCCGGCTGTACCTGATAGTTGACTCGTTCTCGGTTTCCCCGCTGAGTATTCTGTATACGTTCCAGTCGCTGGCTGACACTGCCGCTGTAGGCATCCGCCGAAGCCATAGCCTGGGGCACCAGCAAGTGATCCCCGGTCCGAATCACATTGTCCCGCAGCTCGTTCACGTCCTGGAGCATCTCCACGGTGATATTGTAGCGTCGGGCAATGACATTGAGGCTTTCCCCCGGCTGAATTTCGTGGCGGTGCCAGCTGATCCGCTCCTCCGGGTCCAGATCCGCCAATCCGGATTTCAGCGCCTTCTTTCGGTCGATAGGGACCACCAGGCGATGGGGGCCATCCGGGTCGGTGGCCCAGCGGTTGAAGCCGGCATTCAGGCGGTAGACTTCATCAATATCCATCTCCGCTAATTCGGCTGCCAGGGCCAGGTCCAGTTGCCCATCCAGTTCTACCACGGCAATTCTTGGTTCATTGTCGATGGGGCGTAGTGAAACGCCGTATTTCTCGGGATTTTCGATGACTTCGCGCAGCGCCATCATCTTGGGCACATAATGCATGGTTTCCCGGGGCAGGCGCAGGCTCCAGTAATCCAGGTCCCGACTCTGTTGACGGTTGCGGCGAATGGCGCGGGAAACATTGCCACCTCCAGCATTATAGGCTGCTAGGGCCAGCTCCCAGTCGCCGTCAAACCGTTCGGCCAGGTTTTCCATATAGGTCAGGGCCGCGTCCGTGGAAGCGATGAAATCCCGGCGGCCGTCGTACCACCAGTTCTGCTTGAGACCGAAATGACGCCCGGTAGAGGGGATGAATTGCCACATGCCGGCCGCCCGGCCATGGGAGTAGGCGAAAGGATCGTAGGCGCTTTCCACGATGGGCAGCAAGGCCAGTTCCGTGGGCAGGCCGCGCTCCTCAATCTCATCCAGGATATAGGCTAGGAAGGGTTCCGCCCGTGTGGCTACCCGGTCCATATAGGCCGGATTCCGCTCATGCCAGCGCAGCTGGGGCTCCACCCGGCTATTGACCACGCCTTCCATGCCCCAGCCTCGCCGAATCCGCTCCCAGACATCAGCAGGCTCACGCAACTCGCCATCCTCATCCAGCAGATGATCGGCATGGTCCTGCCAGTTCAGGTGGGCTGTGGTATCCAGAACGGGGGAGCTGGTATCCAGTTCCACGCCCGCGTACTCGCCCAGGCCCACATCCGGATCCCCATGCTCACTTTCATCACCCTCTTGCTGCCAGGGCAGGGCGGCGCAGCCAAGCAGGGCCACAGGGATGAGGGCCATCAGTCCGGCACGGAGCAGTGAATGTAAGGGACGGGCACAATCCATGGTGACTTGGGATGTCATGATAACTCGGTCTCGGGTTGAATCAGTCAGAATTGATCTTTCCACTGGCGAAGCGTTGCGAAGACGCCATCAGGCCGATGCAGTTCCTGGCCGGCCTTGCGGCTGGCACTGGCCTGGATCGCGGCCTCGCGGCAGCGGAGAAAGACGTTGTACTGCTTCTCCTCGCCCAGCATGGTGGGCAAGGTGGGCTGGTTCGCGGCCAGACGCTGTTCGGCTCGCTGGCGCAATTTATGTAGCCACGGGTTGTCCGGCTCGACCGCTTCGCAGAAAGCCAGATTCTTGAGTGTATATTCATGACCACAATACAGATAGGTCTTGTCCGGCAGGCCCGCCAGCTTGTCCAGTGATGCCAGCATCTGGGCAGCTTCTCCTTCGAACATGCGCCCACAGCCTCCAGCAAAGAGCGTATCTCCGCTCAGCAACAGACCATGGCCATGATAGGCGATATGGCCCAGGGTGTGTCCCGGAATGCCCAGGACCCGGAATGTGAGGCCCAGGTGGTCCAGAGACACCGTATCGCCATCCCGAAGGCCCTGGCTGCGGCAGGGAACCGGTTCCTCGGCGGGCCCGTAAACGGGGATGTCGTATACCGCCAGCAGGTCCTCAATGCCGTTGACATGGTCCCAGTGGCGATGGGTGATCAGGATAGCCTCGGGGGTGAGCCCGTGCTCGCACAGCTTCGCCTGAACCGGGGCCGCTTCTCCCGGGTCAACGATGGCCACCCGGCTGGGGTCCTCGCCGTGGATCAACCAGACGTAGTTGTCGCTGAGGGCGGAAACAGGGGTCACCTTATGCATGGCGCATATCCTACCGGGACTGCAGAAAAGGTCAACAAAAATAGGGCCTTGGCTAATCTCCTTGAGCCGCTGGAGTAAACCTCCCGCAAGCCGGCCACAAACGGTATGCTGGTAGACGAAATCGGGCGTCGGCTCGAGGGGGAAGTACAGGAGACCCGCTGGTGACGGTGCCATCGCGTGACATTGAAGACTGGTCCCACAGCCCCCTAGGGAGGGCCGCGCTGGCGTGTGAGCGCCGTATTACCGCCGCCCTGGCCGAGCGACTTTTCGGCGGGCGAATGCTACAACTGGGGCATTGGCCGGAAACCAGCGCCTTTTTGGAACAGTGCCGGGTCAACCACTGCCTCCTGGCCAGCCCCCGGGCGCCGGCAGACCTGCTTTGTCGCCTTCAAGCCCTGCCCGTGGAAAGCGGTAGTATGGAAGTGGTCTTTATGCCCCATACCTTGGCATTCTGTGATGACCCGCACGGGGTGATTCGGGAGGCAGAGCGAGTGCTGGCGCCGGGCGGCCATCTCCTGCTGCTGGGGTTCAGCCCCTATAGCTTTTGGGGCTTGAGAGCGCTACTGAGACGGGCTCCCTTCGCAGATCGAACCGAATTGCTGGCCGAGCGCCGCATCGGTGACTGGATGGCGTTGATGGGCCTGGAACTTCTGACCCTGGAGCGTTATCTCTACCGGCCGCCCTTGAACATCGATCTGCTGCTGCGCCGAGGCCGTTGGCTGGAGCATTGGGGGCATTCCATGATCCCTGGGCCCTGGCCTTCTGCGGCGTATGCGGCGCTACTGCAGAAGCGGGATTTGGCCGGGAATGTGATTCGTCCGCGATGGGAGCAGCGCCGAAATCTGGGCCCGGCTGCGGTACCGGACAGCTTTCAAGGGGGCGCTCGATCCCGCCGCTTGTAGTACCCTGTGCGCTTTCTCGGGGAGATAAACAGGAGATAGTAGCTTGGCGGAGAAAGCGGTCATTGTGCATACCGATGGAGCTTGTCGAGGCAATCCCGGCCCGGGTGGCTGGGGCGCCGTGCTGGAATGGGACGGACACTGCCGGGAATTGAAGGGCGGTGAAGCCGAAACCACCAATAATCGCATGGAGCTAAAGGCCGCCATCGAAGCACTGGCTGCCTTGAAGCGGCGCTGTCGGGTGGAGCTTTACACGGATTCGGAATATGTCCGCCAGGGCATCACTCAGTGGATGGACAACTGGAAGGCCCGGGGCTGGAAGACCGCCAACCGTAAGCCGGTGAAGAATCGTGAGCTCTGGGAAGCCCTGGATGCGCAATGCCAACGCCATACCGTGAACTGGCACTGGGTCAAGGGGCACGATGGCAACCCCGGCAATGAGCGGGCCGATGAACTGGCCAATCTGGGCATTGATGAGATGCTGGCTTGAAAAATATTGCAGGAGTCACGGCTTATGACGCGTCAGATCGTACTGGATACGGAAACCACCGGCCTTGAAACCAGCGATGGGCATCGGGTCATTGAGATTGGCTGTGTGGAGATGATCAATCGCCGCTTGACCGGTCGTAATTTCCACCAGTACCTGAATCCAGACCGCCAGGTGGATGCCGGGGCAGTGGAGGTTCACGGTCTCAGCAATGACTTCCTGGAAGACAAGCCCCGCTTCGAGGAAGTGGTGGATGACTTCATCGACTATATCCACGGCGCGGAACTGGTTATCCACAATGCCCCCTTCGATGTGGGCTTTCTGGACAACGAACTTAAGCTGCTGCGCCGTGATCAACGCATCGAGGGATGCTGCAGTGTGCTGGATACCCTGGTCATGGCCCGGCGCATGCATCCGGGCCAGCGCAATAGCCTGGACGCCCTCTGCAAGCGCTATGAAGTAGACAATTCCAACCGCGATCTGCACGGCGCCTTGCTGGATGCGGAGATTCTTGCGGATGTCTATCTGGCCATGACCGGTGGTCAGAAGACCTTGCTGTTGGACGGAGAGGAAGACAAGACCGATGGGGCCGAATCTCGCCACAGCCGGATTCGACGGGTCAAGCGGGAAGGCATGCAGCTGCGGGTGCTTCAGGCTTCCGAGGAAGAGCGCCGGGTCCATGATGAGCGAATGCGTGCTATAAATGAAAAAAGCGGCGGCGCCGTCTGGTTACAGGAGGCGGAACAGTATGAGCATTCCTGAGCAACAGCCCGAAGCGGTGATGTACAAGGGCTTTACCATACGCCCGTGGACGCCGGCAGATCGGGAGGCATCGCTCTCCGTGTTGGGCCGGGTGCTGCGTGAATACGGCCTGAATTTTGAACCCGAAGAGGCCGACCGGGACGTGGTGGATGTGCAAGGCCACTACTGGGATATCGGCGGCGAGTTCTGGGTCATCGAAGAGCAGGGCGAACTGCTGGGTACCGCCGCCTTTTATCCCCTGGAAGGGCGGCCGGAGGTGGCCGAGATTCGCAAAATGTATCTGCTACCCCGCGCCCGCGGCCAGGGCCTTGGCCGCTGGCTGCTCCGCTTCCTGGAGGACCGGGCTCGGGAGCGAGGCTACAGCCATGCCCGCCTGGAAACTGCTGCCGTCCTCAAAGAAGCCATTGCCCTCTACGAGTCCGCCGGCTATACCTCCGCTCCCGACGCCGTCGCCACCCGTCGCTGCGACCGTGTCCTTATCAAACTTCTCCGCTAAACAGGTCCCTTCCTCGACGGCCGGACCACAAGTCACCATAATGACTGCTTTGGAACCATTTTGGTCCGACAAAGGCTCGTATGAAAACACCGAAGCGATTGCAGTCACTGATGGACGACGGTTTGATCAATGAAGTCGTTAATGAATTGAAAAGCGGCAAGGAGGCTCAGGTTTATGTGGTGCGCTGCGGTGACGAGCTCCGTTGTGCCAAAGTCTTCAGGGAGGCCAATAAGCGTGGCTTCAAGCAGGCGGTCCAATACCAGGAAGGGCGCAAGGTCCGTAACAGTCGACGTGCCAGGGCAATGGCCAAGCGAACCCGCTATGGTCAGAAAGAGCAGGAAGCCGCTTGGCTGAATGCCGAGGTGGATGCCTTGTACAAATTGTCGGACGCCGGGGTTCGCGTGCCTCGGCCCATGGGTTTTGTGGATGGTGTCCTGTTAATGGAACTGGTCGGAGATGGCGAGGGCAATGTGGCGCCGCGGCTTGATGACATGACGCTTTCCCCTGAGCAGGCAAGGGCTTTCCATGCTCGGATGATTTCGGAAGTGGTGCGAATGCTGGATGCCGGCCTTATTCACGGTGATCTTTCTGAATTCAATGTGCTGGTGGGGCCGGATGGACCAGTGATCATCGACTTGCCACAGGCGGTGAACGCGGCACACAACAACAGCGCGGCCATGATGTTGATTCGGGATGTGGACAATATGCGCCGCTATTTTGGCCGCTTTGCCCCGGAGCTTCTGGACACCGAATATGGTCTTGAGATCTGGTCCCTTTATGCCGCCGGCTTGCTGAGCTTGGACGCTGAGTTGAGCGGCCGCTTTGATCGAGACAGGGCCTCGGTGGACATGGGCGACTTGCTGGCGGTAATCGAAGCCTCCCGGGAAGAAGAACAGGAACGCCTGGAACGGGAGCAAGCCTGGCGGGACGGCGACATCTGAATAATCCTTCGATCGTCGATGACGACCATAAAAAACGGGGCCCTTTGGGCCCCGTTTTTTTGCGCTTGGCTCGCAGCTTACAAGTAATAGATCAACAGGGAGGCGGCCAGCAATACCGCTACCCAAAGCACCATGCTCCCCGTTGGCCAGGTTCGTGCCAGGGTGCCCTGGGGGCCATGGTGGCGGGAGGCGGCCTCCACGATCCGCTCCAGGGGCCAGCGCAGGCCGGCCAGGAAGGCATGCCAGGCCACGGTGCCGTGCTGATGAACAAAGCGCACAGCCACCGGCGCCGCCTTGCGGTAGACCCAGTCGGTATCGATGGTGATCTTGTCCTTGGGGGCCATGTACTTCAGCCCCACGAAGAACACCAGGCCCACGAAGAGCAGCAGCTGCAGTTCCCAGAGCAGATGGCCCGTGGTATAGGCGTTGTACTCCACCGGCTGATAGGGGAGGAACTGGTATAGCCATTCCGGCCGCACGCCGATGTAGATACAGAAGAAGGCGGCAATGCCCATGGCCACCAGCATATTGGTGGGCGCTTCCTTTGGCCGCAGGCCGCTGTCTTTACCCATGAAGGCGAACCAGGGCAGCTTGAGACCCACACTCAGGAAGGTACCGGCGGAGGCCAGGGAAAGCATCAGCCAGATGATGGCCATGTGGTTCTCGGCATAGGCTTCCAGAATCATGGTCTTGCTGACAAAACCACTGGTGAGCGGGAAGGCCGAGATGGAGAAAGCCGCAATCATGTAGAAGATAAAGGTCAGGGGCATGTAGCGGTAGAGCCCGCCCAACTGAGTTAGCTTGGCCCGACCGGTCATGTAGATGATGGCGCCGGCCCCCATGAACAGCAGCGCCTTATAGAGAATATGGGCGAAGGCGTGGGCGGCGGAGCCGTTCAGGGCCATGGCCGTGCCCAGGCCGATGCCCGCCACCATGTAACCCACCTGACTGACGATGTGGTAGGCCAGCAGGCGGCGGATGTTGTTGGCCAGCACCGCGTAGGTCACGCCCCAGATGGTCATGATTGCACCCATCCAGATCAGGGCTTCGGTTTCCGGATAGCCCCGCATCAGGGTGTAGACCGCTGTCTTGGTGGTAAACGCGCTCAAAAAGACCGCCCCGGTGACCGTGGCTTCCGGATAGGCATCGGTGAGCCAGGCATGCAAGGGCGGAACTGCCGCGTTCACCATGAAACCGACAAGAATCAGCCAGAAGGCGGCGCCCTCCACATCGATGCGCTCAAAGGCCAAGCTGCCGGTCTGGTTGAAATACAGCACGATACCGGCCAGCAGCAGCACACCGCTGACGGCGTGGACCAGCAGGTATCGGAAACCGGAGGCAAAGGAGATGGGATTGCGGTTACGCCAGATCAGCCACACCGAGGAGAGCAGCATGAGCTCCCAGAAGATATAAAGGGTGAGCAGATCCCCGGCGAAAACCACGCCCACGGCGGAGCCGGCGTAGATGAAGCCGGCCATGTGCTGGACATTGTCCTTTACATGCAGAGCATAAATGGTGCCGATCATGGCCATGATGGCGAAGACATAGGCAAAGACCAGGCTCAGCTGATCCGCGCGACCCATGACCATGTCCATGTTCAGGAACTGGAAGCTGGCATAGGTCCCCGGGACGGTGCTGAACACCGCCACCATGAACAGGGCGGCCAGAACCAAGCGGTAGACCTGCTGTACCGTCCCCCGGAAGGCGGGGATCAGCAGCGCCCCCAGGATCAAGATCAGGGAGGGGTGCAGCCACGCCAAGCCGGGCCAGTTAATGCTGAACAGCTCATGCATGGTTGTTTTCCTCCCTGTTCAGCGTGTCCTTTTCTTCATCTTCGGCACGGGGATCGCCGCTCATCTCCCGGCCTTTCAATTCCTCGTCGTAATAGTCTTCCGAGCGATAGACCAGGCCGAAACCCAGGCCCTTGGCCAGAAGGATCAAAATCAGGGAAGCGACGATGCCGAAAAAGGCACCAAAGCCACCCCAGGTCTCCCACACAAAGCGGTCATAGGCCGAGGGCAGGATCAGGTCTATGATCACCAGGGTGAGCATGAAGCCCAGGGTTGCCCATTTGAGCACCGCCCCGTGTCGTACCAGCATGTCCAAAAGCTTTACGATCATGTCAGGTCTCGCAGTTTGGTTCGATCATCCGGCAAACATGCCGGCGAGCATGGCCCGCAGCGGATCCGCGGCAAAGAATAGCGCCACACAGCCCAGAGCCGTAATGGAAAGCGGAACCACGCAGAACAGTGGTGCCTCCTTGATGCCGCCCTTGTAGCCGTCGGTGGGGGGCAGCATGAAGGCCCGCACCACCGGCGTCAGCAGGTAGGCGATGTTGAGCAGGGTGCTGATCATGAACACGAAGATCATCAGCACCTGTCCGGCATCGGCGGCGCCGATGACCAGATGCCACTTGCTCCACAGGCCACCCATGGGCGGCGCCCCGATGACGCAGAGGGCCCCCAGCAAGAAGGCGCCCATGGTGAAGGGCATGCGCCGTCCAATCCCGTCCATTTCGCTGATATTGGTCTTCTTGCTGGCCACATAGATGGCGCCGGCACAGAAGAACAGCGTGATCTTGCCGAAGGCATGCATGGCAATATGCATGCCGCCGCCGATGGCCGCCAGTTCAACCGCCAGCATGGCGCCCAGGGTGATGTAGGACAGCTGGCTGACGGTGGAGTAGGCCAGCCGGGCCTTGAGGTTGTCCTTCTGCAGGGCAACGGTGGATGCCGCCAGCAAGGAGAAGGCGGCGATATACATGATCACTTCCGTGGTCCAGAGATTGGACAGGTAGTCCAGGCCAAAGAGGTAGGTGGCCACCTTGAGAACGGTGAACACCCCGGCCTTCACCACCGCCACGGCGTGCAGCAGGGCGGACACCGGAGTGGGCGCTACCATGGCCGAGGGTAGCCAGCGGTGGAAGGGCATCAGGGCTGCCTTACCAATGCCGTACATGTACAGCACCAGCAGCAGGGCACCCATGCCATGACCCACATGGCCTTCCATGATGCCGCCGTCGGTGAAATCCAGAGTGCCGGTCATCCACCAGGTCGCGATGATGGCCACCAGCTGGAAGCCGATGGAGGTCCCCAACAGCAGACCGATATAGGTCCGCGCCCCCATCTTGGCCGCCTGGTTCTGCTTGTGTGCCACCAGGGGATAGGTGGAGATGGTGAGGATTTCGTAGAAGATGAACAGGGTGAACATGTTCTGGGCAAAGGCAATGCCCACCGCCGCGAACAGGGCCACCGCAAAACAGGCGTGAAAGCGGGTGTGATTGGCCTCACCCGCGCCCCGCATATAGCCGATGGCGTAAATGGAGGTGATGATCCACAGACCGGAGGCCACCAGGCCGAAGAGCATGCCCAGGGGCTCTACCTCGAAAGCAATGCGCAGGCCGGGGAAAAGCTCAAACAGGGTAACGCCGGGCCGACCGCCGGCCAGCACTTCCGGCAGGACCTGCAGGACCATGGTGAACATGACTACAGCGGTGGCCACCATGATGGTATCGCGCAGGTTGGGCCAGCGGCCGGTCAGGGCGATCAGCACCACGCCCAGGGCCGGGACGGCCAGGGCAAGCTGAATGGCCAGCGCGGGATCCAGGAACACGACCTGATTCACAGGTAACCTCCCATCAGGGTTTCAGCAGCACGGGTGGCCATATCCACCGGCAGAGATGTTTCGATACCAAAGTAGAGACAGGCCAGGGTCAGTGCCCAGGTGGGCAGCAGCAGGCTCGGCGGTGCTTCCCGCACGGGCTGGACACCCTCCGCGGGTTCCTTGAGATAGGCCGCCTCCACCACTTTCCAGATGTAGATGGTGGCCAGCAGGGACGTGCCCAGCAGGAACACCGCCACCGGCCACAGGCCGCCTTCCAGGGCCGCCAGCAGCAGATGCCACTTGGTAACAAAGCCCGCGGTCAGGGGGATGCCGATCAGGGACAGGCCGGCCAGCGCGAAGGCCGCCATGGTCCAGGGCATTTGCTTGGCAATGCCGCTCATGCGGTCCAGGGACACACTGCCCACCCGATAGATGATGCAGGCCAAAGCCATAAACAGAGCAGCCTTGGTGATGGCATGGTTAAACAGGTGAACCACAGAGGCCATCAAGCCCAGGGTGCTGGCAAAGCTGATGCCCAGGATCATATAGCCCACCTGGGCCACACTGGAGTAGGCCAGCATGCGCTTGATGTTGGTTTGAAAAATGGCAACGATCGACGGAATCAGGATGCCCAGCAATGCCAGAGGCATCAGCACATAGCCCATGTTCAGCTCTTCAAAGCTGAACTCGTAGCCGAAGACGCTGAAGATGAAGCGCAGCAATACATAGATGGCCACTTTGGTTGCCGTCGCCGACAGGAACACGGTGATCATGGACGGCGCATAGGTATAGGCGTTGGGCAGCCACAAGTGCAGCGGGAACAGGGCCAGTTTGAGGGAAATCCCCACGGCCAGGAAGGCGAAAGCAGCCCGGATGGTGGCGGTGTCGTTCACCTCCGGCAGGCGCTCACCCAGGTCAATCAGGTTCAGCGTCCCGGTCATGATGTACATGAAGCCAATGCCGATAAGCAGGAAGGTGGTGCCCACCGTCCCCATCACCAGATACTGATAGGACGACATCACCGCCCGCCGGTCCTTGCCCATGGCAATCAAGGCATAGGAGGCCAGGGCCGAAATCTCAAAGAACACAAAGATGTTGAAGGCATCGCCGGTGATGGTGATACCCAGCAGACCGCAATTGGCCAGCAGGAAAGCGGCATAGAAGAGGCCATGCTTAGTCTTGTCGACTTCCTGCTCCACGCTGCGCAGGGCAAAGGGCATGGAGATGGCGCCCATCAGGGAAATGATGAGCAGCACGAAGATATTGGCTGAATCGACGTAATACTCAATCCCCACCGGCGGCATCCAGCCACCCATGTGGTAGGAAATGGGGCCGGTGGCCAGTATTTGCTGGGCCAGGAGGATGGCAACCCCCAGGGTCAGCCAGGTCACCAGCGTGGTGGCGGCCCAGGCCAGACGCGGTGTTCGCGCCATCAGCATCACGATGGGTGCGGCCAGCATGGGCAGCACCACCTGCAGAGCAGGTAGATGTTGGATGAGAAGGTCCATTAGTGTTTCCCGTCCTGTTCGTGAATCTCGTCTTCCTCGATGGAGCCATACAGTTCATGGACCCGAACCACCAGGGCCAGGCCCATGGCGGTCAGCGCAACGCCGACCACAATGGCGGTGAGGATGAGCACGTGGGGCAGGGGATTGGAGTAGTCGGTGACGCCCTCCACATAGACCGGGGCCGTCCCGCCATCCAGTTTTGCCAGGCTGATGAAGAAAATGAAGACCGAGGTTTGGAAGATATTCAGACCCACGATCTTCTTCACCAGATTGCCCTGGGCGATGACGATGTAGAAACCCACCATCATCAGGACAACCACAACCCAGTAGTTATAAAGGCCAAGCCATTCCATCAGTCACGCTCCCGGCCTGCAAATGAGTAGAACAGTGTCAGGGCCACCGTGGCCACGGTGATGCCCACGCCCAGTTCGATGCCGATGATGCCGAAGGTCTCCCCGGCATGGTCATCGGGCAGCAGAACCTTGTATTCCAGGAAATTGCCTCCCAGGAAGAAGGAGGCAATGCCGATGACGATGTACAGCAGCACGCCCAAGGCAGCGAAGACATGCGCCACTTCCGGGGAGATGGCGTCCTGGGCCTTGTCCAGCCCGTAAATCAGGCTGTAAATGACAAAACCGGCGGCAAAGATGATGCCCGCCTGAAAACCGCCACCCGGGCTGTACTCGCCATGGAACTGAATATAGAGACCGTACAGCAGGATCACCGGGATCATCAGCTTGGTGACGACCCGAAGCACCACATACTGGTTCATGATTGTGCCTCCCCGCTGTCAGTCTTTTCCTTGCGCCGACGACGCACAGCACCACTGCCCAGCACCAGTAGCACGCCCACCGCGGCGGCATAGATCACCACGGCCTCACCCAGGGTATCGATACCCCGATAACTGGCCAGAACGGAGGTCACCATATTGGGAATGCCGATCTCGTCCACCGATTCCTGGGTGAAATGGGGCGAGAGATGGGTGTGGGCCGGCGCTTCCGGGTCCCCGAAGTGGGGCATGTCCAGGGTGCCGTAGATGAGTGCGGCGCCGGTGATGAATACCACCACCAGGGCCAGGGCATTCTGGGGCTTCCGGTGCACCTTCTCCTTGCTGGTGGTCAGGGCCAGGGTACCCAGCATCAGGATGATCATGATGCCCGCGCCCACGGCGGCCTCGGTCAGGGCCACGTCCACCGCATCCAGGACGACGAACAGGGAGGCCGCCAGCAGGCTGTAGATCCCCGTGAGCATGGTGACTGCGAAAAGATCACGGATCTTCACAATGGCAATGGCCACCATGGCCAGAAAGGCCAGCAGAATAATGTCGATTAACGTTTCGATGACGCACCCCCTTTCCCGGGCTGCCAGGGATCCAGCTTGCTGTGACGGGCCGCCTTGGCCAGGGCATGGCTGGCGGTGGGCGCCGTGAACAGCAGAAAGAGCAGAGTGAACAGTAGCTTGGCGGCCACCGGGATGGTGTCAGCCTGGAGCATCAGCCCGACCAGAATCAGGATGGAGCAGAGGCTGTCGGTAATGCCGGCGGCCTGAATCCGGGAGTAGAAATCCGGAAAACGAATCAGGCCCACGCCGCCAATCAACAGGAGCAGGGAGCCGACAGCCAGCATGGTGCCGCTGATTAGATTGATGAACAGTTCCATCAGCTGTCTTCCCCCTCATGCTTGTCGGTGGACTGCCCGGCAAAGCTGCCGTACTCGAAAAACTTGAGTACGGCCACGATGCCGATGAAATTGATCAGGGCGTAGACAATAGCGATGTCGATGAACTCGGGCCGCCCCACAATAAAGCCGATCACGGCAATGATGAGGACCGTCTTGGTACCGAATACGTTGACCGCCAGGATCCGATCGTAGGTGTCGGGGCCGATAAAGGCGCGTACCAGGGCAAGCCCCATGGTGACGAGAATAGCCAGCGCCGCACCGATAAAGGCAAATTCCATTATGCGTCCCCCTCAAATTCAGTGGCCCGACGGTCCATCTCACCATTCTTTACGCCCTGTTCGATTTCTTCGGTCAGGGCATAGAACCAGATCTCATTGTCCCGCACATGTACGGTGACCGTGCCGGGGGTGAGGGTGATGGAGTTGGCGAAGATGGTGCGGCCAAGGGCGCTTTTCTGACTGGCCTTGACCCGGGCCATCCTCGGGTTGATGCTTTTCTCTCCGGCCAGCACATGACGCGCGACGACCAGATTGGACTTGGTGATCTCCACCAGCAGCCAGGCCCAGTACTTGAGCGAGGGCAGCAACAGGTGCAGGGGATGGCCTTCGCGATCCACGATCTTCATCCGGGCTGCCAGGTAAACCGTGAGCAGGACCGATATCGCACCCAGCGGCACGATGATGGGATGTGTCCACATGCCGGAGAAGAGAAGCCAGATGATGGCCAGAATGACAGCCAGGCTGACGGTGTACTTCAGCACGATCAGCTCCTTGAAGCAGCGGGATGTCGCGGAACGATTCCGCGAACCGGGATGCATCGCAAAATGCGAGGCGGCAGTTTACCGAGACGGCCAATTCGGGGCAAGTCCCTGCAATTTGGGAACATTTATGCGCAATCCGCGTATATATAATAAGTGTCGCGGTTATTCACTCGGGCCATGCCTGACCATTGTCGGGGGCACAAATATGCGCGATTATCGCCGACTTTGGCACGGTTCCCGTGTCGATGAAGAAAACAGGAGCGTATTTTGACGGTAAAGCGAGCCCCCAGTCTGATCGCCCGCCTCAGGGGCGTGGTGGGAATGATCCGTTTCTCCGGCGGTCAGGTAGTCGAAACCCGTGGCTGGGTTCCCGCGGCACTGTTGGCCGGGTGCCGGGATATTGCCCGGCTTCACCGCGTGCAAAGTGGTCGGGTAGAGGTTATGGGGCGGGGTCGGCGTCAATACCTGAATTTCAGCCGGGATCTGCCCGAAGGTACCCGCCAGGCAATCTCCAATTGCTGGACGCCACCGCCCGGGGATGGTGGCGGCGGTGGCGCCCGCGCAGCTGGATAGGAGCCCTCAAAGGAAGGTGAGCAGGAGGCCGGCCGGTGATTTGCTGAAGGCCGTGACCATCAATTGTAGGAAGGTCAGCACGGCAAGCCAGAAAAACCCCCAGCGCATGGCCGGCCTCTGACTCCGGAAAGCCACCACACCGAAGCCGATGTAACAGACCAGCAGGGCGAACTTGCTCAGCATCCAGGGTTGAGTCAGGAAAACCCAGCTGGTGGCGGCCAACAGGGCAATGCCGCTGAGCAGCAGAAAGGTATCCACTACATGGGGAAGAATTCTGGCTAGCTTGTGCTGGGGTTTCTCGCCGGTGACCAGCAACCATCCGCCGCGGGCCAGGAAACCAAGAATGCTGAGTAGTGCCAGGCTCATGTGCAAATGCTTCAATCCTGCTTCCATTGCTTGTCCTCAAGTTGTTCACAAGGTGGGTGGTTGGATGGCGCACAGTGTGGCATAGCCGGGCATCGGTGTGTGGGGCAGGCCCCACCGGAAAGTGATCTCTGGATGGTTGATTCGGACTACTGTGGCGAATTGGCAACAATGGCCAATCTTTCGCCATTCCAAACGGATGGGGAGAGAGCGCCTGCTTCTCGAGGTTTTCCACAGGGTGATCCACAGAAAATGGGGAAGAAAAACAGGACCGGGGTTTAAGCCGCCCGAAAGACCCAGTGGTTAAAAAATCGCCAATCCAAATGAGGAGTGGTCAGGAATGCCGTTTGCGGCATCTATTCACAGACTTATCCACAGATTTTGTGGAAGACTTACAAGGTGAATATTTCCCGAATTTGACGGTCGGTATCACCCGAGTTGGGTGGAGATGCTTTATAACTACTTGAATGAAATAAATAAATGGTGGTGTTTTGAGGGCGGTTGAATCGATTGTGGGAGATTGGCTGGGCGTCTTTTGAAATCGTTTATGTAAAGTCCGGAAAAAACAGCTGATTTCTCCACAAGCCGGGTTTTCAGCCTTGGCTTACCCATTTTGTCAACAGTTTGAGCGTTGAAAATCCGGCCGAATGCATCATTTACTGAGGGTAGCGGGCATATACCTCAGTCCCTCCTTCAGCATCGAATTTCACCACTTCGTAGGGGTCCTGCCGGTCGCCCATTTCCATGCCGGGGGAACCCACTGGCATGCCGGGGACGGCTAGCCCCAGGGCATCAGGGCGTTCTTGCAACAGGCGCTCAACCTGCTCGATCGGCACATGACCCTCAATGACGTAGCCGTCCACGAAAGTGGTGTGGCAGGAACCCAGCCCATGGGGCAGGCCGGCCTCGGCCTTTTTCCCGTTCAGCTCACGGTGACTAACGTCCCGGGCCGTTACCGGAAATCCGGCTTGCTCGGCATGATCCGCCCACAGGCTGCAGCAGCCACATTCAGGCGTCTTGTAAACCGTCATCTCCGGCAGGGTTGAGCCGTCCGTTTCTTCGCCACTGGACGACCAGACCATGGCGGCCAGCGCTGCCAGCACCGTCAATGCAATCAAGGGAATCAGCAATTTCCAATTCATGATGTTTGCCTCTCCGGGGCAAGGGCATGCTTTCTTGCTTCAGACGCTGCGCCGTCCGTCAGGTTCCACAGCAATGTTGATCAATCCAGTACGAAAACCGCCTCTACCTGGGCCGAAATCGTGATGGGCTCGGGTTCAAAACTCACCGAGGCGTCCTCCTGATCCGTCATCTGATGGGCCCGCAAGCCGGGCCCGGCAGGCCCGGCAAGACGGACATCCTTCAGGCGTCCCACTTCACGGTCGTCCCCAAGCGCCAGGGCCTGAGCCTGAGCGCGGGCATTTTCCACCGCTTCGCCCAGCAGGGTCTGGCGACGGCTGTCCCGGTCTTCCAGGCCCGGTTGAATGCGCCGCATTTGCGTCATCTCCGTCACCAATACCTCGCGGATGAGCCGTCCCATGTCCTGATCGGCATCCGCTCGCAGGCGAACTTCGCGGGACAGTCGCAGGCCGGTGATGATCCGGCGTTGTTCGTCGGCATCATAATGGCTCTCCTGCCGCAATTGCACTTCCCAGGCCCGAATATCGTCTTCTTCCAGTCCGTGGTTCTGGGCTACGCGCATCAGCGCATCTAGATTGCTTTCCAGTTCCTCGCTGAGTGCTGCGCGATCATCGCCGCGTACTTCCAGCAGCAGATGTAAATCGTAGTAGTCGGGCATGAAATCCCGTTCTGCGGTTCCAGAAACCGATACGGTGTCCGGATCGTCGCTGCAAGCCATGAGCAGTGCAGCGGCTGCCACCAGGACCATCCATTTGGGCTCACGCATTGTCCATCCTCCCTTCAGGCGATTGTTGAAACCGTTTTCAGGCAAGCAATCGGCATTATGGCACGACTGCACTGGAATTCGACGCATAGGGAGCATTTGCGTGAGGATGAATCGACATATCAGGCCAAGCTAAGGTGGTCGCAAGCAGTTAGCCCTGGTGCACTGAGTTTATTTCGGGTGGGTCAGGGACGCCACCACCCGTCTTCATGGCGTCCGGCCTGGCGCAGGCTCTCCAGGCCGAACTCAAGAACAGCGGCAATCAGCAGCATGCCGACCAATAGCAATACGGCAGGGTGTTCCAATGTGCTCAGCCCCAACCAATCCAGTAGCAGGAAAATGCCCAGGCCGGCGAGCGACAGGACAATCAGGGCGATGAAGGTGATACGCAGCCGTCGAACGGTTCGGTCGCTAAGGCGAAAAAAATCCAGTGACATGATGGCCCTTCATTGGCGTGAGATAAATCATCGGTAGGGGCGAAACCATTTGGGTCTTTGCGGTCTGAGCCCCATGCCGCCCAGCACGATAAACAGCAGCCCCAGCAGGATGACCACGATCCCCCAGATATCGGCTTCCTCCATCAGGCCAAGAATCCCCGTGTAAATCAGGACGGCGGCAACGGAAAAGCTGCACAGTACCAGCAGACCCACCAGCGGCCAGGGCATGGGGGAGTGGCGGATGGAGCCGTTGCTGCGCATGGCATAGCCTTTCTCGGCCCGGCATTTGGGACAGACCACAACACCGGCTTCAATGGGGGTGTCGCAGTAGGGGCAGTGTTCCATGGGATCAGAATAGCCTTTTCGGGATGTGGGCAAGTCATTGTGTCTGCCTGCCCGGAAGGGATCAAGCGAGGTCTTCATGATAAGCTCCAATTCATGATTTATCGATCAATCTCCGGGGGGAGTCAATGCGTATATCCATCACAATCACGGCCCTATTGTTGTCTTCCTTCGCCGTTGCGGGGGAACAACCCTGCGAAGACGGTACGGCAGGGCCTTATCCCTGTAGCCGGGTGGATTTGGCCGCCTTTATGCCGATTGAAGAGATCGGTGGCGAAGGGCAGAGCCTGAATGATGTCTGGGGCTGGACCGATCCGGATTCGGGCCGTGAATTTGCCCTCGTGGGCCGTTCCGGTGGAACCAGCTTCGTGGAGGTCAGCGATCCGGCCAGTCCGGTTTATCTGGGGGATCTGCCCACCCGCAGCCTGACCACCCACCGGCCCGGTGAGCCACGCCTGGCCATGCAGAAGACAGAACAACCGGTTCATGGTCGGGATGCACGGCTGTTTTGCCACGACGACTGCGATGCCCCCGGAGGCGCTTGGCGCGATGCCAAGGTTTACCAACACTATGCTCTGATCGTCAGTGAAGAAGCAGGTCATGGCTTGCAGATATTTGATCTTACCCGCCTATTGGATGTGGAGTCGGGCGCTCCCGAAACCTTTGATGAAGATGCCCATTATGATGGCTTTGGCAACGCCCACAATCTCGAGCTCAACAGCGAGACGGGTATGGCCTATGCCGTGGGGACCAGCAATGCTGATGCCCGGCACAACTACAATGGCGGGCCGCATTTCGTGGATGTGTCGGACCCGCTGATGCCCAGTCATGCAGGGGGGTACGGTGGGGATGGTTATACCCATGATGCCCAGTGCGTGATCTATCAAGGCCCGGATGAAGGCTTTCAGGGGGATGAAATCTGCTTTAACAGCAATGAAGATTCATTGACGCTGGTTAATGTGAGTGACCATGATTCACCCCAGCTAATCAGTCGAAGCGACTATCCCCGGGTCGGTTATACCCACCAGGGTTGGCTGAGTGAAGATCATCGCTGGTTCTATCTCAATGATGAGACCGCTGATCTCAACGATAATAGCCGCACCCGTACATTGGTGTTCGATGTGGCGGAACTGGCGGCCCCCGAACTGGCCTATGAGTACTACAGCCCGGATCTTGCCATTGCCCATAATAACTATGTCCGTGGCGATTACCTTTATCAGAGCAACTACACCAGCGGACTCCGGATTCTGGATGTCAGTACGCCGGATCGACCCGTGGAAGCGGCGTATCTGGATACCCAGCCCGATAGCGAAGAGCACACCTTTCGTGGCACTTGGAGTAACTATCCCTGGTTTGAGAGCGGCACGGTGGTGTTCACTGATATTGAGGACGGTCTGTTCGTTGTACGACCCCGCTTGCCTGAAGACAGTGACGATGGTGCGGACCTTTCAGTCAGCGGCATGATTGAGTCCCATGGCTCGAATGGGCAGGATTTTGCCCTGAGTACCCGGATAACGGTTGAGAACCTGGGGCCGGAAGATGCATCGGGGGTGGAGTTCGTGGCCAGTTTGCCTGCCAGTGGAGAACTGGCTGTTACGGGCGAGCAGCCAGGGGCGTGTGACAGCAGCGAGCGGGTACTGCGATGTCGCTATGGCACGTTGGCCACGGGGGCGTCCTTTGTGGTGGACCTGACAGCAGAAGCAGACGAGGCAGTGGATGAGGGTTTGATCGTATGGGCGGTTTCCGATCAGCATGATCCGGATACTGCGAATAACCGTCAGGTGCTGCCCCGGGATGGCCAGGCCAGTCAGCCCATTGCCAGTTTCCGTTATGACTGTCATGACTTGTCCTGTGAATTCGATGCTTCGGATTCAAAGGGCGGGACAACAGGTATTGAATCGCTGTCTTGGAGCTTTGGTGACGGCAGCACGGGCGAGGGTGAGCAAATCAGCCATGAATATCCCCAGGGTGGGGAATACACCGTCACCCTGACTGTGAACAATGAAGCCGATGAGAATGCGGAGACCAGCCGCACGGTGAGTGTCTCTGCACCGGCCCGTGATTCGGCCGACAGCTCATCTTCGAGCTTTGGCTGCAGTATCAGCCAGAGGGGCCCGCTTGCCGGACAAACAAAAGTGGTTGATCGCTTTGATCCCTTACTGGCCGCCATGCTGTTGCTGGCGGTAGCCGGGCTACTGGGCGGCCGACGACGGGTCGGATAAAGACTGACTGTTGTTCAGGGCGATTTCACGACAATCCCTGTCGCCTTATTCGGTATCCTGTGCGCCGACGATCAAGAGAAGGATGCAAGATGAGCTTGAAACTGTTGGCGGTTGGCGACATGCATTTGGGGCGACGGCCGTCCCGCCTGCCGGACGATCTGACCCAGCAGGGCGGTGAGTTGAGCCCGGCTGTGGCCTGGTCCCGGCTGGTGGATGCGGCCATCGATGAGGACGTGGATGTGGTTGCCCTGGCCGGCGATGTGGTGGAACGGGAGGATGATTTCTACGAGGCTGGCCGCCAGCTCCATGCAGGGGTGGCCCGGCTGGCCTCGGCCGGTATCCGGGTGGTGGGCGTGGCCGGCAACCACGATGTGCAGGTCCTGCCACGCCTGGTTCGGGAGTTGCCTGATTTCGAACTCATCGGTGCCAACGGCCAGTGGGAGCCCTGGTCGCTGGAGCAAGCCGGCGAGACCCTCACCCTCTGGGGCTGGTCCTTTCCCCGCAAGCAGGTGCATGACAGCCCGCTGGCCGGGCAGACCTTCCAACGACGCCCGGGTCTGAACCTGGGCCTGCTGCATTGCGACCGCGACCAACCGGGCAGCCATTACGGCCCGATCAGCAGTGCCGAGCTGCGGGGCGCCGGCCTGGATGGCTGGTTGCTCGGCCATATTCACAAGCCCGATGCCCTCTCCCTTGAGAACCCTTCCGGCTATCTGGGGTCGGTCTCCGGCATGGACCCGGGCGAGGCCGGTGACCGGGGTCCCTGGCTGTTGCAAATCGAGCGCGGCCGCCTGGCGTCGCTGGAGCAATGGGTTCTGGCTCCCATCCGCTTCGAACCCCTGCAGCTCGATCTCACTGAGCTGGAAGAAGCCGAAGCAGTTCGTAGCCGTCTGGCAGAGTGCTTGCGGCAGATCGATGCCCGCATCAGTCAATCCTTCAGGCCGCCTGATGCCGTCGGGCTTCGCGTCACTCTTAATGGCCGCAGCCGTTTCGGCAAACAGGCCCTGGCCATTCTGGAAAGCGAACGCCAGGGGGCCAATAATGTGAGTCCCGGCGGCAGCTCGATCCGCTACTTCATTGAAAAACTGATTCCCCATACCCTGCCGGAGATTCCCCTGGCCGAACTCGCCGACCGCCAGGACCCGGCCGGGCTGCTGGCCCGTCGTCTCTTGCTGCTGGACAGTGATGGAGATAGCGAGGCACGGCGGCGTCTTTTGGCCGAGGGCCGCGAGCGGTTGATGGCCCGGGCCCGCGACCCGCGTTGGCAAGGCCTTGGCGAGCCGTCGCTCGACGATGCTGCCGTGGCCGACTGGCTGCGCCAGGCCGGGCGACGGCTGCTGGAACAGATGCTGCGCCAGCAGGACGGGGGACAAGCAGCATGAAGTTGACCCGTCTGCAAATCACCCGCCTGCCCGGCATCCAGGGCACTATCCACCTGCGGGACCTGGACCCGGGTCTGAACCTGATCACCGGTCCCAATGCCGTTGGCAAGAGCAGCCTGATCCGGGCATTGGAGTATTTGGCCGGTGGTGTCCGCACAGCAGACCCGCGTGATCTAGTGCTGGAAGCGGATTTCGACAATGACGTCCGCTGGACAGTGAAGCGCACCGCCAGCCATGTGCAGTGGTATCGGGATGGCGAGCCGGCGACGACCGGCCCGCGCCTGCCGGCCCGTGATGAATTGCATTGCTACTGGCTCAAGGTGGAAGACCTGCTGGCCGAGGACGGCCAACAGGACGCCGCATTGGTGGCCGAGATCCGCACCGCCCTGGCCGGTGGCTTTGATCTGGCCGCATTGCGGGGTGATGCGTTTGATTTCGGTCCGGCCCGGGGGCG
Source organism: Natronospira proteinivora (assembly GCF_024170465.1). Lineage (NCBI taxonomy): Bacteria > Pseudomonadati > Pseudomonadota > Gammaproteobacteria > Natronospirales > Natronospiraceae > Natronospira > Natronospira proteinivora. Next base: position 1,096,321 of record NZ_JALJYF010000001.1, on the reverse strand, counting down.
CAAGGAAGGCCGTGAGCTGCAGGAGGCCCGGCAGCGTCTGGGTGAGGTGGAGGCCGAGAATCAGGCGTTGCAGCGTGACGAGCAAGACCTGGACCGCCTGCAAGGCGAGGTGGACGCCGCCCGGCAGGGAGCCCGTGAACGCGACACCCTGATGGGTTCGCTGGAACTGGAGAAGATCCTGAGCGAACGCCGTTCCCTGGAAGCGGTACTGGCCGGTTTTCCGAAGGGCATGGAGAAGCTTCGGGGTGACGAGCAGGAACGCCTGGAGCAGCTTGACCGACGGATCGATGAACTGGAGGAAGAGCAGCTGCGCATCCGCGAGCAAGGGGATGCGGCCCACCGGAAACTGAGCCGGGCCGGGCTTGGTGACAACCCACCGGTCAACCATGAGCGCCGGGCAGCGCGCTGGCAACTGGAGAGCGTCAAGGCTCGGAGCGGGGAGATAGCTCGTCAGCAGTCGGAGCTGGTCCGGCTGCAGGCTGAACTGGACCGGGCGTGTCAGCCCTTGCGGGACACAGTGGTAGGGGGCGCTGATTCGGCCCCGGATATCGCCGTGGCGACGCTGGAACGGGCCAGCGAACTGGCTGTTCGGTTGCGGAAGCTGGAGATCGATGTCGAACGCCTGGACAGCCGCATCCAGTCGGCGGGCCAAGCCCCGGAGGCGCGGCAATTGGATGCCCACCAGCAGGCCGTGGCGGCCTTGCGAAGCTGCCTGGTTGGCCAACCTGAGGCAGGCGCTTCCCGTCTGGGTATGGCACTGGCCGCGCTGGGGGGGCTGGCTACGGCAGCCGCCGCTCTCTGGCTGAGTCTCTGGTGGCTGTTAGCCCCGGCGGCACTGTCATTGTTCGCGGCCGGGGTGATGGTGAATCGCTCGGTGAGTAGCGATGGTCGCCAGACTCGCGCTCGGTTTGAGCGCAGCGGCCTGGCGGGCCCTTCAGGCTGGCATCGTGAGGCCGTGGAGAAACGTCTATCCGAGCTGGAGTCCGATCTGGCGGAACTGCAATTGGCCCGGCGTCGAGCCGATGCCGTGAGCGAGGATCAGGCCGAGCGCGACCGCCTGCAACAACAGTTGAATGCCCTCAATGAGGAGAAGGCCGAGCTGGCCCGGGAAATCGGTTTCGATCCGGCCCTGACGGCGGCCAGCGTGGATTTCATCGCCAGGGTGTTGGGCCAATGGCAAAGGGCGGCGACCGAGGTGGCGAAAGTTGAGGCTCATCTCGAGCAGCTGGAAACCGAACAGCAAAGCGAGTTGCAGGCGGTGCAGCAGCGGCTCAAGGCCTGGGGCATGTCGGTTCCGGCTGAAGAGGCCGCGCTGGACGAGGCCTTGAATGCCCTTGATGCCCGCTGTGAACAAGCGGAGGCTGCCGAGCGGGAGTGGGGAGAGGCCGAGGACCGTCAGCGCCAGCTTGAGCAGCAACTGGAGGAGCGCCGAGTTGAACGCCGCAGCCTCTTTGCGCGCCTGGGCCTGGATGAAAGCGATCGAAACGGTCTGGCCGAGCGTCTCGCTCAGCTGTCGGAGTGGCGCCAGACCCAGGACAGTCTGCGGGTCTTGGATCGGCGGGAGGCGGAATTGCGCGAAACCCTGGTCAATGCCCCGGAACGCCTGCAACAGGCGGAAGCCGGTGAGCGGGAGGTCCTGGAAACAGGGCTGCAGCGGGCCAACGAGCAGGCCGAGTTGTTGGAGTCCCTGCTGCAAGAGGTGAGTGCCACCCGCGAACGGCTGCGCAGCGCCGGCAAGGACCAGGCCCTGGAAAGTGCCATGGCTGCGGCGGCCCAGGCAAGAAATGCCCTCGGCGAGCAGCATCAGCAAGCCATGCTGGCCGAGGCCGGCCAGTTTCTGCTGGATGATGTGGAAGCCGAATATCAGAACGAACACGAACCCGCCGTGCTGGCCGATGCCCGCCGGCTTTTCCAACGCTTCACTCACCATGCCTTCGATCTGGCATTGGACGAAGACGCCGGCCTGCTTGCCCGGGATTTAACCCAGAGCGGCCGTCGCCGCTTGTCCGAGTTGTCGTCCGGCACTCGCATGCAGTTGTTGCTCTCCGTCCGCTTGGCCTGGACCCGGCGTCTGGAGGAGCGCTGTGAACCCTTGCCGCTGTTTCTGGACGAGGCCTTGACCACCAGCGATGAAAGCCGTTTCCGTGAAGTGGCCCAGAACCTGGCGAGCCTGGCTCGGGAAGAGGGACGACAGATCTTCTACCTCAGCGCACGCCAGCAGGAACGGGCCCTGTGGGAGCAGCTGGCCGGGCTCACTCCCCATCACCTGGATCTTGCCGAAATCCGATTCGGACAAAGTGATCTCGGTGCGGCCGATTACAGACTGCCGGCGGTGGAGACATTGCCGGAACCCGTTGATGAAAGCCCGGAGCAGTGGGCGGCCCGGGTAGGCATTCCGGCTATTGACCCCCGCCAGCCGGTGGGCGGCCTGCCGCTCTTTCACCTGCTGCGGGATGATCTGGCCTTGCTGTATCGCCTGATGCAGCGCTATCGGGTCTGGGGCCTTGGCCAGCTTGAAAGCCTGCTGAACTCGGATGTGGCCGAGAAGGCCATCCCTGATGAGAACTGGCGCCGACAATTGGCCAGCCGCTGTGCCGCGGCCCGGGCCTGGCAGCAGGCCTGGCAGCATGGGCGCGGCAAGCCCGTGGGCCGGGCCGCATTGGAAGCGTCCGGGGCCGTAAGCGAGACCTTCATGGAACGGGTATGCGAACAGGCCGAGTCCCTGGGTGGCGATGGCGGGGCCCTGATTGAGGCCCTGGCCAACAAGGCGGTGAGTGGATTTCGCAATGACAAGCGGGAAGAGCTGGCCGAATGGCTGGAGGCAGAGGGCTATATCAGCCCCGAAACCCCTCTGGACGAGGAAGAACGGCTGCAACGCACCATTTGGCGAACGACTAGAGCGGCCGACGAGGAAGAAACTCGCGAGCTGGTGAGTTGGCTGGAGGCCGGCCAGCGCGTATAGGCCGTCCTCCACCGGGTGAGGATTCGGAGGCAGGCCTAGTCGACTTGCGGGAGATACGGTGCCCGGTTAGAAAGGATTTCTTTAGCGATTTCCGCTGTCAGGCCTTGTGTCCGTTGGAGAGGCTGAAGGGTATCCTGGAATTCGATGCTGTCCCAGTCAGAGCCAAACAGGATTCGATCCGTTCCCAGCCATTCCACGGCCCGAGCGACATTTCGACGATTTCGATGGCGCTCTATTCGTTCCACGCTTGCAGGGACATCCTGTTCCCGGGCCCAGGCAGCAGAGATATCGAAGTAGAGGTTTGGGTAATCGTCCAGATCTTGCGCAAAACGTCGAATGGCCGACATGGTGGCTGTATCGATGATGCCGCCACCCCCCATGTGGGCTAGCTGTACGGTTACATCCGATGCCAGGGGCATCAACGATGTCATGAATCGTTCCGCTTCAGCTGCTCCGTAACCGCCGTTCCGGGGACGATAATGGATCACGATGGCAAGACCACGGGCATTGGCTTCGCGAAAGGCAGCCTCCAGTGATGCCCAATGGCGTGGGTTATCCAGATCCACACCGGAATTGGCCATGTGCATCTTGATTCCGGTCACATCCATTCCAGCACAGCGCTGGATCTCTTTCAGGGAATAATCCCGGATCGGGCTGATCCCGCAAAAGGCGATCAACCGATCTGGATAACGGGCGGCCTGCTCAGCCACGAAATCGTTCTCCTGTCGAACCTTCCTGTATTCATTCTCGAAGTTGATCTCCGGAATGGCATACATATACCCCAACGAGAGCAGCACGCCCTGTTGGATGCCATGGCGGTCCATCTCCTTCAGCACATCATCGGCATCCTGCCGGCCCGGGCTCAGTTCCGATCGGCTTTTTCCCCGGGCAAGCTGCACCCGGGGCAGGGCCTCTCCACCGGTGTCGCTGCGTATATGAAGGTGATGATCCGCTGCCGGGGGTGGCAGAGAAGGCGATGAGGCACAGGCGATCATTCCCAGGGCGGTGATCGCCGTCAGCAAGAGGGTAGGCCAGCTCGACGCTCGCGGTATCATGGGCTTATCCTAGCATCCCAATCTATAGAAAAATGGAAAAGTCATGCGGCCTGCTGTGACCCTCCTCTTGCTTGTTGCTGTATCGCTCTCCGCTTGTGCCCGTTACACGGATGTCACGCCGGCGCCGGAGTATTTCGATGCCATGGCCCCCTTGTTCACGGTGGGCGTGCCGGAGGAGCAGCCGCTGCCGCCGCTGATCCAGGATGGTTTGTCCCAGGAAGAGCTGTCCCGGATTCAGGTGCATCGTCAGGCCCATCGGGGCGTGGTGAGTGTGACCACTTTGAGCGCATATCACAGCCGCTGGGCGGGCACGGTGCCCGTTGCCGGGGCGGGCAGCGGGGCGATTGTAGATGGACGCGGGGTAGTGGTGACCAATCACCATGTGGTGGCAGGTGCCCAGCGGCTAATTATCACCCTCTACGACGGCAGCCTGTATCCGGCCCGGCTGATTGGCTCCGATCCGGAGATGGATTTGGCCGTTTTGCGATTTGATCCCATGGGTCGGAGCTTGACGGTGCTTCCTTTTGCCGACAGTGGCCGGCTTCAGGTAGGGCAATCGGTGCTGGCTATGGGTAACCCCTTTGGCCTGGAAGGCACCCTGACTGCTGGGGTGATCTCGGCACTCAATCGGCCGGTGCAGCTGCAGTCCGGCTTTATCATTCGGGATTTGATCCAGTCGGATGCTGCCATCAACCCGGGTAACTCCGGTGGACCTCTGCTCAATGGCCAGGGCCAGCTCGTGGGTATCAATTCCATGCTGATCGGCCCTTCCGCCGGCAGTGTCGGCATCAGTCTGTCCATTCCTGCCAATGCGGTTCGACGTATCACTCACCAAATTCTAAAGGAAGGCCGGGTGGTGCGAGGCTGGATCGAGATCGAAGGCCTGGCCCTGAATGAGCGGCTGAGTCGTCAGGCGGGTATTCCCCCCGGGCAGGGGATTCTGGTTACCCGGGTCAAGCCGGGGGGTAATGCCGAGCGGGCCGGCCTTCGGGACGGCCAGGATGGGCGGATGATTCGCCACGGGGCCCACCGTATTCCGGTGGAAGGGGATGTGATCACCGCCATCAACGGAGAGCCGGTGGCTTCAGTAGCCGAGCTTTTCGCTTTGCTGGAGGAGACCCGCCCGGGGGATCGTGCCGAATTACGGATTCGGCGTGGTGGCCGTAGCCAGACGGTGGAAATCGAATTGGGGCAGCGCCCGAGCTTCCAGTAAGTGAATCAGTCAATTTGGTTCAAAATGGGGTGTGAAGCATGTTTCGACGGGGTGGAAAATAGGGCTCATTCTGCTTGGTCTTCCGGGGTGAGCCGTCGGCCCGACCAAAAACGGCTGGCCGTATGCCCGCTCAAGGCAGGGCGTGCTTCCAGGGTCATCTTGTCGCCCTTGACCTGGCCCTGGAATACAGAGTCGGGGCCGTCCCGCTGGACTCGAAACCCCAGGTCCTTTCCTTCCAGGCGAATGTCGCGGAGCGGGTACTGCTCACCCCCGATTCGGGCATGGCCCATGACGGACTGAAAATGCTGTTCCAGCTTGACATCCATTTGCTGGTCAGCGTGGCTTAGCTGCCACCGGCCTTCCACGTCGGCGGGAATAACCCAGAGATAGAGCGGGCGGTTGCGGACAGTTTGCGTTTGGTCCGGCGGCCAATCGCCCATGTCAAATTCGTGTGAGACCACCCGGGTGCCCGGTTCAAGTGCCAAAAGCCGGGGGCGCAGGCGAAGATTGAGCTCGGGCAGGAGGTACAGGGTGATGACATCTGCATCACCGAGTGCCACCTCGAAGAGATCCGCCTGTTCAAATTCCACCTTCCCCGATACCTCGGCGGCCTCGGCATTGCGTCTCGCCAAACCCACCAGATCGGGATCGATTTCAATGCCCCGGCCCCGGGCCCCGAAATCCCTTGCGGCCAGAATGGGAATGCGACCGTCTCCGGACCCCAGATCCAGTACCCGGTCTTCCGGGCCCACCCCGGCCATCTCCAGCATCTCAGTCACCACCGACTGTGGTGTCTGAATATACGGCGCCTGGAGTTCCGTTGAGACCAGGGGCTGGGCGAACAACAGCAACAGGCCTGATAGAGCACTGAGTGTCATATTCAGAATAATGCGCGGGGAAAAGGGTGGCTGCATATCGGGCATTCGTCGTGGTTTGGCCGAAGATGATCTTGCACTGTGCCGGGGATTGCAAGGCAATAGGCAAACCCTGCTATGCTAAAGTTTGGGGTTGTTGGCGGGTGTGGTCTGATTATGCCTGCGGCATCGTAAGCTATTCAGGAGGTCCGCTTGACTGAGCACGACGACACAGAGGGGACGCGCAAGCTTCGGGAGCAAGGGCCCCAGGGCACGGTGTTCGTGGCCCCGACGGACCTGCCGGATTTGGATCAGGGTGGAGACGGTGAGCGGATCACGCCGGAGTCTCCGGCCCTTGTGGGCCTGGCCCCCCCTTTTTCCGACCACTGGTATCGCCTGCAACCCGAGCGTACCCAGGTGGGACGCAAGCCGCATAACGATATTGTGCTGGATGAGGCCAGTGTGTCCTTTGAACATGCCCGTATCGTCCGGACCGCGGGGGAATGGCGGGTGGTGAACCTGCTCTCCACCAACGGTACCTTCGTCAATGGCCAGAAGGTTCACCAGTCACGCCTTGAGCATGGTGATCGTCTGGCCTTTGGCAATGCCGCCTTTCTCTTTGCCACCAGTGATTCGGTGGATCCCTCGCCCCGTTCCTTCCACCCCCAAGCCGTAACCAGACGCCAGAAACAGGTGGCCGCTGCCGTGGCCATCGCCGGGGCGATTGCCGTGGGTCTTCTATTCTGGTTGCTGTGAGGGGGCGGTCATGGCTTTGAATCTGGGGCGTTATGAGCTGGGGCCGGAGATTGGCCGCGGCAATATGGCGGTGGTGCACCGAGCTTTTGATCCACGCCTGCAACGCCAGCTCGCCGTCAAGATCCTGCATGCCGAGTTCTCCGGTGAAAAACGCCATCGCCGGGCCTTTTTGGCCGAAGCCCATGCGGCGGGGCGTCTCTCCCATCCGGGCATTACCACCATTCATGATGTGGGCGAATCCAACGGCAAGCCCTTCATGGCGATGGAGCTCCTGGAGGGGGCCACTCTGCAACAGCGCCTGGACTCTGAAGGGCCTCTGTCTGCCCGTGAAGTGGTGGATATTGGTATTCAGCTGGCCGAGGCCCTGGATTACGCCCATCGGGCGGGTGTCGTGCACCGGGATGTGAAGGCCGAGAACGTGGTGATGACTGGACAGGCCATGGGCGTGAAGCTTACGGACTTCGGCATTGCCCGTTTGCTTCAGGAAGGGGCGGAGGAAGGCGAGGCGGTGAGCGCCGTGGTGGGGACCCCCAATTACATGGCGCCGGAGCAGATCCGGGATGAGGCCGTGGACGGCCGGGCGGATCTCTACGCCCTGGGCGTCCTGCTGTATCGCCTGTTGAGCGGCCGGCTTCCCTTCGCCCGTGGGACAACGCGGGCCACCTTGGATGCCATCCTGAACAAACGCGCGCCCCGGCTGAGATCGCGGGATGAGCAGACCCCGGACGCCCTGATCAGTATTGTAGAAACTCTCATGTCGCGTCTGCCGGTCGATCGTTACCAGACCGGCGCGGAATTGGCCGAGGACCTGCGTCAGGTCCAGCTGGAGATGGACAGTCAGAAACGGCAGGCCGGCTGGGGCATGCCTATCAGCGTGAAATGGCCGGCCGCCCTGGGTTTGATGGTAGCCCTGATCCTGGTGCTGGGGGCCACGGCTGTCTATTACCATCAGCGTGCGGTGATGACCCAGCTGGTCTTTGATTACGGGGGCAGCATGGCGGAAGTCATTGCCACCGAGTCGGCGGAAGATCTGCTGCTGGGGGATGCGGTGGCGGTCCAGGCCATGGTGGAAGACATGCAGCGTAATCAGCAGATGGTCTATCTCAGATTGTCGGATCACAACGGTCGGGTGATGGCCAGTACCGAAGCCGACGAGCGGGGCGAGCTCGCATCCAATCTCTTCACCGGGGAGATTCTGGCCCGGGGCGAAGGGGAACAGCAGGTTGGACGCTACCGAGACGACGGGGCCGAACGCTTTCTGTTTCAATCACCGGTGATTTACCAGGACCGGGTGATCGGCGGACTGGCACTGGGCATATCGGCGCGCCCCTTGAGCGGGGCGCTGCGTACCAGCCTGGTGGCCATGGGCGCTTTGATGGTGGCCACTATCCTCACCGTGCTGCTGGGGGCCTATGTATTGAGCCGCCGGCTCAAGCTGCCATTGCGGGTGTTGGGTAGTGGTCTCGACCGGGTGGCGGCCGGGGATTACAGCTATCGCATCCGCATGCGCCGCCGGGACGAATTTGGCGAGGCTTTCGCTCGCTATAATCTGATGACCGAGTCGCTCCAGGGACAGCAGGAGTCGGAGAGGAGCCAGCAGCGCCGGGACCCCTCGGTGGCAGTCCGACAGCGCCTTTCCCGGGGCCAGGGCACCCAGCCCATTGATTCGGAATGAGTGCCTATTCGTCCAATTCCTCCAGACGCGCCTTAAGCTCGGTGGCCCGGGCCTTGTAGACCTGGGCGGGTTCGAAATCCGGGTCGACCCGCAGCAGGGCCTCCCAGGTTTCGATGGCGCCATCCAGCTCATGATTGCGATACAGCAGAATGGCTTCCCGATGGAGCTGCGGTACGACGGTGTCGCGCAGCTCATCCAGCCCGGCCTGGGCACCGGTGTGCTCGGGGTTGATTTCCAGAACCCGGGCGAAGTGCCTGGCCGCCATGGTGGGGGATTCGCTCATTCGGACGCGGCCGTCCCGATACAGCGTTTCCGATTCCATGCGGTTTTCCGCTTGGCCGATCCAGTCGGACCAGTCCGCCGTGTCTGGTTCGTCTTCCCGGGCCCGTTCCAGGCGATTGGCCGCCAGGGTCAGTTCGCCCTGGCTGAGGGCCCTTTCCACCCAGGCCTCATGGGCCTCGGCCAGGGCGCGCTGTTCGTCACTGTTGAGCGAATCTGGTGTCTGGTCCTCGAACAGGGCCAGTGCTTCATCGGGCTCACCGCGTTCCAGATGGCCCCAAACGTCACCGGTGGTGTCACGGGTGTCGGAATGCCGCTTGGCCAAGCGGGCTTGTGCGTCGATATCACGAAAGTCGCTGGGGATGCGCAAGGTCTCGCCGGCCTCCAGATGCGCCGGCACCTCGATATCATTGTAGCGGGCCAGGATGAAAAACAACCGGTTGTCGTCCAAAAAGTGCTGGGCGATTACTGAGAGGGTGTCACCGGGTTGCACCTCATAGTGAATGTTTTCACGCCCCAGATAGGTGCCCGGATCCGCCTGGATCTGTTCCATCAACAGCTGGGCGCGGGCATCATCCGGCGCGTTGTCCAGACGTCGGGCCAATGCCCCTTCGGCCACATCCACCTCGCCGGCCTGCAGCCATTGGACCACTTGCTGGTAGCGATAAGGGCTACGCTCGCTATCCGGCGCTTCGGCGGTGGTATCAGCCTCATCGTCCTCCCATTGGGTCCACTCCCTGACTTGGGCGCAGCCGCCCACCAGGGTCAGACTCAAGAGGATGACGGCCAGGCCGAGCAGGCTGGATGGACTGGACTGTGACGATGGGCGGGACAAAGCCACCTCCAAAAACCGTATGGATGGGTGCCAGTATAAGGCAAGGCCCTTGCTGTCGTCCCCCCTTGGTAGGTTTGGATTAGGACTCCGGTTTAGCCAGCATTGTTTGGTTGCGACCCGCTTCCTTGGCCTGATAAAGGGCCGTGTCGGCGCGGGAAATGGTGGCCTCGGCGGGCTCTTCCCCGGTGTGACAGGCCCCCCCCAGGCTGATGGTGATGGAAAGCGGCCCGGCCTTGGTGGCGAAGGACTGTCCGGCCACGGCTTGGCGAATCTTCTCCGCTACTTGCATGACAAGTTCTGGTCGGTCCTCCCTCAACAGCACCAGAAACTCCTCGCCTCCCCAGCGAGCCACCGAGTCTTCTTTCCGGACTGAGGCGCTTAGACGGCCGGCCAGTTCCCGCAGGACTTCGTCGCCCACCTCGTGCCCGTACTGATCATTTACCCGCTTGAAACGATCAAGATCGGCCATAATCACGGCAAAGTGTAGGTCGTGACGTTTGGCCCGAGCACATTCAAGATCAAGAATGGATTGTGTGGCCCGACGATTCAGCAATCCGGTCAGAGGGTCGGTGGTGGCGCTGCGTTTCAGGTGGTGGGTAAGCAGAAACATCGTGACAAAGCCACGATAGTGGTTCTCAGCCAATATCACGCCAATGACGACGGTCATCAGGGGAACGATCAGTGTCAGTCCTTCACTTCTCAGCGGGATTTCCAATAAGGCTAAACCGGCGATGAAAAACAAGCCGGGGATTAGATAGATGATCAGCAGGTCCCGGGATCCGCGGGTGGCGAGAATCGACGTGACGGCAAGGGACATGACCAGCCCGCTGAAAAGGGTCATGGCATACCCGGTCCCCCAGTGAAGATGATAGAGGAGCATGCCCAGGACCATGCATATCAGGGCAAAACCCAGCGTCAGCATGGCCGGTCGTGGCCATTGACCCTGGGGGCGGAGCAGACGCAGCATGATCACCAGCATGGCCAGGACAACCACGGGGAGACGCATTTGGCCCTGGTGGTACAAGGCTGTGGTGCTAAAGTGGCCACTGGTGGTCTCGAAGAGCTGGAAGAGGGGCAATATCAGCAGGATAAGCCCGGCCGCAAGAACCGACAGTCGGCGGGCGACTTGTTGCTGGAAATGTTCGAACTCCGGATGGAGCGCCGGTGGAACGCTGGGGAAGTAGTATTCTTGAAATGTTTGTAATTTATCCCGCATGCCCCCTCCCAGTCTGAATACTCAGATTCCCGGGAGTCCTTCCCCAAGGCTAGCATGAACCGAGTCTACACAGGCCCGCCTTGGCAGGGAAATGCCGATCAACTAGTTCAGGTAAAGGTATGCTCAGGCGAGCCAAAAAAAAGCCGGATCCACTGGATCCGGCTTGGCAATTCTGGTGGGCGATGCTGGACTTGAACCAGCGACCCCTGCCGTGTGAAGGCAGTGCTCTCCCACTGAGCTAATCGCCCGAAAGCGCAGCATTGTAGGGGATGGCGGGGGGCAGGTCAATGCCTCGTCTTCCTGTGTAGGGACCATGGGAGGCTGGGATTCCTTTTCAGCACTTGCTAATATGATGGGTCGCGCCATTTGTATGATCAGGGGAAAACGACTGAAATGTCTTCTGCCTCACATATGCCCTCTCCAAAGGAAATGTCGGCGCATTCCGAAGAAGCTGCCCGTATCCTTAAGGTACTGGCTAATTCCCATCGCTTGATGGTGTTGTGTGCCCTGGTGGAGGGGGAGCGGTCGGTTTCCGAGTTGAATCAGGAGGTTCCCCTTAGCCAGTCAGCTTTGTCACAACACCTGGCCCGCTTTCGCCAGGAGGGCCTGGTGGAAACTCGGCGTGAATCCCAGACCATCTTTTATCGAATAGCCGACCCCAAGGTGCTGGAGTTGATGGGCAAGCTCTACGAACTGTATTGCGCGCCTGAGTGAATCAGAGTGGGCTAGCGGATGAAGGCCGGGGAGGGCCTCAAACCAAGCTGCACGGGCGTCAGGATCCGCTTTTCCGGTGATGAGCGGGCTGTTATTGATGGGGCATTCGCCGAAACCAAGAAACTGATTGCGGATTTCTGGCTATGGGAGGTAAATTTCCTGGACGAAGCCATAAACTGGTTGAAACGCTGTCCCCACCCCATGCCGGGTAGCGATGCGGAGATCGAGATTCGCCCAGTCTTTGAAGCCGAGGGTTTTGGTGAGGCGATGATGCCAGAGTTGCGGGAAAGGGAAGCGGAGATGCGCTCGGTACTGGAAAAGGGCGAATCGAACCTTTGATAAAGGGGACGTTATGGGTACTGATTTGGCAAGACCACCACGTTGGTACTGGCTTGTGTCCGGGCTTGCGCTGGTCTGGATGCTGTTTGGATTGCTGTCACTGATTATGGATCCCATGACCAGTGAGGCGGCACTGGAGGAAATGAGTGAGGCCCAGCGCCATCTCTATGAGGCACGCCCGGGCTGGATATTCGCCCTGTATGCCCTGGCCATTTTTACCGGTCTTGGCGGTAGCCTGGGGTTGCTGTTTCGCAAGGCCTGGGCCGTCGGGGTGTTTGCCGTATCACTGGTGGCGGTGATCATCCAGTTTGTCTATGTCTTGTTTGTGCTGGATGCCATCGGCTTGCTCGGGCCGGCGGAGGCCCTGCCGTTTCCCTTGGTGATTTTCGCGATCGGGGCCTTGCTATTGTGGCTTTCCGTGCATGCCAGAAAGCAAGGTTGGATTGACTAAGGGCTTTGCGCGAGATTCGGCTTAGCGGGCCAGGATACGATCCACCGCCTGCACCACGCTTGCCACTTCCTCGACGGCATTGGGCCAGTGGGGCGCAAAGCGTAGCCAGCCGGCGGGGCTGGCACAGGAAATGCCCTCTTCGGCCAGGTCCGCCGCCCAGTCTGCCGCTGGGCGGTGATCCGGCGGCCATACACTGAGAATCCCCGAGCGGTTCTCCGTTTCGGGCATGCGGGCGCTTTCAAAACCCCGCTCCAGCAGTTGCGACTCCAGGACATCCAGCCATGTCTGTACATGGGCGTGGATGGTTTCCACCCCGATGGACTGGATCAGGCCCAGGCTGGCCTCCAACCCGGCGCAGCCGATGGAATTGAACGTGCCGCTTTCCAGCATGCGGGCACCACGCTGGAAGGGACGGTCATAACGCAGGGTTTCCGGCCCGCCTGTAAGAAACTCAAATGCGTCCTCATGGCTGATCCAGCCGGCCAGATTAGGCTCAAGCGTTTCGGCTTTCTCCGGGGCAATATAGACAAAGCCCACTCCTTCCGGGCCCATCAGCCACTTGTGGCTGCCGCAGGCCAGGTAATCAATATCCATCGTCTTCACGTCCAGCGGCACGATGCCGGCTGCCTGGATGGCATCTACAAAGAATTCGCTGCCATGCCGACGGCATAGATATCCCATGGTGGCGAGCGGCATCAGCTGGCCGGTGGTGAACTGCACCGCACTGACGGCCACCAGGCGCACGCCTTGAGCCAGATGCTGCTCGAAGGCCTCAAGCGCTGCGGCCCGGTCACGACGAAAATCGTCGGCATCCATCCAGACCAGCTCCAGCCCATGACGTCGGGCCGCCTGCTGCCAGGGGGTGATATTGGTGGGGAACTCTCCGGAAAACACCAGCACCCGATCACCCTGTCGCCAGGGCAGGGAGCCGGCAACGGCCACCACCCCCGCCGTGGTATTTTCTACCAGAGCGATATCCTCAGCCTCCGTACCCACCAAGCTGGCCAGCTGCCCCCGAAGCCGCTCGCGCCGCGCCACTTCGGCAGGAAAGAAAGCCACCCCCTCACGCGCCTGGGCTGCCATTACCTCATTGATTGCCGTGCAAACCGGCTCACTCAACGGCGAGATCGAGGCATGGTTGGCATAAACGTCAAAGCGTAGACCGGGAAAAAGATCTCGACTCCCCTGCATTACCTTGTTGGCTAACTCAAGTGACATCCGCAACGCTCCCGCGAATAAATAGACTTGGGCGATCATGCCAACTTCAATTGCCTTGACCAAGGGGGCGCGCATTTTTCGAAGATCGCGCACATTGCTTGATTGGCATAACAATTAAATTGGTTTTTACGAGGACTTGTTATGAACTACGATCGCCGAATAAGAAACTGCCCTGAAAAATGCTCATGCGGTATGTATGGTGCATTCCCCATGGAATGGAAACCGTCCGCATTGCTGGTAGCGTTGGCAACATTAGCAATGCGCTGTTCAATCTTTCCAAGATCGTAACCCGCTGCCCTGGCGGTTCCCAGGATCTCAGACGATGACTTGTGCCTTGCCTGACTCAATGCCCAAAGTATGGCCGAGCGCATGCCAGACCGGCAGTAGGCAAAAACCGGTCCGGGCAGCTCGCGCAGCGCCTGCTCGAACTCTGCGACATCCTTGTCGCTCACCATGCCTGAGGTGACCGGTAAATGCCGCGTCTCCAATCCTGTGTTCTTCGCCGCCGTCTCGATTTCCTCAAAATCCGGCTGCGCGGGTTCTTCGCCGTCGGGACGGTTGCAAATGAGGGTGCGGAAGCCTGTAGCGTATATTGCGACAAGATCGCCAGCGCTAATCTGTGGGCTGACCGAGAGTTTTTTGTCGAGCCTGCGAATATCCATGTTTTATCTTCTCACTGCGCAAATCATAGTGCATTCGATGGTGGTGTCAGCATTATCCGTCCTTCCAATGGTTTAGAAAGTGAAAAAATGCACATGGCGTTTCAGCATGTGTTCAGCGACATCAGTTGGATTAGCGGACCCGATGCCTTCCAGTAGCTGATCTTCTCCGTAATCCGTATTGGGGAGGAAAATGGCGCATACCTCCACTTTGGCACCTTCATCCATGAGTCGCTGCAGGAGCTGCTGAGGGGTGACATCCCGGGGTGCCAGGGCTTCGCCGGTTTCGCCTTCAATGGCCAGCCGTCCACCTGGTCCGCAGAGCAGAATACGAACATCGGCCCCTTGGTCCAGCGATTGATTGGCTAGAACCAGGGCCATGCCCTGGGTCATGTTGTCGTCAGAGGTGACTGTCACGAAAAGTTCTTTCTGACTGCCATCCATGTGGCGGCCTTTCTTATGGCCTTGGTTTTCGCCAGCTTGCACTGCACTTAGCGATAAGACCAGGGAAAGAGCAAGACTGCTGATTATCCTGATGGTTGATGTTTTCATGATTTAATTTCCTTTTTGGATCTGCATCGGGAGTGGTTTTCCTGCAAGGCACTAAAGGCATCCTGGTTAGTGAAAAAGATTCGGCCAGGTGAGAGCTTGGACGGGAAATCTACTTTCAGGAGTTGATCAAGCACTGGGCCCTTTACCTCGGACAGGTGCATGACCATGCCTCTGGCCTTGAGGGAAAGATCGAGTTCTTCTAGCGTTGCCAGGGCGGTGCTATCGATGTCATTGATTGCGCTGCAGACCAGCACGATGGATTGGATATCGCTGTTATCGCGAATGGTCTCCAACACGGTATCTCTCAAGAAGCGGCTATTGGGGAATTGCAGGCTTTCATCCACGCGAATAAAGCAGACGCCAGTCAAGGTTTCCACCGCATGACGCTCTCTATTGCGGAAATGCTCGCTACCGGGAACCCGGCCAACCATGGCCACATGAGGCTGGCTAATGCGCCACAGCAGGAGGCCGATAGAGACCATGATCCCAACGATCAACCCCACTTCCACACCAAGCGATAACACCCCGAAAAAGGTGATACCGATCACCGCCGCATCGCCCCGGTTGTATCGCCAGGTTTCCTGAACCGCATGCACGTCCAGCAGCTGCACTATCGCGAGGAGGATGATTCCCGCGAGAACAGCCCGGGGGAGTTCTGCCAACAAGGGTGTCGCGAACAGCAGGACCAGTGATACGGCCAGGGCGGCGAATAATCCAGCCAGTGGTGTGACGGCACCCGCATCTTTTGCCACCACGGTGCGGGAAAGGCCGCCGGTGACCGGGTAGGCACCACTGAGACCGGCCCCCAGGTTGGACAGGCCGATGCCCAGTAACTCCCGATTCGGTTGTACATCTTCATTATCGCGAGCGGCCAGGCCCCGGCCAATCGAGACGCTTTCCATCAGCCCAACCAATGAGATCAGGAAGGCCATGCCGCTCAGCTCCAGTATCCAGACGATTTCCAGCGCTGGCCATTCCGGCCGTGGAAGCCCCCGGGGGATTTCGCCGATCTGGCTGAGGTGATCTGAGAGGCCAGTAAACATGGCCAGTCCAATGCCGAAAGTGACAGCGAAAAGCGCACCCATGCGGCCCACGATAGAGCCGGCATGTGGCCAGAGCTGACGCAGGCGGCGGGCGAGGGGGCCACCGATGAGAAGGATGAGCAGAATGGTGCCCACGGTGAGTCCCGCAGTGAGCATGCTGACTGCGCCTAGCTGCCCGAACACTTCCTGGATCTGGCCAAGTGGTGCCCGGGCATCTACAGACAGGCCCAGGGCGTGAGGGAGCTGACTAAGGCCAATTAGAATGGCTGCGGCCGTCATGAAGCCGAGAAGCACAGGGCGAGAAAGAAAGTGCGTGAGAAAACCCAGTCTGAGCAGACCCATGATCAGCAGGATCAGGCCGGACATGAAGGCCAGCGCCGGGGCGGCGACCATGGGGTCGATTCCGTGCCGTTGCCCCAGTGTAGCCGTGGCGGTAGCCACCATCAGTGAGATGACAGCCACCGGGCCTACTGCCAGATAACGACTACTGCCGAATACAGCATAAAGCGCGGGGGGTAATAGCGAAGCATAGAGGCCCATCTCAGGGGGCAAACCCGCCAACATGGCATAGGCCATCCCCTGAGGAACCAGCAGCGCCGCAATCACCAGGCCCGCAATGGCATCGCGGGCAAGGGTGCTTGGGACAACATCTTGCCACCAGTCTGCGGCCAAGCGAATCTGATCACGCGTCACTGATGCCTCCCTCGTCCCTTATTTCTGTGGCCGCTTGGATAGTAGACGGTCAATCCATGGCCAGAGCAGGAAGCCGACGGCCATAGCGGCGGTGAATAGAAACGGCTCGATAAAGGCCGATTCCCGCACATTCAGCGCAATGGCAGCGATGCCCGGTCCTGGGCAGTAACCTGCCAGCCCCCAGCCGATGCCGAATAGTCCGGCACCTGTGAGCAGGCGAAGGTCGATGTCTTCGCGTTGAGGCCATTGAAAGCGTGGGGCCAGGATTGGTTGCTCCCATCGTTTCAGCAGCGCAAAGCCGGGCAGTGTTACGGCGATGGCACCGCCCATGACAAAAGCGAGGCTGGGGTCCCAGTGACCCAGAACATCCAGAAAAGCCAGGACCTTCAAGGGATTGATCATTTGCGAGATGGCCAGGCCCAGGCCAAATAGGGCGCCGGCGATCAATGCGGCAATACTTTTCATCACAGAACTCCAAAGCCATGCCGGACCACGGCGACGGTAATCGCGGCGGTGATCATGAAGGCGATGGTGGCCACCAGAGAGCGGGCAGAGAACCTGGAAATCCCACAGACACCATGGCCGCTGGTGCAGCCGCTTCCCATGCGGGTGCCGATGCCGACGATCAGGCCGGCGGCAACCAGCAGCAGGGGCGGATAGCCTTCTCGAAGGGCAAAGCTCTCCGGCCGTATGAGCTCATGGAGGACGACCCCGGCAAGCAGGCCAATGATGAAAAGCCAGCGCCAGCTTCGGTCTCCACTGCTGCTTTCCAACAGACCACCGGCAATACCGCTGATGCCCGCAATGCGGCCATTAAGGGCCATCAGCAGAACGGCGGCGAGGCCAATAAAGGCTCCGCCAATCAAGGCTGAAATGGGCGTGAATTCAGTCATGACCACTGCGCTCCCCGGGCTTTGGGCCCAGCAGGTTGAGGGGGACCTTGAGGTAGCTCACATCGTTGTCCTCGGGCGGAGGCAACTTGCCGGCGCGCATATTGATCTGAACCGACGGGATAATCAGGCGCGGCATGGGGAGAGTGGCATCCCGCTCCTCACGCATCTTTACATAGTCATCCCGGCTGACGCCGGCGCCCGCATGAATATTCCGGGCTTTCTGCTCAGCCACGGTGGTTTCGTTCTTAATCTCGCGACCGCCGGGTGCGTAGTCGTGGCACATGAACATGCGCGTTTCGTCCGGTAGTGAGAGCAGTTTCTGCATGGAGTCATACAGCATGCCGGCATCGCCGCCGGGAAAGTCTGCCCGGGCGCTGCCTGCATCCGGCATGAACAGGGTGTCGCCGACAAAGACGGCATCTCCGACCAGGAAGCTGTTGCTATCCGAGGTGTGCCCCGGAGTATGCATGACTTCGATTTTCATCCCTGCCGTTTCGAAGATCTCGCCATCCTTCAGGAGGTGGTCGAATTCCGACCCGTTGGGCTGATGTTCATTGGGCAGGTTGAACACCTTTATGAATCGACCCTGAACTTGCTGAATGCCTTCACCGATGGCGATTTTGGCCCCCAAAGCCTTGGCAAGATAGGGCGCTGCCGAGAGGTGATCGGCGTGGGCATGGGTTTCCAGAATCCACTCCACGGCCAAGCCTTCTTTCCTGATGAATTCAAGAATCCCGTCCGCAGTGTCGGTCCAGGTGCGGGCTGCCTTGTAATCGAAATCCAGTACCGGATCGATTACCACCGCCCCATGGTTGTCGGGATTTTTCACCACATAGGAGAAGGTATTGGTGTCTTCGTGGAAGAAGGATGTCACTTCTGGTTTCATGGTTTTGTCTCCTTGGGCCTGCTTACAGATGACCCGTGTCAACTTTTCTTTTATTTATATTAGCAAAATCTAAAATTAAATCAACTGAGAACTGGTTTGCGCGGTTTTCCCCAAATAAACGACAATGGAGAGTGATCCTGATCCTTCTGGAGATCCTGTGTGACGCGCAAACTGTTTCGATACCTGTGGCCAAGCAGTGTCCTCGGGCTGGTCTTGTTCGGCTTTCTCCTTGTGGGGACGCCTTTGATTCTCGGACTATTGGTGACCGGTCAGCAGATTGAGCGTCTTACATTCGAGGGGGAGCGGTCCCTGGAGCAGGCCGTCAGTATTACCCGCGAGGCCCGCGAGACCATGGATCGGGTGCAGGCCCTGGAACGGTCAGCTCGTCAGTACCGTGTGCTGCAGGATGATGAGGCCCTGACTCATTTCCAGGCCCGCCGTGAATCCTTTCTGCGCCAGGTCCAGACCATGCTGGCGCTGGATTTGCCTACAGCCCCTCGGGTCACCCTCGTCAATGCCGTGGTTCGGGAGGCGCTGCTGGCCGATCAGGTCCTGAGCGAAGTCGCCCCCGAGCCGTGGCCGGCGTTCCTTGCACGCCCGTTTTCCATTTTGAATCAAATGTCGGTGGCATTGCTTGACGAGAGTGAGGCAGTGGCGGAATCGGCGGTCTTTGATTTGAAACGGCTCGGCGAGCAGGCACGGGATCTGGTTTATGCCCAAATGGCTGCCGTGATCCCCATCGCCATATTGCTGGCCTTGACCTTCACTGGTCTGATTACACGCCCGATTCGACAACTGGATTATAGTATTCGCAGCCTGGCCCATCCCGAGGCCGGCCCGATCAAGGCGGTCAAGGGACCGCGTGATCTGAAGGTCCTGTCGGTTCGCCTGGAATGGGCTCGTCGTCGCTTGTCGAGAATCGAACGGGATCGGCAACGCCTGCTGGGGCAGGTCTCCCATGAGCTGAAAACCCCCTTGAGTGCAATTCGGGAAGGGGTTGGCCTGCTGGAGGAAGAATTGCTCGGTCCTCTGGCGCCACGTCAATCGGAAGTGGTGACCATCCTCGGAACCAGTACGGCCCGCTTGGAGGAGCAGATTGAATCCCTGTTACGGTTCAACCGGATTCGAGGTGGTTTGCAGCCCGCCCAAACGCAGTCCGTCGCGGTTCGGGCCCTGTTTGATGAGGCCTTGCTGACCCATTCCCTGAGCTTGTCGGCACGGGACATTCAGGTGGAAACCCATCTGGACGACGGCCTGGCGGTGTGGGGCGACCCGGACATGCTCCGCACGGCGTTGGATAATCTGCTTTCCAATGCCATCAAATTCTCTCCGGCCGGCAGTCGTGTGGGCTTGTTTGCTGTCCGGGAGGAAGGGACGGTAAGGATCCGGGTCAGTGATAATGGGCGGGGTATTGGTGGCGGTGACCGTCACCGGGTTTTCGAACCCTTTTATCGAGGACCTGCCTCTGCCGAGGGGGCCGTGCCCGGCAGCGGGCTGGGCCTGAGTATTTGCCGGGATCTTATCCGGGCCCACGGGGGCGATGTGACCCTGGCCCGGAGCCGGGACTGGAAAACCACTTTTGAAATTCGTCTGTCCAACGGGACGGATGATGTGAGGAATAGGCATGCGGACTAGGATATTGGGCCTGCTTTTGCTTGGGTTGCTGTCAGGCTGTGGATGGTTGGTGCCGGAAAGAGAAAAGGTCGCGGTATCCATGGATGCGGTGGTCACTGTCGACATGGATGTAGAGCATGTCATTACCACGGTCCAGCGATTTGACGAGATGTCCGGCCAGCAGGCCCTGGATCATCAAGTGGAACTGGCCCACCGTATCGACAATGATGCCCGGGTAAAGCTGGCACTGTTGGCTCTGTATGGACCCGATACCGTTTCAGACCAGGAAAAGGGCGTGAGCGGGCTGCAACAGTTTGGGAAATATCCCGAGGCCTTTCGACATTCAGAGACCCATGAACTGTTGGGGGTTTTACTTGCACACTGGGAAAGGCATGGCTCCCTGGAGGCACAATTGCAGGTCCTGGAAGCACAGCTTGCCGAAGAGCGGGCCGCTCATGCCGATACCCGGGAGAAATTGGAGGCATTGCGACAGATTGAACAAGAGATCGGACGTCGGGGTGATCCACTGATTGAAGAGGGTGATGCAGACGATGAACGTTGAAGCGGCTACAGAGCGGCGTCATGGTGCCCGGGTATTGTTGGTGGATGACGATCCGGGCTTGCGTCGCTTGCTCTCGCTCCGACTGGAGGGGCACGGCTATCAAGTGGATGTGGCAGAGAATGCCAAGGCGGCCTTGGGCGCGGTGGCCACACGCATACCCCAGGTAGTGGTGACCGATCTGCGTATGGAAGGCATGGATGGTATGGCTTTGTTCCGACGCCTACGGGAGGAGCTCCCCACCTTGCCGGTGATTATCATTACCGCCTATGGAACCATCCCCGATGCGGTGGCCGCCACCCGGGAAGGAGCCTTTGGTTTTCTGACCAAACCGGTGGACAGTACTGAGTTGCTGGATTTGGTGGCCGAGGCCGCGGCCAGTGGACAGGAGCAGACGAATCATCAGCCGGAACGCCACCATGGCATTGTGACCCGCAGCCGCGAAATGGCGACCCTCCTGTCCGATGTCAGTCTGGTCGCTCAAAGCGATGCCAGTGTGGTGATTCAGGGTGAAAGCGGTACCGGCAAGGAAGTCCTGGCTCGGGCGATTCATGCTGCCAGCAACCGGGCCAATCATCCTTTTGTGGCCATCAACTGCGCCGCCGTGCCGGCGGATTTGCTGGAATCGGAGCTGTTTGGGCATGAGAAGGGGGCATTTACCGGGGCCGATCGTGCCCGGTCGGGGCTGTTCCAGGAAGCGGAGGGCGGCACCCTGTTCCTGGATGAAATCGGGGATATGCCCTTGGCGTTCCAGGCCAAACTGCTGCGCGCCTTGCAGGAGCGAAAAGTCCGCCCAGTGGGTGGTCGGGAAGAGCGGCCGGTGAACGTGCGGGTGGTCTCGGCCACCCACAGGGACATTGCTGCCGCCATGGTGGAAGGGGCATTTCGTGAAGACCTGTATTACCGACTGAATGTGGTCCGCCTGGATCTGCCACCACTGAGAGAGCGTCCTGAGGACATTCCCTTGTTGGCAGAGCATTTTTTGGCCGAGATCGATGCCGGACGGCCGGCGGGACAGCGTGTTGGGAGTTTCTCGCCGGAAGCGGTTCGGGCTTTGCTGGCCTATAGCTGGCCCGGCAATGTTCGGCAATTGAGGAATGTGGTCGAACAGGTTTGTGTCTTGTGCCGAAAGGGGCCCGTGCCAACTAATCTGGTTCAGCGTGCCTTGCGGGAGGGTAGGGACGAGATGATTTCTCTGGCACAAGCCCGTGACCACTTCGAACGGGATTATATCGCCCGGACGCTGCGTCTGACGGACGGTAACGTGAGTGAGGCGGCGCGGCTGGCGGGCCGCAATCGTACTGAGTTTTATCGTCTTCTCAAGCGCCATCACCTCAATCCCCGGGGTTTCAAGAGCTGAAAAGCGGGATTTACCTCAGGAAACGTCGTACAAAAAGGGCTGTCGCCGATTGGCGACAGCCCTTTTTCTTATTAAGAACATGAGGTTATGAATTTTAACCGACAGACTGTCGCTCAATGGCGACAGTCTGTCGGGCCATTACTACCCAGCCTGTCTATCTTTGTCCGCTAACGTATTGAAAATAAAGAGTGAAATGGAACTGGCACAGCTTCTGCATAGTACGGTTATGCCCAATTGGGCGTGCTCTGTTCTAGGTGAAACGGACATTCGAATCCAGTGACGAGGTTAAGGAGGCAAAAATGGATAAGAAGCTGCTGATAGGGCTTGGTGCCAGTCTTGTCTTGCTGGCCGGTGGTGCAATTGCTTCGGAACCTGAAGAGCGAGAGCGGGTACCCAGTTTTGAAGAGCTGGACAGGGATGGCAATGGCTATCTGAGCGAAAGCGAGGTTTCTGGCGTGCCATGCCTGCATGACAACTTCGATCGGATTCAGCCGGAAAATGAGGAGGGCATGAACCGCCAAGAATATCGACAGGGGGTCGCCCAATTTTGCAAATGAGTCATGGAGCGGGGCTGGGTTTGTCACCGCTGTGAGGGCGGGGCGTCTCCAAACCGCGCCTAGAGGAATGACCGCCCGTCCTAAGGAAGGAGCGGGTGCGCTCCAGGGAAGGGGCTGTTCCGTGTCAGGGATGACGCGGAAGTCATGCGGCTCGCCTAGAGCCGGATTAAATGGACTTGTCAGGGAATGATCTCGGCTGCCTCGCCTGGGCCGCTCAGGTGATGGCAGAGGAAGGGTGCGAAGCGGCATAACAGGCCTGACTTTTGAGCCGGTTGGGCCGGATCTGGTGCCTGGCGGTCGGCGGTTAAGGCACCCGCCAACCCCATTGCGTGTCTATGGTTGTCGACCGCCGGGTACTGGGTTTTTTGCTCAATCCAATCCCTATCGCCCCACCAAGCCCGGTCTAATGACCGGACCCGGTGGCGCTGGCAATAATCCTCTCTATTTCAGAGTCCCGCCTGATCCTGAGCGTCTTGAGCGGCTTGCGCATCGGCTTCGGCCTTGCCGGGCTTGTCACCACGGCCCTTACGCTTGTCCATTTTCTTGTCCAGATAGGCTCTCAGGCGCTTTTCGGCCAATTTAAAGGTGCGGGTGACCAGGGAATGGGCATCCTCGTTCTTGGTGGCGTCTTCATCCTGGGTCAGGTGGACGGCTACCTCTTGGCCGGGTACACGCATGTCGATGCGGACTTCGTACATATTGCCCGTGCCCTTGCGGTAGTGGGCAGCTTCAATGAAAACGCGGCAGGACTGTAACTGGGGGCAGGCGTTCTCAAGCTTGGTGGCGGCTTCCCGGGCCCGTTCTTCCAGGGCGTCGGAGTGGTCCATGTTGTGGAAATGAACCTCTAGGGGAAGTTGCATAGTGCCTCCTTGTAATCCAGATGATTGGCGAGGGCGGCTGCGACCTCGGCGGCCCGAAGCCTCAACTCGCCTGACTCCTAATCTGAGGGTTTCGGAAACAACAATCAAGGTGCCGTGGGGGGTGATTCCTCTGCTAAAATGGCGCTTTTTTGTCCGCGGAGGAATGGCATGACGATTCGGACCCGGTTCGCCCCCAGCCCAACAGGGTATCTGCATATCGGCGGGGCGCGTACGGCGCTGTTCTGCTGGCTCTATGCGAAAAGGCATCAGGGCAAGTTTGTATTGCGCATTGAGGATACCGACCGGGAACGCTCCACGCCGGAATCGGTTCAGGCCATTTTGGATGGCATGGAATGGATGGGGCTGGATTGGGACGAAGGCCCTTTCTACCAGACTGAGCGTTATGACCGTTACAAGGTTTTGATTGACAAGTTGCTGGAAGAAGGCAAGGCCTATCGTTGCTACTGCAGCAAGGAAGAGCTGGAGGAAATGCGGGAGGCCCAGCGGGCGCGCAAGGAAAAGCCTCGCTACGACGGTCGTTGCCGTAACAGAAGCGAAGCCAAGGAAGGTGTCGAGCCAGTGATTCGCTTTCGGAATCCGCTGGATGGGGCCGTGACCTTCAATGATCAGGTCCGGGGGCATGTGACGTTCAATAACAGCGAGCTGGATGATTTGATCATCGCCCGTTCCGACGGCACGCCCACCTATAATTTCACCGTGGTGGTGGATGACATGGACATGAGGATTACCCATGTGATCCGTGGTGATGATCACCTCAACAATACGCCTCGGCAAATCAACATGATTGAGGCCCTGGGTGGTGAACCGCCGGTTTACGCCCATGTGCCCATGATTCTGGGTTCCGATGGCGCCCGTTTATCCAAGCGGCATGGCGCGGTTAGCGTGCTGCAGTACCGGGAGGAGGGCTATCTGCCGGAAGCATTGCTCAATTACCTGGTCCGGCTGGGCTGGTCCCACGGGGATCAGGAAGTATTCTCCCGGGAGGAGATGATTCAGCTGTTCGATATTGATGAAGTCAATCGTTCAGCGTCCACCTTCAATCCGGAAAAACTGCTCTGGTTGAATCAGCATTACATCAAGGACAGCAGCCCGGATTACGTGGCACAGGCCCTCAAGCCCTTGTTGCAAGCCCGGGGATGTGAAGTGAACGATGACGCCACCCTGGAAGCCATCGTGGTATCTCAGCAGGAGCGGGCGAAAACACTGGTGGAAATGGCGGATAACAGCCTGTTCTTCTTTCAAGACTTTGACGCCTTTGATGAAAAGGCCGCCAAGAAGAATCTGCGGCCAGTGGCGGAAGAACCCTTGAAAGTCGTCAAGGAGGATTTGGCTGCGCTGGATGACTGGCAGCCGGAAAAGGTGCATGGTGTTGTAACCGCCGTGGCGGAACGGCTTGAGCTGAAGCTGGGGAAAGTGGCCCAGCCCATTCGAGTAGCGGTATCCGGTGGACCGGTTTCTCCTCCCATTGATCAGACACTGGCGCTGCTCGGTAAAGAGGTGACACTGGCTCGAATTGAGAAAGCGCTGGCTTATATCGAAGAAAGAAAGGAAAATTCCTGAAGGCGCTTGACAGCTCCGGCGAGGTACTGCAAAATGCGCGCCTTATTGAGAGGGAGCAGCAACACGCCCACTCAAGACTGGGGCCATAGCTCAGCTGGGAGAGCGCCTGCATGGCATGCAGGAGGTCGGCGGTTCGATCCCGCCTGGCTCCACCAAACAATTCGTGGCCCGGATCCGTAGTGATCCAATTGGACGCCCGAGCTGTTTCAGCGTCCCCATCGTCTAGAGGCCTAGGACACTGCCCTTTCACGGCAGCGACAGGGGTTCGAATCCCCTTGGGGACGCCACTATTCAAAACACCGCCCATACGGGCGGTGTTTTTTTTGTGCCAATATTAAAGAATACCCCGGTTTCAGCGGCAAGCGGGCAATGGCTCGCTTAATGTCCGGACCTGCATGCGACCGGCTCCGAGGGTGTGCAGATAAGCCATCCAGTCGTCCCGGGCGGCATCATGCTCGGTATCCCTATCAGGGACCAGAATAAAAGCCGTCCAGCCGCTAAAGGGTTGCGGTGGTCGCTGCCAATCGATGGCATCGGTGGACGGCACACGCCGGCGATCCGGATTGATGACCAGATAGAGACAGGCCTGTTCTTCCTGGCTTTCCCGAAGTCTCGCCCCAAGGGTAATCAGGGCGTCTTCCAGATCGTTTTCCAGCCTGGCTTCCTGGCTATTGAACCATCGATAAAGCGCCCTCAATTGGCGGGTACTTTGCAGTGGCCGGTCGGACAAATGCAGCTCCCGAAGCAGGGTGACGGTTCCCTCGGGCGCCTCTTCCGCCCCGGCTGACTGAGCGATGATCATCCGGTCATTGGGGGCTTGTGAGGCCAGAAAGGCCCGTGGCAGGGATTCCAGGGCATCCTGGTGGCGGTGGGCCGGCAGGCTGGCGGGATGAATCAGCAAGGCCGTGAGTTTATCCTCGGGCGAGCCTGGATCCTGGCAGGCCAGAAGCAGGCCCAATGTCACCGTTATCATCATGGCCCGAAGCGGAGCGAGCCTCATTGCTCGCTCCCGCTATCCAGGGCCGGTTCCCGCCGTCGGAATCGCCGCTCGATGCTGAGCGGCAGCACGATGAGCAAATCATAGCCGTAGTTGAGCAGCTGGCCTGCGCTGGAAATCAGACGGCTGAACAGTCGAAAGCCCGTCGCCAATAGGGCGGTCAGGAAACCGGTGGTGAGCAGGAATGCGATACGAGCGGTCTGGAAGAAAGACTCCAGGGCAGGGACCAGGGCAATGAAGGTGAGTGGGAGCACAAAGCCCATGCCCATCTGGGCCAGGGAAGGGACCCAGCGCAGATCCGGGCTGCCGGCTGCCACTCCCTGTTCCAGCTCCCGGGCCAGCCATTCGGCCTCCAGGTAAATGCTGTCGCGCATGAAGGCCAGGCTGGCCTCGCTCAATGCCAGCAAGACAATCAGGACACTGGCTATGCCCAGCGTCACACGCCGCTTGAGGGCGGTCAGTCGTCCGATTGGGGCGATTAAGCGGCTGAGACGGGCGGTATCGGAAATAATGACCGCCAGGGCCAGCTGAGCGAGAATCAGGGTGACTGCGGTCAGGAGGGCGGTGTGAAAGGGGCCGGTGGTGGCCTGACGGCCGAAGGCTTCCTCCAGCGGGGCGTGGATCAGGTGGAAGTTCACCAGGGCGATGAGGATGCCCACCGCCAGCAGGAAACTCCCCACCACGAAATTAAGCGCCAGCCAGCCCCGGAAGCGGGCGGTCCGGGAACGGCGCTGATTATGGATGGTTTCGAAACGCCGAATTCGACGATTGGTGCTGTCAATGCGCTCCTGTAATTGCTGGAGCGTCTTGTTGACCGCAGTCAGTTCTTCAGCAGCCTCGCTCCATCGGGGTTCCAGACGGGCCAGGCTTCGTTCCGCGGCCCGATTCTGGAGTTGATGCTGATCGGTGAGACGCTGGGCAGCCTTCTCGATGGTCTCGCGAATGGATTCCAGGGTGTCTTTGAGGGCCGGGTCACTGTTTTCACGGATGCCAGCCACGCTTTCGATCAGTTCCCGCCAGGCGGCCGGCGGTTCCGGGCGCTCGGGACTGGCCTGGTATTCGGCCTCGATCCGCTCAATATTCTGGTTCACCGCATCCCGCAACGCCGGATACCGTTTCAGCCCAACGCGGACCTCCTTGCGCAGGTTGGATAACTCCCGGGTGGCCAGCCGTTCCTGGTGCTCGGCCACCAGCAGCAGGGCGCCGTGTCGGCCATTGCGTTGCAGATTGTCGGCCCAGAGCTGGGTGGCCCGGGCAGCAACCCGCAGGATGCTGGACAAGCTTCGGCTGGTGCCGGCGATGATTTCATGAGCGGTTTGACGCGCCAGATACAGTAGGATCATGGCGACGATGACCGCTACCGCGACATCGATCCACCAGGAACCGCTGACAGGTAGATATTCGGAAAGCTGCATTCCCATTTCCCCTGGGCCGGCTTGATCACCGGGTTGTTGGTGTTGATGGCTTTTTGGAATCAGTTTAGCAGGCCCGACCCCGATACCGTCCATCTGTGATGAACGGTATTTTCCCGTCTATCGGTCTGAACCACCCGGTGATGCGGTTTGCCTTGCGCCTTGTACAACTTTTGCCGTCACTCTGATAACCAGCTGGTATACTTCGCCATCGGCAATGGGGTTGGCCGAAATAGGGGGTGCCTCCTTGCATCAGGAGAACCAGGATGAAATGCAAGTTGCGGGTAACGGATGTTTCCACGGGCATGTATGTTGCGGAGCTTGATCGCCCGTGGTTGGAATCCCCCTTTCTGTTTCAGGGCTTCACGGTGGAGT
Organism: Natronospira proteinivora; assembly: GCF_024170465.1. Classification (NCBI taxonomy): domain Bacteria; kingdom Pseudomonadati; phylum Pseudomonadota; class Gammaproteobacteria; order Natronospirales; family Natronospiraceae; genus Natronospira; species Natronospira proteinivora. The sequence goes on along the minus strand of NZ_JALJYF010000001.1, from coordinate 1,068,713 downwards.
CCCGTCGCGAGCTGAGCCAGCTGCGCGAGACCTGTCAGTATGTATTTGTTGATCTGGAGCGGTCCCGCTCCGATCTGCAGTCGCGCATACGGCGCCAAGCCGTGCTGGACCGGGGAAAACCTAGTCAGACGGTGCAGGAGGAAGCCCCGCCGGAACATCGTTTCAAGGCCATCAAGCGCGAGCTGGCCCGTGCCCTGGATATTCGGGAGAAGACCCGTCAGTACGTGGATGTGCTGATGGATGATGCCCGTCTTGGCAAGCATGTCAGCGTTCAGGGCGTCAAAACGGTGGTCACCGAGCTGCTGGACACCATTCTCATCAATCCTTCCGCTTCCCTGTGGCTGATTCAGCTTCGGGAGAAAGATCATCATACCGCCCAGCACGCCATTAATACCGCCGTCATTGGCATGATCTTCGCTCGCCATGAGGGCCTGGATCGGGATGCTATTGAATCGGTGGGCATGGGTGGTTTGCTTCACGACATCGGCAAGGTAAAAGTGCCCCGCTCGGTATTGCATCGGGAAGGCCCACTCTCGGAGGACGAGCTGAAGCTGATGCGGACCCATCCGGAGCAAGGGCTTCGCCTGCTGGAACAATCCGGCGGAGTGCCCGAACCGGTCAAGCGAATCGTGGTGCAGCACCACGAGCGCCTGGATGGTAGCGGTTATCCCCGCTCCCTGGTGGATCGCCAGATTGATTCCCTGGCCCTGCTTGTTGGTCTCGTGGACCTGTATGACGCCATGTGTGGCGATTGGCCGGGCAATCCCGCGCTCTCCCCCCATCGGGCGCTGGCAAAACTGCGTCGCGAGGAGGAGAAGGGCTTTGGTCGGGAACGGATCGAACGGTTCATCAAGTGCATGGGAGTCTATCCCATTGGCACGGTTGTGCGTCTCAGCAACGGTGCCAAGGGCATGGTGGTTTCCCATAACCGAACAAGCCGGCTCAAACCGGTTTTGATGATGGTAGAGGATCCCCGTGGTACGCCCTATCGCAAACGGCCGCTGGTTGATCTGGCCGGTCCCCGGGGCAGTTCGGGCGCCGAATGGCAGATCGAGTCGGCCCTGGATCCGGCGGAATTCGGCGAAGACAAGATCCGGACCATCACCACCACCGAAACCATTCTCTGAGCATAATCCCGGTCATGACCGGGATTTGTTGAAATTTCTGCCAAAATTGCCCTTGGGTGCTTGCGGTTGCAAGGCCCTAGCTGCTAAAACTAGGCAGGTAGTGTGGGGTCGGTCCATACGGGCCCCCAATCACCCATTTAGCGAGCCAAGGGGGTTACGCAGTGGAACGTTGCATCGGTCTTGACCTGGGTTACGGTTTCGTCAAAGTATTTGACGGTCGTGACAGCCATTCTTTCCCCTCTGTGGTGGGCGAGGGCGGTTCCGGGGCGCCCATGTCCCTGGGTTTCCGCAAGCCTAAAATCACCGAGGATCTCCGTGTCACCGTAGGTGGCAAGTCCTACTTTTTGGGTGACTTGGCCATTCGCCATTCACGCATTGCCCACCGGGGGCTGTCAGCCACCCGGACGGAAGGCAATGACATCAAGATTCTGTTTCTTGGTGCCTTGAGTCTTTATTGCACTGATCCCATGAACACCTTCTATGTGGTCACCGGGCTGCCCCCTGGGCGGATGCACATGGCCCATGAACTGGTGAACCTCATGCGCGGCGATCATCAGATTGTTCGCGAAGTGGGAGGTAACCGCTTTGACTGCAATGTGCGTTTGGACAACATTGAAGTGGTTCCCCAGCCGGTAGGCACCTTCTGGTCCGAAGTGCTGGATCAACAGGCCCGAATTCAGCCGGAAAGCCCGCTGATGAAGGGCAAGGTCGGCATTATCGACATCGGTTTCCGAACCAGTGACCTGTCCACCATCATCGATGGGGACTATGCGCCAGCCTTCACCCGCACCGTACCCATTGGCATTTCGGTGGGTTATGACGGTATTTCCAGCGCCTTGGCTACCCAGTATGGCCTTGAGTGCGAAACCCACACCCTGGACGAGGCTGTGATCAACGGCAAAATCAACGTGTCCGGACGGGAAGTGGATATCACCGGTCTGAGGGATCAGGTCTTCGGTGAAGTGGCCACCAAGCTGTTGGTGGAGATCCGGTCACTCTGGCAGGTGGCCGGTTACGATCACGTCCTGCTGACCGGTGGTGGTGGGCAGGTGCTGGAGAAGTACCTGCGTGAGCATATTCCCCAGCTGCGTCTGGTGGATGAGCCGGTTTCCGCCAATGCCCGAGGCTATTATCGCTGGGCCTACCATAATATCCAGGGCAACCAGGATGCCGGTGGTGGCGACAGCGATGGCATGGATCGCCAGCGCACGGCGGATGCCGAAAACTGGTAAGACGGTCGCTTTTATCAGCGTTCTGAAGCCCGGCGTTTTGCGCCGGGCTTTTTATTTCATAGTGTGATGAATATCACAGTCTGGTTTGACAATGCTGCCCAGAATGTAGTCGCCCGTTGAAATATTTCAGGTGTGGGGGACCCGGCCATTCGAGCGTCAAATGACGTGTCAAGGATGGGACCGGGGACGGCGGTGGTGCCAGCTTGGTGCTATCGCCGTTTTTTATGAATGGGCGGAGGATGATGGATGAGCGGCACCGTTGCCTTTGCTCTCCGGGGCTGAGGGGGCGCTACCTGTGTGGCGATAATGAACCAGCTTCCAGTAGCCCATCATGTTTGCCCGATAGATGCCCAGTTGTTCAAAGCCTTGGGGCTGGGGCAGTTCAGACAAGTCCATGCTGGGACGAAATCCCACGAATCGGGACAGGGGGGTCAAGCCCCGTTCCATGCCTCTCAGCAGGGGGTTGTGGGAGGCAAAATGGTTGATGACCATGAGATCACCGCCCGGTTTGCAGACCCGAGCCATCTCGGCCATCAGGCGGTCGGGATTAGGAACAACCGACGCCACATACATGGCGATTACCGCATCAAAGCTGTTGTCTTCGAAGCTTAGATTTTCAGCATCCATCTCCAGCAGTGCTTCCACATGGCCCAGATTCTCATCCTGGACGCGCTGCCGAGCGATATTGAGCATGTCGCTGCTGATATCAATGCCTACAATTCGGGTGTCATCTTCATAATGTGGCAGGGAGAGGCCTGTTCCGACGCCCACTTCGAGGATCCGCTTGCCATTTTGCGAATCAAGCTGTTCTATGGCCATATTTCGCCCGGGGGCGAAGATGGGGCCGAATACCCGGTCGTAATACCGTGCATAGCGGCGATAAGCTGACTTGATTGACGCAATATCCATCCAGAGTTGCCTTCTCCCGGGCCGCCTGTGGCGGCCTGTCAAAAAGTCGCCCCGTCAGTATCCCGGGGGATTCTGACGAGGCGCAGTAACTGCCTTTAAGACTAGACGATCATGGCAAGCCCCCGCAACCATCCTTGTTGAGCCGGGCCGGACCGGGATCATTTGAAGCGGTCGCGATCATGGGGGGATTCCAGATCCAGTTCCGGACCGCGGGGAATGATTCGGGTGGGATTGATGTTGCCGTGGCTGTAGTAGTAGTGGCGCTTGATGTGGCGCATATTCACGGTTTCAGCTACCCCCGGCACCTGATAAAGCTCCCGGGTGAAGTTATGGAGGTTGGGGTAATCCGCTATCCGCCTCAGATTGGTCTTGAAGTGCCCTACATAGACCGCATCGAATCGCACCAGGGTCGTGAAAAGCCGCCAATCGGCCTCGGTCAGGCGATTGCCCACCAGATAACGTTGACGGGACAGGCGGTCTTCCAGCTGGTCCAGGGCGCGGAAGAGATTGTCGAAGGCTTCGTTATAGGCGGTTTGGGAGGTGGCAAAGCCGCAGCGGTAAACGCCATTATTCACCTGGTGATAAACCTGTTCATTGATCTCATCGATATCCTGGCGGAGCTCGGCGGGATAATAATCGGTCTCCACCGGCGTAAATTCCTGGAACGCCGTATTCAACATCCGGATGATTTCGGCGGATTCATTAGTCACAATGGTTTCCCGGACCTTGTCCCAGACCACCGGAACCGTGACCCGGCCGGTGTATTTGGGATCGGCCTGGGTGTAGATTTCCCGCAAGAAACGTTTGCCGAACAGGGGGTCGGCCGTGCCGTCGCTTTCCGGTCCGAATTCCCAGCCATTCTCCAGCATGTCCGGATCTACCGGGGAGGCGGAAATGACATCTTCCAGTTGCTTCAACTTCCGGAATATCAGGGTTCGGTGGGCCCAGGGGCAGGCATAACTGAAATAGATGTGATAACGGCCCGACTCGGCCTTGAAGCCGCCTTCACCGTCGGGGCCGGCACTGCCGTCAGCCGTGATCCAGTTGCGGAATTGGGCCGATTCCCGTACGAAACGGCCGCCGTGCTTCTCGGTGTCGTACCACTGATCAACCCATTCACCATCGACTAGCAAACCCATAATGATCATCCTGTTGTAAACATGAACCCCTATTATGAATTGGAATTGTCGATTAAAAAATGCAAAATAACGATCTCTTTTATCGATAAATTTGATGAGATGTCATGGGGGCCAGTCCCAAAACAACCCTAGCCCAGTGGCGAAGCCTGCAGGCCGTGGTGGACGAGGGCGGTTATGCTCAGGCGGCCGAGGTTCTGAACCGCAGCCAGTCTTCGATCAGCTATGCCGTGGCGCGTCTGGAGGAAAGCCTGGGCGTGAGCCTGCTGCGTCTGGAGGGACGCCGGGCCCGTCTGACCGAGGCCGGCGCCCTGTTGCTGCGCGGCGCCCGGAACCTGCTGGCGGAAGCGGAGCAGCTGGAGGGTTTTGCTGCCACCCTGGCAGAAGGCTGGGAAGCGGAACTGGCACTGGCCGTGGATGCCATTTGTCCTCGCCCGCTGATTATGAATGCCCTGGCCACCTTCGCCCGCGAGGCTTCCGGCACCCGGGTGGCCTTGTTCGAGGAGGTCTTGTCGGGGGCGGGGGAAGCACTGGAGGCGGGTTCGGTGGATCTGGCGCTAACCCCTACCGCCCCGGCCGGTTTTCTGGGCGAGCCCTTGATGGACGTGGCCTTTCTGCCGGTAGCCCATCCAGACCATCCCCTGGCCCGGGCCGGCAGGGCCTTGACCGGAGATGCCTTGAGCCGCGAGCTACAGGTGGTGATTCGTGATTCCGCCCGGCGGGATCGACGAGATTCCGGCTGGCTGGCCTCACCCCGACGCTGGACGGTGGGTTCCCTGGAAACCGCGCAATCGGTGGTGATGAGCGGCACGGGGTTCGCCTGGCTGCCCGCGCATCAGGTGGAGGCGGCCGTGACCAGTGGCGCGCTGTCTGTTCTGTCCCTGGTGGATGGCGGCGGCAAGCGCAGCCATCTTTATCTGGTCAAGAATCGGGGCCAAGCCATGGGCCCGGCGGTTCGACTGCTGGCTGATTGTATTCGGGCGGCTGCCCGCAACTGGCATCAAGGGGCCAATGAAAGACCGGGTCATGAGTTGGACGGCCACTGACCGTCCCCACCATGACCCGGTCTGGCGTCAGGCGGCCCGGTCCAGATGCCGCTTGATCTCGTCCAGGCTCAGGGCTGAGATATCCTTGTTGATTTCGTGTTTCACTAGGCCGTTGGTGTTCTTGTCCAGGCTTTTTCGGAGATCACCCAGGAAACGGGGCGGGGCGGCGATATGCAAGGCCTTGACGCCAGCTTCCCGGCTCATTTTGCCCAGCTCCTTGGCCACTTCCTGGGCAAAGGCGCGTTCCACCTGGTGGGCAGCTTCGGCGTTATCGCCCATTTGCGGGGTGCCTACCCCTTTGCGGTCACTGGTGGTGCCGTGCTTGTCGGTGACCAGATCTTGGTTGCGGAGTCTTCCTTCGGGGTTGACCATGTCATGGATCTCTTCAAGTCCACTGACATGACCCTTGAAATGCAGGAAACGGGCGCGGCTGGCGTCAGCCACCACAACCCAGGTGAGCGGCATATCGACCTTCATAGACTAGCTCCCTTGCCGTAGCTCCGGGGAAGTCTTCGGAGCGTGAATGAAACATCCCCTCGTTACTTAATCTTGGGACTGGCCCGAGCGCTTTTCAAGCTTTATCAAAAAGCATCACGATGACAGGTAGCGGACCTGCTAGAAACCAGCGCCTTGCCACACCAGCGGTGACTCGTCGAGGGCGGCCAGTTGCTCCTGAAGCCCGAGAATCTGCCGGTCCCAATAGCGGGGTTCGGCAAAGTCAGGGAAGGCCTGGGGAAAGGCCGGATCATCCCAGCGTCCGGCAATCCAGCCCAGGAAATAGAGCATGCGCATGGCCCGCAGGGCCTCGATCACATACAGCTCCCTGGGATCGAAACTTCTGAAGCTGCTGTAGCCTTCCAGTAGCTCATGCAGTCGGGCACTCTGGTATTCCCGGTCACCGGAGAGATACATCCACAGATCCTGGATGGCCGGGCCGTTGACCGCATCGTCCAGATCCAGCACCCAGGGACCATCGTCTCGCCAGAGCACATTGCCGGGATGGGAGTCGCCGTGGATGCGGAGAGTGCGCAACGGTCCGGCTTCTTCCATCCGTTGCCGGATGCGCTGAGTGATCACCTCGGACAGGTTGTGCCAGCTTTCGGTGAGGTGATCCGGTACCAGCTGGCGTCGATTGACCTGCTCCACGGCTTCCGCGGCGAGCCGGGCCGGTGATAGGCTGGCGCGATGCTCGAAGGGATGGGTCGCGCCCACATTGTGGATGCGGGCCAGCAAGCGTCCCATCTGGCGCAGGTCTTCGCTTTGATCCAGGGCTGGGGGTCGGCCCCCGATGGACGGGAACACCGTCAGGCGATGCTCAGCATGGTGAAGCAGGGTGCTGCCGTTGGCCAGTTCATGGGGGGCCACCACCGGCAATTCCGCTTCGGCCAGTTCCTGGGCGAAGCCGTGTTCCTCGAGAATGGTGGCATCGGACCAGCGCCCCGGGCGATAGAACTTGGCCACGATCAGCCCGCCGGAAACCTGGCCCAACTGATAAACCCGGTTTTCATAACTGTTCAGTGCCGTAATGCGTCCGTCCGGCTCAAAGCCAGCGGCTTCCACGGCGTTGAGAATGGTGCTCGGAGAAAGATCCGAATAACTTTGCATGTTGTTGCCTTGGTTGTCGCTTACAGCGCACGTTGGGGCGGGAGCAGGGCGCTGGCCAGAATTAGCCCGGTGCTCAGGCCTGCGGCCACCAGCGCCACGGTGAATCCAATCTGAACCCCGCCCAGTGCGTCCTGCTCCAGCAAAGAGCTCAGGCCCCGGAAACTGAGACTGCCCGGTACCATGAGCATGATGCCGGGGACCTGGATGATGACCGCCGGGCGGTTGCGGTAGCGGGCATAGAGATTACCCAGCAAGCCCACCAGCAAGGCCCCTACTAGCGCCCCCAGACCTGGGTTCAGCCAATCCGAGACTCGTCCACCCACTTCCACCGCGATGATGCCGCCGGCTAGGATCCAGCCCAGTTTGTTAGGCGTGGCATTGAACAGCACGGTAAAACCGATGCCCGCCGCCAGAATGGCCAGCCAGGGCGTCCAGGCGGGAATCGCCTGGCTGATTTCCTGTGGCCAGGGGCCGCTGACCACCTGGCTGATCTGACTGCCCAGGGCCACCCCGAAGCCGACAACGACCAGGGCCACTATCGCTCCGGCCATGCGGGAACTGCCGGCGACCAAATGGCCGCTGGCCAGTTCCCGGGTGGCCAAGGTCAGGCCCAGGCCGGGCATGAGTACGATCAGCCCGGCGATCAGGGCAAGATAGACGGAGAAATCCGGCAGGACCAGCAGGGCCATGCCAGCGAGGACCGCCGACAGCATGCCCGCCACGGGGGGGTAGAGCCGGGCGAGATTGACCGATCGCCTCATCACCAGCCCCAGGCCGCCGGTCACCATGCCCAGCAGGCAGGCTACCGCCAGCTCAATCACGCCCCCGCCGAACAGGATGGCCACTGCGGCCGAGAACAGGGCGGGGGCAATCAAGCGAACCAGCAGGGGGTATTGGACGGCGCTGTCCATGATCTCCCGCACCTGGCGAATGGCGGCCACCGGGCTGAGGATGCCCTGGGAAAGGGATTCGATGACATCATGGATGCGTGACATCTTGCCCAAGTGAATCTCGGATTCATCCACCCGGGCCATGAAGCTGCGCTGGCGAGAACCCCGCCCCAGGGCGGCGATGAAGGCCGTGGGCGTGCAGTAGAATTGCCCTTCCAGCCCCAGGCGTCGGGCCACCAGCCGCATGGTGTCTTCCAGGCGATAGGCAGGTGCTCCCAGGCGGAGCAGGGCACGTCCAATCTCCAGCACCAGTTCGGCCCGGCCTCGGCCTTCCCGGGTAGCGCTGATCTCCCGGCGCTCCAGTTCCGTCATGAAATCACCATGCCTTCGGGGCCGTCCAGTTGGACGGAAATCACGCGCTGGCCGAGCAGTTCGGCCCGGCCCGGGAAGCGTTCGCCGCCGTCAATGCTGAATTCGAACTGGTATTTGCGCCGTAGGCGCAGCCCCCGGCTGCTCAGATTGGGTCGGACACGCTGAATGGCCACGGTCTGGTCCAGCATCTGCACGCCCAACTGCTGACAGGTACGCTTGACGGCCTCAATGGCCACTTCGCGAGCGGCGAGATTGTCCCGCCACAGCCAGAGAACCAACCCGAAGATCAGCAGGAAGGTAAGGTGACTGGCGCTGAGCATGCGGTTTTGCTCCGGTTCAGGGGCGAATTGAATGATCCCTTTCATCCTATGGGAGCTTCGCGATGCGAGCAATGATACAATGGTGGATTAAATTTTCCCTTCCGGTGGTATTTCAGTGATAGAAAAGCTCAGAAACGTGGCCATTGTCGCGCATGTCGACCATGGCAAGACAACACTCGTGGATCGTCTCCTTCAGCAGTCCGGCACCCTTGAGCGGGCCGAGACCCTGCCTGATCGGGCCATGGACTCCAATGATATCGAACGTGAACGCGGGATCACGATCCTGTCGAAGAACACGGCGATTGAATGGCAGGACTACCGTATCAACATCGTGGATACTCCCGGTCACGCCGATTTCGGCGGGGAAGTGGAACGGGTGCTCTCCATGGTGGATGCCTTTGTGCTGCTGGTGGACGCGGTGGACGGGCCCATGCCCCAGACCCGCTTTGTCTGCCAGAAGGCCTTTTCCCACGGCCTCAAGCCCATTGTGGTGATCAACAAGATCGACCGTCCCGGGGCCCGTCCGGACTGGGTGCTGGACCAGACCTTCGATCTGCTGGACCACCTGGGTGCCGATGAAGACCAGCTGGATTTCCCAGTGGTCTATGCCTCGGCCCTGAACGGCTGGGCCAATATGGAGCCTGAGCCGGCCGAAGACATGCAGGCCCTGTTCAAGACCCTGGTGGAAGAAGTGCCGCCGCCGGCAGTGGACCCGGATTCACCGCTGCAGATGCAGGTGACCTCCCTGGATTACTCCAGCTATCTGGGTGCCATCGCCATTGGCCGAATTCGCAAGGGCACTATGCGCAAGAACAGCCCGGTGGTGGTGGTTGACCGAGACGGCAAGCAACGCCGGGAACGGATCATGAATGTCTTCGGTTTCATGGGCCTGGAGCGGGTCGAGGTGGAGGAGGCCTCCGCCGGCGACATCGTGGCCTTCAGCGGCATGGATTTCCCCCGGGTGTCGGACACCGTCTGCGACCCGGAACACCCGGAAGCCATGAAGCCGCTGACCGTGGACGAGCCCACCATCAGCATGACCTTCGAGACCAATACTTCGCCCTTCGCCGGCAAGGAAGGCAAGTACGTCACCAGTCGCCAGGTCCGTGAGCGCCTGTTGAAGGAAACCATCCACAACGTGGCCTTGAAGGTGGAAGAAACCGCCGATCCGGAGAAGTTCAAGGTCTCCGGTCGGGGTGAGCTGCACCTGTCGATCCTGCTGGAAAACATGCGCCGCGAGAGTTACGAGCTGGCCGTTTCCCGCCCCGAGGTGATCGTCAAGGAAATCGATGGCGTCAAGCAGGAGCCCTGGGAACTGTTGACCGTGGACCTGGAAGAAGCCACCCAGGGTGCGGTGATGGAGGCCTTGGGCGAACGCGGCGGCCAACTGGAAAACATGGCCCCCGACGGCAAGGGCCGGGTGCGTCTGGATTACAAGATCCCGGCCCGAGGCTTGATTGGTTTCCAGACCGATTTCCGGACGCTCACCTCCGGCACTGGCATCATGCACCATGTTTTTGATCAGTATGGCCCGCTGAGCAGTGCCGATCTGGGCGCTCGTCGTAACGGCGCGATCATCTCCAATGGCCAGGGCAAGGCCGTGGGCTTTGCCTTGTTCAACCTGCAGGACCGGGGCAAGCTGTTCGTCTCTCCCGGGGATCCGGTGTACGAGGGGCAGGTGATCGGGATTCATGCGCGGGAAAACGATCTTACCGTGAACCCCCAGAAGGCCAAGCAGCTGACCAATGTGCGCGCTTCCGGCAAGGACGATGCCATTCAGCTGACACCGCCCATCAACCTGACCCTGGAGCAGGCCCTGGAATTCATCAATGACGATGAATTGATCGAGGTGACCCCGGGCAGCCTTCGGGTGCGCAAGCGCTGGCTTACCGAAAGCGACCGGAAAAAGGCATCCCGCAAGTCTGCCTGACATGAGCACGCAAGCCCTGGATCATCGTCTGTCTGTCGCGCCCATGATGGATTGGACAGACCGACATTTCCGCTATTTCCTGCGGCTGATCAGCCGCCGGGTGTTGCTGTACACGGAAATGGTGCATGCCCGCGCGGTGATTCAGGGCCGGCGTGATCGCCTGTTGGCCTTCTCGGCCATCGAGCACCCCCTGGCACTGCAGCTGGGAGGCTCCGAACCCGAGGTCCTGGCCGAGGCGGCACGAATCGCAGAAGGGCAGGGTTACGACGAGGTCAATCTCAATGTGGGTTGTCCCAGTGACCGGGTCCAGGCCGGACGTTTCGGCGCCTGCCTGATGCGCGAACCCGCCCTGGTGGCCGACTGCGTGGCCGCCATGAAGCAAGCGGTCTCCATTCCGGTGACGGTGAAATGCCGGATCGGGGTGGACGATCAGGACAGCGATGCCGCTCTCAGTGAATTCCTTGATACCGTCTCGGCCACCAGCTGCCGGCACTTTGCCGTGCATGCCCGCAAGGCCTGGCTCAAGGGCCTAAGCCCCAAGCAGAACCGGGACATCCCGCCCCTGGATTTCGATCGGGTGCGCCTGATGCGCCATCGTTTCCCCCAGTTGGAGATCGTGATCAACGGTGGGATTCAAAGCCTGGATGAAGCCGAAACCCTGCTGGATGATTTCCACGGGGTGATGATTGGGCGGGCCGCCTGCAGTAATCCCTGGATGCTGGCCGAGGCGGATCAACGGTTATTCGGTGACAAGGCGGCGAGTCTGAGCCGGGCCGAGGTGGCCCGGGAATACGCGGCCTATTGTGCCCGGATGGAAGTCGAGGGGGTTCCCAAAAGCCTGCTCCTGAGAAATATCCACGGCTTGTTCCAGGGTGTGCCGGGTGCCCGTCACTGGCGCCGGGGCCTGGCCGAGAACATGGGCCGGAATCTTTCGGCCGAGGCCACTGTCCTGGAGGCCCTGGGGCGGGTGGCCGAGCCGGACGTTGCCTGAAGCGGTCCGGCCCGGCCCGCAGGTATCAATCCTCTTCCGGCACCGGCCGGAAATCCCCGTCCACGTTAGCCGCCAGCCAGGTCAGGGCGGTATAGATGGCCACATTCTGCTTCAGCTCCTCCGGATCCACCTTGTCCAGAGTGTCGTTGATGGTGTGGTGGATGTCGAAGTAGGGCCGGGCGTCCTGCATGGGGTCCAGGATGGGCAGGCCGGCTTCCCGCAGGGGAATGAAATCCGGAATGCCGTAGGCATCGTTGCCGCCCAGCTCGATGGTCTCGTCATCGTGCATGGCCATGTCCTTGATCACCTGATGAAAGGCTCGACCCAGGGGCAAGCTGTCTTCATTCATGCGGGTTTCAAAGCGCCAAACCGCATGGGCGCCCAGATCCGCCCCGATACCCACGAAGTGATCATCCAGTTGATGACGGCGGTTCTCGGTATAGGTGCGGGCGCCAGAGAGCCCGAACTCCTCATTGGCAAATAGCACCACGCGAATGGTCCGCCGGGGCGGCTCGTCCATTTCCTGAATCAGCCGGGCGGCGGCGGTGATAATGCCCACGCAGGCTGCGGCGTCATGGGCGCCGGGGGTGATATCCCAGGAATCCAGATGGGCGCCCAGCAGCACCACACCGGCATCGGGGTCGGTGCCGGGAATCTCGCCGATCACATTGGCGGACTTGGTGGGCTCCAGATTGCGGGAGGTCAGCTCCATTCGCAGGGTCACGGGCCGGCCTTCCGCCAGCTGGCGTTCCAGCAGGTTGGCATCCGGGTTGGACAGGGCTGCGGCCGGAATCCGCTTGACGTCCTCCGGGAAATGGGTGCCGCCGGTATGAGCCACGCGTTCATCCGAGCTGCCGATGGAGCGGATCACCGCAGCCACCGCGCCCATCTCCGAGGCCAGCGCCGGCCCGGAGGAACGGTTGGCCACCGCTTCACTGTAGCCGGAGGCGTCCCGGGTTCGTTCCATGCGCTGGCTGAAGTAGACGATATGCCCTTCCACTTGGGAGCGGTTCAGGGATTCCAGCTCTTCAATGTCATGCACCTTGCGAACCGGGGCTTCAATGCCGCCATCCTCGGTACCAATGCTGCCACCCAGGGCCACGGCTACCAATGGCTGGGGATAGGGGCCGGTGATCTCCACGTCGATTTCGCCGCGCACCCAGCGGGGCACTTCCACTTCTTCGGCCTGAATGTTCTCGAACCCCAGCTCACGCATCTGGGTCAAGGCCCAGCTCACCGCTGCCCGGTCACCCTCGGTACCGGCAAAGCGCGGCCCCACCTTGGTCAGCAAGTCTTCGGTCAGATTCCAGGCCAGGTCACTCTCAAGGCCCGCGGTCTTGAGTGTATTGGCGGTATCCACCAGTTCGGCGTCCAGTTCCGAGATCTCTTCCTCCTCGGCCTGAGCGGGAATTGACCACAGGACAGTAGCCAGAAACAGCAGGGCGATGAGGCTGGTGATTCGAACAGAATTCATCGATTGCACTCCGAAGGGTTGTCTTGGATACCGGGGCCGGCCAAAGGGGGTAGGGCGTCACGGCGCATTTCTGCGTACAATGCGCCCTTTGAATACCGGCCAAACGGCTTGGATTATCTCAGTTGAGCACGGGAAAATCATCCATCGTGTGTTCGTCTTGAATCGTTAAAGGGTTGGAAATGGCAAAGAGCAAGCGTGGGTCAAAGAAAAACAGCATGGCCAGTCAGGCGGACCGGCATATCCTCTATGAGCAATCGGTGCAGGAACCGGAAGCAGAAATGGATTTCGTGGAATCGGTTTTCGAGGAAATCCGCGGCCGGGAACCCATCACCCTGAGAGAAGACTTCTGCGGAACGGGTAACTCCTCCGCGGAGTGGGTGCGGCGTCATGAGGAGCACACCGCAGTGGGCGTGGACCTGGACGGCGAGGTGCTAGCCTGGGGGCGTGAACACCACGTGGGGCGTCTTGAGAAGGAACAGCAGGCCCGCATCCAGCTAATCGAAGGCGATGTGATGACCGCCAAGACTGAGCCGGTAGATGCCTTGTTGGCCATGAACTTCAGCTACTACCTGTTCAAGACCCGCAAGGCGCTCAGGACCTATTTCGAGAAGGCCCGCACCAATCTGGCCGAAGACGGGGTCCTGTTCCTGGATGCCTTCGGTGGCTATGACGCCTTTCGGGAACTGGAAGAAGAGCGGGAGTGCGACGGTTTTGATTATATCTGGGACCAGGCGCACTACGATCCCATCACTGGCGAGATGACCTGCCACATCCACTTTGCCTTTCCGGATGGTTCGGAGCTCAAGAAGGCCTTCACCTATCACTGGCGCATGTGGACCCTGCCGGAAATCCAAGAGTTGTTGGAGGAAGCCGGGTTTGCCCGGGTGACGGTGTATTGGGAAGGCACCGATGAAGAAAGCGGCGAGGGGGATGGTGAGTTTACCCCGGCGGCCCATGGCGAGGCCGACGCCGGCTGGATCTGCTACGTAGTGGCTGAAAAATAAATCAAAGGTCCCGGCCGATCATGATTGGGCCGGGACCATGATTGATCCTGACTAGGGCGAAACGTAGCGGTTCAGTTCACGCAGCTCGGCGGTCACGGCCAGGCCTTCCCGGGCCAGCTGCTCGGCCCGCTCCAGATCACCGTCCTCGATCTGTGCTTCGATGGCCGTCACATAAAGGGTTTCGATTTCATCCCGCAGATCCGTCAGCCAGTCCCGGCCCGGCCGCATCCAGGCCAGCATATCCCGCCAGGCGATGACCAGCTCCCCGCTCCAGACCGGTGTCATTCGCGGTTCTTCGATCAAGGCTTCCACCCGGGCCCGGCGTTCATTGAGTCCCTGGCGTTCGGCCCTGAGGGAGGCCGGGCGGTAGTTGGCGGCCAGTTGCAAACGGGTCAGCTCCCGTCGTTGGGCGCGCAATTCATCCGACACCCACAAGGGCGCGTATTCCCGTAGCTCATCATTGGCCTGGGACCAGTGACCAGCCGCAATCAATTCATTGATGGAGGCGCTGAGAATGCTCATTACGGCCTCATTGTGCTCTGCGAACAGGGGGTGATGGCCACTCATGCGCTGTAGCGCCTGCCAGTTTTCGGACAGTGCTTCAATGTCGGCCAGATTCTCTGGTGGGAGCTGATCCGCGAGACGGGGTGCCAGGGTTTCCAGCGCCTGTTCTGATCGCCGGGTTTCCGCCTCGGCCTGAGCTTCCCGGAGTGCCTGTTCCAGGGTCTTGTCATCAAAGAGGGCTTGCGCGGCGTCCAATAGGCCCTCCACCTGGTCCATATCTGCCGCTTCCACCGCCCGGATGGCGGCTTGCCGATACTGCTGTTTGAGGAAATCCGAATCCACCAGTTCATGGTTCGGAGCAAGCCGTTCCAGGCGGCCCACCAGTTCGGGCGCATCCATCTCATCATCCCGGGCCACCAGATCGCCGGCGTCCAGGCGGTTGCGCAGTTGCGTGGCGGTCTCCTGGCTAAGCTGTTCGCGACTCTCTTCCACTTCGCCTTGCAGGGTCAGCAGTGTCTCGGATTCCGGGAAGTAGCGACGTCCTTCCGCCAGCAGATCGGCGGCATCCAGAGGTTCTTCATCCGCCAGATGATCCCGCACCCGGCTGGCATACTGCGGCACCAGGGAATTACCCAGATCATCCCGCATGGAAGCCAGCTCGTCGTCATCCAGAAGGTTCAGAATGCCGCGGGTCTCATTCCAATCCGCATCCAGAATTTCGTTGATCTGGGATTGCTGGTCTCGGTGATCCAGCCATATTTGAAGGGGGAACCAGGCCGCGGCCAGTGCGATCACCGCTGCCACCCCGACGCCGATCTGCTTCTTGGGCAGTTCCCCGTGTCGGCTTTCCAGATCCGCTAGGAAGGCCATCACCGAATCCGGACGGTCCTCGCGTTGAATGGCTGCGGCCCGTTTCAGCACCCGGTTCTGATTACCACTCAGGCCCCGTATGCGGGGCAGGGAGGTGTTTCTCTCCATTCGCCGGAGACCGGATTGGCCATTAAATGGGTGACTGCCCGTCAGCAGGGTGGCGGCGATACAGGCCAGGGCGTAGATATCGTCTGAGGGTTGGGGCGGCGAGCCTTCCATGGCTTCCATGCTGCGGTAGGCATCAATGGGTTCCATCTGTTCCATTTCCGTGGAACCGGCTTGCCCGGCGGGTGATTGCTTGCCGAATAGAGCCATTCTGAGGCCGAAATCCCCGACCTTGATTTCGTCATTCTCGCCAATATAGATGCTGGCCGGCTTGAGATCCCCGTGTGCCACATCCTGAGCATGGGCTGCGTGCAGGGCTTCGGCAATCTCGCGCACAATTTTCAGGACCCGATCCAGGGGCAATCCCTTGACGCATTCCCGGCGAATGAATCGCGCCAGGGTCCCGCCGGGAGGCAGCGGGGAAACCAGCCAGGCCTGATCCCCGTCCCGGTACAGTTCCCGCTGGGTCAGCAGATTGCGGTGTTGTAAGCGCTGCATGCGCCGGACCACGGCTTCCACACGATCCACCACCTTGCTCTGCTTGGAGAGCGCCGAGGGCAGCACCCGAACGGCACAGAGCTGGGCTTCGGCATCATCCACATCCCGTTCATGGTCCCGGGCCCGATAGACGGTGCCGTAGGGGTCCTGGCTGATCCGGTTCAGCAGCTCAAACCGCCCCCCCAGTAGGGCTCCCACCATGGTGGTATAGAACGCCTGTTCTTCCTCTTCGGACTCGAAACGTTCCGAGTGATGATCTTTTCCGGTCTCGAGGATGACTTCATGGTCCGCATCGGGATCATCTTCCACCGACGGCAGCCCCTCCGCCGCCCCATTCTCTCCCGGATGTTCATCCCCAGAATTGTGGGGACCTGAATCGTCTTCCGAAGGGTTTTGTGCGGCCGGGGTGGATGGGGCCTCGGCCGGCCGTCCGCTGTCAGCTGAGGGGCGATTGAGGGGCGGGAGCTCCAGCCCATCCTTCTCCTCTTCCTCATCCTCGCTGCCCGTCTCCTCTTCGCCGGTCTCGCTCCGCTCGTCTTTGGGGACGGGCTCATCAATGGGTTCCAGCGTAAGTTCCAGCTCATAGTCACCCCAGTCATCGAAATTCTCCTGGGGCTTTTCCTGGAACCGGTGTTCCATGGCCGACATGGCCCCGTCCAGGCAATGTCGAATTTGGCGGGCATGGGCAGGGAGCAGTCCCTTCTGTTGGGACTGGTTGACCCTTTCATGAAGCGTGGGAAGGTCCAAGGCCTCGCTTTCTTCGGAAGCACGCCGGCGGATTTCGCTCAAGGCGTCATCGATGGTGCGCTCCTCGGCCCGGAGATCTTCCAGAATGTCGTCAATCAGCATCGTTGCCCTTTACACCTAATGTGGCAGGAATATGTCTTGGCAACGATTCTTGTCATATTCCGCCTTTCCTGACAAGTGTGCCCGGCTTTGGTCGGCCTGAAATCGGACCTCAATCGCGCTTGATGTGGTTGTTATTGAAACTCTGGGCTAGCATACCGCTTGATTATCGAACAGGGTCAAAAAATGGATGCGATTCACGCCCAGGGCGTTTGCAAGCATTTCGGCGCCACCCGAGCACTGGAGGGGGTCGATCTTTCCGTTCCCCGGGGAACGGTTCTGGGGCTACTGGGCCCCAACGGAGCCGGCAAGACCACCATGATTCGGATTCTGGCGACACTGATCTCGCCAGACTCGGGTCAGGTCACCATCAATGGCCATGATGTCATGAGCGACGCTCATGCCGTGCGCCAGCAGATCGGCTTGACCGGCCAGTACGCCTCCGTGGATGAAAAGCTTACTGGCATGGAGAACCTGGTGCTGATCGCCCGGCTTCTGGGCAAGCCCCGCCAGGCTGCACGCAGCCAGGCCCGACAGCTTTTGCAGGACTTCAGTCTGGAAGCAGCCGGGCATCGGGCGGTACAGACCTATTCCGGTGGCATGCGGCGACGGTTGGATCTGGCCGCCAGTCTGGTGGGTGAGCCGAATATCCTGTTTCTGGATGAACCCACCACGGGCCTGGACCCGCGGGCCCGCATGGAGCTCTGGCAACTTATCCGCCGCCTGGTATCGGCCGGCACCACGGTGCTTTTGACCACCCAGTACCTGGAAGAAGCTGATGCCTTGGCTGATGACATCGCGGTCATTGACCATGGCCGGGTGATTGCTAGGGGCAGCCCCGAATCTCTCAAGCGCCGGGTGGGTGAGCAAGTGCTCACCATCCGCCCCAGCCAGCGGGAACAATTGGGCCAGGTGGCGGAGATCCTCAATACCCTGATGGGCCGGGAAGCGGATATGGATGGTAAGCAGGCTAGTATCGCGGTTTCTGATACCGCTCGACTTACTGAGGTAGTCATGCGTCTGGATGCCGAAGGTATTGCCTTGAGCGACTTCAACCTCCGGGGTGCCAGCCTGGACGATGTATTCCTGTCCTTGACCGGCCACCCGGCCCTCAATGACGGCAAAGGGGAGGGCGAGCATGCGCATGGCGAGCGGTAATGGGCTCGGCCAGGGCCTTCAGCAGACCCTGACATTGGCGTGGCGGACCCTGCTCCAGATTCGGCGCAATCCCTGGGAGCTGTTGGATTTCAGCATCCAGCCCATTCTCTTCCTGCTGCTGTTTCTCTATGTATTCGGTAATGCCATCGCCGGCTCCACTGACGAGTATCTGCGATTCATGCTGCCCGGCATCATTGTGATGAATATGGTCTTCGTCACAGTGTATGTGGGGCATGGCCTCAATACCGATCTGAGCAAGGGCGTATTCGACCGTTTCCGTTCCCTGCCCATTACCCGCTGGTCACCTCTGGCCGGCCGGATTCTGGCGGATATGGTTAAACAGGCCTGGTCCATCCTGCTCCTGTTCAGCCTCGGCTTCCTGCTGGGTTTTCGCCTGGAAGCCGGTATCGGCGGGTTGCTGGCCATGTCGGGTCTATTGCTGGTCTTTGCCCTGGCATTCTCCTGGATCATGGTATGGGTGGGTGTCATCGCCCGCGATCCGGAGCATGTGCAGCTGTTCGGTTTCACCGCCCTGTTTCCGGTGACCTTCGTCAGCAATGTCTTTGTGCCCACCGAAACCATGCCGGAATGGCTGCAAGTCGTGGTCAGCGCAAACCCGGTCTCGCAACTCTCCGATGCCTCCCGCGGCCTGCTGGCCGGCGAAGCCGTCATGGAGCCCGTGGTCTGGTCTTTGTTATGGGCCCTGGGTTTGATCGTAGTCTTCGCTCCCCTAGCCCTGTGGTCACTGGACCGCCGCCTGGCCAACTAAAAAAGGGACCACAAGACCAGCTCAGCTGTTAGGTGTTAGTCAATAATAGGCGTCAGGAGGCCTCATGGAAGTCAGTTTGTTCTTAAGCGTCGTATCCGTTGGGATTGGGGCGACTCTGGTAATGGATATTTGGGCCTTTTTCCTAAAAAAGGCTTTCGCAATTCCATCACTAAACTACTGCCTGGTAGGTCGCTGGCTTGAGCATATGCTTGATGGACGTTTCACCCATAAGAACATCGGGCAATCTGAGCCCAAGTTTCTGGAGTGCCAGGTTGGTTGGATTGCTCACTATGTGATTGGTGTGGTTTTCGCGGCGATTCTGATCGCCATCATGTCGCCCGCATGGTTAAAAGAGCCCACGATGATTCCGCCTTTAATTTTTGGCTTGGTGACCGTGGTTGTTCCGTTTTTCCTTATGCAACCATCATTTGGATTGGGGATGGCCGCATCGAAGACGCCAAACCCGAAGCAAGCCCGGGTCAGGAGCCTTATGGCTCATGCATCTTTTGGCGTGGGGCTTTATGTTGCCGCGCTGGTAGTGAGCTTTGTATTGCCAATCCACACCTAAGAAAGTCATTTTGTTGCTTGTGTTCTGAGGCTGGAATAGTGATGAAGTTGGATGGGTTAGTAGTGCGAGAAGCTCGGGGTGAAGATTATGATTGCCTTGTGGGATTGGAACAAAAGGTGATCGACGCCGAGCGTCCTTATGATGAATCTCTGAAAGAGAATGGCGCTTACTACTACGATATCGAAAAGCTGATCTCCGACCAGAATGCCAGGTTGGTGGTGGGAGAGGTTTCTGGTTCCATAATCGCCACAGGATATGTCCAAGTGCGTCGGTCAAAGCCTGCCTTGAATCACGATAGCCATGGCTATTTGGGTTTCATGTATGTGACTGAGGAGTACAGAGGGCTAGGCCTGAACAAGGTGATTTTACGGGACCTGGTCAGTTGGGGCCGCCAACAAGGCGTCACCAACTTCCATCTGGACGTCTATGCGGGAAATGAATCCGCTGTTCGAGCCTATGAGAAATTTGGCTTTCGGGGCTCCCTCCTGGAGATGAAGCTGAACGTCGATAGTTGAGTGGAAATTTCTCCGACCTAGGCACGGTGGCATTTTCTCCATCGGCGTGCACCATCCAGCAATTGATATGGCCCGATCTCATCACTCTTTGGGAGAGTGGGCTGGAACCCCACTCACTGGTATGAACAAATAGACATCGGGTATTCGCGGGAGGGTCAACTGCAGGGCGATCTGGGGCGGCTGGAGCGTGGGAGCAAAAAAAAACGGGTTCGCTGAAATGCGAACCCGCTTTGATCTGTCGGCCCCTTTGCAACCGATCCCTTTTTGGGGGGCGGGTTGTGGGGCTTCTGACTAGTCAGACTGTAAGCGACTGATTATGTTGCTTAAATGGTGGAGGCGGGGGGAATCGAACCCCCGTCCGCAGGCACTCCGCCCTCGGCTCTACATGCTTAGCCTGACTTTGAGATTCGCCGCAAGCTTCCCGCCAGGCAGGGAACGCTTACGGCTAGTCCGGTAAGGTTTTAACGGATCAGGGCCGGACGCCCATCACCGCGAGCCCATGTAAGGTGACTCTTCAAGCCCGAAGGCTTTTCCGGGACCCATGGGCGAGTCCCGGTGAAGAGCTGGCAGGCGTTTTAGGCCGCCAGAGCGTAGTTGTCGTCGTTGGCAACTATCATTGGTCAGTCTGTTTTACGAGGTGGACTGAACCTCGGCATGCACCTTGGGTTTCGCCACCTGCGTCGAAGCCAGGTCGCCCCCTTTGGTAAACTCCATCGTATCACTGTAGTGAGACTGGCGGCTAGGGGATTTGTTCCCTGTTGGGGAGTGGCACCGAGCCGCTTGAAGCTTGTAGCTTGAGGCTTGAAGCTCGCCCTTCACATGTTTTGGCTTTTCATGATGCGGGCCTTCTGGCGATCCCAATCCTTTTTCTTCTGGTCGGCTCGCTTGTCCTGCTTCTTCTTGCCCTTGGCCACGCCCACCTTGAGCTTGGCTCGGCCCCGTTTCCAGTACATGGCGAGCGGGATCAGGGTGTAGCCTCGCTGGTCCACCAGACCGATCAGTCGGCTCAGCTCCCGGGCGTGCAGGAGCAGCTTGCGGGTACGGCGAGGGTCTGGGTTCACATGAGTGGAGGTGCCGGGGGCGGGGGTGAAGTTGGCGCCCAGCAGCCAGGCTTCGCCGTTGCGGATGATGCAATAGGCTTCCTGCAGGCTGGCCCGTCCGGCCCGCAGGCTTTTCACTTCCCAGCCTTCCAGCACCAGACCGGCTTCCATGTCTTCTTCAATGCCGAAGTCATGGCGTGCCTTGCGGTTGAGGGCGATGGTGTTGCTCGGCGCTTTTTGCTTCTTCTTGCCTGCCATGCTGCTCCCTTGGGCCCGGACTTGGACTGAATGTTGCTGGCGAACAGAGCATTATAACGAATACGGGCGCAACATCATGCCCTGCACCGTTCCCGGGGTGCTTATGGGGTGATATAGGCTGAAATCGGGGCTTGCACCTTGTGAATCGGCGCAAATTCCACCAGAATTCCCGCCTTTGGCGGATTTTTAGCCCTGGCCCGTGCGGGCCTGGTATCGACGATTTCATTCCAATTCAGGGGTTCTGAGCAATGGCCAAACGCACTTCGGTCCATGGTTTCTGGTCCACGCGACTGGCTTTTATCCTTGCCGCTGCCGGGTCCGCAGTGGGTCTGGGCAATATCTGGCGCTTTCCCTACATTGTGGGTGATAACGGGGGTGGGGCCTTTGTCCTGGTCTATCTCATCTGTGTGGTGGCCATTGGTCTGCCCATCATGATGTCGGAAATCATGCTGGGCCGCCGGGGGCGCCGCAGCCCGATTAACACCATGCGCCTTTTGTCCGAGGAGGAATCGGGCAGCCGTTATTGGCAGCTGGTGGGCTGGATGGGCGTGATCGCCGGCTTTTTGATTCTGTCCTTCTACAGTGTCATTGCCGGGGCTTCCCTGCATTACACTTCGTTGTCCATCCAGGCGGGCTTTTCGGGCATCGACAGTGCAGAGGCCACCGCCATCTGGGAGCGGTTTACCGGGAGCTGGCAGTGGATGCTGTTCTGGCACACGGCCTTTCTGAGCTTGACCGTTTATGTGGTGGGCCGAGGTGTGCAACGCGGCCTGGAACGCCTGGTGCGCCTGCTGATGCCCATGCTCCTGATTCTGTTGTTGGCCATGGTCGGCTATGGCATTGCCCAGGCCAATTTCGCCGAGGCCTTCAGCTATCTTTTCCGTCCGGATTTCTCGGCGCTCAGTGCTAACGCGGTCCTGATTGCGGTGGGGCAGGCCTTTTTTACCCTGAGTCTCGGCATGGGTGCCATCATGGCCTATGGCGCCTATCTGCCGGAGAACGTCTCCATTGGCCGTACCGCCGGCGGTGTGGTGGTGGCCGATACCTTTGTGGCCCTGTTGGCCGGCCTGGCCATCTTCCCCATTGTGTTCGCCTTTGAAGGGGTCTCCCCCGGCGCTGGGCCTGGTTTGGTGTTCCAGTCCCTGCCCATTGCTTTTGGACAGATGCCCGGGGGGATTCTCTTCGGCACCCTGTTCTTCCTGTTGCTGGTGTTTGCCGCCTGGACGTCTTCCATCAGTCTCATGGAGCCCGCCGTGGCCTGGGTGGTGGAGAACATGGGCTTGAGCCGGGTTGCGGCTGCGGCCTCCGTGGGCGGCATTATCTGGTTTTTGGGGATCGGGACCGTCCTCAGTTTCAACCTCTGGTCCGAGATCACTTTCCTGGCGGGGACCGTCTTCGACAATGTGGAGTCCCTGGCGGATAACATTCTGCTACCCCTGGGCGGCCTGTTGATTGCGATTTTCGCCGGCTGGGTCATGTCTCGGGCTTCCACGGCGGAAGAACTGGGCATGGGTGTGGGGCTTGGCTACAAGCTCTGGCTGTTCTTCATTCGCTTTGTGGCGCCCTTGGCGGTGATTATCGCCTTCCTTCATGCCCTGGGGGTCTTTGACGGCATTCTGGGCGTGGAGGATGAGAACGGTAACGGGGAAGAGACCGCCATGGTCATCGAATCAGAACAGCATCCGGCATAAGGGGTTTCCATGCGGAGTGTACAACGTGAAGCCCTGGTGCCATATTCGGCCGAGGCCATGTATGACTTGGTGAATGACATTGAGCGGTATCCGGATTTTCTGCCCTGGTGCCGGGAGGCTCGGGTGCTGGAATCCGCCGACACTGAGCTGACTGCCAGCCTGACCCTGATCAAGGGTGGGCTGCGCCGCTCTTTTACCACCCGCAATCGCATGGAGCCGGGGCGCCTGATCGATATTCAGCTGGTGGATGGGCCTTTCCGGCATCTGGAAGGGGAGTGGCGCTTTGAGCCACTGCGCGATGACGCCAGCAAGGTGAAATTGGATATGCGCTTTGAGGTGGCTGGCCTGCTGGATGCGGTGCTGGGGCCGGTTTTTCACCAGATCGCCAATTCCCTGGTGGATGCTTTCGTGCGCCGCGCTCAGGATCGGCATGGCTGAGTCGAACCACGGGGACCAATCACCGCGAATTTCGGTGGAAGTGGCCTACGCTCGCCCGGAACGCCAGGAGATTCTTGTCCTGGAGGTGGAGGTGGGCACCACGGCGGAGGAGGCGGTTAACCGTTCCGGCATCGCCAAGCTATTTCCCGAGATCGATCTGAAGGAAAGCCGTGTAGGGATATTTGGCCGCCTGGTGAAGGCGGACCAGGTTCTGCGGGAAGGGGACCGGGTGGAGGTTTACCGGCCCCTGAAGGCGGATCCCAAGGAGGTCCGGCGCCAGCGCGCCCGGGAAGGGCGCACCATGCGCAAGGGCGACTGATTAGCTATCTGCGCTGTCGCGAATTTCCCGCACCACCCCGTTTTCATCGAAGAAAACGGTCAGATCGCGGCGATGGCTGCGATGCTCCCGCCGGCTGTCGAGATAGTAATGGTAAAGCCAACGATCCCCGTGGAAGGGGGTCTTGAGCATGGGGGTGCCCAGCAGGAAGCGCACCTGGGACTGGGTCATGCCGACTTCCACGGCCTCGATATCCTCGTCGTCCAGGTAGTTGCCCTGGGGGATGTCCTGACGATAGACGCAGGCAGCCAGGAAAAGGACCAGTGTCAGGCTGAGCAGTGTGCGAATCATGTGCATGGTGTCAATGTCTTTGGTTGTTGCGGACAGTTAGGGGATAATACGGGAATTATCATACCTATGACCAGTGGAGGTCAGATGGAAAGTCAGGATCTGCGCAAGGCTGGACTGAAAGTGACGGTGCCCAGGATGAAGATTCTGGACACCCTGGCTGGCAGCGAGAAGCGCCACATGAGCGCCGAAGATCTCTACAAGGCGTTGCTGGAAGCTGGCGAAGAGATTGGCCTGGCCACCGTTTATCGGGTCTTGACCCAATTCGAGAGCGCCGGACTGGTTACGCGCCATCATTTCGAAAGCGGTCAGTCGGTGTTCGAGTTGGACGAGGGCGAGCACCACGACCATATTCTCTGCGTCAAATGCGGCCGGGTAGATGAGTTCGTGGACGATGTGATCGAGGAGCGCCAGGTCCACATTGCCGAGAGCCGTGGCTACAAGATGACCGACCACTCCCTCTACATCTATGGCATCTGCCCCGAATGCCAGGGCAAGGGCAGCGAGGAAAGCTGACTCCTGAACCAAGCGTACGGAATTGGCCGTTTATCCAAAAGGCATAAGCACGAAGGGCACGAAGGGAAAGGGAAGGGCACGAAGGAATTAGGGGTTGGGGCTTGGCGGGCACCATTTGTTGAGCGCTTTGCCTGCTGATCGCCATGATCCTCTTCGGAGCAGCACTCTCGTTCCTTCGTGTCCTTCGTGTTACAGCAGTTATTGGCGTCGGACCTAGGCCCCTTGGGGTGAGGCCACCCCGCAGGCTCGTCAGCCGGCTTTTTCCATCATTTCCCGGGCGTGATCGCGGCTGGTGTCGGTGATTTCCGTGCCCCCCAGCATGCGCGCCAGTTCTTCCACCCGTTCGCCGTCGGCCAGGGGGGTGACCTGAGTGAAGGTCTCGCCCTGGCGGATGGATTTGGCAATCTTGAAATGATGGTGTCCCTGGGAGGCTACCTGGGGCAGGTGGGTCACACAGAAAACCTGGCATCGGCTGCCCAGCCGGCGCAGTTCGCGGCCGACGATTTCCGCCACCCCGCCGCCAATCCCGGCATCCACTTCATCGAAGATCATGGCCGGTATGCTGGCCCGGCGTGCGGCCACCACCTGTATGGCCAGGCCAATTCGGGATAGTTCGCCGCCGGAGGCTACCCGGGCCAGGCTGCGCAGGGGTTGTCCGGCATTCATCGAGACCTGGAACTGGGCCGAATCAGCACCGCCCCGGCGGGGGGACTCCGCTTCCGCTTCCACCTGGATGGACAGCTTGCCGCCATCCAGGCCCAGCCCCTGCATGACCTGGGTGACCTTGTCCGACAGGGTCTTGGCCGTTTTCTGGCGCAGGCCGTTGAGTTTGTCGGCCTGGCTCCACCACGCCTTCTCTGCCGCGGCCACGGCCTCTCGAGCTTCATTCAGGCGCTCACCGGCGTGTTCGATGGCATCCAGGCGTTCCTGCATGCGGCTCAGGGTAGCGGGTAGTTCGGCGGGTTCCACGCGGTGCTTGCGGGCCAGTTCGTGGGCGGTGCCGATTCGGTCGGCCACCCAGTCCAGTCGGGCCGGGTCCAGGTCCAGATCGCTCAGGTAGCGTTGCAGGGATTCGGCTGCCTCGTCGAGATGGATGCCGGCCTGCTCGAAACCGGCGCGAATGGGTTCCAGGCGTGAATCCAGGGTCACCAGCGCCTCCACGCGATGCAGGGCCTGGCTCAGAAGTTCCGAGGCCGATGCGCTTTCCCCCTCGAAGGCCAGGCCCAGGGCCTGCTGGCCTTCTTCCAGCAGGCGGCCACCATGGCGCAGGCGCTCGTGTTCGTTTTCCAGTGACTCCAGTTCGCCTTCGGCCAGTTCCAGGGCTTCCAGTTCCCGGACCTGGTGGCGCAGGAATTCCGCGCCGCTTTCTCCACCCCCGGCATCCTCTTCCAACTGCGCCAGCTGCTTGCGGGCCTGCTGCCATTGCCGCCAGGCCTGGTCGGCCGCCTCGATGGCCGTCTGGTGGTCCCCGTACTGGTCCACCAGGGCCAACTGGGTTTTGCCGCGGAGCAGGGATTGGTGTTCATGCTGGCCATGGATGTCCATGAGCTGCTCGCCCAGGCGCTTGAGTTGCTGTACCGGGACCTTGTGGCCGTTGACATAGGCCCGGGAGCGGCCCTGGCGGCTGATGGTGCGCCGCAACAGGCATTGGTCCTCGTCGTCCAGTTCTTCTTCCTGTAGCCAGGCGCGGGTGTCGGGGTCGTCTTCCAGGTCAAATTCCACACTGATCTCGGCGCGCTCCTTGCCGTGGCGGACAACGGCGGCATCGGCCCGGTCCCCCAGTACCAGTCCGATGGCGTCCACCAGGATGGATTTGCCGGCACCGGTTTCGCCGGTGAGCACGTTGAGTCCGCCGGTGAGTTCCAGATCCAATTCCTGGATCAGGGCAAAGTCCTTGATTCGCAGGTGAGTGAGCATGCGGCCCCTGTCCCCAATAATCGGTGTGTGATTAATCCCAAGAGCATATCAAACCCCTTCAACGGGGCACATTGCCATCCTGAGACCGTCCCCAGTGCAGTTTTGAACGCAGCAGGGCGAAATAGTCATAGGAGGGCGGATGCAGCAGGGTGGTGGTCTGTTCTGAACGCTGCAACTCCACGGTCTGGCCCGGGGCCACCGGGCTGGTCTGTTGTCCGTCCCAGTTGATCTGGGCCTGATTGCTTCGTTCACCCCGCAGAATGAAATGCACCCGGCTCTTTCCAGGGATGACCAGGGGGCGGTCACTCAGGGTGTGGGGGCAAATGGGGACCAGCGCCAGGGCATCCACGTCCGGGTGCAGAATGGGGCCGCCGCCTGACAGGGCATAGGCCGTGGAGCCGGTGGCCGTGGCGGCGATCATGCCGTCGGCACGGTGCAGGGAGACAAATCGGTCATCCACCCAGGTCTCGAATTCAATCATTCGCCCGCCATCGGCCTTCTGGATAACCACATCATTCAGGGCCAGATCCTCGGCCACCACTGAATCGCCTTCGCGAATTCGGGCATGGAGCATATGGCGATGATCGCGAGTGTATCGGCCCTGGAGAACCGCAGTCATTTCTTCCACGGCCCGGTCTGCAGCCATGTCGGTGAGAAAGCCCAGCCGCCCCAGGTTGATGCCGGCCAGGGGTACGGGCCGGGGTGCCAGCAGGCGGGCGGCGTTCAGCAGCGTGCCGTCGCCGCCTACCACGATGATCAGGTCCACATTCTCGGCCATGACTTCGGCGTCGCTGATTTGGCTCTGCCAGTTGGGCAGGGCTTCGGCCAGGCGCTTATCCAGCACCGCTTCCATGCCTAGCCCGTCCAGGAGTCCGGCCAGTTCCTTGAGCACGCGGATGACCCGTTCGTCGCCACTTTTGGCAATCAGGCCCACACGCTGGAATGCTTCTTTCATTTCTTGGTCCAAGTCTCTGTCTGCGGGAAACTTTTTGTGAAGAGTAGCTTGACAGTATTGTGACGCCGCTGCTAGCTTTTCGCCAGTCTGGCACTCTTGTCATAAGAGTGCTAATCCCGTTCACCGATGAGTATAATCTTCCATGGATAATCCGCTCTCCAATCGAGCCCAACACCTGCTCAAGACTCTGGTGGAGCGTTATATCCATGAGGGGCAGCCTGTGGGTTCCCGCTCCCTGTCGCGTCAGTCCGGTCTCTCCCTGAGCCCGGCCAGTGTTCGCAATGTAATGGCGGACCTGGAGGAGATGGGCTTCGTGCAATCGCCCCACACCTCGGCCGGCCGGATTCCCACGGTCAAGGGCTATCGTTTCTTCGTGGATACTTTGCTGACGGTGAAAAAGCTCAATCGGCGGGAGGTCAGCCGTCTGGAGTTGGGCCTTCGTAATGAAGACGGCGATTACCAGAGTCTGATCAGCTCTGCCAGCAACCTGCTCTCCGGTGTCACCCGTCTGGCCGGCGTGGTGACCCTGCCGCGCCGGGAGCGTTCTTCTTGGCAGCAGATTGAATTTTTGCCCCTCTCCGAGACCCGGGTGTTGGCCGTGGTGGTGTTCAGCGATCAGGATGTGCAAAACCGCATTCTCCACCTGGAAGGTGGCTATGACCGGGATCAGCTTCAGAAGGCTGCCAATTACCTCAATGCCCAGTTTTCAGGCCGAGATCTCACCGAAGTTCGGCGGGCGCTGCTGGATGAAATGCAGCAGGCTCGGGAGAGCATGAATGAGCTGATGCTCACCGCCATCAACATGGCAGAGGAAGTATTCACTGACGAAGATTCCGATGATGACGGTTATGTAATGGCCGGCGAGACCAATCTGATGGAATTCGCCGAGCTGTCGGATGTTGAGAAGTTGCGCCGTCTCTTCGGTGCCTTCAACCAGAAACGCGACATCCTCCACCTGCTGGATCAGGCAGTGGCCGCCGATGGAGTGCAGATCTTCATCGGGGAAGAATCCGGTTATCAGGTGCTGGATGATTGCAGCGTGGTCACCGCCCCCTATGCCGCCGATGACCAGGTGGTGGGGGTCCTCGGGGTAATCGGTCCCACACGCATGGCTTATGAGCGGGTCATTCCGGTAGTGGATATGACAGCCCGATTGCTGGGTCACGCCTTGAATTCTCGCCAATAGGGCCCAAATACCTGTCAGACGCTTGGATCCTCGCAGCTTTTGCGGGGACAGAATCTATTTGTATCAAGGGGTTACAGCCAATGTCTGAGCAAGACACTCAAGCTCGTGAACACGCCGAGCAGGACGTCAATGAACAAGAAACCAATCAATCCGCCGAGTCTGAGGACAAGGACCAGGATGAGGTTGAGCAGTTGCGCGAGGAGCTGGAAGCGGCCAAGGCCGAGCAATTGCGGATCCTGGCCGAGATGGAGAACGTCCGCAAGCGGGCTCGCCGGGATGTGGAGAATGCCCACAAGTTCGCGGTGGAGAAGCTGGCCGAGGAGCTTTTGATGGTCAAGGACAGCCTGGAAATGGGGCTCAAAGCCGCCGAGGACGAAGAGCCCAATGTGGAGCAGCTCAAGGAAGGCAAGGAAATGACCCTGCGCCAGCTGAGCGGTGTGATGGAGCGGGCCGGCGTGGCCGAGCTCGACCCCCAGGGTGAACCCTTTAACCCCGAGTTCCACGAGGCCATGACCATGCAGGAAACCAGCGAGCAGGACCCGGATACCGTCGTGACGGTGATCCAGAAGGGCTATCTGCTCAAGGGGCGCCTGTTGCGCCCGGCACGGGTCATTGTCGCCAAAGCCCCCGAAAATGACAGCTAAGGGATTGGCGCGCGGCGCTTGAAAGCGCGCGGTGCATCCCCATCTACAGAGCAGAGACGAATTTCAGCGGTTTACGAATCAGCAAGCATTTATCTGGAGAATTGATTATGTCCAAGATCATCGGTATTGACCTGGGTACGACCAACTCCTGCGTTTCCATCATGGAAGGCGGCGAGACCAAGGTCATCGAAAATAGCGAGGGTGATCGCACCACACCGTCCATCGTGGCCTTCACCAAGGAAGGAGAGGAGTTGGTGGGGCAATCCGCCAAGCGTCAGGCGGTGACCAATCCCCATAACACCCTGTTCGCCGTCAAGCGCCTGATTGGCCGCCGCTTCGAGGATGCGGTGGTGCAGAAGGACATCGACATGGTGCCCTACAAGATCGTCAAGGCGGACAACGGCGATGCCTGGGTGGAAGCCCAGGACAAGAAGATGGCCCCGCCGGAAGTCTCTGCCCGGGTGCTGAAGAAGATGAAAAAGACCGCCGAGGATTATCTGGGTGAAGAGGTCACCCAGGCGGTGATTACCGTGCCGGCCTACTTCAACGATTCCCAGCGCCAGGCCACCAAGGATGCCGGCCGTATTGCCGGTCTGGAAGTCAAGCGGATCATCAACGAGCCTACCGCTGCCGCCCTGGCCTATGGCCTGGACAAGAAGCGCGGTGATCGCAAAGTGGCCGTGTATGACCTGGGTGGCGGCACCTTCGATATCTCCATCATCGAGATTGCCGAAGTGGATGGTGAGCATCAGTTCGAAGTGATGTCCACCAACGGCGATACCTTCCTGGGTGGCGAGGACTTCGACAAGGCGATCATTGATTACCTGGCCGCCGAGTTCAAGAAAGAGCAGGGCATGGATATCCGCCAGGATGCGCTGGCCATGCAGCGGCTCAAGGAAGCCGCCGAGAAGGCCAAGATCGAGCTGTCCTCCAGTCAGCAGACCGAAGTGAACCTGCCTTACATCACGGCGGATCAGAGCGGGCCCAAGCATCTGAGCATCAAGATCACCCGGGCCAAGCTGGAATCCCTGGTGGAAGACCTGGTCAAGCGCACCATCGAACCTTGCAAGATTGCCATCAAGGATGCCGGTCTGTCGGTCAACGACGTAGATGACGTGATCCTGGTGGGTGGTCAAACCCGCATGCCCAAGGTTCAGGAAGCAGTAAAGGATTTCTTCGGCAAGGATCCGCGCAAGGACATGAACCCGGATGAGGCTGTGGCCGTTGGTGCCGCCATCCAGGGCGGTGTCCTGGGCGGTGATGTGAAGGATGTGTTGCTGCTGGACGTGACGCCCCTGTCCCTGGGTATCGAGACCCTGGGCGGTGTCATGACCAAGCTGATCGACAAGAACACCACTATCCCGACCAAGGCCAACCAGACCTTCTCCACGGCGGAGGACAATCAGAGTGCGGTGACCGTGCATGTGCTGCAGGGTGAGCGGGAACAAGCCGCAGCCAACAAGTCCCTGGGCCGTTTTGACCTGGCCGATATTCCGCCCGCCCCGCGTGGCGTGCCGCAGATCGAGGTCACCTTCGATATCGATGCCAACGGCATCCTGCACGTCTCCGCCAAGGACAAGGCCTCCGGTCGCGAGCAGAGCATTGAGATCAAGTCCTCCGGTGGTCTGTCCGAGGACGAGATCGAAGAGCGGATTCGTGACGCCGAGGCCCATGCCGAGGAAGACAAGCGCTTCCAGGAGCTGGTCAATACCCGCAATCAGGCGGATGGCCTGATTCATGCCACCCGCAAGTCCCTGGAAGAGCACGGCGACAAGGCCGAGGAAGGCGAGAAGGCGCAGATTGAAACCGCCATCTCCGAGCTGGAAGAGGCCATGAAGGGGGATGACGTGGAGGCTATCAAGGCCAAGACCGAAACCCTGACCCAGGCCGCCGGCCAGCTGGCCCAGAAGGCCTATGCTGACCAGGCCGAAGAGGGTGCGGCCGAGGGTGCCGGAGAGGGCGAGCCCGGCTCGGGTGAAGAATCCGCCAAGGATGATGATGTGGTGGATGCCGAGTTCGAGGAAGTGAAGGAAAACCGCAAGTAATCGATTGCGGCTTCAGCAGGGCGGGGGTATCGCATTCGGGTGAAGGTGGCCGGATGGGATGCCCCCGGTCCTGTGTGGGAGCTGGAGAAGATTGGGTTACGCACTAAAGCCATAGATCAAGTGAACGGGGATCGACAATGTCGAAACGGGATTATTACGAAGTGCTCGGCGTGGAAAAGGACGCCTCGGAGGCCGATATCAAAAAGGCCTACCGGCGGATGGCCATGAAATTCCACCCGGACCGCAATCCCGGTGATCAGGACACCGAAGCCCGCTTTAAGGAAGTCAAGGAGGCCTATGAGGCCTTGTCGGATCCCCAGAAACGGGCCGCTTACGACCAATTCGGCCATGCCGGTGCCGAGGCCGGTTTTGGTGGTGGCGGTGGTCCCGGTGGCGGTTTTGGTGGCGGCGGTGCCGATGCCTTTTCCGATATCTTCGGTGATGTGTTCGGCGATATCTTCGGCGGTGCGGGCCGCCGGGGTGGCCGGAGCCGGGTCTTTCGGGGCGCGGATCTACGCTATCGCCTGAAGGTGGACCTGGAGCAGGCGGTCCAGGGCGACACCATTCAGATCACAGTGCCCGGCACCCGGGAGTGTGAGGTCTGTGACGGCTCCGGTGCCGAGCCCGGCAGTCAGCCGGAAACCTGTGATACCTGTGGCGGCATGGGCCAGGTGCGCATGCAGCAGGGTTTCTTCTCGGTGCAGCAGACCTGCCCCAGTTGCGGGGGTGATGGCAAGATCATCAAGGACCCCTGCAAGGCTTGCCATGGTCGTGGCCGGGTGCGGGAAGAGAAAAAGCTGTCCGTGCGTATCCCCGAAGGAGTGGATACCGGCGACCGCATTCGCCTGGCTGGTGAAGGCGAGGCCGGTGAGAACGGCGGCCCGCCTGGGGACCTGTATGTGGAGGTCCACGTCCGGCCTCATCCCATTTTTCAGCGGGATGGCAATGATCTGCTCTGTGAGGTGCCCATCAGCTTCGGCACCGCCGTGCTGGGCGGCGAAGTGGAAGTGCCGACCCTGGATGGGCGGGTGAATCTCAAGATTCCGGCGGAAACCCAGAGCAACAAGTTGTTCCGACTGCGTGGCAAGGGCGTAAAGCCGGTTCGGGGCGGGCCTCGGGGTGATCTGCTATGCCGGGTGACCGTGGAAACGCCGGTGAAGCTCAATAAGCACCAAAAAGAACTATTGGAGGAGTTTGAGGCCAGTCTGGATGAGGGGGGTAAACGGCATAATCCCCGCTCTGACTCCTGGCTGGATGGCGTGAAGCGCTTCTTCGAAAATCTGGGCTGACCGGTGGGCCCGCAGGGGGTAAAGCCATGTTGAAAATCGCAGTGGTAGGCGCTTCCGGGCGTATGGGTCAGTCCATTCTCAGGCTGGCTAAATCCATGGGTAATGTGGCCGTGGTGGGGGCGCTGGTCCGGCCGGGCAGCCCCGCCGAGGACAAGGAAGTGCCAGACTGGCCCCATATCTGCTACACGAGCGACCGGGGTGCCGGCTTGGCCGAGGCGGAAGTGGTGTTGGATTTCGCCGCCGCCAGTGATGAAATCGGGCTGGTGCGGCATTGTGTGGACTATGGTCTGCCCCTGCTGGTGGGCACCACCGGCCTGGAAGCCTCCACCCGACAGGTATTGGAGCAGGCCGCGAAAAAGATTCCGGTACTGATTGCCCCGAATACCAGCAAGGGTGTCAATATTCTGCTGGAACTGGTCCACCGGGCGGCGGCGGCCTTGGATGAGGATTACGATATCGAGATCCTTGAGGCCCACCACGGACGCAAGAATGATGCGCCTTCCGGTACGGCGCTGCGGTTGGGCGAGGAAGCGGCTGAGGCGCGTCACAAAAGACTGGATGCGGTTTCGGTTCATCACCGCAAGGGGCAGACCGGCCCCCGGCGGGGCGGGGATATCGGTTTTTCCGTGGTTCGTGGCGGAGATATCGCCGGGGAACACACGGTTTATCTGGCCGGGCCTGGGGAGCGACTTGAGTTGACCCATCGGGCCTCCAGCCGCGATACCTTTGCTCATGGGGCGCTGGATGCCGCTCGATGGTTGGCGGGTCGTCGGGCCGGTTTGTATGAGATGCGGGACGTGCTTGGGTTTTAGTTACTGGCAAGCTGGTCTGGCGCCAGGCGGTGCATGGACAGCGCGCAGCCTGTTGCAGTAAAATCAGCGCCACAGACAGTGAGTTCTCGAACAGGCGGGAAGGGTTCCGATGGAATCTTTCCCGCTTTGTGTATGCGGAGTCCGGTGGCGGTGAGCCAGCGGCGGGCCGATCAGGAGGAAGGTGTGCGAAAGAAAGCCCTTTTGGCATTGGCGGACGGCTCGATCTTCCGGGGAGAATTGGCGGGTGCGGATGGCACCACCACCGGGGAGGTGGTTTTCAATACCGCCATGACCGGCTATCAGGAAATCCTTACGGATCCTTCCTATGCGCGTCAGCTGGTGACTTTGACCTATCCCCATATCGGCAATGTGGGCACCAACCCCCAGGATGCTGAATCCGATCGGGTTCAGGCCGCCGGTCTGATCATCCGGGATTTACCCTTGCTGGCCAGTAACTGGCGCTCTCATGAGTCTCTGGACGCTTATCTGCGTGCCCAAGGAACCGTGGCCATTGCCGGAGTGGATACCCGTCGCCTGACCCGCCTGATTCGCGATCAGGGGGCCCAGTCTGGCTGTATCACCAGCGAGCTGGATGAGGCGGAGGCCATCGAGCAGGCCCGGTCATTTCCCGGTCTCAAGGGGATGGACCTGGCCCAGGCGGTCAGCACCGAGACTGGTTACGAATGGAATGAAGGCAGCTGGCAGCTGGAAGGCAATGAATTCCGTCCGGCACAGCGCCAGGATTTTCATGTGGTGGCCTACGATTTTGGAGTCAAGCGCAATATTCTGCGCTTGTTGGTGGATGCGGGTTGCCGTGTGACGGTGGTTCCGGCCCGTACCCCGGCCTCCGAGGTTATGTCCCTGTCGCCCGATGGGGTGTTTCTCTCCAACGGCCCCGGTGATCCGGAGCCTTGTGATTACGCCATCGAGGCCACCCAGGCGTTTTTGGCCGCCGGTGTGCCGCTGTTCGGCATCTGTCTGGGGCACCAGCTACTGGGCCTGGCCAGTG
The DNA here is from genome assembly GCF_024170465.1 of Natronospira proteinivora. Taxonomy (NCBI): domain Bacteria; kingdom Pseudomonadati; phylum Pseudomonadota; class Gammaproteobacteria; order Natronospirales; family Natronospiraceae; genus Natronospira; species Natronospira proteinivora. The sequence goes on along the minus strand of NZ_JALJYF010000001.1, from coordinate 1,034,419 downwards.
GCGGGCAATCAGTGAAAATGAAATTCGGCCACCATGGAGCCAACCATCCGGTGCTGGATGTGGAAAGCGGCCAGGTGCTGATCACCAGCCAGAACCATGGCTTTGCCATCGAAGAAGATTCCCTGCCCGACAATATCCGGGTGACCCATCGTTCGCTGTTTGATCAGACCCTGCAGGGGATGGCGCACCGGGACAAGCCGGCTTTCAGTTTTCAGGGGCATCCGGAGGCCAGTCCGGGTCCCCATGACGCCAAGCCGTTATTCCAGCATTTCATCCGTCTGATGGAGCAGGTCAGGGCGGGTGCCGGGCAGCAAGCCTGAGCCGGACAGCCGGGTTCCGGCCCGCTTCGTTCACGATTGATATGCACCATGGGTCCCGTCATTGGACGGGGCTGAGAGTCGAGTAAAACGATGCCAAAACGTACAGACATAGAAACGATTCTGATCATCGGTGCCGGCCCCATCGTCATCGGGCAGGCCTGCGAGTTTGATTATTCTGGTGCCCAGGCCTGTAAGGCATTGCGGGAGGAGGGCTACCGGGTGGTGCTGGTGAATTCCAATCCGGCCACCATCATGACCGACCCGGAAATGGCCGATGCCATCTATATCGAGCCCATCCACTGGCGTACCGTGGCCGGGATTATCGAAAAGGAACGGCCCCAGGCCCTGCTGCCCACCATGGGCGGACAGACGGCGCTGAATTGTGCCCTGGACCTTTACCGGGAAGGCATCCTCGAGCGTTTCAACGTGGAGATGATCGGTGCCAGCCGGGACGCCATCGATATGGCCGAGGATCGGGATCGCTTTCGTCGGGCCATGGATGAGATCGGCCTGGAGTCACCGCGCGCCAGGCTCGCCCACAATATGGCCGAAGCCTGGGAGGCGCAGGACGACATCGGTTTCCCCGCCATTATCCGTCCGTCCTTCACCATGGGTGGCAGCGGCGGCGGCATCGCCTATAACCGGGAAGAGTTCGAGGAAATCTGTGGCCGGGGGCTGGAATTGTCCCCCACCAATGAGGTTCAGATCGAGGAATCGGTGCTGGGTTGGAAGGAATTCGAGATGGAAGTGGTCCGCGACAAGGCGGATAACTGCATCATCATCTGTTCCATTGAAAATATCGATGCCATGGGCGTCCATACCGGCGATTCCGCCACCGTGGCACCGGCCCAGACCCTGACCGATCGCGAATATCAAGTGATGCGCGACGCCTCCCTGGCGGTGCTGCGCAAGATCGGCGTGGAGACTGGCGGTTCCAATGTGCAATTTGCCGTGAATCCGGAAGACGGTCGTCTGATCATCATCGAGATGAACCCGCGGGTGTCCCGTTCCTCGGCGCTGGCTTCCAAGGCCACCGGTTTCCCCATTGCCAAGGTGGCCGCCAAGCTGGCGGTGGGTTATACCCTGGATGAGCTGCAGAATGAGATCACCGGCGGGGTGACGCCGGCTTCCTTTGAGCCCAGCATTGATTATGTGGTCACCAAGCTACCCCGTTTTACCTTCGAGAAATTTCCCCAGGCCAAGCCGCGTTTGACCACCCAGATGAAATCGGTGGGCGAGGCCATGGCCGTGGGTCGGACCTTTCAGGAGTCCTTCCAGAAGGCTCTCCGAAGCCTGGAAATCGACGCCGATGGTCTCAATGAGAAGCTGTTGGACCACGGCGAGGATGCTATGGACCGGCTGCGTCAGGAGCTGCAGGACCCCGGCCCCGACCGTCTCTGGTACCTGGGGGATGCCTTCCGGGCCGGCCTGGCCATGGAGGATATCTACTCGCTGACCGGCATCGATCCCTGGTTCCTGGTTCAGATACAGGATCTGGTTGGCGAGGAAGATGCAGTGCGAGGCTTGGGTTTGGCGGCCCTGGATGCCGATCACCTGCGCCGCCTCAAGCGCAAGGGCTTTGCCGACAGCCGCCTGGCGAAATTACTGGGTTGCGATGAAGGGGCCCTTCGCGCCCGGCGCCATGAGCTGGGTGTACGGCCGGTTTACAAGCGGGTGGATTCCTGTGCCGCCGAATTCGAGGCCACCACCGCATACATGTATTCCAGCTATGAAGAGGAATGCGAGGCGCGGCCATCCGATCGCCGCAAGATTATGATCCTGGGGGGCGGGCCCAACCGCATCGGCCAGGGGATTGAGTTTGATTATTGCTGTGTCCACGCCTCACTGGCGCTGCGTGAAGACGGCTTTGAGACCATCATGGTCAACTGCAACCCGGAAACCGTCTCCACTGACTATGACACCTCCGACCGCCTGTATTTCGAGCCTTTGACGCTCGAGGATGTGCTCGAAGTGGTGGAAACCGAGAAGCCGGTCGGGGTGATTGTCCAGTTTGGCGGCCAGACGCCGCTCAAGCTGGCCCGGGATCTGGAAGCGGCCGGCGTGCCTATTATCGGTACCACGCCGGACTCCATCGATCTGGCCGAGGACCGGGAGCGTTTCCAGCAGCTGGTGAATCGCTTGAACCTCAAGCAGCCGCCCAATCGCACGGCGCGTGCTGGGGGGGAAGCGATTCGCCTGGCCGAGGAAATCGGCTATCCGCTGGTGGTGCGTCCGTCCTATGTGCTGGGTGGGCGCGCCATGGAAGTGGTCTTCAACGAGAACGATCTGATCGAATACATTGAAAATGCCGTGCGGGTTTCCAATGATTCGCCGGTATTGCTGGATCGCTTCCTGGAAGAGGCGGTGGAAGTGGACGTGGATGCGGTTTCCGATGGCGAGACCGTGGTCATCGGTGGGGTCATGGAGCACGTGGAGCAGGCCGGGGTGCATTCCGGTGATTCCGGTTGTTCCCTGCCGCCCAACAGTCTGTCGGACACGGTTCAGGCGGAAATTCGTGCCCAGATGGCTGCCATTGCCCGGGAGCTGCATGTGGTGGGGTTGATGAATGCCCAGTTTGCCGTGCGCGGGGAAGAAATCTACCTGTTGGAAGTGAATCCTCGTGCGTCCCGTACCGTGCCCTTTGTCTCCAAGGCAGTGGGTGTGCCCTTGGCCAAGATCGCCGCCCGCTGCATGGCCGGGCGCAGCTTGCCGGATCAGGGTCTGACCGAGGAGCGCCTGCCTCTGTACTATTCCGTGAAGGAATCGGTCTTTCCCTTTGCCAAGTTCCCGGGTGCCGACCCCATCCTGGGACCGGAGATGAAGTCCACAGGGGAAGTGATGGGCGTGGGACGCAGCTTTGGCGAGGCCTACGCCAAGGCCCAACTGGGTGCCGGCATGGTGTTGCCCCGGGGCGGACGAGCCTTTCTCAGCGTTCGGGACCCGGACAAGGATGCGGCGGTGGAGCTGGCCGGCCTGCTTCAGGAGCGGGGCTTTGAGCTGGTGGCCACCCGGGGTACGGCCAAAGCCCTGGAGGCAGCTGGTCTGAGCGTGACGCCGGTAAATAAGGTGCGTGAAGGTCGGCCTCATATCGTGGACATGATCAAAAACGATGAGATCACCCTCATCGTCAATACCACGGAAGGCAAGAAGGCCATTCGTGAATCTCATTCTATTCGCAGTGAAGCGGTCCATCACAAGGTGGCTTACTACACCACCATTGCCGCGGGCAAAGCGACCTGCCTGGCCATGGACCATATGGACGTTGCCGATGTGAATCGGCTTCAGGATCTGCATCGGGAGTACACCCAATGAAAAGAACACCGTTGACTGTTCGAGGCGCCGAACGCCTCAAGGCTGAACTGAAAAAACTTAAATCAAAGGATCGGCCGCGGGTTGTGGAAGCCATTGCAGAGGCCCGTGAGCATGGTGATCTCAAAGAAAACGCGGAATACCATGCGGCCCGAGAAGAGCAGGGCTTGATCGAGGCCCGCATTAAAGACATTGAAGGCAAGCTTTCCACGGCGGAAGTCATTGACGTGACCAAAGTGGATGCCAAGGGCAAGGTAGTCTTTGGCGCCACTGTGGATGTCTATGTGGAAGAGGATGACCGGGAGGCCACCTACCAGATCGTGGGTGAGGACGAGGCCGATATCAAGCAAGGTCTGCTATCGGTGAATTCCCCCATTGCCCGTGGCCTGATTGGCAAGGAAGAGGGCGATGAGTGCGAAGTGGAGACCCCGGGTGGGGTCCGCCACTACGAAATCGTGGAAGTGCGCTACGAGTGAGCGGTCTTGCGCCCGGTGCGCTTGCCGGGCCGGGCCTTGTCTGCCTTGCCCCGGTTGCTGCCGGGTAGTTCAATGACAGGTTTGTCGGGGTTGGCCCGGAACAGGACGGCCACGTGGCCGATGCGCTGAACCAGAGCAGAGCGGGTCCGTTCGCAGACCTCGCCGATCATGGCGGAGCGTTCGGTTCGATCACCGGCCACCAGGCGTACCTTGATCAATTCATGATCATGCAGGGCGCGTTCCACCTCGGCCAGAACTGCATCGCTGAGGCCATTGGCACCCGTTTGCACAATGGGCTTGCGGTGATGGGCCAGGCGCTTGAGATGCTTCTTCTGGGCTTCATTCAGTTGGGCAATGGTCTCGCTCACGGTGCTCACTGATCTCCTCTGGTGAGAACGAAGTTCGTATTCTGAGGCCCGTGAACGGCTTTGGCAATGATTGGCCGGAAACGCCGGTATGAACGGTAAATGCAGGGCATGTGGACATGGGCAAGAAGGGCAGCAGCCATCGTTGGCTGAAAGAGCATCACCGGGATGAGCATGTGCTCCGGGCCCGAAAGGAGGGCTGGCGTTCGCGGGCGGTGTTCAAGCTGGAAGAAATCGATAAGAAAGATCGCCTTTTCCGCCCCGGCATGATCGTGGTGGATCTGGGGGCGGCACCGGGGAGCTGGAGTCAGTATGCTGCCCATCGATTGCAGGGGCAGGGCCGGATTGTGGCATTGGACCGCCTGGAGATGCCCTCATTGCCGGATGTGGATTTCATCCAGGGGGATTTTACCGAGCAATCGGTGCTGAAGGCCTTGCTGGAGACCCTTGGGGGTCGCCGGGTGGACCTTGTAATGTCGGATATGGCCCCCAACATGAGTGGTATGAAGGCCGTGGATCAGCCGGCAACCATGTATCTGGCCGAGCTGAGCCTGGATCTGGGGCGCCAGGTCTTGTCTGAAGGCGGCAATCTGCTGGTCAAAACCTTCCAGGGTGAAGGTTTTGATGAGTTTCTGGCGGAGCTGAGAAAGGCATTTGCGAAAGTGCAAGTGCGCAAACCCAAGGCGTCCCGGGACCGCTCCCCGGAGGTCTATTTGTTGGCCCGGAACTACCGGGTAGTGTAGTGTCTAAACCTGTGCCTGACGGGGCTTTTGGCTGGCCTTGCGGGTGCGAAATACATTCTGTCGAATGCGTCCTGAAGGCGCGTGGAGTAAATCTTGAGCGAATTGGCCAAGAATCTCATTATCTGGATCGTCATCGCGGTCATCCTCCTGTCGGTATTCAACAGCTTCGGGCCCACCGAAGAAACCCGGGAGGAGCTGTCCTATTCCGAGTTCCTGCGTGAAGTTCGTGGCGGGAATGTGGATGAGGTGGTGCTCCAGGGAAACCGGATTGAGGGAATGCGATCCGGTGGAGACCGCTTTGAGGTCGTCAATCCGGAGACGGACAACACCGCATTGATCGGCGAGCTGGAAGACAACCGGGTGGAAATCGTGGCCAAGGAAGAGGATCAGGGCTCATTGCTTGGTCAGATCTTCATTTCCTGGACACCGTTTCTGCTCTTGATTGCCCTCTGGATTTATTTCATGCGCCAGATGCAGGGCGGTGGTGCTGGCGGCAAGGGCGCCATGTCCTTCGGCAAGAGCAAGGCCAGGATGCTTAGCGACGAGCAGGTCAGTGTCCGTTTTCCGGATGTGGCCGGCTGCGACGAGGCCAAGGAGGAAGTGACCGAGTTGGTGGACTTCCTCAAGGACCCGTCCAAGTTCCAGCGTCTTGGCGGCAAGATTCCGAAGGGCGTGCTGATGGTGGGGCCGCCGGGGACGGGTAAGACCCTGTTGGCCCGTGCCATTGCTGGTGAAGCCAGTGTCCCGTTTTTCACCATTTCCGGTTCCGATTTCGTGGAAATGTTCGTGGGCGTGGGCGCTTCCCGGGTCCGGGATATGTTCGAGCAGGCCAAGAAGCATGCACCCTGCATCATCTTTATTGATGAGCTGGATGCGGTGGGGCGTCATCGTGGTGCCGGCATGGGCGGTGGCCATGATGAGCGTGAGCAGACCCTGAACCAGATGCTGGTGGAAATGGATGGCTTTGAAGGCCATGAGGGCGTGATCGTGATCGCCGCCACCAACCGGCCCGATGTGTTGGACCCAGCGCTGCTTCGCCCCGGCCGTTTTGACCGCCAGGTGGTGGTGCCGCTGCCGGATGTGCGCGGCCGGGAACAGATTCTCAAGGTCCATCTGCGCAAGGTGCCGGCGGCAGACGGTATCGAGCCCCGTCTAATTGCCCGCGGGACACCTGGTTTCTCGGGGGCCGATCTGGCCAACCTGGTGAATGAGGCGGCCCTGTTTGCGGCTCGTGGCAATGACAAGTACGTCACCATGAACCACTTGGAGCAGGCCAAGGACAAGATCATGATGGGCGCCGAGCGCCGCTCCATGGTCATGAGCGAGGAAGACAAGCGCCTTACCGCCTATCACGAAGCCGGCCATGCCATTATCGGTCGCCTGGTGCCTGACCATGATCCGGTTTACAAGGTGTCCATCATCCCCCGTGGCCGTGCCCTGGGTGTGACCATGTTCCTGCCGGAACAGGATGAGTACAGTCAGAGTCGGCAGAAGCTGGAAAGCCGGATTTCCAGTCTCTTTGGTGGACGGATCGCGGAAGAGCAGATCTATGGCAAGCATAAAGTCACTACGGGTGCGTCCAATGATATCGAGGTCGCTACGGGTATTGCCCGCAAGATGGTGACCAAGTGGGGTCTGTCCGACAAGCTGGGGCCCCTGGCTTACGAGGAAGATGATGGTCAACCCTTCCTGGGGCGTGAGATGCAGCAGCGCTCCAGTCATATGTCGGACGAGACTGCTCGTGCGATCGATGCAGAGATACGCGCCATTATTGATCAGAATTACGAGCGGGCCGAACGTCTGCTGCGTGAGCATGAAGACAAGCTGCATGTGATGGCGGAAGCCCTGATGCAGTATGAAACCATCGATGCCAAGCAGATCGATGACATCATGGCTGGGCGTGAACCCGGTCCGCCCAAGGGCTGGATCGATCCCAGTGATGATGATGGCGGCCAATCGGCGGCTGCTGACGATGATCGCAAGCCTGATGAAGGTGAGGATCCGATAGGAGATCCGGCCCGCCAGCATTAAGGGCGAGCCTGACTGCAAGGACTCGATACGGCCGGCGGGTACACCGCCGGCCTTTTTTCTATCTGGCTGCAGGGGCGATTTCAAGGGAGTTTAAGCAACATGAGATTGCAATGTGGTCACCGTGAACTGGACCTGTCGCAGGCGCGGATCATGGGTGTACTGAATCGCACACCGGATTCCTTTTCCGATGGCGGCGATTATATTGACAGAGACAAGGCCCTGGCCCATGCCCAGGCCATGGTGGAGGCTGGTGCCGATATTATCGATATCGGTGGCGAATCCACCCGGCCGGGCTCTCGGGGGGTATCGGAGCAGGAAGAGATTGATCGGGTTATCCCGGTGCTCGAACGTCTGCGCCCCGAAACCGATGCCATCCTGTCAGTGGACACTACCAAGCCGGCCGTGATGCGGGCTGCCCTCGAGGCGGGTGTGGATTTGATCAACGATGTGCGGGGGTTTAAGGACCCGGCCTCCATCGAGGCGGTGAAGGACAGCGATGTGGCGGTTTGCGTCATGCATATGCAGGGCGAGCCGCGGAATATGCAGGCCAACCCGCAGTACCGGGAAGTGGTTCGTGAAGTCAGGGGTTTTTTAATGGCCCAGGCCGAGACCCTGGAGGCGGCGGGGGTGTCGCGTCGACGAATCCTGGTGGACCCGGGCTTCGGTTTCGGCAAGACCCTGAATCATAATCTGACTCTGCTTAGAGAACTGGGTGCTTTTAGCGCCAGCGGCTATCCGGTGTTGGTGGGCATGTCACGCAAGTCCATGATCGGCCATGTGATAGACCGGCCAGTGGATGAACGGCTGTATGGCAGCCTGTCGGTAGCCACACTGGCTGCCTGGCTGGGGGCCAGTGTGGTGCGAGTCCATGATGTGGCGGCTACCCGGGATGCCTTGAAGATGATGGCGGCCGTGAAGGCTTCAGGTCAGGGAGAGCGAGGATGAGTCGACGTTATTTCGGAACCGACGGCATTCGGGGCCCGGTGGGCGAGGGGCTGATGTCGGCGGATCAGGTGGTCAAGCTGGGCTGGGCCGCTGGCCGCGTTTTTTGCCGCGAGGGCCGGGGCAAGGTACTGATTGGTCGGGATACCCGGATTTCCGGCGATATGCTGGAGTCAGCCCTGGAAGCGGGGCTGGTGAGCGCCGGTGTGGATGTGGAGTTGTTGGGTGTATTGCCCACCCCGGGTATTGCCTATCTCACTCGAACCCTGGGGGCCCAGGCTGGTATTGTGATCAGCGCCTCCCATAATCCTTTCCAGGACAACGGCATCAAGTTCTTCGGCGCCGATGGCCGCAAGCTGGATGATGACCGTGAAGCGGCCATCGAAAACCAGATGGATACGGATTTTGCCACCGTGGAGCCCCATGCGCTTGGCAAGGCCCGCCGGATTGAGGACGCGGGCGGGCGCTATGTAGAGTTTTGCAAGAATGCGGCCCCCTCCGGCCTGCGTCTGGACGGGCTTCGGGTGGTGTTGGATGGTGCCAATGGCGCGGCTGCCCATGTTGCACCTGCGGTGCTTCAGGAACTGGGTGCGCAAGTGGTGACGCTGGCTTGCGATCCAGATGGCTTTAATATCAATCAGGATTGTGGCTCCACCGCCCCTGAGGCCATGCAGCGCGCCGTGCTGACCCATCAGGCGGATCTTGGGATCTCTCTGGACGGGGACGCCGACCGGGTGATCATGGCGGATCAGCAGGGGACCCTCCGGGATGGTGATGAATTGCTCTATATCATCGCCAGAGCCCGTCAGGCTGCCGGAATGTTGCGAGGGCCGGTGGTGGGCACGGTGATGAGTAATCTCGGTCTGGAGCACGCTCTGCAGGCTCTGGGGATCGATTTTCAGCGTGCCAAGGTGGGTGATCGTCATGTCATGGAATGCCTGGATGCCAATGACGGAATAATTGGAGGCGAATCTTCCGGTCACCTGATCTGTTTGGACCGGACCACTACCGGGGATGGCTTGATCGCCGCGCTGGAGGTCCTGGCCGAGCTTCAGCGGCGTGAGCAGGGCCTGGCCGAACTGGTGAAGCCGGTCAGCAAGTACCCCCAGCGATTGGTGAATGTGCGAGTGATCGATCGTGCCGCCGCCCTGTCGGGTGCTCAGCTGGGGCTGGCCAGTGAGGCGGCGCAGCAGGCTCTGGGGGATCGCGGCCGAATTCTGGTTCGCGCCTCCGGTACCGAGCCCTTGGTGCGGGTAATGGTGGAAGGGCAGGATGACGAATTGGTCAGCCATTGGGTGGATACGCTGGCGAACGCGGTTCGCCAGGATGCCGGGGCTTGATCGGGATCATGGAAAGCGCTTTTTCATGCTTGTCAAATTGATTTGTTGGCCGACACCGGGTAAAGTCTCGCGCCGTTAGCCAAGAGGCCCGAGTTCGACGGCTTTTTCCTTTTAGCCATCCGCGAGTCCCGGCTGCTACCGGGTGCGGCTCTGATCCGAAATAGACTGGAGGCAGCATGCGACAGCCCTTTGTCGCCGGCAACTGGAAGATGAACGGCAGCCGTGAAACGGCGACCGAGTTGCTGGAAGATGTGGTGCAGGGTCTGGTTTCTTCACACTGTGAAGCGGCCGTTTGCCCACCTTATGTCTATTTGGCGGATGGTTTGCGGATTGCCAAGGGGTCGGAATTGGTTTTAGGTGCCCAAAACGTCTCCGAGGAAGAGTCGGGTGCCTTCACTGGCGAAGTGTCGGCGTCCATGCTGCAGGATTTCGATTGCCGTTATGTGATTGTCGGCCATTCCGAACGTCGCGGGCTTTTTGGTGAAAGTGATGAAACTGTGGCGCGCAAGTTCATGGCGGCCGCTCGTCAGGGCCTTCGGCCCATCCTCTGCGTGGGGGAAACCCTGGAGGAGCGCGAGCAGGATGTGACCGAGCAGGTTATTCGCCGCCAGCTGGATGCGGTACTGAACGCCGCGGGCGTGCATGCCTTTGTGGAGGCGGTGGTGGCCTATGAGCCTGTCTGGGCCATCGGTACCGGCCAGACCGCGTCTCCGGAGCAAGCCCAGGCCGTGCATGCCATGATCCGCGCTCGCGTGGCGGAGGCCGATGATACAATTGCCGACCGCCTGAGAATTATTTACGGGGGAAGCGTCAAGGCCGGGAATGCCGCCGAGTTGTTTGCCAGGCCCGATATTGACGGGGGCTTGATCGGTGGGGCATCCCTGGACGCGGACAGCTTTCTGAGTATCTGTGAATCGGCCAATTCGGCCAGCACTCAATAAATCTGGAATTTGACATGCTCATCAGCATTTTGCTCGTACTACACGTCGTTGTAGCCATCGTTATTGTTGTCTCGGTTCTTCTTCAGCAGGGGCAGGGCGCCAATGCCGGCGCGGCTTTCGGCAGCGGCTCCTCCGGCACGGTGTTCGGTGCCCGGGGTGCAGCCAGCTTCCTGAGTCGCATGACGGCGGTTCTGGCGACGGTCTTCATGCTCAATAGCGCGGCATTGGCCTGGATCGCGGCCAGGGATGTGGCCGAGCCGGGTTCCTTGCTGGAGCGCATTGAGCCGGTTCCCGCCCTGGAGGAAGAATTGGCGCCGCCGGCGGATGAAGATGAAGAGGAAGAAGACGATGACGGGCTGGATCTGCCGCCCCCGGACGGTCGTTAAAGTCCCGCTTTCATTGTGGTTTTGGGGTGCCTAAGCGTGCCCGTTCATGGTAATATGCCGGCCTCCGGGATGCGCAATTCCGGGCCAGCAGGAGCAAGCCAAGCCGAAGTGGTGGAATTGGTAGACACGCTGTCTTGAGGGGGCAGTGGCCTTACGGCCGTGCCGGTTCGAGTCCGGCCTTCGGCACCAACACCAGAAGCTCGCCCGCTAAGCCGGGCGGTTTCCAATTGAGCAGGTTGTACGGCGGGTGTATTTGACGTATTGCCTGCCAATCTCGACCGTCAGGTCGTCCGGTTGCCTGCCGGAGGTGTGACCCGGGATGCCGCTCGCGCGGACGCTGGGTCCCAGGCCCCAACATCCACAGGCGGATGTTGTGAGCTTGCCGGCCAGGTCCTTACAGTGACACTGGGACACGGGTAATATGCTGGAAAATTACATCCCCATCCTGATTTTTCTTGGTATCGCCACCGGTCTGGGCATTGTCCTGCTCCTGGTGGGGTTCATCCTGGGCCCGCAAAACCCGGATGCGGAGAAGAATTCCCCCTATGAATGCGGTTTTGAAGCCTTCGAAGATACCCGGATGAAGTTTGATGTCCGCTATTATCTGGTGGCCATCCTGTTCATTATCTTCGACCTGGAGATTGCCTTTCTCTTTCCCTGGGCAGTTGCCTTGACGGATATCGGGCTCTTCGGCTTCTGGGCCATGATGGTCTTCCTGGCCGTTCTCGTAGTCGGCTTTATCTACGAATGGAAGAAAGGTGCTCTGGAATGGGAGTAGAAAACGGCGTTGTTGAGAAGGGCTTTGTCACCACCAGCGTGGACAAGCTCTACAACTGGGCCCGAACCGGTTCCATGTGGCCCATGACATTTGGCTTGGCCTGCTGTGCGGTGGAAATGATGCACTGTGGTGCCGCTCGCTATGACATGGACCGCTTCGGCGTGATTTTTCGTCCCAGCCCGCGTCAGTCCGATGTGATGATTGTGGCCGGCACCCTCTGCAACAAGATGGCCCCGGCGCTGCGCAAGGTCTATGACCAGATGGCCGAGCCCCGCTGGGTCATTTCCATGGGGTCCTGTGCCAATGGTGGTGGCTACTATCACTATTCCTATTCGGTGACACGCGGTTGTGACCGGGTGGTCCCGGTGGATATTTACGTCCCCGGCTGCCCGCCGTCTGCAGAACAGCTGCTCTACGGCATCATGCAGCTTCAAAATAAGATTCGCCGCACCAACACTATTGCCCGTTGATCAGGTCGCGACATGACTAAGTGGATTGAATCCCTGAACGAGGCGGTTTCCGAACGCTTCGGTGACAAGCTCCAGCGCGTGGAAAACCACGTGGGAGAGCTCACCTATGAGGTGGCACCGGAGGATCTGAAATCCGTCTGCCAGGCGCTGCGAGACGAGAAGCCATTCAACTTTGAACAGTTGATTGATATCGGCGGTGTGGATTATCTCGCCTACGGCAAGAGCCAGTGGGCCACCGATAAAAGCACCTCCCTGGGTTACAGCCGGGGGGTGGATCGAACTGAATCCCATGCCTTTGCCACGCCCGATGAGGCGGCGGACATGGAGAAGCGCTTTGCGGTGGTTTATCACCTGATGTCGATTTCCCAGAACCAGCGCCTGCGCCTGCGCTGCTGGTGTCCTCCCCAGGATCCGCCTGTCATCGATTCCGTGGTGGACATCTGGGCCGGCGCCAACTGGTTCGAGCGCGAAGCCTTCGATCTCTTCGGTATTCTTTTCAGTGGCCACCCGGACCTGAGGCGGATCCTCACAGACTACGGTTTCGTGGGGCATCCCTTCCGCAAGGACTTCCCACTGATCGGCAATGTGGAAGTGCGCTATGACCCGGAGAAGGGTCGCGTGGTTTATCAGCCGGTTTCCATTGAGCCCCGTACCACCGTTCCCAAGGTGATCCGTCACGATCACCAACATGTGGAAGGCTTCAAGGAGTCCTCCCGCGATGCCTGAGATTCAAAGTTACACCATGAACTTCGGGCCGCAGCATCCGGCGGCCCACGGCGTGCTTCGCCTGATCCTGGAAATGGAAGGGGAGGTGATTCGTCGGGTTGATCCGCATATCGGTTTATTGCACCGGGCTACGGAGAAACTGGCGGAGAACAAGCCCTATAACCACAGTATCGGTTATATGGACCGTCTCGATTACGTGTCCATGATGTGCAATGAGCACGCCTATGTGATGGCCATCGAAAAGCTCATGGGGGTGGAACCGCCCATTCGGGCCCGCTATATCCGGACCCTGTACGACGAGCTGACTCGCATTGCTAACCATCTGCTCTGGATCGGTGCCCACGGCCTGGATATCGGTGCCATGACGGTATTCCTGTATGCCTTCCGGGAACGTGAAGACATCATGGATATGTACGAGGCCGTATCCGGTGCCCGGATGCACGCCACGTATTATCGGCCGGGCGGCGTCTATCGGGACCTTCCCGATGCCATGCCCAAGTACGACTACTCCAAATGGCGTAGCAAGAAGGATGTGGACCGCCTCAATGAGGCTCGGGAAGGCAGTCTGCTGGATTTCATTGAGCACTTCGTGGACCGCTTCCCCGGCTGTGTGGATCAGTACGAAACCCTGCTCACCGACAACCGGATCTGGAAGCAGCGTACCGTGGGTATCGCCCAGGTGAGTCCGGAACGGGCCCTGCAGCTGGGCTTTACCGGGCCCATGCTGCGCGGTTCCGGCGTGGAGTGGGATCTGCGCAAGAAGCAGCCCTATGAAGTCTACGACAAGCTGAATTTCCAGATTCCGGTGGGTACCAACGGCGATTGCTACGACCGTTACCTGGTCCGCATTGAAGAGATGCGTCAATCCGCCAAGATCGCCAAGCAGTGCATCAAGTGGCTGCGGGAGAATCCCGGCCCGGTGATGGGGGACGATCACAAGGTGGTGCCGCCGCGTCGCTGGGAAATGAAAGACAGCATGGAAGCCCTGATTCACCACTTCAAGCTGTTCACGGAAGGTTATGTGCTGCCGGAAGGCGAGACCTATGCCGCAGTAGAAGCACCCAAGGGCGAGTTCGGTATTTTCCTGGTCTCCGACGGGGCGAATAAACCCTACCGCGTGAAGATCCGCGCCCCCGGTTTTGCCCATCTGTCCGCCATGGATGAAATGTGTCGTGGCCATATGTTGGCCGACCTGGTGGCGGTGATTGGTACTCAGGATATCGTGTTCGGGGAGATTGACCGGTGAAGTACAAGGCCACGAAAGAATTCCTGCCCGAGGACATGCGGGCCTATATCGATCGCTGCATCGGCAAGTATCCGGAAGGGCAGCAGCGCTCCGCGGTGCTGGATGCCCTGCGGGAAGCCCAGCATCACAACGGCGGCTATCTCACTGAAGAGTGGATGGACGCGGTGGCCCATCATCTGGGGCTGCCGCCCATTGATGTCTATGAGGTGGCCACCTTCTATTCCATGCTTGAAACCAAGCCGGTGGGTCGCAACAAGATTTCCATCTGCACCAACATCAGCTGCATGCTCAATGGCTCCGATGAAATCGTCGAGCACGTGGAGAAGAAGTTGGGTGTGAAGGTGGGCCAGACCACTGAAGATGATCGGATTTTCCTCAAGTGCGAGGAAGAGTGCCTGGCCGCCTGTAAAGGGGCGCCCATGATGATGGTCAATCACGAATACCATGAGAATCTGACTCTGGAAAAAGTGGATCAGATTCTCGACGGCCTGGAGTAATCGGGATGCAGGATACTTCCATCTGCTACAAGACGCTGGGTCAGGATAAGCCCCATACCCTTGAGACCTATCTCAAGCTGGGTGGCTATGAGGCCTGGAAAAAGATCCTGAAGGAAAAGATTTCGCCGGGGGACGTGGTTGAAGAAGTCAAGGCGTCCGGCCTGCGCGGCCGGGGTGGTGCCGGCTTTCCCACCGGCCTGAAGTGGAGCTTCATGCCCAAGGATTTCCAGGGGCAGAAGTTCGTGGTTTGCAACTCGGATGAAAGTGAGCCGGGCACCTGCAAGGACCGGGATATCCTCCGCTACAACCCCCATGCCGTGATTGAAGGCATGGCCATCGGCGGTTACGCCATGGGTGCGACCATCGGTTACAACTATATCCGTGGCGAATTCGAGCACGAACCCTATCAGCGCTTCATGGAGGCCCTGAAAGAAGCCTATGAAGCCGGCTTGCTGGGCAAGAATATCCTGGGCTCCGGTGTGGATTTCGATCTTTACGATCACCTGGGTGCCGGTGCCTATATCTGTGGTGAGGAAACCGCACTGCTGGATTCCCTGGAAGGCAAGAAGGGTCTGCCGCGCTACAAGCCGCCGTTCCCGGCCCAGAAGGGTTTGTATGGCCAGCCCACCACGGTGAACAACACCGAGTCCTTCGCCCAGGTACCGGATATCATTCGAAATGGCGCGGACTGGTTTAAGGCCTTCGGTACCGAGAAGAGCGGCGGCCTCAAATGCTTCTCCGTCAGCGGGCATGTTCAAAATCCAGGTAACTTTGAAATCCCCCTGGGTACGCCCTTCAAGGATCTATTGGAGATGGCCGGCGGCATCCGTGAAGGTCGCAAGCTTAAGGCCGTGATTCCGGGTGGGTCTTCGGTGCCCGTGGTGCGGGGTGAGAACATGCTCAAGGCCAATATGGACTATGAGTCCGTTCAGGAACACGGCTCCATGCTGGGTTCGGGTGCTGTGATCATTATGGACGACTCCACCTGCATGGTTCGCGCCCTGGAATGCATTTCCCGCTTCTATTTCGCCGAATCCTGCGGCCAGTGTACCCCTTGCCGGGAAGGCACCGGCTGGCTGAACCGGGTGCTGCGCCGCATGCTGGCGGGCCAGGGACGCTCCTCGGATCTGGAGCTGCTGGTTAGCGCTTCCAACGGGATCATGGGGCATACCATTTGCGCCCTGGGGGATGCCGCGGCCATGCCGGTGAAGAGTTTCCTGGAACAGTTCCCGGAAGAGTTTGAATACCTGATTGAGAATGGTCGACCCATGGTGGGTCCGGCCCGTCCGGCGCTGCCCCAGGCCGGTCCCCATAATCTGGGTTTTGCCGTTTGAGGCAGCCAATGGTTTCGACCGGGCGGATGTCCGGTCCCCTTATAGATGCAAGCGGATATGAGCGACGAAACCGTCAAGTTTGAAATCAATGACAAGCCGGTGGAAGGCCGCAAGGGTCAGATGCTGATCGAAGTGGCGGATGAATACGGCGAGCGTATTCCCCGCTTCTGCTATCACCGTAAGCTGTCCGTGGCCGCCAACTGCCGTATGTGTCTGGTGGAAGTGGAAAAGGCGCCCAAGCCGTTGCCTGCCTGTGCCACTCCGGTAGGGGAGGGCATGAAGGTCTATACCCATTCCGCCAAGGCCTTGTCCGCCCAGAAGAACACCATGGAGTTCTTGCTCATTAATCATCCCCTGGACTGCCCGGTCTGTGACCAGGGTGGGGAGTGTGAGCTGCAGGATCTGGCATTGGGTTTCGGGCGGGATATTTCCCGCTATAACGAGGGTAAGCGCGTGGTTTCCGACCCGAACCTGGGTCCCCTGATCTCCACCGACATGACCCGTTGCATCCACTGCACCCGCTGTGTCCGCTTCACCGAGGAAGTAGGTGGCTTCAAGGAACTGGGGGCCACCGGTCGCGGCGAGCACATGCGTATCGGTACCTATATCCAGCGCACGGTGGATCACGAGCTTTCCGGCAATGTGATTGACCTGTGCCCGGTGGGCGCACTGAACAACAAGCCCTTCCGCATGCGTGGCCGCTCTTGGGAAATGACCCAGCATGCCACCGTGACGCCCCATGATCCGGTGGGTACCAATATCTGGGCGCACACCCTACGCGGCGATTTCCTGCGGGCCGTGCCCCGGGAGAACGAGGGGATCAACGAGACCTGGATCGCCGATCGCGACCGTTTCAGTTGTGAAGGGATCTATAGCCCCGAACGAATTAAGAAGCCATTGCTTCGTCGCAATGGCGTGCTGGAGGAAGCCAGCTGGGAAGAAGCTCTGGAGGCGGCGGCCAATGGCTTGAAAGAAACCATTGACCGGCACGGTGCCGAGCAGTTGGGCGCCCTGGCAGCCCCGGGTTCCAGCCTGGAAGAGTTGTTCCTCTTCCAACGCCTGGTTCGCGGTCTGGGCAGTCACAATATCGACCATCGCCTGGGTCAGGGAGATTTCCGCAGTGACGATATCGCACCGGCCTTCCCCGGCCTGGGAATGAAGATCAGTGAAGTGGAAGATCTGGACAGCGCCCTGGTGGTGGGTTCCAACACCCGCAAGGAAGCCCCCATGTTGGCCCACCGCATCCGCAAGGCGGTCCTCAATGGCGCACGGGTGGGTTTCGTCAATCCGGCGGAATATGAATTCCTCTTCCCTCAGGCGGGGTACAAGAACTGCCATGGTGCGGAACTGGTCCAGGGTCTGGCGGAAGTGGCCGTTGCCCTGGCTGAGCGCGCCAAGCAGGATTTGCCGAAAGCGGTTGCCGGCTTGACCGAAGGGGTGAAGGCCGACGAGACGGCGCATTCCCTGGCCGAAGCCCTGCTTGACGGTGATAAATCGCTGCTGCTGCTGGGCCCGCTGGCTCGCTCCCATCCCCAGTGGGCGGAGCTGGAAGCCCTGGCCAATGCCATGGCCGAGTTGTCCGGTGCCACCCTGGGTCATCTGCCGGAAGGCGGCAATGCCGTCGGCGCCTGGCTGTCGGGGGTCTTGCCCCATCGCCAGGCCGGCGCCAAGGCCAGTGACTCGGCCGGTCTCCATGCCCGTGCCATGCTGGAACAGCCGCGTCATGCCTATCTGCTGATGGGCGTGGAGCCCGAACGGGAAGCCTGGGACGGCGGGCAGGCCATGAAGGCCCTGAATGAGGCGGAAATGGTGGTGTCTCTGTCCACCTTCCGCAGCCCCGGCCTGGAAGAATACGCCGACGTGGTGCTGCCGGTGGGTAGCTATGCGGAAAGCTTCGGCACCCTGGTGAATGCCGAAGGCCGTTGGCAGAGTAGTGGTGGTGTGATCAATCCGGTGGGTGAATCCCGGCCCGCCTGGAAGGTACTGCGTGTCCTGGGCGAGCTGTTTGATCTGGATGGCTTCGAGCAGATGGATGCCGAAGCCGTTCTGGCGGATGCCCACCAGGCAATCGGCGAGGTGGATAGCAACACCCGCAGTCGCGGCGAGGTCACCTTGGAGAAGGGTCGTGTCGGCAAGGGACTCTGGCGAGTGGGCGAGGTCCCGTTGTATGCAGTGGACGCATTGATTCGCCGGGCTCGCCCGCTGCAAAACACCGTGGACGGGCGTGCCATGATCCGCCTCAATCCCAAGGATGCGCAAAAGCTCGGTCTGGAAGACGAGGGCCAGGCCCAGGTGGGGCACAATGGCCACCGGGTCGCCTTGCCGGTGAGCGTGGATGAGGGCGTCCCCGTCGGCAGCGTGGTGGTGCCCCAGGGCACACCGGTGACGGCCGGACTCGGCCCGCGCCACGGTGCGATCGAGGTTGAAAGACTTTAGTTGCTGAATCGGGGCCCACGGGCCCAGTCGGGGCACCGCCCATGTGGCGGAAGCCGGAACCGTTCGGAAGTACACAGGAATCACGAACGCGATGACGGATTTTTTCATTAATCAGTGGGAAGCCTTGCCGCCTGCCTTGCAGACGGTAATGGTAGCGACGGGGCAGATCGGCCTTCTCCTTGGGGTGCTGATCCTGCTGGTGGCTTATTACACCTATGCCGAGCGGCGGGTGATTGGGGCCATGCAGGGTCGTATCGGGCCGGACCGGGTAGGCTACAAGGGCCTGCTGCAGTGTTTCGCCGACGTCATCAAGCTGGTGCTCAAGGAAGTGGTGATTCCCAGCAATTCCAGCCGCTTCCTGTTTCTGATCGCCCCCTTGCTGTCGCTGGCGCCGGCCTTTGCCGCCTGGGCCGTGATTCCCTTCGATGACGGCATGGTGATTGCCGACATCAATGCCGGTCTGCTTTACCTCTTGGCGCTCACTTCCCTGAGTGTCTATGGGGTGATCCTGGCCGGCTGGGCCTCCAACTCCAAGTACGCCTTTTTGGGTTCCATGCGTTCGGCGGCCCAGATTGTGGCCTATGAGATCGCCATGGGTTTTGCCTTGGTGGGGGTGTTGATGGCTTCGGGGAGCTTGAACCTCAATGACATCGTACTTCGCCAGGAAGGTAATATCTTTACCTGGTTCTGGCTGCCCCTGTTCCCGCTTTTCCTGGTTTATTTCATCTCTGGCGTGGCCGAGACCAACCGCGCGCCGTTTGATGTGCCGGAAGGGGAGTCGGAAATCGTGGCCGGTTTCCACGTGGAATACTCGGGTACCGGTTTTGCGATCTTCTTCCTGGCCGAATACGCCAACATGATCCTGATCTCGGCGCTGACGGCCCTGTTCTTCTTTGGCGGCTGGTTGAGTCCCATCCAGGGTGTTCCAGTGATCGGGGATACCTTCCTGGGTGAAAGCAGTATTCTCTGGTTCGCTGTGAAGACCTTCTTCTTTATGTTTGTCTTCCTGTGGTTCCGGGCCACCTTCCCCCGCTACCGCTATGACCAGATCATGCGCTTGGGCTGGAAGGTGTTCATTCCCATCACCATCGTCTGGATCGTGGTGCTGGGTGGCCTGATCATGGGTGAAGTCGGACCCTGGTTCAATTGAGGCTGAGATGAAAGTTATTGGCAACTACATCAAGAGCCTTTTCCTGCTGGAGCTGCTGGCTGGTCTACGACTGACGTTGAAGCATTTCTTCAGCGCGAAGACCACGATCCACTATCCCGAGGAAAAGACCCCCAAGTCGCCGCGCTATCGCGGACTGCATGCCCTGCGGCGGTATCCCAATGGCGAAGAGCGCTGCATTGCCTGCAAACTCTGCGAAGCGGTGTGCCCGGCCTTGGCCATCACCATTGATTCGGAGATGCGTGATGACGGTACCCGTCGCACCACCCGCTACGACATCGACATGTTCAAGTGCATCTATTGCGGCTTCTGTGAAGAAGCCTGCCCGGTGGATGCCATTGTGGAAACGAGTTTCACGGAATTTCATTTCGAGGAGCGGGGCCAGCAGATCCTGAACAAGGACAAGCTGCTCGCGATTGGTGACAAGCTGGAACCGCAAATCGCCGCTGACCGGGCTGTGGAAAACCAGTATCGCTGATTGAAGGGGCGCCTATCGGAGGCGCGAAAGAACCCAGCGGAGAAATCTAGGCATGGAATTAGTGGTCTTTTATGTATTTGCCGCCCTGGTGGTCGGGGCCGCGTTCGGGGTGATCCTGTCGCGGAACCCGGTCCATTCGGTGCTCTTTTTGATCATGTCCTTTGTGTTCAGCGCCGGGCTTTGGATCTTGCTGGAAGCGGAGTTTCTGGGTATCGCCCTGATTCTGGTTTACGTGGGTGCGGTGATGGTGCTGTTCCTCTTTGTTGTCATGATGCTGGATATCAATCTGGCGTCTCTCAAGGGGAGCTTCGCCCGTAATGCACCGCTGGGTGCCGTGGTGGCGGCCGCACTGGTGGGCATGATGGTCTATGTGATCTGGGTTCGGGATTTGGGCATCGAAATGATGGAGCGGCCCGAACGGGCACCGGCGGATTACGATAATACCGGCGCCCTGGGCCAGCTGATGTACACCGAATATGTCTATCCCTTTGAGATTGCCGGCATGATTCTGCTGCTGGGCATTGTGGCGGCCATCGGGCTGACCATGCGTCGTCGGGAAGGAACCAAGCACCAGGACCCGGCCAAACAGGTTCAGGCACGTCGTGAAGATCGGGTTCGGCTGGTGGATATGCCGACGGAAAAGAAAGATTGATCAGCAGCATTTAACAGACTTTCAGGGGGTCTGATGATTACGCTTTATCACTATTTGATTCTGAGCGGCGTTCTGTTCAGCTTGAGCGTGGCCGGAATCTTTATTAACAGAAAAAATGTTCTGCTGCTGCTGATGTGTATCGAACTGATGCTGCTGGCAGTGAATACGAATTTCATCGCCTTTTCCTATTTTCTACAGGATCTGGCCGGGCAGATATTCGTCTTCTTCATTCTGACGGTGGCCGCGGCGGAAGCCGCCATCGGGCTGGCCATACTCGTGGTTCTGTTCAGAAACAAGAACAGCATCAATGTGGAAGATTTGAATACCATGCGCGGTTGATGTCCGCAGGCTGATACGGGCTTGGACACAAGGCAATTCTTACTTCGATTGGGAAGTCTGGGATGGAAAACGTCTATCTGACAATTGTGCTGGCACCCCTGGTGGCCGCCATTATCGCCGGTTTCTTTGGTCACAAGGTGGGCCGGGCCGGTGCGCACTGGGCCACCATCATTGCTGTGGGCATCGCCTTTTTGCTGTCGCTTTGGGTGTTTTGGCAGCAGTGGGTCGGTGATGCCGCCGTATTCAACGGCTCTGTCTACACCTGGATGGTCAGTGAAGGTGTCCGTTTTGAGGTGGGCTTTCTAATCGATCGCCTCTCGGCGATGATGATGGTGGTGGTGACCTTCGTCTCCCTGATGGTTCACATCTACACCATCGGCTATATGAAGGATGATCCGGGCTACCAGCGCTTCTTTGCCTATATTTCCCTGTTTACCTTCGCCATGCTGATGCTGGTGATGTCCAACAACTTTCTCCAGCTGTTCTTCGGCTGGGAAGCGGTTGGCCTGGTGTCCTATCTGCTGATTGGTTTCTGGCACAAGCGACCCTCCGCCATCCATGCCAATCTCAAGGCCTTTTTGGTGAACCGGGTGGGTGACTTCGGTTTCCTGCTGGGGATTGCCGCCATTTTTCTCTATTTCAACAGTATGGATTACATGGAGGTCTTCGGCGCGGCACCGGATGTCTCCGGCGAGACCATGTCCATATTTGGCGGCCTGGAATGGTCAGTGCTCACCGTGATCTGCATCCTGCTGTTTATTGGTGCCATGGGTAAGTCGGCCCAGGTGCCATTGCATGTCTGGTTGCCGGATTCCATGGAAGGCCCCACGCCTATCTCGGCCTTGATCCATGCCGCCACCATGGTGACTGCGGGTATATACATGGTGGCCCGCATGTCGCCGCTGTTCGAGCTTTCCGTGACGGCCTTGAGCGTGGTGATCACCATCGGTGCCATTACCGCCCTGTTCATGGGACTTCTGGGCCTGGTGCAGCATGACATCAAACGGGTGGTGGCATATTCCACCTTGTCTCAGCTGGGCTATATGACCGTTGCCCTGGGGGCGTCGGCCTACGCGGCGAGTATTTTCCATCTCATGACCCACGCCTTTTTCAAGGCGTTGCTGTTCCTGGCGGCCGGCTCGGTCATTATCGGCATGCATCATATTCAGGATATGCGCCAGATGGGCGGGTTGAGAAAATACATGCCCATCACCTACGTCACCTGCCTAGTGGGGGCGCTGGCGCTGATCGGCTTCCCGGGTTTCTCCGGCTTCTTTTCCAAGGACGGGATCATCGAGGCGGTGGCCCTGTCCGAGATCCCCGGGGCCGGTTTTGCCTATTGGGCCGTTCTGATCGGTGTCTTTGTCACCGCACTGTATACCTTCCGGATGTTCTTCCTGGTCTTCCACGGCAAGGAGCGCATGGACGAACATACCAAGCATGACCTCAAGGAAAGCCCCTGGGTGGTCACCGCCCCCCTTATCCTGCTGGCGATTCCCTCGGTCATCATTGGAGCCCCGTTTGTCAGCTCCATGCTACTGGGAGACTTCTTCACCAACAGCATTCATGTGGCGCCCGAGCGGGATGTGCTGGGCATGTTGGGCGAAAAGTATGACGGGGCCATGGCGCTTCTGAGCCATGGTTTGGTGGCCGCGCCGGTCTATCTGGCCTTGGCCGGTGTGGTGGTGGCCTGGTTCCTCTATCTCAAGCGGCCTGATCTTCCCGGGAAACTGGCCACGGCCCTTGGGCCGGTCCATCGCCTGCTGGAAAACAAGTATTACTTCGATGCCTTCAACGAGAAGGTGATCGCACCTGCCAGCCGTGGCCTTGGCCGGCTGTTCTGGCAGGTGGGCGATGTTCGCTTGATTGACGGGCTTATCGTCAACGGTTCCGCTCGCCTGGTTGGCTGGATTGCGGGCGCGGCCCGTCGTGCCCAGACCGGCTTCCTGTATCACTACGCATTTGCCATGGTCATCGGCCTTGCGGCCCTGTTGGCCTGGCTCATCCTCCGTTGATCGGACGAAAAGGGATTGCACGCAATGTTTGAAACCCTGCCACTGCTCAGTCTCCTGATCTGGCTGCCGATCTTCGGCGGGATCGCAGTGCTTGTCGTGGACCGCCTGGGATTGGGCGATGTCCGCTGGTGGGCCCTGGGCATTTCCTCCGTGGTCTTTATTCTGAGCATCCCCCTGTGGACTGGATTCGATACCACCACGGCGGCGATGCAATTCGAGGAACGGCTGCCCTGGATTGAGACCCTGGGTGCTTATTACCACCTGGGCGTGGACGGCTTGTCCATGCCCATGATCCTGCTGACCACCTTCATGACCGTGCTGGTTGTGATTGCCGGCTGGGTGGTGATTCAGTATCGGCCTGCCCAGTATTTTGCCGCCTTCCTATTCCTGGAAGGTTTTACCATCGGCGTGTTTTCCTCCCTGGACGTGGTTCTATTCTACGTCTTCTGGGAAGCTCTGCTGATTCCCATGTTCATCGTCATCGGCATATGGGGCGGGGCGGATCGGGTGTACGCCACCATCAAGTTCTTCCTGTACACCTTCTTCGGTTCGGTGTTCATGCTGGTCTCCTTTATTTACCTTTACGGGCAGACCGGCAGTACCTCGGTGCTGGATTTCCATCTGGCGCCGTTAAGCATGATCGAACAAAAGCTGATCTTCGTGGCCTTCCTGCTGGCTTTCGCCGTCAAGGTCCCCATGTGGCCGGTGCATACCTGGCTGCCTGACGCTCACGTTCAGGCACCCACGGGTGGCTCGGTGATCCTGGCGGCCATTCTGCTGAAGTTGGGTGCCTATGGTTTCCTGCGCTTCAGCCTGCCCATTACGCCGGATGCCAGCGCCGAGTTGGCTTGGTTTATCGTTATTCTCTCCCTTGTGGCGGTGGCCTATATCGGTCTTGTGGCGTTGGTCCAATCGGACATGAAGAAGCTCATTGCCTATTCCTCCATTGCCCATATGGGCTTTGCGACCCTGGGCTTTTTCGTGGGCTTTTTGATTCTCGCCAGTACCGGCAGTGCGGACGGTTCGGCCTTCGCCATTCAGGGCGGCATCGTGCAGATGATTTCCCATGGTTTCATCTCTGGCGCCATGTTCCTCTGTGTGGGGGTCATGTATGACCGGATTCATAGCCGCGAGATTTCGGACTATGGTGGCGTGATCAACAAGATGCCCATTTTTGCCGCCTTCATGGTCCTGTTTGCCATGGCCAATGCGGGCTTGCCCGGCACCTCCGGCTTCGTGGGTGAATTCATGGTGATCCTGGCCAGTTTCCGGGCCGATTTCTGGATCGCCTTCGTGGCTGCCCTGACCCTGATTCTGGGCGCAGCCTATACCTTATGGATGGTCAAGCGGGTCATGTTTGGCGAAGTGGCCAATGAGAAGGTGGCCTCCCTTAGCGATATCAATGGACGAGAAATTCTGTTCTTGACGGCATTGGCCGTGCCCACTCTTGTGCTTGGGGTGTGGCCTTCGCCGTTGATTGATGTCATCGCTCCAAGTGTGGAAGCACTTGTGGAACATATGATGCAGAGCAAGCTTTAAGGCGTCCCAGTCTAGGAGTCCCCAGGGATCATGAACTTTGAAATGCCTCAGTTTACGCCCGTCATTCCGGAGATGTTTGTCGCCGGGATGGCCTGTCTGGTTCTGCTGGTGGATCTGTTCCTGTCAGAAAGGAACCGTTTCATCACCCATTGGCTCACCATGGCCACGTTGGCTGGCGGGGCCTTGTTGACCTGGCGAATCATGGGTGATGCGGCCACCTTTACCTTTGGTGGCATGTTCATCGGAGACCAGTTGGCCCACACCCTGAAATTCTTCCTGTATGGCACCCTGGCCGTGGTGTTGGCTTACTCACGCCAGTACCTGATGGATCGTGGCATGTTCAAGGGGGAGTACTACCTGCTCAGCCTGACCTCGTTGCTGGGCATGATGATCATGGTGTCTGCCCACAACTTGCTGGTGGTTTACCTGGGGCTGGAGCTGCTGTCCCTTTCCCTCTACACCATGGTGGCCTTCAATCGGGAGTCTTCGAATTCCTCGGAAGCGGCCATGAAGTATTTTGTCCTGGGTGCCATTGCCTCGGGGGTGCTGCTTTACGGCATGTCCATTCTCTATGGGGTGACCGGCTCTTTGGATCTGACCGATATTGCCGCTTATGTGGAAGAGGCCGAGATCTCCCATATTGGTCTGGCGTTGGCGCTGTCCTTCATTCTGGTGGGTCTGGCGTTCAAGATCGGTGCGGTGCCATTCCACATGTGGATTCCCGATGTTTATCAGGGGGCACCCACGGCAGTTACCTTGTTTGTAGGGGCCGCACCCAAGATCGCGGCTTTTGCCCTGTTCATGCGTTTGCTGGCGGATGGTTTCGGTGGCTTCCATGAGGCCTGGCAGGGCATGCTGATTGTGCTGGCCGTACTGTCCATGGCCGTGGGTAGTTTCCTGGCCATCGCCCAGACCAACATCAAGCGAATGCTGGCGTATTCCACCATTACCCATATGGGCTTCATCCTCATGGGAGTGATGGCGGGTACCACCCTGGGGTATCAGTCCGCTATGTTTTATACCCTGATTTATGTCCTCATGGCTTCCGGCGCCTTTGGCATGATCATTCTGCTGAGCCGCAAGGGCCATGAGGCTGAAAATATTGCCGATTTCCAGGGTTTGAACGAGCGTAGCCCCTGGTTCGCGGCCTGCATGGCCATGCTCATGTTCGGCATGGCAGGGGTGCCGCCCTTGGCCGGCTTCCATGCCAAGCTTCAGGTGATCAATGCGGCCATTGATGCCGGCTGGATCTGGATGGCGGTGGCAGCCGTGATTTTCGCGATCATCAGTGCCTTCTACTATCTGCGGGTGGTGAAAGTCATGTACTTCGATCAGCCGGAAGGGGAGCAGCCCCCGGTGACCGAGTCCAGCCTGGGTTTCAGGGCACTGTTGAGCACCAACGCCTTGGCGGTGCTGGCTCTGGGGATTTTCCCGGGCGCCCTTATGGCGGTATGTGCCCAAGCCTTTATGTGATTTTTCGCCCGGAAGGGAAACTTCTTTCCGGGCTTTCACTCTCAAGTAATACCTTTCTGGCCCCTTTGGACCGGGAGGGGCAATGCAGGCGGATCAGAAGGGGCTTCTTTTTACGCGAACCCCTTGATTGGACTTGCAAACGCAGCGCCTTGTCCCTACAATGGCGTCTTGCCGGATGCGGGGTGGAGCAGTCTGGCAGCTCGTCGGGCTCATAACCCGAAGGTCGCAGGTTCAAATCCTGCCCCCGCTACCACTTTCTACGTGAAAGGCCCCTTTGGGGCCTTTTTCGTTAGCGGCTCGGCCAGGGCTTCGTGCCACGGCCCGGGATGGATGCCATCCCGAACAGTCGGGGCCCTGAGGGGTCGATACTGAAAGGGCCGTGCGGCCCTTTTTTTATATGGATTGCATGACACGCGATGAAAGATGAACTGATTGATTTGCTGGAACCTGCCATTAAAGGCATGGGCTTCGACTTGATCGAGCTGGAGTACAGTGCCGGCGGTAATTTGCTGCGCGTGTTCATTGATGTGGAACGAGGCGTTACGGTGGATGACTGCGAAGCCGTTAGCCGCCAGATCAGCGGCATCCTAGATGTGGAAGATCCCATACCAGGCCGCTATACCCTGGAAGTTTCTTCACCGGGTGTGGATCGCCCCCTGAGGACCCTGGAGCATTTTCGGCACTTTTCCGGTGAGCGGGTCCGTATTCAGCTTGATGGCCCCTTCGAGGGGCGCCGTCGCTTCAAGGGGCATTTGCTCGGTGTGGAAGATGAGATGGTGCAGGTTCAGGTGGATGACAACATCTTTGAGCTGCCCTTTGAGCGTATCGAGAAAGCACGACTTGCACCCAAGCAGTGAGTCGGAAGTCACGAACTGGAGACTGGGACAATGAATAAAGAAGTCCTGTTGGTTGCCGAGGCCGTATCCAATGAGAAAGGCGTAGGCAAGGAAATCATCTTTGAAGCCATCGAAGCGGCATTGGCATCAGCCACCCGCAAGCGGCATGGTGGTGATGTTGAAGCCCGGGTGAGCATCAACCGGGAAGATGGTTCCTATGAGACCTTCCGTCGCTGGCTGGTGGTGGAAGATCAGGAAGACATTGAGCACCCGGAGAAAGAGATCAGCCTGGAGGCGGCTCGCGCTTATTATGGCGATGATGTGGAACCTGGTTCTCATGTGGAAGAGCCGCTGGATAATGTGGAGTTCGGGCGAATCGCAGCCCAGACCGCCAAGCAAGTGATCGTGCAGAAAGTGCGCGAGGCCGAGCGCTCCCAGGTGGTGGACGCTTATCAGGACCGGGTGGGCGAACTGCTCACCGGTCAGGTGAAGCGGGTGGAGCGAGGTAATGTCTGGCTTGATCTGGGCGGAAATGCGGAAGGCTTCATTCCCCGGGAGGAAATGATTCCCCGGGAAGCGGTTCGCCCCGGTGACCGAGTACGTGGCTACCTCAAGGAAGTGCGTTCCGAGCAACGTGGACCACAGCTGTTTATCAGCCGCAGTGCCCCGGAATTTCTGGTTAAGCTGTTTGAGCTTGAAGTGCCGGAAGTGGGCCAGGGTCTGATCGATATCATGGGCGCAGCCCGGGATCCGGGTCTGCGGGCCAAGATTGCGGTGCGTAGCAATGATGACCGGATTGATCCAGTGGGTGCCTGTGTGGGTATGCGGGGTTCCCGTGTCCAGGCAGTTTCCAATGAGCTGGCCGGTGAACGGATCGATATTATCATATGGGACGATAACCCGGCCCAGTTCGTGGTCAACGCCATGTCACCGGCAGAGGTTCTCTCTATCGTAATGGATGAGGACACCGGCACCATGGATATTGCCGTGGAAGAGGATCAGCTTTCCCAGGCTATTGGCCGGGGCGGGCAGAACGTACGTCTTGCCAGTCAGCTCAGTGGCTGGGAGCTGAACGTCATGACCGAGACCCAGGCCACCGAGAAAAGCGAGTCCGAGGCTCGGAAGATCCAGGAAAGCTTTATGGAACAACTGGATGTGGATGAGGAAGTCGCTATGATCCTGGTCCAGGAAGGTTTTTCCAGCATCGAGGAGCTGGCCTATGTGCCGGCCAGCGAGCTGCTGGAAGTAGAAGAGTTCGATGAAGGCGTGGTCGATGAACTGCGTGGTCGCGCCCGGGATGTCTTGTTGACCCAGGCCATTGCCGGAGGTGATGACAGCAGCCGGCCAGCCGATGACCTTCTGAACATGAAAGGTATGGATGATGAGTTGGCGGCCAAGCTGTTGGAAAAAGGCATCCGCACGATGGATGACCTTGCCGAACAGGCCGTGGATGACATCGCCGATGTGGAAGGCCTTGATGAAAAGCGAGCCGCGGAACTCATTATGGAGGCCCGTGCGCCCTGGTTTGAAGAACAGGAGGGTGACGAGGAACAGTCCGCTCAATAAGCAGAAGCGGAGACTGACTCATCCCGTGGCGTGCGCGACGGGTACTCGTACCGGGTTAACCGGTCAGAATTTGGAACGAGGAGCTTTGCCGTATGGCGGAAGTGACCGTTAAAGAGTTTGCGAAAACAGTGGGTGTTCCGGTTGAACGCCTGCTGACTCAATTGAGTGAAGCCGGCATCGATATCACGGATCCGGACGGTACTATTGACGATGACCAGAAGCTGGAGCTCCTGGCTTATCTTCGTCGAGGCAAGGGTGCGGCCAGCACTGAATCCAGTGAGGAATCGGGGCCCAGCAAGATCACCCTGCGCCGCCGTTCTCGGAGTGAACTGCGAACCTCAGGGTCACAGGGACGGACCAAGACCGTGAACGTGGAAGTCCGTCGCAAGCGGACCTACGTCAAGCGTAGCGATATCGTCGAGCAGGAACGCAAGAAGCGGGAAGAAGAGCTGGAGCGCCAGGAAGCCGAGCAGCGTGCCCGAGAGGAAGCCGAACGCAAGGAGCGTGAAGACCGGGAACAGGCCGAGGAAGAGGCACGCAAGGCCAAGGAAGCCGAGGAAGCGGCTGCCAAGACCGCCGAAGAGCCTCAAGCTGAAGAAGCCCAAGTGGCTGAAACCCCTGAGGAAGCGGCGGTTGAAGCCGCCATCGGGGAGGTGGCCGAAGAAGAAGCGCGCAGCGAACAGAACAGCAAGGAAGATGAAAAGGCCCGCGAGGAAGCTGAACGGGCACGAGCCGCCGAGGAAGAGCGGCTTAAGGCCGAGCGGGAAGCTCGCCGGCAGGAAGAAGAAGACGAGAAACGGCAGCGAGCCCGCAGTGGTGGCAAGGGCAAGAAGGCTCAGAAAGGTCGCCAGGAACTGCATGTGGCCCGTGGCAAACAGGGGCGCCGCAAGCGGGGAGATCGTCCCACCCGTGGTGCACCCAGTGGCGGTGGCAAGCACGGTTTCGAGCGCCCCGCAGGACCAGTGGTCCGCGAAGTCATCGTGCCTGAGACGATTACGGTGACGGACTTGGCTCAACGGATGGCCATCAAGGCCAATGAAGTCATCAAGGCGATGATGAAGATGGGCGTGATGGCTACCATTAACCAGTCCATCGATCAGGAAACCGCCGCCCTGGTGGTGGAAGAAATGGGGCACAAGGTCAAGCTCCAGAAGGAGAATGAGCTGGAAGAGAAAGTCATGGAAGTGCCCACCGAGGGCGAGGAAGTCTCCCGGGCTCCGGTGGTGACCGTGATGGGCCATGTGGACCACGGCAAGACCTCTTTGCTGGATTACATCCGCAAGGCCAAAGTGGCCTCCGGTGAGGCGGGGGGCATTACCCAGCATATCGGTGCCTACCACGTGAAAACGGATAACGGCATGGTCACCTTTCTGGATACACCCGGGCATGCGGCCTTTACGGCCATGCGGGCCCGTGGTGCTCAACTGACCGATATCGTCATTCTGGTGGTGGCAGCCGATGACGGTGTGATGCCCCAGACCGTTGAAGCCATCAAGCACGCCAAGGCTGCGGGTACGCCCATCGTGGTGGCCGTGAACAAGATGGATAAGCCGGAAGCAGACCCGGACCGGGTCAAGAATGAGCTGGCCCAGCACGAGGTTATTCCGGAAGACTGGGGCGGTGACACCCAGTTTGTGCCTGTTTCCGCTCATTCCGGGGACGGCATCGATAACCTGCTGGACTCTCTGTTGTTGCAGGCTGAAGTCATGGAGCTCAAGGCTGTGGACAGTGACGTGGCCCACGGCATCGTGATCGAATCCAAGCTGGAGAAGGGGCGTGGTCCCGTGGCTACGGTTCTGGTCCAGCATGGCACCCTGCGTCAGGGTGAAATGTTGCTGGCCGGCCGGGAATTCGGTCGCGTACGTGCCATGTTCGATGAGGCGGGCAAACCGGTGAAGGAAGCCGGTCCGTCAATCCCGGTGGAGGTGTTGGGTCTGTCCGGCACCCCGCAAGCTGGTGATGATGTTGTGGTGGTCGAGAACGAGCGCAAGGCCCGTGAAGTGGCGGAGTTCCGTCAGAGCAAGGAACGGGATACCAAGCTAGCCAAGCAGCAGGCCGCGAAACTGGAGGATATGTTCCAGCAGATGGGCGAGGGTGCCGATGTAGGTATTCTCAATGTGCTTATCAAGGCTGACGTGCAGGGCAGTTCCGAGGCCTTGGCCGAGTCTTTGCAAAAGATCTCCACCGACGAGGTGAAGGTCAAGATTATTACCAACGGTGTGGGTGGCATCACCGAGTCCGATGTGAACCTGGCTTCGGCGTCCGACGCCGTTATCATTGGCTTTAACGTTCGTGCTGATTCCGCAGCCAAGCGCCAGGTAGCCGAATCAGGTGTGGATCTTCGCTATTACAGCGTGATCTATGAAGCCATTGATGACGTCAAGGCCGCCCTGTCCGGCATGTTGTCGCCGGAGCTGCGGGAAGAGATCGTGGGTCTGGCCGAGGTCAAGGATGTCTTCCGTTCGCCCAAGTTTGGCAACATTGCCGGTTGCCTTGTGGTGGACGGCAGTGTGAAGCGTGCCAACCCCATACGCGTGCTGCGGGACAATGTGGTGATCTACGAAGGGGAATTGGAGTCACTGAGACGCTACAAGGACGACGTCAATGAAGTCCGGGCCGGTACCGAATGCGGCATTGGTGTGCGTGATTACAACGACGTCAAGCCCGGTGATCAGATTGAGTGTTACGAGCGCCAGGAAGTGGAACGGACCCTCTAACTGGAGCTGAATCATGAAAGAACCCCAAACAGCCCGCCAGCGGAAGCTGGCGGAGGAAATGAAACGTCGCCTCAGCCTGATTATCCGGGAAGAGGTGGATCATGACGCAGCCTGGCAGGTCACGGTCACGGCGGTGGAAGTCGCCAAGGATCTCTCCCGGGCCAATGTCTGGGTGGATTTTCTGGGGGATCCGCCAGAGGACCTGATGGACAGCCTGAAAGCCGCTGGCCGCCCCTTGAGGGCCCGGCTGGGCCGGACCATGTATATCCGACGGGCCCCGGAGCTTGTCTTCATGCATGATGACAGCCTGGAGCGCGGCTCCCACCTGAGTTCCCTGATTGATCAGGCGGTATCCGATGATCGTCGTCGTCAGGGAAATGACGGTGAGCCGGAGAACGACGGGGACCCACCCAAGGATGGCTAGGCGCGGAAAG
Organism: Natronospira proteinivora; assembly: GCF_024170465.1. Taxonomy (NCBI): domain Bacteria; kingdom Pseudomonadati; phylum Pseudomonadota; class Gammaproteobacteria; order Natronospirales; family Natronospiraceae; genus Natronospira; species Natronospira proteinivora. Next base: position 1,002,862 of record NZ_JALJYF010000001.1, on the reverse strand, counting down.
CGGGGCAGGGATGTCCACGGCATTCTGCCCCTGGACAAGCCATTGGGAGAAAGCTCCAACCACGCCTTGCAGCGGGTGAAACGGCTGTACCAGGCCAGGAAGGCGGGCCATACCGGTAGCCTGGACCCCCTGGCCAGCGGTGTCCTGCCGCTGTGCTTCGGTGAAGCCACCAAGCTTTCCGCCCATCTACTCGATTCGGACAAGCACTACGATTTCCATTGTCGACTGGGTCAACGGACCGCCACCGGCGATACTGAGGGCGAGGTCCTGGAGGAGGCCCCGGTGCCGGCTCTGGATGAAGCTGTGGTGGAATCGGCACTAGCCGCCTTCCGTGGAGATATCCAGCAGATTCCGCCCATGTATTCCGCCATCAAGCACCAGGGTGAACGGCTTTACCGCTTGGCCCGGGAAGGCCGGGAGGTGGAGCGGGATCCACGCCCGGTCCGGATTTTGTCCCTGGAGCTGTTGGCGGTGGATGGTTTGGCGCTGCAATTGCGGGTCTGTTGCAGCAAGGGTACCTACGTCAGGGTCCTGGCCGAGGATATTGCCCGTGAATTGGGCACCGTGGGCCATGTGAGCTATTTGCGACGAATCGCCGCCGGGCCCTACACCGAGAAGGACCTGGTGACGCTGGCGCAGCTGGAGCAGGCCGCCGAGTCTGGGACAGAGGCCCTGGACAGCCTGCTTCAGCCCCTGGATACGGCATTGCCGGAGTGGTCATCCGTGCAACTGAGCGGCGATGCGGCCTGGTATTTTGGTCGCGGCAACCCGGTAATGAGCCCGGGGGCCCCGCCGGAAGGCCGGGTCAAGGTCTATGGAGAGGCCCATCGCTTTTTGGGAATTGGAGAAATTCTGGAAGACGGCCGGGTCGCCCCCCGCCGTCTTCTGAATTTGGACTAGCGGGCTTTTGGCCCACTGGGGCCTCTTGCTTGTGGGCGAAAGCCCGGCAAGCGTACAATAGGGGGCTTGGGACGGCCCATACGGTAGCCGACAGGCGAAAGCTGGTCGGCTTCACTGTGGGGTCCGGGTAGTGAGTTCGGTCGTGCAAAGGCCCGGCCGGTATTCAGAAACCCTTTGCAACGATGCAAAGTAACTTTAGGAGAAAATCAGAGTCATGTCTCTCAACGCAGAAAAGAAGGAAGCGGTGATCCGCGAGTACGCCCGCGAAGAAAACGACACCGGTTCCCCGGAAGTGCAGGTGGCACTTCTCACCACCCGAATTACCGAATTGACGGACCACTTCGCTGAGCACAAGCACGATCATCATTCCCGTCGTGGTCTGCTGAAGATGGTCAACCAGCGCCGTAAGCTGCTGGATTATCTCAAGCGCAAGGATCGCAGCCGTTATCAGGATCTGATCAAACGACTCGGTCTGCGTCGCTGAACCACTGGCAATAGGTCAAAATATCGTGAAAGCAGTCAGCAAAACATTCCAATACGGGGGTCATGCGGTGACCCTGGAGACCGGGCGGATTGCTCGGCAGGCAGATGGTGCCGTGCTCGTGAACATGGACGAAACCGTGGTGCTGGTCACCGCGGTGGGCCAGCGCGAGGCGGATCCGGGGCGGCCTTTCTTCCCCCTCACCGTCAACTATCAGGAACGCACCTATGCAGCCGGGCGTATCCCGGGTGGCTTCTTCAAGCGTGAAGGTCGTCCCTCCGAGAAGGAGACCCTCACCTGCCGCCTGATCGACCGGCCCATTCGGCCCCTGTTCCCCAAAGGGTTCATGAACGAGGTCCAGGTGATTGCCACCGTGATCTCGGTGAACCCGGAGGTGGACCCCGATATCCCGGCCCTGCTCGGCACCTCTGCGGCGCTGATGCTGTCTGGCATTCCCTTTAACGGGCCCATCGGCGCGGCGCGCGTTGGTTACCGGGATGGCGAGTACCTGCTCAACCCCAGTGCCAGTGAACTGGAACAATCCCAGTTGGATTTGGTGGTGGCCGGGACCGAGAACGCGGTCCTCATGGTGGAATCCGAAGCCAAGGAACTGCCGGAAGAGGCCATGCTGGGTGCTGTGCTCCACGGCCATGAGCAGATGCAGACCGCTATCAATGCCATCAAGGAACTGGCCGAGGAGGCCGGTAATCCCCGCTGGGAGTGGGAACCGGCGGAAGCGGACGCAGATCTGGATACCACGGTGCGTGACAAGGCCCTTTCCGATGTGGAAGCGGCCTATCAGATCGCGGACAAGCAGGAGCGCAGCAATCGCCTGAGCGAAATCCGGAAATCGGTGGTTGAAGCCCTGGTGCCGGAAGAGGAAGAAGCGCCTCGCTGGTCCGCCGGCGAAGTCAAGGCAGCGGTGGGAAAGCTGGAAAAAGAGCTGGTCCGTGGCCGTATTCTCAAGGGTGAGAAGCGTATTGATGGCCGTGACACCAAAACGGTTCGCCCCATCGACGTCACTGTGGGCGATTTGCCCCGGACCCATGGCTCTGCCGTGTTCACTCGTGGCGAGACCCAGGCCATGGTGGTCACCACCCTGGGTACCGGCCGTGATGCCCAGATCATTGATGCCATTGAGGGGGAGCACAAGCAACCCTTCATGCTGCATTACAACTTCCCGCCTTACTGTGTGGGCGAGACCGGTTTCATGGGCGGGCCCAAGCGCCGGGAAATCGGCCATGGCAAGCTGGCCAAGCGCGGCGTGCAGGCCGTGATGCCGGACATGGAGGAATACCCCTATGTGATTCGCGTGGTCTCCGAGATCACCGAATCCAACGGTTCCTCCTCCATGGCCACGGTGTGCGGCACCAGCCTGTCCCTGATGGACGCCGGTGTGCCCATCAAGGCCCCGGTGGCCGGTGTGGCCATGGGCCTGATCAAGGAAGGTGACGATCATGCCGTGTTGACCGACATTCTGGGTGATGAAGATCACCTGGGGGACATGGACTTCAAGGTCGCCGGCACGAAAGACGGTGTCACCGCCCTGCAGATGGACATCAAGATCGAGGGCATTAACCGCGCCATCATGGAAGACGCCCTGGCCCAGGCCAAGGATGGACGTTTCCACATCCTGGATGAGATGAACAAGGTCATCGACAAGCCCCGTGAGGAAATGTCCGACTGGGCGCCGCGAATTCTCACCATGAAGGTGGCCTCGGACAAGATCCGGGACGTGATCGGCAAGGGTGGCGCTACCATCCGCAGCATCACCGAGGAAACCGGGGCTAATGTGGATATCAATGATGACGGCCTCATCAAGATTGCCTCGGTGGATCGCGCCGCGGGTGAAGCGGCCAAGAAGATGATCGAAGACATCACCGCCGATGTGGAAGTGGGCAAGATTTACGAAGGCAAAGTAGCCCGCCTCATGGACTTCGGCGCCTTTGTCACCATCCTGCCCGGCAAGGACGGCCTGGTTCACATCTCCCAGCTCGCCGATGAGCGCGTCGAGAAAGTGAGCGACGTGGTTCAGGAAGGTGATGTGGTGAAGGTCAAGGTTCTGGAAGTGGATCGCTCCGGCAAGGTTCGCCTGAGCATGAAGGCTGTCGACGCGGCCTGATCCCTGTTTCCAAGGATCGATCCATCAAGCCGCCCCGGTTCGCCGGGGCGGCTTTTTTTGGCTAGTCTGACCGATTCCTTTGTGGACCGATTGGGCTGGATACGTGGGCAGCAATCGATCAGTTGCGCGTCCGATCGAGCAGCCTTTCCCGAATTTTCGCAAGATTGGGAATATCCAAATCGGATAATGCCGCCAGCCACAATCCATCGGCAGTCAATCGAATGATTGCTAAATGCTCATCTCCGTCTGTTTGGCGATGTTTTCTTTGCATCTCGTTGTACCAATCAGCCCAAATGGAGCGGAGCTCGGAATCACTTATGGCGAGTATTGCGATTGCCGTCGGTCTGTCATAGAGGCCTTCCCAAGCAGAATTTAATGAGAATTCGATGTATGCGCGGGTAAAGGAGCCGTACTTATCTGGGTCCTCGGCCATGTGTTCATTTATCTCCCTTTCAGCCGAGGTAATGAGATCTTTGATTATGGCTGTGATAAGCGCGCGTTTGCTGGGGAAATGATGCAAAAAGCCGCCCTTTGTGACGCCGGCCTTATCAGATACGGCTTGAACGGTTGCTGCAGCCAAGCCATGTTCAACAGCAATGGAAATCCCCGCTTCGATAAGGCGTCTTCTCACAAGGTCCGGCTGTTTTTTGCGACGCTGTGATTCCATTGGTATGTAACCTATATTATTTACTGGGCATCAGGTTTCAGCGCATTGAGGACATTGCTCTAAGTGGAGAACGGTAATGAGCGACCCTCGACAAAACTTGCTGCTCCGATCTCAGCCAGAATGGCAAAGAAAAGTGAGCAGATCAGGATGGAAACCGTAAACCAGATGATCACATCTCGCTTGCTTGCCCCTGAAGCGATCGCAAAAGCGGAAGCGGCGTGAACACCAATCAAGAAGGGGCCAAGAAAAGCGAGGCCCGGTATACCGAAGCAATCCAATATCTTTTGCTTGCGAGAGGCTTTTGCATCGATACCGTCAGCACCTTCCATTAAAGGTTGCTTGCGCCAACGGTTAAGCCAAAACCGTATTTTCTCTCCTGCATAAACCACCGGCAGTAAGGTGATAAAGTTTCCGACGAATCCAACCAGGGCAGCCGCTAACCACGGTAGACCGGCTAATACGCCCAGGGGCACGGCTACCCATACCTCAAAAGCCGGGGTGGCGGAGCCAATGAATACGCCTAAGTAAAGCATCAACTCAGTCATATGGAACCCCCGTGATTTCTGTGATAAACATACCGTATGGACGGTATGTTTATCAAGGGGCCAGCATCGTGTTTCAGGCCTTAGGAGTGATGGATGAACCGCTTTGACTCCCCCCATTGTGGGAGCGACTTCACACTGACTGAAATTGCTCGATAAGGTGGGCGGTAATGCGTTCTTCCAGCCACCAGCGGGGTTTCCAGGGCCAGCGGCCGGCCACGAATCCCACGTGCCCGCCCCGGGGGCTAAGCTCCAGTTGGACCTGATCGGAGATTTCCGACTCCGAGGGGGCCGTGTCCGGGGTCATGAAGGGGTCGTCCAGGGCGTGCAGGATCAGGGTGGGGACCCGGATATTGGGGAGGTAATGAATGCTGCTGGCTTGCTGGTAGTAGTCCGAAGCGTTGTCGAATCCGTGCAGGGGGGCAGTGATGGCATTGTCAAAATCATGAAAGCTTTTCAAACCATCCAGGGCGTCCAGGGGGAAGGGCGGATCCGAACGTTGCCGGAACTTGCGGGCATAGCTGGCTTTCATGCGCCGCATCAGGAAGCGATTGTAGAGTCTGGATACCCCCTTGTTGATGGCCTTGGCACAATGCCCCAGCCGGAAGGGGACGGATACGGCCACGGCCGTTGTCAGGGGATTGTTGGCGCCGGTTTCACCCAGCCATTTGAGCAGGACATTGCCCCCCAGGCTATAGCCCACGGCAGCCAGGGGTGAATCAGGGAAGTGGGCTCGGATATGGCGAACCACTAGGGCCACATCGTCGCTGACCCCGGAGTGATAGCCCCGCCGCAGGCGATTGGGCTCGCCGCCGCAGCCGCGGAAATGGACCAGCACCGAGGTCAGGCCCGCCTTGGATAGGGCCTGCATTTGGCCGACAGCGTACTTGGATTGGATGGAGCCTTCCAGACCATGGAGCAGAAGCACAATGGGCCGCTCTCCTTGAGATTCGGCCGCATCCTGAGCCTGGGCCCAGTGCAAGTCCAGAAAGTCCCCATCCGGCAGTTCCAGTCGCTCTGAGCGGGTGCTCGGGCGGGGTCGGCGCCGCAGCAGGTTCTGATAGATGGTTTGCGCATGCCGGCTCCTGGCCCACCAGGCGGGCCGAAATCGACTGGCCGTGATCATTACAAGTTTTACCCCTTGGGCTCGATTCGCTGATCGATCAATTCATCCACCACGGCCGGGTCGGCGAGGGTACTGGTGTCGCCCAGAGAATCCAGCTCGTTGGCGGCGATCTTTCTTAAAATACGACGCATGATCTTGCCCGAACGGGTCTTGGGCAAGCCGGCGGCCCATTGGATAACATCCGGGGTGGCGATGGGCCCAATCTCCTTGCGCACCAGATCGATCAGTTCCTGTTTCAGGGCCGGGTCGGGGGTCTTGCCACTCATGAGACTGACGTAGGCGTAGATGCCCTGGCCCTTCACATCATGGGGGAAGCCCACCACGGCGGCTTCGGCCACCGTCGAATGCAGTACCAGGGCGCTTTCCACCTCGGCGGTGCCCAGTCGATGCCCGGAGACGTTGAGCACATCGTCCACCCGGCCGGTAATCCAGTAATAGCCATCCGAATCCCGGCGCGCGCCGTCCCCGGTGAAATAGCAGCCGGGGTAGGCGCTGAAATAGGTCTGGGCAAACCGTTCGTGATCTCCGTAGACGGTACGCATCTGGCCGGGCCAGGAGGCCTTGATCACCAGATTACCGGCGGCTTCGCCTTCCAGTTCCCGGCCATCGGCATCCATCAAGGCGGGCTGGACACCGAAAAAGGGCAGGGTGGCAGAGCCCGGCTTGAGATCGGTGGCGCCCGGCAGGGGGGTGATCATGATCCCGCCGGTTTCGGTCTGCCACCAGGTATCCATCACCGGGCAGCGGCTTTCCCCTACCACCTGGTGGTACCAGTTCCAGGCTTCCGGATTGATGGGCTCACCCACCGTGCCCAGGATGCGCAGGCTGTCCCGGCGGGTCTTTTTGACCGGCTCGTCCCCGGCTCGCATCAGGGCGCGTATGGCGGTGGGGGCGGTGTAGTAAATGGTGATGCCGTGGCGGTCCACCATCTCCCAGTGCCGGGAGGCGTCCGGGTAGTTGGGCACACCTTCGAACATCACCGTGGTGGCCCCGTTGGCCAGGGGGCCATAGACGATGTAACTATGGCCCGTCACCCATCCCACATCCGCCGTACACCAGTAAATATCATCCTCGTGGTAGTCGAAGACATAATGATGGGTCATGGCGGCCTGCAGAATATAGCCACCGGTGGTGTGCAGCACGCCCTTGGGCTTGCCGGTGCTGCCGGAGGTGTAGAGGATGAACAGGGGATCCTCGGCACCCATGGATTCCGGCGGACATTCGTCGTCGGCCTGGGCCACCAGCTCGTGATAGTCGATATCCCGATCCGTGACCCATTCAACCTCGGCCTCGGTACGCCGGTAGACCACCACGGTCTCTACCCCCGGGCAGTCCTTAAGGGCGGCATCGGTATTGGCTTTCAGGGGAATACGCTTGCCGCCCCGAATACCTTCATCGGCGGTGATGACCAGCTTGCAGTCGGCATCCTGAATCCGGTCCCGCAGGGCATTGGGTGAGAAGCCGCCGAAGACCACCGAGTGGATGGCCCCGATCCGGGTACAGGCCAGCATGGCCACCGCGGCTTCCGGCACCATGGGCATGTAGATGCAGACCCGGTCGCCCCGGCGCACACCCCGCATGCGCAGGCCGTTGGCCAGGCGGCAGACTGCCGTGTGCAACTCGCGGTAGCTCAGGGTGCGGGTTTCCCCCGGCTCGTCGCCTTCCCAGATGATGGCGGTCTTATCGCCCCGGGTTTCCAGGTGACGGTCCAGGCAGTTGTGGCTGACATTGAGCTCGGCCCCCTCGAACCAGCGGATGCGGGGTTCGTGGAAATCCCAGTCCATGACTCGGTCCCAGGGGCGATACCAGTCAATAAAGCGATCAGCCTGTTCCGCCCAAAAACCCTCCGGATCCTCAATGGAACGGCGATACAGGGTCTGGTAATCGGCTTGGTTAAGATGGGCCGTTTTGGCGATGGTTTCGGGGACCGGGTAGACAGCATTGCGATCGACCATGGAACCTCCGTCTGCCTGAATGAAGGGGCGGAATCGATACCGTACTACGTTTGAGCTTAGCGCACTGAGCCCTTTTCCCAAACCGGATAGTCAATCTCTTTTCGCCCCTTGAGGGGCGCGGGGTCCCAGTTGGCATGCGCCCAGTCCCAAATTTCGTCCAGCGGAGCGGTCTGGAGCTCGGGCGGGATGGCTTGTCCCAGGGCCTGCAGGGCCTGATGCAGCGATGGTGAGGGCCGCTCCGGGTCCAGGGCCTGGGCGCCGGTTTGTTTGCTGAGTTTCTGGCCATCCAGGCTCAGCGCCACGGGGATGTGGGCATAGCGGGGCGGGGTCAGGCCCAGGCATTGCATCAGCCAGATTTGTCGCGGCGTGCTGTAGAGCAGGTCGATGCCCCGCACCACATGGGTAATCTCCGGGTCGCCGTCATCCACCGCGGCGGCCAGGTGATAGGCGATTAAACCATCGGCACGGCGAATGACGAAATCGCCCATGTCCCGCTCCAGATCAAGCTGGATTCGGCCCTGGAGGCTGTCCTGGAAGCTCGCCTCGCTGTCTTGGGTGGATAGGCGGATGGAACGGCCTTGACGCCCCGGTGGCAGTCCCTGTCGGCAGGTGCCGGGGTAGATAGGCCCATCCGGCCCCTGCCGGCCTGCCTCCCGGACCTCGCGACGGGTACAGGCGCAGGGATAGGCCCATCCCGATTCCAGCAGTTGTTCCAGGGCTTTTTGATAACAGGGCAGGTGATCCGACTGGTACTGGATGGGCCCGTCCCATGCAAAACCGAAGCGGGACAAAACAGCGGGTATGGCTTCCCGGGCGCCGGGCTGTTCCCGAGGCGGGTCGATATCCTCGATGCGCAGACGCCATTGGCCGCCGGCCCGGTGGGCTTGGAGATAACTGGCGGTGGCGGCGAGCAGGGAGCCGAAGTGCAGCGGGCCGGTGGGCGAGGGTGCGAAGCGACCTACATGGGGACGTTCATCGGTGTGGGGGTCAGCGCTATTCATGCGACAGCTTGGCCTGGGCCGGAGCGGTAAGCGAGTGACCCCGCCCGGACCGTTTCATGCGTGGTCCGGGCGATGGCCTGACTAACCGATCATCTGCTTCTCGCGAATTTCATCCAGCGTCTTGCAGTCAATGCACAAGGTGGCCGTGGGACGGGCTTCCAATCGACGGATGCCGATCTCAATGCCACAGGAATGGCAAAAACCGTAATCGTCTTCCTTCAGGGCCTGAAGAGATTCATCGATTTTCTTGATGAGTTTCCGTTCCCGGTCCCGGGCGCGCAGCTCCAGACTGAACTCGGATTCCTGGGTGGCGCGGTCGCTGGGATCCGGGAAGTTGGCGGCCTCGTCCTGCATGTGGTGGACGGTGCGGTCCACTTCTTCCATCAGGTCCCGTTTCCAGGCCATCAGGATCTGTCGGAAATGCTCCCGCTGATCCTCGTTCATGTATTCCTCGCCCTTGCGAGGCTCATAGGGCTTGATCCCCGCATCCGTGGCCACAGTGCCTGCCGAGACTTTTTTGTTGCTGGTCTTTTTGCCGGCAGTCTTTTTCTTGCTGGCCTTCTTGGCAGCGGTCTTCTTGCTCGCAGTTTTTTTGGTCACGGTCTTCTTCGCGGCCTTCTTCCGGGTTTTGGTGGTCTTCTTGCTCTGCTTCTTCTTGGCCATGGCCCTTCCCCCTATCTCCCGTGGGTTACTGCCTTTGGCGTTGCTCCACGGCTAGAGTCGTGGATGCTGATCAGAGGCAGGTTATACAGAAAGGACTCAGTGGGCGCAAGCTGATGCAAAACTTACCGCTTAAGCGATGCGTATTGCCCTTGTCCCGACTAATTGCCGTAGGCTTCAAGGCAAGTCAACCAGGCTCGGTGCCTGCCAGTCCGGCTGGCGGTATTCGGCGATCACATTGGTCCAGATACCGCCGCGCACATTGAATTCACCGGTGACCTGCAGAAATTTCGGCTGAATGGCGGCAACAATGTCATCCAGGATGCGATTGGTAATATCCTCGTGGAAGGCGCCCTCGTCCCGGAAGGACCAGATATAGAGTTTCAGGGCCTTGAGTTCCACACAGAGGGCATCCGGCACATAGGCCAGGTGGATGGTAGCGAAATCCGGTTGCCCGGTCTTGGGACAGAGGCAGGTGAATTCGGGGATTTCCATGCGGATGGTGAAATCCCGGCCAGGGCGGGGATTGGGAAAGGTTTCCAGATTCTTGCTGGGTTGCGCGATCATGGTCATCCTCGGTATGAATGGCAGTTGCCGAATGAGCGTTGCGGTGAAACCGGGATTAAACCGAAGCTGGGATTACATTACAATGGCGGGATTGTCTCCGGCCGCTCGCCGGCCGTCAGTCCTGGGGGCTGGAATCGCTGGCGGCAGCGAGGCCTCCCGGCCCACCACATGAAAATGGAACATGCATGCGACTGAGCAAGATCAAACTGGCTGGCTTCAAGTCCTTTGTGGATCCGACCACCATCAGCTTTCCCACCGCCATGACCGGGATTATCGGTCCCAATGGCTGCGGGAAATCCAATGTCATCGATGCGGTCCGCTGGGTTATGGGGGAAAGCTCTGCCAAGCACCTGCGGGGCGATTCCATGGCGGATGTGATTTTCAATGGCTCCAGCAGCCGCAAGCCGGTGAGCACGGCCTCCATTGAGCTGGTCTTTGATAATTCCGATGGATCCGTTGGCGGGCAGTATGCTGGCTACAATGAAATTTCCGTGCGTCGCCAAGTGGCTCGTGACGGTACTTCCAGTTACTACCTGAATGGCGCTCGCTGCCGTCGCCGGGATATTCAGGACATCTTCCTGGGGACCGGCCTGGGGCCGCGCAGTTATGCCATCATCGAGCAGGGCATGATCAGCCGCCTGATCGAGGCCAAGCCCGAAGAATTGCGGGTTTTCCTGGAAGAGGCAGCCGGGATTTCCAAATACAAGGAGCGGCGTCGGGAAACCGAGAACCGTATCCGTCATACCCGGGAAAATCTGGAGCGGCTGAGCGATCTGCGCGAAGAGGTGGAAAAACAGCTCAACCACCTGGACCGCCAAGCCCGAACCGCCGAGAAGTACAAGGCCCTGAAGGCGGAAGAACGAGAGCTTCGCAGCCAGTTGATTGCCCTTCGTATCAAGGACCTGGACAGCGGTCTGGAAAGCCAGGACCGGCGCCTGGCGGAGACCGAGAACCGCATGCAGGCCGAAATCGCCGAGCAGCGACGCATGGAAACCGCTCTGGAGCAGGAACGGGAGCGCCAGAGCGAGGCCAGTGAAGCCTTCAATGAAGTCCAGGCCCGTTACTACAGCACCGGCGCCGAGATCACCCGGGTGGAACAATCCATCCAGCACGCCCGGGAAATGCGCCAGCGGCAGCTGGAGGACCTGGAGCGGGCCGAACATGCCCTGGAGCAGACGCGCAATCATATTCGCCGGGATGAGGAGTATCTCCAGGATACCCAGAACAGCCTGGGGGAAATGGAGCCGGGACTGGAACGATTGCGCGAAGCCGCCGAACAATCTGCCCGGGAACAGGAGGCCACCGAGTCACGTCTGGCGGAATGGCAGGAGCGCTGGGACCAGTTCAGCCGTCGTGCCGGAGAGCATCAGCAGAGCGCGGAAGTGACTCGGACCGGGATTGAGCATATGGAGTCCCAGGTTCGCCGCCAACTGGATCGCCTGGACAAGATTGAGCAAGAGCAAAGTCAGCTTTCCACCGAGGCCATGGAGCGCCAGAAGGAATCCCTGGAAGAGGACCGGGCTCGCCAGTCCGAGCGACACGAAGTCCTTTCCGAGGGGCTGGAGGCGCAACGCGAGGCGCTGGAATCGGTCCGCCAGGAAGAGCGGGATCTGGGGCGCCGCCTGCACGAGAAGCGTAATGCCCTGCAAAGCCTGAGTGGCCGGGTCAGTTCCCTGGAAGCCTTGCAACAGGCCGCCCTGAACAAGGATGGAGGCGAGGGCGCCGAGTGGCTGGCTCGTCAGGGGCTGGCCGAGCGCCCCCGCCTGGCCGAGAAGATCCAGGTGGCCGGCGGCTGGGAGCGGGCCGTGGAAACGGTGCTGGGCCATCACCTGGAATCGGTGACGGTTAATGAAATGAGCCTGGTCATGGATGAGCTGGCTGAGCTCAAGGCCGGCTCCGTGGGCCTGGTGGGCAGTGCGCCGGTGATCGCCCAGGCCACCAGCGGCACCCTGGCGGAGAAAGTGGAAGGCCCGGCCGTGGTGCGAGAGTTGCTGGCCGGTATCCGGGTGGCTGGCTCCCTGGAAGAGGCCGATCGCCTGCGTTCGGAACTGAACGAAGGGGAATCCATCGTCTGCCCGGATGGCACCTGGCTGGGCCGTGAATGGCTGCGCGTGACCCGCAGTGAGTCCGAGGAAGCCGGGGTACTTGAGCGGGAGCAGCAGCTGAAAACCCTGCAGGCCGAGCAGCAGACCCTGGAGCAGGAAAGTGAAGCCTTGGGTGAGTCCCTGGAGGCGGCCCGGGCCGGGGTCAAGGAAAAGGAAGCGGCGTTGGAAGACGCGCAGCGAGAGTTCAACCAGCTTCACCGCAGCATCTCCGACCTGGACGCCCGCCTGGAGTCCATCCAGTCGCGGATCAACCAGGCCGATGAACGCCGTCAGTCCCTGGATCAGGAAGCTGAGGAATTACGGACCCAGGTTCGGGAGCAGGAGAACAAGCTCAAGGCGGCTCGCGCCGAGTTGGAAACCACCATGAATTCCATGCAGGCCAGCGAGGACGAGCGTAAGCAGTTGGAGCAGGAGCGGGATGAACTGCGTGAAGCGGCGGAAGCGGCCCGCCAGAAATCCCGCGAAGACCAGGCAGCGGCCCATGACTTGGCATTGAAAGTGGAGGCCCGCCGCTCCAGCCTGGAATCCACCCGCCGCAGTTTGGAGCGCATGCAGACCCAGTTGGAAGAGCTGCATGAGCGTCAGAATCGTTTGAGTGAGTCCCTGGATGACCAAGGTGATCCTGTAGCCGGGCATGAAGAGCAACTGGAAAAACTGCTGGAGCGGCGCAAGGCCGTGGATGAAGAGCTGGGCTCGGCGCGACGGCGGATGGAAACCATCGATGCCGATCTGCGGGAGAAGGAAAAGCAGCGGGTTTCCCACGAGCAGAAGGCCGCCGAGTTGCGGGGCGATCTGGAAAAGCTGCGTCTGGACAGTCAGGAAGCCCGGGTTCGCAGGGAGACCCTGGTGGAGCAACTGGAAGAGCTGGAGGTGGCCCTGGAAGCAGTCAGCCAGTCACTGCCCGAGGAGGCCAATGTACAGGCCTGGACCGAGGCCCTGGGTTCGGTGGAACGACGGATCAGCCGCCTGGGCGCTATCAATCTGGCGGCCATCGACGAATTCAAGGAGCAATCGGAACGCAAGACGTATCTGGACGCCCAGTATGACGACCTGACCGAGGCCCTGGAGACGCTGGAATCCGCTATCCGCAAGATTGACCGGGAAACCCGGACCCGCTTCAAGGAAACTTACGATAAGGTCAATGCCGGATTGAAGGAAACTTTCCCTCGCCTGTTCGGCGGTGGTCATGCTTATCTGGAAATGACCGGTGAGGATTTGCTGGACGCCGGGGTAACGGTGATGGCACGGCCTCCGGGGAAACGTAATTCCAGCATCAGTGCCTTGTCCGGTGGCGAGAAGGCATTGACTGCGGTCTCCCTGGTGTTTTCCATCTTCGAGCTCAATCCGGCACCCTTCTGCATGCTGGATGAGGTGGATGCTCCGCTGGATGATGCCAATGTGGGCCGCTTTTGTGATCTGGTGAAGGAGATGTCCGAGCGGGTTCAGTTCATCTTCATTACCCACAACAAGATCACCATGGAGCTGTCCAATCAGCTGTTGGGCGTTACCATGAATGAACCCGGCGTCTCCCGACTGGTCTCGGTGGATGTGGATGAAGCGGTGGAAATGGCCACCGCTTGAGTGAGCGGGCCGTCACAGGCCCGTTCTGACCCGACAACATGGAAGAGGCGAGTGATTCATGCCGGAGCTTCGGCTTGCCCTGATCGTATTGGGGATCGTGCTGGTCCTGGCGGTTTATCTCTATAGCCGCTGGCAGAGTGGTCGACTGCAGGGGGAATCGTCCCATAGCCGTCGAAATTCGCTGTCTCGACGTCGGCCGGAATTCAAGGATCAGGACTTGCCCAGTATCGACCCGACGGCCCCTGACGCGGGCCAGCGGGACGAGATTGAAGCGCGGCCGTCGGCCTTCAGTCAGCCTGAGCCGGAAGCGGAGCCACCCGCCGACGGGGAAGCCGCTGAGGAATTGGAACCATCAGCGGCTGAAACGGAGTGGCCCGGGACGGGTTCGGATGAGACAGCGCCTCCCGAGCAAGAGGCTTCGGAAGAGGTGGATTCCGAGCCCGCAGAAACAGACCCGGTCTTGCCCCGAGTCGAACACGGCGGGCGCCGAGGCGGTCCCCGGGAAGCGGCGGCTTCGGCCCTGTCGGGTCTGAAACGTTTTGCGCGCCGACCGGGGGAAGCGCCCGCTGAGCCAGACGCCGGGCCATACACCGAGCCGGAGGAAGCGCCAGCGGCGACTGCGGAAACGGATGATGAAGCACCCTCCGCCGAGGCCCTGGCCAACTTCGATCCCGAATCCCAGAAGATCATTGCCATGCATGTCATGGCCCGCGATGAGGACGGCATGGCTGGTGAGCGCTTGCGTCAGGTGCTGGAAACCGCCGGTACCCGCCACGGGCAATACAATATCTTCCATCGCAGTGAGCGTGACGCTTTGGGCCAACCCAAGCTCCTCTTGAGTGTGGCGAACATGATGGAACCGGGATATTTCGAGCTGGAAACCATGGACGAGGAATATTTCCGGGGTATCAGCCTGTTCGCGGTATTGCCCGGCCCCTTGCCCGGAGTAAAGACCTTCCACGAGATGCTCAGCCTGGCCCAGACTGTGGCCGAAGAGGTGAATGGCGAGGTCTGTGATGAGGCCCGAAATCCCTTCAGTCGTCAACGGGCGACCTACGTGGAGGAAGAAATTACCGAGTTTGAGCGGCTGCGCCGGCAGGCCCGGGCCCGGGGGAGGGGGCTGCGACGATGAGCCAGCAGGCGAAGCGTGCCGCTGACCAGAGAGCCCGGGAGCTGCGAGAGACCATTCGGCATCATGATCACCGCTATTACGTGCTGGACGAGCCGGAAATTCCGGATGCCGAATACGATGCCTTGATGGCCGAACTCCAAGCCATTGAAACCGAGTTCCCGGATCTGCAAAGCCCGGACTCCCCGACCCGCCGTGTGGCCGGCGCCGCCGATAGTGCCTTTCATCCCGTCCGGCACGAAGTCCCCATGCTGTCACTGGACAATGCCTTCGAGACGTCAGACCTGGAAGGGTTTGATCGACGGTTACGTGAGCGACTCGACATTGAAGGGCCGGTAACCTACCACGGCGAGCCGAAGCTGGATGGTCTGGCGGTCAGTCTGCTCTATGAACAGGGTCAATTGCGCCGGGCCGCCACCCGGGGTGACGGGACCACTGGAGAAGATGTCACCCACAGCGTCCGCACCATTGCCTCGGTGCCCGTGCAGCTCAGCGGTTCCGCTCACCCCGAGCGGCTGGAGGTTCGAGGTGAAATCTTCATGAGCCATGAAGGCTTCAAGCAGTTGAACGAGGTGCAGCGCAAGCGGGGCGAGAAAACCTTCGTGAATCCCCGTAATGCGGCCGCGGGCAGTATCCGCCAGCTGGATCCCCGTATCGCCCGTCGGCGTCCCCTGGAGATATTCTGCTACGGCATCGGGGTGCAGGCCGGGGGCCCTGATTTTGCCACCCAGTCGGAGATGCTGGCGCAACTGGCGGACTGGGGCCTGCCGGTCTCTCCGGAGGCGCAATCGTTGAAAGGGCTTGAGGCCTGCCAAGCCTATTACCAGTCCATTCTGGAAAAGCGCGGGCAGCTGCCGTATGACATCGACGGCGTGGTCTTCAAGGTGGAACGCAGGGACTGGCAGCAGCAACTGGGCCAGCTCTCCCGGGCGCCCCGCTGGGCGATTGCCCACAAGTTTCCCGCCCAGGAAAAGACTACCGTGCTGCGGGACGTGGAGTTCCAGGTGGGGCGTACCGGTGCGGTAACGCCGGTGGCACGTCTGGCGCCCGTATTCGTGGGCGGTGCGACTGTCAGCAACGCTACGTTGCATAATCTGGACGAAATTCAACGCAAGGACATTCGCATCGGCGATACCGTGATCGTTCGGCGGGCCGGGGATGTGATCCCTGAAGTGGTGTCAGCGGTGATGGACCGTCGGCCAGAGGATGCCCAGAAGATTACTTTTCCGGCCCACTGCCCAGTGTGTGGCTCGGATGTGGTGCGCGAGGCAGGGGAGGCGGTCCATCGCTGCACCGGGCGAATGAATTGCCCAGCCCAGCAGTTGGAAACGCTGCGTCATTTCGTGGCCCGGGGCGCTCTGGATATCGAGGGCTTGGGGGAGAAAAGCCTGGGGCGCTTCTTCGAGCTGGAGTGGGTTCGCCGGCCTTCGGACATTTTTCGCCTCCATCGGCGCCGTGATGCCTTGCTGGCACTGGAAGGCTTTGGTGAACGGTCGGTAGAAAAGCTGCTGGAAGAGATCGATGAGAAACGCCGGGTGACGCTGGGGCGATTCCTCTTTGCCCTGGGGATCCCCACGGTTGGTGCCACACTGGCCCGGACTTTGGCGAGTACGTTCGGCCAACTGGAACGGATTCGGCGCGCCCCCATCCCCTTGTTGCTGACCGTTCCCGATGTGGGATGGGGCGTGGCCGGGGCGATTCGTGACTTCTTTGACGATCCCGGTAACGCCGAGGAACTGAGCCGCCTGTTTTCCGGGGATCAGCCCATTGAGCTGAAGGACGAAGGGGATTTTGACCCGAACTGGGTTCAGTCGTTGACGTTGGCCCGGCTGCTCGAGGCTCTCGGGCTCAAAGGCGCGAAGGGTAAATCGGCGGAGCTTATGGGGCAGCATTTTCCGGATTTGCGGCCAGTGTGGGCCTTTGCCGAAGATGCCGAGCAAGCCCCCGAGGCCTTGCAAGGGGGTGATCGGGCAAAAGCGCACAAGGCAGCAGTGATTCTGATGGCTTCGGATCAGCGCCCGCTTCTGGACCAGGTTGAGGCCTTGCTGCGGGAATGGGGGATCCACTGGCGCCAGGATCGGAGCCACTACCGAAGTGGCACCGAGCAGACCCCCTTGTCGGGTCGAACCTTCGTCTTGACAGGCACCCTCAGCGAAATGACCCGGGAGGAAGCCAAGGCGGCCATCGAGAAGGCCGGTGGCAAGGTGACAAGCAGTGTTTCCGGCAAAACGGATTATCTGGTGGCCGGGGAGGCCGCCGGCTCCAAGCTGGACAAGGCCGAGAAGCTGGGGGTGACGGTACTGGATGAATCGGGTCTGTCTCGCCTGCTGGAGAGCGCTTAAAGAATGGCGTTGGCGGGTGGCCGACGCGCGGGATTTGGCATTTTGATCGTGCCGGAGTAACCTTCGGAATTGGTCTGATTGCCTGGAGGGCTGTCTTGAAGCAGCTTCAGCTGAGCATGTTGTTGTCCAGCCTGGCCGTACTGATGGCGGCCTGTAGCGGGACCCAGGTTCCCCCCTATGGTATTCGGGAAGGGCAGCTGCCTCCCTGTGCCGATCACCGCACCTGCATGTCCAGTCATCCTGAAGAACAGGAAGAGTCTCGGGTGGAGCATTTGCGCTATGAAGGCACTCGACGCGAAGGCCGTACCGCCATGGCAGCGGTGATTCAGGGTTTTCCCGGCGCACGTATTGTGTCCAGTCATCGTAGCTACCTGCGGGTTGAGTTTACCGGGGCCATTCTTCGGGAGGGTGAGGAGTTCTTCTTTGAAACCGATTCGGTGGTGGACGAGATGGAATTTTACTTCCCTCCCCAGCGCAGCGTCATTCATGTGAGGGTAGCGGCACGTTCCGGTCCTCTGGACAAAGAGCGCAGCCAGGACCGTTTTGATGCCCTTCAGACCCTGCTCGAGGAATTCCAGGAGCGAATTGGCAGCTCCAGCTTGCGACTCTAGCGCCACGGCGTGGTGCTGATCGCAAAAAAAAACCGGCTCCGTGGAGCCGGTTTTTTTAATGGAAACGCTGCAGATCAACGTTCAACGTCTACTTGCTCGCGCAACTCGGTGATCACCCGCTGTGTATTTTCCTGACGCAGGTTTTCCACGATCTCCTCTCGGACGTCTGCCAGAGGCGGGCGTTCAACCCGGGTATCGTCAACGCGAATCACATGCCAGCCAAAGTTGGTTTCAACCGGCGTGTCGGTCAGTTCGCCGGCTTCCATGTTGGAGACTGCCTCGGCGAAGGGGGGCACCATCTGTTGGGGGGAGAACCAGCCGAGGCTGCCGCCATCAACGCCACCCTGATCCTGGGAATATTCCTCGGCCAGTTCAGCAAAATCCTCGCCATTCTGAATACGGTCGATGATTTCCTGAGCCAGAGTTTCGTCCTCTACCAGTATATGCCGGGCATTGACTTCCAGGGCCTCGTCATAACGTTCTTCATAGACCTGCTGGATGGCTTCCTCGCTCACCGCTTCTGATTCAATTAAAGCCTGTGCCAGGGTTTGCTGGCGTTCCAGGATCAGTTCCGCCACCACATCCGCTTCATTGTCCATCCCGCGGCGTTCGGCTTCCCGGGCGAGAATATGCAGATTGATGACATGGTCGGCCAGCTGTTCACGCTGATCGCTGTCCATGGAGTCCAGGTCAACATTGGGAAACTGTCGGGCGAAGGCATGCAAAAGGGCTTCCGGGATCCGTTCGCCATCCACCGTGGCCAGGGTTTCGCCTTCCAGTGTCTCGCTGGACGGTTGACGCTCCTCACCGTTCTCGCAGCCTACAAGCAGCAGGCAGGAGAGGGCACAGATACTGATAATGGATTTATTCATGATGTCCTCGTTCAGTGTTGAAGGTAAGGTTATTCATCGGGTGTTTGAGCCTGGATCTGAAGGGCGTGGATATCGCTCTCCATCAGTGAGTCCAGGGCCTCGTAAACCTGACGGTGTCGGGCCAGGGTTCTCTGCCCTTCAAAGGCTTGGGCCACGATGCGAACGTGGAAGTGGCCGCGGCCGTCACGCGCGCCGGGATGGCCCACATGGAGATGGCTGTCGTCACGGATATCCAATGCCTCTGGTTGCAGGGCCTCCTGCAGTCGGGCTCTGATTTTCTCGATACGTTCCGGGTTGCTCATGGGTTCTGTCACTGCTGATTTAGGGTAATGCCTGAATGAAGGGGCGAACCTCTACTGATTCAAATACCCCCTGGGCCAGATAGGGATCGGCTTCGGCCCAGGCCCGGGCTTCGGCCAAGTCCGGGAATTCGGCGATCACCACGCTGCCGCTGATCCCCGAGGGGCCCGGTGTGGGGGAATCATCCCGGGGGCAGGGGCCGGCCACCAGCAGGCGTCCCGCTGATTGCAATGCCTCAAGCCGGGCTAGGTGGGCCGGTCGGGCCTGTTTTCTGGCGTCCATGCTGTCCGGCCGGTCCTGGCCGATAATGACATACCACATTCCGTTGATCTCCTGCTGGAACGGGGCCCTTGGGCCGCTCAGGGGTTATTTGCCCGCAAAGCCTATCATAGGGTCTGGTGGGCCGTGTTAGCATCCCTTCTGTTGCCAGCGCAGGAGGGGCCATGAGCCAGTTTTTCCAGATCCATCCGGTGGATCCCCAGCCCCGATTGATCAAGCAAGCCGTGCGGATTATCCGTGACGGCGGGGTGGTAGTCTATCCCACGGATTCCATCTATGCCCTGGGCTGCGGTCTGGAGCGCAAGCCGGCGGTGGAGCGGATTCAGTGGCTGCGACAGATGGATAAGGACCATAACTTTACCCTGGTCTGCCGGGATCTGTCGGATATCGGTACCTATGCCCGGGTGGATAATGTGGTTTTCCGGCTGCTCAAGGCCTACACGCCGGGGCCCTATACCTTCATTCTTAAGGCTACCGGGGAGGTGCCCCGGCGGCTGCAGAATCCGAAGCGAAAGACCATCGGGATCCGGGTGCCGGACAATGCCATAGTCCGGGCCCTGCTAGAGGAGCTGGGTGAGCCGATTCTCAGTTCCACCCTGCTGTTGCCGGACGATGAGTTGCCACTCAGCGATCCGGAGAATATCCGGGATCGCCTGGAACACCATGTGGACCTGATCATCGACGGCGGCAACTGCGGCCTAGAGCCCAGTACGGTGGTGGATTTGTCCGATGGGCCGCCCAGAATTCGCCGGCACGGGCGGGGCGATCCTGCGGTTTTTGAGACCTGAGCGGCCTCAAGCCAGTATAATGCCCGGCTGGCCCGCTTGGCGGGAGATTCCCAGAACTGACATCAGGAGCGAGTGACTTGGTTTCCGCGAACGGACAGAACAACCGGATCGTGTCGGGTATGCGGCCCACCGGCCGTCTTCATCTGGGCAATTACCACGGCGCATTGAAGAATTGGGTGCAGTTACAGCACGAGTTTGAGTGCTTTTTCTTTGTCGCCGACTGGCATGCCCTGACTACCCACTATGAAGACAGCGGCGACATCTCGGAGCGGGCCTGGGATATGGTCATTGATTGGCTGTCCGCTGGTCTGAATCCGGGTTCCTCCACCCTGTTTATCCAGTCTCGGGTGCCTGAGCACGCCGAGCTGCATCTGTTGTTGTCCATGGTCACGCCCCTGTCCTGGCTGGAGCGGGTGCCCACCTACAAGGATCAGCAGGAAAAGCTCAAGGAACGGGATCTGTCCACCTACGGCTTTCTAGGGTATCCGCTGCTGCAGAGCGCGGACATTCTGATGTACAAGCCAGGCTTGGTGCCGGTGGGCGAGGACCAGGTTTCCCATGTGGAAATCACACGGGAGATTGCTCGGCGCTTCAATCACATCTTTGGTCGCGAACCGGAGTTTGAAAGCCGGGCGGAGACCGCGTTGAAGAAGACCGGCAAGAAGAATGCCCGTCTGTTCCGTGATATGCGAAAGCGCTGGCAGGAGCAGGGGGATGAAGAGTCTCTGGAAGTGGCGCGGGCCATGCTCTCCGCCCAGCAGAATATCACCAAAGGGGACCGGGAACGCCTGTTCGGTTACCTGGAAGGCGGGGGCCGGGAGATTCTGGTGGAGCCCGAGGTCTTGCTGACCGAAACACCCAAGATGCCGGGGCTGGACGGGCAGAAGATGTCCAAATCCTATGGCAATACCATTGAGCTGCGGGAACCGCTGGAGTCGGTGGAGAAGAAGATTCGCACCATGCCCACCGATCCGGCCCGGGTGCGCAGGGCCGATCCCGGTACGCCGGAGAAATGTCCGGTCTGGGAGTTTCACAAGGTGTACTCTGACAAGGATACTCAGGATTGGGTCCACAAGGGCTGCACCACAGCGGGCATCGGTTGCCTGGAATGCAAGGGACCGGTGATTGAAGCAGTCTGCAGCGAACTCAAGCCCATTCAGGAACGGGCGAAGGATTATGAGAATGATCCGGAAGGGGTACGGCGCATCATTCAGGATGGTTGTGAAAACGCCCGTTCCCGGGCCCGGGAAACACTGGATGAAACCCGACAAGCCATGGGGTTGCAGTACCGGTGAGCATGCACGATTCAGACAAGCAGGGTGAACCGGCTTGGGATCAGCCCGAGGAGACAGCCTCCCAGGACCGTCTTGAGGGCGCTGGCCGGGAAGCCGAGCCGGTGGTCGGGCCGGTTGCCGAGGAAGGAACCCAGGAAGAGATGCCCTTCGCGCTGGTACAGGGTGAGCCCTATACCACCCTGCCCAAGGATCTCTACATTCCGCCGGACGCCCTGGAGGTCTTTCTGGAGGCCTTTGAGGGCCCGCTCGATCTGTTGCTTTACCTGATCAAGCGGCAGAATCTGGATATCTGCAATATCCCCATTGCCCAGATCACGACCCAGTACATGCAATACGTGGAGCTCATGAAGGAGCTCCGCCTTGAACTGGCTGCCGAGTATCTGGTGATGGCCGCCATGCTGGCCGAGATCAAGTCGCGAATGCTGCTGCCACGGCCCAGTGTCAGCGAGGAAGAAGAGGGTGATGATCCGCGGGCGGAGTTGATCCGTCGATTGCAGGAATACGAGCGTTACAAGACCGCGGCCGAGGATATCGATGCCATGCCGCGCATGGGGCGGGATGTGTTTCAGGCCGAAGGGGAGCTGGTGGGCCGCAAGGTGGTTCAGATGGTTCCAGAGGTTACCCTCAAGGAATTGATGGTGGCCTTCAAGGATGTGCTCAAACGGGCGGACATGTTCCAGCACCATCATGTCCAGCGGGAATCCCTGTCTGTCCGGCAACGGATGTCGGAAATGCTAAGCAGCCTGGAAAGCGGCCGTTTCCGGGAATTCACCAGCCTTTTTCCCAGTGAGGAGGGGCGCATGGGGGTGGTGGTAACCTTCATGGCCTTGCTGGAACTGGTCAAGGAACAGCTGGTAGAGATTATCCAGGCCGAGCTGTACGCCCCCATTCATGTTCGTGCCAGCGGAGCGATTACAGAGGCCGAGAATCCGGAGGCCGAGCCGCCCGAGGATGGGGAGCAAGATAACGATGAGCCGGCCGACGATGGCCAGGACAGTCAGATCGGTTGAACGCGGGGAAATGATGGAAGAACAGCAAATCAAGAATATTGTGGAAGGGGCCTTGCTGGCCTCCGGTCGCCCGCTGAAGCTGGACGAGCTGGAGGCCTTGTTCAAGGATGATGAACGTCCCGAACGCAATACCTTGCGAGCTATCCTGCAGGCCCTGGAATCGGATTATGAAGGCCGGGCCCTGGCCCTGCGCCAGGTGGCCAGCGGTTTTCGCATTGAAGTGAGGCAGGAGGTCGCCCCCTGGGTTTCCCGGCTCTGGGAAGAGCGCCCCAGTCGGTATTCCCGGGCCCTGTTGGAGACGCTGGCCCTGATTGCCTATCGCCAGCCCGTTACCCGGGGCGAGATCGAGGAAGTCCGCGGGGTGAGCGTCTCCAGTTCCATTATCCGGACCCTTCAGGAACGGGGCTGGATCAAGGTGGTGGGCCACCGGGATGTGCCCGGCCGGCCGGCCATGTTCGGCACCACCCGGGAGTTTCTGGATTATTTTGGTCTCAAGAGCCTGGACGAATTACCGTCGTTGGCTGAGATTCGGGATATCGACAGCATCAATGTGGAATTGGAGCTGGATCCGGATGATCAGGATGGCTCAAGGAAATCCACTCGGGGGAGTGCCGGTGAGGATGGGCAGGATGAGTCGGGCGAGGAGGCCGCAAGTTCAGCCGTTGAAGGTGGCGACGGCGGGGATGATGCCAATGAAGTCGTCGAATCCGAGTCGCCGGAGGGGTCCGAGGCGGAAGAGGAAGCGCCCTCCGATGCTCCCGCACAGGACGCTCCGATGTCGGATGCTGATGGTGATACTGATGCCGAAGGGATTGTGGATGACGCCGAGCAGGGTGATTCGGTAGATGAACGGCATCTTGGCCGCCAGGCCGAAGACAGCCCCTTCGAGGAAAGCCCCTTTGCCGGGGATAACGATGACGGTGAGGACCTCGATTTCGAGGAAGCATATGGCGAAGAAGAAGCGCAAGACAGTAAAGAAGACAGCCACGAGGAAGCGGCCGGGGAAACGCAAGGGTCCCGGTCCGAAGTATCCGAAACCGTCGAAGAAGAGCGCGAATCGGAAGACGGGGAGCGACGCGGAGACTGAGGTTCTGCCGCGTCAGCGGATCCAGAAGCTGCTGGCCAATGCCGGGATGGGCTCTCGCCGGGAAGTGGAGGGCTGGCTCGAAGCGGGCCGGATCAAGCTCAACGGCAAAGTGGCCAGCCCCGGTGATCAGGCCGGCGAGGGAGATCACCTGGCCTTGGATGGCAAGGTGATCCACCTGGACGCGGCCATGATGCCCGAGCGCCGTGTCCTGATCTATCACAAGCCCGTGGGGGAGATGACCACCCGCAAGGATCCCGAGGGCCGGCCCACTATATTCGACCAGCTGCCACGTCTGGACCGGGGTCGCTGGGTTTCGGTGGGCCGCCTGGATTTCAATACCTCCGGCTTGATGATCCTCACCACCGATGGTCAATTGGCGGCCCGTCTGATGCATCCCTCAAGGCGTCTGGTGCGGGAATATGCGGTTCGCCTGCGTGGGGAATTGAGTCCCGAGGCCGTAGAGAAGCTGACCACCGGTGTGCGCCTGGAGGATGGCCCGGCCCGTTTCGAGGAAATTCTCGATGGTGGCGGTCGCGGCCAAAACCATTGGTATCACGTGATTCTCCGGGAGGGACGTTACCGTGAGGTCCGGCGTTTGTTTGAGGCCGTGGGCGCGACTGTGAGCCGCCTGATACGGGTGCGTTACGGACCAGTGGAGCTGCCTTCGGACCTGCCCCGGGGGAAATGGCGGGAGCTCAAGCCGGGACCGGTCCGGGCTCTGATGGATGCGGCGGAACTGGTGCCGGAGGCCCCCCTGGCCGAGGCCCCCACCCAATCCACCGGCAACCCGGCCCGGGCCAAAAAGACACGGCGGAAAAGGCCCGCTAGCCCCAATCCAGATTAACGTGCCGGATTTCCTCGCGTCTGAGGCGTTTCCTGAGATGCTCTCTTTCTTTTCGCAGAGAGCGTGCCTTTAGCTCATGGGTCTCGCAAAAGATCTGGTCAATTTGGTGGATATGACCTGTATCTATTAGCCGGTGCAGGATGGCGAATTCCGCACCTTCTACATCCAGCTTCATCAAGCGCACACGGGTGTTCAAGGAATCCATGAGATTCCGTATGTCGCGACATTCCACCTTGATTGGGTGGTCGGGATCGATGTTGCGCTTGTCGGATATCAGGCTGGCGGCTTCCGAATGATCGAGACAGCCGGGCTTATGCCGTTTGTGTTGGTACAGCAGTTCGCTGCCATTATGATCCGACAAGGCCTGGGGGACGCATTCCACGCGAGGGTGACCTTCAAAGGCACACTGAAGTTGAACAAAGGCCTCCGGATTGGGTTCGTAGGCAAGGACTTTTGCGCCCGTGCCTGCCAGTAGAGCAGTGATTTTCCCCACGTTGGCGCCGCCGTCAATAACCAGGTCGTTCGGGCCCAGTGGTAATTGATGAAACAAGGCCTCTGCGTGCTTTTGGCGGCGTCGTTTGAGCCGCGTTTCGATGAAACGGGGCAAGTACATGTGGATAAGCTATCAGTTCTTGATTTCAGTTTCGAGGTGGAGGCCTTCCAGTGAGTGAGGCAGGGATCGATCCGGCGCGACTTGAAGGGGTATTTGCTCGGCTGTATCAATTTTATGGGCCCCAGTATTGGTGGCCGGGCTCGGATGAGCCCTTTGTGGTGATGGTAGGGGCGGTGCTGACCCAAAATACCGCCTGGACCAATGTGGAAAAAGCCCTGGCCCGTCTCGAGGCCTCCAAGTCCCTGTCTCCAGAGGCCATCCACGCTCTTCCCATGAAATCCTTGGCGGAACGGATCCGTCCTTCCGGGTACTTCAATATCAAGGCGGACCGGCTTAAGCATCTCACGACGTGGTATCAATCCAGTGGCGGTTTCGAGCGCTTGCGACGACAATCCACCCAGGTATTGCGCAAGCGTCTCTTGGCGGTGAAAGGCGTCGGGCCGGAGACCTGCGATGATATTCTCCTGTACGCCTTTCAAAGGCCGGTCTTTGTGGTGGATGCGTATACCTTCCGGATATTTGAACGTCTCGGTCTCATTGGCGTTGGGCTTGGCTACGAGGCACTGCGAGCAGCGGTGGAGAAGGTAACGCGCCGGAAGAGCCGTTGCGCCCGGGTCCGGCGTTTCAATGAATTCCATGCCCTGATTGTTCGTCACGGCAGTCAAGTCTGTCGCCCCAAGCCCCGTTGCCGGGATTGTGCCTTGGCCACCGTTTGTGATTACAATCTTGCCTTTCCCCGTGAATCCAATTCCGGTCGTGAGGCCTGAGATGGATTCCAATCACGTCATGTCTACCGGGTTTTGCCCGGCAAAGGGAGTTGGATTCATGTTCAGAAAGACCTTTGTTTTCTCCTCACTGGCCTTGATAGCCACAACCATTGCAGTGTCACCCATTATGGCGGAACAAGACCCCCATCTCTGGCTGGAAGAGGTGGACAGCGATCAAGCTCTGGAATGGGCTGAAAAACAGAACAAGGAATCGTTGTCCTTTCTGGAATCACAGCCACTCTTCGAACCGATCCAGGAAGAAGCCCTGGCAATCCTAACCTCGGATGACCGAATCGCCTATCCGTCCCTAATGGGGGGGGAGATATATAATTTCTGGCGGGACAACACCCACGTGCGCGGAATCTGGCGCACCACCAGTCGGGAATCCTATCGTTCCGATGATCCGGACTGGGATATTATCCTGGACGTGGATGCCCTGGCCGAAGAGGAAGAGGAGAACTGGGTCTGGGCCGGTTCCAGCTGCCGTTACCCGGATTATGACCGCTGTATGGTGGGCCTCTCCCGTGGCGGTGCTGACGCAGCCGTGCGGCGAGAGTTTGATCTCGAAAAAAGGGCCTTTGTGGAAGATGGCTTTGTGCTACCGGAAGCCAAAAGCAGCGTCAGCTGGCGTGACCGGGACAGTGTCTTTGTGGGTACTGACTTTGGAGAAGGCAGTCTCACCGATTCCGGTTATCCTCGTCAGGTCAGGCTCTGGGAGCGTGGCACGCCGGTGGAAGAGGCGGAGCTGGTTTTTGAGGGTGAGGCCTCTGACGTTTCCGTTAACGGAGTGCGCTTCTGGGATAGCGACACGCCCTACGACATGATTATTCGCTCCATTGGTTTTTTTACCCGCCATTATTACCTGTTCGAGGATGGTGAAACCCACCGTATCGATATTCCGGAGGATGCTTCGCTGGCCGGTGTCCTAAACGGCCAACTGCTGGTGGAACTCAAGTCGGACTGGGAGAAGGATGATCGCCAGTTTGCCCAAGGGGCCTTGCTGGTCGCCGATATGGCGGGCGTGAGAGCCGGTGAGGCTGACTTCCAGCTTCTCTATCAACCAGACATGCAGGAAGCCTTGTCGGGTGTCACTACCACCGAGAACCGGGTGTTGGTGTCAGTCCTGGATAATGTCATTGGCCGTCTTGTGAGCTTTCGTCAGACCGAGGACGGCTGGGAGAGTGAGGTACTGGGTGCTCCGGACATGGGCACGCTGTCAGTGGTGACCACCGACGACAAGAGCGATGGTTTCTTCTACAATTACACCGGTTTCCTGACACCATCCACGCTTTATCAGGCTGACGCGGCCAGTGACGAACATGTTTCGGTCCGTTCAGAACCCGAGCAGTTCGACAGCAGTGGCCTGACCGTCAGTCAGCATGAGGTGGAATCAGCGGACGGTACCCGTGTTCCCTATTTCGTGATTCATCCCGAAGAAATGGATGACGAGAAGGGGATGCCGACCCTGCTCAATGCCTACGGCGGCTTTGAGGTGCCCCGCACGCCTTTCTATTCGGGCGTGATGGGTAAGGCCTGGCTGGAACGGGGTGGTGTCTATGTGCTGGCCAATATCCGGGGCGGTGGCGAGTTCGGCCCCCGTTGGCATCAGGCGGCCCTGAAAGAGAATCGCCAGCACGCCTTCGATGATTTTATCGCAGTGGGCCGTGACCTGGTGGATCGGGGCATTACTACCCCGGAGCAACTGGGTATTCAGGGTGGCAGTAATGGCGGTCTGCTGGTGGGTGCGGCATTTACCCAGGCACCGGAGCTGTTCAATGCGGTGGTCTGTCAGGTACCGCTGCTGGATATGCAGCGATATCACAAGCTATTGGCCGGTGCCAGCTGGATGGCGGAGTACGGCAATCCGGATGTGGACGAGGAGTGGGCCTATATCCGGGAGTACTCTCCCTACCATAACGTCCATGAAGGGGAAGACTATCCCAAGGTCTTCTTCACCACTTCTACCCGGGATGACCGGGTTCATCCGGCCCACGCCCGCAAGATGGTGGCCCGGATGAAAGAGCAAGGCCACGATGTGCTTTACTATGAAAACATAGAAGGCGGACATGGCGGGGCCGCCAACCTGGAACAGCGGGCGCATCTGTCTGGTCTGATTTACACCTATCTTCACTATCGTCTCAATAGCGAGAAAGAAGCCGGTTAAAGGCAACGTTAACGGCCAAAAAAGCCGGGCCCCTAAGGCCCGGCTTTTTTGGCTTTTGTTTAAGTTTTTTCTGAGTATCGCTAGGCTGGCTCTATTAGAAACTGTCTACATCCGAATCAAGCCGTGGACCTTAAACAGAAACCAACACCCTCAACTGGTTGTAGTTGGAACGATCCGTAGTACTGCGAAGTAACGACGTACTGAACCTGCCCAAGTCGAACATGGACCAGCGTTTCCATTGCACAATGCTGCAATATTGTGTGAACTGAGCCCTGCGAAGAGGTTCTGATTTCGCCAGCCGGAAGGAGTGAACTGCTTTCAGTGCTTCACGGCTCGAGCACAGGGTGGAACTGTCCAGGGACGCGTGGACCCATCCCTGGGGCTCTGGGCGCCCAGGTAGATGTTTTTAAGCAATGTCGACCGTGTAATTCTCCACGGCGCTTCGGCAAAGCTCAATGTTTTATGGAACGGCAAATTGTCCCGGGAAAGCCATTATCTTACTGGGCGTCGAAAGACTTGCCGGTAATGCCTTGGCTCTCATGGCCGAACAGGAAGAGGTAAGTACCCATGATGTCTTCCGGCGCCGGCAGTGTCTTGGGGTCTTCAGCCGGGTAGGCATCCGCCCGCATGGCGGTGCGAGTAGCACCCGGGTTGATGGCATTGACCCGAATGTTTTTCTTGTTTTCCAGCTCATCGGCCAGGGTCTCCATCAGGCCCTCGGTGCCGAACTTGGAAACGGCATAGGCCCCCCAGAAGGCTCGGCCTTTGCGTCCGACACCGCTGGAGGTGAATACCAGGGAGGCATCTTTGGAAGCCATCAGCAGGGGCAGGCAGGCCTTGGTCATCACGAATGGCGCGGTCAGATTCACATGCATGACCTTTTGCCATTCTTCTTCATCATGCTGGTCGATGGGGGTTCGTGATCCCAGGATGCCGGCATTGTGCAGCAGTCCGTCAAGACGACCATAGGCCTCGTTCAGCTTGCCGGCCAGTTCCTGATAATCCTCCAGGTTGGCGCCCAGCAGATTCATGGGGTAAATCGCCGGGGTAGGGTGGCCCGCTTCCTCAATGGCGTCGTAGACGGCCTCTAGTTTTTTCACGGTCCGGCCCAGAAGAATGATGGTGGCCCCATGGGCGGCGAAAGTCTTGGCCGTCGCCGCACCGATGCCGTCTCCGGCACCCGTCACCAGAATGACTCGATCCTTGAGCAGGTCGGCGGGGGCTTCATAATTTCGCATATTGCGGGGCATGGCTCCGTCTCCCGGATTGATCCTTGAAAGGTTAAGTTAATGGCCGGCCGTGGCCGTGGGCCTCTTTGATGGGCCGGCCCCCAGGCTGCGGGCGAGCCGCCAGCTGATGAACAGGCGGGTGATGGCACCGGCCTGTTTTGGCTGGAAGCTCCGAGCCTGACTGCGTTTCAGATCGGCCATGGCCAGTGCGGACAATGTGGCTGAAATCTGTAGGGCCACTGCTTCATCCCCGGATTCACGCCGGATCGTTCCCGGGCCTCGGTGATAGTGCTTTGCCAGCCGGGCCACGGCCGAGAGTATTTTAACGCGAAGCGAGGTATCCATGCTGCCCTGAAGGAGGGCCTCCGGCCGGGTGTCGTGCTCATTGCAGAGATCGGCCGGCACCCAGCAACGCCCCCCGCGTCGTTCGACATCGAACAGAATGACCACTTGGGCCAATGCCCGACTCAATCCCAAGTCGCGGGCAGTGTCCAGGGTGGATTGTCTTTCCCCGCCCGCTAGCCGGGCCGCAGACACCGACAGTGCCCCCTCCAGGCGCCAGGCATGCAGCAGCAGTTCATCCCGGTCATTGTATAGGGGGGCTTCCAGCTGCAAGCGCAAACCTTCCAGCGGTTCCATCAGCTCCCCCGGGTCCAGTCGGTCCACGGAGAAATTCTGGTAGAGCCGGACACAGGCCGGGTGGTTAGTCTCTCCCTTGAGCATTCGCAGCAGTTCATCCCGCCACCAGGCCAGCTTGACCCGGGCCAGGGATTCGTCGTTGACCGACAGAATCCCATGTCGGATTTCTGCCGTCAGGGCATATAGGGCCAAAGCCGCTTGGCTAGCTTCATTCCGGGCGAAGGGCCGAAGGAGCGAAAGCTCGGGATCATTAATGGTGTCAGGAGGGATGGCTGTCATGGTTGTGGCTTGCCGGGCATCAGGAAGCACTCATGGTTTTATCGTGGTCCGCCAAGCGGGCAAGCAGCCAGTCACTCAAAGCCGCCGGGTCCGGTATTACCTCCATGGCCCCCCAGCCCTCAATGGGCGGGGCAGGAGGGAGATAGCCCCAGGCGGCGGCCAGGGGCACCATGCCGGCGGCCTGAGCAGCCTGGATGTCGCGGGGGGCGTCACCCACGTAGATACATTCTTGTGGCTGGCAGCCGATGATTGTTGCTGCATGCAGCAATGGCTCGGGATGGGGTTTTGATCGACTGACCGTATCGCCACTGACGATGCAGGCGGCTGCCGGATTTACTGCCAACGCTTCCATCAAGGGGTCGGTGAGCCAGGCGGGTTTGTTGGTGACCACGCCCCAGACAACATCCCGGTCTTGAAGCTGTTTCAGGAGTTTGGCCATGCCATCGAAAAGCCGGGTTTTCTGGGCGATCCGCTGAATGTAAGCGGCCAGCAGGGCCTCGCGCAAGTCCTCGTAATCCGGGTGTTCGGGGGCCAGGTCAAAGCCCACCTTGAGTAAGCCCCTAGCCCCGTTGGATGCCACCGGGCGGATCACCTCCGCCGCCAGAGCCGGGTAGCCCCGTTGTGCCCGAATCTCATTCAATGCACCGCCCAGATCGGGGGCGGTATCCGCCAGGGTGCCATCCAGGTCCAGCAGCAGAGCGCAAATACTCATTGGTTTTTCTCGAAATGCATGAAGTAATTCACGTCCACATTGCCACCCATGCGGTACTCCCGGCTCAAAGGGTTGTAGTGCAGCCCGCAGCTGTCCTGATGGACCAATCCATTCTCCGCTGCCCAGCGCCGTAGTTCGGAGGGTCGGATGAACTTGTCGTATTCATGGGTGCCCCGGGGGAGCAGGTTCAACACGTATTCGGCACCCACAATGGCCATCAGCCAAGCCTTGGGGGTGCGGTTGATGGTGGAAAAGACAATCTGGCCACCGGGGCGGAGCAGACGGGCGCAGGCCGCCACCACGGAGGCGGGATCCGGCACGTGCTCTATCATTTCCAAGCACGTTACCAGCTGGTATTCACTCGGCCGTTCCTCGGCATGGGCTTCCACGCTGCGGCGCAGGTATTCCACCTTCAGGCCGGATTCCAGCAGGTGCAGATCGGCCACCGACAGGGCGGTTTGGCCGAGATCAATCCCCGTGACATCGGCACCGCGTTCGGCCAGGCCTTCGCAGAGCAAGCCACCGCCGCAGCCCACGTCCAAGGTACGAACACCCTGCAGGTCGCCGTAGCGCCGGGCGATATAATCCACTCGCAGGGGGTTGATCTCGTGCAGAGTGCGGAATTCACCCTGGGGGTCCCACCAACGGGAGGCGTGGGCCTCGAATTTGCCAATTTCCCCCTGATCAACGTTTTCGGAATGCTCAGTCATTATGGCTCTGCTCCGGCATGGCCTGGTCCCGGTGGCGGCTGATCCGCGCCGCCCAGTCACGAGTTTTACGCTGAATGGCCGATTCGTCCATTTCCGTCAGGCGACCGTTCTGTAGCAATCGCCGTCCGGCCACCCAGACATCGCTCACCTGGTCCCGGCTGGCTGCGTAAACCAGCTGAGAGACGGGATTGTAAACCGGCTGGGTGGCGAAATGTTGCATGTCCACCGCCATGATATCCGCCCATTTCCCCTTCTTCAGGGAGCCGATGGCATGATCCAGGCCCAGGGCCTGGGCGCCACCCAGCGTGGCCATGGTCAGCACCCGGCCTGCGGGCAGGGCGGAGGCGTCTCCGGCCACGGTTTTGGCCAGCAGCGCAGCGGTTCTCATCTCGCCGATCATGTCCAAGTCGTTATTGCTGGCCGCCCCATCGGTGCCCAGCCCCAGATTAACCCCGGCTTCCTGGAGCCTGGCCACCGGGCAGAAGCCGCTGGCCAGTTTGAGGTTGGATTCGGGGCAGTGGAGGACGGATGCACCGCATTCCGAGATGAGCCTGATCTCTTCATCGCTAAGCTGGGTCATGTGGACCGCCATCATGGACGGAGACAGCAAGCCCAGGCGAGCCATGCGGGCAATGGGGCGTTCACCTTGCTCGCGGACGGCATCTTCCACCTCTTGGGCGGTTTCATGCAGGTGCATGTGAATGGGCGTGTCCAGTTCGTCGGCGTAGCCGCGCATGCGCTCCAGGCTCGCATCCGAGACGGTATAGGGCGCATGGGGGGCGAAGACAAAACTGATCAGGGGGTCGGCCTTGAAGTCATCCCGAACCTGAAGGCCCTTGCTCAGGTACTCCTCCGGTTTTTCCGCCCAGGCCGAGGGGAACTCGATCAGGATCATGCCTACCGAGGCCCGCATGCCGGCCCGGCTGGCCGTGCGCGCCACCACATCCGGAAAGAAGTACATGTCATTGAAGCAGGTGGTCCCGCCCCGGAGCATTTCGGCAATGGCCAGTTCGGTGCCGTCGCGGACGAAATCCGGGCCCACGAAGGCACCTTCCGCCGGCCATATATGCTCGTTGAGCCAGGTCATCAGGGGCAGGTCATCGGCAAAGCCCCGGAGCAGACTCATGGCGGAATGGGTGTGGGCATTGACCAGACCCGCAGTCACCATATGGTTCGGAAGCTGTACCACTTCCTCGGCCTGATACTGCTCCCGGGCTTCGGCCCAGGGCAGGATCCCTTCGATCCTGCCGTCCCGGACCGCCACGGTGTGCTCGGTCAATATCCAGCCTTCCGGCTCCACCGGGACCACCCAGCCGGCTTCAATCAGCAGGTCTACCGCTTCACGCATCAGGCATCACCCTGTTGGTAGAGGTGCACATCCCGCTGGGGATAGGGAATGGTAATCCCTTCCTGGTCGAATCGCCGCTTGATGTTTTCCAGCAAGTCGCTGCGGGCATCCCAGAAGGGGTCCAGGTCGGTCCAGACTTTCACCCAGAGGTCGATGCTGCTATCGGCCATGTCGCCGACCCAGATAATCGGCTCAGGTTCCTTGTGGAGTCGCTCGTCTTCGCTCATTACGTCCCGGATTAGCTGTTTGGCCTGGGCGATGTCATCGTCATAGCTGATGCCCACGGTCACATCGATGCGGCGGCGGTCCCGGGCGGAATAATTGGTAATCACATCCCCGTAGATTCGCGAGTTGGGAATGGTGATTTCCTGGTTAGTGGTGGTGCGAATCCGGGTGTGGAAGATGCCTACGGTTTCTGCTACCCCGGTCTGGCCACCAATTTCCACGAAATCACCCGCCTTGAAGGGGCGGTAGGTCATGAGCATGGCGCCGGCCGCAAAGTTGGATAGGGAATCACGCATGGCCAGGCCAATGGCCAGAGTTGCGGCACCGAGAATGGCAACCAGGGAAGTAACCTGCACGCCAAGATGGGTTAGAGCAGCGATGACGGCAATGATGGTAATCAGAGCCGTGGCGATGGTACCGCCGAACTGGGAGAGGGTGGGGTCCAAGTGGGCCCGGTTCAGAGCATTCTCCAGCTGACGGCCCACCAGCTTGGCCAGCCATCGGCCAACAATGAAGATGACGATGGCGATGGCCAGGCGTGCGCCCCAGGTGATGAGCATTTCGATGAGATCGGGGCGGGTCAGAACCTCGGTCACGTCTTCCATAGGGTCACTCCGGTTTTAGGTATTATTTTTCCTCGGACCGCCACTATAACAAAGGCTTGCGGCACCGGCTTTACTCGGGAAGCAGGCGAAGGCTTCCATACCAGGCTTCGATGGTGGTTTCTTGGTCGTCACAATCGCTCATGATGGCCAGGCCGTCGATGGTCGATATCTCCAGGTCATGGAAACGCTTGAAATCCTCCTTGAGGTTCCGCCGTTCCTGTTGCCAATTGCCGGCCTGGTCATCGCCCGACCGCAGCGCCAGCATGACCACCGAATCCGTGTAGGCATTGGGCCAGTGTTCACCTGCCGCCTGCTGAC
Source organism: Natronospira proteinivora (assembly GCF_024170465.1). Classification (NCBI taxonomy): domain Bacteria; kingdom Pseudomonadati; phylum Pseudomonadota; class Gammaproteobacteria; order Natronospirales; family Natronospiraceae; genus Natronospira; species Natronospira proteinivora. The sequence continues at coordinate 968,989 of NZ_JALJYF010000001.1, read as the reverse complement.
TGGCCCAGACATAATTGACCGCCCGGGTTCGCCAGCGCCGCCAGCCGCCATCCATCACGGCATAGACTCGGGCGGGGTAGTCATCGCCTTCCTTTACCGTTTCATCGATGTCCTCACCGAAGGTGCTGGCCACGCGCCACTCCCATTCCAGAACCGGCGTCTCGTTCAGATCGATGGTCTGCTCCAGATACAGCGCCGAGGCAGCATTGTCACAGCGGGCATGGATCGCCTGGCGACCGTCCACTTCTACCAAGCGGTATTCGGTTTCACCATCGAAACGCTCTACTTGCCACTGAATGATGTCTTCGGGACTGAACGTCAGACCCTCAGTGGTGGTCTCGGCCTGAGCGATGGGGCAGAGGCCGAGCAAGGCGAAGAACCAGGGCAGATACGGGGTTTTCGGCATGACGGGACAACTTCCTGTTTGAAAGCCTGGAGCAGGGGGACGTCCCCCCGCAGGCTGCGTTACCATGATGCCCCCATTGTTGCAGCTAGAGTGTCCCATGTTGAAACCCTTGGATTGGCAGTCCGCGCAGGGCGTGCTTCGCGTCCTTGACCAAAGGCAGTTGCCGGCCCGCTCGGAATGGCTGGATTGTGATTCCCCTGAATCGGTCAGCGAGGCCATCCACTGCATGGCGGTGCGGGGGGCGCCTGCCATTGGCATTGCCGGGGCCTGGGGGGCTGTGCTGGCAGCCCGAGCCGCTGCTGGGGAAACAGACTGGCGAGCCTGCTTCCAGTCGGCCCTGCAGAATCTGGGCCGGGCACGGCCCACGGCCGTCAATCTGGCCTGGGCACTGGGTCGCATGCGCGGGCTGGCCGATACCGCATCGGATTCCCAGGCGCTGGCCGAGGCCTGTGAAGTAGAGGCGGCCCGCATCGAGCGTGAGGATTTGGCTGCCAATCAGCGCATCGGCGAGCTGGGGGCGCGCCTTTTGCCCAAGGGCAGCCGCGTGCTGACCCATTGCAATACGGGGGCGCTGGCCACCGGCGGGCATGGCACGGCCCTGGGGATTATTCGCAGCGCCTGGTCCCAGGGGCTGCTGGCGGGGGTCTATGCCACGGAAACCCGGCCCTGGCTGCAGGGCAGCCGACTGACGGCCTGGGAGCTCTCCCAGGAAGGGATTGCGGCGACGCTGTTGGTGGACAGTGCCGCCGCAAGCCTGATGGGGGCGGGAGAGATCGATGCGGTGGTGATCGGTGCGGATCGCATCACCCGGCGTGGCGATGTGGCCAACAAGATCGGCAGCTACATGCTGGCGGTCTGCGCCCGTGCCCATGAGATTCCCTTTATCGTGGCTGCGCCGGGCAGCACGGTGGATTCGGCGCTGCTTAAGGGGAGTGATATTCCTATCGAGAACCGGTCGGCGGATGAGATCTGGTGGGCCGCCGGCCTGGATAAGCCCATGGCCGGCATCACGACCCATAACCCCGCATTCGACATCACCCCGGCCGAACTGGTAACGGCGATTGTGACGGAAGAGGGGATAGCCAGTCCCATGAACGGGCAGGGTATGGCGCTATTGGAGCGTAGCGATTCGGGGAGTGGTCATTCATAGTCCGGATCGGACCGGCCTGACGTTTCTGGGCGAGCGGTGAAGGGCCCACGACGATGGCAGCTGTGGTAAGATTGATGTTTTGCCTGAGGCGGCCCGGAGCAGTTCGGTCGGGCGCCATCGGGCATCGGTCGGGATGATCGGTGCCCGTCTGTCACCGTGTTGAACAACCGGGGAGCGAGCCAGCCCAATGGCCGATATCGCACGCGAAATCTCGAATGTGAATCTGGAAGACGAAATGCGCCAGTCCTACCTGGATTACGCCATGAGCGTAATCGTGGGACGGGCCCTGCCGGATGTGCGGGACGGCCTCAAGCCCGTTCATCGACGGGTCATGTTTGCCCAGAAGGTGCTGGGTAACGACTTCAATAAGTCCTACAAGAAATCGGCCCGTGTGGTGGGGGATGTGATCGGTAAGTATCACCCCCATGGTGATTCCGCCGTTTACGATGCCATTGTGCGCATGGCGCAGCCCTTCTCCATGCGCTACACCCTGGTGGACGGCCAGGGCAACTTCGGTTCCATTGATGGTGACGCTCCGGCGGCCATGCGTTACACCGAAGTGCGCATGTCCAAGATCGCCCATGAGATGCTGGCGGACATCGATAAGGAAACCGTTGATTTCATCCCCAACTATGATGAATCCGAGTGGGAGCCCATGGTGCTGCCCACCAAGCTCCCCAGTCTGCTGGTCAATGGTTCCTCCGGGATCGCCGTGGGCATGGCGACCAATATTCCACCCCACAATCTCACCGAGGTGATCAGCGGCTGTATTGCCCTGTTGCAGGATCCGGACATCAGCATTGACGGCTTGATGGAATACATTCCCGGCCCGGATTTCCCCACTGCCGGCATCATCAACGGTGCCCGGGGTATTCACGAGGCCTACCGGACTGGCCGTGGCCGGATCTATATCCGTGCCCGAACGGCGATTGAGACCGATGAGAAAAACGGCAAGCAGACCATCGTGGTCCATGAGCTGCCCTATCAGGTGAATAAGGCTCGTCTGCTGGAAAAAATTGCCGAGCTGGTCAAGGACAAGAAGATCGAAGGCATCACGAATCTGCGCGATGAATCCGACAAGGATGGCATGCGCATGGTAATTGAGCTTCGCCGTGGTGAAGTGGCTGATGTGGTGCTGAATAATCTGTATCAGATGACTCAGATGCAGCAGGTGTTCGGCATCAATATGGTGGCCCTGGTGGACAGCCAGCCCCGCCTGATGAACCTCAAGCAGGTGCTGGAAGCCTTCATCCGCCATCGCCGGGAAGTGGTCATTCGCCGCACCATCTTCGACCTGCGCAAGGCCCGTGAGCGGGCCCATGTGCTGGAAGGCCTGGCTGTGGCCTTGGCCAATATCGATCCGGTGATCGAGTTGATCAAGAAATCCGCCGGACCCTCCGAGGCCCGGGCCGCCCTGGTGGAGCGCAGCTGGTCGCCGGGTATCGTGATGGACATGCTGGAACGGGCGGGTGCCACCGCCTCTCGTCCTGAAGGTCTGGGCGACCAGTTTGGTCTGGTTGATGGGGAATACCAGCTCACCGAAACCCAGGCTCAGGCCATCCTGGACCTGAAGCTGCATCGCCTGACCGGTCTCGAGCAGGACAAGATCCTCAACGAGTACAAGGAACTGCTGGAGCGCATCGAGGATCTGCGTGAAATCCTGAATAGCGAAGACCGGCTGGTGGAAGTGATTCAGGAAGAACTGGAAGCCATTCGCGAGCAGTATGGTGACAAGCGCCTCACCGAGATTCAGGTCAACCACAGTGATCTGTCCATGGAGGACCTGATCAGCGAGGAAGATGTGGTGGTGACCCTGTCCCATGCGGGCTATGTGAAATCCCAGCCACTGGATGCCTACCGTGCCCAGCGCCGGGGTGGTCGTGGCAAGGCCGCCACCCAGGTGAAGGATGAAGACTTCATCGACAAGCTCTTCATCGCTAACACCCACGACACCATGCTGTGCTTCTCCAGTCACGGCAAGGTGTACTGGCTGAAGGTCTATCAGATTCCCCAGGCGGGTCGCGGTGCCCGTGGCAAGCCCATTGTCAATCTCCTGCCCCTGGAGCAGGGAGAGCGGATTACCACCGTGTTGCCGGTGCGGGAATATGACCCGGATCATTATGTATTCATGGCCACCAGCAGCGGTGTGGTGAAAAAGACCTCGCTTGAGCAGTTCTCCCGTCCGCGGGCCAGCGGCATTATCGCCGTGGGTCTCAAGGATGACGATGCCCTGGTGGGGGCGGCGATTACCGATGGGGCCGCCGATATCATGCTCTTCGGGACCAATGGCAAGGCCATCCGTTTCAAGGAATCTGATGTTCGCACCATGGGTCGTACGGCATCCGGTGTTCGGGGCATCAAGCTGCCCAAGGACGAGGCCGTAGTCAGCCTGCAGATCGCCAGCGAAGACTGTCAGGTGCTCACCGCCACGGAATACGGTTATGGCAAGCGTACGCCGGTATCGGAATATTCGGTCCAGGGCCGAGGCGGCCAGGGGGTCAAGTCGATTCAGACTTCCAAGCGCAATGGTGCCGTGGTGGGTGCCCAGCTGGTTTCCGATGAGCATGAAATCATGTTGATCAGTAACGGCGGAACATTGGTTCGAACCCGCGTCGATGACATTTCCGTGGTGGGCCGTAACACTCAGGGTGTGCGGCTGATTCGTCTGGGCAAGGATGAAAAACTGGTCGGTGTTGAGCGCATCGAAGCCCTGAATGGGGATGAGGATGACGCTGAGGAAGCCACGGGCGAAGAGGAGTAAAAGTACCCGCTACCTTCCACCCGGATAGATTAATACTTCATATAAGCGGTCCTTGCTGGTGCAAGGACCGTTTTTTATTGCATGATCAGTCCTTCATTCAAGGCAGTAGCAACCTAGGGGGAAATCAAGTCATGACACGTGCCTGGAATTTCAGTGCCGGTCCCGCCATGCTACCCACCGCGGTGATGGAGCGGATTGCCGAGGAACTGCCGGATACCAATGGCAGTGGCATGTCCGCCATGGAAATGAGCCACCGGGGGACGGCGTTTCAGGCCATCGCCCAAGCCACCGAAGCGGATCTGCGTGATTTGCTGGACGTTCCGGATGACTACCGGGTGCTGTTCCTCCAGGGCGGGGCCACGGCCTTGTTTGCCACACTGCCACTCAATCTGGCCAATGGAAGTGGTCGGGCCGACTATATCCACAGTGGCCACTGGTCCGGCAAGGCCATTGCCGAAGCCCGTCGCTATTGCAGGGTCAATGTGGCCGGGGACTGCGAGCCCCGCGGTTTTAGTCGTGTCCCCGAGGCCGGAGAATACCGTATGGACCCGGCGGCCGACTATGTTCACATTACCCCGAATGAAACGATTCACGGCCTGCGATTCCCCGAACTGCCGGAGACTGGGGGTCGGCCCCTGGTGGCCGATTATTCTTCGGCCATTCTCTCTGAGCCTCTGGATGTGCGGGATTACGGGCTGATCTATGCGGGGGCCCAGAAGAACATCGGTCCGGCCGGTCTCTGCCTGGTCATCGTTCGGGACGACTTGCTCACCGGTGCCCGGGAAGACACGCCCTCATTGATGGATTTGCGGGCCCAGGCCCAGGCCGGCTCCATGCTCAATACCCCGCCTACCTTTGCCTGGTACGTGGCCGGTTTGGTCTTCCAGTGGCTGAAAGAGCAGGGTGGACTGGCGGTGATGGCCGAGCGTAATCGGGTCAAGGCCGGGCTGCTTTATCAGGCGATCGATGATTCGGACTTCTATCGCAATCCGGTGGCGGCGGAATGCCGCTCATTGATGAATGTGCCTTTCTTTCTGGCCGATCCCCAGCTGGAAGGGCGCTTCAAGCAGGAAGCAGCCGAGGCTGGGCTGCTGAATCTTGGCGGGCATCGTGCGATCGGTGGGCTGCGTGCCAGTATCTATAACGCCATGCCCCTGGAAGGGGTTAAAGCCCTGGTGGGTTTCATGAACGATTTCGAGCGCCGCTACGGCTGAGGACCATGCATGGCATTTCAAATTCGTACCTACAATCAGATTGCCCCGTCGGGCCTGCAGGCTTTCCCCCAGTCCCTCTACCAGGTCGCGCCGGATATTGCCTCGCCGGACGGCATTTTGCTGCGTTCAGCCAATCTGCATGAAGTACCCTTACCCGAGACCGTCCAGGGCGTTGCCCGGGCGGGGGCCGGGGTCAACAATATCCCCGTGACCTCACTTTCGGAACGAGGCGTGCCGGTATTCAATGCACCCGGCGCCAATGCCAATGCGGTGAAGGAATTGGTGCTGGCGGGCATGCTGCTGGGTTTTCGTCATCTCAAGCAGGCATTGGTCTTTGTGGACGAACTGGACCCTTCAAGCCCGGATTTTGAGCGAGCCGTGGAAGGAGGCAAGAAACGCTTCGTCGGTCATGAACTACCCGGCCGTCGGCTGGGTGTGGTAGGCCTCGGGGCCATAGGCGGCCAGGTGGCCAATGCTGCCCGGGGTCTGGGCATGGAAGTGATTGGTTTCGATCCGGGGCTGACTGTCGAGCATGCCTGGCGCCTGTCCTCTGACGTGCGTCAGGCCCCGAATCTGGAAGCCCTGTTGGCCGAATCCGATGTGGTCAGCCTTCATGTTCCCCTGATCGAGGCCACCCGCGGCCTGATCAATGCCGATCGACTGCGGGTGATGAAGGACGATGCCCTGCTGCTGAACTTTGCCCGGGATGGTCTGGTGGACCGGGCAGCGCTCCTGGAGGTTCTGGGCAAAGGCCGTTTATCGGTTTATGTCACCGACTTCCCCCATCCCGAACTGCAAGGCGTGGAACGGGTGCTGTCCTTGCCCCATTTGGGGGCTTCAACCGTCGAGGCGGAGGCGAATTCGGCGGTCATGGTGGTCAATAACCTGCGAGATTTTCTCGAAAACGGTAACATTCGCCATTCCGTGAATTTTCCGGAAGTGATCATGCCGCGCACCGACGGGCCCCGGCTCGCCGTGGCCAATGCCAATGTGCCCAATATGGTGGGGCAGGTGGGGACCACCCTGGCCGAGGCCGGGTTGAATATCGTGGACCTGCTCAATCGATCCAAGGGGGATTTGGCCTACACCCTGATCGACGTGGATGGGCCGGTGCCCGACCGCGTGCAAGCGGCCATCCAGGCCATCGATGGGGTACTGCGGGTGCGTCGGATACCGGATGTGGGGGCCTAGTTGGCCGGGCCGGATTGGTCACTTCTTTATTTTTAGCTCACAGTTGAATCGGGAGTAAGCATGGCTGCCAATTTTGTGGAGCGCGCCGTTCCCGGCGTGCGGAGTCTCAAGCCCTATGAAGCGGGCAAGCCCATCAGCGAGCTTCAGCGGGAGCTGGGCCTGGATGACATCATCAAGCTGGCCTCCAATGAGAATCCCATGGGGCCCAGCCCCAAGGCCCAAGCGGCCATGGAGTCGGCCCTGCGGGATCTGGCGCTTTATCCGGACGGCAATGGTTTCGATCTCAAGCGGGCCCTGTGCGAGAAGCACGGCGTCAAGGCGGAGCAGATTACTCTGGGCACCGGCTCGGATCACATCCTGGAGCTGATCGCCCGGGTCTTTCTGGGTGAGGGTCGTTCGGCTGTATTCTCCCGCTACGGTTTCGCCATCTATGCCATTGTCAGCCAGGCGGCGGGGGCCGAGTTGCGGGTGGCCGAAGCGCTGCCCGAGGACCACCCCGAGATGCCCTATGGCCATGATCTTGAAGCCATGGCCAAGCAGATCGACGACAGTACCCGGGTGGTGTTTATCGCCAACCCCAACAACCCCACCGGGACCTGGATCAAGCGGGCGGACATGGAAGCCTTTCTGAAAAAGGTGCCGGAGGATGTGCTGGTGGTGCTGGATGAGGCCTATTTCGAATACGTGGAAGAGGCCGAATACCCTGATGGTCAGACCCTGCTTTCCCAGTACCCTAATCTCTTGGTGATGCGGACCTTCTCCAAGGCCTACGGCCTGGCGGGGATTCGTGTGGGCTATGCCCTGGCCAGTGAGCAGATCACGGATCTGCTCAACCGGGTTCGGCTGGCTTTTCATCCCAACACCCTGGGCCAGGTGGCCGCCACTGCGGCCCTGGGGGATAAGGATCATATCCGCAAATCCATCGAAATGAACCGCGAAGAGCGGGCCAAGATGGAGGCCGGTCTCAAGGAACGGGGTTACGCCACCATTCCCTCGGTGTGCAACTTTGTCACCGTGGATACCCGCGAGCCCGGCCGGGAAGTATTCCAGAAGCTGCTGGAGCAGGGCGTGATCGTGCGTCCCTTGGATGGTTACGGTCTGCCCAACCACGTTCGGGTATCGGTAGGGTTGCCGGGAGAAAATCAGCGCTTCTTCCAGGCCTTTGATGCCGTGATGGGCGGGAAATAAGCGCCTTGGGTACCCTGGATTGGCGAATCCGACCGTCGCCGCCCCTGTCGGGCCAGTGTCAGGTGCCCGGCGACAAGTCGATTTCCCACCGGGCCCTTTTGTTTCTGGCCCTCTCCCAACAGGGCGGGCGGGTCACCGGGCTGCTGGAATCCGAGGATTGCCTGCGCACGCTGGCGGCACTTCGTCGATTGGGGGCAAGCATTGATCAGCTCGGCCCGGGTGACTATCAGCTCGCCGGCTGGCCGGATCAGGGCTTGGTCTCGCCGGACGAACCCCTGGACATGGGCAATTCGGGAACCGGGATGCGCCTGCTGACCGGGGTGCTGGCCGGGGCTGGCATCAGCGCCACCCTGAGCGGGGATGCGTCTCTCTGTCGGCGTCCCATGGGGCGGGTGGTGAATCCCTTGAGGATGATGGGGGCTGCCATCTCCGCCGATGAAGGGAAACCGCCCCTGAATATTGGGGCTCACCCCGGTTTGCATGGCATTGACTATGTTCTGCCGGTAGCCAGTGCCCAGGTGAAGTCGGCTTTGATGCTGGCCGGTTTGTTTGCCGAGGGAGAAACCCGGCTCACCGAGCCCGGGCCCAGCCGAGACCACAGTGAGCGCATGCTGAACGGATTGGGCGCTCAAGTGGATGTGGTTTCAGGCCGCTTGGTCGTGCAACCGGGGCGCCCACGAGGCGGCGATGTAGCGGTGCCCGGAGACTTGTCATCGGCCGCCTTTGCCCTGGCCGCCGCCGCAGCCCGCCCTGGAGCGCAGCTCCGGGTTGAGGCCGTGGGGGTTAATCCAACCCGATACGGCATTCTGCGACTGCTGGAACGCATGGGGGCTCGATTGCAGATCGAGAATCGTCGCGAGATCGGCGGCGAGCCGGTGGCGGACATAAACGTCGAAGGCGCGGTCTTGAAGGCCATCCGGGTGGGTGCCGAGGATGTGGTGTTGGCAGTGGATGAAATCCCCGCACTCTTGATTGCCGCCGCCCAGGCCGAGGGCCGCACCGAGATTCACGGCGCGACGGAATTACGCGTGAAGGAAAGCGATCGTCTTGCCGCCATGGCCGAGGGGCTGGAGCGCCTGGGCCTGGCGGTGACCACCCGTGAGGACGGGCTGAGTGTGGTCGGGGGCCGAATCCAGCCGGCGGTGGTGCGCTCCTGGGGTGACCATCGCATCGCCATGAGCCTGGCCATGCTGGCGGCCTCCGCCGAAGCCGGGGAGGGCGTAGTGATTGAGGATGTGGCCAATGTGGCGACATCGTTTCCTGAGTTTCCGGCCCATTGTCGGGCGCTGGGCATGAATCTGGAGCAGTCGGGATGACGAGAATGACGGAATCCGCCCCCGTGGTGACCCTGGACGGGCCCAGCGGGGTTGGGAAAGGCACCACGGCCAGTTTGCTGGCGGAAAGGCTGGGCTGGCACTTGCTGGACAGCGGGGCCCTGTATCGCGTGCTGGCCCTGGCCAGTGAAGAAGCCGACGTGGCAGTGGATGATGAAGCCCGCCTGGAGGCCATGGCCGCGGAACTGGATGTGCAGTTTAAGGGCCGCGAGGGGTTGCAGCGGGTGATTCTCGATGGCCGCGACGTGAGCGACCAGATCCGCACCGAGGAGTGTGGTGGTCGGGCCTCCCGGGTGGCTTCACTAGCTGGTGCACGGCGGGGCTTGCTGGCCCTGCAACGGCGTTTTGCCCAGGCTCCAGGCCTGGTGGCTGACGGGCGGGACATGGGGACCACGATCTTCCCGCAGGCGCCCGTAAAAATCTTTCTTACGGCCAGTCCGGCCGAGCGAGCCCGCCGACGCCATAAGCAGTTGAAAGAGAAAGGGATTGATGCTAATCTCAGCGAGCTTGAATCGGCCATCGCCGAGCGGGACCAGCGGGATGCGGAAAGAAACGCTTCCCCATTGAAACCCGCAGACGATGCCGTCCTGATCGATACGACCGAGATCAGCATCGGAGAAGTTTTTGATCGGGTCATGAAATTGGTTGAAGAGAGGATCGGTGCCAGGCCGTAGTTTTGCGGTGGGCGCTGTTTTTTGCATTCAACTGGACGAATCAGACAGGACGTCAGATTCGATTAACCAAACCCCGGCACGGGCGGGATTGCCTGTGACGGCGCAATAGCTGCCGATATCGGCACGGGAAGATAAGCACATGTCCGAAAGTTTTGCTGAGCTGTTTGAACAGAGTATTGCTGCAGAGCAGATGCAGCCCGGTTCCATCATCCACGCCACGGTGGTGGAAATCCGTGATGACTTCGTTATCGTCAACGCCGGTCTGAAATCCGAAGGCGTGATTCCGGCCCACCAATTCCGGAATGAAGACGGTGAACTGGAAGTGGTCGAGGGTGATGAAGTTGAAGTTGCCCTGGACGCCGTGGAAGACGGTTTTGGTGAAACCCGCCTCTCTCGCGAAAAAGCCAAGCGTGCCCGTACCTGGACCAAGCTCGAAGCGGCGTACGACGCCGGCGAGATTGTCCATGGCCACCTCAGTGGCAAGGTCAAGGGCGGCTTTACCGTGGATCTGGAAAACATCCGCGCCTTCTTGCCGGGTTCCCTGGTTGATGTGCGCCCCGTGCGCGATCCCACCTACCTGGAAGGCAAGGAACTGGAATTCAAGGTCATCAAGCTCGACCGTCGCCGCAACAACGTGGTGGTTTCCCGCCGCGCCGTGGTGGAAGAAGAGTACAAGGAAGAGCGCGAGAAGCTGCTGGAAGAGCTTCAGGAAGGCCTGGTCACCAAGGGTATCGTCAAGAACCTGACCGACTATGGCGCCTTCGTGGACCTGGGCGGCATCGATGGCCTGCTGCACATCACCGACATGGCCTGGCGCCGCGTCAGCCACCCCTCCGAGGTGGTGAATGTGGGCGACGAGATCGAAGTGAAGGTGCTCAAGTTCGACCGGGAGCGCATGCGCGTATCCCTGGGCCTCAAGCAGCTCGGCGAAGATCCCTGGGTTCAGATCGCCACCCGTTATCCGGTGGGTGCCCGTATTTACGGCAAGGTGACCAACCTGGCCGATTACGGTTCCTTCGTGGAAATCGAGGAAGGCGTGGAAGGCCTGGTGCACGTGTCCGAAATGGACTGGACCAACAAGAACATCAACCCCGGCAAGATCTGCCAGGTGGGTGATGAGGTCGAGGTCATGGTCCTGGATATCGACGAAGAGCGTCGTCGGATCTCCCTGGGTATGAAGCAGTGCAAGCCCAACCCCTGGGACGAATTCGCCGCCACCCATAACAAGGGCGACAAGATCACCGGCAAGATCAAGTCCATCACGGACTTCGGTATCTTCGTGGGTCTTGAAGGCGGCATCGACGGTCTGGTTCACCTGTCCGATATTTCCTGGGATCAGTCCGGGGAAGAGGTTATTCGTGACTTCAAAAAGGGTGACGAAGTGGAAGCCGTGGTGCTTTCCGTGGACCCCGAGCGCGAACGGATCTCCCTGGGTATCAAGCAAATGGACAAGGACCCGCTGGGTGCTTTCCTGGCCGATTATCCCAAGGGCAGCATGATTAAGGGAACGATTCGCGAAGTGGACGCCAAGGGTGCCATCGTGGATCTGCCGGAAGAGCAGGAAGGTTATCTGCGTGCTTCCGAATTGTCCCGGGAGAAAGTCGAAGACGCCCGCAGCGTTCTCAACGAGGGTGATGCGATTGAAGCTCGTATTGTCGGCATCGATCGCAAGACCCGTATCATCAGCCTGTCCGTCAAGGCCAAGGACGAGCAGGAAGAGCGCAAGGCGGTCAAGCAGTACTCCGACGAGACCCCGCAGGGCAGTGGTGGTACCACCAGCCTGGGTGATCTGCTGAAAGAACAGCTCGAAAACAAATAAGGCTGAATCATCAGCTAGCTGAGCTTGTTCTCAAGGTGTGCCGGCCCGGGATTGCCCGGGCCGGTTTTTCACCACCCCGGAAGACGACATAAGCCGGGATATTATGCCCCACCAGCTTGGTGCGGGCCGTTCAAACAGAGGGGACAGGATCGCCGCTATGAAGAAGATCACCAAGTCTGAACTCATCGAGGTGTTATCCGAACGCTTGCAGAATCTGCCGAGCAAGGATGTGGAATTGGCTGTAAAGACCATCCTGGAGCAGATGAGCAATTCCCTCTCCAATGGCCGTCGAATCGAAATCCGCGGATTTGGCAGCTTTTCCCTCCATTATCGACCGCCACGCATCGGTCGTAATCCAAAAACCGGTGAGTCCGTGGCCCTTTCAGGCAAACATGTCCCCCATTTCAAGCCAGGCAAGGACCTGCGGGAACGGGTCAATGACGGCTACCAGAAGGAATTGGACAAGGCCTAAGGTATTCGCATATTGGATGCTCGATGTTTTGGGGCGCCGCTCAAATCCCTGTTATCCGAGTCTGCTGTGTTAAGCTTCCTCTCAGGCATGCCCGCCATGAGAGTTGATTCATGATGCGATACATTCGATTCGCCGTACTGGTGCTTTTCCTATTGGCGGCGATTATTCTGACTTGGGTTAATACCACCTCCGTGGAACTGAATTACCTTCTGGGTGCGGTGGAGGTTCCCTTGCCGGTTGCTATCTGGGGCGCCATCTGTATTGGTGCCATTCTGGGGCTTCTAGCCAGCCTGGGAGCCTATTTTCGTCTCCGAAAGGAGAATGCCCGCCTCAAGCGCTCAGTGAAGCTGGCGGAAACGGAAGTTACCAACCTGCGGAATCTCCCGATCAAGGATGGACGCTGAATTTCTTCTAATTGGATTGCTCGCACTGCCGCTGGCTGCCTTGCTCGGCTGGCTGGTGGGGCGTCGTCGCGGACACCATCGTGCCGCACGGGACGTGATGGGTGTCGGTCGCGGCATGCGGGCCGATTACTACCGGGGCTTGAATTACCTTCTGGAGGAACAGCCCGACAAGGCCATTGAGGTCTTTATCCACATGGTGCAAGTGGATAGCGATACCGTTGAAACCCATTTCGCCCTGGGCAGCCTGTTTCGACGCCGAGGTGAGGTGGATCGGGCCATCCGAATCCACCAAAACCTGATTGCCCGTCCCAATCTTAATCGTGGTCAACGCCATCAGGCGCTTTTTGCCTTGGCGGAGGACTATATGCGTGCCGGCCTTCTGGATCGAGCGGAAAGCTTGTTCCTGGAGTTGACGGACGTGCGGGCGTACATGCGGCCAGCCCTCAAGCGTCTGATCAGTATCTATGAGCAACAAAAGGATTGGGAGCAGGCCATTCTCATGGCTCGCAAGCTGGAACTGGCCTCCGGCGAGGCCCAGTATGAGCGGGCCGCCCAGTATTACTGTGAATTGGCCGAAGCGGCTCTGAATCAGCACGATGTCCGCCAGGCCCGCCGCTTCCTCAAGCGTGCCGAGATGTTCGATCGACGCAACGTGCGCGCCGGGATGCTGCGGTCCCGTCTGATGCGCAAGGAAGGCAATGCCCGTAGTGCCATTCGAGGCCTTCGGCGCGCCCTGGAAAGCGATGTGTCATTGGCGCTGGAGATTCTGCCCCCGCTGTATCGCCTGTTCCAGGAAACCGATCATCCCCAGGGCTTCTCCCAGGTTCTGGAGGAGCTTCGTCGAAGTTCCGAGGATTCCACGGCCCAGATCGCCCTGGCGGCCATTGTGGATCCCGAAATCAATGATCCGGTAGCAGAGAACTGCATCGCCCAGTATCTACGCAGTGCACCGGGCCTGAAGGGATTCACTGAACTCGTGGAGCTGCTCTCAGGACATCCGCCGGAGGCGTCAGACCAGGGCATGCAGAGCCTGCGTCATGCCCTGCAGCGTTTTCTGGAGGCGGCCCCCAAATACCGCTGCCACGAGTGTGGCTTCACGGCCCGGCATCTGGTCTGGCAGTGTCCCAGCTGCAAGAGCTGGAATACCATCCGGCCCCATTACGAAATTGCCCTACCCACGGTGCAGCAACATCCTACAAGCGGTGTCGACCTGAGCCGTTGATCCTGCCCCTTCCGCCCCCGAAAATAAAAACCGTCCACCAGATGGACGATCCTTTTTCAAACGGAATGAAATAAGGGGGAAATATGAAACTCCAAGGAATCAAGGCCCTTTTCGCCGCGCTAATCTTCGTCGCTGCCCATGCCGTGATTGCCGGCCAAGCCGTGAACATCAATACCGCCTCGGCCGAGACATTGGCGGAGAACCTGGATGGCGTGGGGGAGGCCCGTGCCGAGGCCATCGTGGAATTCCGCGAGGAGAACGGCCGATTCATGAGTGCCGATGATCTCAGTCTGGTATCGGGGATTGGTAGTACCACGGTAGATCGGAATCGGGAATGGATCCAGGTCGACGATTGATCCGGTCCATACCTTGTATGCGGCGGGGTGGTGTCGAAAGACATCACCCCGTTTTCATTTGGGCAAAAACGTGGCAATGTTCCGCTCAATCCAAGGATACATACAGCTGAGGTGTTTTGTGAGTCAGAAAATCCGCAAGGCCGTATTCCCCGTTGCTGGCTTGGGGACCCGTTTCCTGCCGGCGACCAAGGCGAATCCGAAGGAAATGCTTCCGGTGGTGGATAAGCCGTTGATCCAGTATGCGGCGGAGGAGGCCGTGGAAGCGGGTGCGGAAGTGTTGATCTTTGTGACCGGACGCAACAAGCGGGCAATCCCGGACCATTTCGATCGCGCTTATGAGCTGGAAAACGAGTTGGCTCTGCGAGAGAAGGATGACCGCCTAAAGGCCATTCAGAATATCGTGCCGCCTGGGGTGGATTGTGTCTATATACGCCAAGCCGAGGCCTTGGGGCTGGGTCACGCCGTGCATTGCGCCCGCAACCTGGTGGGCGATGAGCCGTTTTATGTGGTGCTGGCCGATGACTTGGTCCATTCCAATGGCCTGGGCTGTCTCAGTCAGATGCGGGCGCAATATGAAAAGCTGGGAGGCAGTATTTTGGGCACCCAGCATGTTTCCGACGAGCATGTCTCCCGTTACGGTATTGTGGAAGGGGAAGTGGTGGACGAACAGTTACGTCGTCTGCGTGGCATGGTTGAAAAACCCAGCCCCGATAAGGCCCCATCCAATATGGGCGTGATTGGCCGTTATGTGCTGACACCGCGTATTTTTGATTTGCTGGCCACCACCGGCCGGGGCGCCGGTGGTGAGATTCAGTTAACCGATGCCCTTGACCGTCTGTTGCGGGAAGAGGCGGTATACGCCTTTGATTTCGAAGGCAAACGCTACGATTGTGGCGACAAGCTGGGCTATCTGGAAGCCAATGTTGAGCTGGCCCTGGCCCACAAGGAGCTTGGTACCGATTTCCGGGAATATCTGCGCAACTTATCAAAGTCTCTCGGATTTGTGGGAGATTAAGCCCATTTTCTTTCAGGTTAAATAAGGAAAGTCAGGCTAAGGCGCCCCCTCCGGTCAATTGAGTCCTTGCGATTCGACAGAAAATCGATACATTTAGTCAATGTAAGGAATAGAAATCTAGGCTACGAGAGTTAGCTTGGTTGAGGGGGAGGGGATGCATTATTGGATATTTCTTGGCGGGTCCGCCGTACGGCCGCTTGCACTGATTTGTTTTTTCTTGTCCGGCTTTCTTATTGGCTGCAGCCAAGATGATATTGATAGCGCAGTTGAGCCAGTGCGTGATAGTGATCGCGAATCTGTCGATGATGATAACGATGACTCACTTCAAGAACTGGCGGATCTTGTTCGGCAACTGTCAAATGAGCGTGGTTTGACCGGGGATGCCGCTCCCGGGAGCGGTGCGGTAACACCTGATAATGATTCCCTGGTAAAGCTGGGGCAACTCCTTTTCTTCAGTACCAGCTTGAGTGGAATGAAGGACGTTGCCTGTGCCTCCTGCCATCATCCTGAATTGGCAATGGGTGATGGACTATCCCTATCCATAGGCACAGGAGCTAAGGTTCCCCATCATCTTGGTAAGGGTAGAAGCTTGTTGCCTGAAAGAGACTTGGATCCACGTGAAGATTCAGGGCCCAATGTTCCCCGCAATAGCCAAACCATCTTTAACGTATCCCTCTACAATCGTTCCTTGTTTCACGATGGGCGACTTTTCGTGATTGATGAAGAAGAAAAGCCTGGTGGTGAAGGGCAGCAATTCCAAACCCCTGAAAGTGGGAATCTGGTACATATGGGGGATGGAGAAAACCTGTTGGAGGTTCAGGCCCTGTTTCCATTGGTTAATAACCGAGAGATGAGGGCCTTTTCCCATCCGGAAATGGTCCCGGAAGATTACCGGACCATGTTGGTTGAGCGTCTTCGGGATTCAGATCCGAGTTCAGAACTTTCTTGGCACTCACGTTTTGAGGCAGCTTTCCCCGAAACAGATGATCCAATAAATCTGGGTAACATTCAAAGGGCATTGGCGGCTTACCAGGCATCGTTGTTATTTGTGGATAATCCCTGGAGTGAGTTTCTGAGGTTTGAAGAGGAAGACGATGTTGTCCTTTCTGAAGAAGAATTAAGAGGGGCGTGGCTATTCCTGGCTGGCTCAGATCAAGGAGGGATGGCTTGCTATGCTTGCCATTCAGGTGATCGATTCACCAATGAATCCTTTTTTAATGTCGGTTTCCCGCAGATTGGTCGTGGCCAGCGCCAGGGTGGTGTAGATAGGGGGCGGTGGGGGGTCACCCAAGACCCATCTGACCACTTTCGCTTTCGTGTCCCCTCCTTGTTGAATATTGAGGTCAGGGCGCCCTATGGTCACTCAGGTAGCTTCGCTACTTTGGAGGACCTGGTTCTTTGGCATAGCGATCCGGAATACTGGCACAATCAGCTCGACCGGTTTCTGCTGGAGCTTCCTCAGTTTCACGGGGGAAGGGTGCTTACTCTCTACCCCAATGCAAGGCGTCTAACTGAAGAAGTAATTGAGCATGAGACGTTCCAAGAGGCGCTTGAGAAGCTCCCGGAATCACCACCGACAAATGAGCAGGTGGATGATTTGGTGTCTTTCCTGGAGACCTTGACGGACCCTTGTGTCGAAGATGCCGCCTGCCTTTCGCCCTGGACCCCAGACCTCGATGAGGATCCGGATGGTCAATTGCTGGTAAAAGGCGAAACCCATGGCGGCAATCTATGGGCTGATGACAGCACCGATCCGTCCTACCCGGATTTTATTGCCTTGGACCATCCATCAAGACCTGCAAGGGATACTTTTCCGGATGTTGTTAGCTGTAGTGATGGTATGTCTTCAGCGCTCAATCACAATGAAGAACGATTTGTGCACCGTGAAGATTTGAACTTGGATGACCAACATGGATTTAGCGCTGAAGGCTGGGTAGCCGATGGTCAGTCCGGCATTGAAATGAGGATGTTTTCCGGTGGTATTTCTGCTGCTTATATCAATACAGACTGTTGGCCTGACCTGATTTTTACCGGTGGTGAGGATTCAGGGCTGCTTTTCTATGAGAACTTGGGTGGTCAGAATGGATTTTCTCGGTCCGAGAAGCTTTCAGGTATGGATCGTCGAGATTTTTCCTTCTTTACTAACGTTTCCTTGATGGACTTGAATGGGGATTTCTATCAAGAGCTGTTGGTGAGCAACATAAGTCCTGATGAAGGTGTCCCGGTGCTCGGTATGAACGAGCATGAAAATTATCAGGAAATCGCTCGTCTCCCCATGTCGAGAAGTACATGGGGCTTGGCATTTTCAGATTTCGAGCAAACAGGCTACCCGGGATTTTTTATGGCCCACTGGTCTGGTGGTGCTGATGGTCTGGCGCCGGCTCTCTGGGTCAATGAGGGCGGTGACCAGTTGCTTCCCTCTGATGAGGCTGGGGGGACTTCCTCAGCCTATTTGGATCAGAATTTTAATTTCGCACCCATTTTCTCGGACTTAACCGGGAATGCTATACCAGACTTGCTGATTGCATCGGACTTCGGAACGAGCTCAGTTCTGATGAATAGTCCAGAATCTGAAACAACATTCGTAAATGTTACAGATGGCGACGTGATTACTGATGAGAATGGAATGGGGGCTGTTGTTGGTGATTTCCAGAATAATGGGAAGTTGGATTGGTTTGTGACATCGATCTTTGATCGGGTTGAAGATCCAATCGGGAATTGGGGGACAAGTGGAAATCGTCTATATCGGAATGTGAGTCAGAATGGAGGTCTAGAGTTTGAGGATGTGACGGAGGAGTCCGGCGTCAGAAAAGGTGGTTGGGGATGGGGGGCTTGTGCGGCGGATTTCAATAACAACGGTTTCCTGGATATTTTCCATGTGAACGGTTTTGGTCGTTTACCAGCCAGTGTGTATGCGTCGGAATGGTATGAATACATTACCGGTGGTCGCTTCATGGATAATCCGCCTGTGCTGTTCATGAATAACGGTGATGGAACCTTTGAAGAGAAAGCGATTGAGTGGAATCTGGATGTCGCCTCGCAAGGCACAGGCGTTGCTTGTTTGGATTATGACCGAGATGGCGATGTGGATATCGTGCTGGTGGATAATTCCAGTGGCATTCAATTCTTTGAAAATCAGGTTGGTCATGGAGCTGGGGCCCGCTTCCTGAATGTTCGTCTGGTTGGCCAGCCGCCGAATACCCATGCCTTGGGTGCCAAGGTGGAAGTCAGTGCTGATGTGGGCAATGGTCATGGGTTTCAGCGTCAAATGCGGGAAAGCATGGCCCATAGCAGCTTTAACGGACAAAACCTTCCAAATATGCATTTTGGTATGGGTGAAGCGGAAATGGCGGAGATTCGGGTAATGTGGCCAGATGGTGAGGAGCAGATTTGTAGTGATGTGCCTGTGAATCAATTTCTGGTCATTGACCAGAGAGAGTCAGGCTGTCCACATTCCAGTATGGATTGAGATACGGGGTTATAGGAATAGAGCTCCACAGGCCGCAGCTATTAGAATCAGCAACCAAACCGGCAAGCGGCCTGATGCCAGTCCGGCCAATACAGCTAGGGCGATCAGGCCATCCCGCCAGTCACCGATCCCTGCGGTGATAACCGGATCGTAGAAGGCCGCCGCGAGAATACCCACCACGGCCGCATTCACGCCGGCCAGGATTCGCCGGATCTGGGCGTTTTCCCGGACCTTTGCCCAGAAGGGCAGCACCGCCAGCAGGATCAGCATCCCCGGCAGGAAGATGGCGAACAGGGCCAATAGGCCGATGCCGATATGGCCGACGCTGGCGCCGACGAAGCCGCCGAAGGTAAACAGGGGGCCGGGCAGGGCCTGGGCCGCGCCATAGCCGGCGAGAAAGAGATCCTCATCCATCATGTCAGCGGTGCCAGCATGCAGCAGGGGCAGGACCACATGTCCACCGCCAAAGACCAGGGCCCCCGCCCGATACATGACATCCATGGCGGCGGTCCAAGTGGCCGGGAACAGCCAAGCCAGCAGGGGTAGGGTGCTTAGGAAAAGGAGAAACAGGCCGCCCGCCAACAAGCCACCCCGCCGGTGGAAGGGAATGGACAAGGGTGCCCCGGCGGTTTTCACGGTTTTGCCCAACAGCAGAGGTGCCAGCAAGGCGCCCAGTATCAGGGCGGCGACTTGCCCGAGTACGGCCAGGTTCAGCAGCTGGGTCATCATGATGGCGGTGGCCACGGCCAGGGCCGCCATCAGGATACGTTGCCAATCCGGGGTGAGTTGTCGGCCCATGCCCCAGATGGCCCAGGCCACCACACCCACGGCGGCGGCCTTCAAGGCCCGGATCAGACCCTCATAGTCGGCCGGGTCCAGGGCCATGATGCCGACGCCGAGGCCGATCATGATTGCGGCGGAGGGCAGGGTAAAGGCCAGCCAGGCCATCATCGCGCCGGGCAGGCCGCCTCGGTGCAGGCCAATGGCGAAACCCACCTGACTGCTGGCCGGGCCCGGTAAGAACTGGCAGAGAGCGACCAGCTCGGCATAGGTGGCCGAATCTAGCCACTGGCGTTCCTGAACGAAGACCCGCTGAAAGAAGCCAATATGGGCCACGGGCCCGCCGAAGGTGGTCAGACCCAGTTTGAAAAACGCCGCGAAGATCTCCGCCATTCTTGCCATGACGCAACCCACCCCTTTGTGCTGCTGCCAACGAAAAAGGCCTCACGTCGCAACGACGCAAGGCCTTTTCGAATACCGCTAATTCTGGCTCCCCGGGACGGGCTCGAACCGCCGACCTAGTGATTAACAGTCACCCGCTCTACCAACTGAGCTACCGGGGAATAAACTGGGCCGTCCTCGCGAACGGGATGCGTATCTTATTCGGCATGCCCGTTTTCGTCAACCCGTCGGCCGTATTTCGGCTTTCCCTATGATTTCAGGGCCCGGTGAATACGACCGCAGGCATCTTCCAGGGTCGCCATATCAGTAGCGAAGGACAGCCGCATGTGACCGGGCAGTCCGAATGCCGAACCCGGGACCAGGGCCACGCCAGCTTCCTTGAGCAGGTACTCGGCCAGGGCCTTGTCGTCATCCACGCCGTCGAGCTTTTCAATAGCCTCCCGGAAATCGGGGAAACTGTAGAAGGTACCCATGGAGGGTTTCACCCGTACCCCAGGCATATCGGAGAGCAGTTGATGGACCCGGTCATGGCGTTCTTTGAAGGCCTTGACCATTTCCGTGACCTTGCTTTGATCGCCGTCCAGCGCTTCCCGGGCAGCGGCCTGGCTTACCGCAGCCGGATTGGAGGTGGACTGGCCCTGGACTTTTTTCATGGCCCCGATGACTTCAGCCGGTCCGCCGGCGTAGCCGATCCGCCAGCCGGTCATGGCGTAGGCCTTGGAGACGCCGTTGAAGACCACGGTACGGTCGTAGAGACCCGGGGCTACGTTCAGCAGGGTGCTGAAGGGCTCATCGGCCCAGAGAATATGCTCGTACATGTCATCGGTGGCGATCAGCAGCTTGGGATGCGCTTCCAGCACCTCGGCCAGGGCCTGGAATTCGGCCCGGGTATAGGCCAAGCCCGTGGGGTTGGAGGGGCTGTTGAGCATCACCAGGCGGGTCTTGTCCGTGATGGCCGCTTCCAGCTGCTTGGGGGTGATCTTGTAATCTTGGTCCCAATCGGCGGTGATAAAGACCGGCTTGCCGCCGGCGATTTCCACCATGGCCGGGTAGGAGACCCAATAGGGTGCGGGGATGATCACCTCATCACCCGGATTGACCACGGCCTGGCAGAGATTGAACAGGCTCTGTTTGGCGCCGGTGGAGACCAGAATCTGGTTAAGCTCGTAGTCCAGCTGGTTGTCGCGCTTGAATTTGTCGATCACCGCCTGCTTGAGCTCAGGGGTGCCGTCCACGGCGGTATACTTGGTCGCGCCATCGCGAATGGCCTGGATGGCGGCTTCCTTGATGTTGTCAGGGGTGTCGAAATCGGGCTCCCCGGCCCCGAGGCCGATGATGTCCTGGCCCGCGGCACGCAATTCCGCCGCTTTTTGAGTCACCGCCAGGGTGGGGGAGGGCTGCAGTCGTTGGACGCGCTCTGAAAGGAAATCGCTCATGAACCCTTTGCCTTGTTATTCTGTCGGAATGAACCGCGGGCGATCCGCGGATGAAGTTCCCATATTCTAACGGAGGCCCCCACCCGGGCGAAAGCGAGGCCCGACCGGGGGCATTGGATTATTGTTCCATGGCATTTGAACTGATCAGTGATTACCAGCCCGCCGGCGACCAGCCCGCGGCCATACGACAGCTCAATGAAGGCATTGCCAACGGCCTGGCAAGCCAGACCCTGCTGGGGGTGACCGGTTCGGGCAAGACCTTCACCGTGGCCAATGTGATCCAGACCCAACAGCGGCCGACTCTGGTGATGGCGCCGAACAAGACTCTGGCGGCCCAACTCTATGGCGAATTGCGGGACTTCTTTCCCAATAACGCCGTGGAGTACTTCGTCTCCTACTATGATTACTACCAGCCCGAGGCCTATGTGCCTTCCTCGGACACCTTCATCGAGAAGGATGCCTCCATCAACAAGCACATCGAGCAGATGCGCCTGTCGGCTACCAAGGCCCTGATGGAGCGGCGGGATGCCGTGATTGTGGCCACGGTTTCGGCCATCTACGGTCTGGGGGACCCCGACGCCTATCTCAAGATGGTGATTCACCTGGACCGGGGTGATCGCATTGATCAACGCTCCCTGCTGCGCCGCCTGGCCGAGCTGCAGTACAACCGCAATGAGATTGATCTGCAGCCGGGGACCTACCGGGTACGCGGGGAGGTCATCGACATCTTCCCGGCGGAATCCGAGCGCGAGGCCCTGCGGGTAGAGATGTTCGACGATGAAATCGAGGGCCTGAGCCTGTTTGACCCCCTCACCGGCGAGATCCTGCGCAAACTGCCCCGATTCACGGTCTATCCCACCACCCACTATGTGACGCCCCGGGACAAGCTGCTGGCCGCCATGGAGAAGATCAAGGTGGAGCTGGGCGAGCGCCTCGAGCAGCTGCGCAAGGCCGATAAATTGGTGGAGGCTCAGCGCCTGGAGCAACGCACCCGATTCGATCTGGAGATGATCAATGAGCTGGGCTACTGCAGCGGGATCGAGAACTACTCCCGGCATCTGTCCGGCCGCGGGCCGGGGGAGCCGCCGCCGACGCTGTTCGAGTATCTGCCCAAGGATGCCCTGCTGGTGCTGGACGAAAGTCATGTGACCATTCCCCAGCTGGGCGGCATGTACAAGGGCGACCGCTCCCGCAAGGAAACTCTGGTGGAATACGGATTCCGCCTGCCTTCTGCGCTGGATAACCGGCCCCTGAAGTTCGAGGAATTCGAGCACCTGATGCCCCAGAGCCTGTATATTTCCGCCACACCCGGCCCCTATGAGAAGAAATACGCCGGCCAGACGGTGGAACAGGTGGTCCGGCCCACCGGCCTGGTGGACCCGGAGGTGGATGTGCGCCCGGCCAGCTCTCAGGTGGACGATCTGCTCTCCGAGGCGGGGAAACGCATACAAAAAGGCGAGCGGGTACTGGTTACCACGCTCACCAAGCGCATGGCCGAGGATTTGACCGAATACCTGGCCGAACACGGCACCCGGGTACGCTATCTGCATTCGGATATCGACACGGTAGAGCGGACCGAGCTGATCCGGGATCTGCGGCTGGGGGAATTTGATGTGCTGGTGGGGATCAACCTCCTGCGGGAGGGGCTGGATATCCCGGAAGTCTCCCTGGTGGCCATACTGGATGCCGACAAGGAAGGCTTTTTGCGCTCAGAGGGTTCCCTGATCCAGACCATGGGCCGGGCGGCGCGTAATGTGAACGGCACCGCCATTCTCTATGCCGACCGGATGACCGGCTCCATGGAAAGGGCCATGGCCGAAACCCAGCGGCGCCGGGAAAAGCAGCTGGCCCATAACGAAGCCCATGGCATCTCACCCAAGGGCATTCAGAAAAAGATCGCCGATGTCATGGAAGGGGCCCATGCCGACAAGGCACCAGCCATGCAGCGGGCCAAGCGGGTGGCGGATACCGCCCGGCGTTATCAGGCCATGAATCCGGAACAGGCCATGCAGAAAATCAAGAAGCTTGAAAAGCAGATGTATGAACATGCTCGCAATATGGAGTTTGAAGAAGCGGCCACCCTCCGGGACGAAATTGCCCGGATCAAGACCGATGTCTTGAACATGCCGTCGGAGCAGGCAGGATAGCCGTTAACGTTTTATCGGATTAAAGGGGGCAGGATGAGTCAGAGCGCTGTGAAACCACCGGTGGGGAGCCTGAAGGCCGACAAGCATGAGCTGGCGGTGCAGCTCCGGGCTGGCAATGGCCTGATCACCATGGAGACCCGGGACGAGCTGCGGGCCGAACAGTTATTTCGTCATACCCTGCGTGAGGTGTTCCGGCCGCTGTTTCGGTGGACGGCGGCTGGCGGCCTGGAACGGCTGGACATGGATGCGCCCGTCGACGATGACGTGAATTCCCCGGAGGCCGTGCTGCGCTACATCCGCGATCGCCAGGAGCCGGGCGTGTTTCTGCTGATGGATTTCCACCCTTACCTGGACAACCCCATCCATGTTCGCTTGTTGCGGGAAGTGGCTCGGGCCGCATCCCCCGGTGCACCCAATGTGGTCATGATCAGCCCGGAGCTGGATCTTCCCCGGGAGTTGCAGCCCCTGGCCGTGCCCTTTGATCTGTCCGTGCCCACGGAAGAGGAACTGGAGTACATGGTCCGGGAGGAGGGCCAGGCCTGGGCCGAGCACAATCATGGTCAGCGGGTGAAGGCCAGCCGCCGGGCCCTGAACCTGTTGATCAACAATCTTCGTGGCCTGCCCATGAAGGATGCTCGTCGTCTGGCCCGCAACGCCATTTGGAACGACGGGGCTCTGACGGAGAAAGATCTGCCCGATGTCATGGAGGCCAAGTTCCGCATGCTGGACCCGGGCGGAGTCCTAAGCTTCGAGATGGAGACGGAAAGCTTTGCCCAGGTAGCGGGCCTGTCGCGTCTCAAGGACTGGTTGAATCAGCGGGCCCCTATCTTCGCCAAGGGCGAGCCGCCCCCCGGCCTGGATATGCCCCGGGGGATTCTGCTGCTGGGGGTGCAGGGTTGTGGCAAATCCCTGGCGGCCAGGGCCGTGGCCGGGGTCTTTGGCGTGCCCTTGCTGCGCCTGGATTGCGGAGCGCTGTATAACAAATACCATGGCGAGAGTGAGCGCAATCTACGCGAATCCCTCGCCAGCGCCGAGCTGATGGCGCCTTGCGTGTTGTGGCTGGATGAGATCGAGAAGGGCATGTCCGTTTCGGATACGGATGGCGGAACGTCCCAGCGGATGTTGGGCAGCTTTCTCACCTGGATGGCAGAGCGGGGCAAGCCGGTATTTTTGGTCGCCACCGCCAATGACATTGAGAAACTGCCGCCAGAGATGGTCCGCCAGGGTCGTTTCGATGAAATCTTTTTTGTGGATCTGCCCAGCCGGTCAGTACGCCAGTCCGTGATTGCCATACACCTGCAACGCCGTGAGCTGGATCCAGACGATTATGACCTGGATAGGCTGGCGGATGTCAGCGAAGGCTATTCCGGCGCGGAGCTGGAACAGGCCGTGGTGTCCGCCTGTTATGCCGCCTATGCCAACGGCGGGGCACCGGACAGTGAGGGGATTCGCAAGGCCATTGCCGACACCCGGCCCTTGTCCGTGGTCCGGCGTGAAAGCATCGAATCGCTGAGGGCCTGGGCCGCGGAACGAACAGTGCCGGCAGACTGACTTTAAAAATAAAGGCCATCCGATCCCAAGATCGGATGGCCTCGATAAAACGGCTTTTCTTGATGTTACTCCGGCTGCGGTTTTAGATCAGTATCTATTTGGAAACGACCGGATTCATTGCCGCCATAGGAAGTCGCCCAGAGGACGTATTCCCCCGGATCCAAGGTTTCCACGATCTTGGAGTTGGTTCCCATGTCGACCGCATCATCGTTGAAGCTGATCACCGTGTTGCTGTCATCCGTTAGAACCAGGTAGGTATCCAGTTCCATCGAGGTCATCGTGGCTGTCAGCTCACCGCGTTCCTCAACCACAAATCGCAGGGGCTGGCCGGTCCGGTGCGTGTCAGGGACGGGTTGGCGGTTGAAACCCAGGTGACCCTGGTAGGATTCACCGAATACGAATTCAGGTACCTCAGGGACATCGGCAATATCGGCGCTCAAGGTGAACATGCCGGTATTTCCCAGCGAGGTTGCCAAAATCTCGTAATCACCTGCCGGTAGACGGGTCATGATTCGGGCATTGAGTCCTTCGCCACTATCATCGTCCTCTACCACGACGCGACTGTTCGGTTGTTCGATCAAGGTCAAGTAAGCATCGAAATCGTCTGAATCCAGGCGGATATCCAAGGCCGCATCTTCCTCCAGGCTGATGGGGTAGACTCGCATGGGTGTGCCCCGGGTGGGGTGATGCGCCTCCCCTGAATACAGCGCGCCGGTGACTGACCCGGGAAAATCAAGGACACCATCGGTACTGAGGGTCTCCATCTGCAGATTGAAGCTACCCATATCACCGGCATGGTTACCTGATAGGACCACCAAGTAGCGGCCGCTACTTGTGACCTTCTGGATCAGGCTGGCTGCTTGGTTCTCCATGTACCCATCCATGGCCGTACTACCCAGTGGCGTTCCATCAAGGGTGAAAAGGCTGAGCACGGGGGTGAAGGCATCCGAGCGGGCCTTGAAGCGCAGAAGGTCGTCTTTCTCGGCTTCGATGGCATAGACCTTGTAGTAAGAACCGTCTCGGGCGTTGATGGTGTCCGAGCGACCAAGGATTCCCGATTCCGCTTGTTCGAGGGTCAGCTCGCCGAGTGCCTGTATCCGGAAGGGATATTCAGACCCGGCTTGTCCGTCGTTCGACGGCAACTCACAGCCAACCAAAGCTATAATCGCGGCTAGTACCCCTAAGACACTGATTCGTTTAGCAAGTAATGCAAACATGTTTCCCCCCTTTTTTGCGTACTGTCGTGACTACAAGGGGGTATATTAGCGCTTAATTGATGCTTGGCGACATGTTGCGAAGTAATTGGCCTTGGGATGGGCCCAAAATCTGCCATTGCAGTAATGACGTGGCTGATGACATTGTTCAGGAGCGCTGGATGCCCTGAGGCGCCGGCCGTAAACGGGGTGGGGGGCTCCGCGCCCGGGAAAGCCTTTGACAGCAGCGCGGAAGACTGTAAAATGTTGCGCGGTTGCCCGATAGTCGCGTAGCTCAGCTGGTTAGAGCACCACCTTGACATGGTGGGGGTCGGTGGTTCGAGTCCACTCGCGACTACCAGTTTTTTGAACCGATGCTTAGGCGTCGATTCGTAGTGCGGTGGCATAAGCAAATCCATTCGCGACTACCCGCTTTCCCGAGAAAGCATCGCAGGCCCTGCCGCGATGCTTTCTTTATTTTCGGGGTCGTCAATGACCCACTCGAGAACCAAGTGGCCCCTCGTACAGGCCACCACTGAAAGAGGACAGACAATCATGCCCGTGATTACCCTTCCCGATGGCTCCCGCCGTGAATTCGATCAGCCCGTCTCCATTGCCGAGGTGGCCGCCGGTATTGGCCCCGGTCTGGCCAAGGCCACCCTGGCCGGGAAAGTGAATGGCGAGCTCAGGGATGCCTGTGACGTCATCAGCGATGATGCCGAGCTGCAGATCATCACCCCCCGGGATGAAGAAGGTCTGGAGATTATCCGCCACTCTTGTGCCCACATGGTAGGGCATGCGGTGAAGCAGCTTTACCCCGAGGCCCAGATGGCCATCGGCCCGGTAATCGAAGACGGTTTCTACTACGACATCCGCTACGATCCGGGCTTTACCCCGGACGATCTGGAAAAGATCGAGGCCCGGATGAAAGAGCTGATCGATCAGGAATACGAGGTGGTCAAGAAGGTCACGCCCCGGGATGAGGTGCTCAGGATCTTCAAGGAGCGGGGCGAGGATTACAAGGTAGCCCTGGTGGAAGACATGCCTGAGGTCCAGGAAATGGCCCTCTATTACCACCAGGAATACATCGACATGTGCCGTGGGCCCCATGTGCCCAATACCCGCTTCTGCAAGGCCTTCAAGCTGACCAAGCTGGCTGGCGCCTATTGGCGGGCGGATGCCAACAATGAAATGCTGCAGCGCATCTATGGCACCGCCTGGGGCGACAAGAAGGGCCTCAAGCAGTACATGAAGCGACTGGAAGAGGCCAAGAAGCGGGATCATCGGCGCTTCGGCAAGCTGTTTGACCTCTTCCACACCCAGGAAGAAGCCCCGGGCATGATCTTCTGGCACGACAAGGGCTGGCGGATCTATACCGAAATCCAGGATTACCTGCGGGCCAAGCTGCGCCGGGCCGGCTATACCGAGGTGCATACCCCGGAGATCATCGACCGCAGTCTCTGGGAAAAATCCGGTCACTGGGAAAAGTTCCGGGATGACATGTTCGTCACCGGTTCCGAGGATCGGGAATTCGCCATCAAGCCCATGAATTGCCCGGCCCATGTGCAGATCTACAACCATGGCCTGCGCAGCTACCGGGATTTGCCCTTGCGGATGGCCGAGTTCGGCTCCTGCCACCGCAACGAGCCCTCCGGCACCCTGCACGGCCTGATGCGGGTGCGGAACTTCGTGCAGGACGATGCCCATATCTTCTGCACCGAAGAGCAGGTTCAATCGGAGGTCTCGGCCTTTATTGAACTGCTCTACGAGGTGTACGCCGATTTCGGCTTCACCGACGTGATGGTGGCGCTGTCCACCCGGCCGGCCAAGCGGGTCGGCTCCGATGCCGTCTGGGACGAGGCCGAGGCCGCTTTGGAAGCCTCGCTGAGTGAAACCGACCTGGACTGGCGCCTGCAGCCGGGGGAGGGCGCCTTTTATGGTCCCAAGATCGAATTTTCCCTGCGGGACTGCTTGGGGCGGGTCTGGCAGCTGGGCACCATGCAGCTGGATTTCTCCATGCCTGAGCGCCTCGGCGCCCAGTATGTCGCGGAAAACGGGGAGAAAAAGACCCCGGTGATGCTGCATCGGGCGATTCTGGGCTCGCTGGAACGATTTATCGGCATTCTGATCGAGGAATACGCCGGAAACCTGCCCACCTGGCTGGCTCCCACCCAGGCGGTGGTACTCAATATCACCGATCGGCAGGCCGAATATTCGAAAAAAGTGGCCGAATCCCTTGCCAATCAGGGCTTTCGAGTGGATACGGACTTGAGAAACGAGAAGATCGGCTTTAAAATTCGCGAACACACCATCCAGAGAGTGCCCTGGCTCATTGTTGTCGGGGATCGAGAGATGGATACTGACCACGTCGCCGTGCGAACCCGGGCGGGCGAGGATCTCGGCAGCATGAGCCGGGATGAATTCGCCAAGACGCTCGCGGATGATGTCGCACGGCTTGGTCGTCGTTTGGAGGATTGAAATATCGCTGCTAAGAATCGGACCCGCCGCAACAAAGACATTCGGGCGCCAAAAATTCGTTTGATTGATCAGGAAGGGGAACAGCTGGGGATTGTGCCAGTTGAGCAGGGACTGGAGTCTGCCGCCGAGGCTGGCATGGACCTGGTTGAGGTCTCGCCCCACGCGGATCCGCCCGTGTGCCGGATCATGGATTACGGCAAGTTTGTCTTTGAACAGAAAAAGAAACAGGCCGGGCAGAAGAAGCAGAAGCAGATTCAGCTCAAGGAAGTGAAGTTTCGCCCCAACACTGATAACAACGATTATCAGATCAAGTTGCGGAATGCGACACGCTTCCTGGAAGACGGCAACAAAGTGAAGGTAACCCTGCGCTTCCGCGGTCGCGAAATGCTCCATCAGGACATTGGTCGCGATCTGCTCAAGCGCGTCGAGGAAGATTTGAAGGAGCTGGCCGCCGTGGAGCAGTTCCCCAAACTCGAAGGGCGCCAAATGATCATGATCCTCGGGCCACGCAAAAAGGTCTGAGGGCAATGAAAACCTGACCAGGGAAGGTCAGGGCAAGCAAAAGCGGGGAGGACGGTCAATCGACCTGACTCCTTCGTCCCTGGTGGCTAACGCCCGGCATTCGGAAAGGCCGGGGACCAGGAAATAAACCAATGGAGTCCGACATGCCTAAGATGAAAAGTCATCGGGGCGCTGCCAAGCGCTTCCGCAAGACAGGTAGTGGCAAAATCAAGCGGAATCAATCCCACCGCCGCCACATCCTCACCAAGAAGAGCACCAAGCGCAAGCGTCATCTGCGCACTGCTTCCTACATCCACGCGAGTGATGAGAAGCTCATCGCCCGCATGATGCCCTACAAGCACTAAGGAGGACCGACGATGCCACGAGTGAAACGGGGTGTAACCGCACGCGCACGTCATAATAAGGTCCTCAAGGATGCCAAGGGCTATTACAACGCGCGCCGAAAGACTTTTAAAACGGCCCGGCAGGCGGTCATCAAGGCCGGCCAGTATGCCTATCGGGATCGCCGGGTGCGCAAGCGCGAGTTTCGTGCGCTCTGGATTACCCGCATTAATGCCGCCGCACGTGAACATGGGCTGTCTTACAGCCGCCTGATCAACGGCCTCAAGCTGGCCGGTATCGAGCTGGACCGCAAGGTGCTGGCCGATATGGCGGTGAACGACAAGCCTGGATTTGCCGCAGTCGCC
Source organism: Natronospira proteinivora (assembly GCF_024170465.1). Taxonomy (NCBI): domain Bacteria; kingdom Pseudomonadati; phylum Pseudomonadota; class Gammaproteobacteria; order Natronospirales; family Natronospiraceae; genus Natronospira; species Natronospira proteinivora. The sequence goes on along the minus strand of NZ_JALJYF010000001.1, from coordinate 939,119 downwards.
GAACAAGCGAAGGCGCAACTGGGCTGATCCACCCCCGCAAGGGGTCAAGGGAGTCGTTGTTCTGACTCCCTGCTGATTGTGACGGAGGGGAAAGGCCACCATACCTTTCCCCTCCGTTTGGTTTGGGGGCTGTATTTTTTGGAGTGCCGACCGTGGAAGATCTGGAAAGATTGAGCCGGGAAGCGGAACAGGCCGTGGACGCCGCGGATGATCTGCGGGCCCTGGACGATATCCGAGTCCGCTATCTGGGTAAAAAGGGTGAACTGACCGCTTTGCTCAAGAGCCTGGGCAAGTTGCCGGCGGAAGAGCGGCCAGCGGCCGGTCAGGCCATCAACCGGGCCAAACAGGCCATCCAGTCACGCCTGGAAGCCCGCAAGGCCGAGTTGGAGAAAGTGGCCATCGAGGCCCGCCTGGAAAAGGAAGCGGTGGATGTGACCCTGCCGGGCCGTGGTCAGCAGCGGGGTGGCCTGCATCCGGTGACGCGCACGCTTGAGCGGATTGAAAGCATCTTTCGCCAGGCCGGTTTCAATGTGGAAGACGGGCCCGAAATCGAAGACGAGTTTCACAACTTCGAGGCCCTCAATATTCCTGAACACCATCCGGCGCGGGCCATGCACGACACCTTCTTCGTGCGCCCGGGCGAGGTGCTCCGGACCCATACCTCACCGGTTCAGGTCCGGGCTATGAAGGAAACCCAGCCGCCCTTGCGCATCATTGCCCCGGGCCGGGTCTATCGCTGCGATTCGGATGTGACCCACACCCCCATGTTCCACCAGGTGGAAGGCCTCCTGGTGGACCGCAATGTGAGCATGAGCCATCTCAAGGGCATTCTCACCGACTTCCTGCGGGCCTTTTTTGAAAAGGACCTGGCGGTGCGTTTCCGCCCATCCTATTTCCCCTTCACCGAGCCCTCCGCGGAAGTGGATATGGAATGCGTGATCTGTGGCGGGGAAGGCTGCCGGGTTTGCTCCGGCAGCGGCTGGCTGGAAGTGCTCGGTTGCGGCATGGTGCATCCGGAAGTGTTCCGGCATGTGAATATCGATGGCGAGGAATGGCGGGGCTATGCCTTCGGCATGGGCGTGGAACGCCTGGCCATGTTGCGCTACGGCGTGGATGACCTGCGCCTGTTCTTCGAGAACGATCTCCGTTTCCTGCGTCAGTTCGCTTGAGCTAAGAGCGGCTTTAGCCGCGATAACACCGCTGAGTATTTTGGGAGCACGACATGCGAGTCAGCACAAACTGGCTGAAAGACTGGATTGATCACGGCCTGGACACCCAGGCCCTGGCCGATCGCCTGACCATGGCCGGCCTGGAAGTGGATGCCATTGAAGCGGCGGCAGAGCCTTTTACCGGGATCGTGGTGGGGGAGGTGGTGGACATCCAGCCCCATCCCAATGCCGACAAGCTCAGCCTCTGCCAGGTCAGTGATGGCAGCAGCCAGGAAGCGGTGGTCTGCGGTGCACCCAATGTCTTCAAGGGCATGCGGGCCCCCTTTGCCAAAGTGGGCGCGGTGCTGCCCGGCGAGTTCAAGATCAAAAAAGCCAAGCTTCGCGGGGAAGAATCCCGGGGCATGCTGTGTTCGGCCAAGGAGCTGGGCCTGTCGGAGGATGCCGCCGGCCTGATGCAGCTGGCTTCCGACGCACCCGTCGGGCAGGACCTGCGGGATTATCTCTCCCTGGATGACCAGATTATCGAGATTGACCTGACCCCCAACCGGGGTGATTGCTTGAGTATGGCGGGCGTGGCCCGCGAAGTGGGCGCGCTGACGGGGCATCCGGTTTGTCGGCCCCAGATTGGCACCGTGGATGTCACGAGCAAGCAACAAGTAGCGGTCAGCGTGGCAGATCCCAGTGATTGTCCCAGTTATCTCGGACAGGTGATCACAGGCATCGATACGGCGGCTGAGACCCCCGTCTGGATGAGCGAACGCCTGCGGCGGGCTGGCGTCCGGCCCATCAGCCCGGTGGTGGACGTCACCAATTACGTCATGCTGGAGCTGGGTCAGCCCATGCATGGTTTCCGCCTGGAAGCCATCAATGGTGCGATTCGAGTTCGCCGGGCGAAGAAAGGTGAGCAAATCACCCTGCTGGATGACCGCGAGGTGAAACTGGACGAGGACATCCTGGTGATCGCCGATGAGCAGGGCCCGGTGGCCATGGCGGGGGTCATGGGCGGCAAGGGCACGGCCGTTGAAACAGACACCGCAGATGTATTTCTGGAAAGCGCCTGTTTTGCTCCTGAGGTAATTGCCGGCCGGGCCCGCCGATTTGGCCTGCATACCGACGCCTCCCACCGCTATGAACGGGGCGTAGATCCGGAGCTGCAGGCCCGGGCCCTGCAGCGGGCGGCTTCGCTGATCATGGAAGTTGCCGGTGGTCAGGCCGGCCCGGTCACCGATGCCCGCAGCACACGCCCCGCACCGAGCCCCATCCGCCTGCGCCGGGATCGGCTGCACGGGGTGCTGGGTTTTGAGCTGGACAAGAACACCGTCACCGGCATGCTGGAACGCCTGGGCATGGCGGTGAGCGAGGACGCTGAGGACTGGCAGGCCACGGCTCCCAGTCATCGCTTTGATCTCAATATCGAGGAAGACCTGATCGAGGAGGTGGCCCGGATTCATGGCTACGACCGGATTCCGGTGGTGTCGTTGCCCTCGGACGTGCGACCGGGCCAGGCCCCTGAGGACCGCGTCCCGGAATCCCGGGTCAAGGCCCTTATGGTGGAACGGGGCTATCAGGAAGTGATCACCTACAGCTTCCAGCCCGCCGAAGCCGACAAGCTGCTCTCCGGCGGCGTGGAAGGCCAAAAGCTGGCCAACCCCATTTCCCAGGACCTGGAAACCATGCGGACCACGCTCTGGTCCGGGCTGACGGCCACGCTGCGGCATAATGCCAATCGCCAGCAAGCGCGTGTACGTCTCTTCGAGACTGGCTTGAGGTTTATCCCGCAAGACTCTGAAATAGAACAAAAAAAATGGGTTTCCGGTCTTGCCTGGGGTCATGCCGAGCCTGAGCAATGGGATGGCCGTACGCGTCCGGTGGATTTCTTTGACGTCAAGGCGGACGTGGAAGCCCTGATGCAAGTGGGCGGCCCCCGGCACCTCCAGTTTCTCCCTGAGCGCCATCCGGCGCTGCATCCCGGCCAATGCGCCCAGGTCTGGGCGGAAGACAAGGCCGTGGGCTGGCTGGGCCGGATTCATCCCCAGGTCGCCGATACCCTGGATTTGCCGGCCGATGCCTACCTGTTCGAATTAGAACTGGCCCAAGTGGCCAAGGCCGAGTTACCAGCCTATCAGCGGGTATCCCGATACCCCTCGCTTAGGCGGGATCTGGCCTTTGTGGTGGACGAGGATCTGGCGGCGGAAACCCTGGTGGCAACCGCACGTGAAGCGGCTGGGGAGAGCCTGGTGGGAGCCAGAATCTTCGATGTCTATCAAGGCAAGGGCGTAGATTCGGGACGAAAAAGTATCGCTTTAGGCTTGATTTTGCAGGATTCTTCGCGCACTCTTACTGACGAAGACACGGACCGAGTCGTGTCCCGGGTGCGGGAAGAGCTCGAGCGTCGTTTAGGGGCCACAGTGAGAGATTAAGAACAATGGCACTCACGAAGGCGGAATTAGCGGAATCGCTGTTCGATGAATTGGGACTGAACAAGCGTGAAGCCAAGGAACTGGTTGACCTTTTCTTTGAAGAGATCAAGGGGGCCTTGGCCGAGGGCACGCAGGTAAAGCTTTCCGGGTTCGGCAATTTTGACCTCCGCGACAAAAACCAGCGTCCAGGCCGGAATCCGAAAACCGGGGAAGAGATTCCCATTTCGGCCCGGCGCGTGGTGACTTTCCGTCCGGGGCAGAAGCTGAAAACCAGAGTAGAGGCCTATGCTGGAACCAGGGAATAACGACGACCTGCCGGTCATCCCCGGAAAGCGCTATTTCACTATTGGTGAGGTCAGCGAGCTCTGTGGGGTCAAGCCGCATGTCCTGCGCTACTGGGAACAGGAGTTCTCCCAGCTCAAGCCGGTCAAGCGTCGGGGTAACCGTCGTTATTACCAGCGTCACGATGTCCTGGTGATCCGACAGATTCGCAGCCTGCTTTATGATCAGGGCTTCACCATCGGTGGTGCCCGCCAGCAGCTCTCGGGCGAAAACGCCAAACAGGACGTCAGCCAGAGCCAGCAGATCATCAAGCAGATCCGCACCGAACTGGAGGAAGTCCTCCACACCCTCCGTCATCCCTGATCGGGATAGCGGTGCCCCGCTTTTGAATCTAGCCGGTCTTAGCCGGTCGGGCTCATGCAGCCGATTCCGACACACCCCATTACAAGCCGACTGGTAATCAATTCATCATCGAAACGAAAAAAGCCCGCCGAAATGAATCGACGGGCTTTGGAGTTGGTCGGGGTGAGAGGATTTGAACCTCCGACCACCTGCACCCCATGCAGGTGCGCTACCAGGCTGCGCTACACCCCGAATCGCATGGCTTTTGCGCTCATTGCGAAGGCGGCATGATACTGGAAAAAAGGGTTCCGGGAAAGCCCCTGAATGTATTCAGCCCGTTCGGGATTCAGGACCCGAGCAGGGTGGGGATGGTGACAGGATCCAGGTCCCGTTCTGCCAGGCCCTCCAAAATCAGTGGAAGGGCTTCGGCGGTGGGTAGTGCTTCCTGATGCAGGTGCAGGACGACGATACTCCCCGGCCGGATATTGTCGAGAACATGCTCTGCAACGGCCTCCGGGCTCTGATCCGGGTCTGCATCACCACTGGCCACATCAAACTGAATGAGCTCAAGCCCCAGTTTGGCCGCGATGGACAGGGTATCCTGATTATATTCGGCAAATGGTGGCCGAAAATAGCGAGGCCAGTGCCCCGTTATGGCCAGGGCAGCTGCCTGCGCGTAGCTGATTTCCAGCATCTGATCCTCGGCAGAGAGTTCAGTAAGCCTGGGATGGCGGTAACCATGGGTGCCGATTTCCAGATCAGGGTTTTCAGCCCAGCGACGTGTCAGTTCAGGGTTTTCAATCATCCAGCGGCCACCAAGGAACAGGGTTGCTTGTATTTCGTTTTCCTTGAGGATCGATAGGACCCGGGCATCTTTACGGTTGCCGGTCCAACGACTGCAGGCATCAAATGTCAGGGCTACCCGCCGCTGCTCTCTGTTCCGATTGCCATGATAATGAGATTCGCCACGGGCACTTGGTAGCTCCGGAGTATCCAGTTCCCCCAATTGCGGATAACGTTTTTCGAAGTCGGATAGCGCTGACTGCCAATCCAGCGAGGCAGGGAAGCTGCTCAGGGAGAGGGTGAGCAAGAATAGCCCGGTGATCCGGGTTGGAAAAAGTGGTGATAGTTGCGGCATCCCTGAATTCCCTCGCTGATCTTATTGATCAGCCTAGCTGCTCTATGAAGCGCAGGAAAGACCGACTTTTAGATTGATCGACCCCCAGTTCATAGAGTTACGACGGCATTTTGGGCTTGTGTAGAGCCCCCAGAAGCAATACTGTATAAATATACAGCCTTTCTTCTGGAGGTGTTCATGGCTGCTTCCCAATCCCGCCACTCGACCAAGGGCAGGGGGACCGGGATCAATCCGGTACCTCGCTATCGAATTCAGCGGCATGAACCCGTGGACGATGGCTGGTGGCGTGGGGATGAGCCCGCGCCACAAACCTGCGTATTACCGGACCCGGCCCGCAGGGTGATCAGCTACAATCGCTCACCGGATGTGCCTTTCGATCGCAGCATCAATCCGTACCGCGGCTGCGAACACGGCTGCATATATTGTTTTGCCCGGCCCAGCCATGCCTATTTGGATCTTTCCCCCGGTCTGGATTTCGAAACCCGTCTGTTCGCCAAAATAGGCGCGGCCGATTGCCTGGAGGCGGAATTGCGGGCCCCGGGCTATCGCTGTGCACCGCTGGTGCTGGGGGCGAATACCGATTGCTACCAGCCCATTGAAAAGCAATACCGGATCACCCGGGAGCTATTGGAGCGATTGGCCGAATTTCGACACCCGGTATCCATACTGACCAAAAGCAGCTTAATCCTGCGGGACCGGGATATTCTCAGGGAGTTGGCCCGGGATAATCTGGTCAATGTGATGGTCAGTGTTACCACCCTGGATACAGACCTAAAGCGCCGGCTTGAGCCACGCACCCCAAGTGGGGAACGACGACTGGCCACGGTGACGGCTTTGCATGAGGCCGGCATCCCTACCGGGGTACTGTTGGCACCGGTCATCCCCCATATCAACGATGCCGAGATTGAAACGATCGTGGCCCGCGCCGCGGCAGCAGGCGCCCGTTCCGTTGCGTCGGTGCTACTCCGTTTACCCCATGAGCTTAGCGCACTGTTCCGGGACTGGCTCGGGACCCATTACCCCGATCGTGCCCAGCGCGTCATGAATACCCTTCAGGCCTGCCGCGGGGGCAAAGACAACGACAGTCGCTTTGGCCGGCGAATGACGGGGGAGGGACCCTACGCCCAACTCATCAGCCAGCGTCTGACCCTGGCCCGTCGTCGTCATGGACTCCTGCATCGGCGTTTTCATCGACTGAATACCGCGGCTTTTGTCTGCCCCCGGCGGCATGGCGACCAACTGAATCTGATTTGAACGACCGCGTTGATTGATTGCAATAAGCGCTGGGTGCCAGTGGCAACCCAGCGGTTTCCGACTCATCCATTAGCTCAGGGGGGAGACCCCTTGGCCGGCCAGCTCGGGGAACTCGTCATGCATGGCAAGGGGTTTGGTGTTCTTGCGTGCCCCGAGGAATTCCGGCCTGCGAACGGGGGCCGCATAGGGTTCGTCCAGCTTGTTGTCCACGCTGTTGTAAACGAAGAAGAGATTTGAGCGTGGCCAGGGTGACATATTCTCATTGGACGCGTGCAAGACATTGCATTCAAAGAGCAGCAGGGAACCCGCTGGTCCCTTGGGAGCCTGAATGCTACCTTTGCTGGCCAATTGCGCCAGTTGATCCTTATCTGGCACCCCCAACTTCTGAGCCTTGAGTGACTCCTTCCAGTTCATCTCGGGGGTCTCGCCCACACAGGGCACGAACCAGTGATGAGAGCCCGGAATCAGCATCAGCGGCCCATTGAATTCATTATTATCGGTCAGCATGATGGAGGCACTCACGGCGCGCATGCGAGGCATTCCGTCCTCGGCATGCCAGGTTTCAAAATCGGAGTGCCAGTCAAAACCGCTTCCCTGAAAGCCGAACTTGTCGTTAATTCGGGACTGGTGAATATAGACTTCACTCCCCAGGAGTTGACGAACCATACCCAGAATGCGTGGGTCGCGGGTCAGTCGATCGAAATTCTCGGAGATCTCATGCATGCCAAATACCGAACGGATTCGCCCGCTACTGGGGTCCTGAATAACCTGTTCGGACTCGGTCAATGCGTTGTCCCGCGCCATCTCGCGCAGTTCTGAAAAGAACGGCGCCATGCGCTCCTGAGAGAAGAAACCTTCGAACCAGAGGAATCCATCTCGCTCGTACCGGGACAGGGCCACCTCATCCAGGGGGCCATCCCAGCGACGATCGCTGCGCGCATGAACAACCGGGTCCATGCGTGGTATCGGCTCATGCGGCTGTTGAAGTCGGGTGGGGTAAGGGTCTCGGATAGCTTCTGCCGTCTGTGCCATGATGCAATCACCTCCGTACCTTGCGATTCATTAGGTCACTCGAATGGTCGAGGCCCAATAAAGCCCCATCGGCCCGGCAGGGCGCTGTACCTTTGGCATTGCCTAGGATGATTAGGCTAGGTGAAGTTGCCCTGCACCGTAGTGTGGTTACGGTAGAGACCATGGGGGTGGCCTCGGCCTTCTGCCATGACCATGGGGATGGGTAGGTGGTATATCAAGGGGGCAGTCACCGGCTTTCCGCCGCCTTGGTGTCGAGACAATGCGTGCGTGTCGGCCCTTTGTTATGCTGAGCGACCATTTTTTCTCATTGCCGGTCAGGGAGCAGCAATGTATTACAACCAGTCACGATCAGGGGTGTTTAAGGGGATGAACCCCCGGGTGACCACGGTCTCCATTTTAATCATGGTGCTGGCGGTGATTGCCGGTGCTTTCCACACTGACCGGCTTTCCTCCGTACTGGGGACAATGCGAGATTTTCTCACCCCCTTTCTGGAATGGTATTACGTTCTGGTAGTCGCCTTTTTGCTGTTTTATATGATCTGGCTGGGAGTGGGGCGCTACAAGAATGTCCGTCTGGGTCGGGACAACGAGCAGCCGGAGTTTGCCTTTTTCTCCTGGATCGCCATGTTGTTTGCAGCGGGCACCGGCGTCGGGATTCTTTTCTGGGCCGTGGCTCAGCCCATTATGCAGTTCCAGGGCAACCCCTTCGTTGCGGAAGGCATGAGCCCGGAGGCCGCACAGGTGGCCATGCGGCTGACCTTTTTTCACTGGGGCATGAATGGCTGGGCCATCTTCTCCTTTGTTGCCCTGGTATTGGCCTATTTCGCCTACCGTAAGGATATGCCCCTGACTATTCGCTCCGGCGTACAGCCGCTGCTGGGCAAGTATACGGATGGCCCGGTGGGGGATACGGTAGACATCTTGGCAGCCTTCGCTACGGTCTTCGGTATTGCCACCACCCTGGGGCTCGGGGTGCAGCAGATGAACGCGGGTATTGCTCAGGTCTTCGGTCTGGATGTGACACTATGGCTTCAGCTGACCGTCACCTTCGGCATCATGGCGGTGGCCACGCTTTCGGTGGTCTCGGGGGTGAAGAAGGGAGTGCGACTGCTTTCGGAACTCAACTTCTGGTTGAGTATTGCCGTGGTGGTCTTTTTGCTGCTCATGGGCCCCACACAGTATCTGGTGGCCATGACCCTGGAATCGGCAGGAGCCTATATTGGGAATCTCTTTACCATGACCTTCTACACCAATGCCACCCACGATGATGGGTGGCAGTCGGAATGGACGGTCTTCTTCTGGGGATGGTGGCTAGCCTGGTCGCCCTTCGTGGGCATGTTCATCGCCCGGGTCTCCCGGGGTCGAACCTTCCGTGAGTTCGTCATGGGAGTGCTACTGGTACCCACCATCATTACCATGATCTGGATTGGCCTGTTCGGCGGCACCGCCCTCTATCAGGAGCTATTTGGTGATGGCGGCGTGAGCGAGGCGGTGAATGAGGATGTGGCCCGGGCCCTGTTCGTCACGATTGAAGGTATGGGGCTGGGCATTGTGGGCGTGATTGTCTCTTTTGGCCTGATTGTGCTGATCGGCACCTATCTGGTGACCTCCGCCAATGCCGGAACCCTGGTGATCAATACCATACTTTCCGGCGGGGATCCGGAGCCGCCGACCTTCCATCGTATTCTCTGGGGGGGCATTCTGGCAGTGCTGACGGCCGTACTGCTGGTGGCCGGCGGCCTGGAAACCCTGCAATCGGCAGTGATTATGGCGGCCTTGCCATTCTCGGTAGTTATATTGGGGATGTCGGTGGGTCTGACCCGCTCGCTTCATCAGGAACGCTTTGCGGCAAGGATGGGTGCACGGATTGAGGCGCCCCGTGAGCCCTGGGCAGATCTGGATGATGCCGGTAATGAGCCCACCCCGGTTTCACCAGATCAACGCTACAAACAGAACTGATGGGGCATTGGCCTAATGGACAAGGGAGTGGCACAAGGTGAAGGATTTCAGTAATACCGTTGTGGATATAGCCGGGTTGCCTGACTGGTCCGAGGTGACACTCAACAGGCTGGCCCCGGCCTATCTGCCCTATTCACTGACCGTCAATCTCCTGTTTGCTGTGGTGGTGGGTCTGGCCGCGGGGGTGGGTGGCTGGCTGGTCTTTTCCTTCTGGGTGGGGGTGGTACTGTTACTGCTGGGGCTTGTTGGGCTGGGCGCGGCGCTTTGTCTGCATGCTTGGATGGAATACCGGCTCTTTGGTTGGACTGTCCGTGAACACGACCTGATCAACCGGGACGGTGTGGTCTGGCGAAAGGTTACGGTGATGCCTTTTAGTCGAATCCAGCATGTGAGCACCGGAAATGGCCCGGTGGAGCGTTGGTTCGGTTTGATGCATCTCAAGTGCTTCAGTGCCGGCGGGGCCAGTGCGGATGTTATGGTGCAAGGGCTGACACCCGATACGGCGGAAAGCCTGAGACGCTATATCCTGACCCGCCTGGAAGATGGCGATGTGGGAGAGGTGATCGAGACCTCGGTTTCCGGCAATGCGGAGCCCGAGCAGGATGAACGATAAGTTGACCGGAGAGTGGCTTGCCTTGCCCAAGCTGGCACTTCTGCCGGTGGGCCTGGAAATGTTGCGCAAGTTCATCACCCAGTTCCTGCCTGCCTTGTTTGGGATAACGGCAGGGGCCGCTATTTTCGGGAATTTCACCCGACAGGATTTTCTCCTAGCGTTGCTGGCGGTTGCCCTGTGTCTGCTGCTCTATGCCATTGCCTGGCACCGGCGATTCCGTTTTCAATTGGCCCCTGATGCCATTCGTGTTCGCCGGGGGGTCTTTCATCGTCAGGAGTTGCGTGTTGCCTGGGAACGGGTGCGCAATGTGGACCTGCGCCAGGCCTTCTACCTCCGCCCGTTCCGGCTACTTACCCTGGTGCTGGAAACTCCGGGCGGCGAGAGTGAGGAGATCAGCATTCACGCGGTTCCCAGGGAAGTAGCAGAATCCGTGCGGGCTGAAATTGCCGGTGCCCGGGTGGGGACGAGGTCCGCCCAAGCGACGTCAGCCGGCAGCGAAACGGGGGGCGAGGAAGAGGAAAGTGTCCCCTTCACCGAGCAGGCATTGCATGCCCCGGGTCCCCACCTTCTGTTTCTCCATGGCATTGTCAGCGGCCAATTCTGGTTTGTGTTTGCCGCTGCGGGGGCCTTGTATGGCTATTTGCATCGACAGATTGCCCCCTACATCGAAGCCGCCGCACATTGGCTGATGAGCCTGGGGACGGAATGGGTGGATCCAGACAGCCCCGGTATGCTGCCCTTGGCCGTGATAGTAGGCATTCTTTGCATTGCCCTGGTGCTGCTAGTGATTTCCGGGGTAATCGGCTGGTTGCGCTTCTATGGCTATCGACTCCTGGCGGCACAGGGCAGCCTGCGCAGCCGGTACGGCCTGTTCGAGACCCGAGAGCGGACCCTGCGGCATGCCAAGCTACAGGCGGTTACCGTGGCGCAAAGCTTGTTCGCCCGGTGGGCGGGTCTCTGTCATATGCATGGTCATCAGGCCAGTGCGGCGGGTGAATTCGAACAAAACCAAGGGGATGGCAAATTTCTGGTCCCCGCCTTGCGTCCCAGCCAAGTTCCAGAGGTGGTGGAAGGGCTGGTTCCGGCCTTCAGTGAGGTGTTACGTCTTCCCGATACGGTACTGTTGTCCGTGGATGAGCGTTTCCGACATTTCTGGTGGTCCCGCTTGTCATTGCTTTTCCTGCTTATCATGGGTGGGTTGGTTGCATTGGGCGCCACACAAGCCATCTGGGTCGCCGTCGTCGTCTCTTTGGCCTCGGTGCTAGTACCGATAGGGCTCCGGTATCTGCTGAAACGCCGATGGCAGCGTTGGGGCTGGGCCCTGGAACGGGATTGCCTGCATATTCGCAGCGGCCTGTTCGGCTGGTGCCGGGAAGTCTTTGAAATTCGCCGAATACAGCAGGTGCGGGTCTCGCAAAGCCCCTTCCAACGCCGGACGGGACTGGCCAATCTGGAGTGCTGGCTGGCTGATCAACCCCGTGTAATTCCCTTCATCCCCCATGATCACGCGGTGGCTTTGTCCAACCATCTTCTATACGAGCTGGAATCCGCCCCAGAGCTGCTGCTCTAGTAGAGTCCGTTCCCAATTTGTGCGAAATATCCCGGCGAGATTACTAAACGTTGGGCCAGTTAAAGGGTCGCCTAAAGCGGGCGCCCCACCGGCGTGACTATCTGGCATCTTCCGGGCAGATGCAGTAAATTGACCTGGCATCCTGGCAATGACACGCCGGTCGGCTGGAGTGCGGATGGTGAATCGGTCGCCTTTGTCTCAAACCGGGAAACCGATCATGGCCGCTCTGGCCAGCTATTTCATATTTCAGTGGCCGGCGGAGCACCGGAAAAGAAAATGGAAGCCCGATTTTTCCGGGGCCAATGGGACGAGAGTGGGGACCGGCTTGCCTATATCGACTTTGGTCCTGCCTATAACGGTCTCTACGGGGGATCAGCTGGCTGGCGCGGCTATCGCGGCGGCACAACCCCCTCCATTCGTATTCTGAATTCCGCGTCTGATTCCGTCACCAACATCGAAGGGGAGCGCGTCAACGACATCGAGCCCTTTTGGTTGGACGGGGATGTGTATTTCGTGTCCGATCGTGCTGACAAGCGCTTCAATCTCTTCCGTTTTGACAGCGATTCGGAAACCATTGAGCAGCTCACCGAGCAAGACGACTGGGATATCCGCTGGGCCAGTGGCCATGGCAGCCATATTGTCTATGAAGCCGGTGGTCGGCTGCATGAACTGGACCTGGAAAACGGGGAAGTTAGCATGCTCTCCGTCCACATCAAGCCGGATCTGCCCCAACGCCGGGTCGAATGGAAGGATGCCAGCAATAATATCCAGCATGCCCGTATTTCACCCCAGGCCAAGCGGCTGATTGTGACCGCCCGCGGTGAGGTGTTTACCGTGCCGGTGGATGAGGGATCGACTCGTAATCTCAGCAATACCGGTGGTATTCGGGAATACACCGCCACCTGGTCCCCGGATGGGGCCCAGGTGGCTTGGCTTGAGGAATCCCTGGAAGGGCAGACCCTGGTGATTAGCGATCAGACGGGGCGGGGCGAGCAGGAACGCTTCGAGCTTGGTCCAGAGTTCTATACCCTGCGGGCCTGGGATGCAGAGAACAGCCGAATCATCTACACCGATAACCGCCAGGGACTGCATTACATCGACCTTGATCGTGGCCAGACCACTCAGGTGGATACCGGAACCCGGGAGGGCGGCATTGATCTGGCGCTTTCTCCGGACGGGACTTGGCTGGCCTACACTAAGCGACAAGCCAATTATTATCGCGATTTGAAGGTCTATAGCTTCGAGCGCAATGAAGCCTATCCACTGAGTGATGGCATGGCAGACGTGGCCTCGCCCGTATTCAGCCGAGATGGCAAACACCTGTATTTTGCTGCCTCCACCAATTCCGGCCCCCTGCAGTTCGGTCTGGATATGAGCAGTCAGGAAAGGCCTTACCGGGCTGGCCTCTATGCCATCGTGTTGCAGGACGATCATGCCTCACCATTGCTGCCCGGCACTGGAGACGAGACGGTCAATAAAGGCGAGGAAGAGGAAGAGGAGGTGGAAACCCGGATTGATTTCCAGGGCCTGCTGGAGCGGACCGTTGCCCTGGGTGTTGCCGAAGGCAACTATGGCGACCTCCAGGTGGCCAAGGATGGCAGTCTTTTCTATATGCACCGGATTCAACCCGGCGTTACCCGGGAACCGCCTGGCGCCACAGCCTTGACCGAAAACCGCCTCAAGCGCTTTGATTTCGAAGAACGCCAGGAAACCTCCATGATCAGTGGCCTTACCGGTTTCGATATCAGTGCGGCCGGCAGCCATCTCTTGCTCCAGATGGTCAATGGCAGCCTGGCAGTAGCCGAGATCAATCGGGAGATTGAGCCAGAGACGGTCAATCTGAGTGATTTGCGCCTGGAAGTCGATCCCATGAAGGAATGGACCCAAATCTTCGACGAGGCCTGGCGCATGCAGCGGGATTTCTTCTATGCCGAGAATCTGCATGGTGTGGACTGGGATGCGGTTTATGAGCAATACCGGCCGCTTCTGGAGCATGTTGGCCGACGTGAGGATCTCAATGATCTGATGATCGAGATGATTGCCGAGCTTCACGCCGGACATAATCGCTTGGGCGGCGGTGATATCCACCGGGTATCCAGTCCCGAGACCGGACTGTTGGGCGCCAATCTGTCCGTTTCCAATGGTCGCTACCGGATTGATCGCATTTATACCGGCGAGAATTGGAATCCCTTCCTGCGGGGCCCCCTGGCGGTACCGGGTCACAAAGCGGAGGAGGGGGAGTACATCATCGCCATTAACGGTCGGGAGCTGAATGCCGACGAGAATATCTTCCAGCGATTGAAGAACACCGTGGATGAACAGGTCACGCTTCGGGTGGGGCCCAATGCTAACGGACGCAATGCCCGTGAGATCACCGTTGAGCCGGTTTCATCCGAGAATCGTCTGCGACTCTGGGCCTGGGTGGAATCCAATCGTAAAGCGGTTGAGGAGGCCACCGATGGTCGGGTGGGATATATCTACCTGCCGAATACCGCCGATGATGGCTATGCTTTCTTCAATCGCATGTTCTATGCTCAGCTGGACAAGGAGGCCCTGATTATCGATGAGCGGGCCAATGGGGGCGGGCAGGCAGCCAACTACATCACCGAAGTACTGAGCCGCCGTCACCTTGCCAACTGGGCCTACCGGGAAGGGAAGATGTCCAGCACCCCCTTTGGGGCCCTGCATGGACCAAAATTGATGATGATCGACCAGGATGCCGGTTCGGGCGGGGATTTCATGCCCTATGCGTTTCGCGAGCTGGATATCGGCAAACTGCTAGGGACCCGCACCTGGGGCGGGCTGATCGGAATTTCCCGCAATCCGTCGCTTATGGATGGCGGTTTCATGACCGTGCCCCATTTCCGCTTCATCGATACCGATAACAACTGGTCTATCGAAAATGAAGGTGTGGCGCCGGATATCCACGTGGAACTCGATCCCATCGCCACCAACCAGGGCCGGGACAGCCAGCTGGAAGAGGCGATTGATACCATCCTTGAGCAACTGGAAACGTACGAGGATGATATTCCGCGGGAGCAACCGCCATTGCCTACCCAGCCCGGGCGTTGATGAACCGAGTACCCGCCGGCGGAATGTGACAGCTTTTCGCCGGCGGCCCCGAAGGACTGCTTCGCCAATAATTCAGTCCGGTGTGGGGATTTCTTCGGCCCAACTCCCCCCCAATGCGCGATAGAGGTTGGCTTCAGCCACGAGACGGTCCCGTTCGGCCTCGGTAAGGGCAATCTGAGCGTCAAATAATGCCCGCCGAGCATCCAGGACTTCCAGGTACTCCGTATAGCCACCAACATATCGGGTTACCGCCAGGTCCGTCACTTCCAGACGGGCATCCACTTCCCGCTCCCTGACCCGACGTTGCTCTTCCGCGGTGGTCATCAGTGTCCAGGCATCCGCCACCTCCTGAAAAGCCTCCAGAATGGTGGAACGATATTGAATTTCGGCCAACTCCTTACGCGCCTCGGCCGTTTCCACATCGGCGGCACGCCGTCCAAAGTCCAGTATGGGAGCGGTAATTTCTCCCGTCAGAGATTCCAATTGGGCTGCACTTGTGAACAAGCTGCTGCCGGAGCTGGCAGCGGTGCCGAGTGCGGCCACTAGATTAATGCGAGGAAACCAATTGGCCCGAGCCACACCAATGTCGGCGTTTGTGGCAATCAGAGCATATTCGGCCGCTTGAATATCAGGACGATATTCCAGCAGGCGGGCCGGGATATAGGCTGGGAGCTGTGCTAGGTCGCCATTCAAGTCCGGCAGCCCCTGGTTATCGTCCATGGCTTCTAGGCCGGACATGACTTCATCATCCCGACCCACCAGAATCGCCAATGCACGGCTTAACTGCCGTGCCTCGGCCAATCGACCCGGCAATTCAGCACGGCTGGTTTCCAGTTCTGCTTCGGCTTGCCGCAATGCCAGCTGAGTAGCCGCACCGGCGCGGCGGCGAATCTGTTCCAGCTCCAACGCTTCTTCACGAGTCTGGATGGTGTCTCTGGTGATACGAATCTGGTCCTGAGCGGCCCGCAACTGAAAGTAATGGCTGATCACATCACTGATAATGGTCAAGCGGATGGCATCACGGGTATAGGCTGTCGAGAGCAACTGTGCCCGGGCTGATTCGCTGGCCTGTGCAAGGCGCCCCCACAAGTCCACTTCGTAACTCAGGGCGGCGGCAATTTCCAAATCGGTTTCCCAATCGCCCGATTCACCCGGGTTTTCCCGCTCCAACTCAGCTTCCAGGTCCAGACGAGGCAAACGTTCAGCCCGGCCCATTCCCAGGACGGCACGAGCTTCCGCTACCCGTGCGGCGGCCATTTCCAGGTCTGGATTTTCTTCCAAGGCGTGTTCTACAAGTTCATTTAGCTGGGGATCGTCGAATCGAGTCCACCAGTCAGTTAATACGTCGGGCCCTTGCTCCCGGTCCAGTTCGGATTCGTCGGTTGGCCATTCCTCCGGTAGCAGCAGATCGGGACGCTGATATTCCGGGCTCAGACTGCAAGCACCAAGCAAGACCAGCAAGGCAAGGACAAATATGTGACGGTGAGCCCGGCCCATTTCAGACTGCCTCCGAGGTTGTGGTCTTGCCGCTCAGTTTGTCCACGCCACTCATGATTAGGTAATAAAACATGGGAACGAAAAGTACGGCCAGGAAAGTCGCGCTCAGCATGCCGCCGATGATGCCCACGCCGATGGAATGCTGGCTGTTAGCCCCCGCTCCTGTGGCCAATGCCAGAGGTAGGCTGCCGAGTATCAGCGATATTGCGGTCATGATAATTGGACGGAACCTCAATCGAGCTGCTTCCAGAGCTGCTTCCCGGTAGCCCATGCCCGTCTTCTGCTGTTGCAGTGCGAATTCCACAATCAGAATGGCATTCTTGGCAGCCAACGACACTAGGACCAATAGACCAATTTGGAAGTAGATGTTATTTTCCAATCCAGTGAGCCAGATGGCTACAAGGGCACCAAACACGGCAAAAGGGACAACTGTCATCACGGCGAAGGGCAGGGTCCAGCGCTCATACTGGGCAGCCAGAATGAGCAAGACCATCACCACGCCCAGGACGAAAGCCAGGGTGGCAGCGCCGGACATTTCTCGTTCCTGATAGGCCGCACCGGTCCAACTCAAGAGATAGGCGTCGGATAACTCATCATCGGCAACCGCTTCCAGGGCTGCAATGGCCTGGGCTGAACTATAGCCCTCGGCAGGGTCGCCCATGATGCGAGCAGCGGGAAAGACATTAAAACGCTCTACCAAATCTGCCCCTTGTGATGCCTCAATGCTAACCAGCGTTGAAATCGGAACCAAGTTGCCGCTACGGGAACGCACATAAATTCGATCCAGATCTTCTGGACGTTGACGATATTCCGCTTCGGCCTGCATATGAACCCGCATGGCCCGGCCGCCCATATTGAAATCATTGATGTAGACCTGACCGAAGGTGCTGCGCATCACATCGAAGATATCACTGAGAGGAACGTCTAAGGCCCAAGCTAACTCTCTGTCAACATCCGCTTCATAACGGGGGACTTCCGTGGATAGGGTAGTGCGGACATTACTGAGTTCTGGCCTCTCATTGGCGGCTTCAATTACGTCTTCCGTTACCGCAAGTAAAGTACTTACATCATCACCTTGCCGACTTTGCAAATAGGCAGTAAAGCCGCCGGTTGTCGAAATTCCACTGATGGGCGGCGGGTTGAAAGCGGAAATGGATGCCTCGGTGACATCAAGCCCATCCTCTTGGAGGCGCCGCATAACAGCATCGCTACTTTGACCTCGGCCAGATCTCTCGTCCCAATGACTTAGCGTGACATAGGCTGTACCTGAGTAGCTTTGCGATCCACCGGCATCCAGACTACGGCCTGAGAAAGCCACTGCATTCTCGACTTCGGGATAAGCTTGGATAATGGATGACAGCTTGGCCATGCTTTCCTGGGTACGGCTTAGGGAAGAAGCCGGAGGCAATTCTGCTGATGCGTAGAGATAGCCTTGATCTTCCTCGGGAACCAGTCCGCCCGGTGCGATTCGGAAGAGGACGATGATGGCGACAATCATGAGTAGAAAGATGGCCAAGCCCTGAAGCCAGTGATTCAGAAAGTAGTTCACACCACCTACATAGGCATGGGTCAACCGCTCAAAACTGGTATTAAACCACTGAAAAGGTCGAGCCGGTTCTTTCGGCTGAGCGTCGAGCAGGCGTGCACAAAGGGCTGGACTGAGAGTTAAGGCTACTACCCCCGAAATGGCCATGGAAACAGAAATGGTGATGGCAAACTGCTGATACATCTGGCCACTGAATCCGCCAATGAAGGCCACTGGAAGGAAAACAGCGATGGTAACCAGGGTCATGGCGAGAATAGGTCCGGCCACTTCATCCAGGGTATCCAGAACTGCATCCCTCGGCGAACAGGCTTTCTCCCGCATGATTCGGGCAGTGTTTTCCAGCACGATAATCGCATTGTCCACCACGATCCCAATTGCGAGCACCAGTCCGAATAACGTGAGCATGTTGAGGGAGAATCCCAGAAGATACATGCCCACCAAAGTGCCAATCAGGGAAATAGGAACAGCTATGATGGGAATAAATGTGGCCCGCAATTTCTGAAGGAAGAGGTAAACCACCAAGACCACCAGAATGACAGCGATCAATAATGTGGTGAACACCCGGTTCAGTGATGCTTCGATGAAGACCGTTGTATCGAAGGGGATATCGTATTCGAGTCCCTCGGGGAATTGGTGTGAAATATCATCCAAACGCTGGGCAATACCGGTGGCGGTTTCCACCGCATTGGCGCCTGGCTGGAGGTAAATCCCCACGGGCACGGTCTCCTGCCCATTCTGCTCGGCCCGGAAATGATAGTTCTGTGCACCCAATTCAACGCGGCCAACATCGCCGAGTCGTAAGGCGGAACCATCGGGTTGACTCCGCAAGATGATTCGTTCGAACTCTGCTGGTTCCGACAAACGATCCGGCGTAATCACCGAATAGGTGAAGTCAATGGATGGATCGGCAGGTTCACTGCCAAAGGCCCCAGCAGCATATTGAGCATTCTGTTCTTCCACTGCGGCCGCGATATCCGAGGGCAGGATGTCATATTCAGCCATGGCATCCGGTTCCAGCCAGATACGCATGGAATAGATTCGGGCGCCAAAAAAGGTTTGGTCGCCAACACCAGGGGAGCGGCGAATCTCTGTGTAAACGTTGCGCCAGACATAATCACTGATGAATTCCGGGTCCAGGCTGCCATCCGGGGAGCTGAATGTGATCATTTGCAGCATGGAGGGAGAGCGCTTTTCGATGCCCAGACCTTGATCCCGGACTGCATCTGGAAGCCGGCCCATGGCGCTATCCACCTCATTGCTGACATTGATTGCCGCCAAGTCTGGGTCCGTACCCACTTCGAAAGTAATCACCAGATCCATTGAGCCGTCATCGGTAGACTGAGACTGCATGTAGACCATGCCGTCCACACCGTCGACTGCCGCTTCGATAGGTGCCGCCACTGTATCGGCAATGGTTTCTGCATTCGCCCCCGGGTAGCTGGCGGAGACAGTGACCTGGGGTGGCAGGATATCGGGATACTGTTGGACAGGTAGTTCACGCAGAGCTGCTAACCCGGCAATGACAATGATGATGGAGATAACTGAGGCAAAGACTGGCCGGTCTACGAAAAACCTCAACATCAGTCTTCACCTTCCGAGTTATTTTCGTCAGTGGACTTTTGCTCGCGATCGTCGCCTTCTTGTTCAGGTTCAGTGCTTTCTTCAGTTTCCTCGGGTTCGGGATCCACCTTCTGCCCCTCGGACAAAGACCCCAGTCCATCGACCACAACCCGGTCTCCTTCCACTAGACCATCCACAATAACCACCTGATCTTCCAGTTCTGCTCCCAGCCGGACACTTCTTTGAAGGGCTCGATCTTCGTCATCAAGAACATAGATCATGGGCCCGTGGCGCCCCCGGACAACTGCCCGTTGTGGCACACGAATAACCCGTTCCAAGAGTAACTGGGACAAGGTGAGGCGGACGAACTGGCCGGGAATGATTTCGCCATCCGGATTGGGGAAGACGGCACGCATGTTCACCGTACCCGTCTGTTCGTCTACTCGACTACCGACAAAATCTACCCGGCCCGGCATACCATATTGGTGTCCGTCAGGGAGGGTCATGAATACATCAACGGTAGCATTACGGATCTGGCTGCCAAATGCACGGATATGGTCTTCGGGTATGGAAAAGGGGACCTGAATAGGATCCATCTGGACTACTGTGGTCAGGAGATCACCGGCCTGAATGAGATTACCTTCAGAACGTTCTTCCATTCCCGCAATGCCTTCAATAGGGGTTCGCACCTGGCTGTAGTTCAGATCAATTTGCCGCGCTTCAAGGGCGGCCTCAGTCAGGGCAACATTGGCCTGGGCAGTTTCCAGCTGAGATAGGGTCTCATTTCGTTCCCGTTCCGTGATGGCATCTTCCTCATAAAGCCCTGAGACCAGCTGCCACTCCCGCTCTGCTTGGCGCTCGGCAGCCCGCGCCCGCTCAAGTTCAGCAGATGCCTGCTGGACCTCGACCGAGTAACGATTGGGATCAATGTGAAAGAGAACATCATCCCGCTCTACCAGGTCGCCCTCGCTATAGGTTCGTTGCTGAAGCACGCCCGAGACTTGAGCCCGCACTTCAACCCATCGCATTCCCTCTGTTCGACCAGGATAAGTTCGATTGATGACAGGGGTGCGGTATTCTATTTCGCGAACAGGCAGTTCAAACACACGTTCTTCATTTTCTACGCTCTCTTCGTCAGATTCAGAGGCGCAGGCCGATAGGAATACAAGGCTGATGGCTGCTATCAGCAGCAGGAGGTAGTGTGGATTCAATAATATCCTGAATTGGCGGGGCATGTTGGAAGAAGTCCTGATTGGCATACACGGCTTGGGAAATCGGGCATATATTTTTCGAGTTTACCAGACAATGTCGCTCTAATCCCCCCCAGACAGCGAGTTGGCAGACTGCGGCAGCCGTCTGATATCCAAGACCGGCCCGCCTTGCGGTATCCTATCGCGAGTCATCCAATCACGGAGTCCGATACTATGTTCGTCCAGTCCAGTAACCAGAAGTGCCCAATTATTCCCTTGGACAAATCCGGATTGAACACCTGGCTGGATCAGGCCAGTGAAGCCGATGCCCAATGGGTGCGATTGTCCGGCTTCGAGGGTGAATCCGGTAGCCATGTGCTGGTGCCAAGCACCAAAGGACGCCCGGCAGCTGTACTACTTGGGGTGGATGAGGTTTCCGGAATATGGGCCCTGGCAGACCTACCGAACTCGCTGCCGGAAGGCGATTACTATCTGGACGCCAACTGGAACCGCGATCGCCGGATGCGGGCCTCGCTAGGCTGGGGCTTGGCTTGCCACCGCTTTGATCGGTACAAGCAGCAGCAGTATCCCAGAGCGCGGCTAGTACTTGATGGGGGGCTGAAGCAGGAAGTGGAGGTCCTGCTTCAGGCCGCCACTCAGGTCCGGGATCTGGTCAATACGCCGGCCATCGACCTGGGCCCGGCCGAGCTTGCCAATACACTGGGGGAGCTCGCCGAGGAATTTTCGGCCGATTTCCGGGAGTATGAAGGCGAGGAGCTGGAGCGGGAATTCCCGGCGGTTCATGTGGTGGGCCAAGCCGCTTCCCGTGGGCCCAGGCTGGCGCGGCTTGAGTGGGGGAATCCTGAGCACCCTCCATTGGCGTTGGTCGGAAAGGGCGTGATTTTTGACTCCGGCGGTCTCAACATCAAACCCGGTGCCGGCATGGTGCTGATGAAGAAAGACATGGGCGGGGCCGCCCATGTGATTGGTCTGGCCCGGATTATCATGGCGCTGGGCCTTCCGGTGAACCTTCGGGTCTATATTCCGGCGGTTGAGAACGCCATCGCAGGCAATGCCTACCGTCCGTCCGATATCATCTCTACCCGCAAGGGGACCACCGTGGAGATCGGCAATACTGATGCGGAAGGGCGGGTCATTCTCTCCGATGCCCTGACATTGGCCTGCGAGGAAGGGGCCGAGCGGGTGATTGATTTTGCCACCCTGACCGGGGCCGCACGCATCGCCCTGGGGGAAGACCTGCCGCCGGTGTATGCCCGGGATCAAGCCCAGGCCCGGTCGCTGCAAGATATTGCCTTTGAACAGGAAGACCCGCTCTGGCACATGCCTCTGTACAAACCCTACAAGCGCCAGATCCAGCCGGCGCTGGCTGATCTATCCAATACCGGCACCACCCCCCAGGGTGGTAGCCTTACTGCTGCCCTGTTCCTGGATGATTTCGTGGACGAAAAGGTGGACTGGTATCACCTGGACATCTACGCCTGGAACCTCGGGGATCGCCCCGGACGGCCGGCCGGTGGGGAGGCCCAGGGCTTGCGGGCCGTTTGGACTTGGCTCAAGCAACAGTACAATCATCCCGGCTGACAGATCGGGACAATCGGTGCAAATATGACAGGGAGATGACAGTGGGATGACAGGGTCGTGACCATTGTTACTCTGCTGTCATAAAAGGCTTGCGATTCCCCGCGGGCTTGGGTACGGTTCCCGCCGTACTCGGCTACGGTCGTGGGGCTTGCCCCGCGGGGGATCGGGCCGAATCGATTCCAGTTCAGTTCCCCTAAGGAAAAACGCGGTCAAAAGCCGCTCTGGTGTTGATCTATGGCCCAATCCCAACCGCCTGCTCTGAGTCGGAGCATGGACCGCCAAGAAGTGCCTGCCTGGCTTCGCGGACTCTACGCGGCTTTCTGTCTCTACTTCTTCCTTTCGGCGCTGAACATCATGGGGGCCGGCCTGGGCACCTTCGGCGGCGAGAGCGACTGGCTCGTCCGTGCCTTCGCCTATGGCGAGAACCCCTTCATCGCACTGATGGGGGCGGTGCTGGTTACCGCCATTGTCCAAAGCTCTTCCTTTACCACGGCCTTAATCGTCACCCTGGTGGCCACCGGAGAGATGACCCTGGGTACGGCGGTATTCGCCATCATGGGGGCGAATATCGGCACCTCGGTGACAGCGGTAGTGGTAGCGCTGGCCAATTTGCGCATCCGGCGCAATTTCCGCCGCTCTTTCACGGCCGCCCTGATTCACGATTTGTTCAACCTTTTGACGGTGGCCGTGCTTTTCCCGTTGGAATGGATCAGCGGACTATTCCATGACAGCGGCCGGGGTTTTATAACTCGGATTGCCAATACCATGGCTGACTGGATCGGCATGGAGCCCGTGGCCAACCCCAACAGTCCCGTGAAAGTGATCACCCGGCCAATGGTTGATCTGGCCGAATGGCTGGGTGGCTTCTTGATGCCCAGCACCCTGACCCAGGGCCTGCTTGTGGCCGGCCTGGGGCTGTTGCTGATGTTTGTTGCCCTGGTTTTCATGGTTAAGAACCTTCGCGGGGCCTTGCTGCGGCACATGGATGGGCTTTTCCGGACCTATTTCTTTCGTACCGATATTCGGGCCTACGGCATCGGTGCCTTCTCCACGGTGATGGTTCAGTCCAGTACCATTACCACCAGCCTCATGGTGCCCCTGGCCGGTGCGGGCGTTGTCCCCATGAAACGGCTGCTGCCCTTCATGATGGGAAGCAATCTGGGGACTACCGTTACTAGTGTTTTGGCCGCCACGGCAAATCCGGTAAATGCCGCGGTGACCGTGGCACTGGTTCACGTGCTGTTCAATCTGTTCGGGACCGCCTTGTGGTATCCCTTGCGGATCGTACCCATGAGAATCGCCAATTGGTACGGGAAGCTGGCATCCAAATCCCCACGGTATGCCTTCTTCTTCCTGTTCTTGGTATTCTTGCTTGTACCGCTGGTGGGCATTGCCGTCACCGAGCTGTTTTTTGTCCACCGTTAAGTCATTTGGCCGGCAAGGCCAAATACGGAGAGTGCGATGTTTCGTGAGATTCTGAGTGCCCTGCAGTCCGAGACCACCATCGACAATGCCTTTTCGGAATTGGGTGAGATGCTGGACCACGGGGAATGGATGTTCCTCCGGGCCAATGAGGTATTGCACAGTAAGGTTCCGGCCCAGGCGGTAAGTGAAAGCATTTATGAGCGGGACCGGGCCATCAATGAGCTGGAGCGTTCCATCCGGCGGAAGGTGCTTCGCTATTTGACGGTCAACCCGGGCTATGATGTGGCGGTGTGCCTGGCCCTGATGAGCGTGGCAAAAGATGCTGAGCGGATTGGGGACTACTGCAAGAATGTCTTTGAAGTAGGGCAGTTCTACACCGAAGGTTTTCACGACGCTCGTTTCCAGGAACCGCTGGATGAGGTTGCCAACGAGACTCGGGACATTTTCGAGCTGGTATCCGAGGCATGCCGGGACTCCAATGAGGAGCCGGCGCAAAGGGCGATCAAGCAAGCCAAGTCCATTCGGGGACGCTGTGATCAGATCATCATGGACCTCTTCAAGGATGAGGGACAGATACAGGTCCACGAAGCAGTGGCCTATTCCTTACTGGCTCGTCACTACAAGCGCGTGGTAGCCCATCTCTCCAATGTTGCCACCGCATTGCAGGGGCAGGTGGATGACCTGGATTTCTTCCGGGACGAAAAAAAGAACAACCATTGAACTTTGGCCGGAAAGTTCGGTTTGACTAAAGGAAAGGCCGGGACGGGAAATAACCTCGTACCCGGCCTTTCTTAAACCCGGCGTGATCGGGTTGTTAGATCATAAGCCTTCCAGCTCCGAGACTTCGTCACCGGAGAAGTGGACAATCTGGCGAGCGAAGCGATTACGCCAGTATGTCCAACGATCCTCATCTAGAGTCGGCGTCTCATGAGCCGGCGGATAGCCACGGGCCTTGAGAACCGCGTCACGGCTCATGCCTTCCCGAACTTCACCATTTTCGATGGCTTCCCGGGTGCTGGCATCAAAGCCGCTGAGATCGGCCGGACTATCCCCAAAATAACGGTCATAAAGGCCGCTTATATCCAATTCCGTGTAACCCGGCACATTCTCCAGATGAATGTCCTGGTTCATGGACGGAACGTGAATTACGATGACATCCGCACTGGTGTCACGGATCTCCACCTCCGTGTTAATGGGAACCCGGGTCGAGACCTGGTAGTTGGTGGCGATGCTTCGGTTACCATCGAACCAGAGGTTAACCTGGGTATAAGCCCGGTTACCCTCGACATGTTCAATGGGACTGGGCCCGCCACAGGCGGCAAGCACTCCCACAACAAGCAACCCGGCAGCAATTCTCTTAAGGTTTGCAAAATTCATGCGTTTCTCCTTTTTTACTCCCTGAGTGTTACCGTCTTTTCGCGGCACAGCCTGATGGTACCTCAGAGCTCAAAGCAATCAAGAGGGTAGGTTTTCCCGAATGGCTTATTTGTTGTTTGTGACAATACTCTGGGCGTTTTCCTTCAGCCTGATCGATGTCTACCTGGCGGGCGCAGTCGACAGCGATTTTGCCGTGCTCAGCCGGGTTGTTCTGGCCGCTTTGCTATTTCTTCCGCTGACCCGGATTCGTGGGCTACCGCTTGGTCTTGGGCTGGGAGTAATTCTCACCGGGGCCCTCCAGTTCGGGGTGACCTATCTATGTCTGTATCGCGCCTTTGCCTATTTGACCGTTCCGGAGATTCTGCTTTTCACCGTTGCGACGCCGATTTATGTGGCGTTGCTGGATGATGCCCTGGGGCGGCGATTTGCCCCCATCGCCTTGCTGTCGGCTCTCCTGGCAGTAGTCGGGGCGGTTTTGATCCGCTTTGATGGGATCACAGAGCAATACCTGAGCGGTTTTCTGCTGATCCAGCTGGCCAATTTCAGTTTTGCGGCCGGTCAGGTGGCCTATAAGCATTTGATCCAGCATTACCAACCCCAGCGACCCACCTGGCGGTTTTTCGGGCTCTTTTTCCTGGGTGGCATCCTGGTCTCCGGCCCAGCTTTCTGGGTCTTCGGAGATGCCGCCGCCTTGCCTGAGACCCCCCTGCAGTGGGGCGTGATTCTCTGGCTGGGCCTGGCCGCGTCGGGGGTCGGCCTGTTTTTCTGGAACCGGGGGGCTTGTCTGGTGGATGGAGGTACCTTGGCGGTAATGAATAATGTGCTGATCCCCGCCGGTCTGGTGGTCAATATCCTGATCTGGAATCGTGAAGCGGACCTGGGGCGCCTGGCACTGGGCAGTGCGGTCATTGCGCTGTCATTGTGGCTGAATGCCCGATTCTCCCGTTTCGCCGTGGTCCAATGGCGTGGCCGGGAAATTGAACCTGGCGGCAGAAGCTAGCGAGCGTTATTG
Organism: Natronospira proteinivora; assembly: GCF_024170465.1. Classification (NCBI taxonomy): domain Bacteria; kingdom Pseudomonadati; phylum Pseudomonadota; class Gammaproteobacteria; order Natronospirales; family Natronospiraceae; genus Natronospira; species Natronospira proteinivora. Next base: position 913,059 of record NZ_JALJYF010000001.1, on the reverse strand, counting down.
CTTCTTTCCGCCCATTCAAGCAACTGCCGCTCGGCCGCCTCCAGGGTTTTATCGGTACGCCCGAAACAGAAGCGTGTCCAGTGCTCCCCATCGGGACCACTGAAAAATGCACTCCCGGGCACGGTGGCCACCCCCGCTTCCTCCAGGAGAGTCATGGCCGCTTGGTGGGAAGTTTCGCAGCCAAGCCTGCTGATATCGGCCAGCACATAATAGGCCCCTTCAGGTACCCGGGGTGTGAGACCAACCTGGTCCAGCAACTGGCAGAAGCGATCCCGCTTGGCCTGATATTCCCGTGCCAGGGACTGGTAGAAGTCGGGGTCCAAGGCCTGGATAGTGTCGGCGACTGCATACTGGAGCGGGGAAGGGGCACACACGTAATACATATCGTTGACCAGCCCGATGGGCTCGGCCAATTCCCGCGGCGCAGCCACAAAGCCAATCCGCCAACCGGTAATGCTGAATGTCTTGGAGTAACCGGAGATGGTCACGGTGCGGTCCTTCATGCCGGGCAGGGTGGCCATGCTGATATGGGCATGATCGTCATACAGAAAGTACTCATAGATTTCGTCGGTAATGCAGAGCAGGTCATGCCGTTGGCAGATTTGGGCAATGGCCGTTAACTCATCCCGGGTGAACACCCGACCAGAGGGATTGCCCGGAGTATTCACCACAATTGCACGGGCACCTTTGGCCTTGGCTTCCAGCGCCTGCTCATCCAATGTGAAATCCGCCGGGTTCAGGGGCACCATATCCACTTCCAGGCCCGCCACCCGTGCTGTGTTCAGGTGGTAGCCGTAATAGGGCTCGAAAAGCAGGATGCGGTCTCCGGGGTTGCAAAGAGCAGTAACAGTGGCAGCAAAGGCCCCGGTGCTGCCCACAGTAACCACCACTTCCGTTTCCGGATCCACATTCAGCGTATTGTCCCGAGCGAGCCGCTCTGACAGGGCGTGACGCAGCCGCTTGACGCCATCGTAACGGGTATAGCGGTTGGCCCCTTTCTCCAGAGCCAACGTCACCCCCTGGATCACCTCGCCAGGCGGCGGGGTATCACAAATGCCTTGTCCCATATTGACGCCATTGACCTCAACGCAGCGCTGGGTCATGGCGCGAATATCGGATTGCACCAAGTGGGCAACCCGCTCACTTCTGATTCTTTCCAGCATGATTCTCAGGTCCAGCCTTTGGGGAAACGGATATTGAAGCAGTACACCTTGGGTTCGGTCATTTCATTGAGCACATAGCCCACGCCTTCACGGCCAATGCCGGAACCCTTCACCCCGCCAAACGGTGCGGCATCCAGTCGGTAATCACTGCTATCGTTGATCATGACACCGCCACACTCCAGAGCATCGGCCACCCGGAAAGCGGCATCCACATCGCTGGTGAAAACACCGGCATGAAGTCCATAATCCACATTATTGGCAATGGCAATCGCCTCATCCTCATCGCGAAAGGCGTGGAGGCTGGTGACCGGACCAAAAATCTCCTCCTTGACCATGGGGTGGTTATCGGGAACGGCCTCCAGCACCGTGGGCGCGTAGAAGTTGCCTTGCCGCTGACCGCCGGTTAGAAGCCGGGCGCCGTCCCGCAGGGCTTTTTGCACCGAATTGTCCACCCGTTCAGCGGCCTGGGGATCAATCATGGGTCCCATGTCCATGTCTTCCGAATACTTGTCGCCATAGCGAATCCGGCCCATGGACTCCACAAATTGATCCCGGGCCGTCTCATAAATGGATTCGTGTAGAAGCAGACGCTGCACATGCAAACAATTCTGCCCAGCGGCCGCCACCGCCCCTCCGATTATGGCGGGGATGGCTTGCTCCAGATCGGCATCATTCATCACGATGGTGGGGGAGTTACTCCCCAGCTCCATGCCGAACTTCTTCAAGCCCGCCCGCTGCATGATTTTCTCTCCGGTCTCGCGACCTCCAGTGAAGGAAATCATCCTCACCCGTTCATCCACCACCAGGGCATCCCCGGCATCGGCCCCGTAACCTGGAATAACCTGGAATATCCCTTCCTCGACGCCGGCGGCGTGAAAAGCCTCCAGCAGCTTGATGGCGGACAGGGGGGTGGCTTCATGGGGCTTGACGATCACCGCATTGCCACCGGCAATGGCCGGACCCACCTTGTGGGCCACCAGGTTCAGGGGGTCATTGAAGGGGGTAATGGCTCCAATCAGGCCCACTGGGATTCGCCGGGAATAACCAAAGCGGTTTTCACTGCCGGGGCGTTGATCAAAGGCAATGGTGTTGCCCACGATTCGCCGGGTCTCCTCGGCGGAGAGGCGCAGCGTCATCACGGTCCGGGCCACCTCGGCCCGTGCTTCATTGATCGTCTTGACCCCCTCTCGGGACAGGGTTTCGGCAAATTCGCCACGATGGCGATCCACATAATCGGCGGCATCGTAAAGGACTCGCATCCGTTCATGCACCGGCATGCGGCGGGCCCGGGGCAGGGCGGCGTCAGCCTGGTCAATGGCCGACTGCATGCCCTTTGCATCATAGCGGGGAATACTTTCCACCAGGCTGCCGTCCTGAGGGTCCAGCACATCGATCCGACCGTTGGCCTTGGGTGCCTTGCTTGTGCGGGTACTCATGGTTCACCTCCCGGATCGGATCAATGGATGGGCTTTCGTCCTCAACTTGACGTATATGCCCACTCGGCGTCAATCCAGGCTGGCCCGGACCAGGCCACTCAAACGGTCGTTGGGACTGTTTTAAACAGTATTCCTATCACCCAACGCAACAGGGCGTTATCATAGTGGGCTAATTCTTCCTCCAACCTCAAACAGAAAGGTGGCGCTTGTGCAACGCGTAGTGGTGACCGGCATGGGGATTGTCTCCTGCCTGGGTAATGATCTGACCACCGTGACGGACTCTCTTCGGGAGGGCCGCTCCGGCATCCGCTTCAACGAACGATACGAAGAACTGGGGTTGCGAAGTCGGGTTTCCGCGCGACCGGAGATTGACCTTAACGAACGGGTACCCCGCAAGCCCCTGCGATTCATGGGGGATGCGGCCGGTTATGCCTATGTGGCCATGGAAGAGGCCGCCCGCTCCGCGGGACTGGACCCGGAACAACTGTCCGACCCCCGCATTGGCCTGGTCACCGGCTCCGGGGGCGGCTCGGTGGGTTGGCTGATCAAGGCGGCCGACACTCTGAGAGAACGGGGTATCCGCAAGGTGGGCAGCTTTACGGTGCCCAAGGCCATGAGCAGCACTACTTCCGCCTGCCTGGCCACCGCTTTCGGTATCAAGGGCATCAACTATTCGATTTCCTCCGCCTGCGCCACCAGCTCCCACTGCATCGGAAATGCCATGGAGCAGATTCAGCTGGGCAAACAGGATGTGGTCTTTGCTGGCGGCGGGGAAGACGAGGACTGGACCATGACCCTGATGTTCGACGGCATGGGGGCCCTCTCTTCAAAGTACAACGACACACCGGAAAAGGCGTCCCGTCCCTACGACCGGGACCGGGACGGCTTCGTGATTGCCGGTGGTGGTGGCATTCTGGTGTTGGAATCTCTGGAGCATGCCAGAGAGCGCGGAGCGCCCATTATTGCCGAACTGGTAGGTTACGGGGCGACCTCGGATGGGGCCGATATGGTTGCACCTAGCGGGGAAGGTGCGGTTCGCTGCATGCAGCAAGCCATGGCCACGGTGGATACACCAGTGGATTACGTCAATGCCCACGGCACCAGCACCCCCCGGGGCGACATCACCGAACTGGATGCCATGTCCGAAGTTTTCGGGGCCAATATCCCACCCGTGGCATCCACCAAATCCCTGACCGGGCATTCTCTGGGGGCCGCCGGCGTACATGAAGCGATTTTCAGCCTGCTCATGATGAAGGAAGGCTTTATCGCCGCCTCGGCCAATATCGAGAATCTGGATCCGGAGGCGGAAGGGCGGCCCGTGGTGGCCGAGCGGCAGGACAACGTCTCATTGAATACGGTCATGTCCAACAGCTTTGGCTTCGGCGGCACCAACGCCAGCTTGATCTTCCGCCGCTTCGAAGATTAAGACCGCCGAGGCTGCTACCCTTGCGTAACCAATATTCATTGGGTCATGGGCAGTGGAGACGAGCATGCAGGAACAACAATTCGGCAATCTGACCCTGCAACTGGTGCGGGGTGATATTACCCGCCAGGACGATCTGGATGCCGTGGTGAATGCGGCCAATGCTCAGCTGGCCATCGGAGGTGGGGTCGCCGGTGCCATCCACCGAGCGGCCGGCCCCGACCTGGATGCGGCCTGTCGCCCCCTGGCGCCCATACGACCCGGTGAGGCTGTGATCACCGAAGCCTTCAAACTGCCCAATGCCCATGTAATCCATTGTCTGGGCCCCGTCTATGGCGTGGATGAGCCAGCCGATGAGTTGCTGGTCCGTTGCTATGAGGCCGCCATGGACCGGGCTGAAGAAGCCGGATTGGGCAGCGTGGGCTTTCCTGCCATTTCCACCGGCGCATTTGGCTATCCCATTCGAGAGGCGGCCGGAATTGCCCTTCAGACCGTGGTTCGCCGGGCGTCTTCGCTCACATCCCTGCGCCTGGTCCGCTTTGTCCTGTTTTCGGAATTAGACCTGCAAGTGCATCAGGAAATCCTGGCCGGCATGGCCTGAGCGACGGAGGGGAGACCGCCCTGTGATAGGCGGGACAACAACCTGGCTTGCCCTTCTGTCCCTGATCGTGGCCATGCTGGCCTCTGGGCATGCCATCCTCTACAAGAATGACAATCGGGCCACAGTGGCCTGGGTGGGGGTTATCTGGCTTGCTCCCCTGCTGGGGTCGCTGCTGTATCTGCTACTCGGTATCAACCGGATTCGTCGCCGGGCCCATGCATTGAGAGGCACGCTGCCCCGTATTCAGGGGGAGCGGGATCTTGATGCCTACCTGCCCAATGTACTGGAACAATTTGTCCCCCAGTCCCTGCTGCCCCTGTCCCGCCTGTCGAATCGGGTTGCTCGCCAGCCATTACTGGGCGGCAACACCCTGACCGTCCTGCATAATGGTGACCAAGCCTATCCGGCCATGCTGACCGCCATCCGTTCTGCGCGCGAGAGCATCACCCTGAGTACGTATATCTTCAATCGCGACCGGGTGGGGCGCGAATTTGTCGATGCCTTGTCCGAGGCCCGGCAGAGAGGCGTGGCAATTCGGGTGCTGGTGGATGCGGTAGGCCTTCGTTACTCCATGCCCAGCATTGAAGGGCTGTTAAAACGCGATTCCATTCCCACCGCCAAGTTCATGCCGGCCCGGCTGCCTTGGCTGGTTCGTTTCATGAATCTTCGCAATCATCGCAAATTGCTGGTAGTGGATGGGCACAAGGGCTTTATCGGGGGAATGAATATTGCCGCCGGTAACGTATTGGACGAAACAACGCACCACCCCATTCGGGATATTCATTTTGAGGTGGAAGGGCCGGTGGTCTCGGAAATGCAGGCGGTGTTTGCCGAGGACTGGCTGTTCGCCGTCGGGGAAGACCTTCGACACCGTGCTTTCTTTCCCATCCCCCGCACGCCCGGGGCATCATTGGCTCGGATCGTGGCCGATGGACCGGATGAGAACTACGACACGCTTCGCCAAATCCTGCTGGGCGCGCTCAATGCCGCCCAACACCGCATTGCCATCATGACGCCTTATTTCCTGCCGGATGCCAGCCTGCAGGATGCCCTGGGTGCCGCGGCATTGAGGGGCGTCCAAGTGGACGTCATTCTGCCGGAGAAGAATAATCTCTCCTTGGTGTCCTGGGCCATCGAAGCACAATTGGCCCCGATGATGCGCTGGGGCGTTCAGTTTCATTTTCGGCCCGGCCCCTTCGATCACAGTAAATTGTTCACTGTGGACGGGCAGTGGGCCATGATCGGCTCGGCTAATTGGGATCCCCGCAGCCTCTCGCTTAATTTTGAGTGCAATCTGGAATGCTATGACGAATGGTTCGTGCAATCCCTGGAATCCCACTTTCGCGACTGCCTTGTAGAGAGTCAGGCCGTTGATAGCACCTGGCAAAAGCGTTTTACGCTGGCCAGACGCTTGCGCAACGGCCTGGCTCGATTGTTGACGCCTTATCTCTGAGGCATGGTCTTCTTGGCCTATGGAGGGGCTGTTTGCGCATGTATCTGAGTATTGACAGTCTGCCCATGCCAGCACTGAAGGGCGTGTTGGGCTTGAGCCGTTGCCCTGGTACCGGTGATCTGATTATGAGTACCGGACATCGCCGTCTTCATGACGATCTCCGGGCCATTTCCGACTGGGGGGCAGTGGGCCTTTTGACCTTGAACGAACAGACTGAACTGTCCTGGCTGGGTCTCTCCGATTTGCCCTCGCAAGCTCACGCCATGGGGTTGGCCTGGTGGCATTGCCCTATTCCGGATTTCTGTGCTCCCGGCCGAGCCTTCGAATCCGCCTGGCAGAGCGCCGGGCAGGCGATTTGGGAGGAGCTGGCTGCCGGGCACCGCATTACCATCCATTGCCTGGCAGGCTTGGGGCGCACCGGTACGGTGGCCGCCCGATTGCTGATTGAGCAGGGTGTTGAGCCGGAAACGGCTATTCGGCAAGTCCGACAGGCCAGGCCTGGGGCGATTCAGAGCGAGGATCAGTTTAAATACCTGATGGCGCAGAAATGGAAATAGCATGGAACTGAACCCGGCCATGGCAGTCACAATGCCCGAAGCCGTATATAGTTCGACTTCGGACGTTCTTGACCCGGCAGTGAATCAAAGGGAGTGCCACCTCTCATTCCAGCCCTAAGGATTGCGAGTCGTAATGAACATAAAAAAGCTATTGATTTTCGTGGCCGTGCTGCTTGGCGCGGCCTTGATCTGGTGGTTGGGACAGGGGGAACGCTCCGGTCCCGGTGGCGGTGGCTGGCCCGGTGATGGCGACCGTGACCAGGCAGTTGCTGTTGAAGTCGGCCAGGTCAGTCACCAGACCATTCAGGATATTGCTGAATACACGGGAACCTTGCAGGCAGCTCACCGCTTCAATCTTGCGCCCAAGGTAGGGGGACGCCTGCGCAGCCTGGAGGTGGATATCGGTGACCGGGTCAGCCAGGGGCAGGTCATTGCCCGATTGGATGACGAAGAATTTGAGCAAGAGGTGGCAGAAGCCCGAGCCGCTCTGCAGGTTGCCGAGGCCCAGCTGGAGGATGCCCGGGCCAATAAGGTGGTTCGCGAGCGGGAATACGGCCGGCTGGCGGATTTGCGGGAGCAGGGCCTGGCTTCCGAATCGGAATATGATGTGGGCCAGTCCGAGTACGATGCCGCCCGAGCCAACGTCCGGGTCAATGAAGCCCAGGTGGCGCAGCGTGAAGCGGCCCTGGGGGCAGCTCGTCTGCGGCTTTCCCATGCCACGGTGCGTGCGGAATGGAATGGTGGTGATGAGAATACCGAGCGCCTGGTCGGTGAGCGATTTGTCGATGAGGGATCCATGGTTCCGGCCAATGAACCCCTGATTACCGTACTGGACACCGGTTCCCTGCGGGCCGTCACCTTCGTCACTGATCGGGATTTCGCGCGCATGAGCCGCGGGCAAACGGTGGAGATTCGGAGCGACGCCTGGCCCGGGGAGCATTTTGAGGGCTCGGTGGCGCGTATTGCCCCCCAGTTGCAGGAAGCGACCCGACAAGCCCGTGTTGAAATCGACGTACCCAACGAAGAGCGGCGGCTCAGCCCGGGATTCTTCGTCAAGATGCGTATTCAGGTAGAAGAGGTCGCCGATGCCCGCGTGGTCCCCAACAACGCGGTTACGCGCTATGCGGGAGAACGGGGTATTTTCCGCGTGGAAGCACCCGACGAGGACGCCGGCGAGGAGCGGCCCAAGGCCCGCTTTGTTCCCATCACACTGGGCATTCAAACCGAACAATACAGCCAGATCCTGGAGCCGGACATTGAAGGCCGGGTGGTCACCCTGGGGCAGCATCGGCTCGGGGACGGGACGCCCCTGCGAATCAGCGAGTCCGACTAAGCCGCTCCGCCTTTACAACAGCACCAGGATACGCCGATGAAAATCGCGACACTGACCGTCAACCGGCCCGTTTTTACCACCATGATGGCGCTCATCGCTGTCCTGGTGGGGTTATTTGCCCTGAGCCGGCTGCCGTTGGATTTGATGCCGGACGTGACTTATCCCACGCTCACCGTGGCTACGAATTACGAGAACGCCAGCCCGGAAGAGGTGGAAGAGACCATCACCCGGCGCGTTGAAGAATCCGTGGCCACTGTGGCCGGCATCGAAGAACTCACCTCTGTTTCCTCGGAAGGCAGCAGCCAGGTTCGCGTCACCTTCCAGTGGGGGGTAGACCTGGATGTGGCTGCCAATGACATCCGTGACCGCCTGGACCGTATCGTCAACGCCCTGCCGGAAGAGGCCGATCGCCCCCAGCTGCGCAAGTTTGACCCGGCCAGCTTTCCCATCCTCATCTATGGCGTTGCCAGTGATTTGGACCCCATTGCCCTGCGAAGCCTGATCGACGAGGACCTGAGCTACCGCATTGAGCGCATCCCGGGTGTGGCCACCCTGGATGTCTGGGGCGGGCTGGAACGCCAAATCCAGATTAAGGTGGATCCGGAACGGATTCGGGCCCTGGACCTGACACTGGATCAGGTTCGCACCGCGCTTCGGGAAGCCAATGTGACGGTGCCTGCAGGTGAGGTCGAGCGCGGCCGGCTGGACGTGGCGGTACGCACCCCGGGCAAGTTTTCCACGCTGGAGGAAATCCGTAACCTTACTGTGGCCCGGCGGGAGGGAAGTCAGGTTCGACTGGGCCAGATCGCGGATGTGGAAGATGGGCATGAACGCATCTCCCGGCTCATTCGTATCAATGAGGAACCCGGTGTCCGGATTGCTGTGCGCAAGCAGGCCGGGAGTAATACAGTTGATGTCGCCGACCAGGTCAATGCCGAAATGCAACGCATCCAGCGGGACTATCCCCAGCTGGATCTGGTGCCCATTGTCGATCAGTCCGAATACATCCAGAACTCGGTCAACAATCTGACCACCACTATTCTGTATGGCGGGATTCTGGCTGTATTCGTGCTACTGGTTTTTCTGCGAAATATACGAGGCACATTGGTCGTTGCGGTAGCGATCCCCACCTCGCTCATTGCCACCTTCTCGCTGATCTATTTTGGTGGTTTCACGCTCAACCTCATGACCCTGGGGGGGCTGGCTCTGGGCGTCGGGTTGATGGTGGATAATGCCATTGTGGTCCTGGAAAATATCTCCCGGGTCCGCAAGGAGGAGGCCGACGATCGCAGTCGGGCTGCCGTTGTGGGGACATCCCAGGTGGGACCGGCCATCATTGCCAGCACCATCACCACGCTGGTGATTTTCGCACCACTGATCTTCGCCCAGGGCATGTCCGGGGAAATGTTCAGCCAACTGGCCTATACCGTGGGCTTTGCGCTGATCTGTTCCTTGCTGGTTGCGCTGACTGTCGTACCCATGATGGCTTCAAAGATTCTCAAGGACGAGAACGGAGGCAGCGGTCGTAGCCTGGCCAAGCGGATGGCCGCCGCCATGGGACGTGGATTTGACGCCATGGAGCTTCGTTACAAGGAGCTGCTGGAGCTCTTGCTGCGGCACAAGCCCATGACCCTGTCCCTGGCCGGTCTGGTGTTCCTTCTGTCCTTGCTGCTCATGCCTCATATCGGGGCGGAGTTCATGCCCGAGGCGGATGAGAGTGAGGTTCGGGTGAGTGTGGAAATGGAACCCGGTACTCGTCTGGAGATCCTGGATGAGGTCATGAAGCAGGTGGAAGATATCGTGATCCCGGAAGTTCCCGAGGCTGAATCCAATTATACCCGTCTGGGTTCTTCCGGCTGGCGTGGACAAGGTCATACCGGGGAGGTCCGCCTCAGCCTGGTGGGCGTCAGGGACCGGGATCGCAGTAGTGCTGAAATCGCGGCCGACCTGCGCCCGCTGCTGGAAGATATCCCCGGCGCTACCATCCGTACCCGCGCCGGTCAGGGCCTGTTCCTGCTCCGCATGGGCACCGGCGGTGGCGATGGTGAGCAGATGGAAGTGGAAGTTCGTGGCTTCGACCTGGATCGCCTGGATGCCCTTTCTGACGACGTGGAAGAGCGGCTGGCCGGCGTGGAAGGGATTAGTGATACCCGACGCAGCCGGGAAGAAGGTATTCCGCAAGAACTGATGCTGCTCAACCGGGACCGGGCCGCCGACCTGGGTGTCTCCATGGAGCGGGCCGCCAGAACCCTGGAAGCCGCCATCGGCGGGGTCCGAGCCGGGGAATTTACGGATGAGGGCCGGGAATACGACATGTTCATCCGCATGCGTGATTCCGAGCGGTTGACCCAGTCTCAAATCCTGAATCTGACCGTGCGCAATGATGAAGGCGATCAGATTGCCTTGCGCAACCTGGTGGATGTGGGTGAGGGGGTTGGACCGCAGCAGATTGACCGCAAGAATCAGCAGCGCCTCGCGGTGGTCTATGCCAATATCAGCGGCCGGGACCTTGGCTCGGTGGCGGCGGATGTCCAGGATGTATTGCGGGATATTCCCATGCCCGATGGCTATGACGCGGTTGTCTCAGGGGAATTCGAGGAACAGCAGGAGGCTTTCTCTGAGCTGGGCCTGGCCATGATCATGGCGGTTCTTCTGGTCTACATGGTTCTCGCATCTCTATATGAATCCCTGCGCGATCCGTTCATCGTGATGTTCACAGTGCCCCTGGCCATTATCGGGGTCAATGTGATGCTGTATCTCACAGGCACCACCTTTAATCTGCAATCGCTGATCGGGATGATCATGCTGGTGGGAATTGTGGTGAATAACTCCATCCTGATTGTGGATCAGACCGGGCGGCTCCAGCGGGGGGAGGGGATGCGCCTGAATGCCGCCATCACCGAAGCGGGACGGCGACGGCTGCGCCCGGTACTCATGACCACGCTGACCACGACCTTCGCCATGTTGCCGCTGGCACTGGGCATTGGTGAGGGGGCGGATCAGCAGGCCCCCATGGCCCGGGCCGTCATTGGCGGTCTGTTGTCCGCCAGTTTCACCACTCTGCTGGTCATCCCGGTAATCTACGCCATTTTCCATCGCCGGGATGACGAGCTGGAGGCTGAAACGGCGGTCACCCCTTCTTGACGGGCGTCGGGATTCCGTCGTCCGGCAAGCATTTGCCGGACGACGGAATCACTTCCTTTCCCCTGAGTTGCTATCTCACTGATCTTCTGTGTAATTTCCTGCCTGGCATGTGGCTTGCTTATCTTTTCTGCTCAAAGACAAGAAGAGTGAGCTGAGACAATGAGCCTGACGTCGACTTTTGGAGAGCCGACCCATCCCGATCTTGCCCAAATTCGCCGCCTCCTTTGCGTAGAGACCCCAGCGGCCCTGGTTGAAGCGGTCCAAGCCTTGTCCCACACCATGGAAGACAGCGGTATCCAGTCGCTGGTAATCGACAGCCCGGGATTGGGCCGTTGGAGTTGGGGGCAGGGCGGACTTCCCTTGATCGACGCTGATCTTGAGCATCAGGGTCGGGGCCTTGGGCGTTTCCGGATAGGCGGCAATGAATCCGCTGAGGGTGGCGCTCTGGTCTGTCGTCTCAGCCCGGTACTAATCCCCCTGGCAAGTCGACTGCTGGCCATCCAGGAGGCGGAACAACGTGCCATGGTGGATGCTCTGACCGGCATACTCAATCGCACAGGTCTGGAGCAACGTCTGTCTGAGGAGCTTCATCGAAGTCGCCGACACCAGACCCCCCTGTCGCTGCTAATGATTGACATGGATGACCTCAAGCAGCTGAATGATCAAATGGGTCATGAGTCGGGGGATCGGGCGCTTTGCAAACTGGCAGATGTCCTGCAATCAGCGACCCGCGGATCAGATGTGGTTGGCCGCTTCGGCGGTGATGAGTTCTTGGTGATATTGCCGGAAACAGACCTGGAAGCAGCCCGACTGGTGGCGGCGCGTGTGCGAATTCAATTGGAGGTGACCAAGAGTGCCCCCAAGGTCAGTATCGGGATTACCGAAGGGATTCCACAGGAAACCAGGGATCAGCTAGTTCGCCGGGCGGATCAGGCCATGTATCGGGTGAAACGACAGGGACGTGATGGAGTGGCCGCAGCCTGAAATGGCTGGCTAGATCAGGGTACTCTGGCGCTGTTGCCATTGCAGGGCCGCCAAGTAACGCTCCCGTAGCCGGTCTGGTGTTACCAACGATGCGTTCAGGCCAATGGAATCGGCATTCTCATAGGCCAGCACGGCGCCGAGAAACTCACCCACTGGCCCCTCGCGTTCCAACAAGGCTTGCCGAATTTCGGCGGCCAAGGGGAGTTTCTCCAATGCCTCTTCCATGGTGCAATTGAGCAGGGCATCCAAGCCGGAAAACAAGCCGGCAATAAAGGCCACATCACTGTAGTCCGGTGCAATCTCCTCGGCGATCAACTCGCACATCTTTGCTCGCACCAGGAGTTGGTTGATCAGTTCCTCCGGCTTTTCCGAGGCCTGACTCAGAGAGACAATTGAGGCCCAGCGCCTGAGTTCCCGCATTCCCAGCATCATCACCGCCTGTCGCAGGGAGCGGATTTCAAAAGCGCGCCGATAATAGGCGGAATTGATGTATCGCAACAACTTGTAGCTTAAGGCCAGGTCTTTGCTGATTACGGATTCCAGGTCAAGAATATCCGCCTCGGGGTCATGGAGGCGTCCAAGCAGCTCCATCATGGCAATTCGTTCACTGGATAAACGAGTTCCGGAGGATATGTCCGGCCGGCTGAGGAAGTATCCCTGGAAGTAATCACAGCCTAGCTCGCGGCAATGATCCAATTGGGATTGGTTTTCAATCTTCTCTGCTACCAGAGTCAGATTAAAGCGTTTGAGGTGCTCAATAAGGCTGGGGGCCTGCCCATCCAGCAATGTGGGCACCTCCAGCTTGACGATATCCACCATCTCCAGCAATGGCTCGGACTGAGGCGTATAAAAGAAATCATCCAGAGCAATGGTATACCCCTCCCTTTTTCGTCGTTCCACCGAACGAATCAGTTCCTCATCAATAACCACATCCTCCAGAATCTCTATCACTGTTCGATCCTGGGGCAAGGGCAGGGGGTCTTGCTGGACGAGAAAACGGCGGGTGAGGTTGATAAAGGCAGGTGCTTTACCCACCAGCTCATCCAAACCAAAAACCGTGAATGTATTGAGAATAACTTCCGAAGTGGCAGCATCGCCGTCACTGAAATCTGCGGAGACTTTGATACCGGAACGGAACAGGAGTTCGTATGCGTAGAGTTGAAGCTTGCGATTGAATATGGGCTGTCGCGCGACGAACACACTTTCCATGGATAGACTCCTCGGTTGGTCCTTTTCCCTGTTATTCGTCCGGCGGGATGAAAGTATAAGCGTTACAGGCCAAAAATGCAGCCGCAGCGGCACAGGCCTTTACATGGGCATCAGAGCGTTTCATCATGGGCCCCTAAAAAGTCGGGAGGGAGGGCTTTGCGGTGTTCCAGATCAAGAATTTTTACGAACAGCTGGTCCAGGATTACCTCTGGAAACGCATGGAAGGAGAGCGGGAAGAGCCTTGGGAGGGGTTTTTCGAGGATGTGGCCTGTCTGGCACTGAACCGCCTTCCATGCCGATATGTGCGGCATACCGTGGATCTTGGCGCCCACCTGGGGGATCAGGATTTTGCGGATATGGAGTCCAAAGTGGCCGAAGCGGTTGACAAGGCGATCGAACAGGTGAGGACTCACCCTCGGCACCGAGATTGAAACCGTAGAGGGGTATCGGGGAATGACACCGCTAACGGGTCCACTGTGCAGACATGCTTTTGGGCTTAATCTCCCATCGAGGTCGGTCAAGCAGGGTCTTGAGGACAACGATGTGCTGATGTCAATTCATTGAATGGAATGCAAAACGGTTGTGAACGGTATTTATGACAGTAAGTCTGTTTTGGGGGAGGGGACGCGGCACAAGCCGTATCTCACTCTTTGTTTGTCGTGGCTGTCAATTCCGAAAGCATTTCTGTTCGCCTACCTGCTGGGCATATGCCTGAATTCGGCATTGGCCTCCAATGACTTTACCCGGTTTGAGCATATGAGCATTGAGGATGGCCTGGTTCAAAGCACTGTTGCCAGCATCCATCAGGACCGTCGCGGTTTCATCTGGATGGGGACGGAAGGCGGGCTACAACGCTATGATGGTTACCAATTCAGATTGTACCGACAAAATCCAGAAGATGATGCTTCCTTAAGCGACAACTTCGCTAATGCTCTGGCCGAAGACAAAGATGGCTTCCTGTGGGTTGGAACCCGAACAGGCATCCACCGCTTGGATCCAATAGCAGGAACCGTGGAACGCATTCCCATTGACCATAGTGCGGATACCCCACTCGGCATGGTCTGGGATCTTCACATTGATTCCAATGGCGTTATCTGGGCCGCCACCCATGAAGGTGCTTTTCGACTGGGCCCCGAAGACCGCTATTTCCAGCGTCTGGAGGTCGGCGATGAGCAGGACATTCGCTCCCCCTTTCTGGCCGTCGCCGAAGACCAAGCAGGCGGGATAGTCTTTGGCACAACGGCCGGTCTGGTTCGTGTGGACCCCGAGCACCGAACCTTGCTGAATTGGCACAAGACAGATAATGGTAACGAGCTGCCCCACGATACCTTCATTGCAGCCATTCAACTGAGCCACGATGGGAAGCTATGGGCTGCCGGTGGTGGCGTGGTGTTCAATATCACTGACAGTGGCGCTGTGAATCGTTTTGATTCGGAGCATCCGCTGGGAGACATCAGTGAGGACGTGGCAATATGGGACATTGCAGAAGATCCGGATGGTGGCCTCTGGTTTGCCAGTTATGGGGAAGGACTGCTGTACTTTAATCCCGGATCCGGACAGCTTCGCCAGTTCCAATCAGACCCTGCCATGCCACACACATTGGCAGAACCCAATCTGATGACCGTGCACGTGGACCAGGGCGGGCTGGTTTGGGCGGGTAGCCATGCTCAGGGAGCCCAGCGTCTCAACCCCCGGGCCATGGCTTTTGGCCAGTTCGGACATCACCCGATTGAGGAAGAAAGCCTTCCCCATCCGGATATCTGGAGCATTCTGCCCATTTCAGACGATGTCTTTTGGGTGGCAACCCAGGATGGATTGGCCGGTGTTCGGTGGCCAGAAGGAAGGGGGATCCAGAAGGTGGTTCGCCGCAAACCGGAAAATGGAGGCGCGGGCCAGCATCATGCAACTGCGTTGCAGAAGGGTCCGGATGACAGGTTATGGGTCGCCAGTATCAATGGGCTATGGCATACCGATGCCCGATTGGGGGAAGAAGCGGAATACGAAAGGTTCCCACTGCTGGAAACCCTAGACCTGGAAGATCAGGAGCAACATCAAATCATTATGAGCCTGGTCGGTGACGAGCAGGATAATCTCTTCCTCACCCTGAATGATAAGGTTATTGTGAGACTGGCATCGCCGGAAGAGGGACAAGAGCAATGGCATATTCTTCTTGATGAGGAAGATCATGGATTCCGCAATCTAAACGGAATCTGGGTTACAGGCCCGGATCAGCTATGGCTGGCAGGTGACAATGGACTTGTTCTCTACGACTTGGCCACGGACCATGTGAGTCTTCGCATTGAGCCCGGCACACCACGAGACGGAGACGAGCGGAACCTTGATATTAATCATGGCGGCATCAATGACCTCATCGTGGACGACAGAGGCATGGTATGGCTGGGTGCCCAACTGGGTCTATTTCGAATAGAACTGGAGAGTGGTGAATATCTTCATCTAGATAGCCAGAATCAGCTTCCCGCCGATATGGTCTACTCCGTTCAGCTTGATGAGGAAGGCAATCTTTGGGGAGGAACTTCCCAGGGGCTTATTCGCGTGGATCGTGACAACACCCGCGTTCAGGTATTTGAAACCAGTGACGGCCTTCAGAGTAGGGAATTCAATGCTCGGGCATCTGCCCGTTTCCCTGACGGCCGAATGGCCTACGGTGGGGTTAACGGCATTAATGTCTTTCGGCCATCTGACGTCATGGTGTCTCATCCGGCGCCGCCTATTCAAATCACCGAAATACAAATCGGCCAGGAGGTTCTGAACTATCCCGAACGGGATTTCCATGAAGGCAAGCTTCATGTCCCCCATGATGAGAACCTGCTGAGATTTTCTTTCACAGCCTTGGATTTTCGAAACCCTGGAAATAATCAATACCGCTTCAAACTTGAAGGTTTCGAGACCAGCTGGCGACAGAACAATAGTAACAACCAGGCGGTTTACACCAATCTCCCGGCTGGGGAATATCGTTTTCGGGTTCAGGCGGCCGATCGCTTAGGCGGCTGGGCAGAAGAGGGTGCAAGTATTCCTGTTGAAGTAGCCCGTGCTCCTTGGCAGCACCCATTGGCCATGATCGCCTATGGGACAGCCATCTTTTTGATGGCACTACTTGTTTGGCATGCTATATCACGACGACACCACCGGGACACGACGCGTGAAGTGGAACAGGAGCGTCGTTACTGGGCCAAGCGTCTGCATCACCTTAGCAGCCATCTTGCCGGGTCCTTAACGCCCGAGCAAACTATGGAGCGATTGCTGCTGGAGCTGGATGAGCTTCTAGACAGCGACGGTGCCGTCGTATTTCTTGAGGAATCCGAACAATTCCGGTTACTGGGAATGCGTGGGGATAGCGATGTAAACCACGCTCTGGAACGAGCCCCTATCTTACTGCCTGACGCCATCCGGCGCTGCCGGGAATCTGAAATGGTTGAAGCGCTCAATCGCGATGAACTGAGAATCGTAGGCTATCCCAACGGAGACGGCTCTTATGCTGTCATGGTGCCGTTAAGAGCCAGTGGTGAGCAATTTGGCGTGCTCTTCATCGCCAGGAAGGCTGAAGATTTTGCTTATCGCGAGCGACTACTTCTATCCGCGGCCGCGACCCAGTCCATGATGGTATTGGAAAATGTCAGCCTACATGCCGAAAGAAACTGAGCACCACGGAATAGGGATGAAGGTGGGGCAATGGCCCGAGTGATCTATTTTGCCCACGGTCAGGAGAGTGGCCCCTGGGGAAGCAAAATTCTCCTTTTGGCGGATATTGCTCGCAGTCGTGGTTTGGCCGTGGAAAGCCCGGACTACCGGTTTAGCCTGGACGGTTTGCCTCGCCTGACTGAGCTCCGCCGGCGATTGGCCGATGATCCGCGTAAAAAGTTGCTGGTGGGTTCCAGTATGGGGGCTTGGGTCTCCTGCATGGCAGCATCAGAGCAAGGTTGTCAGGGGCTTTTTTTGATGGCGCCCGCCTTTGAAATGCCAGACCATGAGCCAGCTCACCTGCCCCGGAAACTGCCCGCCTGGATCATTCACGGTAGCGAGGATGCGGTGGTGCCGGTCTCCCAGAGTGAAACTCGCCTGCGGGGCGGCCAGGACCGCCTGCTTCGAGTCCCGGACGGACACCGCCTGGCAAATTCACATGATGTTCTGAGCCGTTTTTTCGAGGCATTTCTGAACCAAAATGCCGCTTAAGCCTGGATTTCAAATACATCCCCCATTTCATCAGCTACACTTTACTTTAATTTATAAGGCTAACTACCTGTTTCATGGTGTAAAGCATTTAAATTGGGAAGCGTTACCGGCGGACGGTGCCCAGAACTGGAGAAGGTATTTCCATCATGGCTAATTCAGATGTGGGGGCAAAACAGCTGGCCATGTATGCGGATAACCCCGTTCGCTACTGCAATCTGCGTGGCCAACTGGATGGTGCGGGCGGCGCAATCGGAAAACGGCGGGATGATGACCTGAGTCTGAACCCTGAGCCGTTGACGGTAATTTGGACATTCCTGCTGGTCGCTGGCCTTGTTGCACTCGGCCTTGCAATCAACGAACTCTTTCGTCTTACCTCCTTTCGGCCATTGGCTGGCAAAGAGTCTGTAATCATTGCCACCTTTCTGCTTGGTCTTGCTCTTGCCATCCTGGGCGCATGGCAAAGAATCCAGGCAATGAAACTGAAACAAAGGGATGAGATTTGCGCCCGCTTCGAGCTGGATTCGGCGGAATATCGCCTAGTTAGTGCAGCTATTATGGGAAATCGGGGGAAACGCTTTCAGGCCAATGGTGTTTCTGCCGTTCCCCATGCCTTGTTTCAACGCCGAAGTACTCGGCAGTCTTATCATGTGGGGCTGATCCTGAATCGACCTTATGCTGGAAAGGTCCACGATGGTGACTTGTTTCGGCTTACCCTGCACATGGGGATCATCAAGCGGGAAATGGGTGTACGAACTGTTACCGGCTCCATTCGGTATGCCGGAAAACTAGTGAAAATCGCCTATAGCGGGTCCCTGTATAATTCCTTGAAGGCCATGCGGGATGAATATCGGGAATCGGTTCGACAGTGGTGGCCTCAGGATCGTTTGTCTCTCCGCCAACGCCAACGAATCGCTGCCGGTGCGGCGGTGCGGGCCAAAGAGATTGAATGGCCCGATGAGTACTCAATGTAAGTGATTGTTGACATAAAGCGACTAACTGGGCGGCAATCGCTGTTACAGACGTCCGCTAAAGCGAATGGGGTAGTAGCCTTCTTCATCTTCCTGCCCCAAATATTGCAAACCTTGAGCTATATTGCTCGGGGCTTCCGGGCGAGCCCGGATACGGCCATCCACTTCATACCGTTGCTCTTCACTCTGGTAATTCAAGATTCCGGCCAGTGCGAAGGGAGTGGCTTCACCCGCATCAGTGAAATCCAGCTCAAACCGGCCTTCCGTGCCAGTAATCTGCCCACCATAACTACCCAGCTCCACCTGTCCGGCCAGATTGGCTGATAAATCAAACACCCGTAGTTGGCCTTCTCCCGACCACGGGCGCATCTCGCGGAATTCGAATTCACTGAGCTGGAAAGCCGCCGTTCCGTCCACCATTCCCGCTTCCTGAGAAGCGAGAGGGGCCAGACGAGAGAGGGGAAGATCCTGACCTTGTAGCTGGGGAATCTGAATGCGGCCACCCGGCCGAAGGATGACACGCCCCGATATTCGGCCATCATCCAGGCGAGTATCCACCTGAGCATCCAGGCGGAGCATTAAAAGCCGGCCTAGGCGAATATCCCATTCCAAGGGACCTAAACGCAGGGGGCCGGCTTGAACCTGTCCCATGCGGCCATTCCAGAGGGTTCCGCTAGGGGCCATAAGCACAAGCTCTTCCCTGTCTGGAACCAAGTAAAGCACCAAAGCGGCCGGTGCCTTGGCCATAAAAAAGACCAGAAAGGCAATCATCCCTACGGTGCTGAAAAGCAAAATCCGTTTCATGATCCATTCCTTTCCAAGGACAGAGAAACATTAACTCGGCCGGATTGATCAGTCTGGTCAAACGTCACCCGGGACACCTCGATGCCGTGATTCCGTTCCAGCTCTTCCAGCCATTGCAGTGTGTGATCAAACCGTGCCGCCTCCATCCTGACTCGCACTGCGTCATCTCCATCAGGGGTGATCTGCCGCACAGCACGGTCAAGCTCTGCATCCTTGGAGGTGCGGTCCACAACACCAAACAAGCTTTGCCCGCTACCGGCGGTAGTTTGACGCCCGGCATCCTCCAGAGCCTGTATCTCGGCATGGGCACCCTGCATCCAGGCAATCAGCTCCTGCTTTTCACTCACCTGTTGCTCCAGATTCTGCCGGTGCTCGATATACGGTTCCACGACCAGAAGATAGAGCAATGTGAGTGTTACAAGCACACTGCAGACAATAACCATCAAGCGTTCACGCTGTTCCAGCGACTCAAACCATTCTTTTAAGGTATCCAGCATGATCAGCTTCCCCGCAGGCGAACCTGGAGTCGCCCATCCACATAGTCATCTCGAGTATTGGCCTGCTGAATCGTGGCCTCGAATTGTTCGTCTTCTTCCACAGTATCTTTGAAGGAGTCAAGCGCAGCACTGCTTTGTACCCGGAGATTTACATCCAGTACCCCGGGTCGATAACTGAGCCCCCGCAATGTCCCGTTATCCAGGCTGGCCATGCCGTTCCCCATGGCGGCCATTACCGGTAGGAAATACCCTTCCACATCCGAACCTCTCAGTGCATTGAGGCGCTGCTCCATTCTCAGCCTGGGATTCACCATGCGCTCGGCATCGGGGAGGGCATCCCTGAATACCGTTTCAATTTCCTGATCCAGGGCCTGGCTCTTTTGTGACATCTGAAATAGATGAACACCCTCAGCCAAGGCCATGACCATCAACCAGGCCGCCGCCAGTCCTACCACTGGCTTCCAGGGATGCCACCACTCATCTTCATCCCGGCGCAAACGGAATTCCCCTTCAGCCAGATCCAGCACCGGCCGGCGCTCAAGCTGTGGAACCAATGCCTGGGACAATGCTTCCTGATAAGGACGGTCATCCACTTCAATGGAAGCACCCAGATGTGTTTCCAGGGCCTGGGGGAAATCCGGGTCGTTTTCAGGACGTAGCAGTATCAACCGCTCAGGTGCCGTCTGTTCCTCGTCCTGAAACAGAAATTCAAGCATTTCCAGCGCAATGGTTCGATCGATGGAGAAGCCCTGGCAATTAGCAGTACGCACCATCACTCTGTCCCTGCCGACAGCCAGAACCCATTCGCCACTCTGCCAGGGAAGCACCAGGAAATCGGGCACAATGGCATC
Source organism: Natronospira proteinivora (assembly GCF_024170465.1). Classification (NCBI taxonomy): domain Bacteria; kingdom Pseudomonadati; phylum Pseudomonadota; class Gammaproteobacteria; order Natronospirales; family Natronospiraceae; genus Natronospira; species Natronospira proteinivora. The sequence continues at coordinate 892,445 of NZ_JALJYF010000001.1, read as the reverse complement.
TGCCTTCAGATCCGCGCTCTCAAGCTGCTCGAGCATGGCTTGCATATCACTACGCCCGACCACTGCGATACGTACCTGATCGTCAGGCTGGCGTGGCCCCAAGGCGAAATGAAGGCTGCTCACATCCTGAGCAAGTCTTTCCTCCAAAACCCAGGGCGCTGCCTGGAGAATCCGTTGACGCTTGCGCGTCGGAATCTGGGCATCCATCAGACTGACCCGTTCCCCCGGCATCAGAGCGACAATCCGCCGTTCCACCGCCTCGCTGGCGCAATCCTGCAGCAGACCATGTCCCGCAGCCCCAAGCCGCTGGCCCTGGTTATCCAGAATGTACCAATCCACCACCGGCTGAGTGGGGTCCTGGAAATGAATGACTAAGGTTTCGCTCATGCCAAGGGGTATCCGGGGTCAGTAGGTTCCAAAACTGCGGTTCAGGGGTGCGGCAACGCCGCTTTCATTACGGTAAATCAAACTGTACATGGTGACCGAAGCACTTCCAATATCCGCCCTTGCAGTCAGTCGGAAGAAACTGGTGCGAACCGCGATATAGGCTTCCGGATCCACGTCCAGATTTTGACCAATGGCCTCCAGGAAGGCCTGAGGGCTCTCGAAGCCGCCCGCTTCCTGCATTCCCACAACTCCTTCGACCTGATCTATTGCCAGGTTCTCCACCAGGGCGGCCAATACCGGAGCGGGTGCCGTATTCACATTAATCGGTGTCAGTGGGATAGAGTTGGGCAGGGCGGTGACATAGGGCTCAATGCGATCGTAAACCTCCGGGTCCTGGAAACCCGCCACCAATCGCAGTTCGCTCACGCTTTGAAATCCCTGGTTCGCGGCACGGTACGCCGGGTCTTGCCCCAGATAGGTGCCATCTTCGGCGCCCATTGGGAAACGGGGCTCCTGATCCGCGTCAATCCAGTCGAGGACGGCATCGGCAATCTCCGGATCGATTTCCAACAAGGCCAGCAGACGCTGAAAATGGCCGTGCGCCATCTCGTTGACACGACCATCATCCGTTATCAGATTATTCAAATTGAACAGGCCCTGTTGATCCTCAAGGCGGCCAGTGATCTGCCCCCCATCCACTGGTAGGGGAGGGAGCTGTTCAGCCCAGGGCTGATCCAGGCTGTCTATCTCAGTCTCCTCGCTGTCCCGCCGCAGCAGATGTCCGACCCAATCCTCGGCTCCGTATAGATACTGACGCGCCTGGGCGCTATGAAGTACCGATTCGGTTCGACGCTGGTCAATAAATGTCCGGTACAGCAGGTCGCTGGCGATGATGGCTGAAATAGCCACCACCACCAATGCCATGACCAGGGCCACGCCCCTTTGCCGTGCTCGGCCCGACCGTATCATCGAAGGTCATCCTCTCGTTCGGCTGCGCCTTGTACACCTGGCACGGTGACCAAGCGTCGCAGCACGCCCATATCGTCGGTTTCCAGCCGAACCTCCACTGCCTGTGGCATTAAATAGGGGTCTCCTCCCATCTGGCCACGATCCACCGGCGGCCAATCCTCGCTCCATTCCCCCTGAGGACCCAAAAAACGAAGTTCCATGGAAACGACATCGTCCATCAGGGGCATAGCGGTGGGTTGACTGTCGGGAGCTCGGTCCAGGGCCTGCCAGCTATAGCGAATCAAGGTTTCGCCTTCCAGACGATAGGCCACACGCTGCAGGGTGGATCGCGGTTGCTCCAAGGGGTTGCGGACGCCACCCCGGGTGAATTCCAAAGGCATCTCCAAATGGTTTCCGCCCCGCAGTGCCGGCATAAAGTCCCCATGAGAGGCTCCCCGGATGGGCCGGGGCCGAATATGCTCCAGATCACGGCTGAGAAGCGTCATGCCATGCTGGATATCGCGGAAACGGTCCATGGCCGAGGAAGTTAGTTCTTGCTGACGCATCATTCCAGCCATGGCCGTCCAGGTCATAACGCCCAGTATGGAAAAGACCGCAATGGCCACCATCAATTCAAACAGGGTGAAACCACGCTGCCTGGAAGGATTGCGCCGTCTCATCATCTAGGGCCTCCTCCCGGCGGCGGTGGCGGATCGCCTGGATCACCTGGCCCGCCATCCTCATCAGGAATTGGCACCGGCAGATAGCGGGGGAGCTGCTGCGAGGCAAGTGGCCGTCCTACAAAGCCCAGAACCGTCGCCACGCTGTACTCGGCATCCCGTTCCGTGTACACGGAGACCTCCAGGCGGCGAAGATCCTCGTCATCCGTGTTCTCAACTTCCATCCGCCAAAACCATTCCCGGCCTCCCATTTCGGTCTCGCCTTCGCTGCCACCGGTGGATGGCCAGTCGGCTTCCAGTCGGACCTCGGAGAGACGGTTCTCGGCCACCCATTGGGCCAGGGTGGTATCCCGGAGGGAGGCGGCATTACTGACCGTCCGTCCAGAACTACCCAGAATGGCCGTCAAGGCAATGGCAATGACAGCCAAAGCGACCAGTACTTCCATCAGGGTAAACCCTGATTGGGGAGCCGCTTTGCCAGAATTATGGGGAAACAGTGCCGGCATGGTCTAGCGTTGGGCAGACAAGTCGCGATCATCCGGCCGGCCATCGGATTCATTCCAGCGGATCAGGCGGCCGCTTGGCAGGCCTTCCAGGACGAGACCGTCCATATCTCCCTCGTTGGTCAGATAGAGTCGGAACGGCATCATTTCGCCCGTTCCGGTGAGATAAACCTGGGGTCGGGAATCCTCCTCACTGAATGATTCCATATCCACGCCACGCCCCTCGACTTCCAGATGAACCTGAAGCCCATCCGGCCACTCCCGGTGGCGAAACTCGCTGCCGGATGGCACAGCCCAGCCTTCATCCCGATATTGAAGAAAGCGATAGCCGCTTCGGCCAATATACAGCCCGTATTCCCCCCCTTCGATCATGGCTCTATCCGCTGCCAGGCCAATAAGGGCATACAGGCGGGAACGTTCCTCGGCTGCCTGATCATCCTCCCCCAGGCGGTTAATCGAGAGCGTGGCAATGGTGACCAGGACGCCGATGATCACAATCACCACCATGATTTCAATTAGGGTAAAGCCCCGGCCGGCGAAACGCATTGGGACGGCGATCAGTCGATATTCCAGTTGCCGATAACCGCGTTGGCACCTTCGCCACCTTCACGACCATCGGCGCCCAAGGAATAAATGTCGAAATCCCCATGCTCGCCTGGCTGGACGTATTGATATTCCCGGCCCCAGGGATCATTGGGTATACGATCCATATATTGGCGCCAATTGGGTGGATTGGGAGAACCGCTGGGCTCACTCACCAGGGCTTCCAGCCCTTGGTCCGTGGTGGGGTAGACGTAATTGTCCATGCGATAAAGCTGCAGTGCCTGCTCGATACTGCGAATGTCCTGGCGTGCCTTGGCCATACGGGCATCATCCGGCCGATCCATGATGCGCGGGACTACAATCCCGGCGAGAATACCGAGAATGACCACCACCACCATGATCTCGATGAGCGTGAACCCTCGGTTGGCTGAGCGATTAAACATAGCGATTCCGACCCCGTCAGTTGACTACTGTTTGAAATGGACTTCCCCATCACACGGCCGCCTCACCCGGACTCCGGCGGGAGTCACCGGGGGCCAGGCCTGGACCGCCGCGTAGCAAAGCATCCATGATACCGCACTTGGCCGTCAATGCCGTCGCTTGCGAGCGCGGCGGCCGCGGAAGGGTGCAAAAGCTTTGATTCCGCGGTGAGGGCCAGAGTTCCGGGTGGTAATGATTGTGGGAGAAGCTATAATCCTGCGGCCATCAAGCTCCGATATTGCCAAACGCTGCCGAGAGGGCCGGAGCCGGATTCCGTACTCATAAATTGACCTTCGCTAAGGAGCACACCATGCCATTTGCCATGATTTTCCCGGGGCAGGGCTCCCAGTCGGTGGGCATGCTGGCCGAACTGGCCGAATCCCAGCGCCTGATCAAAGATTGCTTCATCGAAGCCTCCGACGCCCTTGACGCTGATCTCTGGAAGCTGAGCCAGGAAGGCCCTGACGAGGCTCTGAACCGCACTGAATGGACCCAGCCGGCGCTGTTGGCGGCCGGTGTGGCCGTCTGGCGGGTCTGGCGCGACCAAGGCGGCCCGACGCCGGACTATCTGGCCGGCCACAGCCTGGGGGAGTATGCCGCCCTGGTGGCGGCCGGTGCCCTGGACTTTGCTGAGGCAGTCCGCCTGGTTCAGTTTCGTGGTCAGGCCATGCAGAAGGCCGTCCCGGAAGGTAGTGGCGCCATGGCCGCAATCCTGGGCCTTGAAGACGAACAAGTGACCGAAGTCTGCGGCAAGGCCGCCGAGGGTCAGGTCGTGGAGCCGGTCAATTTCAATTCCCCCGGTCAGGTGGTGATTGCCGGGAACAAGGAAGCCGTGGACCGCGCCATTGCCGAGGCGGAGGCCGCTGGCGCCAAACGCGCCATGCGCCTGCCCGTGAGTGTACCTTCCCATTGCCGCCTGATGGGGCCGGCCGTTGAAGCCATGGCGGAACGGCTACGCTCGGTGAATATTCAAGCACCCAAAATTCCCGTCATTCATAATTTCAATGTGGCCCCGGAACCTACCCCCAGCGGTATCCGGGACGCCCTGGTGGCCCAATTGAACCATCCCGTGCGATGGGTGGAGACCATCGAAGCCTTTCAGGAACGCGGTGTGGAGTCGGTGGTGGAAGCCGGCCCCGGCAAGGTGCTGTGCGGTCTCAACCGACGCATTGACCGGCGCATGCCCGCTTTGCCGGTGATGGACCCCAAGACGCTGGAAAAAGCCCTGGAACAGTTCGCCAGTTGATCTATCAATAAACCCTGCTATTAAGGAGCTTGCATGCTTGACGGAAAACTCGCAGTCGTAACCGGTGCTTCTCGGGGCATCGGCAGTGCCATTGCCCGGAGCCTGGCAGAAGCCGGCGCCCAGGTAGTGGGCACCGCCACCTCCGACAAAGGTGCTGCCGGCATCACCGAGGCACTCAAGGCCCACGGCGGCCAAGGCCTGGCTCTGGACGTTTCCTCCGCGGAATCCATTGAGGCCTTCCTGGCTGAACTCAAGCAAATTGGTGCGCCTGTCATCCTGGTGAATAACGCAGCGGTCACTCGCGACAACCTCATGATGCGGATGAAAGATGATGAATGGAATCAGGTGATCGACACCAATCTGACTGGTGTTTTCCGTCTCAGCAAAGCCTTGCTGAGAGGGATGATGAAAGCCAAAGAAGGGCGCATCGTCAATATCGGCTCAGTAGTGGGCTTTACCGGGAACCCGGGGCAAGTGAACTATTGCGCGGCCAAGGCTGCCGTAGTGGGCTTTTCCAAGGCCATGGCTCGTGAAGTGGGGTCGCGCAATATCACGGTGAATACCGTAGCCCCCGGTTTCATTGAAACCGACATGACCCGTGAACTGCCCGAAGCCCAGCGGGAAGCCATGCTCAATGACGTGGCATTGGGTCGCCTCGGCCAGCCGGAGGACATTGCAGGTGCGGTTCGCTTCCTGGTTTCACCGGAAGGCGCTTACATTACCGGGGAAACCATCCATGTGAATGGCGGCCTGCACATGGACTGAAGCGTCATCCGGACCAGGGGTGGAATTGCCTTAAAGCCGCTCAAATGCGCCAAAGGCGGGCCGACGGGCGCGGATTAAGGTCAATTCAAACAGACCCCGGCCATGTAATGCACTGTTTTTGCTTGTTTTTTCTTTGATTTTCGTAACGGTGTGGCATGGGCAGAAGGTTTTAACTACAATAGCCGCCGCAGTCACGGGGGCGCCATCATGGCACCCCCGTATAAGTTCGGGCCTCTTCTAGCCCAAAGAGTGGGAAAGCGAAGAGGCACCCTGTTTCCACGGGAGGATTTAAGCAAGATGAGCAGCATTGAAGAACGGGTCAAGAAAATCGTTGTTGAACAGCTCGGTGTGAAGGAAGACGAAGTCAAAAGCGAAGCGTCATTCGTGGATGACCTCGGCGCCGATTCCCTGGACACCGTCGAGCTGGTGATGGCTCTCGAAGAGGAATTCGAATGCGAAATTCCCGACGAGGAAGCCGAAAAGATCACCACAGTTCAGCAGGCTATTGATTACATCAATGAGCACCTGAGCGACAGCTAAGCGCTGTCCCTTGATGTCCTTCCGGGACGGGATCTGGCATCCATGTGATGCCGGATCCCGTCTGCTGTAAAACACCGTCCGCAAGAGGTGCAGTTTGGCTAAGCGTCGCGTTGTCGTTACCGGCCTGGGTATCGTGTCTCCGGTTGGTAGTACTGTTGAATCCGCCTGGTCGGATATCCTGGCGGGGAAAAGTGGTATCGGCCCGGTTGAACGGTTCGATGTCAGCCAGTTCCCCACCCGGTTCTCCGGAGAGGTGAAGGGGTTTGACCACAGTGATTACCTGAACCCGCGGGATGCGCGGCGCATGGATCCCTTCATTCATTATGGCCTGGTTGCCTCCATTCAGGCTTTCCGGGATTCCGGCCTGGAAGCCAGCGACGAGAATGCGGATCGTATCGGTGTGGCTGTCGGTTCGGGCATCGGTGGGCTGGATGGTATCGAAAAGGCCCACAAGACCTATCTGGACAACGGCAATGCCAAGCGCATTTCGCCGTTTTTCGTGCCCGGCACCATCATCAATATGATCTCGGGCAATCTGTCCATCATGTATGGCCTCAAAGGCCCCAATCTGGCCCTGGTCACGGCCTGCACCACGGCCACCCATAATATCGGCGTGGCGGCCCGCGCCATTGCCTATGGGGACGCGGATGCCATGGTCGCCGGTGGGGCCGAAATGGGCACCACGCCGGTAGGCCTGGGTGGATTCTGTGCCGCCCGCGCCTTGTCCACCCGCAATGATGATCCCGAAGCCGCCAGCCGGCCCTGGGACAAGGACCGGGATGGCTTTGTGCTGGGCGATGGCGCCGGGGTGCTGGTGCTGGAAGAGTATGAAAGTGCCAAAAAGCGCGGCGCACGTATTTATGCCGAGCTGTCCGGCTTTGGCATGAGTGGGGACGCGCACCACATGACCGCACCGCCGGAAGACGGTGAGGGCGCCCGACGATGCATGGAGTCCGCACTCAAGGACGGGGACATTGCTCCGGAGGAAGTGGACTACATCAATGCCCACGGCACCTCCACCAAGCTGGGTGATCTGGCGGAAACCCGCGCCACCAAGGATTTACTGGGCGATCATGCCAAGAAAATTGCGGTCAGTTCCACCAAGTCCATGACCGGGCATCTGCTTGGTGCGGCCGGCGGTGTGGAAGCGGTTTTCTCTGTATTGGCCATTCGTGATCAGGTGGCCCCGCCCACCATCAATCTAGACAACCCCGACGAGGGTTGCGATCTGGATTACGTGGCCAATGGCGCCCAGGAACGCAAGATCAACGTGGCCCTGTCCAATTCCTTTGGCTTTGGCGGGACCAACGGGACTCTCGTTTTCCGCAAGCTTGACTGAGCCTGGGAGGCCGCGAGCACATCATGCTCGAAGCCAAGCCCAAGGATAGCCTGGCGGCAGAAGTGGTCCAGCTTGAGACCATGCCGAATCTGCTCGGCATGCACCGAGCCAATCCAGAGCGATACCCCTTCTTGCTGGAAAGTGCCGCCCACGGTCCTGAACAAGGCCGGTACAGCCTGCTATTCGCGTTTCCAGGCCGAGAAATCGATCTCAAGGCCGGTGACCCGCCCAGGGATTTCCTCAAACAGCTGGATGAGGAATGGCAGTCGGAACGCCTAGCCGAAGCGGATCGCTCCTTGCCTTTCTCCGGCGGCTGGTTTTTCTACCTCTCCTATGAAATGGCCGGTTTGATTGAGCCGAGCCTGCGCTTGCCACACGACCCCGCGCAGGAAATCGCCTGGGCGGTTCGAATCCCCGCCGCTGTCATTATTGATCATCATGAAAACTGCACCTGGCTGGTCTCGGAGCAACCCGACGAGGGTCGAATCAAACATCTTGCTCAGGATGCCGAGCGTAGTCATGATCGTGATGGCAGTGATCAACACCTCCTGCTGGAAGAGGCACTCACAGAGGAAGCCCCCGAACACTATTGCCACGCCGTGGACCGGACGCGCCGCTATATTCGAGATGGCGATGTATTTCAAGCCAATTTGTCCCGAAGCTGGCAAGGCCGGCTTCGCAGCGGCATCGAGCCAGCCGATGTCTATCAGCGCTTGCGAGCAAGCAATCCCGGCCCCTTCGCCGGACTGGCAGTACGAGGTGATCAGGCTGTCATCAGCTCTTCTCCGGAACGCCTGGTCAGCCGGACCCAAGGCTGGGTCAATACCCGTCCCATAGCGGGCACTCGACCCCGGGGATCGGTACAATCCCAGGACAAGGCCATGCTGGACGAGTTGATCGGCCATCCCAAGGAGCGGGCAGAGCATATTATGCTGATCGACCTGGAGCGCAATGATCTGGGACGCATCTGTCAGCCAGGCAGCGTGGAAGTGGACGAGCTCATGGTGCTGGAGAGTTATGCCCATGTTCACCACATCGTTTCCAACGTCAGGGGCCAGGTTGATGCAGGCATTACTCCGGGCCAGATTCTGGCCGCGGTCTTTCCCGGCGGCACCATCACCGGTTGCCCCAAAGTTCGTTGCATGGAAATCATTGCGGAACTGGAAGCCCGACCCCGTGGCGCCTATACCGGCAGCCTTGGCTATATCAACCGGGACGGCAGCATGGACAGCAACATCCTCATTCGAACCATGGAAACCCGGGGAAGGGCGTTGAGGCTGTTGGCAGGGGCCGGCATCGTCGCGGATTCCATTCCGGAACAGGAGCTGGATGAGACCCGGGCCAAGGCCCGCGGCATGTTGCTGGCACTGGAGCATTGAACCCATGGCGCAAAAGATTCAGGGTCAATGGCAGCTGAACGAAGTCCCCCTGGAGTCAGAAGCATGGCCCAACCGGGGTTTGCAATTTGGCGAAAGCCTATTTGAAACCATGCTGGCCATGGACGGCCGTTTGCCACTCTGGGAGCGTCACTGGGCGCGGCTGAGACAGGGCTGTGAACGCCTGGAGATCCCATGCCCCCCCAAAGCAACATTACGGGAGGATATCCGCCGGATGTGTCCGCCGCAGGGGCGTTGGGTCATCAAGCTCATCCTGACCCTAGCCGGCGGCGATCGAGGTTACCGTCGTCCCAGCGAGCCCGAATCCCAATGTTATCTTGGCTGCTTCCCCGCCCCGGACACCAGCGGACAATTGCTGCAGTTGCAACTTTGTGAACATCGTCTGGGCCGACAGGCGGCCCTGGCCGGTCTTAAGCACAGCAATCGCCTGGACCAGGTCCTAGCCCGGCGCGAAGTGGATCAAGCCGGACGGGACGAAGGGCTGCTGAGGGACGAAGACGGCCGCATCATTGAAGCGGTGGCCGCCAATATCTTCTTGGTCGGCCAGGGGATGGTCCTGACGCCTGAGCTGAGTCACAGTGGGGTGGCCGGGGTGATGCGTGCGGAAGTGCTGGACAGCTGCCGAAAGCAGGGTATCGATGCCCGGGTGACGGAACTCCGGCTGAGGGATATTCTATTGGCAGACGAGGTCTTTCTAAGTAACAGCCTCAATGGTATTCGCCCGGTGGTCGGACTTCATGGACATGATATTCAAGCCCAATGGCCACCGGGTCGAATCACCCATCAACTGCAGACAGTCCTTAAGGAAAAAGGCGTGACCCAATGAGAAATCTCCTGCTCATTCTGGCAGCACTGTTCATGCTGGCACTCAGCGTAACGGGCATTTATGTCTGGCAGCAGTGGTACAACCTGGAAAACGACACGCTGGACCTGAATGAGCCGTATCTCGTGGAGATTGAACGGGGCAGTTCCCTAATGGGGCTGATGCGTGAGCTGGAAGATGAGGGCATTATTGACGATGCCCGTCCAGTACGCGTTTGGTCTCGACTCAGCGATCGGGGACGTCGAATCCAGGCCGGTGAGTACCGCTTGACACCAGATATGACCATACCGGAACTGGTAAACCGCCTGGAAAGGGGAGAGGTGGTATTGCACCGTTTCACCCTGGTTGAAGGCTGGACCTTCCGACAGCTTCGTGAGGCCCTGGCTCGCCATGAGGCCGTTAAGCATACCATTGGGGAGTTGGATGACCATGCCGTGATGGCCACCCTGGGCTCAGAGGCCTTGCATCCGGAAGGATGGTTTCTTCCTGAAACCTACCGATTCTCCCGCGGTACCACGGACCTGGAGATCCTAGGGCGTGCCCACCAGGCCATGCAGGAGACACTGGAAGCAGTCTGGGCAGACCGGGATGGGGGATTGCCCTATGATACGGTCTATGAGGCCCTGATTCTGGCCTCGATTATCGAACGGGAAACCGGCGTGGCGGGGGAACGGCGCAAGGTGGCCGGTGTCTTCACCCGTCGCTTGCGAGAGGGTATGCGTCTTCAAACCGATCCCACGGTCATCTACGGCGTGGAGGATGAAAACTTTGATGGTCGTCTGCGCTATCGTCACCTGAGAACCGACACTCCCTACAACACCTACACCCGCCATGGCCTTACACCCACCCCCATCGCCATGCCGGGTCGCGCATCTCTGGAGGCGGCCGTACAACCGATAGAGGGAGATCATTTGTACTTCGTCTCCCGTAATGACGGCAGCCACCATTTTTCAAGCACCCTGGCAGAACACAACCGGGCGGTTCGAAAATATCAGCTGGGAGAGGATGTGGACCTGGAGAATAATGGTGAATGAGACCACGAAACAAACACCGCCCGGACGATTCATTACCGTGGAAGGCGGGGAAGGGGTGGGCAAATCATCCAATATGGATTTCATTGCCGACTATCTTCGAAAGCAGGATATTACTGTCTGCCGTACCCGGGAACCGGGTGGCACGCCCTTTGCCGAGGCCGTTCGTGAATTGCTGGTGAAACGGGATGCCGCGCCTTTGACGGACAAAGCGGAGCTGCTTCTGATTTTCGCCGCTCGGGACTCTCACCTGCAGGATGTCATCCTCCCGGCTCTGTCACGGGGAGAATGGGTTCTTTGTGATCGATTCACCGATGCCACTTATGCCTACCAAGGTCAGGGACGAAAACTGGGGGAGGCCGCCGTGGCCTGGCTGGAACAATGGATACAGGGAGAACGCCGCCCGGATCTGACGCTACTATTGGACGCACCCGTCTCCATAGGGCTTGAGCGGGCGGACAAAAGAGGGGAACGAGATCGTTTCGAGCAGGAAACGGTTCAGTTTTTCCAGACCATCCGCGAGACCTACCTCGAGCGGGCCGAAGCAGAGCCCGAACGTTTTCGGCGAATTGATGCCAGCCAGTCCCTCAATCAGGTGCAATCCCAGATCCAGACCGAATTGGCACAATGGATCCGACAATTGCCCGAGGCATTATCATGAGCGAGGAAGGCACCTTCCCTCCCCCAAAGCGTCTGCCCTGGCATGAGACGGCCTGGAACGGGCTGATGGCCCGCATCAGAAGCGGGCGATTACCTCACGCCCTGTTGATTGCCGGCCCCAGCGGGGTGGGCAAGCTGCAGTTTGCCGAGTACCTGGTTCAAGCCCGCTTGTGCCGCGAGCCGGACAGCGAAGGTAGCCCCTGCGGGAAATGCGATGGTTGCCGGCAGTTCCTGGCGGGGACCCACCCCGATTGGCGGCGCCTCGCTGTGGAAGCCAAGCGCAAGACCATTCGGGTGGAGCAGGTCCGGGAATTGTCGGCCTGGATGTCTCTTACCGCTTCTCAGTCAGCTGGCAAGCACGCTATTATTGCCCCGGCAGAGATCATGACCACCGGTGCCAGCAACAGCCTGCTCAAGACACTGGAAGAACCCGCTGGGAATGCCTTGTTGATTCTGGTGACTTCCCTGCCCGGCCGACTGACGCCCACCATCCGCAGTCGCTGCCAACAGGTGATGATTCCACGGCCGGATCAACAGCAAGCACTGTCCTGGCTATCGGAGCAGGGGGAGGGGGACTGGCGAGAGACCCTCGCCCTGGCCGGAGGCTCACCCCTGAAAGCCCTCTCTCTTTGGGACAGTGGCGGAGTGGAGCAGGCGCGTGAGAATGCCCGGCGGGTATTGGCCGTGGGCACTGGGCGAGAAACCGTGGTAAATGCCGCCGATCAGTGGATAAAACAGGACCTTGCCTCCGTGATCGCTTGGTGGCGGGTCTGGCTGCAGGCCCTGAGTCGGCAGCTTCAGGCCGGCCCTCAGTATGCCGATGCTCTGAGCAGTGTCCAGGGCGATGAGTTGCAAAAGCTGGCAAGCCGAATAAACTGGAAAGCCTTGCACGAGCTGCTCTCTGCCGTGGATCACGCCGAGCGGCGCTTGGACAGTGCCAATCCCCAGTTATTGGCGGAATCCTTATTGGGGCAATGGGCCCAAGTTTGTGGCATAATCAGGGGTGCACCCGATCAACGGTCGCTCGCTCAAGGGCGGCTAGAAGGCAATGGCTCGGCCTTCACCCAGTAGAAGAGGTTGCAACATGACGGCAGCGAAGGGACCCCAACAGGGTATTCTGACCCTCACCATCAAGGATAAGAGCGCCCTTTATGTGGCGTATATGGGCTTCGTCAAGAATGGCGGTATTTTCATTCCCACCAGCAAACCCTATCGCCTAGGGGATGAAGTGTTTCTACTTCTGAGCCTCATGGATGAACCGGACAAGATTCCAGTGGCAGGCAAAGTGGTCTGGGTGACACCCCGGGGTGCCGGTGGCAAACGCGTTGCCGGTATCGGGGTGCAGTTTTCCGACAAGGATGGTGGCAAGACCCAGCAGAAGATCGAAACCCATCTTGCCGGCGCCATGGGTGCCGACCGTCCCACCCATACGATGTAAGCGCCATGTTGCCTCAGATGCTTATGGTGGTGGCCGGTCTCTGGCTGGCCCTGGTATTCCTGCTGTCCCTGGAAGCGCTGCGCCATCGCTGGATCCTTCAACGCATTCCCGTTCGGATCCACGTGAACGGAACCCGCGGCAAGACCAGTGTGACCCGACTTATTGCTGCAGGCCTGCGTGCCGGCGGCAAGCGTGTATGTGCCAAGACCACCGGGTCCGCGGCCGCCCTTACCGATCCGGACGGTCGGGAGTTTCCCCTCTATCGCCTGAGCGGTGCCAATATCATTGAACAAATGCGCATCATGGGGCGGATGGTGACATTTCGCCCCGAGATCGCGGTCATGGAATGCATGGCCCTGCAGCCGCAGTATCAGTCCCTCACTGAGTTGAAAATGGTCCGCTCCACCATCGGGGTGATTACCAATGCCAGGGCCGACCACTTGGAGGTGATGGGACCGGAAGAGGAGGACGTGGCTCTGGCCCTGGCCGGAAGCACCCCGGTCAAGGGTGAATTGTTCACCGCTGAACGAGATTTGCTACCGGTTTTCGAGCATTCCACCCGTGACCGGGGCAGTGACTTGCATCCGGTTACACTGGACGAAGTTGAAGCCATTGACGAGGCCACACTCAATCGCTTTCGTTATAGCGAGCATGCCGAGAATGTCGCCCTTGCCCTCAAGCTTTGCGAACGCCTGGGTGTGGACCGGGAAACCGCACTGGAAGGCATGGTGGGTCTGGAGCCGGAACCCGGGGCCATGAGAATCCTGCATGTCCGCTATTTCGAACGAGACATGATTTTCGTCAATGCCTTCGCTGCCAATGACCCGCAATCCACAGAGCGTATCTGGGAAAAAATGGTGTCTCGTCATGGCCAGGACAGGCGGCGCCTCGTGCTCATTAATTGCAGAGCCGATCGCCCGCACCGATCCCAGCAACTAGCACAGGCTGTTCCAAGCTGGTCTGCTGCTGACCGTTACATTCTCATGGGGTCCGGAACACTCTTGTTTGCCCGCATGGCGGTCAAGGCGGGACTTGACCCTGAAAAACTGATTGTAGCGGAGCAGAGCTCCATGGTGGAAATCACCGAAACCATTCTTGAGCAGTGCAACCAGAAGTCCCTGGTAGTGGGTGTCTGCAATATCCATGGAGGGGGAGAGGCGGTTGCCCGCTTCTTCCAAAACCGGGCCATGAAGGAAGAAGATCTATGATTGCCCTGAATATTCTGGCCGCTGCAATCGGCATCGGTCTTTTCTTTACGCTGATACTCAGCCAAGCATTTGGTTTAGCGGCCGGTGGACTTGTGGTGCCAGGTTACATGGCGCTGCAACTCACCAATCCCTTGAACGTGGCCGTGACTCTGACCGCTGCTTTGGTGACCTTTCTTATCGTTCGCCTTGTGGCCAGTTATGCCGTGATTTACGGGCGACGTCAGACCATCCTAATGATTCTCACCGGCTATATGATCGCCGGGGTCATGGACTTGCTCTTGGGTGGCCTAATCGCCTGGGCAGATCTGGAAATGATTGGAGAAGGCGGGGATGCCGAGGCCCAGGTGGCAGCCATGGATTCCATTCTGACCATGGCGGTACTGGAGATGAGTGTTATCGGTTACATCATCCCCGGACTGATCGCCATCTGGTTTGACCGCCAGGGCATTCTACAGACCTTGTGTGGTCTGGCGGTAACCGCGGTATTGGTTCGTCTGGCCCTGATCGTCATCATGCCCGATACCCTGGCCGCCTTCGAAGCCCAGCAAGCCAGCCAGATGCCGGGCTGGTAACGGTGAGGAGTCAATCACTATGAGCCGTATGACCAAAATTTATTGGCGTTCTTCCAAGGTACCGGCCTGGGGTTTAATCCTATTGGCCGGGGCCGCCTTGCTGGTGCTGGGCATTGCCGAAGGTTTCCTCAAACGCGACCCTGTCGTGGAGGAAAACTACGCCACCATGGTGGCTGCTTCTCGGACCATGCGGGATGCCATTGAAGTAATCCGCCCCATACGTGGCCGCGTGGAGCCAATCAACCCCACATTCGATCCCCAGCGTTCGGGTCTGATCGGTGTCGCTTCCAGTGAAGTCACCACCACCCGCGGCGGTCTCCAATCCAAGCAAACCACAGTGAACCCGAACTGGGGGGCAGTGGCAGTGAAACTGTTACTGGATGCGGGGGTTGAGTCGGGGGATAAGGTTGCCGTGACCGTGTCGGGGTCATTCCCCGGCATGAATCTGGCGGTTTATTCCGCGCTGCAGGCCATGGATGTGGAACCCATTATCATTAGCTCGGGGTCCTCCTCCCAATGGGGTGCCAATGTACCGGGTATGCTCTGGACTGATATGGAACGAGAACTTCGGAATGCCGATGTCCTGAACTTGACACCGGTGGCGGCATCCATCGGTGGGGTAGAGGACCGGGGGGTCGATCTATCCGACCAGGGTATAAACATCATTCGCCGCAGCATCCAGAGAGCAGGCATCCCCTTCCTTGAGCCCGGCAGTTATCAAGAGGCTGTGGCTGATCGAATTGCTCTGTTCAGGGAGCATTCGGGTGGCGAACCCATCAAGGCCTTTGTCAACGTGGGCGGGGGGGCCACCATCGTGGGCCCGCCGGGCATCGACAGTCAATTCTCTTCCGGCCTCTCAAGAAGCGCACCGCCCCGGGCCTTCGCCGTCGAAACGGTAATGGGGTATTTTCTCCGGGAAGGGGTACCGGCCATTCACTTCATCGGCATTAACAATATGGCAGAACGGCATGGCCTGCCCATTGCCTCGGAAGAACCGGTTCCGGTGGGCAGCGGTGGCATCTACAGCGCCTCTACCTATCGACGGGGGATGGCGGCCGTTCTGGGGCTGTTTCTTATCGGCCTGACATGGCTGATGGTTCACTCCGCCGGCATCACCGCCCTGTGGAGTCGCTCTGGTGAAGGCCAAGGCACCACCCGCCCCATGGTTTGACAAGGGCAGATTGCGACCGGACAAAAGGTTCTCCGTCGGCTTCGTCCAAATAATGTTTGTCCACTCTACGAAGAATAAAAAGCCTCCAGCGTGTGGTGACACTGGAGGCTTTTTATTTACTCATTAAAGGAAGCTTACTTTGGAGACTGGGGACGCCCATCCGGATCCCGGGCAGCCTGACTCTGATCCTTGCCGCTGGGAACAGGGCGGGGACGACCGTCCAGATCAATATGGACATAAGTAATGGAGGCCGTGGCCACACGGACATGCCGGGCCACACCGCCGTCATTCCGTTCGGAGAAAACCGTAATCTCCACGGTGACGGAGGTGTTGCCCACTTTTTTCACATCACAATAGAAGCTCACCACATCACCGACAAACACCGGCCGCAGGAACTTCACATCATTGACAGCAACCGTCACGACCCGGCCTGCGGCCCGGCGGTAGGCCAGAATGGCACCGGCCACATCCGCATGTGACATGATCCAGCCGCCGAATATATCGCCCAGGCCGTTGGTATCCTTGGGCATTGCCAGGGTTCGGACCGCGGCTTCCCGGTCCTCTGGTGGATCTTCCCAGTACATGGGGTACTCCTTGCTTTTTTTAGATAGTTCCTTGAACGGGCGAAGCGGGCAGGGGAGTCCTGCCCGCCATCAAACCTTAGAGTTGCTCCCAGCCGGCATCCGGCTTGAAGCGTTCACCGTAGGTCTTCTCAAGCTTCTCAAGCCGGCTTTTCACTTCCTTGATGCCTTCACTGCGAGCGTAGTTGATGGGGCCACCCCGGAAGGGTGCAAAACCGGTTCCGAAGATAACGCCACCATCCAGGATCTCTTCATTATCCACTATGCCTTCCCGGAGACAGGCCACGGCAGTATTGATCATGGGCAGGATCAAACGATCCGTGAGATCGGCAGGCTGTTCCGAGGCCTTGCTGCGATCCTTGACCGGCTTGCCGTCTTCATACTTGTAAAAGCCTTCACCACTCTTACGACCCAGTTTTTCCGCTTCAACCAGTTCCTCCAGGCGCTTGGGTACGGGCATGCCGAATTCCTTGCCCAGGATCTTGGCGACCGAAAGCCCCACATCCAGTCCTACTGTATCGGCCAGTTCTGCCGGTCCCATGGGCATGCCGTAGTCCTTGGCGGCCTTATCGATGGCCTCCAGGGGAACCCCGTCCTCATAGGCCAACACGGCTTCCATCATGTAGGGCATGAGAATTCGGTTAACCAAAAAGCCCGGTGCGCTCTTGCAAGGCACCGGCAGACGGTTCACGTGGCGGGTGAAAGCCAGGGCTTTCTTGAGCACCGTATCCGGCGTGCTGTCGGTCTTGATGACCTCCACCAGGGGCATCTTGGCCACCGGGTTGAAGAAATGCAGACCCACCAGACGGTCGGGGTCCTGAAGCACTTCCCGCAGGGTTTCCAGTCGAATGCTGGAAGTGTTGGTCGCCAGCACAGCTTCCTTGGGCATGCGAGCTTCCAGATCCTTGTAGAGCTTTTGCTTGGCCTCCACATTCTCGAAAATGGCCTCGATCACCACATCGGCATCTTCAGCCCCTTTCCCCTCGACATCGGGGCGTAGACGGCTGACCGCATCCTGGATCTTGTCGTCCTTTTTGAGTTTCTTCTCGAACAACTTGCGGGCCCGGTCCAGGGCCGGCTGAATGAATTTTTCTTCCCGATCCTGCAGGGTGACGTCGAAACCCGAGAGCGCAGCCCAGGCGGCGATATCCCCGCCCATGACACCGGCACCCACCACGTGGACTCGCTTGAGCTCCAGGTCCTTCTTGTTGCCCTGGCCCTTCAGCGTGTCCTGCAGCAAGAAAACACGCACCAGATTACGGGCAGTGTCGGTCATCATCAGACGCGCAATGGACTGGGCTTCCTCCAGATACATCTTCTCTTCATTGCCCCAGTGCCGGCGCCACAGGTCAATGATGGCGTAGGGGGCCGGATAATGCTGCTTGGGGGCCTTGGGCGCTACTTGCTTTTCCATTTGCCCAGCCAGGATGCTCCGAACACCTGGCAGATTGGCTAGGCGGGCGGCGAAGGGTGCCTTGTTCTTGCCGGGCGGTGTCAAGGCAATCTGGCGAGCGGCTTCATGCAATGCGTCAGGCTCCACCACCCGGTCCACCAGACCGATCTTTCCGGCGGCCTTTGCCTTGAGGCTGCGGCCGGAGAGCATCATGTCCATGGCGTTGAAAACACCCACCAGACGAATGGAGCGAACCGTGCCGCCAAAGCCGGGGTGAATGCCCAGCTTCACTTCCGGCAGGCCCAGTTGGGTGCGTTCATCATCCGCCGCCACCCGGTAGTCGCAAGCCAAGGCCAGTTCCAGACCACCACCCAATGCAAAACCATGGATCACGGCCACAGTGGGGCATTTGAGGGCTTCCAGACGTGCCAGGGCCTTCTGCCCATTCCGGATCAAATCCAAGGCCTGATCGCTACTTTCCAGAGTGGTGAATTCCTTGATATCGGCCCCGGCGATAAAACCGCTTTTCTTGGCGGAATACACCACCAGGCCCTTGAGCTCCTCCTGTTCGATCTCAGCCAGGCGCTTGTCCAGCTCGTCCATCACCTCTCGTGACAGAGTGTTGGCGCTGGCTTCGGGCTTGTCGAACTTGAGCCAGCCAATCCGGCTGCCATCAATCTCAAGATGCCAGTTCTGGTTGCTCTCTTCGCTCATTGGATGCTCCATTTCTGATTGAATGCATTGGAATGGTTTATCGGCCGTTTTGAATCTTCACCGACTGGATTCTTGCTCCGATGCTTCGTCCTGAGGTTCCGCACCGTCATCTGATTCAGTCTCGGATTCATCAGCTTCAGCCAGTTCGGCGATACGTTGACGGAAATCTTCCTCATCGTTATAGACCATGCCGCTGTCGGACCAGGGCAGGGCGCGATAAGCGGCGATATCTCCCCGGTCCAGATAGGGGAACTTGATCACATCAAAGTAGGGGGAGTAATCGAAATCCTTGGGTGTAAACAGACGGGGATTCCGCTTATAAAGCACCATGCTGCCATCCGGGCGGCGCTCGATGAAAGGCAACACCGGAAAATTCACAGCACTGTAGGCCTCCGCCATCATGGAGGAGCAGACATGCCGGGTAGCTTCTCCCACTTTCTGTTCAAACAGGGTTGAACGCCAGCGGCGGGGGAGCAGGGCATAGGGAAAGAAGAAGCGAGCCAGATCCAGAAGCTGTCGGACATCATACTCGACACCCAGCTGCTGGGTTGCATACTGAATCACCTGCTGCTGATCTTCACTGCTCAGCCCCATGGGGCGACAGATCCGCAAGTGCTCCCCCTCGTACTTGCTGAGCGGGGCCACCACGGTCCCTTCACCCAGGAGGCTCTCGATTATTAGCTGCTCGCTGGGGTCCCCATCATAATGGGCCTGAATGGCTTCCCGGAGGGCCAGATCGTCAATGTCCAGCAGACGGCCGATATAGATGGCCGAATGGGTCCAGTTGGTCTGGGTTACGGTCTTTATGACCTGGGAAACCCGGGTTCGGCCCTCCACCAGAACCACATCCCCCGGCTCCACTTCAAAACACAGGCGGGCGAAATTACTGTACAGATGGCTGGGCGGGACCACATCGGCCCGTAGCCAGTTGACCCCCAATTTGAACAGTCCGCTGCCGATGCCCATTATGCGGAGGCCTTTCGCACCGAGGAATCCATGGTTGAAGGCGATGCCCCATCTTCCAGCTCAACCGTCATTTCCAGCTGGGGCGGCGGTGCCTTGAGGCCGGCCACCAGAAAGGGAATCAGCTCCTTGACGGCGCGCTTGGTATCCCGCGGATCGGCTTGGCCTTCGATCAGGCGCAAGAGCTCACCGCCCGACAGGCCTTGAGTCAGGGCACCGAGCAGGAATTGCAGCCGCCAGCAAAGGGACTCACTGGGAAGATCGGGTATGGCATGGCGCAGGGCCTGGCGGTAGCGATCCAATACATGCTGGTACTGGCTTGAAAACAGCTTCTCGAAGTAATGACGGGCTTCACTGTAGCCCTGGGCCAGCAGGCGCATAAAGATCCGGCCACCACGGACTTCATCCGCAGCCAAGCGCGCCACCGGCAGGACGAAGGATTCCACGATTTCCTCTACCGGAATGGCGGAGTCGCCGTACTGCTTTTCCAGCGTTTCAATATTGCCCAGCCAACCATCGGTTACCGGACCCAGACGCCGTTCATAAACGGCATCAATGAGGCCATCCTTGGAACCAAAATGATAGTTCACCGCGGCCAGATTCACCCGGGCCCGGCTGGTAATCTGCCTGAGGGAGGTGGTGGCGATGCCTGTCTCTGCGAAAAGGAGTTCCGCAGCGGAAAGGATACGTTCTTTGGTCGGGCTGGAGACAGTAGTCATGATGATTGTCAGCTTCACTCATTACGGTAAGGGCGCCAGGCACATGGCAAACAAGGAGGAGTAGGGCGCCAAACGCACTAAACCGCGAAACGCGGCACCTTCCGATCGGTTTTAAACAGCTGTTTCAATCATACTGTGGCCCCCGGGGGCGACGCAAGCGGTGCCGACTCCCGGCTCTGAATCGATCCTTATGGGTCATCCTGTTTGAAGGTGGTGCCGGGGGGTACCTGCAACAAACGAATCTGAAGCTGGCGATCGACCACATCAATCGCCTGTTGGCGGGAATCCTCATCACCTTCCTCACTGGCTGCCAGCCCCTGAAGAATCCGGGCCTTGGTGAGCCGGCGCTTGTACTGCGCCGCCCGCTCATAGACATACAACCAGTCGTTCTCGGCCCGATCCCCATAGCGTCTGGCCGCATATTCCCGCAACAGGGCAAGCCGAAGTTCATTGGCCAGAATGTATTCCCGGGCATGGTTATCCGTTTGAATCACCTCGGGCTGCTCCCGCCTGAGACGACTCTTGTCGTCTTCCGGCAAGCGCAGAATCTCCACATTGATCATGCGCCTATCCACACTGGCCATCATCTCCTGGCGAAGCTTGGTCAAAGGGTACTGGCCACCGAGGATCTTTTCCTCAAACGTCAAAAGATCATCGTAAATCGCTTGTCGCTGGTGGGACGCCAGGATTCGCCGGGCTTCGGCCCGCAATTTGTGGTGGGAGGACGCCAGATCGGCCTCCATCCATTCCGCCCACACCCGTGCCATGGTGACATCCGGGTCCTTGACCGTGGTGTAGGGCCGCTGGTCCCGCTGACGACGCAGAACCAGCACTACGCCGCCCAGCACGAACACGGTGAGGAGGAGGGCGGTGAGAATCATAAAGGGAATGGAGTCCATGCGGAAGCTGTCATCCTCTTGCTGCAAAAAAGGGCACTGACACCCGATTACTGTACTCGTGGACTGGCGTAGCCGTCAGCCGATTACCCGGAAATCACATACCAGCGGCAAGTGATCGGAGAGTCGAATATCCGGGATTTCAAAGTGGCTGACTTCCAGCCCCTGGCCATAAAGAATGAAATCCAGCTGTCGGCTCGGGGCCCAGCTGGGATAGGTTGGTTCACCGGTAACATTGACGTTTTTCAGGCCCGCGGCTTCCATGAATAGATGCATTTCATAATCCCCCCAGAAGGTATTGAAATCCCCTGCCACAATCACCGGCTTTCGGCTGCGACCTACCAGGCTATGCAAATGCCGCAGTTGATAATGACGATGACGATATTTAACCGACAGATGGACCAGGAACATCACCACGTCATCAAGCTCTATCTCTAGAATCAGCCGCTTGATACCTGCATCAAAATAATGGAAGTGTTCCTGGACGATGGGCTGGGAGGTGAGAATGGCGTTACCCTGTTTTTTAACCACCGGCAGGCGGGTATTCAGGGAACGGTCAGCATATTTGGATTCAAAGGAATGAAAATGCCCCAGGGCATTGGCAACGTACTCCGCCTGATTCACCGCGCTGGTGCGAAAGGACCCCATGTCCACCTCGGTGAGGCCTACCAAATCCGGTTTCACCGTTTCAATGAAGCGGGTAATTCGATCGAGATTCTTCGCTGTGGACCGCAGATAGCCCGCCAGTGGCAGAGGGAAATGAAATCCTGGGCCAATCCCCGTGGCGTAGCGTATGTTGTAATTCAATACCCGCATCGAATGCTTGGTTCCCAGCGTGGATGATTAATGTGAACAATTCATCATACGCAGTTGATCCGGAAGGCGAAAGCCACCACCAGGCGGACCCCGACGCGCGGCTCTTTTTTGAGGGTGACCCGCTTTATGACGCCATGATCGGGGACATCCTGGATGCCCGGAAACAGGTACTGCTGGAGAGCTACATCTTTGCAGAAGATGTCCTCGGACATCGCTTTGCCCGGGCCCTGACCACCGCAGTCGCCCGTGGCGTGCACGTTCGGCTCCACGTCGACGCTGTAGGCTGCCTTTTCGAGGCCAGTAGCCGGTTTTTTCGGCAGTTAAGCCAGCAGGGCGTCGAAGTTCGGCATTTTCATCGCTGGTCCTGGCGCGACCCTTGGCGTTACAACTCAAGAAACCACTGTAAGCTATTGATTATAGACGATAAAGTTACCTACATTGGGGGCTTCAATATCCACAATGCATCGTCCGCCCGCCAAAGCGGCGCCCGTCGTTGGCGCGATACCCATGTACGCCTGACCAACCCGGCAATCACCCGGGAAGCGGTGGCCATCTTCCAGGCACTGTGGGAACACCGCAAACGGCGACTCCCACGAAAACACCCGGTGCATGACGGACTCATGCTCGTCAGTAATCGAAGTCAACATGAGCGCAGTCGCTTCAGGAGCGTCTTCCGGGAGGCCATGGCGCAGGCACAGCAGCATATCCGCATTACCACGCCGTATTTCGCGCCGGACCCGCTCACGCGCCGACACATGATCAAAGCAGCCCGGCGGGGTGTCCGTGTCGAATTGCTATTACCCGCGGTGAGCGATCAACGCCTCCTGCAAGTCCTGGCCCGAAGCATGTATCGCGAGCTGCTGGACGCAGGCATTCATATTTTTGAATACCGGAACCGGGTATTGCACGCCAAAACACTCACCGTGGATGGCCGCTGGGGCACCGTAGGGACCGCCAACCTGGATTACCGCAGCTTCTTCCACAACCTGGAACTCAACCTGGTATCTACCCGAAACACCATCAACCAGACACTGGACGCGCAGTTCCAGCGCGACCTGGCGCAATCCGACAAGATTCAGAGCGGCAACCTGAGCCAACCCAGCTTGCTCTGGCGCGTCCTGGGCCGCATCGCCTGGGGGCTGAGACGATGGCTCTAATGCCCGAAGAGGGGGTATCCCAGCAAACCCATTTCACCCAAACCACTTATCCTCGACCCTCCCAAATATGCGCATAATATATATTATGACAAGTTATTGTGTATGGCGGTTTTGAATCGAGCCTTTTAAGGTCTGTCTGCTGGGGAGAAATGGTGAAATTGGCGCTTTCCGGCCAAGAACCACGCCAATGCTAGCCGAGGCCGAGGATCTGGACATCCTCGCCGTCCCAGTGGAGCTGGAAATGGCGAGTCTGGATGACAGGCGTGATGGCCGGCGGGCGTAGCAAGGCCACGCATTCCCCGCCGGGATGGCGGACGCTGCGGTAGTGAATGCCCCAGGACTGATCCTGTTTGGCGGCCTGGCCGAATCGTTGGGCATGGTGCCAGCTGTCCGGGTCGTGCAGTAGGCCTGGCCTGGTTTCTCCCCGGATATCGATCAGAGGCCGGGTGACGCTGCCCTGGTACAGCCGCATGGTCTGACGAGGTTCGGCGGCGGGATTTTGTCGATACCATTGGCGGCGATGATAGGCCACTTCCCGGGCCGCGACCCGGGGTGAGCTGCCGGCGTAGTAGACGCCGTAGTCGCCCGGAGAGAAACGACTGCCCTGCTCGTTCACATGACAGAACGCCGCCATAACCGGGGAAGCGCCTTCGCCGAAGACCCAGTCGGCTTCCGGGACGGCCCGAATCTCGCCCAGCTCCTGGCGCAGGCGATCATTGGTGACACTCTCCACCATGGCCGCATCGTGCAGCTCTTCCGGATTGGCGCAGTGATCCCAGAGCTGAACCGGCGGATGCCGTGAAGGCACGGCCCGGTACCAGTTCTGACGCTCGGGACGGGCTTGAGGCCAGGTGGAAATCGCCGGAATCTCAGGCAAAATCGCCCCCGCGCAAGCCGTCCAGGTAACGCCGGGTCACGTACAGATCAGCCACCAGGCCGCCCAGGAGACGGGCTTTTGGCGTATCCCCGCCGAAAGGCGGGCCATAGGACGGGCTGTTCATCCAGCGGCGAATGGCCGCCTCATTGCCCAGCAGGATCTCCAGGGCCTTCTCGACGCCCAGCACATAAGAGACGCGCTCAATGAGATCGGGGCTGATAGCGCGGGCGCTGAGGCCGTCCGAGAGGTAGCGGGACAGGGAGCGGGGTGCCAACCCCAGTACCCGGGCGATTTCAGCGTTGCTGAACCCCCAGCTTTTCAGGGCCCGCACGGCAACCTGAAAAGCATTGGGCATGGCTCGCCCAATGGAACGGCTATGCTGGGTAAGCGTGGATTCGCGCATGATCGTCCCTCCTTTTCCATATTACTTAGTATATCAGGCCATTTGGCGCCCATAAAGTTCGCCATTTGGCGCGAAACGGAAGAGGCCATGGCCCGGAACGGTGGCTGTGCTTAGATTAGGGGAAAGCAAATTGCTTAGGGAGGACGACATCGTTTTGAACCGCAGCCATCTTGCCCTGCCCCGGCTTAGCGAGTGCAAGGGGCTTTGGCTTGTCGGCCTTGTCTGCTTGCTGATGACCCTGACCACCGCCTGTAGCGGCCCGAGACTCGACCGGACTGAGCTGGCGCCGGAACCCCGGGAATGCCTTGAGACCTTTGAGGAGCTGGATACCGCGATCCGGCAAGCCGAGGTGCGTGACCATGGGGAACGACGATTACCGGGGCTACCGTGGCTACGAAGCAACCGCCTTTTGGCGGCACTGGGCCAGGAGCTGGACCCGGCTTCCGAGCAGGAGACCTGGAACGCCTGGCTGGACGCCATGGCCGAACTGGACATTCAGGCCAGACGCCTGGAATTGGCCAACCTCCTCGGAGAAGAACCGCATTCAACCGTTGTGTCACGGGAAATCCGGGACCTGAGGGAATGCCAGGCGGCCCTTAATGAGCGCGTTCTCGGGAAAACGGAACTGAGGACCATGGCCCAGAACTCGGCCCGGGTCCCCGACGACTATCGAATCGGGCGGCGCTGGATGGGGCTCTACCCGATAACCCGATTATTTGTGCTCTCTGGCGTCAACAATCTGCACGAAGAGCAAGCGAATGCCCTGGCGAGTGCCCCGGAAGCCGAGCTTGGCGAGTGGGGAAGCTATCAGGCCACCAGTGGTCGACAAGAGAAGGGCTGGCTGAAGCCGCCCTACTCCAAACGGGTTTCGGACGGGCTTGGGATACCTCATAAAGACAAGTCGGAATGGGCTGATCTTTTTCAACGCCACACGCCTGTCTGGCGTATCGACCAGTCCGGTGATTTCGACCAATTGGGTCGTCCTTTCTGGGGCCCGGATGGGGAAGTCCAGGTGGACACCGACGCGCCCATGGAATACCGCTACCTCAGTTTTACCCGTTTCAACGGGGAGATTCACGCTCAGCTGAATTACATGGTCTGGCTTCCCGAGCGGCCCCGGGACACGTTCTTTGACCTACTGGGCGGTCACCTGGACGGGGCCATCTGGCGGGTGACCCTGGACCAAGACAATCAGGTCATCGCCGGCGAAAGCCTGCATGTCTGCGGTTGTTACTACATGGTCTTCCCCGGTGAAGGCCTGGAGCCGGCCGAGCAAGCCAGCGGCGGAGAGCCCATATTCGTCGGTCCGCCACTCCCCGCCATCGGTGAAGAGGAGCGGTTACGCCTCACCCGGGAGAGCCGCAGCCATTATCTGATCCACATCGACCCGGTACCGTCGGAGGCCCCTTCCAGAACAGAACTGGCCCTGGCGCCGGCCGAGACGTTACGCAGCCTCCCGCATCCTGAGGGGCGCCGGGGACTTTATGGTGACCGGGGCCTGGTTCCGGGCAGCGAACGACGAGAACGTTGGCTACTCTGGACCATGGGGGTGCCGTCTCCTGGCGCCATGCGTCAACCAGGACGGCATGCCATCGCCTTCGCCGGGAGACGGCATTTTGACGACCCCGATATACTGGAGCAGAGCCTGGAATCGGCGGATTAAGGCAGTTTTCTGCAATTGTTCCACATTAAAGTGTTTTATAGGAAGATTCGATAAGCAACTGATAAAAGGTGACTTATGACTGGCCCTCAAAAACTCAAAGCGGTGGTCGCTGCCATTTTGGTCGCCCTGGTTGTGGCCTTTGTTTTCCAGAATCGTGAGCCGGCCAATGTGGAATTCCTGCTGTGGACCTGGTCTGCCTCGCGGGCGGTGGTGCTGTTCACGGTGTTTCTCGCCGGGGTGGCGGCCGGCTGGCTGGCCCGCGGCGCGGCCATCCGCCGTCGCAAACAATAGCGCCCGCACTCAACCTTTGAGTGTAAACAGCCATTGGTGCAGCTTGGCGGTATCCAGGTTGGCCTCCACCGAATCGGCCAGGCGATCCAGCTGGGTGAGACGATGGGCCCGGTAATCGGGTGCGGGTGCCTCGCTGGGCGGCAGACCGGCCCATCGCAGCAGAGCATCACAGGCCTCGGCTCGATCCATCAGGCCGTGGATATAACAGCCCCGGATTTGTCCATCCCGGCTTTCCGCCCCCACGGGATGACCATCGAGGGTGAGCCAGGGCCGGTCGAATGCAGGGCCCTGGCTGAGACCATTGTGGATCTCATAGCCGGAAAAACCGGCCTGCTGATCTAGAAAACCGCCTTCCACCTCTAGCAAGGTCTTGTTGGAGGCCAGACGGGTGTCGAAGTCCAGATAACTCAGGGCACGGGTTTCTCCGGCTTCGCCCTCCACCGCCTCAGGATCCGACACCGATCGGCCCAGCATTTGAAAGCCGCCGCAAATCCCCAGCAACTTCCCGCCGTAGCGAAGATGGCGGTCCAGATACTCGGGCCAGCCCGACTGCTCAAGCCAGGTCAGATCGCTGCGGGTGTGCTTGCTGCCTGGAAGGATAACGAGATCGGCCGGTCCGGCCTTTTCCGGATCACGAGCAAAGCGCAGGGCCACCCGGGGGTGCAGGCGCAGGGGATCGAAATCATTGTGGTTGCTCATGCGCGGCAGGGCCGGAATGACCACCCGGAAAAGGCCATCACCCTCCTCCTGTCCCGCCTGCTGGACGCTGTCCTCGGCATCCAGCATCAGGTCCTGGAGGTAGGGCAAGACCCCGAGCACCGGGCGCTGGGCATATTCCTCCAGCCAATCCAGCCCGTCTTGCAACAGTCCTAGATCCCCCCGAAAACGGTTAATCACAAAGCCTTTGACCCGCGCCTGTTCCGAGGGGCTCAGCAGGGCCATGGTGCCCACCAGTTGAGCGAAAACCCCACCCCGGTCGATATCGCCCACCAGCACCACCGGAATGTCGGCGGCCTCGGCAAAGCCCATATTAGCGATATCGTTCTCACGAAGATTGATCTCGGCCGGACTGCCCGCCCCCTCGACGATGATCACGTCATATCGCCGTCTTAGAGACTGCCAGGCGGCCATGACGGTCTCTCGGGCTTCCGCCTTAAAACGGTGATAGTCGAGGGCCTGCATATTGCCGTGAACCTGTCCCCGCAGGATCACCTGGGCGCCCACGTCCGTCTGGGGCTTGAGCAGGACCGGGTTCATGTCGTTTTCCGGTTCCAGGCCGCAGGCCAGGGCCTGGAGGGCGGTGGAACGCCCGATCTCGCCCCCCTCCACCGTCACCGCACTGTTTAAGGCCATGTTCTGGGGCTTGAAGGGGGCTACAGAGACGCCCTGGCGTGCCAGCCAGCGGCACAGGGCGGCCACCACCGTGGATTTACCGGCATCCGAGGTGGTGCCCTGAATCATCAGCGCGCTCATGGCTGGCTTGCCTGCATTAAAGCTCGACCCCTTTTTGGGCCCGGATGCCGGCGTCCTTGAAGGCGTGCTTGACCACCTGCATTTCGGTCACGGTATCGGCGATATCGATAAGCGGCTGTTTGGCATTGCGACCGGTGACCACCACATGCTGCATGGCGGGACGGTTCATCAGGTCATCCAGTACGGTGTCCAGGTCCAGGTATTCATTGCGAAGGACGATATTCAATTCATCCAGGAGCACCAGGTGGTAGCTGTCATCATTGAGCATGCGCCGGGCCTCCACCCAGGCCGCCTCGGCGGCTGCCACGTCCCGTTCCCGGTCCTGGGTGTCCCAGGTGTAGCCCTGCCCCATCACGTGGTAATCCACCTGGGGATGGTCACGAAAAAAGCGATCCTCGCCGGTGACGAACTTGCCCTTGATGAACTGAACCACCCCCACCTTGTAGCCGTGGCCCAGGCTGCGGGCCAGCATGCCGAAACCGGAGCTGCTCTTGCCTTTACCGGGCCCGGTGAGCACCAACAGGACCCCCTGGTCCTTGTCGGCCCGTTCGATGCGCTCTCGCATCACGGCCTGCTTTTTGCGCATCCGTTCGGCATGGCGTTCGGGATGTTTGGCGTTTTCTCGCATGGGATTCGGCTCCTGTCAGAAAAGGGGCTCATCCCGTCGAAACAGGGCGGCCGCAGCCGCCGGGCTGGACGGGAAGTAACTGTGGAAATAGCTGGCCAGTAGGGATTTGTCGGAATAGACCGCTTCACCGGCGCTATCAAACCGTTGCCGGCGAGTATGGGCCAGGGGCTCTAATGGGGTCTCCAGCCGGGAATGGTGGAAGGTATGCCCCCGCAAGCTGCCGGCCGCTGTCTCCAGGGACTGAATCCCCAGCCCCATGAGCCGCCCCACCATGATGCTTTCCCCGGGGAGCAGACCGGCCATGGCATGGCGCTCGCCGTCGCCATCCACCAGCGCTTCCATGCAGGCCATCATGCCGCCGCATTCCGCCAGTATGGGGCGATCTGCTTGATGATGGGCCTGCAGCCAGTCGCGAAAGGCCGACTGCCCGGCCAATTTGGCGGCATGGAGCTCGGGATAGCCGCCCGGCAACCAGATGGCATCGGCCTCGGGCACGGTTTCATTGGCCAGGGGAGAGAAATAATCCAGGCTGGCCCCCATGGCCTCCAGCAGTTCGGTATTGGCCCGGTAGATGAAGGCAAAGGCCCGGTCCCGGGCAATGGCAATGCGGCACCCTTCCAGCAGGCGGGGCGGTGGCGCCGGGCGCCGAGCGCTCAACTGGATTTCTTTGGGCAGTTGATCAAGCCCGGCGGCCTGCAATACCTCGGCGGCGGCATCCAGCTGCTCATCCAGATTCTGGATCTCCTGGGCCTGAACGATGCCCAGATGACGATCGGGAATATTCATGGCCTCGTGACGAGGCACCGCACCCAGCAACCGAATCCCCTCGGGCAGGCTTTCGGCCAGCATGCGGCCATGGCCGGGGCTGCCGATCCGGTTGGCGATCACCTCATGGACCGGGACATCCTCGCGGTAGCGGGCCAGGCCCAGGGCTACCGCGCCGAAGGTCTGGGCCATGCCGGCCGCATCGATCACCGGCAGGGCCGGCAAGCCACCCAGTACGGCGAGATCGGCGCTGGAGGGATTGCCGTCAAACAGGCCCATGGAGCCCTCCACCAGAACCAGGTCCGCCTCCGAAGCCGCATCGGCCAAGCGCCAGGCACATTCTGCCTCCCCGGTCATCCAGGGATGCAGCTGGTAGACGGGTGCCCCCGAGGCCTTTTCCAGCACCATCGGGTCCAGATAGTCCGGCCCGTGCTTGAAGACCCGCACCCGGCGCCCGGCATTGCGGTGCAGCCGGGCCAGGGTCGCGGTCACCATGGACTTGCCCTGGCCGGAGCCGGGGGCAGTAATCATGGCGGCCGCTACCCGTGCCTGAATGGTCTCTCCTGAATCACTCATGGATCCCACGTTCTCCTCGCTATTCCACCGGCACGAACACCCGCGCCCCGTTAATAGTCCCCACCTGTAGGCGCTGACCGTACAAACGCTCCAGGGCGTCCGGCACCAGCATCTCCTCAGCCCGGCCCCAGCAGGCCTGGCCGTCCGGCTGTAGAAGCAGTAACCGATCGCACCAGCGCGCGGCGATATTCAGATCATGCAGGCACATGAAGACCGCCTGGCCGGAGTGGGCCTGGTCCCGGAGCAAACGCATGATGGCCACCTGGTGATGCAAGTCCAGGTGGTTGGTGGGCTCATCGGCCAGCCAGATGGCCGGCTGCTGGGTCAGGGCCGTGGTAATCGCCAGGCGCTGGCGCTCGCCACCGGACAAGGTGCTGATCACCCGGGATTCCATCCCCGATAACTCCAGGCGTGCCAGAGCATCCAGGGCGATATTCATATCTTCCGCCGTGTCCAGGTCCCAGGGCGACAGATGGGGATGGCGGCCTACCAGGGCCGTTTCCAGCACGGTGGCGGGGAAACTGTCCTGATGATCCTGAAAGACCACGGCCAGGGTACGGGCCACCTGGCGACGATTGAGCCGGCGAAGGTCGGTCCCGTCCAGGCTCACGCCCCCATGACGGGGCGCCCTGAGACCGGCCAGGGTGTGCAGCAAGGTGGTCTTGCCGGCCCCATTGGGTCCCAGCACGCCCCAGAGTTCCCCCGGCTGAATGCTGATATCCAGCGGTGAGCCATCGGCCCGCCCCGGAATATCGATCTGCAATTTGTCGGTACTGAGCACAGCCATGATCAGCGGCTTCTGTAGAGCAAATAGAGGAAAGTGGGCACGCCGAGCATGGCGGTAATCACCCCCACCGGGAGTTGCTCCGGGGCCAGCATGGTCCGGGCCAGGGTATCCGCCAGGGTCAGCAGGATACCGCCGCCCAATGCCGAGGCCGGCAGGATCAGGCGCTGATCATTGCCCAGTATGAGCCGGAGCATATGCGGGACCACCAGCCCCACAAAGCCGATGCTGCCGGCAGTGGTCACCGCCACCGCGGTAATCAGGCTGGCCACGATATACACCGACCAGGTCAAGGGCCGGACCGAGACGCCCAGCGCAGCCGCCTGCAACGGCCCCTTGGCCAGTACATTCAAGCTGCGCCCCAGGGGAATGGTCAGCAAGCAGACCAGGATCAGGGCGGTCGTGGCGGGCCCGGGTCCTCTGGCATAGGCCAAATCCCCCATCAACCAGTAAAGCATCCCGGGAATTCGCTCAGCCGGACTGATCGCCAACATGAAGGTAATGACCGCGCCCCAACCGGCTGCAACCACCACACCAGTCAACAAGAGACGGGTCGGGGTCCAGCTGCCCGTTCCATGGGCCAGGCCGAAGACCAGCACCATGGAAATCAGGGCGCCGACGAAAGCCGAGCCGGAGACCCAGGCCACGCCCGCCCCCAGCAACATGGCGGACAGGGCCCCCACCGCCGCACCGCCTGAAAGTCCGAGTACATAGGGATCGGCCAGGGGGTTCCTCAGCAGGACCTGCATCAGGGCACCGGCAACGCCCAGCAAACCGCCCACGGCAAAGGCCGCCAAAGCCCGAGGCAGGCGCAGATCGAAAATCAGGGTGCGGTGCAACTGGCTGCCCTCGCCGCCCAACACCGCCAACAGGTCCATGGGGGCAATCGAGACACTGCCGATGGCCACCGCCAGGCACAATGACACCACGCCAACTAAGGACAAGAGCAAGAGGGGCGGCCAAAGCCGCGGCAGGGCCGGCCTCATGACACGTCCTCGCGCTGTGGTGGGATCAACGGCGCTCACGAACTTCGTCCAGATGATGACAGACCTGTTTTATCCCATCCAGAATTCTGGGTGTTGGCCGCTGCAAGGTTGAGGGGGGCACAAAATAGAGCTGATCCCGTCGCACAGCCGTCATGTTTTCATACTGTTCCCAGTATTCCAGCCAGCTGGGATCGTTCTCCCCCATGCCACCGGCGATGATGGTTTCCGGGTCTGCCGCCAGAATGGACTCGGTGTCCAGACGCGGGGTGAGTCTTTCCAGATCCGAAAACAGGGTCCGGCCACTGCAGACGCCAATAGCGCGACTGATCAGATGCTCCCCGTTGATGGTCATGATGGGGTCATCCCATATCTGATAGAATACCTCAACCGGGTCGGCATCACGGTAACGGTCCCTCAGGGCCTCTAATTGGGACTCAAATTCATCCGCCCGCGCATTGGCAATGTTCTCGCTACCGGCCAAGACCCCGAAACGGCGCAGGGTAGCCGCCACATCATCAAAGTCGCGCTGCTCGCCCCAATAGACCGGAAGGCCCATCTCTTCCAGCTTGAGTACCTGCTCGGTGGGATTACCCGTGATCCAGGCAACGATCAGGTCCGGTTCACGGGCCAGGACCGCCTCCAGATCAAGCCGCTTGAAGCTCCCGATCCGGGGGATATCCTCGGCCGCCTCCGGGTAATCACTAAAGGAGGTGGTCCCGACAATGGCATCCCCGCCGCCCGCTTCAAACATCAACTCCGCCATACCGGGAGACAGGGTCACAATTGATTCCGCTGGTCTGTCAAGGCAGACCAGCCGTTCCATGTCGTCCACCACGCAGCGCTCGGATTCGGCGAACAGGTTTGCGCTTGCCAGCAAGCATAGCGACAACAGGACGACTCTCCATACAGAGCCTTGAGAGTAGCGCTTCATCAGTCATCGCCTCCAATCAGTACCATTTCACCCGTCTCGGGATCACGATAAACACGGCCCATGGATTCATAACCACTGCCGGCCTCCCCCACACCCTGGGGCACATCCGGCAGCTCCTGGCCGGCTTCCACTTCCACACCGCCGTGGCTGTCCTCCAGCCCACCCTGTGCCGCGGCGAGGGCCACCATCAATCCCACTGCAAATACCAGCATGATGTCCGCCAGATTGGCCAGCGGCCCCATGGGATCTCCGTCGTCGGTATCAAAGCGGCTTTGACGGTAAGCCGGGGTGCTCATGACCGAGCCTCCAACCGACCCATGGCGGCGTCATACCAGCGACGGCGCAGACGGCCGATGACAAAACCCAGGATGCCGATCAATAGACCCAGAACGGTGGTGTTGAAGGCCACAGTCACCGCCTCCGCCAACACTTCCAGATCCCCCCGGCTGAGGGCGGCAAGCCCCGGCCCCAGGGGAATCAGAGTGCCCATCAGGCCCAGCATGGGTCCGATACGGGCCAGCAAGTCGGCTCGATCGATTCGGCGCCGGGCCCGGGCCGCCATGGTCTCCAGGCAACCGTCCTTTTCAATCCGGGCCAGGCCACCGCTGCGCTCGCCGATCGCCAGTCCGCTTTCCCAGAGGGTCAAAAGGACCAGCGCCAACAAGGTGATGACCACCGGGAACAACAGCCCGTTCACCACCGTACTCATCAAGTCCAGACTGATCGAGATCATGTCGTGCTACCTCCCCCGGCGACCGGTCAGAATGCCACCGATCAAGAGCAGAAGGGCCACCGCCACAATAGCCCAGAGATAGAGGCTCTGTGCCGGCCCCTCTTCCTGGCCTTCATCCTGCTCGGATTGCGCGCCTTCATCGCGCTCGGCCGAATCCTGATCGCTGGCCTCGATGTCTTCGCTCGCCTCATCCAGTCGCGGTGCGATCTCCATCACCCGGGCTGGGTCCGTTTCCGCCTCGGCCTGCTCCATGCGGGCCGCATCAAGCCGTGCTTCAAAAGCCTCGCGCAGCTCGGGGTCGATCTGATCGGCCACCCAGTCCATGGTGGGGTGATCCGGCCGGGAATGACCGCTGCCCGGCAGGCCATGTTCGGCTACCAGGGCGGCAAAGTCTTCCTGCAGATCGGCCAGCACCTGGGCGTCTGCTTCCCAGTAGCCCCGATGGGCGGCCACCAGCATCACTGACTGCATATGGGTCTTCACATGGACGTTATGATCCTGGGCCAGGAATTCATCCAGACCCAGGCCATGGCGATCCTCCAGATAGACCGCATGGACTTCGTCCCAGACCCAGGAATCAATCACCTCCGGGGCGGTTACCTGCCAACCCCAAAGGTTATCCAGGAAATCCCGGCCCATGGTTCTCGCCCCGGCGTAGCCGTGGTCCATCAGCGGTTGCAACCATTGAGGATTGAGATTTCGGGCCCGTAACTCAGTCAAAAGCGCCCTTTCCAGGCTATCCACATAGGGATTGTCCGGGTCCGCATGCATCAGAACCCGATTGGCGGGGGCCTCTCCCCGGGCCTTTTCCACGGCCAGGGATAGTCCGCCCTGGAAATCAAAGGCATCATCCCGATCCAGCAAGGCATAGATATGGCTGGCTCGGCCCAGATAGGTTCGGCCCACGGTGGAGAGTCGCTGATCGAAGGCCGCATGGGCTGGCTCCCCTTGTGCCACCATGCCGTAGGCATGCCCCATGCGGCGGACATAGGCCTCGGCCAACTGGTCCCGATCCTCCCAGGCACTGGAACGTTCAGTCAGGCGGGTGATACCGGCCCCGTAGGCACCGGGGGCTGTCCCAAAGATACGCAGGCTGGCCTGGCGACCGGCCTTGTCTGCGTTCATGCCCTGGGCAATCAGCCCCCGGGTATCCTCTACCCATTGGGCAGCCACCCGATTCATCGCCAGGCTTTCGCTGCCGGGGTCCCGCATGGACTCCGGGAGTTCCTCGAGACTGGCGTCCAGAGCGGTTTGCAAGGCCGGGTACTCGGCTTGGATGGTTTCATAGGCCCCATCCAGGGCCACCTTGACCGCCTGGTCCAGCAACACCAGCTGGTCGGCATAAAGATCACGGAACAGACCGGAGGTGGTGAACAGCACATCCTGGCGGGGGCGGTCCAGCGTCTCAAGGTCCTGCCGGGCGACGCCACTGACGATGCCGCGGGAATTCCACTCCGGCGTCAGCCCCATCATGTCCAGGCCGAAGGCCACCATGGCGCCTTCATCACGGACGGTATCGGAGGCCCAGAGTACCAAAGCCTCGCTGCCATCGGCCTCCGGCGCGCCCCGATCCCGGGCCTCGGCGGCCAGCTCCTGGCCCAAGCGCCAGGCGATCCGGGTGGGGATCAAATCACTGGACAGGGCATGGAAATTGGTCCCCGTGGGCAAGGCCTGGGGCGTGCGGATGGGATCATTGCCCTGCCCCGGCGGTACAAAACGGCCCGACAAGGCGCCCAGGAAATGGGCCGCTTCAGCCGCCGGCGAATCCCGCAATGCCTGCTCGGCTTCGGCGTCCACTTCCCCGTCCCCGGCCATGGACTTGAGCATGGTTTCAAGGGCCTCTTCATCCCAATCCCGACCGAAGACATGCAGGCCCAGGGGCATGAAATGCTCCTGCATGTGGGTGACGTAATGGCCGGCTTCATGGACCAGGAGGGATTCGGAGACCTCTTCCAGAGACACTTCGCTGACGGTCACACCCAAGTCGTCGGCGATTTCCCGTTCAATGACATCGGTCAGTTCCAGGGCTTCGATGCGATCCCGCAGGGTCTCGGCCGCCCGGCGGCGGGTGGGGCTGTCCGGGTCCGTCGCCGATTCGTAGGTTTCCACCAGTTGCCGTAACTCCAGCAACTCGTCATACAGTTCAGTGGTGGCCAACGGTGGGGTCAGGTGACTGACGATCACCGCCATGGCCCGGCGCTTGGCCTGGATACCTTCGCCGACCCCATCCACGATGTAGGGATAGATCACCGGCAAATCCCCACCCAGCAGAGCCGGATAGTCATCATCGCCCAACCCCACCCGCCGTCGGGGCAGGAACTCACGGGTGGAATGCCGGCCGATATAAGCCAGAGCATCCGCTTCGAAATGATCCCTGATCCAGTGGTAAAACCCCACATACTGGTGGGTGGGCGGGAAGCTGGTATTGGCGTGCAGCAGGGACTCGCGAATCTCCCAGCCCCGCGGTGGTTGCGGACCGATGAAGACATTGCCAAAGCGAATGCCCGGGAAAAGCATTTCCCCTTCATGCACCATGGCCTCGCCCGGTGGCGCACCCCAACCGGACAGACCCGGCATACCCGTACGCACTAGGGCATCGCGAATGGACTCCGGGTCCTGATCGGCTTGCCGGCCAGCCAAGCGCTCCGACCAGGCGGCTTCATACTGGTCGAGCAAGGACAATGCCCTTTCCTGGGCCTCATGCTGGTGGTTCTCGACCAGGTGGCGCAAATCCGCCAGGGTCCGCTCCAGCAAGCGCCGACCGTGCTCATGTTCAGCTTCTGAATAGGCAGCTTCCAAACGGGCATGGAGATAGCCCAAGGGCCCATGCTGCAACTCGCCCTGAATCACCTCGGGCAGGGTTTCAAAGTATTGTTGGTAATCCGAGGCGGAAAGACTGGCCACCTGGCCATGCATTCGAGCCAGTTGCTCACCATCGTCGGTGGCATTGATACCCCGGTCCTGGATCTTGTCCAGCAGGGCTTCGGCATCTTCGGGCAAGGGGCCGGTATCGTAGCCGGCGGCCTTCATCAGCCGCAGCAATTCCATCAGCGACTCGGGCACATCCAGCTTATCGGCACCGATGTTATGACGACCGGGCGGGTGGTTGTAGTAAACCATGGCCACCCGCTTTTCGCTGTTATCCATTGCCCGTAGCCGTTGCCAACGCTTAAGGCGATCCGCCAGCCCCGCCACCTGTTCAGTCAATGGTTGGGTCAGCACATAGTGGATTCCGGTCTGCGGATCCACTTGTGGCGGCTCGGCGACGGCCAGTACTTGCGGCTGACTGATGCCCTGCAACTCCGGCATGGCCACGCGGAAATAGACCTGGTCCTGGGGAATACCATCCAGCGACAGGCGCCATTCTTCCTCGCTACTGCCGGCAAGGCGAATCCCCTTGATGACAGGGACATCCAGGTTTTCGAAGGCCTCGGTGACGGCCTGACGCCCTTCCCCACCGCCAACGGCAAAGAATTGAAGGCTCACCACCGCCGTCAGCTCCGCCGACGCCATGCGTTCGGTCAGGGTCTCCACGGCTTCACGGCTACCCCCACCCCAACGGGCAAGAACGGCAAAACACTGCATGCCCCGGGCTTCCACCGCCTCACAGCTGTTATCCAGCAAGGCCCGGTCACCGGGGCGATCGCCCCGGTCCAGGTCCAGCAAGACAACGGCCGGGCCCTCATCCAGATCCAATTTCTCCGGGTTCGAGAAGGATTCACCGTCGCGATAGTAACGAACGGCTTCCCGAGGGGAAGGTTCGGGCACATCCAGGGAATGCCCGGCCTGGGACAAGAGCCAGGCCATCAAACCCGACATATGCTCCGGACTCCGTCCCATATAGAAGGCCCGCCCCTTCAACCATTCCGATTGCCGGGAGAAGGTTTGGCGCTGCTCGGCCAGATGGGCTTCCGGGTCCTCGCCTGGTGCCGGATTGGCAGTCAGGCGAGACAGCTCATCGGCGTCCAGCTCATCAAGAACTGCCTCTCCCCCAAGGCGAGAGAGTCGAGTGATTCGCCGATCACTGTTGATGGCCAGGATCGGCTTGCCATCGGCCACTGGGCCTTCCTGGACCAGGCGCTG
The DNA here is from genome assembly GCF_024170465.1 of Natronospira proteinivora. Taxonomy (NCBI): domain Bacteria; kingdom Pseudomonadati; phylum Pseudomonadota; class Gammaproteobacteria; order Natronospirales; family Natronospiraceae; genus Natronospira; species Natronospira proteinivora. Next base: position 855,282 of record NZ_JALJYF010000001.1, on the reverse strand, counting down.
CAGTCGCGAGACCTGATCGCCGAACACGGCCGCCAGGAAAATGGCATCGCCCTGGCCCAGGAAATCGCGGACCTCGGAATCCGCCATCTCCGCAATCTGCTCCGGCGTCCGCAACTGTATCCGGCTCTCAGGGACCTCCTCCAGAAAGCGGTGGGCCCCGGCCGCCACTTCGGCGGCCGAGCGTTCCGACACCACACCCACCACCGTCTTACCCCATGCGGGCTGGTAGCCGCCCAGCAAGAGCAGGACGAACACCGCAAAGATCATGGCACGCATGACTTAGCGGTCTCCGTAGCGCAGGCTCAGAAAGACGTTCCGCCCCGGTTGTTGATAGTCGAAATCGTTGAAACTGTCCCGAGCCGTGACATAGTCCTTGTCCAGGGCGTTATTCACCGTCAGGCGTGTGCGCCAGTTCTCGGACAGGGTCCAACCCACGCGCAGATTCAGCAGCCCAAAGCCGGCCAGGCGTTCTTCCCCCTCGGCATCGTTGAAGCGGTGCCCCTGGGCCACCACCGTGCCACCCAACGACCAGTCGCCAATCTCACGATCCACCTCCAGGCGGAAGCTTTGCTTGGCCCGGCGGCGAAGCCGATTTCCGCTTTCACGATTCTCGGGGTCGAGATAACTCCAGCTGCCGTAGATAACCCAGTCGTCCAGATCCAGGCCCGCAGAAATCTCCAGACCTTCCATCCGGGCCTCAGCCACGTTTTCGGGCAAAAATACACCATCCACCAAAACCGACTCGATCAAGTTATCCACCCGGGTGCGATAGGCGACCCCGTCCCAGAACCAACGTTCATAGTGACCCGATATACCAATCTCCACACTTTCGGATTCTTCCGGACCCAGCTCCGGGTTACCAAACCCGGGAAAATAAAGATCATTGAAACTGGGTGCTTTAAAACCCTCGCCCCAGGTCATGCGTAAGCGGTGATGGTCATTCAGGCGATAGCCCACCCCAAAACTGCCGGTGGTGGCAGTACCATAGCTTTCGTTGTCATCATGACGAAGTCCGACTTCCAAGCTCACCGGGTTGAAATCAAGCAATGCCTGGGCAAAGACGGCGATGTTATCCCGGCTATCCTCTGCGTAGTCGGTGGTGGATTCGATCTTGTCGTCTCGATAATCCACCCCCAGCACCCACTCGTGGTTGCCGGTATGAATCCGGTTTTGCCAGGCCACCATCTGGCGGCGGGTATCAAAGCGCGTGGGCTCATCGGCGCCGTCGTCATAGTTATCCGCTTCGTCCCGGCTTTCGCTCAGGCTCAGCTCCACATCCCAGAAGGGGTTGGGCGCCATTTCCAAACTGGTGCCGGCCGCCTGATGGACAAAGTCTGTTTTGCCATCCAGGAACTCGGTACGACCTTGAGAGCGAAGTCCGGTGAACCCCAGGTTTGCCATGGCCCCCAGCTCCTGGGTAACCCGAGCCATGGCAGAGGTATTGTAGTAACCACGGCGTTCTCCCCCTTCTTGCAGTGCAATACCGTCGGTATGGGAATGGCTTGCACCCACACTGAACCGGGTGGTTTCCCCTCCGCCCTGGGCGCCCAGGCCATATTCATGGCTTCCAAAGGAGCCTGTTCCAAGATTGAACCACTGTTCGGTTTCATCACTGCCCTGGGGTGTGAATACCTGCACCACGCCCCCAATGGCATCCGCTCCGTATACACTGCTTCGCGGACCACGTACCACTTCCACACGGTCAATCATTGTGGTGGGCAAAAATTGCCATGAAGCCCCGCCGGTGGTTGCCGACCCCATACGAATTCCATCCACCAACAACAAGCTCTGATCACTGCTGGTACCCCGAATAAAGAGGCTCGTCGCCTTCCCAAAGGCGCCATTGGATATAACATCAATTCCGGGGCGCGCTCTGAGCAGTTCCCCGAACTCCCGAGGCTCCTGACGGCGAATGCTGTCTTGGTCGATGGCCGAAATAGAAGAAAGACTCTCTTCCGCAGAACGTTGGGTCTGGGTCGCGGTAACCACCACCGGGTTTAGCCAAGCCTCCCCGGCCACCATGCCTTCGGCATCCAGGTAGGCCAATTCATCCAGTTCCTGGGGGGCGGATTGCGCCTGACCTGCATGAAGTGAAACCGCAGTCACAAGATAGACGGGCGCTGCACACAGCACCGAAAAATGGAAAAGCTTCATATCGATTGTTCCCTTTGCCGTGCCCACCGCACGGATCTGGCATGAGAAATGTGCATGCGGAAAGGGAGTGTTCGGGCAGTCAGGGACTATAAGCGGTACGCTTTGACCAGCCCGACGTCGCCCTCCGCAACGCGCGGCTGGAGGGGCTTGATGCCTCCTCCTGCAACAGGCCGGTCTACGGGCTGATGAGTGGCATGTCCGTCAGGACAGGCCGAGACGACCGCCTTCCCATGCTCGTTGGCACAGTGGCTAGGGGTGGTCGCCCTGAGTCGCTTGTGGAGGCGACTCGCTCAATCACCGTTGCGGGGGCAGCGTCGGACTGGATCACCGACTTCCCGTTTAATCCCCGACCCGGATGGGTCCTGGGGACACCTGATGCGGCGCAAAAAGTAACAGGACCTGGGAATCAGGTCAAATAGAGCCTTGCTATATAGCCTGGGACAAGGTCAGATTTCTATCTAATCGCCCAATCAATTCGTCCATAGGCACGGGCTGGGAATAGAAATAACCCTGGGCTTCGTCACAGCCCAGCCCCTGAACCAGAAGAGCTTCGCTCTCTGTTTCGATCCCCTCTGCCACTACCCGCATGCCCAGGTTCCGCGCCAACTCAATAATGGAGCGGATAATAGCCTCGGCACTGGGGTTCTCCCCGCCCAGGTCTCTAATAAATGACTGATCAATCTTGAGAATATCGATGGGCAAACGTCGCAGATAATTCAGCGATGAGTAGCCACTCCCAAAATCATCAATGGCAATTCGAACACCGGGGATCACCTGCTTTATCCGATGCAGCTGGGCAATGGCCGCATCAACATCCTGCATCAGAGTGGATTCCGTAATCTCAAGTTCCAGGAGTACACCACCATGGCTGAAATTCTGTTTTAAAATTGAAAGCAGATGATCAAGATGCTCTGAATCATACAAATCCCTGGCCGACAGATTAACAGCAATCCGAATCGAACCCATGAATTCGGCCAGGGGCAGCATTTCCTTTCTGGCTGTTTCCAATACCCAATGATCAATCAGGCAGATCAAATCGGACCGTTCCGCCAGTGGCAGAAACATCCCCGGCATCAACAATCCCCGCTCAGGATGTTGCCAACGAACCAGCGCTTCCATTCCGCATACACGACGACTTCTTAGATCCACCCGGGGTTGAAAATGCAGTAGCAATTGCCCCTCTTGTATGCCCTGAACGAGCTCATGACGCAGATGAAGCATATTACGCGCATGATCCGTCATGCTTTGATCATAGAAAGCAAAACGGTTCTTTCCAGCAGCCTTGGCAGCGTACATAGCCAGGTCTGCGTTGCGCATCAAGGTGTCGTGATTGTGATCATCATCAGGAAAAAGGGAAATCCCGATGCTAGGGTGAGTTACAATCCTTTGTCCCTGGAGGCGAATCGGTCGGCTTACATTATCCAGGGCTCTTTTGGCCAATTCCGCTGCTTCATCTGCATCACGAACCTGGGTTACCAGGACAAACTCATCGCCACCCAGGCGAGCAACCGTATCCGTATCCCTCAGGATCTCCGTCAAACGCTTGGCCACCTGGCATAAAAGTTCATCCCCTGCACTATGGCTCAAGGTGTCGTTAACCAATTTAAAGTCATCCAGATCCAGCAACATAACAGCTAGCCTCAAGGATTCCCGCTGACAACGGCTAATGCCCTGCTCAATCCGGTCTTTCAGAAGCTGTCGATTGGGAAGCTGCGTCAAGGAATCATGGTAGGCCAGGTGTTTGAGCTGACGACCCAGGCCTGCAGCATCCATGGCGTTGGCTAGCAGCTGACCCAATAAGCGGAGATTGTTGCGAATATCCTCATTCCAGTAACGTTTGTCCCGAACGGTATCCAAGCCAAACAACCCGGTTACCATATCTCCACGAACAATGGGGGCGATGATCAGGGACCGAATCCGCTGTCGACGATATTCCTCCCTCTCATGAGCCACTTCATCTGGGAGGTCAAGGATATTCGGCGCATGGGCGACCTGCCGGTTCAGGATGTTTTTCATCAGCCATGGGAAGGCATCAAAGGGCAGCCGCTGCAGATGGTCTATCTCCGGTGCCACGCCGTCATCCGACCATTCATGAGTATTGCTGAAGGTCTTTGCGTCATGATCGATGGTGAATACATAACTGCGGCCGGCCTGGAAAAAGGCCCCAATATCGGCCAAAAGCTGATGAATGACCTGATCAATATCCTCAGGGTCGATATTGACTAGTCGGGAAGAGATATCAAGCAATAATTGATCAAATTCCACCTTATCCTGAAGGTCCATTTCCAGACGTTCCCGATCACTCATATCCCTTACCACGGCAAGGAAAAAAACGTGACCCTCCTGACGCACCGGGGTTACATGGACCTCCACGGGAATCGCCTCACCATCCGCCCGGCGGTGCCTCGTTCGAAACACCTGACTGGCGCAACAGTTCCTCGACAAGGAGGAAAGCATTTCTTGGATATCATCCGGACGTCTGAACGGGTTCAAGTCCATGATCGTCATCCGGCACAACTCAGTCTGTTCATACCCAGTCTGGCGAGTGGCTGCTTGGTTGGCTTCCAGGATCTGACCATCAATGTCGTGGACATAGACCGCATCCGGAACACTGGCAATCAATGTCCGGTAAAATCCATCCTCGAAATCCGATAGCCGGTTCATTGATCCACGCTTTGTCACCTATTCTCTTCCATCATTTAATCCTAGCAGACTGTCCCGGACGCACCATGCAATTCACGAAGGCAAGACTGAATCGAGCGCCCGGGCCGCCCTGAGCATCCGGGCCTCACCGCCGGGCAAGCCAAAACGCAGCCACGGTGCCTCATCGAAGGCGCGAACCAATACCCCCTGCTGCCTTAATGCCGCCTCCACATGCCGGGGATCATCATGACGCACGGTCTGGAAAAGCGCCGTTCCCCCAACCGGATGAAACCCCTTTTCCATCAAAAGGCTCACCAGGGCCCGGGATTCATCCTGGAGCCGTTTTTTCTGCATCACCTGCCAGGTTTTATCCGTCAAGGCCTGTCTCATCAGCCAGCGGGCCGGACCACTCACTGCCCAGGGCCCGATGGCCTGGGCAAGCGCCTGGCAAAGCGACGGCGGGCCTGCCATGAAGCCACCCCGGAGCCCCGCCAGACCGAAGAACTTTCCCACGGAACGAAGGACAATTAAGCCTTCCCGGCCTGTCTGGGAGATCAGACTCTCGGCGTCACTGGCCTCCACGAAGGCTTCATCAACGATGAGCCAGCCACCCCGAACCTGGAGTTGTTCCCACCAAGCCAGCAAGGTCTCCACCGGGACGATTTCACCACTGGGGTTATTAGGGTGAATCCAGACGAGTACGTCCAGCTCCGGCAAGGCCTGAGGGACTTCCTCACGGCTCAGATCCACTACTTGATGCCCCGCCTGCTGCCAACAATGGGCATGCTCGCGATAGCCTGGCATGGGCACCCCGACTCGGGAAAAGGGACGAAGTTCAGGCAGTCGCATGATGGCCTGCTGACTACCCGCCAGTGCCTGGAGGCCGGCCGCATCCGGCACCCCCAGACAATGACGGGCCTGGTCTTCCAGGCCGTCATCATCCTCCGGCAAACGGCGCCAGACGGAATCAGGAATGGGCGGTGGTGGCCAACTCCAGGGGCTGATTCCTGTGGATAGATCCAACCACTGGTCTTCGGGAATACCGATGGCTCGGGCCGCCGCCTTTATGCGCCCACCATGCTCCAGTGCCATAACGCTGCTCCACCAAAAGCCAGGGCCAGAATGATCATCAAGGCACGGTCCAATAACCTCAACGCTCTGAGAGCGGAATCGGTTGACACCGACGGACCATTAACGGCCCAAACCCCCAAACGCGGTCGATCCTGCCATTGACCATGGTACGGCGTCGGCCCGCCCAGACCGAGTTTCAACGCACCGGCGCCACTGGCCATGACCGGCCCGGCATTGGGACTGTCCCATTGAGCAGCCTGGGTACGCCAGCAACCCAGGGCCGGTCGTATTTTCCCCGACACGGTATAGGCCAGGGCCGTCAGTCGGGCCGGCCAGTAAGCCAGGGCATCATCCAGCTTGGCGACGAAGCGACCGAAGCCCCTGAATCGTGGATTCCGATACCCCCACATGGCATCCAGGGTATTCACTAGGCGATGTAAAATCACGCCAGGAATACCGGCCAACAGGAACCAGAACAGGGAGGCGACCACCGCATCGGAGCCATTCTCCAGAACCGATTCAGTGGCAGCCCGGGAGATACCGTTCTCATCCAGCGCTGCCACGTCCCGACTGACCATCCGGGCGAGCGCATCCCGGGCCACATCCAGCTCTCCGGCCTGCAATGGAAGGACCACCGCCCGGGCATGATCACGAAGGCTGCGACGGCCCAGGGCGAAATAGAGCACGATGAGTTCAACGACCCAAAGTACCGGCCCGACCAGCCAATGGCTGACCCACAAGGCCAGCAAGGTGGGCGGCAATACCAGAACAAGAACGGCCAGGGCGCCCCGCCCAATCTGGCCCTGAGCGTTGGAATCAGTCCGTGCCGACGGATTCACAAGGCGTTCCAGCCTGCCTGCCAGCCAACCAAAGGCCACCAGAGGATGTGCCTTGCGAGGCTCGCCGAGATAATGATCCACCACCAAGGCCAACACGCAAAGCAGAACGGCCATCAACATGCCGGTGGCCCCTGCCCCTTGAGCGTTATGGCTAAGCCCGCCACGCTCATCCAGACATGGTCACAACGAGCTGCCAACGACTGATTCAAGGAGCCCAGGGCATCGGCAAAACGACGACTGAGGGGGTCCATGCCCACCAGCCCCCAACCCACCTCATTGCTGACAATGACCACTGAACCGGCATAAACAGACAAGGCATCCAGAAAGGCTTCCTCCTCCCTCAAGCACCGGGACTCGCCGGCATGGAGCAGATTGCTGACCCACAGACTCATGCAATCAATGAGCAGTATCTGCCCGGGCGCATCCTGCGACTTCAGCACCTGTGCCAATGCAAGGGGCTCTTCAATCAGTCCCCAGTGCCCGGGGCGTCGGAACTGATGACGATGAATCCGATCCGCCATCTCCCCATCCCGGGCTTCGGCCGTTGCCACATAATGCACCTGGGCTGGGGCATGGGATATCTCGCTCTGCAATCGCTCCGTGGCGCGCTCGGCGAGCGCACTCTTTCCCGAACGGACGCCGCCCAGGATGAGATAGCGGGAACCGCCGCCAGATGCAGCCCCCCTGATCTTCTGGCTCATGGCTGTCTCCAGAACAAGCGTGAATCGCTTAGCCGCTGCGGCTCAGCGAAGTTCAATGGCTCCTCAAAGGCAGTTGTCAGATCTGCACCCTTGGCATCAGCCTTCAGCACCCGAATCGGCCCGCCATGGCTGATTATCAGCAGCGGACCGACGCGATCCCGATAAGCGGTGAAGCTCTGGCGAACCCGCCGGGCCAGGGCTCGAAAACTCTCTCCCCCCGGTGGGGCGCGGTTGATGAAATCATCCCCCCAGGCCCGCGCTTCGGGGCCATCAATGGCCTGCCAGCTCTGACCTTCCCAGCGGCCGAAATTCAATTCCATCAAGCCCGGGTCCAGTGTCAGGGCGAGATCAAGCCGCTCCGATAACCATTCAGCAGGACGGCGGCATCGGTGCAGCGGGCTGCTGATAATGGCCCGGCATTGTTGAAGCAGCGGCAGATGAGCCTCAAGGCTTGCTTCCCAGTCCGGCGCCAGGGGAATATCCAGCTGGCCGTAACATCGACCCTCGGCCACCAGAGGCCGGGGATGTCGCATCACCACAATATCCGGGTTCATGCCGCATCGCCCAAAGTGAGAAAGACCAACAATGTGATGAGAATTAAAAGCTCTGACAGTTGCTGTAAGGCGCCAAGGGTATCGCCTGTATAGCCACCGAAACGAGCTTGGCACAGCTGACTGAAGCCAGCAGTCAGCAGAAACAGCAGCAGCAGAACCATCAGTGCCTGATGCCAGGGGAAGAAGAAGAACAAGGGCACAAGGGCCGCGGGGGCCGCAATCAACCATCCCGCCCGGGGTACGGCCTCGGCGACGGCTCTGGCCCGGCTGGCAGACTGGCTGACATAGTCCTGCCGGGCAATGACCCATACCGAGGGCAGGCGACTCAGGGGCTGAGCCACCAGGATCATGATCGCTGCCTCGGGCATCACCGCCACACTGCTAAGCGAGAGATACTTACCCCCCAGCACAAAGAGCAATGTCAGAAGACCGAAGACGCCCAGACGGGCATCTTTCATGGCGGCCAGCGCCTGGTCTCTATCCGCCACCGGCCCGAACCCATCCCCAGTGTCGGCCAGGCCATCCTCATGGAAGGCACCTGTTATCAAGACACCGGCCAGCATGGCCAGTAATACCGCCAGGGCCGATGGCAAGAACCACTGGACTGATAACAGCACCGTGACCATGGCAGCGGCACTCAACCAGCCAACAAAGGGAAACCAGGCCGCCGCGCGACTCAGGCCCGCGCCGGAATAGACCACCAGGCCCGCCACTGGCAGGCGGGTGAAATAACTGACCGCGAGAAGGAAATCATTGCTTGGTCGCATCATGCCTGGCTTGTATCGGGATCGGTCTCGGCACGGGTCAGAACCGACTCGATGGTGTCCATCTCTGCGTGGCAGGCGGCGGCATTTTGAATCAGTGGCACGGCCATGGCGGCACCACTGCCCTCCCCCAGCGCCAGAGAAAGATCTAGCAGGGGCCGCGCACCCAGTTCATCCAGCAACAAACGGTGCCCCGGTTCCGTGGATTCATGACAAAAAAGGCAATAATCACGAAGGCCTGGCACCATGCGACAGGCGAGTGCGACTGCAGCCGTGGCAATAAAACCATCCACCAGCACGGCCCGACCATCACTGGCAGCACCCAAAGCAGCCCCAGCCATCATGGCAATTTCAAAGCCACCAAAACGGGCCAGGATCTCCATGGGCGCTTTGGGTAGCGGGGCCCGCTTGATCGATTGCTCCAGACAATCCCGTTTACGGGCAAGCCCCTCGTCATCCAGACCAGCCCCTCGCCCGATACAGGCATCCAGGGAATGACCGCTCAGGGCGTGACTAATCAGGCTGGCGGACGCCGTATTGCCAATCCCCATTTCCCCCAGACCCACCATGTCGGTCGGCAAGGCTTGTTGGCGGATTAGCTCATAGCCTGCCAACAAGGCCGAATGAGCCGTCTCAAGGGACATGGCAGAATCCCTGACGGCGCTCTGCGTTCCACGGCCCTGGCTCAGATCCAGAATCGGACAAACCACTGCCGAGTCCTTGCTCGGCGCATGCGCATAGTAGAAAGCAGCCGGCCGATGGGCCACACCGGCATCCACTACCTGCAAGCGGACATTATTCCGTTCACAAAGACGATTGATGGCACCTCGCCCCAGCGCGAAGGTACTCAGCATGGCCCCGGTTACCATGCTGGGCCAGGCACTGACCCCATCGTTGACCATGCCGTGATCTGCAGCAAAGAGATAGAAGGAAACCGACTCCGTCCGGGGAGAACTTTGATGCTGTATGGCGGCCAGTTGATTGACCACAGCTTCCAGTTGCCCCAAGGACCCGGGCGGCTTGGCTACGCTATCCCAACGGGTGGCAGCGGCTTCGGCATGCGCTGGCGAAATCGCCGGCAAAGTGGCCAGACCCGGAATCGGTGTTTCGTCCACGTTACCCCCGCTTTGCCGATGCGTACTCATGGATGGGCGTCAACCGGCCCCATAGTGCCGGTTTCGGCCTACGACCAGCCCGATCCACCTGGAACCACCCCCCTCCAGGGCTGACATGCAATCGTGTTTCCGAGGGCCAGAACAAGGGGGCATTGAACCAGGCCTCAAGCTCCTGCCCGATCAGCGAGTGATCCGCCTGCTCGCCCACCTCAGCCAGGGCACGGGCCAAGGCCCACATGCCATGCACAATGGGGCACTGAAAGCCAAACAAGCGTGCTGACATGCTGCTCAGATGAATGGGGTTCCAGTCACCGGAAATGCGGGCATAGCTGCGGCCAATACCGGCCGGGCATTTAAAATCACGGGATTCGCTCGCCTCTGGAATCCCCGGGGCCGATGGTGGGACACGATCAAGCGGATCATCAGCCAGGTCGGGCACCACGCCCCGGAACAGAAAAAGACTCTCCCCTTCCCACAAAAGCGCGCCTTCTTCATCGTAGAGATGGGTGTCCATATGGAACAGCTGCCCTCGCGGATGTGCCTTGCCGGGACGCAGAATAGCTTCAATATCCAGATGAGGCACGCTCCCCGGCATGGGCCTATGCCATTTTACGCGCTGGCCCACATGAACCACGCCCACACTACGGCCCGGCAGGCCTGGCGTGGACAACAGCTGCAAATGCAAGGGCATGGCGGCCACTTGGGGGTACAAGGGCGGTAAATCATCACTATCGGCAAGACCACAGATATCCCGGTAGGCCTTGACCCGACTTTTGCTGACCGCCACGGGCCCGCGGCAATGCAAGGGATAATCCGAGGCTTTCAGGCTTCCACTGCGGCTGGGGAGAAGCTCATTGCTGAGAAGACGGGCGTAGGCTCGCGTCAAGGAATCAGAGGCCGGCTCGCTTTCTTCGCTGATCATGTTGAGGTTCCCACAATGGATCCGACTGGCATCCGTGAAGACGGATTCGATGAGACCATGATACCAGCAGGCCAGTGGGCTTTGCCTCCCAGGCTCACATTTTCCTTCATCAGGCAGCGAGTCTATTGCCCCGCCCTACTCCAACAGGCGGGATACCTCTCGCTGGTAGGATTTCAGCCGGTCCAGCAAGTGCCCGCGCTGGTCTTCGCTGAGGGTGGGTAGAAATACTTCCAGACAATCCACGGTGACAACTCGTCTCACGGCCCGGGCTCCGGCTAGCTCTGGGGGTTGCTCCCGGTAGTCCAACCACCAGTCTTCCAAATAGCTGCCAAGGGATTCAACGGATTCGCTGTTCTCCATCCGTTCAAGCAACTCTTTCTGCCGCGCGGTTTCCCAGCTTTGCTGCAGCAAACCGACCTCCGGCAGTTGATCACGGCAGCTGATCAGGTGGTCAATCTGGCCCTCGCTTACCGAACCCAGCCAAGACTCGGCACCCTGGCGCAGGGCTTGTCGCCTTTCCTGCTCGTCCATCTGTTCTCGCTCACGCTGTCGTTCCTGTTGCTCTTCCTGGCGGTCCTGGAACCGCTGGGCCAGGCTTTGTCGTTGCTCGGCGTTAAGATCGGCCAGTACTTCAGCGGAGGTCGGCAGGACATCCCGGGCGGTTTGACGAAACATGGTCTCGGCATTTCCCAAGCGATCGACGAGGGTTGTACGGCGAAAGCGCTGCTGCTCGATATCATCGATCAGTGTGTTCAGGAAGGCATTAATCTCGGGGAGTCGCTGTCGGCGATGAAAATCCCGATAGCTGTCGATTTCAGAACGGATCCAACGGCGTTGTTCCCGGTCCAGATCCAGATAATTGGCAACCCAGCGGGCACCCAGCCAATCGGCCCGGTCATAGACAAACTGCACCCGGCTGCAGGCTGCCAAGAGCAGTGCAGTAAGTAACAATAGCAGGATAAGACGAGGCCCGGGCATCCACCGCTCCAGTCACGATGATTGTAACGGCAGCTTACGCCCAGTCCTCGAGTCAGGCAATCAATCCAGCATCAGGTCCCATGGCAGGCCAATGACTACAGCTCACTATCAATGACCAGTTCCACCGGTTCATCGCGATGATCTTCCACCTCGATGATCACCGATCCCCGCAAATCTCCGGATTGGGGCGTGGCTTCACCCGACTTGGATACCCGCGCAATCAGTTCAACCCGGGCATGGTCGCTGAGACGCTGGCCTTCAATCATGGCATGCTCGTCACTCAGATGAAATTCTCCCGGCACGGCGTCTGCGGGTAGACGCACGCCGGCCAATGGTGCGCCTTCCCCTTCCACGGCCCGGGCCACCAAGAATACGGTGTCGTCACCGGACACCGCATCGGACAGGGCATCAGCCAGTCGGATACGCACAAGTACCCTTCCCTCATCCGACGGCTCCTGGCTCACCGTGTCGTCCCCCATGGCTTGCCGAGCAACGGCGACGCGATCCTCGACCACACGGCGAAAGTCCTCGGGCGGGTCTTGTGCTAGCAAGCGTTCCCAATGATCCCGGGCCTGGCTGAACTGCTCCTGCTCAAAGGCGATCAAACCACTGTACCAAAGTCCCTTGGGTTGATCCGGATCCATCTCCAACACATGCCGGAACAGAGGAGCGGCATGACTGATCATTTCCGAGGGGTCACGCAGCGTAATGGCCTCGGCATAATTGGCCAATACCTGGGGATTGTCTTCCCCGGCAATTTCCACTGCCTGCCGGAAAGCTTCAACCGCCCGATCGTATTGCTGAAGGGCTACCCGGCTGCGCCCTAACATCATCCAGCCCTGCAGATCATCCGGCTGATCAGCCAGCCTGGCCTCCAGCTCCTCGACGGCGGCCGCCATGTCGCCCTGATCAAAACTAGGCTCTGCCACTGGTCCATCGATGGCCTCAGGTTCACCCACATGCAGATACAGGCCCACCGTTGCCACGGGAATCAGAATCAGGAAGGCGATGGCGGAAAGCGGTTTGCCTCCCCGATTCGCCTGACCGGACTCGGCATGGGCCTGACGGTCGCTGGCTTCACCTTCGATTTCACGGCGTGAAAGCTCATACGTTCGATTATCGATATCGCCGTCTTCCAGCTCACGCTCCAGATCCGCCAGTTGCTGACGACGGGTCTCGGCGACCGCGTCCACCGCCTGGTGGTCCACCGTGCCGCCTCGGCGGGACAGCAGAGGCATGGCCACGAACAGCAGTGCAGCCAGTACCAGCAAGCCAGACAGACTGATGAAAAGACTCATCGCTCATCCTCCAGGGACGATTCTTCTTCGGCTTCCAGGCGAGCCCGGCGGCGCAAGGTCACAATCAACACAATGGCCCCAATTAACAGCAGTATGGCCGGCCCGAACCACAAGGCCATGGTGTCACCCCGCATGGGGGGGCGATAAAGGACGAAATCCCCATAGCGATCCGTCATATACCGTTTAATCTCTTCATCACTGGCGCCTTGGGCCAGCATCTCCCGTGTCCGGGCACGCAGGTCTTGAGCCAATTCCGCATCGGATTCGGCAATGGATTCATTCTGGCAGACCAGGCAGCGAAGCTCGTTGATCAAACGGTGATAGCGTGCCTCCAGCGCCGGATCCTCAAAAGGTTCATGGGTATCGAAAGCCATCACCGGCACGGTCAAAACCATCAAAACCAATAACAGCAGCCCAAGCGGAAAGGCCCTCAATTGCTTACTCATTGCGCGCTTCCTCCTCCAGGCTTCGAATCAATGGCAGTAATCGCTCATCGATATCCGCTTGGCTGATTGGGCCAATATGCTTGTGTCGAATACGACCTCTGTGATCCAGCACAAAGGTTTCCGGTGCGCCGTACACGCCCCAGTCGATGGCCACCTGACCATCCTGGTCAAAACCCGACATTTCAAAGGGATTGCCCACCCGGCGCAGCCATCGAATGGCCCCATCCCGGTCATCCCTCAAGTTCAGGCCTACAATTCGAACTCCTTGTTCCTCTGCCAGATACATGAGTTCATCATGCTCTTCATGACAACCGGGACACCAGGTGCCCCAGACATTGAACAGGGTCACCTCGCCTGCCAGATCCAGATTGCTCACCAGCTGTTCCGAATCGTGCAGACTGGGCAGGGTAAACTCCGGCGCCCCTCGACCCACCAATGGCGAAGGCACCTCACTCGGATCCAGGGAAAGACCGCGCCAGAAAAAAACCAGAAGCACGCCCAGCACGGCCAATGGAAGCAGATACCGCCACATCAGCCCTGCTCCTCCTGACGGGGTTGACGACGAATGCGATAACGTCGGTCAAAGACCGCCAACAAGCCGCCCAGGGACATCACCAGGGCACCCAGCCAGATAAAGCGCACCATGGCCTTGTAGTGGATACGCACGCTCCAGTAATCGTCGCCCAGATAATCCCCCATGGCCACGTAGAGATCGCGCCTCAGGCGTGGGTGCAGGGCAATCTGAGCTAGGGGATCCGGACGGGCCCGGTAAACCCGGTTTTCCGGATACATGCGGGTCACCTCGCGGCCGTTACGGGTCACGATGAACTGCCCCTGAACCGAATCCCAGTTGGGTCCCTCCAGGCTCCGGACACCATCAAACTTGAAGGTGTAGCCGGCTACTTCGTAGCTGTCCCCGGGGGCCATGCGAAGATCGCGCTCCACTGACCAGGTGGTCACACCAACCACACCAAGGGCCAGCAGCCCCACCCCCGCATGGGCAATCAACATGCCCCAGAGGGAAACGGGCATGCCGGTAATGCCTTTCATGCCTCGCTTGCGGAAACGGCTAATGGGTTCCACCAACACCGAGAGCACCACCCAAAGGGCCAACACCATCCCCAACAGGACCATCACGCCGGTGGGACCGGCCAGCAACAAGGTACCACCCACACCGAGCACCACCGCCGCGGCCATCACCGGCCACATGCGATTGCCCAATCCCAGACCGTCCTGTCGCTTCCAGCGGGCATAGGGCCCAAAACCCAGGAACAACAGCAAGGGCAACATCAAGGGAATGAATACCGCATTGAAGTAAGGCGGACCCACCGAAATTTTGCCAAGCCCGAGTGCATCCAGGAAAAGCGGATATAAGGTACCCAGGAGCACGGCGGCGGTGGCCACCACCAGCAACAGGTTGTTCAGTAACAGAAAGGTTTCACGGGACAATAATTTGAAGCCACCGCCGGATGCCATATGCGGCGCCCGCCAGGCATACAGGGCCAGGGAGCCGCCCACCACTGCCGCCAGGAAAATCAGGATATACACCCCGCGGGTGGGGTCCGTGGCAAAAGCATGCACGGAGACCAATACGCCCGAACGAACCAGGAATGCACCCAGCAACGCCAGGGCAAAAGCGGAAATGGCCAGCAGCACCGTCCAGTTTCTAAAGGCCCCGCGCTTCTCGGTCACTGCCAAGGAATGAATGAGCGCGGTTGCCACCAACCAGGGCATAAAGGAAGCGTTTTCCACCGGATCCCAGAACCACCAGCCGCCCCAACCGAGCTCGTAATAAGCCCACCAGCTCCCCAGGGCAATACCAATGGTCAGACAGACCCAGGCAATGGTGGCCCAGGGCCGGGTCCAACGCGCCCAGGTGGTATTGGACTCCAGGCCAATCAAGGAGGACACGGCGAAGGCAAAGGGAATCGACAGGCCCAGGTACCCCAGATACAGCATGGGCGGATGCAGGATCATGGCCGGGTCCTGCAGGATGGGATTGAGGTCCCTGCCCTGCTCTGGAATCGGGAATATCCGCTCAAAAGGATTGGAAGTCAGCAGGGTAAAGAGAATGAAACCTGCACTGATCACTCCCAGAATACCAATGGCGCGGCTGGTGAATACCCGGGGCAGATTACGACTGAACCAGACAGCAGCCACGGTCCAGAGGGCCATCAACATGCACCAGAGGATCAGGCTACCCTCATGGGCACCCCAAACCGCCGTCAGGCGATAGATCAGCGGTAGATCCGTGTTGGAATTATTGGCTACATAGGCAATGGAAAAATCATTGACCACAAAGGCCCAGCTGAGCAGCAGGTAAGCCAGTAAAGTAAAGACCAACTGCCCCATGACGACCATGGGCAGAACCTGCATCCAGTCCAGTCGTCCCCGAGTGGCGCCGGCGAACCCCAGCCAGGCCTGGCTCACGCTGATCAAAAGGGCGAGGATCAGCGCGATCTGTCCAAGTTCGGCAAGCATCAGTAATCAGACCCTTCGTTTTGTTCATGCTGGCGGCGCTGCCATTCAGTTTCCCGCAGGGAATCCTTTACCTCCGGCGCCATATAGTTCTCATCGTGCTTGGCGAGAATCTGATCCGCCACAAACAGGCCATCATCATCAAAACGCCCGTGAGCAATCACGCCCTGCCCTTCCTTGAAAAGATTGGGCAGGATGCCGTCGTAGGCCACGGTCACCGATTCCGCTTCATCGGTCACCTCAAAAACCACACCCAGCTCTCCCATTTCCCGCTGAATGGAACCATCGACCACCAGCCCCCCAACGCGGATACGCCGCTGGTCGTCCAGGGGCACCTCACCAGCGACCACCTGGCTAGGGCTGTAGTAATAGAGCAGGTTTTCCTGAAAGGCATTCAGGGCCAGGGCGGCGGCAATGGCCACACCACCCACGGCAGAAAGAACCAACAACATGCGCTTGCGACGAGGCGTCATGACCGCCCTCCCTTGGAGATCCTGCGAATTCTGTCCAGGGCCTTGCGATGCCGACGATGCACCAGAAATGCCATGCTGGCCATCACCCCCGCTGTCAATCCGAAGGCGCCCCATACCCAGACGGCGAAACCGTCCATATAAAGAAAATTGATCAAGGAATCTGTCATTTTACCTCTTTCCCATCACCCACGACGAGTCGGACCGGCCAACTGGCCCGGCGTTCCCGACGCAACAGTTCGGTACGCAGCTGCAACATCAGAGCCCAGGCGAAGAAGAGCTTGAAACCCACTGCCATGATCAACAGGGGAATCAGCATTTCCAAATCAATGGACGGTGTATCAAACTTCATAATCGTGGCTGGTTGATGGAGGCTATGCCACCAGTCCACGGAAAAATGGATAATGGGCACATTTACTACCCCTACAACGGCCAGCAAACCACTGGCCTTGTCACCGCTGCGCTGATCAGCAAAGGCCCCGTTGAGTACGATGAAACCCATGTAGAGAAAAAAGAGGATCAGCTGGGAAGTCATCCGTGGATCCCATTCCCACCAGGTCCCCCACATGGGTTGCCCCCAGATCGAGCCGCTGGCCAGAGACAGAAAAGTAAATGCCGCACCCATCGGCGCCGCAGCCACCGCGACAGCAAAAGCTACCTTCATTCGCCAGATCAGCCCCACGGCACAGGCAACGGCCATCATGGTGTAGACGAACAGGGACAGCCAGGCCGCCGGGACATGAACAAAGATGATGCGATAGCCATCCCCCTGCTCTGAATCCGGCGGCGCGAAACCCAGACCACCCACGGTGCCGATCAAAAGACAAAGCAATGCCAGACCGCCAAACCAGGGGGCCAGCGTGCCCGCCAAGCCGAACACATGGGGAGGTGAAGCCAATTTATGGAACCAGCGCCAACGTTCTTTAGCCACGTTTCACTCTCGTTACGGTCTTTTTGGAACACCGGCGATCTCGGACGATCGCCAGAGAATGTATTTTCCCAGTTTCCAGACTGTGACGTTTGACCTGAATCAAACCCCCACCCTTATTCCAGGCTAATCCGTAGTGCGGCGGCGATCGCCCAGGGACCCAGACTGATGGCTAGCATGGTCAAAGTGGCCAGGGCCCAAAGCCCGGTCACGTCCTCACCACCCACGGACTGGACCACGGACCGACTGCCAAAAATCAACACCGGAATGGTCAACGGCAATACCAGCAGGGCCAGGAGACTGCCCCCACCCCGCAAGCTCACCGTCAAAGCAGCGCCCAGGGCACACAGAACCGTGAATACCGGCGTGCCCAGCAGCAAGACCAGCAAAAGCATGGACAAGGCCTGGCCCGGCAGGTTCATCATCAAGCCCAGCAACGGCGACAACAGCAGCAGCGGCAGAGAGGCCATCAACCAGTGGCCAAGCAGCTTTCCCAGCACATGCAGGCTAAGCGGCTGAGGGCTGAGTGCCGCCAGCTCCAGGGCACCACTTTGAAAGTCCGCACGAAAGAGGCGCTCTGCCCCCAGCAGGGAGGCCAACAATGCCGCCACCCAGACCACACCCGGACCCACCGCCACCAGCAGCTCCGGCCTCGGCTCCAGCCCTAAGACGAAAAGAAGCCCCACCAACAGGAAAAAGAACAATGGCGTGACCACATCCGCCGTATTGCGGATCGCCAATAACAATTCCCGCCGAAACGTGGCCAACAATACGCTGTTCATGTTGCCACCGCCTCGTCCAGTGACAGGATGCGCGCTGTCCCCGCGGACGCCGGCAGGGGCTGATGGCTGCTGACCAGCGCGGCGCCCCCGGCCGCCCGATGGGAGGCCACCAGCTGCCCAATCAGGTCCTGGCCCTGGGCATCCAGGCTGGTCAAGGGTTCGTCCAGAAACCACAGACGCGCCCCGTCCATCAGCAAGCGGGCCATCGCGACTCGTCGATTCTGGCCGGCGGACAGGGTCTGGCAGGGTTGATCCGCGCGTTGAGACAGCCCCACCGCCGACAGGGCATCGGTCAGGCTGCATTCGCTGGAGTGCCCCATCAGGGGCTGCCAGGCCGCCAGATTTTCCCGGGGGGTCAACTCCCCGCGGATCCCTGTCTGGTGGCCCAGCCAGGCCACCTCCCGACGAAAAGCCTCCAAATCGACTTCTCGCGACCGACCACACCAGGAAATTTCACCTGCTTCCGGATGGCTAAGACCGAGCAACACCCGCATGAGGGTGGTTTTGCCGATGCCATTGGGACCACGCAGCCAGACGGTTTCTCCGGCTTGAAGATTGAGGGAAAAATCGTGGAAAAGACAGGTCTCTCCCCGCCAGATCTCCAAGCCATGGGCCCGTAGCTCCAGGGAGGTTGTGCGATTCGAGGTGCTGTCGGAGACTGACTGAGACATCCAGGGGGCTGCCACATCCAGGGGGCGTTGAGAGCACCCGTCACGGTATCCAGCCTGGGCGGAAAATGGTGCCCGGAGCCGGACTTGAACCGGCACGGCCCAAAGGGCCAGCGGATTTTAAGTCCGCTGCGTCTACCAATTCCGCCACCCGGGCCATAGCTGGCTCGCCCTTTCCTGAGCGGCGTGCCGACAATCAAAACCCATTGAGAAAATGGAGGCTCGGGCCGGAATCGAACCGACGTAAACGGCTTTGCAGGCCGCTGCATGACCACTCTGCCACCGAGCCTTACGGGTGCGGCTTTTCAGGGCGCGAACTTTATCACAGATTCCGAGCCTGCGTAAGGCTCACAAGTCGGTTCGGCTTCTCACAAAAAAGCCCCGGTGGAAAACACCGGGGCTTTTTTGATCTGGAGCGGGAAACCGGATTCGAACCGGCGACCCCAACCTTGGCAAGGTTGTGCTCTACCAGCTGAGCTATTCCCGCTGAAGAGGCGCCTATTTTATGGACCCGCAGAAAAGTGTCAAGGGGTCAGGCAAAATTCTTTTAAATTCAACCGCTGATCAAAGCAGCCGATCATCATCCTTAAGGGTCGGCCAAGCGGCTTTCAGATAGTTGAACATGGACCAGAGGGTCAGCCCTGCGGAGGCATAGAGCAGGACCATACCCAGGGTATAAGTGGGGATCCAGGCAATATCGTGGCGCCAAAGCATGAGGAAGATGGCCACCATCTGGGCGGTAGTTTTCACCTTGCCCAACCAGCTCACGGCAATGCTGGCCCGCTCCCCCAGCTCGGACATCCATTCCCGCAATGCGGAGATGGCGATCTCCCGGCCAATGATAATCACCGCCGGAATGGCCAGAAGTGGGCTGGCGTCATGCTGGACCAGCAGGACTAGGGCAGCCACCACCATGAGCTTGTCCGCCACCGGATCGAGAAAGGCACCGAAATTGGAATACTGCTCGAGTCGACGGGCCAGATAACCGTCCAGCCAGTCGGTCAGGCCGGCCAGGCCAAAAATGATCGCACTGGCGGGAGCCGCCCAGTGAAACGGGAGAAAGAACAGCAACATGAACACCGGGATCATCACGATCCGGGCAAGGGTCAAGCTGTTCGGCACATTCATCCGCATGAGGACGTCATTCCAGTTTGAATTGATCGTAGATTTTTTGGGCCAGACTCCGGCTGATCCCTTTAATGGCCACCAGGTCTTCCACACCGGCCTGACGGATACCCTGCAGACCGCCGAAGGCCTTGAGCAGTTGCTGACGCCGTTTCGGGCCCAGCCCCGGAATATCCTCCAGGGGGGATTGCCGACGCGTCTTGGCCCGGCGATGGCGATGGCCTGCAATGGCAAAGCGATGCGCTTCGTCCCGGATTCTCTGGATGAGATGCAATGCCGGAGATTCCGGAGAAAGTATAAGTGGTGCCCTGCCCCCCGACAAGAAAAGCTGTTCCTGACCGGGCCTGCGATCCGCCCCCTTGGCCACCCCCAGCAGGCTAACCCCCTCCACCTGCAGGGCTTCAAATACGGACTCGGCCATGGCCAACTGCCCCTTGCCACCATCAACGATCAACAGATCCGGCAGCTTGCCCTCCCCCCTCTGCAATCGGGTATACCGTCTTTCCAGGGCTTCTTGCATGGCCTGGTAATCATCTCCGCTTTCCGTCTTTTTGATATTGAAACGACGATAATCGCTGCTCAGAGGAGCGCCGTTCTCGAACACCACACAGCTGGCCACCGTGGACTCTCCGCTGGTATGGCTGATATCGAAACACTCCATTCGCATGGGTGGCTCATCCAGCTTGAGAGCCCGACCCAAGGCCTCCATGGCCGTGCGGGCGTGTTCATCCGTGGCCAGACGGCTGGCGATGGCCTGGCTGGCATTCTCCGCCGCCATCTGTAACCAGCGGGCCCGATCACCGCGCACCCGATGCCGGACCGCCACTTTCCGCCCCGCCTGCTCACTCAGGGTCTCGGCCAGCACCTCGGCTTCGGGAATGGCTGCGGCGGTAATGATTTCCCTGGGGGGATCCCGATCCAGGTAATACTGGGGCATGAAGGCGGCCAGCACTTCCCGCTCCTCATGGTCCATGGTGACACGGGGGAAAAACGTCTTGCTGCCCAGATTGCGTCCACCCCGTATATAGATAATGGCAATACAGAACAGATCACCCTGGCGGGCCACGGCCAGCACATCGAATTCACCTTCATCCCCGCTCACATACTGTTTTGCCTGAGCCTGGCGCAGGCGGGCCACCTGATCCCTGAGCTCGGCTGCCTTTTCAAAGTCCAGTGATTCGGAGGCCTGCTCCATCCTGTTAATAAGGCGATCAATCACCAGCTGATTCTTGCCCTCCAGAAACAGCATGGCGTTGTCCACATCCTTCGCATATTCCTGGCTCGAGATGTAATCCACACAAGGGGCGGTGCAGCGATTGATCTGGTATTGCAGACAGGGTCGGGA
Source organism: Natronospira proteinivora (assembly GCF_024170465.1). Classification (NCBI taxonomy): domain Bacteria; kingdom Pseudomonadati; phylum Pseudomonadota; class Gammaproteobacteria; order Natronospirales; family Natronospiraceae; genus Natronospira; species Natronospira proteinivora. The sequence continues at coordinate 834,001 of NZ_JALJYF010000001.1, read as the reverse complement.
GCGATTCCGGAAATAGCTGTCGGTACAGGGTCGAATACGAAACAGCTTCTGCAGCTCATTGATGGCTGCCCGGGCGGCGGAGACGCTGGGATAGGGACCAAAGAAACGCCCCTTCTCCTTACGCTGCCCCCGGTAAAAGCTCAGTCTGGGATAGAGATGATCACTGAGATGAATATAAGGATAACTCTTGTCATCCCGCATCAACACATTGTAACGGGGCCGATGCGCCTTGATCAGATTATTTTCCAGGATCAGGGCTTCGGTCTCGGTATGGGTCACCGTGACCTCCACCTTCTCCACCTGTCGCATCAAGGCCCGGGTCTTGGGACTGTCATGGGTCTTCTGAAAATAGCTGGAAACCCGGCGCTTGAGGTTTTTGGCCTTGCCCACGTAGAGAATGGTGCCGTCGTCAGACAGCATACGATAGACCCCGGGGCCGGTGGTCAGGCTACGGAGAAAGGCCTTGTGGTCAAAGGTCGAATCGGCCATGGGATATCAAATTCAGGATTCAATCCGGGAGCGGGCCTTTTTCACCACCTGGCGGAACATGGCCTCGGTGAGCCGACCGGTCTGAGTGTTGTAGCGGGAGCAGTGATAGGAATCAATCAACCGCAACCGATCATCCAGAACATGCTCGGCACCATGGGCAAACTTGAAGGCATTAAGCTTGTAACCCAGCACCCTCAATACTGCGTCATGGGCCACCTTGCCCAGGGCCAGTAACACCCCGGGCCGGGGCATGCGCTCCAGCTCATGGCGCAAATAGGGGGCACATTGCTTCACTTCATTGCCAGTGGGCTTGTTCTCCGGTGGCAGGCACTTCACTGCATTGGTGATACGGCAGTTCTTGAGCTTGAGACCGTCATCGGCATGCTCGGATACCGGACGACTGGCCAGGCCCAGTTCATGCAGGGTCTTGTAAAGCAGAATCCCGGCAAAATCCCCGGTAAAGGGGCGGCCCGTGGCATTAGCGCCATGCATACCGGGTGCCAGCCCCACGATCAGCAGCGGAGCCTTCTCAGGCCCGAAGGGGGCAACCGGTGCCGCATGGTAATCCGGGTGTTTATCACGCACCCGGGCCAGGAAATGACGCAGCCGTGGACAGGCCCGGCAATCCGGTCGAAAGGGCCGGCTTGGAAGTGGGGATGCCGCCATGTCCTATTGGGTTTCCGGGGGACTGTCCATGGCGCTTTCATCCAGCAAACCATGGCGAATGGCAAAGCGGGCCAGGCCCACATCGTTGTCCACATCCAGTTTCTGAAAAAGCCGGTGGCGATAAGTGCTGACGGTTTTCGGACTGAGAAACAGCTTGTCCGAAATGGATTGCACGGTATGGCCCTGGATGATCATCAGCATGACCTGAAGTTCACGTTGAGAAAGCTGGTCCAGCGGCGTGCCCTTGCCACCTGACAGCAGGCTGTCGGCCAGTTGTCGGGCAATATCCGCCGCCAGATACCGCTCCCCGGCGTGCACCTTCTTTACCGCTGCGATGATCTCGTCACCGGAACAATCCTTGGTCAGATACCCCTGGGCTCCTGCCTCCATCAGCCGTGAGGGATAAGGGTCCTTGGCATGGACCGATACCACGATCACTTTCACATCCGGTGCCACATGGGCCAGCTTCCGGGTGGCCTCCAGACCGCCAATGCCGGGCATGTTCACATCCATGAGTACCACATCCGGTTGCTTCTCCCGGGCGATTTCAACGGCTTCCTCCCCGGACGAAGCCTCGGAAATAACCGTTAATCCCGGCGCTTCATCCAGGATGTGTCGTATCCCGGTTCGCACCAGGGCGTGATCATCCACCAGCAGCACTTCAATTGACATCTTTCCCCCTCTGTCTCAGAAGGTGCCCAGATTTTGAGGAGCAAGCCCCTGGCGGATGCCTCTCCCCTGCCAACCTGTCTCCGATAAAACAGGCTTATTTCATATTGGCGATCACCGCCTCGCCAAATCCGGATGTGCCCACCAATGTGGCCCCCGGAATCAGGTCCTGCATGCTTTCTTCCACGTTCTTGCGACCGGCCAGCTCCCGCTTGGGACGACGAATGGCCTCCCGCAGGCGGGCCAGATCGTAGGTCATGGTCTTGCTGGCAATGGTATCGCGCATGCCATAGAGAATCTTGTCAGCCGCCTCGTTCCAGCCCATATATCGCAACATCATCTCGGCGGACAGGATAATAGAACCCGGATTGACCCGGTCTTTGCCGGCAAAACCGGGGGCGGTACCGTGGGTGGCTTCAAACACCCCCACACCATCACCGATGTTGCCTCCGGGGGCAATGCCGATCCCGCCCACCTGCGCCGCCAGGGCATCGGAGATATAATCCCCGTTCAGGTTCAGAGTGGCGATCACGTCATAATCCTCCGGGCGCAGCAGAATCTGCTGGAGGAAATTGTCGGCGATCACGTCCTTGACCACGATCTTCTCGCCATTGCGGGGATTGGTGAATTCACACCAAGGGCCGCCATCAATGGGCGTGGCGCCGAACTCTTCCATGGCCACCTTGTAACCCCAGTCACAAAAGGCCCCTTCGGTGTACTTCATGATATTGCCCTTATGCACCAGGGTCACCGACACCCGGTCATTCTCCACGGCGTAGTTCAGGGCCTTGCGTACCAGGCGCTGGGAACCTTCCCGGGAGACCGGCTTGATACCAATCCCGGAGCTGGACGGGAAGCGGATATTGGTCACGCCCATTTCCCGGGTCAGGAAATCAATCACCCGACGGACCTCATCGCTGCCTGCCGGCCATTCGATTCCCGCATAAATATCTTCGGTATTTTCCCGAAACACCACCATATCGGTGAGCTCGGAAGTCTTGATGGGGGTGGAAACGGGTGGGAAGTACTGAATCGGGCGTACGCAGGCATACAGATCCATGAACTGGCGGATGGCCACGTTCAGGGAACGGATACCGCCGCCGATGGGTGTTCCCAGGGGCCCCTTGATAGAGACCACGAAATCCTTCATGGCGTGCAGGGTTTCCTCCGGCAGGTTATGACCTTCGCCATACTGCGCCAGGGCCTTCTCACCGGCATAAATCTCCATCCAGTGGATCTTGCGATCACTGCCATAGGCCTTCTCCACCGCCGCGTCCACAACTTGCTTCATCACTGGTGTCACGTCGATACCGATCCCGTCACCCTCGATGAAGGGAATAATGGGATGGTCCGGTACTTCGATGCTGTTATCAGTGTTGATCTGGATGCGTTCGCCTTTCTCGGGAACCGAAATCTTTTCAAATTGCATGGGACTCCTCGCGCGCGATTGGGGCGGGCGCGGGGACTTCGGTCGCGCCCATCATTGGCGTATCAGACGGCGCAGTATCTTAGCACAGGCGAGTCGGCACAGGGGCTAGGGGGTGGTGGACGGGCTTGGGACTTTAGTCGAATGGTGCCGGACAGTCAGCCCGGCACCATTCCTGGGGGTGAGGTCATCAACCAAGGCGAGCCACGGACGGCTCGGCCGTGTCGGGCTGGAACTGCTCGCTTTCAGTGGACCCACTCAAGGCCGTCAGCGAGGATTTTCCACCGGCAATGGCCTGACTGAGCGCATCGAAGTAACCGGTTCCCACCTCCCGCTGATGACGGGTGGCGGTATAGCCGTCCCCCTCGGCTTCGAACTCGGCTTCCTGCAGTTCCACATAGGCACTCATCTGCCGTTCCCGGTAGCCCTTGGCAAGCTGGAACATGCTGTGGCTCAAGGCATGGAAGCCGGCCAGAGTGATGAACTGGAACTTGTAGCCCATGGCAGCCAATTCCTGCTGGAAGCGAGCAATGGTGGCGTCATCCAGATGCTTGCGCCAGTTGAAGGAAGGTGAGCAATTATAGGCGAGCATCTTGCCGGGGTAACGGGCATGAATCGCCTCCGCAAACTGACGGGCCTCTTCCAGATCAGGATGGGCCGTCTCGCACCAGAGCAGGTCGGCATAGGGTGCATAGGCTAGCCCCCGTGATATGGCCTGTTCAATACCCGCATTGACTTCATGAAAACCCTCCACCGTGCGGCCACCGGTGCAGAAGGACTTGTCTCGCTCGTCCAGGTCGGACGTGATCAGTCCGGCGGCATTGGCGTCAGTGCGGGCAATAATCAATGTGGGCACGCCCAGGGTATCGGCGGCCAGGCGAGCGGCCACCAGTTTCTGAACCGCCTCCTGAGTGGGCACCAATACCTTGCCCCCCATATGCCCGCACTTCTTGGCCGAGGCCAGCTGATCCTCAAAATGAACCCCGGCGGCACCCGCCTCGATCATATGCTTCATCAGCTCATAGGCGTTGAGCACCCCGCCGAAGCCGGCTTCGGCATCGGCCACGATGGGGGCGAAAACATCCTCATCGTGGCGGCCTTCCATGCAATTGACCTGATCCAGGCGCTGGAAGGCCCCGTTAATCCGGCGCACCAGGTTGGGGACGCTGTCCACCGGGTAAAGGGATTGGTCGGGATACATCTGGCCAGCGGTATTGGCATCCGCCGCTACCTGCCAGCCGGAGCAATAGATGGCCTTTAGCCCCGCCTTCACTTGTTGCATGGCCTGGTTCCCGGTCTGGGCCCCCAGGGCATTGACGAAATCTTCCTCTTTGAGCAAACGCCAGAGCTTCTCCGCGCCCCGCCTTGCCAGGGTGTGTTCGATGCTGACATTGCCACGCAGACGGACCACGTCCTCGGGACCATAATCCCGCTCAACTCCGGTCCAGCGCGGATTGTGATCCCAGTCCCGTCTCAATGCTTCGATGTTGGCTTGCTCGGTGCTCATGCTCATACCCCCTGTCAGGCGATGCTGTCGTAGGCTTCCAAGGTAAGAAAGTCAGCAAACTGCTCACTTTCCGTAAGACGGTGGAACAATCGCGCCGCCGCCCGGTAATGGCCCGCATCCGGGCCATCCTCTCCCTCCCCCTGAAGCAGAGCCGCCAGGCTCTCCTCCAGGACCTGGGAAAAGAACGCAAAGGTGATGGCCCCACCCACCTCGAAACGGGCGTCGGAATGGTGCAGCCATTGCCAGAGCTGGGCCCGGGCAATTTCGGCGGTGGCTGCATCCTCCATCAGATGATGGATAGGCACGCAGCCCCGCCCCGACAGCCAGGCAGCGGTATAGGCCAGGCCTACCTCCACATTTCGGCGAAAACCCGCCTCGGTAATCGCCCCCTCCGGATGTGCCAGCAGTTCCGCCCGACCGATGCCGTGGTCTTGTACGGCCCGGTCCAGTTGATTCGGCCCCGCCAGTACGGCATCGAATACCGCCATGGCCTCGGGGATTAGGCCCGGATGCGCCACCCAGGTGCCGTCATGACCATCCCGCGCCTCACGCTCCTTGTCTTCACGAACCTTGGCCAGGGCCGCGGCATTGGCCTCGGGGTCATCACGCACGGGGATTTGCGCCGCCATGCCGCCCATGGCCAGAGCCCCGCGACGATGGCAAGTCTCGATCAGCAATCGGGAGTAGGCGCGCAGAAAGGGCACGGTCATCCCCACCGTTTCCCGATCCGGCAGAATGCGGTCCGGGTGGGCATGGAAGGTCTTGATGTAGCTGAAGATATAGTCCCAGCGACCACAATTGAGCCCCACCACGTAGTCCCTCAACACATGCAGAATCTCGTCCATCTGGAAGACCGCTGGCAGGGTTTCGATCAAGACAGTCGCCCGGATACTGCCCTTCTCCAGCGACAGCCGTTGCTCGGCCCAATCGAAGACCTCGGCCCACAGGGCCGCTTCCCGCCAATGCTCCAGCTTGGGTAGATAGAACCAGGGCCCGGCCCCCTGTGCCAGCAGGGCCTCGCTGTTGTGAAAGCAATGCAGGGCAAAGTCCATCAAGGCCCCGGGGACCGCTTCTCCATCCACTCTCAAGTCTTTCTCGGGCAAATGCAGCCCCCGTACCCGCACCAGCAAAAGCGCCGTGTCCCGGTTCAGGCGATATGCTTTGCCTCGCTCATCGCTGAAATCGATCTGGCGACGCACGGCATCGTAGAGATTGCGCTGCCCCTGGATCATATTGGACCAGCTGGGGGTGGAGGCATCTTCAAAATCCGCCATGAAGACCCGAGCACCGGAATTGAGACCATTGATGACCATTTTCCGGTCCACCGGCCCGGTAATCTCCACCCGGCGATCCAGCAGTGGTTCCGGAATCGGCGCCACCTGCCAGTCCTGCTGCCGGATTTTCCGGGTTTCCGGGAGGAAATCCGGCACTGTCCCGCGGTCAAAACGCGCCTGCCGGGCGCGGCGGGCATCCAGCAGGGTTCGAATTCTTGGGGAAAATGCCCGTACCAGCTCAGCCAGGAAATCCATGGCCTCGCTACTCAACAGTGCCTCGCATTCCGGTGTGATCGGCCCGCGTATTTCCACGGATGCCGATGACTGGGTGTTTTCTGCTGCGTGTGCGCTCGACATGCGCTTGTTCCTCCAATCAGGCTTGCAGGGACATTAAAACGATTGTTTAATATCGAACAACACAATCTTTCTTATTTGAATTATTGTTTTTTCTAATTCTTAAGCCTGCCCCTCTGTTGCCGGGAGAAGCAATGAAGCAACGCAGCCGAGCCAACCGTCTCACTCAACTACGGGGTTTCTGTGCCACCGCACAGCTTGGCAGCATCAGTGCCGCCGCCGACAAGCTGGAGCTAAGTCAGCCCTCAGTATCAATGCAGATCCAGGCCCTGGAGAAGGAATTCGGCACACTCTTGTTTGAACGTCGAGGGCCCAGAATCCAGCTGACTCCGGAGGGAGAAAACCTGCTGGAGATTGCCCTGCCCATGGTGGAGAGCCTGGATACCCTGCCGGAGACCTTTGCCGCACGCTGCGGGAATCCGGCCCATGGCGACCTGGATATTGCTGCCGGTGAATCCACCCTGCTCTATCTGTTGCCCACATTCGTGGAGCGCTTTGCCCATGAATATCCGGCAGTCCAGTTCCGACTGCACAACGTCACCGGTCGGGATGGCCTGAACATGCTGCGCGCGGATGAAGTGGATTTCGCCGTTGGCTCCATGGTGGATGTGCCCGACGACCTCAGTTATCGCCCCATCTTCCACTACGAACCCATGCTCATCACCGCCCCTGCCCACCCCCTGGCTAAAAGGAAGACGGTGTCCCTGGAAGACATCAGTCGTTATGGATTGATTCTGCCGCCCCGCCACTTGAGTACTTGGAGAATGGTCAAGAGTGTATTCGAGCAGCATGAGCTGGCCTATGATGTGAAACTGGAAGCCGGTGGCTGGGAGGTCATCAAGAAATACGTTGAAATGAACCTGGGCATCTCCATTGTCACCGATATCTGCCTGGATGGTGGCGAGTCCCTCCATGTTCGACCCATGGGGGCCTACTTCAAACGTCGCAGTTATGGCGTGGTCACGCGGCGAGGTAAATTCCTCTCCCCCCAGGCCAAGGCCTTTATTCGCTTAATGGATGAGCGTTTCTTCAGCAGGAGTGGCAATCCAGCATGAGCAGCAAACAACACCGTCGGACCAAGATCGGCCTGGCGCTGGGTAGTGGATCGGCCCGGGGCTGGTCCCATATCGGCGTCATTCGCGCCCTGGAAAAACAGGGTATTCGCCCCGATATCGTCGCCGGCACCAGTATTGGGGCGCTGGTGGGTGGCGCCTATCGGGTGGATCGGCTGGATACGCTGGAAGAATGGGTGCGGGGTCTTGAGCGCATGGATATCCTGCGGCTACTGGATTACGGCCTATCCGGAGGCGGCTTCATGCGGGGTGAAAAGCTCATGGACGCCATCGGACAACGGGTCAAGGATGTGAATATCGAAGACTTGCCGGCCCCCTTCGCCGCCGTGGCCACCGACCTGAACAGCGGTCGCGAGATCTGGCTGAATCAAGGCTCCCTGCTGGATGCCGTACGGGCCTCCATTGCCCTCCCCGGCCTGTTTGCCCCGGTCCAGCAGGAGGGCCGCTGGCTCATGGATGGTGGTCTGGTGAATCCGGTGCCCGTTTCTCTCTGTCGCGCCATGGGCGCCGATGTGGTGATTGCGGTGAACCTCAACGGTGACATCATGGGCCGCAATTTTGACAACCGCGCCATTCCCGGGAACCAGCCTTCCGAACAAGATGTCGACAAACTGACCACCGAGGAAAAAGACCCGGGCTCCGATGTGATGAGCCGAATCGTGGGCCACCTGAAGAGCGGGCTCCGGGTAAGAGTAGATCGTCTGATTTCTTCCGCCGCCCGCAAACAGGAAACCAGCGAACCGGGTCTTTTCGACGTCCTGGCCGGCTCGGTCAATGTGGTTCAGGATCGAATTACCCGCAGCCGGATGGCAGGCGACCCCCCGGATATACTCATCACGCCCCGACTGGCCCACATCCGCTTGATGGAGTTTGATCGGGCCTCGGAAGCCATTCTGGGTGGGGAAAAAGCAGTAGAACGGGCCCGGGAAGATCTCCAGGCCCTGGGACCTAACACAGACAATCGCTAGTCACCGGCGACCAAGGAATAGCAAGCCGGTCCCATTGGGAAGCGCTCATCAGGCAACGCGGTGTTTGCTGCTCCGCAGGCGATAACCTGCCACTCGCATGGCCAGCTCCAGCGCCTGGTCGTAATTCAAGCGCGGATCCACCTGGGAACGGTAGGCCCGCTCCAGGTCCTTCTCGGTGAGACCGCTGGCCCCGCCCATGCACTCAGTGACATTTTCCCCGGTCAGCTCGATATGCACCCCACCCAGATGACTGCCCATTTTCTGGTGGATATCGAAGGCTTGTTCCAGCTCCGAGAAAACATTTTCCACCCGACGCGTCTTGATACCGGACTGGGTCTTTTCCGTATTCCCGTGCATGGGGTCACAGCTCCACAACACGGTACGACCAGTGGCTTGGGCAGCCTCAATCAAGGGCGGCAGGCCCGACTCGATCTTGTTGGCCCCCAGGCGGTGAATCAGGGTCAAGCGGCCCGGTTCGTCATGCGGGTCGAGCACCTCAATCAAGGCCTTGAGATGCTCGGCAGACATTCCGGGGCCCACTTTCACAGCCACCGGGTTGGCAATACCCCGGAAATACTCCACATGGGCACCATCGAGTTCGGCGGTGCGCATGCCGATCCAGGGGAAATGGGTGGCCATATTGTACCAGCGACCGTCATGACCCACCTGGTGGGTCTGAGCCTGCTCGTAGAGCAGATGCAGGGCTTCGTGACTGGTATAGAAATCCACCCGACCGCTGCCGGAGACCCGACTGCCGGCAATGGTCTCCATGAATTGCAGGGAGTCGCGAACCGAATCCACGATTTCGCGATATTCCTTTTCCATGGGGGATTGACGAACGAAATCCAGATCCCAATTCTCGGGATGATGCAGGTCGGCAAAGCCACCATCCACCAATGCACGAATGTGATTCAGGGTCAGCGCTGCACGCTCATACCCCCGCAACATCAATTCCGGGTCCGGCTCCCGGTCCTCCGGCGTAAACGGGGGGCGGTTGATAAGATCTCCCCGATAGCTGGGCAGGGTCTGACCGCCCCGGGTTTCCATATCCGCCGAACGGGGCTTGGCATATTGACCTGCTATACGACCTACCCGCGTAACCCGCTTGCGCATGCCCGTGACCAAGACCAGGGACATCTGTAGGAGGATCTTGAGCTTGTTGGCAATATTGTCGGCAGTGCAATCATCGAAGCTCTCCGCACAATCGCCCCCCTGCAGCAGGAAACGTTCACCCCGGGCGGCCTCGGCGATCTGTTTTTTCAGAGCCTCGACCTCGCCATGGGTCACCAACTGCGGCAGACGCCCGAGCCGATCCACCACCGATTTCACAGCCTCGGTATCACGATACAGGGGCTGCTGGCCGGCGGTCTTGGCCTGCCAGCTTTCGGGATGCCAATTTGTCCGATTATCAGTTGCCATGGGCTTCATCTTACACCGAGTTGAGAGTGCTAACCACTGGCCTTATAAGCGTCTTCTTGAGACAATACAAGAATCATGTCAGATCATTCGGGAATAAGGGGTGTTCCCGAACCTGATTGAATCCGTCTTTATTTTTGCGATCGGCGAAGTGGGGCAAGACCCGCCAAGGACGCCGCTCCAACGCATTTCCGGGAGGAAAATCAAATGAGCAAGCTGGATCCCAAGTCCATTCTGGCCGCCTTCGGCCTGGAAGCCGAAAATGCCGGTACCTATTCGGCCAAATCCGGTTGGCTGGAAGACAAGAACAGTCGCTTTCTCGAGTCCTACAACCCTGCCACTGGCGAGCTGCTGGGCAAGGTCCGGGTGACCACCGAGGCCGAGTACGAGACCGTGGTCAGCGAAGCCCGGGAATTGTTCAAGGAGTGGCGCAAGCTGCCCGCCCCGGAACGCGGCCAGGCCATTCGCCTCATGGGCGAGGCACTGCGCGAGAACAAGGACGCCCTGGGCAGCCTGGTTTCCCTGGAAATGGGCAAGATCAAGCAGGAAGGTGACGGCGAAGTCCAGGAAATGATCGACATCGCCGATTTTGCCCTGGGCCAGTCCCGCATGCTCTACGGCATGACCACCCACTCCGAGCGCCCGGACCACCGCCTGTTCGAGCAGTGGCATCCCCTGGGCGTGGTGGGCGTGATCACTGCCTTCAACTTCCCGGTGGCGGTGTGGTCCTGGAACACCTTCATTTCCGCCGTCTGTGGCAATGTGAATATCTGGAAAGGTTCCCCCAAGACCCCGCTGATTTCCGTGGCCGTCCAGAAGCTCTGCAACGAGGTACTGGAGAAAAATGGTTTTCCGGCGATCTTCACCCTGATTACCGATGATCGCAATGAACTGGCTGAGAAGTTCGTGGCCGATGAGCGGATCAACCTGCTCTCCTTCACCGGCTCCAGCGAAGTGGCCAAGAAGGTAGCGCCCACCGTAGCCAGCCGCCTGGGCCGCTATCTGATCGAGGCCGGGGGCAACAACGCCATCATCGTGGACGAGACCGCCAATCTGGACATGGCCATTCCGGCCATTGCCTTTGGTGCGGTGGGCACCGCCGGCCAGCGCTGTACCTCCACCCGCCGGGTGATCGCCCACGAGAGCATCGTGGATGATCTCACCGAGAAGCTGGTTAATGCCTACAAGACCGTGCGTATCGGCAATCCCCTGGATGAAAACACCCTGATGGGGCCCCTGGCCGATGAAACCGCAGTCAAGAACTTCGAAAACGCCATCAAGGTGATTGACTCCGAGAAGGATGCTGAAATCCTCTGTGGCGGCAAGCGCCTGGACGGTGACGGGCATTTCGTTGAGCCCACCATCGTCAAGGCCCGAAACGATCTGGAGATCGTCCAGACCGAAACCTTTGCGCCCATCCTCTACATCATGTCTTACAAGACCCTGGATGAGGCCATTGAGATGCAAAACGATGTGCCCCAGGGCCTCTCCTCCGCCATCTTCACCGACAAGCTGCAGCATGGCGAGCGCTATCTTTCCGCGGAAGGCAGCGATTGCGGCATCTCCAATGTCAATATCGGCACATCCGGTGCTGAAATTGGTGGTGCCTTCGGGGGCGAGAAAGACACCGGCGGCGGCCGAGAGTCCGGCTCTGACGCTTGGAAGCAGTACATGCGCCGCCAGACCAATACGGTCAATTACGGCAGCGACCTGCCTCTGGCCCAGGGGATCAAATTCGATCTGGGCTGATTTTGAAGGATAATGGCGTAATAAAGGGCTCGTCCACGACGGGCCCTTTTTTATGCGGGTAGACAGAGACGCCTGTGTAATCGGCCCATTTGAGGTGTATGCTCATGGCACACCTGCGATTTCGCACCCATTTCACTCTCACGGGAGAGAACCCATGGCAGAGAAGGACCCAAATAAGGGCTACGTGGCCCTGCTCGGCTGGAGTCTCAACGCCATCGAAGCACTGGACAACTTCGACCGACGCTATGTGGTGGTTGCTCCCCCCTGGGCCGAAGAATACTGCGAGAAGCACGACATTCCCTACACCCCTTGGGACTTCGAGCGTCTCAACGACCGTTCCATGGAGATCGCCCAAACCCTGAAGGAAATGGGGGTGGATGTGGCGATTCCATTATTCGAGGAAACCGTGGAATGGGCCGGGGCCATCAACTCGGTTCTAATGGATAACCCTCGCCTCTATGGCCAGGCCATTCTCATGCGGGACAAAGCGCTGATGAAGCGCCGTGCCCAGCTTGGGGGTATTCGGGTGGGTATCTTTGAAGAGGCCCATGATCGGGAAGATGTGATCCGTTTCCTCAAGCGGGTCAACCAGACCCTGCTGAAACTGGATGGGGATCCCAACGATCCCATTCATCTCAAGGCCTTCGACAAGGCCGGCTGCCTGGGGCACCGGGTCATCCGTACGCCGGATGAGGTGGACCTGATTCCCGAGGAAGAATTCCCGGTGCTCATGGAAAGCCACCTGGATGGTTGGGAATTCGCGGTGGAAGCTTGGATTCACGATGGCAAGATCAAGTTCCTCAACATCTCCGAATACGTCACCCTGGGTTATTCAGTCTTCGTGCCGGCCACCAAGGAACTGGAAAGCTGGCGCGAAGGTATTCGTCGAGAGATCGAGAAACTGATCAAGACCTTCGACATCCAGTTCGGCTTCATCCATCCGGAATACTTCGTTACCAGTGACGGCACCATGTATTTCGGAGAGGTAGCTTACCGGCCGCCGGGGTTCAAAGTGTTTGAGCTACTGGAACGGGCCTATGGCTTCAATGCCTACCAAGCCATGGTGCTGTGTTTTGATCCCAAGAGCACCGAGGAAGAGGTCAACGCCTTCTTTCCCCGGGAAGTGGTGGACGCCAAGGGCTATGCCGGCTGCTTCGGGGTCTATCCGCGTCGCCGCGTGGTCAGCCAGCTGAACATTCCAGAAGAGACCGAAAACCACCCCTATTACGAGTGGAACGACCTGGCTCAGCCTTTGGAAAACACGGTCACCAAACGGACGGCCTTTGGTACCCACTGGGGGCTGGTGTATTTCTTCGGTGACGACCCCATCAAGCTGCGGGATCTTCTCAAGAAGCAGGAAGACCTGGATTACTATCAATAAGCTCAATGCCGGCCGGGTCTGGGGCCCGGCCGGCTTCTTCATGAGATACGCCTTAAGGATCCTCCCTAGTGGTGATAGCCTCCCAGCCTGGCTAGGTCAGTGCTGCCCATCCCCCTCCCCTTCGATTTCCCCAAGCTGTCACAAGGCTTCAAAGCAATTGCTGTCCAGGTTCTTCTTCACATCCCCGGCCTTGAAAACCTGTCCATTCATGAACAACCAGGTTCCAGCCGGCAGGCACTGGGTCGCGGCAAAGGCGGCACCAATATTGAAAATCGCATCACTGGAGCGGAAACGGGCCGGACTCAGGGAACCAGTGAGCACCACCGTACGATCTCCAGTCTCGGCGATGGCCTCAGCCGTCTTGGCCATGGTATCAGTACCATGGGTAATCAGAATCCGTTTTTCCGGCGCGGACTGAACGGCTTCCCGAATCCTCAAACGGTCCGCGTCATCGATCTCGAGACTGTCTTTCTGCATCAATTCCTGAACGGTCCAGGGGTGCTTCACCAAGGCCTCTTCCAGTACATGACCGATAACCGGATCCCCCACCTCAAACTGACTGCGGGCATCAAAATAGATCTTGTCGATGGTCCCACCGGTGGTAATGATTCGAATACCGTCATGAGCACCGCTTTCCTGAGCCGTTGGCTGATTCACCCTTTACACCTCCTGAGCAACCGATATCACAAATTTGATTTACCGCCGGGTCCGGAATCCTACCATGGCCAGGACTGCGGCCGGGGCCGGTGAATGGGCAAGCCCAGGGTCAAAAAGAACTCTCGTTTCCCCTTGTCTGACTGGGCGGCGCCAAAGAGAATTGGTCCCAGTGGGGTGGCTGCCCCCATAAACAGCTTGCCGCCATAAGCGATCTCATCACTGGGGGTGCCCTGGCCGTGGTCCCAGCCCGCCCCGGCGGCTATGCCGGCGCCGGCATAGAATGCCCCTGCCCCGGAACCCAGTTCCGGGGCTCCCATTTGACGAAACCACACCGCACGCAAACCGGCCACCCGGTCTGCCCGCAACTCACCACTTCGATAACCACTCAGCGAGGTGGGCCCACCCAGGGGGAATTGCTGCTGAAACCCAAGGGGGCGATCACCCTGCCCCCATTCCCCGGCCAGCATGAAACGATGTTGCTCACGCTTCCAGAAATGGGCCAGCTGTGCCGATTCCCGCCGGAATTCCCGATCACTGCCCATGGACTCGGCGGCCTGTTCCAGGTGGCCTTCAAAGAACTGCCCCTCACTCGGCCATTCCGCATGATCCAGCCTGTCATAACGCAGCAACAGGCGATTACCGCTCAAATAGAGAGCTTCCCCGTCCATGCCAGCCTGGCCGATTCGGGCCTCGTTGGTCTGGCGCACTCGCCATGCCCCCAGTCGGGCCTCCCCGTGAGCCCCGAAACGAAGCCCAGCATCCATCCCCGCCCGGGAATTTCGCGTACTGATATCAGCCAGCCGATCACCATCATCGAAGGCGGAGATAACGGATGCTTCGTGGGAAAGCAGGCCGGAGAGAAAAAAACGCCCGGCTGGCGACAATGGTTGAAAGAACTCTGTCCGAATCGCGCGCATTTGTCCCAATTGGACTTCATTTCGCCATTCGGCACCTAGGCGATTGATACTCGGCCGGGTATGCCCAATACGCAGGTTGTAATGGGCCCCACCATCAAAATCATCAAACATTTCCAGACCCAGACGAAGATGGTGGGGGCCCTGATCCCGTTCCACCACGTCCAGGATCAGTTTCGAGTCATTGTCCCGACTATCCACTCGGAAATCGACACTCTCGATTTCCCCCAGCTGCTGCAAGCGGCTAATATCCCCCTGCAAGACATTCAGGGCCAGCGGCTCGCCTTCCCGGGTTTCCATCAGGGCCTCCAAGCGCCGTACCGACAGCCGCCGCAATCCGCGAAACTCAATGGCATAAACCTCACCGAAATCATCCGGATCCAGACGCTGGTCCTCCAGAAAGCGCTGATGGTCCGAGGTAGCAATGCCCAGCCCCCGCAAAGCCAGATGCTTGTCCCAGGCCGCCCTCTCCCCGGCGGCTGCGGCGTCGGCCGCCCGATGGAAATCCTGGGCGTTCAGGCCATCCAGCTCCGGTTCGATGAGAATATCGGATTCCGCCAGCAAACCCAGTGCCCGTTGCAGATTGTTGTGTAAAACCAGGGTCGTCACCTGAACCGAGAGAGCAAAGATATCGTTCAGCTCGCTTCGCTCCTGCAGAGGGGAACCCACATTCACCGCGATGATGATATCCGCTCCTTCATCCAGGGCCGTTTCAACCGGGAGGTTCTCCACCAGTCCCCCGTCCACCAAAAGATGGTCATCCACCAGAACTGGCGCAAATACGCCCGGGACGGACATGCTGGCCCGAATGGCTTTGGAGAGACGCCCCGAGTCCAGCACCTTCTTGCTGCCGGACTCCAGATCCGTTGCCACGGCCCGGAAGGGAATGGGCAAGTCGTTGAAATCCCGGACATCCGCTGTTCTCAGGGAGGCCTGTTCCAGAAGAAAGGCCAGGTTCCGGCCCTCAATCAGGCCCTGAGGCAGGTGTAATACACCATCGGCCCAGCTCACCTCCAAATCAAAGAGGAAACGCTCATCATCCTCCTTGGCCCGGTAGGCGAGTGATCGTCGAGGCAATCGATCGGACAGGGCCGTGTCCCAATCCATTTCCCGAAGCCACGTCTCGATTTCATCCGGAGACCAACCGCTGGCATACAAGCCCCCAACAATGGCCCCACCACTGGTGCCCACCACCACGTCCACCGGCACTTCCAGCTCCTCCAGTACCCGCAATACCCCCAAATGGGCACCGCCCCGGGCGCCACCGCCGCTAAGAACCAATCCAATCCGCGGTCGTTCGGCCGATGCAGAGCTGGAATCCCGATCACCCTCCAGGGCCGGATCCCCCAGGGCTATTGCCGGGAACAGCAGCAACAAGCCGCAAAAAGGAATCAGCCAGCATCCCAAGCCAGGGGTAGAAGCAAGCCTATTCAGAAGGCGGGGCAGATAGGGGGCTTTCATTGTCTTCTTCCATGTGCTTTGATGGAGTCGTGATGGCGACAGAATAGAAATCAACGATGACAAGCATACGATTCATCACAGCGCTCGTCTGCATCCTGCTGGGGATACTACTCATCTCGGGTCCGGCCCTCCTGGCCCAAGATGATAGCAGTAATGTCCAGGCCCAGAGCGAAGGCGGCCAGGGGGTTATCCTGCGTGTCGATGGCGCCATCGGCCCCGCCACCCTGGACTACTTGCGCCGGAGCATTAGCAATGCTGGAGACGACAATCAGCACCTGATCATCATCGAGATGGACACACCAGGCGGCCTGGTGGATACCACTAGGGAGATCAATAAGGCCATTCTCTCCTCCCGGGTGCCGGTAGTGGTCTATGTCTCTCCTTCCGGCTCCCGGGCCGCCAGCGCCGGCACGTTCATCATGTATGCCAGCCACGTGGCGGCGATGGCGCCGGCCACTTCCCTGGGCGCAGCCACCCCGGTCCAGATCGGTGGCGCCCCCATGGATCCCGAAGACGCCGAAGAGGAAAACGGTGAGGAGGATGCGCCGGAACCCCAGGGCGATGCCGAACGCAAGGCCATTAATGACGCGGTCAGCTATATTCGCAGTCTGGCCGAGCAACGCGGCCGTAACGCCGACTGGGCCGAGCGTGCGGTCCGTGAAGCCGCCACACTCAATTCCCGGGAAGCCCTGGAAGAGAACGTCATCGATATTGTGGCCACTGATCTGGACGATCTGCTGAGCCAGGTTCATGGAATGGAAGTCGACACCGAGGTGGGCACCATCCGCCTCAATACCGAAAACCTCTCCCTGGAACGCCAGGACCCGGACTGGCGCACCGAACTGCTCAGTGTCCTGACAAACCCCACTGTGGCTTATCTCTTGATGCTGATCGGCATTTACGGACTGATCTTCGAAGGCTACAACCCAGGAGCCATCGTACCCGGCGTTGTCGGGGCCATCTGTCTTCTCCTGGCACTGTTCGCCTTTCAGGTATTGCCGGTCAATTATGCCGGCTTCGCGCTCATTGCCCTGGGTCTTGCATTGATAATCAGCGAGGCCTTTGTACCCAGCTTTGGTATCCTGGGGATTGGTGGGCTTATCTCCTTTGTCATCGGATCGATTATTCTCATGGATACGGATGTACCCGGCTTTGGCATCCCCTTACCCCTAATTGCCACCGTCAGTATCATCGGCGGCTTGCTGACCTTTTCCATTATTGGTTTTGCTCTGCGAGCGAGGCAGTCTCCCGTGGTAAGTGGACACGAGGAGATGATTGGCCTGATTGCCACAGCCCGGGAAGATTTCACCGAAAGCGGGCAAATCTGGGTCCGCAGTGAAATCTGGCGAGGCCGAAGCAGCCGACCGGTTTCCAAGGGTGATAAACTTCGGGTGGTCGACATTGACGGTCTCGTCCTCCAGGTGGAACCTCTGGATAACGAAGACCAGAATTGAAACACTAGACTGTACGACTCGGACTCAACGGGAGCGGATCATGGGTACCTATATTCTTCTCACCATTGTCGGGATCATCGTCCTGCTTCTGGTGAGCATGTTCAAGATTCTGAACGAATACGAGCGTGGCGTGATCTTCATGCTTGGCCGGTTCTACAAGGTAAAGGGGCCTGGCCTGATCATCGTCATCCCTCTCATTCAGGAAATGGTCAAGGTGGATCTGCGAACCATTGTTCTGGATGTTCCGAGCCAGGATGTGATCTCTCGGGACAATGTCTCCGTTAAGGTCAATGCGGTGATCTACTTCCGTATTATCGATCCTGAGAAGGCCGTGATTCAGGTGGCCAATGTATTTGATGCCACCAGCCAGCTGGCCCAGACCACCCTGCGTTCCGTGCTGGGCAAACATGATCTCGATGAGATGCTGGCCGAGCGGGACAAATTGAACTCTGATATCCAGGAGATATTGGACGAACACACCGATGCCTGGGGCATCAAGGTGACCAACGTCGAAATCAAGCATGTGGATATTGACGAAAGCATGATTCGGGCCATCGCCAAGCAGGCAGAAGCCGAGCGTAACCGGCGGGCCAAGGTCATCCACGCCCAGGGTGAGCAGCAGGCGGCCGAGCAACTGGTTCAGGCTGCCGATCAACTGGTCACCAACCCCCAGGCTCTGCAGCTGCGTTATCTGCAGACCCTCACCGATGTGGCCGGCGAGAAGAGCTCCACCATTGTATTCCCCCTGCCCATGGATGTGATCGAACCGCTAATGAAGAAACTCAAGGGCGACAAGTAAACGGCAGTGTCGCCTGATCAACAAAAAAGCCGCGCCAGAAGGCGCGGCTTTTTTGTGTCTAAAAACTTCAGAGAGTTTTTATCTACTCATCCTTGATATAGGCCAGCGAAAAGGAGCCCGGCCCCACGTTGACGCCGGCGGTGGTGCTCATCACCGAGAGCATGGTTTCCACACCGTGCTTTTTCGCAATCCGACAGAGCTCCTTGTATTTGGCATAGCGCTTGATGACTTCTGGATTACCCGCATAGCTCATACAGATGGTATTGGTCAGAAGCTTATCTGCCTTGACTAGCTCTATGGTGTCATCCAACAGAACATTGACCGCGTTCTCAAAGCCCTGAATTTTCTTGATGGCCCTACTTTCGCCCTGATTCATGAGGATAATGGGCTTCATGTCCAGGGCCGAGCCTAGCTTGAAACTCAGCCACCCTACACTCTTATCGCCCTTCTTCCGGGCCCGGTGATAAACAAAGTGCAGGTCTTCCGGAATAAGGTGCGCATAGACCTTTTCACTGAGTGTATCCACGGCGGGCCGCAGCTTTTCCAGGGGCAAATTTTCCTTGCGAATCAGGCGCAGGGTTTCATGCACCAGCACGGCTTGGCCGGTAAATAGGGTCTTGCTGTCCAGCACACGCATGGCAAAAGGGGCATCGATTCCCTTCTTCTCTCGCACTGCCTTGTACTCATTCATCACCCCGTAAGAAGCCTGGTTGGCATTCTCAAAGGTCTCGCTGCGGGATTTGGAGAGGGTGACCATCAAGACTCGATCATACTCCAGCACCAGCTTTTCCAGAAAAAGCGCCTTGATCTTCTCAGGCTCCGGCGGTTCGGTCTCAGCCTCCGTGTTCTTGTTGGCCAAATAACGCTGGTAGAAACGCATGGTCGCCTGGGGGTCTCGTTCATCCACGAACAGTTCGCCCCCGAAGCGAAGATTGATGGGCACGATGTTTAGGCCGTACTTGTCGATGTAGCTGCGCGGCAGGTCACAGGCGGAATCGATCACGACGCCGATTTTCATTCCCATCTCCTTTGCATCGGTTTCAATGCCCTCGTCGAAACGGTCATTCCGGGGGGGAGCACAGCCCGGAAACATTGCTGACGGATTTGGTTGGGCAAGAGCAGACAGACGCATCAAACGTCTTCAGCTGATTCAAGCTTACTGCGCAACGTCCCAAATTTCATCATAAACCACCCTGAAAATCGCAATTTATCGCGCTTTCTTCAGGTTCGGCGTCACGCTTTACGAAGTGACTCCCACGCCGCATTCAGGCGTTTTGGAGATACCGGCTCCGCGGTTCCCAGTTCCTGGGCAAAAAGGGAGACTCGATATTCCTCGATCAGCCAGCGATAATGGGCCAATGCCGGATTGTCCCCCGCCGGCCCCGGCTCAGGTAGATGCTGACGCAGCTTTTGCCAATATGGGCGAATCTCGGCGGAAAGCCGGGTATCCCGGGGGTTTCCCTGCTTGAGCTTTTCCAGTCGCTTTTCTATGGCCTGCAAATAGCGCGGATAGGATCGTAGCCTGTCCCGGGGCACAGACTGAAGGAACCCCGGAAAGATCAGGTAATCCAGCTGCTCGGCGATCTCCTTGCCGGCCTTGAGCAGCACCGGGTTCATTTTGCCCCCCAGTTCCCGCCGCAACCCGTCATGGCGCTCCAGGATCTCACCGCACAGATCCCGCCATTGTTCCCCCGCGGGAATCAAATCCGCCGCTCTCTGACGGCACAGGGCTTCAAAGTCCTCATGGCCCCGCGGCAAGGGTTGATCCGCCAGAATGGCCGCATCGATGGCAAGTGCCAGCAAGGCCTCGCGGAAGGCCGCATCCCCTCCAAACTTGCGGTAACGAAGAACAATCTTATTCACGCCGGGCAGCTTCTTTACCTGCTCGGCCTGTTGCTGCAAGCGAAAACTCACCAGCCGCCGGACACCGGCCCAGCTCATGGCCTCGGCCGTTTCCGGGTCATCGTGGAGCACCAGAGCCACCCCATTGCCGCAATCCTTGAGCGCCGGGGCCACCTTCAATCGAACCCCGTGGCGCTCCACTTCCACTTGCTCGGGCATGGTGCCGAAATCCCAGCGCCGGGTTTCCCGGTCCGGCCATTCGGGGGTGCCGGCGGTGCCGGCCGATTCACTGGCACGATGGCTGTACTCCCCTTTTAGTGCCTTGAGGTCACTGCTCTCCGCCACCGTCCGACCCTCGCCATCCAGCAAGCGAATGGTCAGGCGCAGATAATCCGGCAGCTGATCCAGGCGGAAATCTTCCGGCTCCACGGTGGTTCCGGTCATCCGGCTAAGCTGGCGGGCTAATGCCTGGGGCATGGCTTGGCCCGGCTCCATGGCATCCAGTGCCGCGCCGGCAAAATCGGGCGCCGGGACGAAATTCCGCCGCTGGGCCTTGGGCAGGGAGCGGATCAAGGCGGTGGCCTTCTCTTCCCGCCAGCCCGGAATCATCCAATCCAGATCGGCCGGGTGGAGCTGATTGATCAAGGCCAGGGGCAGCAACAGCACGGCCCCGTCCCGTTCACCGCCGGGCTCAAAGTGATATTCCACCGAGACGGGAATCCCCTGAATGCGAACATGATCCGGGAAGGCCTTTTCCAGGGCCTCCGCTTCCCGGGCCATGACATCGGATCGCTGCATCCGCAGGCTCTGATCCAGTTGCTTCCCCCCCTGCTTCAAAGCGCCTTGCAAGGAGGCCAGGTCCCGTACCGTGTCCGGCAAGCGCGCCTCATAGAAAGCCGCCAGCTCACCCTCTTCCTTCAACAAATCCCGGCGGCGCCGCTTGGCTTCCAGGTCCCGAACCTCCTCAATCAAAGCCAGGTTGTGCTTGAGAAAGGCGGGCTTTCGGGGCAAATCGCCGGCCACCAGGCCCTCGCGAATAAATATTTCACGAGCGGCATCCGGCTCGACCCGCCCGTAGTTGATCCGGCGCCGGGCCACCAGGTCCAGGCCAAAGAGACTCACCCGCTCGTAGCCGGCCACCCGCCCCTTCCGGGATTGCCAGAAGGGCTCGAAATACTCCCGCTTAACGATGTGGGCGGCCGCCTCTTCCAGCCAGGCCGGCTCAATACCGGCCACATTGCGGGCAAAGGTTCTTGAGGTCTGCACCAACTCTGCCGCCATCACCCACTTTGGGGCTTTTTTGAACAGGCCTGAGCCCGGGAATATCCAGAACTGCAGGCCGCGAGGCCCTTCGTAGGCATGCTGCTCGCCCTTGCGACCCACCTGGGTAAGCAGCCCTGACAACAGGGCCTTGTGGATTTCAGCGTACTCCGCCGACTGCTCGTTCATGCGAAGCCCCATGTCTCGCAAGCCCAGACGCAGCTGGCGCATGAGATCGCCCCATTCCTCCATGCGCAGGGGTGCCAGAAAGTGGCGCTTGGCCCATTTGCGCCGCTGGTTGCGGGACAGGCCCTCGGTTTCCCGGCGATAGCGGCGCCAGAGATTGAACAGGGAGAGAAAGTCCGACTGCTTGTCCTGGTCCTCAGCATGGGCTTCGTCAGCTGCCTCGCGGGCATTGGCCGGTCGTTCGCGGGGATCCTGGATACTCAGGGCCGAGACAATCACCAGAACCTCGCTCAAACTGCCGAGACGTGCTGCTTCCAGCAGCATGCGACCTTGACGGGGATCTACGGGCAAACGGCCAATGCGACGACCGGTCTCGGTGACTCGCCGGCGCTCATCCAGGGCCCCCAATTCCTCCAGCAGCCGGAACCCGTCCCGAATCAGGCCTTCCTCCGGCGGGTCCACAAAGGGGAAATCGTCCGGATCACCCAGCTTGAGCAGACGCATCTGCAGAATCACACTGGCCAGATTGCTGCGCTGGATCTCGGGCTCGGTAAAGGCCGGCCGGGATTCGAAATCCTCTTCCCCATAGAGACGGAGACAGATCCCCGGCCCAAGGCGACCACAGCGTCCGGCCCGCTGGGCGGCGCTGGCCTGGGAAATGGATTCAATGGGTAGACGCTGAACCTTGCTGCGGTAGCTATAGCGACTGAGCCGAACCAGGCCGCTGTCGATCACGTAGCGGATGCCCGGCACCGTCAGGGAGGTCTCGGCCACATTGGTGGCCAGGATTACTCGCCGGCGCGGTCCCCCGGGCTTGAAGACCCGGTCCTGGTCGCGGGACGACAGCCGCCCATAAAGGGGAAGAATTTCGGTATCGCGAAAGGACTGCTTGGACAGGTAATCCGCCGCATCCCGGATTTCCCGTTCCCCCGGCAAAAATACCAGCACATCCCCCGGTCCCTCCCGCCACAGCTCCTTTAAGCCCTGGGCGATACCCTGGGAGACGCTTAAGTCTTCCGCGTCTGACTCCGACTCCGAGGCCAGGGGGCGATAACGAACCTCCACCGGATAGGTTCGGCCCGAGACTTCAATCACCGGGGCATCGTCAAAATGCCGCGAGAATCGCTCGGTATCCAGCGTTGCCGAGGTGATGATGATCTTGAGATCCGGGCGCCGGCGACTCAGTCGCTTCAGATAGCCCAGCAGGAAATCGATATTGAGGCTGCGCTCATGGGCCTCATCGATGATGAGCGTGTCATAGGCCAGCAGATCCCGGTCGGACTGGCTCTCAGCCAGCAACATGCCGTCGGTCACAAGCTTGATCTGGGTATCGGCGCTGACCTTGTCGGCGAAGCGAACCCGGTAGCCCACCAGATCCCCCAAGGGCGTTTCCAGTTCCTCGGCAATCCGGGCCGCCGTGCTTCGAGCCGCCACCCGGCGAGGCTGGGTGTGACCAATCTGCCCCCGGACCCCGCGACCCATTTCCAGACACAGTTTGGGCAACTGGGTGGTTTTGCCGGAGCCGGTCTCCCCGGCCACGATCACGATCTGATGGGATTCCAGGGCCTTGCGAATATCCTCCCGCCGCTCACTGACCGGCAATTCCTCGGGATATCGCGGTACCGGTTGGCGACGCCGACGCGCTTGGGCACGCTGGCGGGAGGCCTGGATTCGCTGCTCCAGGCGCGCCAATTCATCGGGCCGCCCACCACGGCCCTTCTTGATCCCTTGGAGTTTTTTTCCCAGGCGAGCGGCATCCGCCAGCATGCATTCATCCAGCTCGGATGCCAGCGCCTTGATGATTTCCTTCATGAATACTCAGTCGTCGGCGTTCTTGTTTTCGTCCCCAACCAGGCGAATGGGAAAAGGCTCGGTAACCGAACCCGTATAAAGGCTGCGATGGGGGAAAGGAATCTCGATATCCGCTTCGTCAAAGGCGTTTTTCACCATTTCCGGAATATTGTTGCGAAGCTCCAGGAAGTTCTCCCTGGTGGACCAGACATTAAATTGCAGGTCCAGCGAGGAGTCTCCAAAGCCGAGGAACAAGACATTGGGCTTGGGTTCGGTCAAACAGAGAGGATATTCGTCGGCCACATTGAGCAAAACTTCGCGAACCTTCTTAAGATTCTCCTTGTAGGCCACACCCACCTTGAGTTCAAAGCGCCGGATAGGAAAGTGTGTCAGGTTGATTATTTCAGACTTGATCAGGGTTTCATTGGGTACGCGGACATAGAGGTTATCGAAGGTTCGCAACTTCACCGACAACAGATCAATGGCGAGTACTTCTCCCACGGTTTCGCCCACACGGATGAAGTCGCCAATTTTGAACGGCTTCTCACCGATCAGGAATAAACCGCTGATAAGATTGGAAGCAGACGTCTGGGAGGCAAAACCGATGGCTACGGAGAGAATCCCCGCCGCCCCTAAAATCACGGTTAAGCTGAAACCGAGCTGGTGCAAGGCAGAGGTAGCAGCCAGAATAATGATGCCGTAGAAGATGAAACGACCCAGCAAGGCCGTCTGCTGTGGTTCCAGATATTTCTCCGAAACTCGCCGGGTAATCGCCGAAGTCAGCTTGGCCACCAACAGGCCCATCAGGACAATAATCACTGCCCTGAGGGTGTCCAGCCCTCGCTCAGACGTTAGAAACTCAATCAAATCCATTCAAAACTCCAGTGGCATCAGCCCAAGAGGCGATCCAGCGCGCGGAACAGGCCCTGCTTGTCCGGCACTTCCCGTGGCTCCGATAGAACCCGCACTTGCATGGAAGCCGGCAATCGCATTTCTTCCAGCTTCAACGCCCCTTCCTTGCCGTCACGGCCTCGCTCCAGTGTCAGCGGCTGTGTCCACAACTGGTGATTGGCCGAGGCGTAAAGGGTCAGGATCGGCAAGGGCACATTGATCCGTTCAATCAGTAAGGAGTCCTCCCCCTTGTTGCGGACCGTCACCGGTGTCAACACCCGATGTGGTCGTTGTACCACGTCTTCCATGCGAAGCCTTGCCAGGCTGCGGCTGGCATAGCAGACATCCCCTTCCCGGGTGTTGGCACCGAAGAAGGAATCGGAGGGCCGGTACCCCGGCATTTCCCCCAGGGCCACCACTTTCTCCCCTTCCACTGCTTGCACCTGCACCCAGACGGAGGTACTGACATGGATCACCGTCTCCTCCCCGGGCGGCACATACAAAGGGATGTCCGGACGCACCACTACCGAGCGATCCGCCACTCTTGGCACCAAACGCAAACAGCTCGGCGCCTTACCCAAGGCATAACGAGCCAGGGTCATGTCTGGAAACGCCTCAATATCGTCCAGGCCGGCATGTTCCACTGACGTATCCAAGGGATCGTCACCATAATGCCAGGCCAGCCGCCACTCCTGGGGCCACCAGCGTGCCTGCAGTCGCAGGGGGCCGATATGCCAGCTCATGCCCCGCTGCTCAGGATCCATCGGGTAATCACCCCACCAGGGCCGGGTTTTGGTGGCCGCGTCCGCATCGGCCATGGCCAGTAATGCATCCTGCTGCTGTTCGGTTTCAGTCATTACCCGTCTCTTTAAGTTTGGCCGCATCCCAGAGGGCGTCCATATCCGCCAGGCTGGCACCGGCCGTATTGCGGCCTTCGGCCTTTAAACCCGATTCCACGGCGCGGAACCGACGTTCAAACTTGGCATTGCATTGGCGCAGGGCCTTCTCCGGATCCAGTTTGAGATGCCGGGCCACATTGGTCACCGCGAACAACAGATCTCCCAGCTCCGCTTCCAGCCTCGCTCTGCCCTGGTCCTCGTCCATGGCTTCCTGCAGCTCATCCAGCTCTTCGCGCACCTTATCCAGTGGGCCGGAACGATCCGGCCAGTCAAAGCCCACCCGGCTGGCCCGCTTGCCCAACTTGGTGGCCCGGGCCAGGGCCGGCAGGGCCAGGGGAACATCGTCCAGGGCCGAGTGCTCGCCTTTTTCAGCCCGTTCAGCCGCCTTGATGGCTTCCCAGCCGGCTGTCTGGGCTTCTTCCGAATCGTAATGCCCATCGCCGAAAACATGGGGATGTCGGCGAATCAATTTCTCCGTCATGCCCTCGGCCACATCATCCAGATCAAAGACCCCTTCTTCCTCGGCCATGCGTGCATGAAAAATCACCTGGAACAGCAGATCGCCTAATTCATCCTTCAAGGCCTGGCGATCCCCCAAACGAATGGCCTCATCCACTTCATAGGCCTCTTCGATGGTAAAGGGGGCAATGCTGGAGAAATCCTGTTCCCGATCCCAGGGGCAGCCGTCCGGTGCCCTTAGCCTGGCCATGACGGCACGCAGTCGTTCCATGGGATTCTCATTTCGGCTCATTGATCGACCTACCTTTCATGTTCCGTCCTCTTCCAGTATCTGACTCATGCCCACCAGCATAGCGGCCGTTGCTCCCCATACGCGATAACCCCGCCAATCGATCTGGTAGTAACTCAGAGTATGACCGCGAAAATCAGCCTGCTGCTGGGCATGGTTGGCGGGGTCCATGAGATGAGCCAATGGCACTTCAAAGACCTCGGCCACTTCAAAAGGGTCCGGTGCCACGGCAAAACCCGGTTGAAGCAAGCCCACCACGGGCGCGACGGCAAATCCGGTGATGGTCATATAGGGGCGCAGATAACCGCGAATATGAATTCGGTCGGCGTCAATGCCCACCTCTTCCCGGGTTTCCCGAAGCGCTGTGGCCTCCAGGTCCGGATCACCCACCTCGCAACCACCCCCCGGAAAACAGATCTGGCCGGGATGATCCGCCAGATGATCGGTTCGGCGGGTCAACAGGATGGTGGGCTCCTGTTCATGCGCCACGATGGGAATCAAGACGGCAGCGGGCCGGGGCTTGACCGGTCGCTGAAGACTGGCCGGCACATCCCCATGCACGCCATAACGGGCCTCGGCGGCCAAATCCTTGGGTGGACCCGACTGGTCCAGCTGGCCCAGCAACCGCGCCAACAGGGTCCCGCCTCCGGTATTCATGCTGACCGCCATGCCAATGGCCTCCTGACAAGCCGTGAATGGTCGCCATGGGTGGCAGCTTGACGCCACCCATGGCGGGTTCTGTGCTAGCTAGCTTTTGATACCACCTTTGGTGAGTTCCACCGCATCCAGCAGACGGGCCAACTCTTCATCCGGGAGGTCAGTCTCTTCCCGGGCCACATCCATGATGGGGCGGCCGTCGGCATAGGCCTTTTTGGCAATAGCCGCGCCCTTCTCATAGCCGATCACCGGGTTCATGGCCGTTACCAGAATGGGGTTTTTCGCCAGCGCTTCCCGCAGATTGGCTTCATTGACCTTAAAGCCATCGATGGCCTTGTCGGCCAGCTGGGTACTACCATTGGACAGCAATTCAATGCTCTGCAGCAGGTTGTAGCCGATCACCGGCAGCATGACATTGAGCTCGAAATTACCGGACTGCCCGCCCACGGTAATGGTGCTGTCATTGCCGATCACCTGGGCCGACAGCATGCAGACCGCTTCCGGGATCACCGGGTTGATTTTGCCGGGCATGATGGAGGAACCCGGCTGCAGGGCCGGCAGGGTGATCTCGCCCAGGCCGGCCAGAGGACCGCTGTTCATCCAGCGCAGATCGTTGGCAATCTTCATCAGGGAAACCGCCACGGTCTTGAGTTGACCGGACAGTTCCACCGCCGTGTCCTGGGTGGCGATGGTCTCGAACTTGTCTTCGGCAGACTCGAAGGCCACGCCGGTGCGTTCTGCCAAGTGCTTGGCGAAGCTATCGGCGAACTGCTCATGGGCATTGATGCCCGTGCCTACCGCGGTGCCGCCCTGGGCCAGTCCGTACAGGCGCGGCAGGGTGGCCTCCACCCGGGCACAACCCCGACGCACTTGGGTGGCCCAGGCGCCCATGGTCTGATCAAAGCGGGCCGGCATGGCATCCATCAGATGAGTGCGGCCGGTCTTGGCCACATTGGACAGTTCGCCGGCCCGGCGCTCAATGGTACCGGCCAGGTGGCGCAGAGCGGGCAGCAGGCGTTCGTTGACTTCCAGCGCGGCGCTGACGTGAATGGTGGTGGGAATCACGTCATTGGAGCTCTGTCCCATGTTCACGTCGTCATTGGGATGCACCTTGTCGCCGAGCTTGTCGGTGGCCAGGCGGGCAATCACCTCATTGGCGTTCATATTGGAGCTGGTGCCGGAACCGGTCTGGAAAACATCTACCGGAAAATGGGCATCGTGACGACCGGAAGCCACTTCTTCCGCGGCCGCCTGGATGGCATCAGCGCGGGCGTCATCCAATAAACCCAGTTCCCGGTTGGCCGCCGCCGCCGCCCATTTCACCAGACCCAGGGCTCGGATAAAGGCACGCGGCATGTGCAGGCCGCTGATGGGGAAGTTCTCCACGGCACGCTGAGTCTGCGCGCCCCAGAGTGCCTCCTCCGGCACTTGAAGCTCGCCCATGCTGTCCTTCTCGATCCGGAAACCCTTGCTCGACATCACTGACTCCTAAGGTTGTTTATCTGGGGTTAGGTACAAATGATCATTGTCACGGCCCACAAGAGCCCGCTGGCGGGCAGCCCCTGAAGGCCTTTTCCTGTAAAATGCTGATTTTACCATTTACAGCTGATTAAGGGATTTTGATGAGCGAGCATGCCCTCACCGCACTCTCCCCCCTGGATGGCCGATACGCCGGAAAGACCGAAGCCCTCAAACCCTTCTGCAGCGAAGCGGGCCTGATCCGCTATCGCGCCCTGGTGGAGCTGCGCTGGCTGGCCGCCCTGGCCGATGAACCCGGAATTCCCGAGCTGCCCGCACTCAGCAGCGATGCCAAGACCTGGCTGGAAGCCCTGATACAGGGTTTTGGCCCGGCTGATGCCGCCCGGGTCAAGGCCATTGAGAAAACCACCAACCATGACGTAAAGGCGGTGGAATATTACTTAAAAGAGTGCGTGAAGGATAATCGGGAACTCAATGATAAATCTGAGTTTTTTCACTTCGCATGCACCTCGGAAGACATCAACAATCTGTCCTATGCCCTGATGCTGGCCGACACCCGGGACCAGGTCCTTCTGCCGGCCGTGGACGGCCTGATTGAGAAGCTGCGAAGCATGGCCCATCAATATGCCGATGTGCCCATGCTCTCCCGCACCCACGGCCAGCCGGCCTCGCCCACCACCCTGGGCAAGGAACTGGCCAATGTGGTCCATCGGCTGCGCCGCCAACGCCAGCGCCTGGCCGACGTGGCCATTCTCGGCAAGATCAATGGCGCGGTGGGCAATTACAACGCCCATCTCTCCGCCTACCCGGAGGTGGACTGGCCCAAACTGGCACAAGGCTTCGTGGAAAGCCTGGGAATCGACTGGAACCCCTATACCATCCAGATCGAGCCTCATGACTACATGGCCGAGCTGTTCGACGCCGCTGCCGGCATCAACACCATCCTGATCGATCTGTCCCGGGATATCTGGGGCTATATCGCCCTCGGCTACTTCAAGCAGAAGACCGTGGCCGGCGAGGTGGGCTCCTCCACCATGCCCCACAAGGTCAATCCCATCGACTTCGAGAATGCCGAGGGCAATCTGGGCATCGCCAATGCCCTGTTCCGCCATTTGGCCGACAAGCTGCCCATTTCCCGCTGGCAGCGGGATCTCACCGACTCCACCGTGCTGCGCAATGTGGGCACGGCCTTCGGCTACGGCCAGATCGCCTTTGCCGCCCTGGAAAAGGGCCTGGGCAAGCTGGAGGCGGAACCGGCCAAGCTGGCCGCCGACCTGGACGCCAACTGGGAAGTCCTGGCCGAGCCCATCCAGACCGTCATGCGTCGCTACGGCATCGAGTCTCCTTATGAGAAGCTCAAGGAACTGACCCGCGGCACCCGGGTGGACCAGGCCGGCATGCAGGCCTTCATCGACGGCCTGGACCTGCCCGAAGAGGCCCGTCAGCGGCTCCGGGCACTAACCCCGGCCACTTACATCGGCAACGCAGCAGAGCAGGCCCGTGCGGTATAAACTCAATCTCAAGGGACTGGAGCCGGTCCGCTTTCTGTCCCGCTATTGGCAGAAAAAACCGGCCCTGTTCCGCCAGGTGATCGAGGACTTCCAATCCCCCTTGAGCCCGGAGGAACTGGCCGGGCTGGCCTGTGAGGCGGATGTGGAAAGCCGCCTGGTCGAGGGCCCGCCGGAGGGTCCCTGGACCCTACGCCAGGGGCCTTTCAGCGCGGCGGACTTCGAAGCCCTGCCGGCGCGGGACTGGACCCTGCTGGTCCAGGATGTGGACAAGCACTTGCCGGAACTGGCCAAGATCCTGGACAGCTTCGACTTCCTGCCCCGCTGGCGGATGGATGATCTGATGATCAGCTACGCCCCCGAGGGTGGCTCCGTGGGCCCGCACCTGGACGCCTATGATGTCTTCCTGCTCCAGGCCCGCGGCACCCGTCGCTGGGCCATCAATGAAAAGCCCACCGACCTGAGCCGCCGGGATGACTGCGAGCTGGATGTGCTGGCCCACTTCGAAGCCGAGCAGGAATGGGTCCTGGAGCCGGGCGACATGCTCTATCTGCCGCCCGGGGTCGCCCATTTCGGCATCGCCGGCCCTGATTGCATGACCTTCTCGGTGGGGCTGCGCGCCCCCGACACCCCCGGCATGATTTCCGACTTTTCCGAGTTCGTCACCCAGCAATTGCCGGATGACAGCCGTTACCAGGACCCGGACCTGGCCCCCGAGGAGGCCGGCCCGAGGATCCATCCCAAGACCATCGAACGCCTGCGCGGCCTCTTCGACCATCTGGTCAATTCCAGCAATGAGGAACTGGGGGATTGGTTCGGGCGCTATATCACCGAGCCCAAACCCTGGCTGCGCTTCGAGACCGAGGCCGATCCCGCCCAGGCCGACACCGTGGATCAGCGCCTGGCCCAGGGCCATAGCCCCTTGCTGCGCAGCGATGTACTGGCGGTCTGGCGGGAAGGCCCGGATGGCCGCCCCCATGTCTTCGTGGACGGTGACATGGAAGTCTGGCCGGAGGTCTGCAAGGCGCTGTTGGACCGCCTCTTAAGCCGCGAACCCTTGCCGGAGGACTTTGAGCCGGGCCCGGATGATCGTAAGCTGATTGCCGACTGGATCGTGAAAGGCCGACTGGAGTGGATGGACGATGAATAAACAATTCACGGTACGCCCCGCCCAATGGCCGGATGACGTCCCCGCCCTGCGTGAAGTACGGGAACCGGTCTTCGTGGAGGAGCAGCAGGTGCCCCTGGCGTTGGAATGGGATGAGGACGATCCCAAGTGCATCCATGTCCTGGCCCACGATGGCGAAGGCCGTCCCATCGGCACCGGCCGCCTCTCCCGGGACGGCAAGGTGGGCCGCATGGCGGTCCTCAAGCCCTGGCGCGGGCATGGCGTCGGTGGCGCCATTCTTCAAGCCCTGCTGGATGAGGCCCGCAAGGCCGGCATCCCCGAATGCCGATTGCATGGCCAAACCTCGGCGCTGGGCTTTTACAACCGCTATGGCTTTAAGGCCGAAGGCGAGGAATTCATGGAAGCCGGCATCCCCCATTACCTGATGCGGCTTCGGATTTCGGAGGATGCCTCATGAGCGAGGAGACCCAGGACGCCGAAAGCCAGCCACTGGAGAGCCGGGACGACAGTCGCCAAGCCGCTGCCACCCTGGCCGGACTGGTCCGTCGGGAACTCATCATTTTCAGCCATAATCTGGAACCCCCGGTACTCGACCATGCCGAGATCATCGACCCCCTTCGCCAGTTCGTGGTGGCCAGCCGACACACCCGGATTCGGGTGCTTACCGTCGATCCGGTCCGGGCCCTGCGGGATGGTCATGGCCTGGTTCGCCTGGCCCAGCGGCTTCCGACCCATATTCAAATGCACCGTCCCCACGAGGACGATGCCGACGCGCGGGACACCTTCATCGTGGCCGATGAGACAGCCTATCTCTACCGCACCCTTGCCGATCGCTATGAGGGCCGCTGGAGCGAATATGATCCGGTCCGGGCCCGACAACTCCGCAAACGTTTCGATGCCCTGTGGGAGCGCAGCAAGCCGGAAAGCGAATTCCGCCGCCTGGGCGTTTAGACCACTGCAAGCCGAAAAAAGGTAGCAAGGGATGGAATGGAAACCCCATGTGACGGTCTCCGCCGTGGTGGAAGATCATGGCCGCTTTCTGCTAGTGGAAGAAACCATTCGCGGTGAGCTCAAGCTCAACAACCCGGCCGGCCACCTGGAAGAAGACGAAAGCCTGGTGGATGCGGTGATTCGCGAAGTCCAGGAAGAAACCGCCCGCCACTTTGTTCCCGAGGCGATCACCGGCATCTATCTCTGGAAGAACCCCGGTGCCGACAAGACCTTTCTGCGGGTTAACTTCTTCGGCCATGCCCCGGAATTCGATCCCACCCAGCCGCTGGATACCGGCATCCAGAGAACCCTGTGGCTCAGCCGCGAGGAAATCGCCGCCGAAATGCACCGCGCCCGCAGCCCCCTGGTCCTGCGCTGCGTGGACGACTACCTGGCCGGCCGCCGCTACCCCCTGGACGCCCTCACCCACATGGCGGATGGCTTTGAGGAATAGCCGCCTTGGCTGACCTCTGAAGCCGCCACAGGTTACAATTGACTTCATGAATACCAAGACCCGCGAAACCGTTGTCGTCGGCCTCTCCGGCGGCGTGGACTCCTCCGTCTCCGCCTATCTACTGGTGGAGCAAGGCTATGACGTGCGTGGCCTGTTCATGGATAACTGGGATGCGGACGCCGAGGGGGATGCCGGCGGTTACTGCACGGCGGCGGAGGATTTCCAGGATGCCCGGCGGGTGGCCGAGGAACTGGAAATCCCCATCCAGCGGGTGAGCTTTGCCGCCGAGTACCGGGAGCGGGTCTTCAGCTACTTCCTGGACGAGTATTCCGCCGGTCGCACCCCCAACCCGGATGTACTCTGCAATACCGAAATCAAGTTCCGCGCCTTTCTGGACTACGCCATG
The DNA here is from genome assembly GCF_024170465.1 of Natronospira proteinivora. Classification (NCBI taxonomy): domain Bacteria; kingdom Pseudomonadati; phylum Pseudomonadota; class Gammaproteobacteria; order Natronospirales; family Natronospiraceae; genus Natronospira; species Natronospira proteinivora. Next base: position 801,504 of record NZ_JALJYF010000001.1, on the reverse strand, counting down.
CGCCTGGGCGCCGACTGGATCGCCACCGGCCATTACTGCCGGGTCCGTCGGGATGACAACGGCGCTCACCTGCTCAAGGGCCTGGACAACAACAAGGACCAGAGCTACTTCCTGCACGCCATCGAGCGCGATGCCCTGGCCAAGACCCTGTTCCCGGTGGGCGAGCTGGAAAAGGATCGGGTCCGGGAAATCGCCGTGGAGGCCGGTCTGCACAACTATGCCAAGCGGGACTCCACCGGCATCTGCTTCATCGGCGAGCGGGCCTTCCGGGAATTTCTGGCCAACTACCTCCCCGCCAACAAGGGCCCTATCCTGACCCCGGAGGGGCAGCAAATCGGCGAGCATCAGGGGGCGCTGTATTACACCATCGGCCAGCGCCAGGGTCTGGGCATCGGCGGTGTCCCCGGCACCGATGAGCGGCCCTGGTATGTGGCCGACAAGAATGTGCAGGACAACACCCTGATTGCCGTCCAGGGCCATGACCACCCCCTGCTGCAACACCAGGGCCTGATCGCCGACCAGCCCCACTGGCTGAACGCAAGGCCTGAACTGCCCCTGCGCTGCCGGGCCAAGACCCGCTATCGCCAGGCCGACCAGGACTGCGAAATTCACCCACGTCCGGACGGCAAACTGGACGTTCATTTCGATCGGGTCCAGCGGGCCGTGACCCCGGGCCAATATGTGGTCTTCTACCAGGGGGAGGAATGCCTGGGGGGTGGGGTCATCCACCAGGCCCTGCTGGCCCAGGATAAAAACGAAACCGCCATCAAGACGGAAAACCAAGCCTCATGAGTCAACTCAGCGACCGCGTCATTGCCCTGGCCGCCCTATTCCAGGCCGTCACCGGCGTCCATCAACTGGCCCGAAACGGTCAGGCCGACAAGGACATCCTGCATGCGGCCGTGAAAAGCACCCTGACCCGGGATGCCGAGAGCACCGAAGCCATCTTCGGCGGTGTCCAAGCCCTGCTGCCGGGTCTGCGCCAATTCCATCGCCTGCTCACCGAACAAGTACCCGCCGATGACATGGCCCTGACCCGCTATGCCGTGGGAGTCATGCATATCGCCAAGAAGCTGCGCAAAAAACCGGCGCTGATGGATGCCCTGTCAAGCGGCATCGACAAGGCCGAGCGCTCGGTCAGTCATTTCGGCAGCGACCACGAAAATGTCTTCGCCGCCCTGGCCGATACCTATTCCGAAACCGCCGGCAATATTCACCCCCGCATCATGGTCTCCGGCAATGACAACCACCTTCAAAACCCACGCGTGGTCAACCAGATCCGTAGCCTATTGCTGGCGGCGATCCGGGCGGCGGTCCTCTGGCATCAACTGGGGGGCAATCGCTTCAGTCTCATCTTCCGCCGCAAGGCCCTGGCCCAGGAGGCCTTGCGACTGACCCGGCAAACTTAAGACGCCAAGCCGCACTCAAAGCGATTTCTCCAGGCGATAGTCATCCATGACAAAACCGCCGCCGATGTCCTGGACCAGGGCGCCGGTCTTGTTAAATCCACGGTTTTGATACCAGTAGATTGAGTCTTGGTTATGTTTGTTCACCGTCAACCAGATGGATTCCAGGCCCCGCTCTCGGCATAGCGACTCCACGAAATCCAGCATGTGCCAGCCGTAGCCCTTGCCTCGCTGCTCACCATCCACATAGATCTTGCTGATCATCAAGGTCTTTTGGGCCGAATCCGGCACCAGGCCCAGATAGCCCACCTCTCCCTCATCCCGGAGCAGATAGTATTCCTGCCCATCTCTTATTTGTTGGGCGATGGCCTGCTCGCTCTGGAAGCGCTCGAGCATGTAATCCACCTGGGCCTTGCCAATGATCGGGGTGTAGTGTGCCGTCCAGATTTTGCGAGCCAGAGCCGCCACCTCAGCGATATCATCCTCGCCGCTGACCTTTACTATCTCCATGATTACGCTAACCCGTTTTTTCGGTTCTTCGTGGAATTCCGTGGAGCGTGGTCGCATCCACATTCTCCGGAGCTACCTACCTCGGCAATTGGAACGAAGCCCAAGCCAGCTCATCCCACCACTGCTTTCCAACTAGAGGATCGAGTACAGGGTGGGACTGGCCAGGGCTGTGCGCGACAGGGATGTCGCGCCCAGAGCCCCAGGGATGGGTCCACGCGTCCCTGGACAGTTCCACCCTGTGCTTGAGCCGTGAAGTTTAAACAGAAACTAACACCCTCCGCTGGCTGTAGCTTGAACGGCTTCGGAAGTAGCTAATGGACGTCACACCGAACAGGCCCAGTTGGTACACAATACAGGGTTCCTATGGCTCAATGCCGCAGCACAGTTCTGTCAAAACCTTACGAAAAGATTCAAGCTGGGTCAGCCGAAAGAAGTAGACTTCTTCCAGAGCTTCACGGCTCGATTACATGGTGGGATTTTCCGGGGACGCTGTGAATCCGTCCCTGAGACGCTCTGGGCGCGACATCCCTGTCGCGCACAGCCCCGGCAAATCCCACCATGCACTCGATCCTCCAGACTGAAAGTAGTGAGGGGGTTAGTTGGCTTGGGCTTCGTTCAAATTGCTATATAGACAGCTCCAGACAGTGATAGGCCTCACCATTCTCCACGGAATTCCACGATGTCCCATTTCAGGGCCTGTCGATGGAAAAGACCCTTCCTCCTAGGGCTCACCCCTTTGTTAAAGTATGCCTTGAAGGCTATTTTACGGGTAGCCCAACCATGCCCATTCGACAACACCTGAACAGCGAGCGGGTGCCGGTCCATATCTTTACCGAGGACGTGGACGCGGCCTCATTGGAGCAACTCAAGCGGGTGGCGGCCCTGCCCGTGGTGGGCCCCTCCGTCGCGGCCATGCCGGATGTGCACCTGGGTAAAGGCGCCACGGTGGGCTCGGTCATTCCCAGCCGGGAAGCCATCATCCCCGCTGCGGTGGGCGTGGACATCGGCTGCGGCATGATGGCCCGGCGTCTGGACCTCACCGCAGACCAGCTGCCCGAATCCCTCAAGGCCGTTCGCCGCGCCATCGAGCGGGTGGTGCCGGTGGGCTTTGACAGCCATGATGCCGCCCACGCCCCCTACTCGGCCTGCGAACCCTTGGCCCGGGGCCTGGACCGGATCCTGGAACGCCACCCCACCATCGCCCGCATGGGCAAGAACATGCGCGGCAAGTTTACCCGCCAGATGGGCACCCTTGGCGGCGGCAATCACTTCGTCGAACTCTGCCTGGACGAGTCCGAGCGGGTCTGGGTGATGCTCCACTCCGGCAGCCGGGGCATCGGCAATGCCATTGGCCGCTATTTCATCGAATACGCCCGCGAGGACATGCGCATCCACCAGCGCAACCTGCCGGATAAAGACCTCTCCTACCTGCGGGAAGGCACGACCGGCTTCGATGACTATGTGGAGGCAGTGGGCTGGGCCCAGGACTATGCCCGCCACAACCGGGAAACCATGATGGCCGCGATTCTGGAGGCCTTGCAGGGCGTTCTGCCGCCCTTCCGGGTCACCGAGGAAGCCATCAAATGCCACCACAACTATGTGGCCCGGGAAAGCCACGGCGGCAGTGAGGTCTGGGTCACCCGCAAGGGAGCCATTCGCGCCCGCCGGGGTGATCTGGGCATTATCCCCGGCAGCATGGGCGCCTGCTCCTACATCGTCCGCGGCCGGGGTGGGCCGCCCGAGGCCCTGGACTCCTGCGCCCACGGGGCCGGACGGCGCATGAGCCGCCGCCAGGCCAAGAAACAGATTGACCTCAACCAACTCCGCGCCACCACCCGGGGCGTGGAATGCCGCAAGGATCGAAGCGTGCTGGATGAAGCCCCCGGCGCCTACAAGGACATTGACCGCGTCATGGCCAATCAGACCGATCTGGTGGACGTCCTACACCGGCTCAAGCAGGTGGTCTGCGTCAAGGGCTAAACCAAGAACCCCCTGTCTCAAGCCCCCGCCTGCTCATCCAGCTTGTCCTGTGTGCGCGTGTCGAAATCACCGGCATCGTGGCGTTCATGGAGCTGTTCCTGAGGTTCGCCCCAGGTCCGGTTCACCATGCGGCCCCGCTTGACCGCCGGGCGCTGGTCGATGGCTTCGGCCCAGCGCAGCACATGCGGGTATTCATGCACGGCCAGGAACTCGGCAGCATCGTAAAGCCGGCCCAGTACCAACTGTCCGTACCAAGGCCAGATGGCCATATCAGCAATAGAGTAGTCTTCACCGGCGATATAGGCCTGGTCGGCCAGTTGCCGGTTGAGCACATCAAGCTGGCGCTTGGTTTCCATGGTGTAACGGTTGATGGGGTATTCGTAGTATTCCGGGGCATAGGCATAGAAATGCCCGAAGCCCCCACCCACCAGCGGAGCACTGCCCATTTGCCAGAACAGCCAGTTGAGCGTCTCTGTCCGGCCCGAGTGATCCGTGGGGATGAAGGCGCCGAACTTCTCGGCCAAGTAGAGCAAGATGGCCCCGGATTCGAAGACTCGCGTATGGGGCTCGGTGCTGCAATCGACCATAGCCGGAATCTTGGAGTTGGGATTAACTTCCACAAAGCCGCTGCCAAACTGCTCGCCGTCCAGAATCCGGATCAGATGGGCATCGTATTCCGCATCCCCATGGCCCGCCGCCAACAACTCCTCGAACAGGATGGTGACCTTCACGCCATTGGGGGTGGCCAGGGAATAGAGCTGATGCGGGTGTTTGCCCACCGGTAATGCCTTGTCATGGGTGGCCCCCGCTTCGGGGCGATTGATGCCGGCAAATTTGCCGCCCCCGGCCTGATCTGCTGTCCAGACTCGAGGCAGTGTGTATTGTTGTTCTGTCATTGAAAAACTCCGGTATGGGTGGACGCAGAAAGGAATGAATCTGCCCTGCATGCTGGTGACGGGCTCGGAAACATTCAAGCGGTGTGGACAAATGAACGGTTAAAGCCGGCCCTGCTCCCGGCCACCCAGCAAACCGCCATCCTCCCCGGCAATGTCCGCTTCACCACATTGCTCAAGCACCCAGACACGGCTTCGGTCACGCAGATCCAATGCCGCATCCCAATCCTCACCCTTGGCTTCAATTGGGCGGCCAATCCGGATCTCGATGCGGCTGGGCCGGGGACGCCAAGACTCACCCGGCAAGGCTTGGCGCGTTCCCCGCAATACCACCGGAACCACGGGCACTTGCTGACGTACCGCTGCCATGAAGGCACCAATCCGGAAATTGCGCAGTCCCGGTGCGGCTGAAAGGGTCCCTTCCGGGAAGAAGAGCAGCCGCTCCCCCTTGGCCAGATGGGCCATGGCCTGTTCCAAGTCACTCAAGGCCTGCTTGTGATCGAAACGGGCCACCCACACGGCCCCAATCCGCTTGAGCAGACGTCCCGCCATGCCTTTGCTCAGCTCGCGCTTGGCGACAAAATACAGCGGCCCCGGCAATGCTGCCCGCAGGACGGCACCGTCCAGATAGCTAGCATGGTTGACCACCAGCACACAGGGCCCATCGGGAAGATGCTCAAGCCCCTGGACTCGCGGCCCCATACGGACTGCCGAGAAAATCAGTCGACTGCTCCCCCGGGCCAGGGCAACACGCAATCGGCGACCCGGCATCAGCAGCAATAACAGGGCGGCTGGAATCCCGATCAGCAATCCAAACAGCCACATCCAGAACGCGAACAGGCCCTGCCCTGTTGCCCGAAGCAGGCGTTGAATCATTGGCCAGATACCGCCCAGCAACAAGTGAGCCATCTGACGCAGCAGGCCCTGGGGCCGGCCCAGGTGGCCTTCCTCGAACAGGCGCCTGCAGGCCGGACGACGAATCTTGCCGCTGGAGGTCTTGGGGATGGCCTGGGGTGGCTGCAGGGAAACGGCATCCGGCGGGGAATCCATCAGATCCACGCTGGCGTCCACAATGGCTTGGCGAATACGCTCCCGCTCGGCGCGATCCGTGACCCGGGTCTCGGCCACCACCACTAGGCGTTCCGATCCACCATCCGGGTCAGAACTGGCAAATACCGCCACATTGTTGCGCCGCACCCCGGAAACCCGGGAGACGGCTTGCTCAAGCTCATAGGGGTAATAATTTCGCCCACCCCGGATGATCATGTCCTTGACCCGCCCGGTGAGATACAGCTCCCCCTCATCCAGATAGGCCAAATCCCCCGAGCTGAGCCAGCCGTTGTCGATCAGCGCGTCGGTGGCTTCGGGATTGCGAAAGTAGCCCCGGGTGCAGGAAGGTCCGCGAAACTGCAGATGCCCCTGCTGACGATCCGGCAGAGGCTGCCCCTGTTCGTCTACCACCCGTATTTCATGCTCTGGCAATGGCTTGCCACAGGCCACGAACAGGCGCGGGGTTTCATCCGTGTCCGCCGCAGGACGGGCTTCACCATGCTGGTCGAAGCGATCTCGCTCGATACGATCCAGCTTGGGGGCACGATCGGTCGGGGGAAACGTCAAGCCCACCGACGACTCCGCCAGACCATAAACCGGTTTCATGGTCTCCCGATGAAAACCATAGTGAGCAAAGCGCTGCTCGAAGCCATCCAGCGTCTGCGGACTGATGGGCTCAGCACCATTGAAGGCCACCCGCCAACTGGAAAGATCCAGCCCTTCCAGCTCTTCACTCTCAAGGCGATTGGCACAGAGATCGTAGGCAAAATTAGGCGCCGCGGACAGGGTGGCTCGATGGCGGTGAATAGCCCATAGCCAACTCTGTGGCCGGGCCATGAATTGCAGGGGGGACATGAGAAACAGGGGAATGCCGTAGTACAGCGTCCCCAGGCAGGCGCCGATTAGACCCATGTCGTGGTAGAGGGGCAACCAGCTGACAAAACGGTCTTCATGAGAGGCGTCAACCACACTACCGATGGAGCGGATGTTGGCCAGCAAGTTGGCATGGCTGAGCATCACCCCCTTGGGGTCACCAGTGGTGCCAGAGGTATATTGCAAGAAGGCCAGATCATCGCTTCGCCGGGGTACCCGGGCGATCCCCACCCCCTGGCGCAGCTTGTCCACGGTCAACACATGACTCAGTGAGGGTGCAAGACTCTTGAGCAGTTGACCGGCCTGGGCCGTTTCACGGGAAGCAATAAAGCAACGGCACTCGGCATTCTCCACCACGCCTGCAATGCGACGGAAATGGTCTTCTACCTGACTGACCCGTACCGGCGGATACAAGGGGACCGGCACACCACCCGCCCACATGACACCGTGAAAAGCAAAGAAGAACTCCAGACTGGTCGGCAACATCAAGGCAACCCGGTCCCCCGGACCCACGCCCTTGTCGCGTAGCCCGGCGGCGAGCTCGGCCGCTCCATCCCGAAGCTCGGCATAGCTCAGATGGCTCATCTCGCCGCCGGATTGATAGAGACTCAGGCACTGGCGATCCCCCACCCGGTCGGCATGCCATTCCAACACCTGGCTCAGGGTGGCCGCCGAACGTGGCTCCACCGGTTCCTCCCCCTGTGCTTGGCCAAGTGCCGGGTCCCGTTGCCCCGGATCATTGGCTTCGGCCATGTTGCCATCCGATAGAAGCGCCAGCAGCTCCTTGGGCGTCCGTGCCGAAACCGCCTTCTCATCCGGGATTCTCAGCCCGAATCGCCGTTCGATGCGCAGCATCAATTCCACCCGGCCCAGGCTGTCCAGGCCCGCCTCTCGCTCCAGGGCGCTATCCAGGCTCAACTCAGGAGGGGATTGCCGAGGGTTCAACTCCGCCGAGATGGTGCGGATCAGGTCCAGCAACTCAGATTCCGAGACGGAATGCCGCTTGCTCATAAGCTGCTCCGGTCTGGCCTGTCGATTATGACTGTTCCAATGCCGGAATGACTCCGGTCACCTGCCAATAAGCCCGTATCGCGGCCGGAAAATCAATCTTTTCTGGGCTTCCAGTCAGGACAATCGCTTTCGAATTGGAGACCAATCCGGCCTTCCGTTTCCTGAATACAGCAAGGGATAGGCTTTGGTTTCATCCACCCGCCCCGCATCAAACAGGTCCACATGGTAATGGGTATGCAAGTCGATGAAGCCGGGCAAAATGGTATGATCATCATCAAGTGTGATGTGACGGTCCGGGTCAACGCGATCACTACCCTCACCCACTGCTATGATTCGGCCCCGCTGTACAAGAATGCCGGGATTTTTGATTCGCTGCTCATCCACACCATCAAAAGAAACGCGTTCAAGATCAAAGGGTACACCCATGGCCGGAAAACGTTATGGCCCGCAATCCCACCAGGATCTGTTTGAACTGGTGAAAGCCCAGCCGCTGGTCTGGATTGTATCCGGCTTGGGGGATTCCTTTCGAGCCAGCCTCATGCCAGTACGCCCCATGGTCACGGAACAAGGTCAGGTAAGCCAACTGGCCGGTACTTACAGCAGTGACCAGGACCAGCATGACTATTATCTGCGAGCCAATGCCCCCACGCGTAGCGGGGCCCGAAGCGGCGATACCACCATCGATGAGCTGGGAACCCGAGAGTCTCGCCAGCGAAGGCCTGGATGAATCCCGCCGGAACGATTATCTGGCTCTCACGGCCGGTGGAGCCACGCGGTGGTCTATAGCCGAGCACGATGCCGACCGGTATGCCTGACCTTCCAGCAAAAATGCGGTAGAAACGGCGGAACCCAGACTGATTGGGTCTTCCCAATTTCAAACATTCAAGTTTAACTACCTCAGATGCAGACATTGCTCAATAACATCACCCGCGATTTGGCCGACCATGACCTTCGTGGCCAGGTTGCGGACTACATCCCGCAATTGGCCCAAGTCAGTCCACAGCATTTCGGAATCAGTGTAGCCACCCCGGAGGGGGCGCTGTATTCCGCCGGTGATGTGAGCCAGCCATTTTCCATCCAGAGTATCTCCAAGGTGTTCGCATTGACCCTAGCCTTGGGCAAACGCGGGGATGGTATCTGGGAATATGTGGGCCGTGAACCTTCGGGTGATCCATTCAACTCCATTGTGCAGTTGGAGCACGAATCCGGAAAACCGCGTAATCCCTTCATCAATGCGGGTGCCCTGGCCGTAGTAGATGCCATCATGATGGGCCATGAGCCCAAGGAAGTGCTGGCGGAGATCCTCAGCTTTATCCGTTTCCTTTCCGACGATGCCAGTATTTATTTTGATCATGAAGTGGCCGCTTCCGAGCTTGAACACAAACATCGCAATGCCTCATTGGCCCACTTCATGAAATCCTTCGGAAAGCTTCAGCACGATGTGGACAAGATCCTGGGCACCTACTCCCACCAATGTGCCTTGGCCATGAACTGCGAGCAGTTGGCCCGAGCCGGGCTGTTCCTGGTCTCGGATGGTATCAACCAAGTCTCCGGCAGCCGCGTGGTCTCCGCCCAGCGAGCGAGACGCATCAATTCCCTGATGATGATGTGCGGGCACTACGATGGCTCCGGCGAATTCGCTTATCGGGTCGGGTTGCCGGGCAAAAGCGGCGTCGGTGGCGGGATTTTGGCCATCGCTCCCGGCAAAGGCTCTATCGCCGTGTGGTCACCCGGCCTGGATACCGTGGGCAATAGCCTGCTGGGTACCAAGGCCCTGGAGATGTTCACCCAGAACACCGGCTGGTCCGTATTCGGGCATTAGAAAATCGCACCACTAGTGGGAATGGGCGGTGTCGATGTACTCCAACTTGCGGTGTCGGTGCAGACGGTAAAAGCGCCGCAGTTCGCGGCTTAACGGCCCACGGCCCGGCCGTCGCATGCCGTGGATAAGATGCTGACAATAGCGGCCCGCATACCGGCTGGCCCGGACGTAGCGCCGTGCTTCTTCATGGCTCAGCTGGCTATGGAAATGAGGCTGATGAAAAAGCGCCCGATGTAGGCGTTTCCCCGGACTGTGGCCCTGCTGTCGAGCCAGAAAGAGATTGGCCAACACGAACTTGTCCACCTCGGCCTGCAACTCCATTTCCAGACGACTCACGGGACGGTCATAGCGAGCGTTATGGCCCAGGTAAACAAAATGGCTGACCCCTTCCAGGGCCATCCAGAAATCCGTCAGATTACGTCCGTCCAGTAACTGCTCCGGTGGTTGGGCCTCGAGTCGCCTTAGCAGTTCCGGGTCCAGGTACAGGGAAACATTGAGTTCGCCATCAATCTCATGGATCAGCAGTTTTTCCCGGGCGGGCCGGTACCGGCGCCCTTCCATGAGCTGCACGAATCGACGATCGGTGAGCAAAAACTTGCTTACATCAAAGCCGGTTTCCACCTCGTACAAGCGCTCAAGCATCCCCTGCCAGCCGGACAAGCGGGCCCCCGATGCGGCCCACGCCTGGGCAGCCATTAGTGATGCCTCCGGCTGGTGCTGGATTCATTGGGAATCACGCCCATGGCCTCCAGCTTACGACGGGCTCGCGGGCTGCCCGTGTGCATCCAGGTTTCATACAAGCGCAGAATACTCTGATCGCCGTTGCCATGGGCCATATGCCCCACTTCCGCCAGCACGTCCATGAAGGCGGTGAACTTTTCGGCCAGCTCCCGGAAGACCTCATTAACCTCCAGAGCATCAAAATTGCGAGGCGGGGTTTCCGCCAGACTGTTGTAGGCGGCACCGCCCATGCCGGCGTAATAGTCCACGTCCACGGATTTTCGGCTGAGGCTTTCGGCAAAATAGCCGGCGATGAACAAGGCAATATCCCCCAAGCGCTGCAGATTCTGACGGCGGACCTCCTCGGATGGGGACTCCATGGCATCCTGGTACATAAAGGCCAGGGGCTTGAGTCCGGAACCCTCTTCGGTCACCTCATACAGCCGCTCAGAGCGGCTGTACTGGACCAGCAGATCCGCCACATAACGCTCGGTAAGACGACCGGCACTGAGCGCATTGCGGTGCATGGCTTCGTGGACCGAACCCTGGAACCACTGGCGCAGATCGGTCACGGTTTCCAGATCGGAACGACGGTTCATGGTGGTGTCCTCCGTTATTCAAGCCGCTCATGCCTCATTTAAGAACCGTCCCAATGGAAATGGCAAACACAGCCGCCGCCATGCCCAAGAGAATCCTTGGACAGGCTTTCTCATCGTGTTATAAAAAGGGTCTTTCCCTTCACTTTGCCACGGACGCAAAGTCTTCCCCCCCGCGATAGCTATAAGACCTTTTCAATCAGGCGCTTACACACCTCCATCAAGGCCTTTAAGGCTATTCAATTAGCAGTCCCCCTCGATGGCTGACAAACAACCATCCCAAAGTTGATACCGCTCATCCCATGGCCCATCAGGCCATTCATTTGACATGACGTGGGGCAAGCTCGGGGTATTGCCGTCAAATGGCCGGCAGCGTCGCGAAGCCGCCCATGCCGCTGGCCCCAGGCGTGAAGTTCCAGCTTGGATTCCGTATAATGGGGGGTCTAAGTCGAGAAAGGCTGCCTTCGGTGGCCGAAATCCGGCTTTCCGCTCTTAATTCAGAGCCCCCGCCCAGTCTGGCGGGGCGTTTGACCAAAAGAACATTTCCAATATCTCCAAACCGGGAGGCCCCATGACCGACACATTCAAGGCACGCTCCACCCTCAAGGTGGGCGACAAGGATTACGAGATCTATCGCCTGGACGCACTGGCCGATAAGTTCGACATCTCCCGCCTGCCCTTTTCGCTGAAGGTCCTCCTGGAGAACCAGCTCCGCCATGAAGACGGCGAGACCGTTACAGCCAAGGACATCGAGGCCATCGCCAACTGGGACGCGAAAGCCAAGCCCAGCGATGAGATCGCCTTCACACCGGCGCGCGTCATTCTGCAGGACTTTACCGGGGTACCGGCGGTGGTCGACCTGGCTGCCATGCGGGATGCCGTGAAGGCCTTGGGCGGCAAGGCCGGTAGCATCAACCCGCTCTCCCCCGCCGAGCTGGTCATCGATCACTCCGTGCAGGTGGACAACTACGGCACGGCCCAATCCCTGACCCAGAACAATGAAATCGAATTCGAGCGCAACAAGGAACGCTATGCCTTTTTGCGCTGGGGCCAGCAGTCCCTGGACAACTTCAAGGTCGTGCCGCCCAACACCGGCATTGTCCACCAGGTGAATATTGAGCACCTGGCCCGGGTGGTCTTTGGCAAGAAGAACGACGGCGTGCTGCAGGCTTACCCGGATACCCTGGTGGGCACCGATTCCCACACCACCATGGTCAATGGCCTGGGTGTGCTGGGCTGGGGCGTGGGCGGCATCGAGGCAGAAGCCGCCATGCTGGGTCAGCCCGTGACCATGCTGGTGCCACAGGTCATTGGCTTCAAGCTCAATGGCAAACTGCCGGAAGGCGCCACCGCCACCGACCTGGTGCTGACGGTCACCGAGATGCTGCGCAAGAAGGGCGTGGTGGGCAAGTTCGTGGAGTTCTTCGGCGACGGCCTGTCCAATATGCCCCTGGCCGACCGGGCCACTCTGGGCAACATGTCTCCCGAGTTCGGCTCCACCGCCGCCATGTTCCCGGTGGACAAGGAAACCATCCGTTACCTGGAACTCACCGGCCGCAGCGAAGAACAGATCGAGCTGGTGGAGCAGTATGCCAAGGAACAGGGCATGTGGCGGGAAGACGGTGATGCCGACCCCGAGTACACCGATGTGCTCGAGCTGGACATGGGCACCGTCGAGCCCTCCATTGCCGGGCCGAAACGCCCGCAGGACCGGATTGCGGTCAAATCCGCTCAGCAGGCTTTCAACAAGCACCTGGAACCGCTGCTGGAAGAGCGAGCCCAGAAGTCCAATGGCGAGGCGGCCTTCGAGGGTGAAGGCGGCTCCACCGGTGTGGGCAGCCCCAACACCCAGCAGAACGGTGTGGGCGAAGTGGAGATGGACGGTGAGAAGTTCACCATCAAGGACGGTGACGTGCTGATCGCCGCCATCACCTCCTGCACCAACACTTCCAACCCGGCGGTGATGATCGGTGCCGGTCTGCTGGCCCGCAAGGCCCGCGAACGCGGCATCAACGTCAAGCCCTGGGTAAAGACCAGCCTGGCCCCCGGCTCTAAGGTGGTCACCGATTACCTGAAGAAAACCGACCTGCTGGAAGACCTGGAAGCTCTGAACTTCCACTTGGTGGGTTATGGCTGCACCACCTGCATTGGCAACTCCGGCCCGCTGCGTCCGGAGATCTCCAAGGCCGTGCATGACAATGACCTGGTGGCTACCTCCGTGCTGTCAGGCAACCGGAACTTCGAAGGCCGGATTCATCCGGACATCAAGATGAACTTCCTGGCCTCACCGCCCCTGGTGGTGGCCTACGCCATTGCCGGGACCCTGGACATCGATCTGATGAACGATCCGCTGGCCGAGGACAAGGACGGCAAGCCGGTCTACTTCAAGGATCTGTGGCCGGACTCCGGCGAGATCCAGGAATTGGTTACCAGCACCATCAATTCCGGCATGTTCCATTCCAGCTACGCCGGAGTCTTCTCCGGCGACGATAACTGGAACAGCCTGGATGTGCCGGAAGGCGACCTCTTCGATTGGGACGACAACTCCACCTACGTGAAGAACCCGCCCTACTTCGAGGGCATGAGCATGGAGCCGTCCCAGGTGGAAGATATCAAGGGGGCCCGTTGCCTGGCCCTGCTGGGCGATTCCGTTACCACCGACCACATCTCCCCCGCCGGTGCCATTCCCAAGAAGAGCCCGGCCGGCGAATATCTCATGGAGAAAGGCGTCGAACCGTCCCAGTTCAACTCCTTCGGTTCCCGTCGTGGTAACCATGAGGTGATGATGCGTGGCACCTTCGGTAATGTCCGCCTGCGCAACTTGCTGGCCCCCGGCACCGAGGGTGGCTGGACACGCTACCAGCCCGATGACGAAGAGATGAGCATCTACGATGCCTCCATGAAGTACCAGGAGAACGATGTGCCGCTGGTGGTCATCGCCGGCAAGGAATACGGCACCGGTTCCTCCCGTGACTGGGCGGCCAAGGGCACCCGCCTGCTGGGCGTTAAGGCCGTGATCACCGAGAGCTATGAGCGGATTCACCGTTCCAACCTGATCGGCATGGGCGTGCTGCCCCTGCAGTTCAAGGACGGCGACAGTGCCGAAAGCCTGGGTCTGACCGGCAAGGAAACCTTTGAAATCACCGGTCTGGATGATGGCAATGCCACCGAAGTGGACGTGAAGGCCACGCCGGAAAGTGGTGACCCGATCCACTTCAAGGCCGTTGTCCGTCTGGACACGCCCAAGGAGCGGGATTACTTCAAGCACGGTGGCATCCTGCACTATGTGCTGCGACAGCTCATCAAGAAGCAGGAAACCGAAACGGCCTGATCACTTTGGTGATTTGGTTGAACAAAAAAGCCCCGCTTCGGCGGGGCTTTTTTTGTTTGGAGCCGGGCGATGCCCCCGGCATCAGAAGATTACGCCCCCATTCAATCGCGGCTAAAGCCGCTCCTACGGCGTTTCCTTCCATGCATTGCCCGTCCCTCCGTGACTCTCCGTGCTCCTCCGTGATCTCCGTGTTCAAACCCTAACCCTCTACAGCCTTGACCCAGTCGGGCCAGGAATGGCCCTCCCACAAGCACAGGTGAACTCCCCATGGTCTTCATGTTAAAAAATGACGTTCCTAATGCACATAACAAGCCCACATCATGAGCGATACCATTCGACAACTGGCCGAGTCCTTGCAGCAAGCCGAGCATGTCACGGTACTCACCGGCTCGGGCATCTCCGCCGACAGCGGCGTGCCTACCTTTCGCGATCCTCAGGAAGGCCTTTGGGCCAAGTACCAGCCCCAGGACCTGGCCAGCCCGGATGCCTTTCTGAAAGACCCGGATTTTGTCTGGCAGTGGTATCAATGGCGGCGGAAGAAAGTGCTGTCGGTGGAACCAAATCCCGGCCACAAGGCCCTGGCTGAACTCGCCCACAGCCATCCCTCACTCACCCTGGTCACCCAGAACGTGGATGGCCTGCATCAGCGGGCCGGACATGAAGACGTGATTGAGTTCCACGGCAATATCCATCGCAATCTTTGCCTGGATAATGGCCATATGATGCGGGTGGAGGACTATCCGGATAAACCGCCCCGTTGCCGTATCTGTGACAGCCTGGTTCGCCCTGGGGTGGTCTGGTTCGGCGAATCCATTCCCGAGACCGCCTTGAGTCGTTCCCTAGCCGCCACCCGGAAGGCCGAGCTTTTCATCGCCATCGGCACCTCGGCCACCGTTTATCCGGCCGCCAGCCTGGCCGACCTGGCCCGGGAACACGGCGCCACCACCGCCGAGATCAACCCACAAACCAGCGACATGAACACGGTGGATATCGCCATCCGGGCCCGCGCCGCCGAAGCCCTGCCGGCCCTGCTGGTGGCATACCAAGGACGCTAAGTAAGAACGGAACGGATGTGCCTGGCTCAGAACTCAGTCCGCCCAATCGCGGCTAAAGCCGCTCCTACGAGGCTGCCCCCTCTGACATTATGCTTTTCTCCGTGACCCTCCGTGACCCTCCGTGCTTCTCCGTGATCTCCGTGTTAATCCCCCCACCCTCTATATGAGGACCTCAGGGATCTCTTGCCAATGGCCGGGACGGATCCCGAATCCATTCACTCCAGGAGCCGGCATACAGCGCCGACCCCTTAAGGCCCGCCAACTCCATGGCGAACAGATTATGACAGGCGCTCACGCCGGAGCCGCACATATGAGCTGACTGCTCGGGATCGAATGGGGATAGAACCGCCTCAAAGCGATCTCGAAGCTCCTCGGGGCGACGCCAGTAGCCATTCTTATCCAGATTGTCCATGAAAGGCAGATTAACCGCCCCGGGGATATGCCCTGCCACCGGATCAATGGGCTCCTCACGCCCCTTGAATCGGGCACTGCCCCGGGCATCAAGCAGAAGCAATTCATCACTTGCCAGACGGGACTGGACGGTCGTCGCATCCACCACCGGCATCTGCCCGGGACGCCCCGCATATTCGGTGACCGGCCGAGACTGAGCCCCTTCCTCCAGCGGCCCCTCCAACGCCTGCCAGGCCGCGAGCCCCCCATCCAGCAGCGCCACCGACTCATGGCCGAGCCAGCGCAGCAACCACCAGGCACGGCCGGCGAAGGCGCCACCGCTGTTGTCATAGATCACAATGGGGCGATCCGGGCGGATACCCTTCTCACCCAGGGTGCGGATCAATTGCTGGGGATCCGGCAAGGGATGGCGGCCGGTACGCTCACTGACCGGCGCACTGAGGTCTTTTTCCAGGTCCAGGTGTACGGCCCCGGGGATATGCCCTGCCAACCAGGCTCGGCGTCCGGCCTTCGGATCGGAAAGCTGGGCCTGACAGTCAAGGACCTGAACCACACCCCCTTCCTGCCTGAGTCTTTCAGCGGTGATGAGCAGGGGCCATTCCGACATAAAACACTCCTTACCAGCCAATCCAGCCGGGCACGCCCCCCGCCGCCTGGCTGAGCTGCCGATCCAGTGACTGCCACTGGGGCTCAAATCGGGCCACCAGCGCCCGAAATTGGGGGCCGTGATTCATGTGCCGGGTATGGCAGAGTTCATGCAGAATCAGGTAATCCACTACCCGGGCCTCATGGAAGAGGATTCGAAAGTTGAGACTGATGGTGCCCCGGGCCGAGCAACTGCCCCAACGGGTACGTTGATCACGGACCTGGACTCGCTGGTGAGCCAAACCGGTGCGCTCACCGACTCGAGCCACCCACTGGGGCAGGATCTCCCGACCTTGGGCAATCAGCCAGGGCTTGATCCGACAGCGAGCATTGCTCTGTGTCGCCGGCCCCGGGACCAGCAGCACATTGCCCCGCTGCTCAAGGCGATCGCCCAGAGGCCGGTATTGCAAGTCATAACGGCGACCGATGGCCGCCAATAGCAAAGACTCAGGTGCGTTCTCCTGAAAAGCCTCCGGGACCTTTCGCCGAATACGTCCCCAGGCCGCCTCCATCCAGTCGCGACGGCTATCGAGAAAGGCCTGCCCCTGGGCTTCGCTGACCCCCGGAGGCAGAACCAGTTCGATACCCCGCCAGGGACAGAGAGCAAGCTTAAGACGCCGAGCCCTGCGGCTTCGCCGCCACTGGATTTTGGGTAATGCCTGTCTCATCACCGACGTGGTTCGTCGCCAGTGAAGGTTTCAGCCTCGGCCCCCTGAATATCCCCCACCTGGGCGCTTTCATGCACAAGCAACTGCACCCGCCGGTCCATGCGCAAGGTCCCTTCCACCACCGCCTCTCGACCGATGACCACACGCACATCCCGCTGCACATCACCGCGGCTGCGGGCTTGAACATGCACGTCCCCTTCAATCCGGGCGCCGTCGATAATACGTATATCCCCGGTTCGGGTGCTCACATTGCCGGCCACATGCCCCCCTTCAATGGTAATACCACCATTGAAGTTGCTAAGATCCCCGTTCAAGCGACTTCCTTGACCAAGTCCGATGGCACCATTCACCGTCTTGAGATTGCCGTCGATGACCACATTGGAAGCAATGCGGATGTTGCCGTTGACTGTGGTGAGGTGGGCGGTAGTCGCCCCATCTTCCACACGGATACTGCCATTGACGGTTTCAGCACGGCCTATTTCCGCTTCAGGCCCGACTCGGATGCCCCCATTCACGGTCTCCAGCACACCCTCCACCCGGGCCGCTTCACCCACGGTAATGGTGCCATTGACGGTGCGAAAATCCTGGTGTCGTTCACTGCCGGGATCGATATCCACGGATTGATTAACCCCGTTGCCGCAGCCTGCCAAAAAGAGTACCACTATCAATCCCACTGCTTTTACGTTCATTGCCCCTACCTCGCCGATGAAGGAACCCCCTTGGTTCCCTTCGGTCACAGTTTAGATTCAATTGCCCATTTTAGGTAGTCTATGCCTTTATCCGGTATCGGCTACAAGCTGGCCGGGTGAACCCCTTATTTTCCCCCACGAAGGAGTATTCCATGCGATATCGAAAGGCGCTGACACTGGCCGCCGGCTTAAGCCTGGCAGCCGTGCTTGCCTCAGGCTCGGCGGTTGCCGAGGAAAATGAGGAGTGGGATGTCAATAATCCCCCCGGCCCCAGTGAGACCGTTCCCCTGGAGGTCACCGAGGGCACCTGGATGAATCTGGATGTGAGCCCGGATGGTGAAACCATCGTCTTCGACATGCTGGGCGATATCTATCGCATGCCCCGCAGCGGCGGCGAGGCCGAGGCCCTGACCTCGGGCATGGCCTGGAACATGCAGCCCCGCTACAGCCCCGACGGGGAATGGCTGGCCTTCACCAGCGATCGCAATGGCGGTGACAACATCTGGATCATGCGCGCCGATGGCAGCGATCCGCGCCAGATCACTGACGAGAGCTTTCGTCTTCTGAACAACCCCACCTGGAGCCCGGATGGCGAATACATTGCCGCCCGCAAGCACTTCACCGGGACCCGCTCCCTGGGGGCCGGGGAGATGTGGCTCTACCATCGCAGCGGCACCAGTGCCGGCATGCAGATGGTGGAACGGCCCAACGACCAACAAGACCTGAACGAACCGGCTTTCTCCCGGGACGGCCGTTATCTCTATTTCAGCCAGGACACCACCGAGGGGGACACCTTCCAATATGACAAGGACCCCCATCCGGGTATCTATGACATCCGCCGCCTGGATCGTGAAACCGGCGAGCTAAGCACCTACATCTCCGGCACGGGTGGCGCCATTCATCCGCGCCCCTCCCCCGACGGAGAGTCCATTGCCTTCGTTCGCCGGGTGGGCGCCGACACCGCCCTGTTCATCAAGGACAAGCAATCCGGCCGCGAACACAAGGTCATCGATAACCTGGAACGGGACATGCAGGAAATCTGGGCCATCCATGGCGTCTATGCCAATATGGCCTGGGCCCCCGATAGTGAATCCATCATTTACTGGGCCGGCGGCAAAATCCATGAAGTGGATGTAAATAGCGGTGAGGCGGAGGAAATCGCCTTCCAAGTGCAGGATGAGCGTGAGATCCGCACCGCCCAACGCCCGCCCATCGATCCGGCCCCGGATAGCGTGGACGCCAAGATGCTCCGCTGGGTCACCGCCTCCCCCGATGGGGATCAAGTGGTCTATGAATCCCGCGGCCATCTCTACACCCGCAACCTGCCCGACGGCGAGCCCGAGCGGCTCACCCGCCAGGATGATCACTTCGAGTTCTACCCCACCTACTCCCGGGATGGGCGCCATATCGCCTATGTGAGCTGGAGTGACGAAGACCTGGGTGCGGTGCGGGTGATTCGTGCCCGGGGTGGCCGCCAAGGCCGGGAAATCACCGAGGAGCCGGGCCATTACATTGAGCCGGCCTTTTCCCCGGACGGGGACACGGTGGTCTTCCGCAAGCTCTCGGGTAATATGCAGCGGTCCCCCTGGTGGGGTGAAACCACCGGCCTCTTCCGGGCCAGCGCCCGGGGCGGTGATGTGGAAAAGATCACCGATAACGGTCAAAGCGCCCACTTCGGACGTGACAATGATCGGGTCTTTTTAATGCGCTATGCCGGTTATGACACCCGTAACCTGGTGAGCGTGAATCTGGACGGTGGCGAGGAAAGAACCCACTTCACCACCACCTGGGCCAGCAACTTCCGGGTCTCACCGGACCAGCAATGGGTAGCCTTCCAGGAACGCTACAACGCCTATGTGGCGCCCTTTGCCGTCTCCGGCCAGACCGTACAGCTGGGCCCGGATACCCGTGCCCTGCCCCTGCAACGCGTCTCCAAGGAAACCGGTGATTTCATTCACTGGTCCGATTCGGAGAACCTCCACTGGTCCACCGGACCCGAACTCTACAGCGCCGGCCTGGATGAGGTCTTTGACTTCCTCAACGGCGAGATCGACGAAGTGGACATGCCGGTGGCCGATGGCCGCGACATCGGCTACAGCGCCCCCGCCGACGTACCGGAAGGCAGCGTGGCATTTGTGGGTGGCCAGGTCATCACCATGAACGATGATATGGAAGTCATCGACAACGGCACGGTGGTTGTGGAAGGCAATCGCATCGTGGCCGTGGGCCCGGCGGATGAAGTAGATGTGCCGGATGGGGCCCATGTGCAGGATGTGTCCGGCAAGACCGTGATGCCGGGTCTGATCGATGCCCACTGGCACGGTTCCCAGGGCAACAATCAGATCATCCCGCAAGAAAACTGGATCAACCACGCCAGTCTCACCTTTGGAGTGACCACTTATCATGATCCCTCCAATGACACCCATACGGTATTCGCCGCCCATGAAATGGGCCGCACCGGCAAGATCACCGCACCGCGGATCTTCTCCACCGGTCGTATCCTGTATGGCGCTACCACGGACTTCACAGTGGAGATCGACAGCCTGGATGATGCCCGGGATCACCTGACTCGCCTGCAAAAATCCGGTGCCTTCAGCGTGAAGAGCTATAACCAGCCACGTCGGGACCAGCGTCAGCAGATCATGGAAGCGGCCCGCAAACTGGACATGCATGTGCACCCTGAGGGCGGTGCCCTCTTCCAGCACAATATGACCATGGTCCAGGACGGGCATACCGGTATCGAGCACTCGCTGAGCGTGCCCCATACCTATGAGGATGTGCTGCAGTTCTGGGGGGGGACCAATGTGGGCTATACCCCCACCCTGGGCGTTGGCTATGGCGGTTTTCGTGGTGAGAACTACTGGTATCAGCACACCAATGTGTTCGAACACGAACGCCTGACTCGCTTTGTGCCGCGGGAAATCATTGACCCGGCGGCCCGTCGCCGGGCCAAGGTGGAAGCGGAGGAATACGTCCAATTCGACATCGCCAACCATGCCCGCCAACTGATGGAACGGGGCGTGGATGTGAACATCGGTGCCCATGGTCAGCGGGAAGGACTCGCGGCCCACTGGGAGATCTGGATGTTTGCCCAAGGCGGCATGGAGCCCATGGAGGCGCTCAAGACCGCCACCATTAATCCCGCCCGTTATCTGGGCATGGACGAGCATCTGGGCAGCCTGGAAGCGGGCAAACTGGCCGATGTCATCGTGCTGGACCGCAATCCCCTGGAAAACATCCGCAACACGGAGTTTGTGGATTACGTCATGGTCAATGGCCGTCTCTTTGATGCCCACACCATGAACCAGATCGGCAACCACCCCGAGGAACGGGGGTTGTTCTGGTGGGAAAGAGAGTGAACAATTCCCAGTGAACCGTGAGCAGAAAAACGGCGGCCCGAGGGCCGCCGTTTTTTTATGCCTGCCTAAGCGGAGACATCATTCCTGCTTTTCTCCGTGGTCTCCGTGTTAAACCCCCAAGCGATAGTATCTGTCAGGCCAGCAAGCCGCAGATGGCCACGCCGGCCAGCACCAGGGTACAGATCAGGCCAACGGTGTAGCAGATGAACCGGGGCATGAACCAGCCGCCGATATAGCTCACCATATGACCCACCCGGGCGATGGGAAACAATGTTGCCGCCCAGGCGCTGGTGGCCGAGCTCCAGTCCATGACGATGATCAGCAGCACCAAGGCCGCCCAGGCCGGGAAGTTATCCCGGAGATTGTCATGGGCCCGCATGGCCCGCTGACCCCATTCCGGCAGGGGCGGCAGGCCCTCGCTTTCCCGGTTGGAGGCCAGCCAGCGAAGTCCATAGGCCTGTTTCTTGGCCACCGAGGCCGGAAACCAGGCCAGGGCGACAAACAGGCACATGAACACCAGGGCCCAAATTTCGGCGGCCATCAGCTGTTCTTCCTTTCATCCGACTCATTGTCGCTGCCACCGGTCCCGGTGCTTGCGGTTTTCTTCTTCTTGGCGGCCTTTTTGCGGGTCGCCTTCTTCCGGGGCGCTGCAGCACCGTCCACCGGACCACTGGGCCAGGCATCAAAGGGAAAGGGAAGTTCCTCGCTGTTATAGCTCAGAAAGCGCAACACCTGATAACCCCAACTGCTCATACTCTGGCCAAAGGCCTTGACCTGGGGGTTGGGCTTGCCGGAAAACAGATGCCAAAGGAAGAGCACCAGAATGACCACCCCGAAAACAAAACTGGCCACCCAGGCAAAAAACAGGAAAATAACCATATACACCAAACGCAGCCAGGTCTGGCGTGCAGTCACATGCTCTTTCAGCTCATCCGTATCAAATTCATCTGTGCTCATGGAGCCTCCCAGGTTTGTGACGTAGTATCCTGACCTAGTCTAGCGCAAAAAGCTCATTTAACTCATGTTCGGAATTTTACGCCGCTGGCGAGAAGACTATCGTCTCAAACGACTGCCCGTGAATCACGCCCAATGGGAGTCGGCCATCGCCGACTGGCCGGTGGCCCGGCGTTACCAGGGCGCGGAACGGGAACGTCTGAAATCCCTGTCCCTGCGCTTTATTCTCAGAAAACAATTCGAGTCGGGCGGCGGACTGCACCTCGACGATGCCATGCAGCTGCGCATTGCCACCATGGCGGTGGTACCCATCCTGGAGCTGGGCCTGGATTGGTATGAGGGCTGGTATTCGGTAATCGTTTACCCTGCGGAATTCATCCCCCAACACGAGTATGAGGATGATTTCGGCGTGGTTCACCGGGACCGGCATCCCTTGAGCGGGGAAGCCTGGGGCCAGGGTCCGGTCATTCTCTCTTGGGAGGATGTCCAGGCCACGGACAGTCAAAGCGGTTACAACGTGGTGATCCACGAGCTGGCCCACAAACTGGACATGCTGGCCGACGGGCCCAATGGCTCGCCGCCCCTGCACAAGGATATGGATGCCGCCCAGTGGCAGCGGGTATTCACGGCCGCCTGGGCATCCCTTCAAGCCATTGTAGAAGCCGACGACCGTGAGCCGCCGGTGGACCCCTATGCCCTGGAAAACCCGGGGGAATTTTTCTCGGTGGTCAGTGAAACCTTCTTCGAAGCACCGGAGCGCCTGAAACAGACCTGGCCCGAGGTCTACGAGCAGCTCCGCCGCTTTTATCGCCAGGACCCCGTCCAGCCCAGTCATCGCCCCGGCCCTTGAGGCCAGGGGCAATCTCCCTCAGAATTCCCGGCTCGTTCCCGATCCCAAGCAACGCGAAGGAGACCTCCAAGGCATGACCGCCCTCACCCGCTCCCCGGCGCCCCTGATCGACATCGGCGCCAACCTCAGCCACGACAGCTTTGACGACGACCGTGAAACGGTCATCCAGGCAGCCGATGACGCCAATGTGACCCGCATGATTCTCACTGGCGCCAGCGTCAAGGGCAGCCGACAGGCCCTGGCCCTGGCCGAGCAATGGCCGGGCAAGTTCTGGAGCACGGTGGGTGTCCATCCGCATATGGCCAAGCATTATGTGGAGGAAACCACCGGCCTTTTGCGGGACTTTCTGGCGTCCGAAAATTGCGTGGCGGTGGGGGAATGCGGCCTGGATTACTTTCGTAATTTCTCGGAACCGGAAGACCAGCACCGGGCCTTCCGTGCCCAGTTGGAGATTGCCTGCGACATCGGCTACCCGGTCTTCCTGCATCAACGGGATGCCCACGAGGATTTTCTGGCCATCCTCAAGGAGTATCTGCCGGATCTGCCCCGCGCCATCATCCATTGCTTCACCGGTGAGCGGGAAGAGCTGGAACATTATCTCGAGCTGGATCTCTACGTGGGCATCACCGGCTGGATCTGCGATGAGCGACGGGGTACGCATTTGCGGGATATTGTGGGCCTGATTCCGGATAATCGCATCATGGTAGAAACCGATGCCCCCTATCTCCTGCCCCGGGATCTCAAGCCCAAGCCCAAGACCCGGCGCAACGAACCCAAGTGGCTGCCCCATATCCTGGCCCGGGTGGCCGAATGCCGCGGCGTGGAGCCTGAAACCCTGGCCCGCCAAACCACCGAAAACGCTGAGCGGTTCTTTGCTCTACCATCGAGTTAATCGGCTGTAGAGGGGCTGGAATTTTTGACGCAGAGGGCGCGGAGAATCCGCAGAGGACACAGAGGAACTATTTATTCGGGAATGGTTAGATTGCCGTAGGAGCGGATTTATCCGCGATTTCTGGACACCTCTGGTAGAGCCGCCCGAGCCTATCGCGAATGAATTCGCTCCTACGGTGATCTATTCAAATAACACCCCTCTGTGTCACTCCAAAAAGAGTCACAACAGACAATGAGGTTACTTATGAATACTGATGCTTTGAAAGACTTCGTCAACAGCAAATGGGATGAGGAGATCATTCCGGAGCTGGAGGAATACATCAAGATTCCGGCTAAATCGCCCCACTTTGATGCCGACTGGGAAAAACACGGCTATATCGACGAGGCCATTGCCCAGGCAGAAGCGTGGTGCAAAAAACAGCCGGTGGACGGCATGCATGTGGAGGTGGTCAAGCTCAAAGGCCGCACACCACTGCTCTACGTGGAAGTGGAGGGCCAGAAGGACGACACGGTGGTGCTCTACGGCCACCTGGACAAGCAGCCAGAGTTCACCGGCTGGGAGCCGGACCTGGGGCCCTGGAAACCGGTGATCCGGGACGGCAAGCTGTATGGTCGGGGCGGTGCCGACGACGGCTATGCCGTGTTCGGCTCCCTGACCGCCATTGCCGCCCTCCAGAAGCAGGGCATCCCCCACGCCCGTTGCGTGCTCCTGATCGAGACCTGTGAGGAATCCGGCAGCTACGACCTGCCCCCTTATATCGATCACCTGGCCGAGCGCATCGGTACCCCGGATCTGGTGGTCTGCCTGGATGCCGAATGCGGCAATTATGAGCAGCTGTGGACCACCACCTCCCTGCGGGGCAATCTGGTGGGCACCCTGCGGGTGGACGTGCTGGAAGAAGGGGTTCACTCGGGCAGCGCCAGCGGCATTGTGCCTTCCAGCTTCCGGATCTTGCGCGAGGTAATGGAACGCATCGAAGACCCGGCCACCGGCCAAATCCACATTGATGAGATGAATGTGGCCATGCCCGAGGAGCGCCTTGAACAGGCCCGCAAAGCCGCCGATGCCCTGGGCGACACCATTGCCAAGAAATACCCCTTCGCAGCCGAGGGGATGCGTCCGGTCGCCGACGATTCCTACGAGCTGCTGCTCAATAATTCCTGGCGCCCCACCCTTTCGGTCACCGGCGTGGACGGCATTCCACCCTTCTCCGATGCGGGCAATGTGCTGCGCCCCTATACCGCGATCAAGGTTTCCTTCCGACTGCCCCCCACCTGTGATGCCCATGCCGCGGGCGAGGCCGTCAAACAGAAAGTGGAAAGCGATCCACCCTATGGGGCCAAGGTGAGCTTCAGCATTGATTCCCCCCAGGGCGGCTGGAACGCCCCCGCCATTGATCCCTGGCTGGATGAAGCCATGCAGCAGGCTTCACGGAATCATTTCGGGCGGGACGCCATGTACATGGGCATGGGCGGCAGTATTCCCTTCATGGGACTTTTAGCGGAGAAGTTTCCCAAGTCCCAGTTCCTGGTCACCGGGGTGCTGGGCCCCAAGTCCAATGCCCACGGGCCCAATGAGTTTCTGCACATCGATACCGGCAAGAAACTCACCGCCTGCGTCGCAGAGGTCCTGGCGGCCCACGCGAAGCAATAGGTCCCTTGAAGGAAAACCCAGCTAACACCTCCACTGCTTTCAGACAGGAGGATCGAGTACAGGGTGGGGCTGACCAGGGCTGGGCGCGACAAGGATGTCGCGCCCAGAGCCCCAGGGATGGGTCCATGCGCCCTGGGACAGTTCCACCCTGTACTCGAGCCGTGAAGCGCTGAAAGAAACTCATTCTCTCCGGGCGCGTGTCGGAACCCTGGAATTAGCCTTCAGCGCGGCCGGCAATCTTGTTCCACAGCCCGCGCCAACCATCCGGGACCTCACCGCTCACCGGTTCCAGTCTGTCGGTCAGGTCATCAATGCGAAGGGTGCGCACCGGGCGTCCCTTGGGAAACTCCACAGGCCCGGTGATCAGCACATAAGCCTCCACCCGAATGCCTTCGACAAAGCTTTTCAGTGCCGCCACCCGATCATCCAGCTCCGCCAGGGGATTGCGAAAGCCGTAGCGACGACTGCGATCCAGCATCACCCATTCATCCATCTTCTCGGCACCGAATACCGCTCCGCTGAGCTCCTTGGTCTCCAGAATCACCAACCCGCGGCGGGTCAGCAGGACATAATCGATATGCACATGCCCATCCATGCCATCCGGGATCACCACATCCCGAGCCTGTCGCCAGGCATGGCGTTTAAGTAGATGTCTGAGATTTTGGTGGCGGCGGCGAATAAACCACCACAGGACCATGAGCAGAATCAGGGTGAGTACGCCGGCGGCGACCAGCAACCAGGTATCCGAATACGCCATGTTGGGGGTTTAATCCTTCCGTTCGAGGGATGATCGACTGAGACGACGGTAGCGAATTGTATCAGCCATTAGCAGGGCCAGGGCGATCCAGATGAGCGCAAAGGTCACCCCATGAGCAGGCGTGAAGTCTTCCCCAAATAAAAAGACCGCCAGGCACAGCGTGACCGTGGGCGCGATGTACTGGAAAAATCCGATCACCGACAGGGGCAAACGACGGGCGGCATTGGCAAACCAGATCAGGGGCAGCGTGGTGATGACCCCGGCTGAAATCAGCAACAGATCCGTCTTCAGGTCGCCGTGGGCAAAGCTCAGCATATCCGCCTGCCAGGCCCAGGCCGCAGCCAGCAAGACCAGGGGTAACAGCATCGCCGTTTCCACCAGCAGGCCGATACTGGCCTTGACCGCCACCTTTTTTCGCACCAGGCCGTAAAAGCCGAAACTGAAGGCCAGTGCCAGACCCGCCCATGGCAGAACCCCCTGGGCAACTACCATATTAACGGTTCCGGCCGCCGCCAAAGTTACCCCCACCCATTGAGGCCAACGCAGCCGTTCCCCAAAAAACAGCAAGCCCAGCAGCACATTGACCAGTGGGTTGATGTAATAGCCCAGACTGGCTTCCAGCACCCGATCGGCATGCACCGTCCAGATAAAAACACCCCAATTGAAACCGATGATGGCGCCACTCAGGAACAGCCAGGGGAGCACCTTCCAGGACATGAGCGAACGGGCCGCCGCCCGGGAGCCACCCCACCACCACAGCAGCCCCACCAGAAACAGCACCGACCAGAAAATGCGGTGCCCCAGAACCTCCAGGGCCGGCACATGCTGAACGGCCTTGAAATACAGCGGTGTCAGTCCGTAAAAGCAGAAGGTAGCGGTGGCAAAGAAGACCCCGATCCGCTCGTTGTGATCTCTGAACATGCGGCTTCCTGTCTGGCCAGGGGGTTGAACTGGGCGGGCGTTCAAGCTGCGGCATACTACCCCCCATCTTCCGGTCTGACCAGCCAGCCTGGATTTGCCCCAGGAATGAATTCGGACTAAAATAGTCCACATTCATTGGAGGCGGTCCAAATGCTGCGACTGAGCAAATTGACAGACTACGCCACCGTGGTGCTGGCCCATTTGGCCAGACACCCGGAAATGCGCCACTCGGCGGCGGATGTGGCGCAGCGGACCGGCCTGGGCAGCCCCACCGTCAGCAAGGTGCTCAAAGCCCTTGCCCGAGGCGGCTTGGTGACCAGCACCCGGGGTGCCGCCGGCGGCTATGCCCTGGCCAGACACGCCACCGACATTAGCGCCGCCGACATTATCGACGCCATCGAAGGACCGGTGGCGGTGACCGAATGCAGTCACGAGGACGGGGATTGCAGCCTGGAATCGATCTGCGGCGTTGGCCAAGGCTGGCAAAAGATCAACAACGTCATCCGCAATACCCTGACCGAAATCACCCTGGACGAGCTCATTCGACCGGAGTTTCCCTTGCGCTGGTTTCCCAGCCGACCGGAAGCGAATGACGACCGACAACAGGACGCCTGAGCTCGCTGGCTAGGAGGAATACCCATGGCGACCAATCAAAAAGAAATGGACGAAATCGTCAGCCGCGAATACAAGCACGGCTGGGTCACCGATATTGAGCAGGACACCCTGCCGCCGGGGCTGGACGAGGACGTCATCCGGCATATTTCCGCCAAGAAGGATGAGCCGGAGTGGCTGCTGGAATGGCGGCTGAAGGCCTATCGTGCCTGGACAGAGATGAAGCATCCCAGCTGGGCCAAGGTCAAGCATCCGCCCCTGGATTACCAGTCCATCTCCTACTACTCCGCGCCCAAGAGCAAGGAGCAGATGAAGGAGGAAGCCCCCAAGAGCCTGGACGAGGTTGATCCCAAGCTGCTGGAGACCTATGAAAAGCTGGGCATTCCCCTGCACGAACAGGAACAACTGGCCGGGGTTGCCGTGGATGCGGTGTTTGATTCAGTTTCCGTGGCCACCACCTTCAAGGCCAAGCTGCACGAAGCCGGCGTGATCTTTTGCTCTTTCTCCGAGGCGGTGCACAAGTATCCGGAACTGGTTCAGCAGTACCTGGGCACCGTGGTGCCCCACCGGGACAACTTCTTCGCCGCCCTCAACTCTGCGGTGTTTACCGACGGCTCCTTCGTGTTCGTGCCCAAGGGCGTGAAATGCCCCATGGAGCTGTCCACCTATTTCCGCATCAATGCGTCCAATACGGGTCAGTTCGAGCGGACCCTGATCGTGGCCGAGGAAGGCGCCAGCGTGTCCTACCTGGAAGGCTGCACCGCGCCCCAGCGGGACGAAAACCAGCTGCATGCGGCGGTGGTGGAATTGGTGGCCCTGGACGACGCCACCATCAAGTACTCCACGGTGCAGAACTGGTATCCGGGCGACGAAAACGGTGTGGGTGGTATCTACAACTTCGTCACCAAGCGCGGTGATTGCCGCGGTGACCGCTCCAAGATCACCTGGACCCAGGTGGAGACCGGCTCCGCCATCACCTGGAAGTATCCCAGCTGTATTCTCCGTGGTGACGACTCGGTGGGGGAATTCTATTCCGTGGCGGTGACCAGCAATCACCAGCAGGCGGATACCGGCACCAAGATGATTCACATCGGCAAGAACACCAAAAGCACCATCATCTCCAAGGGCATCTCGGCCATGCAAGGGGATCAGAGCTATCGCGGCTTGGTGCGGATCACGCCCAAGGCCGAGGGGGCGCGCAATTATACCCAGTGCGATTCCCTGCTAATCGGCGATCGTTGTGGGGCTCATACCTTCCCCTACATCGAAGCCCGTAACCCTTCTGCCCAGGTGGAGCACGAAGCCACCACCTCCCGGGTGAGCGAGGATCAGCTCTTCTATTGCCGGCAGCGCGGCATCTCCGAGGAAGACGCCGTCAACATGATCGTCAACGGCTTCTGCAAGGATGTCTTCAAGGAACTGCCCATGGAGTTTGCCGTAGAAGCCGAAGCCCTGCTGGGCATCACACTGGAAGGCGCGGTCGGTTAAAGCGCACAGCCCTGCTACCGAACACATTTTTTAGAGAAACAGGTACAAAGACATGCTCAAGATTGACAATCTCAAGGTCAAAATCGGTGACGAGGAAATCCTCAAGGGCCTGAGCCTGGAAGTGAAGCCCGGGGAAGTGCACGCCATCATGGGGCCCAACGGCTCCGGCAAGAGTACCCTGGCCCACATCCTGGCCGGACGCGGCGATTATGAAATAGTGAGCGGTTCCGCCACCTGGCACGGCAAGAACCTGCTGGAGATGGAGCCGGAAGAGCGAGCCCATGAGGGCGTCTTTCTGGCCTTTCAGTATCCGGTGGAGATTCCGGGCGTGAACAATGTTTACTTGCTCAAAGCCGCACTGAACGCCATTCGCGAGCATCGCGGCGAGGAGCCCATCGATTCGGCCGACTTCCTGATGCTGGTCAAGCAGAAGATGAAGCGCATGGGCATGGATGAAAGTTTCATCCGCCGCAGCGTGAACTCCGGCTTCTCGGGTGGTGAGAAGAAGCGCAATGAAATCTTCCAGATGCAGGTACTTGAACCCTCCCTGGCCATTCTGGACGAGACGGACTCCGGCCTGGACATTGATGCTCTGAAGCTAGTGGCTGAAGGCATCAACCAGATGCGTGATCCGGAAAGGGCCTTTGTCATGGTCACCCACTATCAGCGCCTGCTGAACTATGTGGAGCCGGACAAGGTGCATGTGCTGTCCGATGGCAAGATCATCAAGACCGGCGACAAGAACCTGGCACTGGAGCTGGAGCGTGACGGCTATGAAGGCATCCAGAAGGAGGCAGCTGAGGCATGAGCGGAGAAGATACCGCACGCTACAATTTCCTGACCCAGTTCGACCGGGCGGTAGATACACTGCCGGGTGATGGCTGGCTGTCCACTTTCCGCCGGGATGCCCTGACCCGTTTTCAGGATCAGGGCCTGCCCAGCCAAAAGGACGAAGATTGGAAGTACACCAGTCTGCGCCCCATCAGCCAGGGCCGCTTCGCCCTGGCCAAGACCGCCCCCTCGGTCAGCGCCGAGCAGGTGGACAATGCCCGGGTACCTGAACTGGATGCAGCCCGACTGGTTTTTGTGAATGGCCGTTACCAGGCGGAACTGTCCGACACCGCCGGCCTGCCGGACGGGGTCAAACTGCGTTCCATTGCCCAGGCTATGGAGGACGATCCCGAGGCGCTTCAAGCACGCCTCAGTCGTCAATCCGGCCTGGATTACACCCCTTTCACGGCACTCAATAATGCCTTTGTGAGGGATGGGGCCCTGCTGGAGATCGCCGCGAATGTGCAGTGCAAGACGCCCATTGAACTGCTGTTCATCTCCGCCCCCGGTGACGAGGCCTTTGTCTTTCACCCCCGGGTACTGATCCAGATGAACCAGGGCAGTGAAGCCACGGTCCTGGAACATCATGTAGGGCTGGATGGAGCTGCCAATTTCAACAATGTGGTCAGTGAGATTGCCCTGTCGGCCCAATCACGCCTGGACCACTATCTGCTTCAACGCCAATCCTCCGCTGGTTATCACATCGGTGGCGTGCATGTGCATCAAGCACGCGACAGCCATTATGTGAATCACAATGTGAACCTGGGCGGTGCCTTGGTCCGCCATGACATCAATGCCCGCCTGGCGGAGGAAGGCAGTGAGGCCATTCTCAATGGTCTGTATCTGGTCTCCGACCGCCAGCACGTGGACAACCACACCTGCGTGGATCATGCCGCCCCCCATACCAATAGTGACGAGACCTACAAGGGCGTGCTGGATGGTCGTGGCCGGGCGGTGTTCAACGGCCGGGTGGTGGTTCACAAACACGCTCAGAAGATTGATGCCGGGCAAAAGAACGACAATCTACTCCTCACCAAGCTGGCGGAAGTGGATACCAAGCCGGAGCTGGAAATCTACGCCGATGATGTGGCCTGCTCCCATGGCGCCACCATTGGCCAACTGGATCCAGATGCGCTGTTTTACCTGCGCTCCCGTGGCGTGGATGAAGCCAAGGCGCGCGACCTTCTCACCTATGCCTTTGCAGAATCCGTCATTGAGCGAATGGCGCTCGCGGAAGTCCGGGACTGGCTCAGCGCCCTGGTGGTGAACCGGGTCTCGGAGGAAGGACGACTGGCTGACCTGGAGGCCATGGAAGAATGAGCACTGCGGCTGACAAACTCGGTACCCAGCCACTGGACGTGGCAGCTGTACGTGAAGACTTTCCCATCCTGCATCAGAGCGTGCAGGGCAAACCGCTTGCGTATCTGGATAATGCGGCCACCTCCCAGAAGCCGCGACAGGTAATCGAGGCGGTGGACCACTATTATCGAATGGATAATGCCAATATCCATCGTGGCGTTCATACCCTGGCGGAACGGGCTACCCAGGCCTATGAAGCCGCCCGGGAGCGCATGACCCGCTTTATCAATGCGGCCTCGGAAGAAGAAGTGATCTTCCTTCGGGGTACCACCGAAGCCATCAATCTGGTGGCCCAGAGCTGGGCCCGTCCTCGGCTGGAGCCGGGTGATGAGATTCTCATCACGGAGCTGGATCACCACTCCAACATCGTGCCCTGGCAGCTGGTCTGCGAACAGACCGGCGCCAAGATTCGGGCCGTCAGCGTGAAGGAGAATGGCGAACTGGATCTGGATAGCTTTGAAGAAGCTATTGCCCGCCGCCCTCGCCTGTTCGCCGTGGGGCATGTCTCCAACGCCCTGGGCACCATCAACCCGATCAAGCATCTGGTGGAGCGGGCCCACGCCCATGGTGTGCCCGTACTGGTGGATGGGGCCCAGGCCACACCCCATATGGCCGTGGATGTTCAGGCCCTGGGTTGTGATTTCTATGCCTTCTCCGGCCACAAGATGTTTGGGCCCACCGGCATCGGTGTGCTCTGGGCCAGACGGGAATTGCTGACGGAAATGCCCCCCTGGCAAGGGGGCGGAGAAATGATCAAGATGGTGCGCCTGGATCGCTCCATCTGGAATGATCTACCCCACAAGTTCGAAGCCGGCACCCCCAATATCGCCGGGGCCATCGGCCTGGCGGCAGCCGCTGATTACATTGAATCGCTAGGGATCGATGCCATTGGCGCCTGGGAGAATGAACTGCTTCGGTATGCCACCGTAGCCCTGGAAGCCATTCCCGGTGTCCGTATTATCGGCACCAGCGAGAAGAAGTCTTCAGTGATTTCCTTCGTGGTGGACAATGTCCATCCCCATGATCTGGGCACCATTCTGGATAGCGATGGTGTGGCCATCCGGGCCGGGCACCACTGTGCCATGCCCCTGATGGAAAAGCTGGATCTGGTGGCCACTGCCCGGGCCTCCATGGCCTTCTACAATACCCAGGAAGAAATCGATGCCCTGGCCGGGGCCATTAGAAAAGCACAAGAGGTACTGGGCTGATGGATTTGAAGGATCTGTATCACGAAATTATCGTGGATCATAATCGGCGACCCAGGAATTTTCGCCGGATTGAGAAGGCCACCCGCGTCAGCGAGGGCTACAACCCCCTCTGTGGCGACAAACTCAGGCTCTATGTGGTGGAAAAGGATGGTGTGATCGAGGACGTGGCCTTTGAAGGCTCGGGCTGCGCCATCTCCATGGCTTCGGCCTCCCTGCTCACCGAACGACTCAAGGGAAAGCCGGCCAAGGAAGCGGAAGACCTGTTCGGCCAGATGCACAGCCTGCTGACAGGCCAAGGCGAAGAGGTGGATGTGGAGGCCCTGGGCAAGCTGGCGGCACTGGAAGGGGTCAAGGCCTACCCTTCCCGCGTCAAGTGCGCCACCCTATGCTGGCACACCCTGCATGCCGCCCTTGAGGGCGAAGAAATTGCGACAACCGAGTAAGAGGACGGCTTATGTATACCCGCGGTGATCCTGTTGCACTGACCAGAGACTGCGAAGCCACTTTGATTCCTTCCGGTAGTCGCGTGGTGATTCCGGAGAACACCGAAGTGGTAATTGCTCAGGCCCTGGGCGGTAGCTACACCGTTTATGTCTCCGGCAACATGGCTCGCATCGAGGGCTTCGATGCCGATGCCCTGGGCATCGAACCGGAACCGGAGCCGGAACTGGACGCCGATGCCAGCGAGGAAGACGTGGAAGCCTTCTGCTGGGATCGCATGAAGAGCTGCTTCGACCCGGAGATCCCCATCAACATCGTGGATCTGGGTCTGGTTTATGAATGTGATCTCACGCCCATCGGCAACAAGCAGTATCACGTCAACGTGATGATGACGCTGACGGCACCCGGTTGCGGCATGGGGGATGTGATTGCCCAGGACGTTAAAATCAAGCTGGAACGTATCCCCCAGATTGAACAGGCCAATGTGGAACTGACTTTTGATCCGCCCTGGCACCGGGATATGATGTCCGATGAAGCCAAACTGCAAACTGGAATGCTCTGAGACGGGGCGATGAAGCCAACCTCCCTTTCCCAGCTCCGGCCCCAGGTTAGCTTGGCATTGCTCTTGGCATTGCCCATGGCGGCCCAGGCTGTGCCGGTGCTGAATGAGACACTCGACACCATCACGGTCTGTCGGGATGGGACCTATCTCAATGGCCAGCCTTTCACCAGTGACACTCAGGGCGAAGGACATGAACGCTGGCCGGAGTCCGCGTCCGAGCTGAGAGTGGACAGCTTTCGAAACCCAGAATTTCGGGCCATCCCCACCCCGCCCGACTACCTGGTGATTCAGGAAACCGCCGACGGCCTGTCCGGAAATGCCCGCTTGAGCATTAACGGTGTCACGTTGGAGCTGAGCCTGAACTGGAATGAGGCAGAGGGCCTGAGCTGGCAGAAACTCCAAGCTCGAATCGCTGAGGACGAATATCTAGGGATTGCGGCAGACAGCATTTACTGGCGCCCCGCCAGTAATCTCGTGGCTTCGTCCCTGCCCCGCAGCAGCCTGAACACGGCCCTGGAAGAAGGTGCCACCCTCCGTTTCCAGGACCAAAGCGCCAAGGACCATGCGGCACTGGAATCCGCCATTCTTGCCCGTCCTTTCCAGCAAGGTCGCGAGCTCTGCTGGAACGAGGCGGATTGACCCCCTGCCCCAACATTCTAGGTTCTCTGGCTTCATAAAATTGCCAATGTAGATTCATAAAAAAAGCGTCCCCAAAAGGGGACGCTTTTTTTGAGTGGGTCAACGGCTGTGGGCTGCTTATTGGCCCACCAGCTCCCGGTAATCTTCCAGGGACGCTTCTACTACTTTGTGGGCCTGTTCGCGGCCATAGACGCTTTTCACAAAACAGGGTGATTTGTCCATGCCTGGAATCCACTTGTATGTCTCAAAGTAGTGGCGCAGGCGCTCGATAAAGACCTCCGGCAATTCCGAAACATCTTCCACGCCGCCATACACCCGGTCACTAGGCAGAACACAGACAATCTTGTCATCTGCCTCGCCCTTGTCCACGGTGCACAAACCACCCACCACCTTGGCTTCGGCCAGAACATCGGCCTGGCCGATGGGGCGCTCGCTGAAAATCACCACATCCAGCGGATCGCCATCCCCTTCCAGATTATCACCCGTCATGGCCGCCACCCGGCTCCCGCAATAGGTACGCGGCACCAGGCCATAGACGGCCGGCGGCAGAGCCGATGTACGCTGTACCCGGTCCACCACCAGATAGCCGGTATCTTTGCAGATCTCGTACTTGATGGGGTCGGCGGGAGTGATCTCAATGAATACATTTACGATCCCGGGCAAATCAGGACCGGCTTCAATGCCGTGCCAGGGATGGGCGCGGTACTGGGAGAAATCCTTGGACATGTGCAACCTCTATTAAGGCATTAGAAATGGATTCAATGGTCTTTGTCGTCTTGAGCGCGCTTGGAATACTCACCCTCAATAACCCGCCCCTGTGGGCGCCGTGTTGCTTGCCCACCACGGCGACGGCGGGCAGCAGCCACGCGCCGCCTTAGCCACCAGAGGCGAAGCTGAAAGGCAATGAAGGCGATGATCGCCAAACCGAGAAAGGCCAGAAACGCCATGGCCCCCAGAAAAATGGCAAATGCCGTCACCAGAACAGCCCCGATGGCGGCCAATGCCTTGATCAATGGATTCCCGTTCAGGGGACGCGACATACAGAGCCTCCCTGGGCGCGCGCAGGGGCGCCATTCTAACCGAGACAGGCCCGCTGCGCGAATCCTCGGGTGGCACGGCTAGCCGGGAACCCGGTCATCAGGTAATGTGGGTTGATAACGCCACCAAGGCCCGTTCGGGCGAGAAACAATCTATGAACAGACAGGAACGCGGTCCCATGGATAATGATTCGGCTCTGCTGGAACGCAATATGGATCGCTTCGACCAAGCTTTGAGCCGCCTGGATTCTGCCCGAGATTTTGCCAAGATCAATTACCAGACCCAGCTGCTGGATCTAGCCAGTCGTCTCATGCGCTTGCCTGGTGGCCTTGATCGTCTGTTCGAATTTGCGCCCCGCTTCCAGGATGCCGGCGTGTTCTACGGGACAGACTGGCATTACCCGGAACGACTGCAACCCGATTTGGTCCGTGGCGCCCTGACCGGCCCGGCCCGAACCGCCGCCCTGGAATGCCTGAGTGAGCTGCGCATGCTCGCCATCAGCCAGGGACAGTCCGAGTATTCGGAACTGTCGGCAGAACAGGCACGGGGCTTTCTGGAGCGGGTACTGGCCCTGAATATCAACCTGGTGCTGCCCGATCACTCTGAGGCTGGCCGAGATGTCGTAGATGGCCAACGAGAAGCCGTCCGCCACCACCTGGACTTCCTGCTCAACCACTTGGGCAATGCAGGGGTGGTGGCTACCTTGGTGGAAGAATCAGAAAAGATCCTCAAGCAACGCCCCATTGATGTAGCGCCGGTCTGGCATATGCTGGAGCGGATTGAACCCCGCCTGAGCGACATCGAGGATGAGACCCTGGCCCGGCGGGCACGGAAGATGGTTTCCGCCTGGCGAGGTCCCACCGCGTTGGCCCAGCACCATCATCAAGACACGGCGGCGTACACCGAAGCAGTGGAAGCCCTGCCCCGGGAGGAACGTCAGCCGGAACTGGAGCGTCTGGGCACCAGCCTGGCAGCCAGCGGTCTGGCCTGCCGGGCCCATGGCGGCTTACTGGAGCAGTTTGCCGATGCCCCTCTGGACGAACTAGCCACCCTCCTGGGGCTGGACAATGTAGGTCGGGACAGCCTGGATGCCTATGAATCCCTGTGCCGGAGGCTGGTCCGTGAAGCGATTTCCGCCGAAACGGCTCAATCTGCCTATGGACTGCATTGTCTTCTGAACCGGGGCATCCTCTTCTTCCCCCCCATTGCCCCGGCCCTCTGGCGGTTAACCCGCTTTGTTCCCAATGACCAAATATCCGACATGCTCCACCGGGAGTCCGGGGCCAGTGAGCATCGTTCCGGACATAGCCTTCTATTGGCCGGCGTAATCAGCGTTCTGGGCCAACCACTGGGTATCGGCCAGGGCAATAACCCCACCTGCCAGTCAGCACGGGCCATCAGCCTTTGGTCCCAATGTGATCCAGGTTATCTGCTGGAACTGATCATGTGGGCCGCCCGGGACGGAGAGATCGACATGCATTTCGAAGGCGCCCTGATCCGTTCCAGTGAACTGAGTGAAGGGCTGATCGAAGACTTTCATACCGAACTGGATATGGTTTCTCTGTTGCTGGTTCCCCACCTGGACAAAATCTACTGGGAAATGGGACGACGGATCATGGGTCGGGGGGAAGACGGCCATCGATGGATCAATCCCGAGTTTCACGGCTGGTGGGTGAACCGCGGCTTTGCCAGCTGCATTCAGTACAGCACCGGCGCCGTCATCGATTTCGAGGGCTTCATGCGTCGCTTCTTTGCCACCTACCATCCCCTTTACAATGGGGGCGCCGAACTCATTTACCCTCAACCGGCTGGCGTGGTAGCCACGGATTCCTTTGGACACTTCATTGGTTGGCATGCCATTGCCATCCAACGTGTCACGCTGGACCCAGATGGTGAGATGCGGGTCTACTTCTTCAACCCCAACAATGAAAGCCGCCAGGACTGGGGCCAGGGGGTTGTCACGTCCACGGAAGGTCATGGAGAGATCCCCGGCGAGTCTTCCCTGCCCTTTGACCAGTTTGTATCAAGACTGTATGTCTACCACTACAATGAAAGGGAAATCGGCGATGTGCAGTCGGTATCCGAGGAATCAGTGGCCGCCATTATACAAATGGCCCGGAACAGTTGGGCCGCGGAAAAGGACTGGCATGATGTGGTCCAGGCCTAAGGCCTTATCCGACCACTATTCAGCCATGGTTCATCATCCTTAAGTATTCTCAGCACCGTAATGGGTCGATCCTCGATGTCACCAATCCGTCTGGACCGCCATGCATGGACCAATAAGCTCTTACTGGCCGCCGTGCTCACGCTGCTGTGGTTTGCCCTGTCCGGAGGACAAGGGTGGTGGACCGCCCTGCCCGCCATTATCCTCATTCTGTTTGCCAGTCACTGGCTGCTCCCGGAAACGTTGAAGCCAGTCTCCCTGACCGGCCTTCTAAGCTTCTCCCTCTATTTCATCCAGCGTTCTATTCTGGGAGGGCTGGATGTGGCCTGGCGGGCCCTGCACCCGAAGATGCCCCTGGATATTCGCCAGCACGTCCATCGCTTTGAGGTTGATGGTCCGGCCCGGACCATCATCATCGGCAGCCTCAGTCTCATGCCGGGCACCCTGTCCGTATCCCAGGACGGCGACCAGCTCACCGTCCACAGTATTTCTGGCGATGTGGCTCATGAATGTCGACGCCTGGAACAGCGGGCCCAGGGGGTCTTCCTGGTACAGGAACAGCAACCATGAATCAAATCCTCATGCTCATGGCCCTGTTTCTCCTGGGTAATCTAATTGTCGGTCTGCTTCGCGTTTATCAGGGCCCCAACCCCGCTGATCGCATGCTGGCCCTGCTGCTTTTCGCCACCACCACGGTGGCCACCATGTTGCTGCTGGCCTACGTCCAGAGCATGCCCGCCCTGGCCATCGTGGCCTTGGTCTTTGTCATGCTGGCGGCCATCGGAAGTATCGCCTTTGTCCAGCTACCCACCCGTATTCGTCCCGACCAGGAGCGCTAATCGGAATGAATGGGATGGACATGATCGCGGTGATTATCATGGGCTTCGGCTGTCTGTTCTTTCTTGCCGGAACCGTCGGGGTGCTGCGCTTTCCCGACACCCTCAGTCGATTACACGCCCTGACCAAGGCCGACAATGTGGGTCTGGGCCTGATCTGCCTGGGCCTGGCCCTGCATGACCGGACCGCCTCGGGCATTTTGCTGCTCTTCTTCATCTGGTTGCTGGCCATTTGCTCGGCCACCCTATCGGCCTTTCTTATCGCCCGCTGGCACCAGGCGCACTCAGGGGACGAGTCGTGATGATGGAGGCCGGCCTTGTCTTTGATGGACTGCTTTGCCTGGGGTTGCTCTGGCTGGCCTGGCAGGTTGTAATCTCCCCGGGCCAGTTCCGAGCCACCGTACTGTTCATGGTCTTCGGTTTGCTCATGGCCGCCTGTTGGGCTCGGCTGGGTACCCCGGATCTGGCCCTGGCGGAAGCCGCCATCGGGTCCGGTATCACCGGGGCTTTGTTGCTCAATGCCTGCAAGGCCAGCTACACACAGTCACAACCGGCCTCTGAAACACCCCCGGGGAAGCTGTATAGAGGCGCTTGTGTCGTACTCTGTCTGCTGCTGTCCGCCGGCCTGGCCTGGCTGATGCTGCCCATGCCCGGCACAGGCGGGCCCACGGCCGATGCGGTCACTACCGCCCAGGCAGACCACTTCCTGGGCAACCCGGTGACTTCGGTACTGCTTGATTACCGGGCCTACGACACCCTGCTGGAAATGGTGGTCCTGCTCCTGGCCATCATGGGGGCTCGTATTCTCATTCATCAAACGCATCTGCCATCACTGCACCCGCCCCGGCAAAGTGACCCGCCCATGGTGGCACCACTGGTAGCCGCCGCCACCCCACTGATGCTGCTCACCGCCTTTTACCTTTTCTGGGCGGGCAGCCACTCCCCCGGTGGTGCTTTCCAGGCCGGTGCCCTGCTTGGTGCCCTGGGCGTCATGTATCGCCTGACCGGCCGGATGGCGGCCCGCGATCATGCCAGTCCGCTGATCCGGCTATTGTTAATTGTCGGTCTGGGGTTGTTCTCATTGTTTGCGGTATGGGGCTTGTGGATTGATGGCATGCCCCTCAGTTATCCGGCCGTCGAGACCCTTGCCTACGGACTGGTGTTGGGCATCGAGTTTGCCCTGATGATTTCCATTGCCCTGACCCTCATGCTCATGTTCTCCGCCACGCCGGGGCTTGCCATGACACGGCAGCCGGGTGAAGGGGGGAATCAATCATGAGTGCCGCCTTGTTCACCCTGACTGCTGCTGCCCTGTTCGGCCTGGGACTGTACGGGGTATTGACCCGGCAAGCCCTGATACATCGGCTCCTAGGGGCCAATATCATGGCCACAGCGGTTTTCCTGTTCCTGATTGTGCTCTCAGCCAAGCATCCCGAAGACCCTGATCCTGTTCCCCAGGCCATGGTCCTGACCGGCATTGTCATTGCCGTCAGCCTTACCGCCTTTGCCCTGGCATTGATTCGCTACTTCCACGCCTTGTCCGACGCTCAATCGGATCAGCCGGAAGGGGGTCACCGTGGTGGCGATTGAATTTGGTCCCGCCATGGTGACCGCATTGATCTTCGGCCCGTTGCTGACCGGGGTACTGGCCTTCCTCCTACAGCGCCCGGCTGTAGCCGACTACCTGAGCATCCTGATAGCCACGGTTTTCCTGGCCTTGCTGATTCCCTTCAGCGGCCTGGTATTGCTTGAAGGCCCTCTGCTCTATCAGCTCGGCGGTCACCCGGAAGGGATTGCCATCCCCCTACAGGTGGACGGGCTCAGCCTGGCCATGCTCTGGCTGTGCAGCATTCTGGCCCTGGTGGTTGCCATTTATGCCCGGGCCTGGATCCGGCAACAAAAGCCGGCCGCCGGCGGTGAATACCGAGTGCTCTGGCTACTGCTCTGGTCCGGTCTCAATGCTCTGTTTCTCTCCGCTGACCTGTTCAATCTCTATGTCACCCTGGAAATCACCACACTGGCCGCCGTGCCCCTGGTAATTCTCAGCCGGGGGGCAGCCCCCCTGGATGCCGCCCAACGCTATCTTTTCTTCGCCCTGGTGGGCTCCATACTGTTCCTGCTCGGGGTGGCCCTGATCTACGGTCATGCGGGCACCCTTTCCTTTTCGCTGCTAGCGGAATCCGATGTAAGCGGACCCGCCGCCACCGCCGCCCTACTGTTCATGACCGCCGGGCTGGCCATGAAGGCCGCCCTGTTCCCGGTTCACAGCTGGCTGCCCTTGGCCCATAGTGCCGCCCCCAGCCCCGCCAGTGCCCTGTTGTCGGCCATCGTGGCCAAGGCCGGTGTCTATCTAATTCTTCGACTCTGGCTTGGTCCCCTGGCGGAGGCCTGGACCCCGTCCCTGGCCCAAGCCATGGGCCTGATCGGGGCCATAGGCATTCTGTATGGCTCCTACCAGGCCCTGCGCCAGAACCGGCTCAAGCGGGTTATCGCCTATTCCACTGTCGCCCAGCTGGGCTATCTGCTCCTGCTGATCCCCATGGCCTCGCTCATGGCCTGGAACGGGGTGATCTACCACGCTCTCAGCCATGGTTTGGCCAAGGCTGCCCTGTTCCTGGCCGCCGGCAATCTGATTATGGTGCTGGGCAATGACCGGCTTCGGAATCTGGCCGGCTGCGATCGAATGCTGTCCAAGAACATCATGGCCATCGGTATTGCCGGTGTCTCCATCGCTGGCCTACCACCCACCGGCGGCTTCATCGCGAAATGGTGGATGATTTCCGCTGCCCTGGAACAGGGGCAGTGGTGGTGGGCCCTGCTCATCAGCCTGGGCGGACTGCTGGCTGCTGCCTATATCTTCCGCATTCTTCGCCACGCATTCTTCCTGCCCGACCCCTATGCGGAATCTCCCCTGCGAGAGGCAGATGGAAAGCTGTCCCGAGCCCTGGTCTGGCCACCGGTCATTCTCGCCCTATTGGCTGTATTCCTGGGTTTCGCCGGTGAGCTGCTGGCGCCTTTCCTGGAGATCGGAGCCCCTAATGGGAGGCTGCAGCCATGATGGCCTATACCGCCATGCCGCTGTGGGTAGTGCTGGCCTCGCTGGTGGCCGGGCTGCTGATTCTGGTGCTGGGCGAGCCCTGGCATCGGACCCGTGTGGCCATCAATCTGGGTGCCGCAATCGCCAAACTCGTCCTGGTGGGCATCATGCTCTGGGGGGTGGCCCGAGGTCATGAATTCCACTTCACCCTGGCCCTGTTGCCCGGACTTGAACTGAAACTGCATGCCGATGCCCTGACCATGTTGCTGGCCACCCTGTCAGCCATCCTCTGGCTGCTGACTACGGTGTATGCCATTGCCTATCTGGAGACCTCGCCCAATCGGGCCCGATTCTTCGGCTTTTTCGGCCTCTGCGTGGCAGCCACCATGGGGGTCGCCACCGCCGGTAATCTATTCACCTTTTTCATCTTCTACGAACTACTAACACTGGCCACCTGGCCCCTGGTGGTTCACCGAGGGACTCGTGAGTCGCTTCGCTCCGGCACCCTTTACCTGGCCTTCACCCTGGGCGGCGGTGCCTTGATGCTACTGGGTATTGTCGGCCTGCAGGTCATCAGCGGTACCACTGAGTTTCTCCCGGGTGGTTTTTTGAATAAGGACCATGCCCCGGCCGCCCTCCTCCAGGGACTCTTTCTCCTGCTCTTCATCGGCTTTGGGGTCAAGGCCGCCATCGTTCCCCTGCATGTCTGGCTACCCCGGGCCATGGTGGCACCGGCGCCGGTGAGCGCCCTGCTGCATGCAGTAGCGGTAGTCAAGGCCGGGGCCTTCGGCATCGTGCGTTTGGTCTATGACGTCTACGGTCTGGAGCTGACGGCCCAACTTGGCATGAACATGCTGGTGGCGGGTGCAG
The DNA here is from genome assembly GCF_024170465.1 of Natronospira proteinivora. NCBI lineage: Bacteria > Pseudomonadati > Pseudomonadota > Gammaproteobacteria > Natronospirales > Natronospiraceae > Natronospira > Natronospira proteinivora. Next base: position 759,373 of record NZ_JALJYF010000001.1, on the reverse strand, counting down.
CGGCCTTTACCATTATTTACGGCTCAGTAATGGCACTGCGACAGAATGACATCAAGCGACGCCTGGCTTATTCCACTGTCAGCCAGGTTTCCTATATCGCACTGGGTGTAGGGATCGGTGGTCCGCTGGCCACCATCGGCGGGCTGGTTCACTTGGTTCACCAGGGCTTGATGAAAATCACCCTCTTCTTCTGTGCCGGCAACTTAGCTGAGACCCATGGCATCAAGAAGGTTTCTGACATGAACGGCATTGGTCGCACCATGCCCTGGACCACACTGGCCTTTACTGTTGGGGCATTAGGCATGATTGGTATTCCGCCGCTTGCGGGGTTTGTCAGCAAGTGGTATCTGGGCCTGGGCGGCATTGAGGCTGGTCACTACTGGGTGGTGGCAGTGCTGGTAGCCAGTACCCTGTTGAATGCCGCCTATTTCCTGCCGGTTCTGAAGCGGGCCTGGTTTGACCCACCCCCTGATGATCGCCCCACTGGCGTACAGGAAGCTTCCCTGCATTTGCTCTGGCCGTCGCTGTTTACCGCGGCGCTAGCCATTGGTGCAGGCATTCTGGCCGGCATGCCCTTCAGCCCCCTGGAGTGGGCCATACTGATTACCGAGCGGGTGTACGAATGAGTCTGCCCAGCCTTTCAACACTGATGGCCTTTTGCCTTCCCTGCTTGCCACTCCTGCTGGCCATGGGGCTTTACATTCCAAGGCTTCGCCAGACCGCTCTCACCCTGGCCCCCTGGGCGCCTCTCACGGCCCTGCCCTTGCTGGGGCTCCAGGGAATGGTCGTGGATTTACCCTGGCTGCTGCTGGGCGCTCGAGTGGGCATCGACGGCCTCTCGGCACCCTTGCTGATACTGGCCATCACAGCCTGGACCCTGGCTGGCTGGCACGCCTGTCGACACATGGAGGCCGAGGGTCGTCAGCGCTTTTTCCTGTTCTGGCTGTTGAGCTGGACCGGCAATCTCTGTGTTTTCATCACCCTGGATACGGCCAGCTTCTATGCCGCCTACGCCATGATGACCTTCTCGGCCTACGGGCTGGTGGTATTTTATCGCCGTCCGGAGGATTACCGGGCCGGGCGCATTTATCTGATGATGGCGCTACTGGGGGAGGGACTGATCATCAGCGGTCTGCTGCTGCTCGGCAATGAACTGGGCAATGCGGCGCTGGGAATGGCTCAGCCCGGGGTGGAAGGCTTGGAAGAGGCAAGTCTGGCGGTATGGCTTTTTATGGCCGGCTTTGCCGTCAAGATGGGTCTGGTGCCGCTGCATATCTGGCTACCCCTGGCCCACCCAAGGGCACCGGTAGCCGCCAGTGCCGTGCTCAGTGGCGTTATCCTCGTTGCCGGCCTGATGGGTTGGCTGCGCTTTTTGCCCATCGGCGAAACAGGTTTCCAACTGCCCGGGCAGACATTGCTGGGTCTGGGCCTGGCCACTGCCTTTATTGCTGTCATCCTGGGGCTGTGCCAGGAGAAGGCCAAGCCCTTGCTAGCCTACTCCAGCATCAGTCAAATGGGGCTGATCAGTGCTGGTGTGGGTGCCGCCCTGGCCTTTCCGGAACAGGCCGGCCCCCTGCTGGCGATAGTAGTGCTCTTCGCCCTCCACCACGGCCTGGCCAAAGCAGCGCTTTTCATGTCGGTGGATGTGCTGGATCAGCCAAGATCCTGGATCCACGCCCTGCGCTGGCTACCGGCCTTGGCCCTGGCCGGTGCACCCCTGACTTCCGGGGCCCTGGCCAAGGTCAGTCTCAAGGGGCATTGGCCCGAGGCCCTGTCCACACTGGAAACCGGCCTACTGCTCAGTTCGGTAGCCACCACTCTATTGATGCTGCGCTACGGCCTGATTACCGCCAGCAACAACCCCAATCGTGAGCAAACCCGGCTGCCCTGGCCCTGGCTTCTTCTCCTGCTTGCAGGGCTGTCGCTACCCTGGCTGACGGCCACCCAGATCGCCGAGGTTCAGCTGGCCCTGCCCTTCCAGCACCCGTATCTGCTAGACACCGTGACCCCCATTGCCGCCGGCCTGATAATAGCCGCCATGGCCCGGCGATGGTGGCCGACCGGAGTCCATCCGAGAGTTCCTCCCGGCGATCTAATTGTGCTGTTCCGATGGAAACCGTCAATCCCGGTACTCATCCCACCGGTTTGGCCAAGGAAACCGAGGACAGGGAACTGGTCGGCTTATCTGGAAACCCGCCTGACCGACCTGGGCACCGCCTTGCTGCTCTGGCTTGGTCTGCTGGTCCTCATCTTCCTCTTGCGCTGACACTGGCTATCAGTCTTCCTCCAGGCGCTGTGCCATTTGCTGAAGGATTTCCGCATGGCTCAGGGGAATCCAGCAATGGCCCTCCAGTCGGCCCCAGGTGAAACTAGCCTCGGGATCCGGATTTTCCAGTGACTCCAGCAACTCGGAGAAGCGATACATGCCCGGATTGAGGTAGTAGTCATCCATATCCCCCATCCAGATATTGAGCTTACCCTGGAGATCAGGGCCGATCTCATCCCAGTTGTCGCGCACATAACGGCGAAGATCATACTGGGTCCAGTGCTCCACCACCTCGGGATTGATTTCCCCCGTATGTTCATCCCAGGCCGGAACCGGCAGACCATCCTCGCCGCGAGGCCCGTAAAGGGCATGCCAGGCGCCCCACTGCTCGCCTCCGGTGAGGAAGGTATCACCTCGCCCCATGACCCGTTCCATGGCAATCTCGGCCTCGATGGAGAACTCCGGATCCCCCTCGGTGGAACGTTTACTGGGGATCAGATAACCATGCCGGTTGTGGTAGGCATTATCATCTTCATACAGATTGATGAGCTGGAACCGACGGAAATCCGGACTGTCGGCACAGAAAGACCAGGCACCATTGAACTGCTCCGGATAAAACAGCTGCATGGCCAATGAGGCCCAGCCACCGGTGGAACCACCATCGAGGAAACGGGCTTCGGGCTCTCCGATGGCCCTGAAGCGCTCTTCAATATGGGGAATCAATTCCTCCACCACCGCATCTCCCCAGGGCCCGCTATTGGCCGAATTGATCTGATAAGGGTCCCCAAAGGGCCCGGTGCCATCCAGGAGCACCATGATGAACTTGGGATTGGCCGGATCATACCAGTCATCCCTGAATTCGCTGCCAGCTTCCATGAGCTCCAGTGCCCGCGTGTACCGGGAACCATAACCACCAATGTTGTAGCGAACGGGATAGCTTTCATCACCGTCTTCCCAGTCCGTGGGGAGGATCACCGCGGCACGCAGATAAATGTCCTCTTCCCAAAACTCGCTCAAATGCTCACTGTGGATACGTACAAAACGTAGATTGGGACGGTCCGCCGGCAATTCATCCGGCCGGTAATCGCTCAACTGCAGTTCAATTCCCCCCCGATCCGCCGGCCATTCCACGGACACCGGTTCCGAGAGCCAACTGCCTTCACTCACTACCTGATGGAAGAAAAAGTCCGTCTTGTAGACGGCCTGAAGCTGGTAGCGACCCTCGGGAACCTCCGAGAGCGCCTCCCGGGGAAAACCCGCCATATCCTCAAACAAATCCAGAGGGGATTCGCCGGACCAATCGGAGACATCCATGGCGAAAAAGGGATCGGAATCCGCCATGGGCGGGAAGCCCATGTGATGGTGCGGAATCTCGGCATCCTCCGGGGCGAACACTACGAATAGACGCCCCTCCTCACGGAAATCATCCAGACCGTCTTCCGGTGGGGCCACGGTGGCCCATGCTTCCGGTTCCGCTTCTCTTTCACAGGCGCCCAATAGCAATCCACCGGCCCCAATCGCCAGCAACACCCCGCCCAGTCTCCAGATTTTCCTCATCCCGGCTCTCCAATCGGCAATGGCATTCCACAAAATACAGTTCCTCATGTTATCCTTTTCAACCGCTCCTTGGGAGTGAGTGGCCCAGTGTGAATCGGAGAGGTGGCAGAGTGGTCGAATGCGGCGGTCTTGAAAACCGTTGACCCGCAAGGGTCCGGGGGTTCGAATCCCTCCCTCTCCGCCAGACATAAAAAAGCCGCCCGATGGGCGGTTTTTTTATGTCTGGCGGAGAGGGAGGCCCAAGCACTATCCCCCCAAGCGGGCCATCCGCCCAGGCTCGACAATCTCAATCCAGTAACCGTCTGGATCCTTGATAAAGGCAATATCCTTCATCTTGCCGTCTTCCGGGCGCTTCACATAGGCCACCTGGTTTTCATCAAACCAGCGAATGGCGGCGTCCAGATCCGGCACGGCAAAACAGATATGGCCAAATCCCTGGGGCTCGCTATTACCATCATGATAAGCCACATCCGGGTCATCCTCGGTGCCCCAGTTGTGGGTCAACTCAAGAATGCCGCGCTGGCTAAAGGTCCAGCGTGTGCGTTCAGCACGGTCTTCCGGAATGGTCTCATCATTATCAGGTTTTGCCAGGAAATACAGGGAAAAGGACATTTCCTCAAAATCCAGACGGCGCAATACCCGCATGCCGAGCACATGACTGTAAAAGTGCAGCGAACGTTTCGGATCCTTGATTCGCAGCATGCTGTGATTGAAGCGAAACCCCTGAGTTTGATCTCGCACCGATTCACTCACACCCGGATACTGTTCCGTATTAAACGCCATTGGGAAAACTCCTTACTTCATGTAACTGGTAGAAAGATCAAGGTCTTCTAGCGGCATGGGCTTGGCGAAAAGGAAGCCCTGCATAATGTGACAGCCTCGAGCCAGGAGAAATTCCTTCTGGGCTTGGGTTTCCACACCCTCCGCCACCACCTGCATACCCAAGTTGCGAGCCATGGCAATGGCTGTTTCAGCGATGGCCGCATCGTCACTGTCATCCGGCAGATCCATGACGAAGGAACGATCCAGTTTTATCTGGGAAATGGGTAATCGCTTGAGATAGCTCAGGCTCGAATAGCCCGTGCCAAAGTCATCCAGAGCAAAGGTCAAGCCCATCTCGCGTAGCGCCCTAAGCTGTCCCAATAAATTCTGGGAGAGGTCCATCAAGGTACTTTCGGTAATCTCCAGCTTAATCCGCTCCGGATTCGCCCCGGTCTGCTCCAGAAAACTCCCCATTCGATCCACGAAGACCTCACGCCGGAACTGCAGAGCCGAGATATTGGCGGCCACGGTCACATCACCATATCCCTGTTTGGCCAAGGCCGCCTGTTGTCGACAAGCCTCATGCAAAACCCAGTCACCCAGGGGGATAATCAGCCCGGAACGTTCCGCTGCGGCAATGAAACGGACTGGCATCAATAAGCCTTCCTGAGGATGGGCCCAACGGACCAGGGATTCCAGTCCCACTGTCCGCCCCGTATTACAATCGATCTGGGGCTGGAAATGAAGCAGGAACTGGGAATCATCCAAGCCCTTCCGGATGCCACTTTCGATGAACAATCGCTCCCGGGCGTCATCGCTCATGCCGGGCTCAAAGAACTTGGCATTATTCCGACCCGCTTCCTTGGCCCGGTACATGGCGGTATCAGCATGCTGCAGTAGCGCTTCCACCGAATCACCATGATTCGGATACAGTGCAATGCCAATACTGGCCGTCAACTTGAGCTCATGCCCACCAATGGCGACTGGCTCAGACAAGGATGCCATCATTTTCTCCGCCACCAACTGTGCCGAGCCCTGCTCCTTGAGACGAGGCAGCAGCAGAACAAACTCATCCCCCCCTAGCCGGGCGAGAATATCCTCGGATCGGATACTATCGCGAAGCCGTTCTGCGATCGCAGTCAAGAGAAGATCCCCCACGCTATGTCCCAGGGAATCATTGATGGTCTTGAACTCGTCCAGGTCCAAAAACATCACGGCCAGTGAATCCTCATGGCGGCGGGCGGACTCCAGGGCTGACCGAGTACACTCCAACCACAGACTGCGATTGGGCAATCCGGTCAGTTCATCATAATGGGCCAGGCGCTCGATTTTCTCCGCCGCGTCCCTTGCCTCGGTAACATCCTGGGCGATACCACGCAATCGCCATGCTTGACCACCTCGCCAATCGCTTTCCACCACCAGACGCAAAACACGATCCGATGCGGATTCAGGGCGGCAATTCATCTGATACATGCCGGTTTCAACTTCAGCACGATCAATGATCTGACGTGTGGAATCACGATCCTGGTGATGAATTTGTTCCAAAAGGTCCTTCATGGACTGCAGCTCGCTTTGCCCGCAATAGAGGATTCGAGCTAGCCCTTGGGAAGCATGAAAACTTCCATCATTCAAATCCACCTCCCAACTCCCCATGCGAGCAATGCCCTGGGCCCGATTGAGTGCCTCCTGCTGCTCCCTGAGCTCGTCGGTTGCTACAGCCAACTGCCGGGTACGCTGATCCACAATATTGGAAACACGTCGAGCCTGACCAGTAAAGAGCAGCAGAAAGGCTCCCAAGGTCCCGGTCAAAAACAATCCAGCCAGCCCCGCCGTCCACATGGGCCAGCCTTCCGCAACACCGGTGTATTGGGGGGTACCCACCAGCCGTAATTCCCATTCACGACCGGCGAAGTCAATAGTTTGGCTTCGGGACAACGCATGTTTTTTTGACCAATCATCCTGAAGGCATTCCCCTTCTCCGGCCAGGCCTTGAATCTCCCCCTCTCCAGTACGATCCAGCAAACACAGCTGCATACCTCGCGCCAGACCGTCCTCCACCATGGACTGAATCGCATGGTCCATCCGAAAGGCTGCCGTGGCCAAACCAATCACCCCATCATCGTCCACTTCACCATGCACTGCACGACTCCGGTGTACGGCGGCATATACCACCACGCCCAGCTGATCTTCAGCTTCCTGAGTCAAACGAAATGGCTCGCTGGCAATGGGTTCGCCTGTGTCAATGGTTTCATCGATGGCACGCCGGGGAGCAGAAATGGAAACGGGATCCAGGCCCAGAACGAGCCGATTGGATGCCATGGGCTCCACGAAAAGAATCGGAAAGTATTGCTCCCGATCCTCGGCAGGATGCAGGGCACCATCCGGCCGTCGATCCCGGATGGCGTAGGGGAAGCCCATCACTTCAGCCTGGCGTTGCTCAAAGGCGAGTCGCTGTTGCTGGCTGACCCGTGGGTTGAAACTGAAATTCTGCGCACCCGGATGACGCTCAAGAAACAGCGCTACAAATGCCTGGAATGTTTGCCTGTCCAGCTCAGGGGAAATGGCCAGAAACCTCTGCAACACCCGAATCATGTCCAGTTGGGCGAACAAGTGCCGCTCTACCTGATGGGCTGTCCTTTCCGCGTCCAGCTGGAAACTGGATTCCCGATTGCCGTCCTCTACCAGGGCTACCTGACGGAATACCAGAATCGTCAACAGTCCCGTGGCCAACAGGGGGATGCTCAAGCCCAGCCTCCTGGGTCGCCAGACCTCTCGGGGTTGACCAAAAAAGACGAGGGCAATGGGAATCAGCAACAGACTGCCCAGCATATCTCCCTGCCACCATTGCAACCACAAAATGAACGGGCCACGCTCGCTGGGCAATACCTCGTTCCACAGCATGGGCACGGAAACACTGGCGTTGATCAAACAAGAAAGGGGTACTACCACCAGAATGAAGGTCAGAACAGAACGGAGGCTATCCAGGGGATGGGGCCAGTCAAGCAGCTTGCGGGCCAGCAAGCCGCCCAACAGGGCCTGCAAGGTGACCGAAACCGGATTGATGAACAAGGCCCAAAGAACAACAATCTCATCCTCACGGCCCCAATGACTGACTGTTGCACCCCATGCCAGAGCACCCAGAAAAATACCTGGCCAGGACCGAACACCAAAGACCAGGATGGCGGCAAGAGCAATGCCAGCAGGCAGATAGACCGGGGTGATGAAATCATCCGGCCGGGGCAATTGAAGGGAGACCCATGCGGCCAGCACGTACGCCAGACCAATCCCCAACCAGAGCCCCAGCCGCTTCAAGGCATACGATCCAGTCAATCCGGTCTCCCGCTGACTAATAGGCGATACCATGCACTATATCATTGACGACTGAATCTAGGAGCGCTTAGCCAGCAGTACCCAACAACTGGGCCCGAAGGTTCGACACATTCATATCCGACAGTGCTTCCTGGGCCGTGGTATAGCCGAAATCAATGATTTCCCCAATGGGACGGCGGCCATCAAATACCGGGCTATCATCCGGAATGGAGAGCGACAAGTCCAGTTGATTCCGGACCGTAGTAGTGTCCTTGCGGGTCCTTGCCATCAAGGCGGTCAGCAGAATCCTGTCATGACTTCCTCTACTGGGCCCCTCCACGTCCTCTACCCCCTTTCCGCGCCAGGCCGCCAGTGCCCGACGAAGCCGTTGCACGCTTCCGGGATGTCTCGTCTGGCTTTCGGACAGGCCATTTTCCAGTAAAAAAGGGCCTGGATAGCTGTCAATACCGATGGTGTAGGCCGTCTGCCCGGACAACAGGTCCGCCGGCAAGCTATTGAGGATAGCACCATCCACATGGATATCCTGATCAAACCGCGCGGCCGCGCCCTGTCCGGGGATCGCCATACTGGCACGCACGGCACGCCATAACGGCCCCTGACGATGGACGCTCAAGGACTGATGGGAAAGATTGGTGGACGTACAGCAAAAGGGTCGCCATAGATCCTCAATACTCGTCTCACCGAATAATGTTTGGGTCGTAGCATCATCAAGGCGAGCCGAGTCCAGGCACTGCCAATCCCCATAGTGGGCCAGCGCATCGCCCAATCGGGCCTGGCAGAATATGCCGCCTACGGCCGCACCGACACCACTGCCGGCTACCATATCCACGGGCACATTCACTTCATCCAGTGCCTGAAGCGCGCCCAGTTGCGCCAGTGCCCCCTGTCCATGCCCTCCCAGTGCCAGTCCCACACCCCGGTGGGCGAGCAAGCGAGCCGCCCGTGCCAGATCCTCACCGTGTCCCCAGCGGACGTGATAATGGCTGTCTAACGACCGGGGCGCCAACCAGCGATGGGTATCCACCGGCACGGCCAGGCTCGTCTGGTGCATCAGCAGCAATCGTTGCCGTCTGGACGTGCCACCGACTTTCTGGATTTCAGCTTCCAGCCCCCGGGGACGGGGATCCCCACGGCTGTCAGCCACCACCAGGACTTCATCGGCCTCGGCCAGACAGCATCGAGACCATGCACTCATTCCTTCTGCTTCCACCCCGTCTGTTGCCAGGAAGAACAGTTCATGCTGTGCGGCCTGCTCTTCCAGCCACAGGGTCAACCCCACCCGGGCGGGATCTTCCTTTTCGGCATCCCGCAGGGCCTGATCGCCCAGCCCTTGGGCAGCCTTCCGGCGGGAGACCATGCCCACCAACCCGCTCAAAGGCTCGCAAAGCGAGGTCAAGACCTCATCCAGATCGATAGAAGGCTCCGCCGCAACCACGGCGATTCGTCGGCACCCGCCCCGCTCCCCGCTTCGTTTTCTCTGAGTGGTCTGAAGCCGACCGATCAGCTCACGGGTAATACTGAGCATCAATTGCGGATGCTCGGCGCTGAGGGATTCAAAGATTGTTCGGGAAAGGCGCACCAACAGGCTGGGTCGGGCGGCCACCACGGCCGCACTGCGGGGTTGATTGGAAAGCAATCCCATCTCCCCCACCACTTCCCGCCGGCCCAGGGTGGCGATGGGTACGTCCTCACCATCCAGGCCCTGACTCAGGGCCCAGAATTCACCACTGACGATGAAATAGAGACTGTCGCCCGGATCGCCGCGACGAAAAAGGATCTCGCCACCATCCACGGCCACCCAGTCCAGGCGTTCGGACAGCATGCTTCGGTCCGACTCAGCCAAGTCGCCAAAATAATGCTCTATGATATCGCCCAGCTCATTGCGACGGATCCGTGCCTGAACCTGGGCCTCCAGTGCCGCTTGCATTTCCGGCGACTGCCACAGCAAGGGAGTCAGCGATTCAGCTTCCAGTCGTACCAAACGGGTCTCTTCCAACGCCCGAACCGTGGCGCCGCGCCGGCCTTCCAGCAACACGGCCAGCTCCCCTACCGGATCACCGGGCCGAATCAGCCCCAGCCGCCGATGCCCACCGCCATCACGATGCTGAACCGCCTCCAGCAGACCATCGATCACGATATACAGGGCATCGCCGTCGTCCCCCTGCTGGAACAGGACCTGATCCACCGATAGGTGCTGCTCGGAAACCTGTTCGATGAGGCGACCAAACACCTCCCCATCGACACCCTCGAACAGGGCCGAATCCCGCAGAACAGCCCGAAGCCGGGCATCAATCATGCATCACTCCCTCAAGGGGCCCAAGCATTAACCGGGCCCCGAAAACCTCCAAGTAGACTAAACGGTCACCCCAGGGGGGGCAATCGCCCATGTGGAGCCCCCCACGACCACCCTTCAACGAACATCTTCTACCTTGCTGTCACGGCGATACTGAATTTCCCAGCCAGACCAGGCAGGCAACTCCCAGCGTTTGGGCACCGTTTTGCGTTGCCCGGATTCCGGCTCCAGCATAATCTGCTTACGAGACACATCGTACAAGACCCGGAGTACCAGATCACCCAGAAAGAAGCGTGCCGGATATTGCCGGTCAAAGGCTTCCCGCTCCCAATCCGGTATGCCCTTGAACTTAAGATCATCCGGCTCAATCAAGGCCAGATCCTCCATCAGATTCAGCCCCAGGGTTTCCAACCGTGCTATCAGCCAGGGCTTGACCTCGGGGACCTCCGGTTGATCCGGCATGTCCGGCGCCATGCTTTCCCGATGCTTGCCCAGCGCCACATATAGAGCCCACTGCTGCAGATCTTCCTTCAGATGCGAGCCGGCCGGTATCAACATACGATCCGCCAACACCAGCTCGGCGACCGCCTGTCGCAAAGCGGTGCCGCTTGGCCGGGTTTCTTCCCGAGCAACGGTACGCCCGGCATATTCACGCCTCTCCCGGACCCGGGGTTCCCCCGATTCCAGTCGCACCTCATCCAGGGTGACCTGTCCCAGGTCCAAATCCTGAATCAGGGACAAGGGCACCGGTGCCAGGCAGGTGGCCAGGGTACGGGTCTCCCGGGTCCCCCGTTTGCCGGGCACACTGTGATCATCCAGAACCAGGGCCGCCAGGGCCTCGTCCTCCATTCGGGAGCGCTCATCAATGATGACCTCATCCCAACCGTTGCCCATGGCAGAGGGCCGGCGTTGACGCCGCACATACAGTAACTCCGGGGCCGCCTTGGCCATGGCCTTGAGCCAGGCCGCCCGATCCACCGTCAGAACCTCGGGGATGTTCCGGGGGAGACCCAGGGCCATGCGCATCTGTTCGGCCAGGCGTCGGGCCTCCTTGCGTGCGCCGGGCCGGATATTAAGCGACTCAGGCGCTCGCCCGCGGATCACGGCGAGAAGCGTGGTGGCGTCGCAGGCCAGCGGTTGCCAATCCGCCAATTCCACCCGGGCAACCGCCGCCTCCGGCAAACGCATCAAAGGCGGGCTGACATTCAGGGCTGCAGTGAGATCCACCATCGCCGCCCGGCTAGATTCATCCGGCATGGCCGAAATCAGGTGGGCAAACAGCGTGTCAATGGGCAGGGCAAACAGGGCCCGTCCGTGGGCGGTGATTCGGCCTTCCTGGTCCACCGCGCCCATGCTCTCCAGACGGGCCCGGGCCGTGGTCAGGGCTCTTTCCGGCAGGCGGTCGGGGAATGATAGCGACGCCAAGCGATAGCCGGCACTGGCCGCCGCCAACATCATCTCGGTCAGATCCTCACGCTGTATTTCCGGTGGCCGAAAGGAGTCCAGGGGCGCCTGACGCCCCCAAAGCCGGTAGCAATGGCCCGGCGCCACCCGGCCGGCCCGGCCCCGCCGTTGTTCGGCATTGGCCTGGGCGATCGGGGCGAGCTGTAACACCGTGCGATTGTTACGCCGTGCCGTACGCCGTTCCAGTCCGGCATCCACCACCGCCGTCACCGCCGGAATCGTCAGGGAGGTTTCCGCCACATTGGTGGCCAGGATGATCCGCCGGCCCCGGCCCGGTTTGAGGGCCCGCTGCTGCTCATTGGCCGGAACACCGGCATGCAGTGTCAGGCATTCAGCGTCCAATCCGCCCAGGGCAGCCTGCACCGACTGGATCTCACCTCGCCCTGGCAAAAACACCAGCACGTCTCCGTCGGTCTCAGACAGCGCTCGCTCCACCGCGGCCCGTGTTCGCGCCTCCAGGCCCCGTTTGTCGGGCATGCCACGGACATCACCCGCCACATAGTTCACTGATACCGGATAACTTCGGCCTTCCGCCTCCAACACTCGGGCGTCGAGATAATCCGCCAGCGCTGGTCCTGACAGGGTGGCCGAGGTGGCCACCAAATGATGCTGCCGTCGAGCTTTCAAAAGCGCCAGCAGAAGATCCGTATCCCAGCGCCGTTCATGGAACTCGTCCAACATCACCACGGCAAAATTCGCCAGGCCATCCTCGGCCAGCCACCTGAGGGCAATCCCCGGGGTCACGAAAACCACCTCGGTCTCCGGTCCAAAGCAACTGTCAAAACGGATGGCATAGCCCACGCTCTGCCCGGGCCGTTGGCCAAGAGATTCGGCCAGGAAAGTGGCCAGTGCGGTGCAAGCCACCCGCCGGGGCTCGATCACCAGCACACGGCCCGCCTGACGGCACCACAACGGCAAACGGGTGGACTTGCCGGAACCGGTGGCCGCGGACACCACCACATGGCCCGTTTCCAGGGCCTGCCGGAAATCATTCTCTAGGTTATCAATGGGAAGGGTATCGGACATGGGATGGGGATTTTACAAGCCCCGGACACGGCTCGAAAGTCATGCGAAGACCGCGATTGATTGTCACCCGGGGCTAAGGCCTGTGTTAGCATGAATCGATACATGAACGGGCTGGCTTTTCCCAGCACAAGTCGGGAGAAAATTCAGCCAGCCCCGGTCCAATGAGCAGTGAGACTGCCGCCCGGGGTCTGACCGCCCCGGGCGGCGTATCCACAGGAAAATGCCACAAAGAACGGAGATACGCGACCATGCGCACGACTCGTCAAGATCCCTATTCCGCCGTCAGTCGGCAGGAGTCGGTCCTTGCAAGTAACAAGGTACTGAGAAACACCTATGGCCTGCTGGCTCTGACCCTGATGTGGGCCGCCGGTGTGGCCGGCGTGGCCATGATGATGAATCTGCCCCATCCGGGCATGCTGGTGACCCTGGCCGGTTTCTTCGGTCTGCTGTTTTTGACGCATAAGACGGCGGACAGCGCCTGGGGCCTGCTCTCTGTCTTTGCCTTCACCGGCTTCCTGGGTTACACCGCCGGCCCCATCGTCAATGCCTATGTGTCCGGCATGGCCAACGGGGGCGAACTGGTGATGATGGCCCTGGGTGGCACCGGCGCCATCTTCCTGGGGTTGTCGGCCTATGTGCTGACCACCAAGAAGGATTTCACCTTCATGGGTGGCTTCCTATTCGTCGGCATCATCACCGCCTTCCTGGCAGGCCTGGCGGCGGTCATCTTCCAGATGCCGGCCCTGTCCCTGGCAGTATCCGGCATGTTTGTACTGCTGATGTCCGGCCTGATCCTGTTTGAAACCAGCCGGATCGTGAACGGGGGCGAGACCAACTACATTCACGCCACCGTGTCGCTGTTTGTCAGCATCTACAATCTCTTCCTAAGCCTGCTGCATCTGCTGGGCTTTGCCAACGACTGATTGGGTCTGAATCACGGTGGAAAGGCCGGCCCGATGTGGGCCGGCCTTTTTCGTCATGAGTATAAAAAAACAGTTCGCCAGATGGACGTCATGTAGCGTTAACCGTATTCTTGGCGGCGACGAAAAACATTGCAAAAGGTGGTCCCATGTCCAAACAGAAAGCAAAACGTCGACAGGCGAAGAAAGATACCCGACGTGCCATGGAACAGCGCAAGACCCAGCGCCAGCCGGACTGGCCGGTGCTGGGCCTGGCCCTGTTCGGAATGCTGGTAACGGCCTGGCTGACCCTGGCTGCATCCACCACTTCCGGTATGCCGCTGTGTGCCGAGGGTTCCGGCTGTGACATCATTCAGGCGAGCCGCTGGTCCACCCTGTTCGGCATCCCGGTGGCCCTGTTCGGTTTCCTTACCTATGCCGCAATCGCCCTGATCAGCTTTGAGATGCGCCCGGCCACCAAACGCTGGCGGCGACAGTGGTTCATCTCCCTGGTGGGGCTGGCGGTCAGTCTTTACCTCACCGCCATTGGCCTGATTGAGCTTCAGGCGGTGTGCTTCTGGTGCCTGATTTCCCTGGCCACCATCAGCGCCATTTTCATTTGGCTGACCATCAAACGACCAGCAGCCGGCCCCGGACAACCCTGGCGTGACTGGCTGCTCAACACCGGCGCCACCACCCTGGTCATCCTGGCGGTCATGCATCTGCATTACAGCGGCCTGCTCGGCCCCGGCATGGGCCGGGAAGACCCCCAACTGCAAGCCCTGGCCACACATCTGGATGAAGAAGGTGCCCGCTACTATGGGGCGTCCTGGTGCCCGGCCTGCCAGGAACAGGAAGACCTTTTCGGCGCCTCCAGCGAGCGCCTGCCTTTCGTGGAATGCCACCCCCAGGGGCGCAGTGGGCTCATGGCCTCAGCCTGCGTCAATGCCGGGATTGAGCAATTCCCCACCTGGGTCATTGATGGCGAACAGCATGAAGGCATCCTGACACCGGAGGAGCTGGCACGGCTCTCCAATTTCGACTGGGAGGAATAGGACCATCGCAAGCACGGAATCCCTGATACGCATTGACCAGGCCTCGCTGGCCTTTGGCAACCATGTCCTGCTGGACAAGGCCGATCTTTCCATCCCAGAAGGGCGCCGAATCGCCCTGCTGGGCCGGAATGGGGCCGGGAAATCCACCCTGATGCGGATCATCGCCGGGGAAATGGCGGTGGATGAAGGCGTAGTCTGGCGCCGCCCGGAAGCCCGAATCGGTTTCCTGGGCCAGGCCCTGCCACCGGCGGATGAGCGCACGGTCTGGGAGTTTGTCAGTGAAGGCCTGGGCCATGAAGCCGCCCTGATCCGGGAGTTTCATGAGCTCTCCATGCAGACCGATGAAGCCTCCATGACCCGACTGGGCCGGGTTCAGGAGGCCATGGATGCCGCCGATGCCTGGGCGGCCGACCAACGGGTAGCGCATGTACTCAGCCGCCTGGACTTGCATGGGGATCAGACCCTGTCAGCCTTGTCAGGGGGCTGGCGTCGCCGGGCTGCCCTGGCCCGGGCCCTGGTGGCCCAGCCGGACCTGCTGCTGCTGGATGAGCCCACCAACCATCTGGATATCCTGTCCATTGAGTGGCTGGAAGGCTATCTCAAGGCCTTTGGCGGCAGCCTGCTGTTCGTGACCCATGATCGGGCCTTTCTAAAGAACCTGGCCACCGACATTCTCGAGCTGGACCTGGGCAAGCTCAGCCTGTGGCCCGGCAATTATGCCGCCTACGAGCGGGAGCGGGCCCATCGCCTGGAAGTGGAAGCCCGACATCAAGCTGAATTCGACAAGAAACTGGCTCAGGAAGAGCGCTGGATTCGTCAGGGCGTCAAGGCTCGGCGTACCCGTAACGAAGGCCGGGTGCGGGCACTGAAAGCCATGCGGCAGGAACGCGCCCAGCGGCGGGAACGTAGCGGCAATGCGGACTTCGATATCCAGGCCGCGGAACGTTCGGGCAAGCTGGTGCTGGAGGCCCGGGAATTGAGCCATCAACAAGGGGACTGGCATCTTGAACCGCTGGACCTGCGGGTGATGCGGGGCGACAAGATCGCCCTGGTGGGGCCCAATGGTTGCGGCAAGACCACCCTGCTCCGCCTACTGCTGGGAGAACTCGAGCCTGACCAAGGCCGACTTCGTCACGGCAGCAAGCTGGAGCTAGCCTACTTCGACCAGCAGCGCGCGGCCCTCAAGCCCGGCCAGACCCCCATTGATTATGTCGGTGAAGGCCGGGATTTCATCGACATCAACGGCAAGCAGCTGCATGTCATCAGCTATCTGGGCGACTTCCTGTTCAGCCCGGAACAGGCACGGGCACCCATCGATAAACTCTCAGGGGGTGAATCCAATCGCCTGATGCTGGCGCGGATGTTCAGCCAGCCGGCCAATCTATTGGTGCTTGACGAACCCACCAATGATTTGGACCTGGAAACCTTGGAGTTACTGGAAGACCGACTGGTGGACTACGCCGGCACATTGCTGCTGGTCAGTCACGACCGGGACTTTATCGACCAGGTGGCAACCAGCGTCTTGGCCTTCGAGGCCCCCGGCATGGTTCGGGAATACGTGGGTGGCTACAGCGACTGGATCGACCAAGGCGGCAGTCTTGCCGCCTACGAGCAGCAAACCGGGGCGTCACCCGCTACGCAGACGCAGGACAAAGGGGGGAGTAGCAAAGCAAACAAGTCCAGCCCCCCAAAGCGAGCCAAGCTCAGCTATAAACTGAAGCTGGAACTGGATGCCCTGCCCGGCGAGATCGAGACATTGGAGTCCAAGCTGGCTCGTGTACAGGAAAAAGTCGCTGACCCGGAATTCTATCAACAGGACCAGCAAACCATTCGGGACACCCTTGATGAGATGGAGACCATTGAAAAGCGGCTGGAGGCAAAAACCGAACGCTGGCTGGCGCTGGAGGAAAAGGCCGGGGCCTAGTGCAGGGATTCCCTAGATGGTCTCACCGCCGTAGATATAGCTGATCAGATCATCAATGGTGTGTTGCTTGTCCTGGACCACCGCCTTGGTCAGATCCCCGGCGGAGACCATCCCCATCAGCGTCTCGCCATCATAAATGGGCAGGTGGCGAATACGGCGCTCGGTACACAGGGCCATGGCCTGGGAGATGGTGATATCCGGACTCACGGTAACAATCTCCCGGGTCATCACATCCTCCACCAGCAGATGCCCTGGGTCCCGGCCCTCGGCCACCACCCGGCGCATCAAGTCACGCTCGGTGAACAAGCCCCGCAATCCGCCCTCGTCCATTACCAGCACCGAGCCCACATCCCCCGCAACCATAATGCGCACCGCTTCGCGAACCGTGTCATTGAGCCCTACCACATGCAGCTTGCTTGGCTTGCCGCTGAGGATCGATCGCAGGGTCATTTCCATGGTTCAAGCCTCCACGTTAGATAAGGATCATACGGCCATCATAGCGCAAATCAGGCCGGCTGCAGCACTTCGACACCGCCCAGATAGGGCCTGAGCACCTCCGGCACCCGCACCGAACCGTCGGCCTGCTGGCCGTTTTCCAGCAAGGCCACCAGGGCCCGGCCACTGGCCACCCCGGAACCGTTCAGGGTGTGGATATATTCGGGCTTGCCGGTCTCCGGATTCCGCCAGCGGGCCTTCATGCGGCGGGCCTGGAAATCCAGGGTATTGGAACAGGAGGAGATTTCCCGGTAGCGATTCTGCCCCGGCAACCAGACTTCCAGGTCATAGGTCTTGGCCGCACCGAAACCCAGGTCCCCGGTACACAGGTTCACCACCCGGTAAGGCAACTCCAGCTTTTGCAAAACCGTCTCGGCATGGCCGGTGAGTGTCTCCAGCGCCTGCCAGGACTCGGATGGCTTGACCAGATGCACCAGCTCCACCTTGTCGAACTGGTGCTGGCGAATCATGCCACGGGTGTCCTTGCCATAGGAGCCGGCCTCGGAGCGGAAACAGGGCGTGTGGGCCACCAGGCGGCGGGGCAGCTGCTCGGCGTCCAGAATCTCGTCCCGGGCAAAATTGCTCAGCGGCACCTCGGCGGTGGGAATGAGATACCAATCCCGATCGTCCTCCAGATGAAAGAGGTCTTCGCCAAACTTGGGCAGCTGCCCGGTCCCCACCAGGCATTCCCGATTGACGATGTAGGGGACATAGACTTCCTGGTAACCATGTTCGTCAATATGGAGATCCAGCATGAACTGGGTCACCGCCCGGTGCAGCCGGGCCACCTGGCCGGTCATGACCGCAAAGCGGCTGCCGGTGAGCTTGGCAGCCAACTCGAAATCCAGACCATTGAGCCCCACCCCCACATCCACGTGATCCTTGGGCTCGAAATCAAAACTCCCCGGTGTGCCCCAGCGGCGAACCTCCTCGTTCTCCTCTTCATCCGCCCCGTCCGGCACCGAATCATCCGGCAGATTGGGCATGGACAGCTGCCAGTCCTGCAGCTCGCCCTGCAATTCCGTCAGTCGTTCCTGGGCCGCATCCAGGGAGGTCCCCAACTGTTTCACCTCGGCCTTGAGCGGTTCAATGTCTTCGCCCGCGGCCTTGGCCTTGCCAATGGATTTGGAGCGGGTATTACGCTCATTACGCAGCTCCTCGACCCGAACCTGGAGGGACTTCCTCTCCCCTTCCAGCTCGGCGAAGCGCGCCGTATCCAGCGCATATCCACGACGGCCCAATTTGGCCGCCACGCCCTCTAGGTCGCTGCGAAGCAGTTTGTTATCCAGCATGGTCTTGTCAGTCTTTTGCCAGTTGAACGGAAAATTGAAGGATACGCTCACGCAGACACGCGTGAGAAACTACATTAAATATATAATTTAACTACTTGTTTTTTCTCTTATATTCCAAGTCTTTCTGATGCAGACGCTGGAGCTTGTCGGCAATCTTGGCTTCCAGGCCCCGGTCACTGGGCCGGTAATAACGCCGCCCTTCCATACCCTCGGGCATGTAGACTTCGCCAGCAGCATAGGCATCCGCTTCATCGTGGGCATAGCGGTAGGCCCGGCCATGCCCCAATTCCTTCATAAGCTTGGTGGGGGCATTGCGAAGGTGAACCGGCACCGGTCTGGAGCCTTCCGACTGGACATCCCGGCAAGCCGCTTTCCAGGCGGTATAGACCGCGTTGCTCTTGGGCGCCACCGCCAGATAGCTGACTGCCTGGGCCAGGGCCAGCTCCCCTTCCGGACTCCCCAGTCGGGACTGCACCTCCCAGACATTGAGGGTCAGATCCAGGGCCCGGGGGTCGGCGTTGCCAATGTCCTCGGAGGCGACACGAACCAGACGGCGGGCAATGTACAGGGGATCACAGCCGCCGTCCAACATGCGGGCCAGCCAATACAGGGAGGCATCCGGGGCCGAGCCACGGATGGACTTATGCAGGGCCGATATCTGGTCGTAGAAATCGTCACCGCCCTTGTCGAAGCGGCGCCGTTCGCCACCCACCGCCACCGAGGCGACCACGGCCCGGTCCAGGTGACCGCCCTGCCCCAGACCCTCCACCGCCACTTCCAGCAGGGTCAGCGCCCGACGGGCATCACCATCGGCCAGCTGGGCGATTTCTTCCAGGGCCGAGGGCTCCGCTTCGATAGCCAGGGCACCCAGCCCCCGATCCTGATCCGCCAGGGCCCGCTGCAGGAGATCGACCAGGCCGGTCTCATCCAGGGCGCCCAGGCGATACACCCGGGCCCGGGACAACAGGGCATTATTGAGCTCAAAAGAGGGGTTTTCCGTGGTGGCACCCACGAAAACCAGAGTGCCGTCCTCCACCCAGGGCAGGAAGGCATCCTGCTGGGCCTTATTGAAGCGGTGGACCTCGTCCAGAAACAGCAACGTCGCCCGATTTTCCATATCGCGGCGCGCCTTGGCGGCTTCCACGGCTGCCCGGACATCCTTCACCCCGGCCATAACGGCCGACAGGGCCACGAATTCCGCCCCCGAAGCCCGCGCCACCATGCGCGCAATGGTGGTCTTGCCCGTGCCGGGCGGGCCCCAGAGGATCATGGAATGGGGGCGGCCCCCTTCCAGTACTTGACGCAGGGGGCCATTCTCTTTGAGCAGGGATTCCTGCCCCACCAGCTCTGCCGCGGTGGTGGGACGCATGCGCTCGGCCAGGGGGGTGACCGTGTCGCCAATACCCGCCTTATGGTTTGCAGGCTTCACCGGCCAATGACGTCGACGCCGTCGGGCGGGGTGAACTGGAACAATGAGTCATCCAAGTCGGGATTGTGCTGAATGCTGTGAAACTCGATGCGCGTGGTCTGTCCCAGATTGTCCCGCAGTTCCATCAGTTCCACAGTTTCATCCCCCAGGGCAATCCGCACCACCTCGAATTCACTGTCCTGCACACGCGGGGTCAAGCGGAACCAGTGCAGTTCCCCCTGCACACCGTCGTCCTCGATCCGGAAGCTGTCTTCCAGGTCACCGCGGCCAGTCAGTAACATGGCTGGGCTGGTGGCCAGGGTCTCGTCCATGGGCTGAACACTGGCCTGCTCCATGTCAGGCTCATAGATCCACATTTCCTCGCCATCGGAAATGATCAACTGTTCGAAAGGCGTCTGATAATCCCAGCGAAACCGCCCCGGCCGCTTGATGGCAAAGGTCCCTGAGGAAACCTCATCCACGGTGAACTCCGAATCCAGCACCGTCTGCTCAAAGCCGGCCTGCAAGGTCTCCAGACGATCAAGAGCCTGTTTCAATGGGGCCGCATCACCCGCTTCGGACTCGGCCAAGACCGTGCCTGGCAACATGAGCGCCGGCAGGACCAGGGCAAGGGCCAAGCCGTGTGTCCATCGACTGATCTGAAAACGTGGCATCGAAATCTCCATGCAATAAAGGGGATCCTAGTTGGCGTCCGGGGGGGGCGGCGCGATTACCTCACGGGAGCCATTGGGCTGAAGCGGCCCGACAATCCCGGCCTCTTCCATTTCTTCGATCATACGTGCCGCCCGGTTGTAACCGATCTTGAGCCGTCGCTGGACCCCTGAGATTGAGGCTTTACGGCTTTCCGTCACCAAGCGCACGGCCTGGTCGTAGAGGGGGTCGCTCTCATCCCCGCCGTTGCTACCCTCACCCGGTAGACTGGGCATACCCGGCACCGGTTCCGAAGGACCCTTGAGAATATCCTCGTCATAATCCGGTTTACCGCTCTGCTTCAATTCATCCACCACCCGGTGCACTTCCTGGTCGGAGACAAAGGCCCCATGCACCCGCTCCGGCATGGAGGTCCCGGGCGGCAGGAAAAGCATATCCCCGTGACCCAGCAGGGCTTCGGCCCCCATCTGGTCCAGAATGGTTCTGGAATCCACCCGGGAGGAGACCTGGAAAGCAATCCGGGCCGGGATATTGGCCTTGATCAGACCGGTAATCACATCCACCGATGGCCGCTGGGTGGCCAGCACCAGATGGATGCCGGAGGCCCGGGCCTTCTGAGCCAGGCGGGCGATGAGCTCCTCCACCTTCTTGCCGACAATCATCATCATGTCGGCCAGCTCATCGATCACCACCACGATGTGGGGCATGGTTTCCAATTCTTCCGGCTCGCGCAAATCCTCGGGGGCGGCATCCGGCGGCATCCCTTGATGGGCAAAGGGATCCTTTATCGGCTCGCCCCGACTGCGGGCATCACGAATCTTGCGATTGTAACCGGCCAGGTTTCTGACCCCGAGAGCCGCCATCAGTTTGTAACGCCGTTCCATTTCCCCCACACACCATTTGAGGGCATTGGCGGCGTCCTTCATGTCCGTCACCACCGGCGACAAGAGATGGGGAATGCCCTCATAGACCGACAACTCAAGCATTTTGGGGTCGATCATGATCAGGCGCATGTTTTCCGGCGTGTCCTTGTACAGCAGGCTCAGGATCATGGCATTGATGGCCACCGACTTACCCGAGCCAGTGGTCCCGGCAATCAGCAAGTGGGGCATCTTCTGAAGATCAGTCACCATGGGCCGGCCGCTAATATCCTTGCCGAGGGTCAGGGTCAGGGGTGACTTGGAGGCATCATAGGCCTCGGATTTGAGGATTTCGCCCAGGGTGACCAGCTCCCGGTCCTCATTGGGGATTTCCAGACCCACCACGGATTTACCGGGGATCACCTCCACCACCCGGACACTGATGGCGGACATGGCCCGGGCCAGATCCTTGGACAGATTGCTAATCTGGCTGACCTTCACCCCGGCAGCCGGTTGCAACTCGAAACGGGTGACCACCGGGCCGGGATTGACCGCCACCACTTCCACATCCACACCGAAGTCCTTGAGCTTATGCTCAACCAGGCGGCTCATGGCCTCCAGAGAGGCTTCCGAATACCCGCCCTTGCGAGCCGGTGGGCTATCCAGCAAGGACAAGGCCGGCAGCTGGGCCTCTCCGCCCTTGTACGGGGCCGGCTCGAACAGGGGTTTCTGGCGTTCCCGCTCGCTCCGGGCACTGGGTTTGACGTCACTGAGTACCGGTTCGATCTTGGGTGGCTTGCGTTTCTTGGCTTCCCGGGTCTTCTCCCGGACCTCCGCCACCTGCTCACGGCGCTTGCGGCGATCCTGCCACCATTGAAGGAAACGGGCCCAGCGATTACGCAGCTTCTCGGTCAGATCCATGGTGAAACGGCCGGTGGCATCCATCACCGCCAGCCAGGAGAGACCGGTAAACAGGGTCACACCAGTGAAGAACAGGGCCAACAGAATGAGGGTGCTACCCAGATAGCCCAGAGTCTGTTCGGCAAACTCCCCCAGAGAAACCCCAAGCACCCCTCCGGCACCACCAGCTTCCAGAGGCACCCGGGCGGGATCCACGGCCCAGTTCATGGCGCACAGGGTGCTGGCCGTGGCCACGGCCAGCACCAGGCCCAGAAAACGCAAGCCCAGGGTAAGACCATCGACCCCTTCGTCATTGTCATCCCGGGCCCGAAAAATCAGCCAACCACTCCAGACCACCAACACCGGCAGGAGATAAGCAGGGTACCCCAGAAGAAACAGGAGAAAATCAGCCAACCAGGCCCCTGTGGGCCCCACCCAGTTGTTCACAGCCTCGTAGCCGCCGGTGTGGGAAAAACCGGGATCAGCAGGAGAATAACTGGCCAGGGCGGCCAGCAGAACCAGCGCTAAGGCCAGGCAGATCCAGAAAGCCGATTCCCGCAGCCCGCGCATCAGGCGCTGCCGGGAAACCCGGCTTTCACCTTTCTTTGTCTTCGCCTGAGCCAAGTCCCTGCCCCCTATGGAGAATTCATCTCAAAAGACCTACGCAACTTCTTGCTGCACCGGAAAATTACACGCTGCCCCAACGGAGCAATTTCCCTATTTTCGTTGCCTCCGGCCCAGGAAACAAGCCCGGACCGCAAGCACAAGCAAAAACCGGCCGACAGTAGCTGCCGACCGGTCCCCAAACAAGTGCCAATGGGCGAGTAAAAACGACTAATTCAGCCTTCAATAGCCGGATGAACTACCTTGCCGTTTTCCACATTAATGCCCTTGATCAGCGGCTCATAATCTCGCCATTGACCATTGGCCAAGCGCACGCAATAAGGCGCGATGGCGGCGGACAGAGCCTGGGAGGCCGTCCGAGGCACCGCCCCGGGCATGTTGGTGACGGTAAAATGCGTCACGCCTTCCCACTCATAGGTGGGATCATCGTAGGTGGTGGGGCGGGTGCTTTCCACACAGCCACCCTGATCCACCGAGATATCCACCACCACACTGCCCGGCTGCATCCGGCGCACGGCTTCCTTGGAAATCACGTGAGGCGCCCGGGCACCGGCCACCAACACTGCCCCCACTGCGATATCGGCAGTCTTGAGCTGATCAATTACATCATCGGTATGGGGATAAAGGGCAGTCACGTTAGAACCGAAGGTTCGGGCCCAGGCCAGTTTGGCCGGGTCCTTATCAAAGACCACCACTTCGGCACCCAAACCTGCGGCCATCTGGGCGGCATTGCCCCCGGCCATGCCACAACCGATGATCACCACCTTGCCGCGCTTGGCGGCCGGCACGCCGCCCAGCAGAATCCCCTTGCCGCCTTCCGGCTGGTGCAGGAGATGGGTGGCCACCTGAATGGAGATGCGCCCGGCAATGTCGCTCATCGGTGCCAGCAGGGGCAAATTACCGCCTTCTTCCACGGTTTCAAAAGCCACTGCGGTGAGACCAATTTTCTTCAGACGGGCGGTCAGCTCCGGCTCGGCGGCCAGATGCAGGTAGCAGAACAGCAGGTGATCCTTGCGCAGGCGCTTGAGATCGGGCTCAATGGGCTCCTTGACCTTGATGATCATCTCGGCTTTTTCAAACAGCGCATCGGCGGTGTCCAGCACCGTTACGCCCAATTCCCGGTACTGATCGTCAGTATAACCACTTTTCACGCCAGCCGAGGATTCGATGAATACCTCGTGCCCCTGACGGACAAGCTCGCCACAGGCGGCGGGAATCAGGCCGACCCGGCCTTCGAGCGGCTTGAGCTCGCGGGGAATGCCAATGCGCATGTTGCCTCCTTTACGGTGCTGGGACTTCAATTTACCATTAGGGTTTCGCGTGCCAGTTCGGTGACCCGCCCCGACGATACCGTCGGCCGCCCCCTGATCGCGCGCTCCCCAGCCGCGAATCCGGGCCGATTCATCGGCCCACGATCATGCGTTACTGGGGATTCCGCCTGGGCGGCTAAGCAGAGATGGACGCCAATGCGGCCCTGCCGGACTGGAACACTTCAGGAAATACTCAATCGGACCGGTCACACGACACGGTCCAGCATCCAATCGGGAGCCATTATACATGAGCGAAGCCAAGCATTGCCGCCTTCTGATCCTGGGCTCGGGCCCGGCCGGCTATACTGCCGCCGTTTACGCGGCCCGCGCCAACCTTAATCCGGTCCTGGTAACGGGCGTGGAGCAAGGGGGCCAGCTCATGACCACCACGGATGTGGATAATTGGCCGGGGGATGTGAGCGGCCTCCAGGGGCCGGCACTCATGGATCGCATGCGCCAGCATGCCGAGCGCTTCGAGACCGAAATCGTCTTCGATCACATCAACGAAGTGGAACTCAAGCAGCGCCCCTTCCGGCTTAAGGGTGACCAGGGTGAATACACCTGCGATGCCTTGATCATCGCCACCGGCGCCCGGGCCAAATACCTGGGACTGGAATCCGAAGAAGCCTTCATGGGCAAGGGGGTCTCCGCCTGCGCCACCTGTGACGGTTTCTTCTACCGTGAGCAGGACGTAGCCGTGGTGGGCGGCGGCAACACCGCCGTGGAAGAAGCCCTGTATCTGTCCAATATCGCCAATCACGTGACCGTGGTTCATCGCCGCGACAAGCTGCGGGCAGAAGCCATTCTTCAGGATCGCCTGTTCCAGAAGGAGAAAGAAGGCAAGGTCAGCTTCAAGTGGAACTCGGTCCTGGATGAGGTGTTGGGCGATGACATGGGCGTCAACGGCATGCGCATCCGTGACCGGGATAACCCCGAGAAGACTGAAGAGCTCAAGGTGCAGGGGGTCTTCATTGCCATCGGTCACCAGCCCAATACCGAGCTGTTCAAGGGACAACTGGACATGGAAGGCGGTTATCTCACTGTCCAGAGCGGCACCCAGGGCAATGCTACCCAGACCAGCATTCCCGGCGTCTTCGCCGCTGGGGATGTGATGGACCATGTCTACCGGCAGGCGGTCACCTCGGCCGGCACCGGCTGCATGGCGGCCCTGGACAGCGAGAAATTCCTGGAAGCACAGGCGGTTAAAGACGGCCAGGCGGCCTGATAGAAATGCAGGACACCGAGGCGGGCACAATCCGGACCATGGATTTGGCGGATGTGCCCGCCGAGGACTGGGACCAGCTGGTGGGAACGGACCAGCCGGCCATGCAGCATGGTTTTCTGAGACTGCTGGAAAGCAGCGGCGCCGCCAGCCCCGAGACAGGCTGGATTCCCCGCCATCTGGGCCTGGATGACGCCCAGGGACGGTTGAACGCGGCCCTCCCCCTCTACGAGAAAAGCCACTCCTTCGGGGAATTCGTCTTTGATTTTGCCCTGGCTGATGCCTGGCATCGGAACGGGCTGGCCTACTACCCGAAACTGGTCAGCGCCATTCCCTTTAGCCCCCTGGTAGGGCCACGAATCCCTGCCCGAGACAGTCAACAACAAGAGCGCCTGATCGCGGCTCTGGAAGCAGAGACCGGGCAACGAAGCTGCTCCACTGCCCATGCCCTCTTCTGCCGGGAGGATGAAGCCAAAGCCATGCAGGCACGCCACTGGATCCGCCGTGAAGGCTGCCGTTTCCAGTGGCATAACCGGGGCTACACCAGTTTCGACGACTGGTTGGGCCGCTTTCGCGCCAAGAAGCGCAAGAACCTGCGAAGGGAACGGCGCACCGTTCGGGACGCTGGAATCCGCTTCACATGGCAGGATGGGGACGCCGTGCGTGATCTCGACTGGGATGAATACTATCCCCTCTATGCCGCAACCTATTGGCGACGGGGCCAAACCCCTTATCTGCCCAAGTCCTTCTTCGTGCAGCTGTGCCAGCAGCAATCCGACTCCGTGGTACTGATCGAAGGTCGGGACCGGAATGGTGAACTGCTGGCATTGGCTTTCTGCCTGCGCGGCGAGAGAACCCTGTATGGCCGGCACTGGGGTTGCACCCGCGAACTTGATGGCCTGCATTTCGAAACCTGCTACCACCAGGGAATCGAATATTGCATTGCGAACGGCCTGGATTACTTTGATCCGGGTACCCAGGGTGAACACAAGCTGTTGCGCGGCTTCGAACCGGTGACCACCTGCTCCATGCACTGGATTCCCGACCCACGCTTCCATGCCGCCGTTAGCCGCTTCGCCGAGGAAGAAAGAGCCCATAACGCCGCCTATATGGCCAGCGCCCGGGCCCATCTCCCCTTCCACCGCGAACAGGCGCTCGGCCCATGACCCAGCTTCCCTGGATTCCCAAAGGGGCTCCCGCTGAGTTCCCCGACCCCAGCCAGGCCCTGGAGGAACCCAACGGCCTGCTGGCCGCCGGCGGGGATCTTTCTCCAGAGCGGCTGCTGGCGGCCTACCGCCAGGGCATCTTCCCCTGGTTTGATGATCGCAACCCCATCCTCTGGTGGTCACCGGACCCCCGCCTGGTCATTGAGCCGGGCCAGCTGCATATCAGTCGCCGATTGCGGAGAACCCTGCGTCAGCAGAACTACCGGGTGAGCCTGGATCAGGCCTTCGAATCGGTTATCCATGCCTGTGCCGATGTGGACCTAAGGCCCGATCAAGGAGGTACCTGGATCACGCCGGCCATGATTGAGGCCTACACGAGACTGCATCAACGGGGCCATGCCCACTCCATTGAGGTCTGGATGGATGGCGAGCTGGCCGGCGGCCTTTACGGTATCTCCCTGGGCCGGGTCTTTTTCGGTGAATCCATGTTCAGCCGGCGCCGGGATGGTTCCAAGATCGCCATGGCCTGGCTGGATGCCCAGTTGGCCGCCTGGCAGTTCGAACTCATGGACTGTCAGGTCAGCAGCCCTCACCTGCTGCGCATGGGCGCTCGGGAAATCCCACGTCAGACATTCCTCAGACGAGTCTCCATGGCTATCGGTAGTGGGGGCCTGGCCCCCACTGACCAGGGGCACTGGCCCCTCCAGCACCGCCCATCCTGCCTTTAATCCCTACCGGCCCATTCTTCCCCGCCCGGTTTTCTCCACGCTCTAGACTCAAGTCTGCGTCTGTAATGCCGATATCGTTGGAAAGACCATTGAAAATCGTCCAAATGACCAGCACAGGAATTACGTAATGCGGGAAACTGCTTCGCCCCCTCGGCCAAAGAGCATTCTCAAGCGGCTCGATTTTCGCAGCCGACTGACACTGATGATTGTGTCGCTGGTCTTGGCGTCGGTCATTCTGGTGGCCAGTCTGGTCTACATGCAGTACCGGGATTCCTATACCCAGGCCACGGTGAACCAACTTCAGGGTACCGGCGAGATGATGACCGAGTCATTCGCCCAATGGCTGAATGCCCGTCAGGACGAAGTACGCTACATTGCTGGCCTAGCCCCGGTTCGCAACCTGGAAGTGGATCAGATCAATCACTTTCTGGCGCAGCTAGCCGACCAGGACGGCTATTTTGATACCATCTTCTTTGTCTCCCCCAATGGCCGGGGCCTGTCCGGCGTAAGCCATGACGGTGACGCCCGAATCATGTCACCGGAAGAAGCCAACGATTTCCATGTGGCTGACCGGGACTGGTTCCGACAGGCTATCCGAGGGGAAGCGGTATTCTCCCAGCCCCTTGTCTCCCGTGCCACAGGCAATCGAGTCAGCAATGTTGTAATCCCCGTCTATGACGATGCCCAGCAGGTAGCCGGGGTGGTGCGGGCCGCCGTCCGCTTGGACGTGCTCTTTGATCGCATGGAAGATCTGTCCCTGGGTGGGGAATCGGATACCTTTTTGCTGGCCAGTGACGGGACCCCCATCACTCCGATCGCCGCCCTGAGGGGGCAAGACACCACCATCGAGACGCGGGCAGCACAAGCCGTGGCGGCCGGTGAAGATGGCGTCGATCGATACCAAGATGCGGCAGGTACACCGGTTATTGGCAGCTTCAGCTATCTGCCCCGGCTGGACTGGGGCCTGATCGTGGAAATTCCAGAAGCCGAGGCCCTGGCGGATGTCAATCGAATGTTCTGGTTGCTGGTGGGCATCACGGTAATCATCGTGGTGATTGCCGTCGGGGCCAGCCTGGCTGTGGTTCGGTCCGTTATTCGTGTTCTGGGCGGTGACCCCCAACAAGCCTCCGAGGTGGTTCGGCGGGTGGTGGATGGCGACCTCACCCGAAATGTGCCCGTACGCAAAGGCGATACCACCAGCCTGCTGGCTCATATTAATGAGATGCAGCAAAACCTCCGTGAAATGATGGGAGACATAAGGCAATCAGCCGAGTCGGTGAGCACAGCCAGCAATGAAATTTCCCAGGGTAACGACGATCTGGCCAGTCGAACCGAGGAACAATCTTCATCCCTATCGGAAACCGCTACCAGCGTTGAAGAAATCAGTGCCACCGTCAAGGAAACCGCTGAGTCCGCCGGCCATGCCCGAAAACTGACCGAAGGGCTGAATGAAAAAACCAACTCAGCGGAAGCGGTCGGTCAGAAGGCAGCCCAGGCCATGGGGGAGATCAAGAAGGCCAATGAGGAAGTCACCTCCATTATTGAGGCCATTGACGGTATTGCCTTCCAGACTAACCTCCTGGCCCTGAATGCCTCGGTGGAAGCCGCCCGGGCCGGGGAAAACGGCCGTGGCTTTGCGGTAGTGGCCCAGGAAGTCCGTTCCCTGGCCGGACGTTGTGCCGATGAAGCCAAGCGTATCCGGACCGTGGTGGAGTCCACCGTCGACAAGGTGGACGACGGCGAACAGTTGGTTGCCACGT
This sequence comes from Natronospira proteinivora, assembly GCF_024170465.1. Classification (NCBI taxonomy): domain Bacteria; kingdom Pseudomonadati; phylum Pseudomonadota; class Gammaproteobacteria; order Natronospirales; family Natronospiraceae; genus Natronospira; species Natronospira proteinivora. The sequence goes on along the minus strand of NZ_JALJYF010000001.1, from coordinate 730,360 downwards.
CCAGTGAACGGCTGCACGAAATCGGAGAAGGCGTAAAGCAGGTCAATACCTTCATGAGCGAAATCGCCGCTGCCGCCAATGAGCAGTCTTCGGGCATTGACCAGATCAATCAGGCAGTCAGCCAGCTGGAACAGGTCAACCAGCAGAATGCAGCATTGGTGGAAGAGGCCTCTACGGCCAGTCGCTCTCTGGATGATCAGGCCCAGGATCTGGCTGGACTGCTTCGCCGATTCCAGCTCTGAAACAGAAGAGGCGGGTGGTCCGAAACATCGGAGATAATCACAGCCTGCTAGAATGGGGCCCTCCATCTCAAGGCTTGGAGTGCGCCCCATGCAACGTGACACACCGGCAGCCAATGCCCCCCGTTTGCTGCTCACCGGGGAGCACCCCTGCCCCTACCGGGAGGACCAACTGTCCCGGAATATCGTGGTGGAGCCGGGTTCGGTGCGCGGACGGAGTGATCACACTGCCTTTTCCAGCATCGGCTTCCGGCGCAGCGGTGAATACCTCTATCGCCCCCACTGCAGCGCCTGCTCGGCCTGCATCCCTATTCGGGTGCCGGTGGCGGAATTCGACTGGCGTCGTCGTTATCGACGTTGCTGGCGGCAAAACAAGGATCTCGTGGTAGAGGAAAGGGATACAAGCTTCGATCCTGAAGCCTTCCAGCTCTATCAGCGCTATCAGGCACATCGCCACCCCGGAGGCCCCATGGCCGAGGGGGATGAACAGGACTACCTGGGCTTTATCCAATCCCAATGGGCGGATACCCGAATGATCTGCTTTTATGGAGATGGTGAGCTGGTAGCGGTGGCTATCGTGGATTGGCTTGAGGACGGCGCCTCGGCGGTCTATTCCTTCTATGAACCGTCCCAGTCCCATCGCAGCCTGGGGCAATACACCATCCTCTGGCAGATTGAGGCGGTGCGAGCGCAAAACCGACCTTATGTCTATCTGGGCTACTGGATTCAGGACAGCCCAAAGATGGCCTACAAAACGGAATACAAACCGGCGGAATTGATGCTGGGCGGGCGCTGGAAACGCCTCCTTGCCGACTGAGCGGCCTGAAAACAACGGCTGAATCCTTCCCCGGGGTTGATTAGCCACCGGCGGATCAGTCAAAATCCGCGTTTTCCCAAAATGAGTGAGGTCCAATGGCGAAGGAAGATCATATAACGATGGAAGGCCGGGTCGTGGAAACCCTGCCCAATACCACGTTTCGAGTAGAACTGGAAAACGGGCACATGGTGACGGCTCATATTTCAGGTCGGATGCGCAAGAACTATATCCGAATCCTGACCGGCGACAAGGTCACCGTCGAACTGACCCCCTACGATCTGAACAAGGGTCGCATCGTCTACCGCGGCCGTTAATCCCGCCCGCTGCGGTTACTTCCGACTGCCAGCACCCCTGCGCCATAACGGCTCCCCCGCCCCCAACACGCCATTGATACCGTGTACGGGGGACGGGAGACCTGTGGCTGGTCTTGCCTGGCTTATTTCTCCAGCACGGGATTGTCTTCGGCTGCCTTGATGCTAAGGTCCAGCTCGCCATCCCGAACCCCTACCGTCACCGTGCCGCCGGCCACCAGCTTGCCAAACAGCAGCTCCTCGGCCAGGGGACGCTTGATACTGTCCTGAATCAGACGGGCCATGGGGCGTGCCCCCATGGTTGGATCGTAACCCCGCTCCGCCATCCAGGCCCGGGCGGCTTCGTCCACATCCAGGCTGACCCCCTTCTCTTCCAGCTGGGCTTCCAGCTCGATGAGGAACTTGTCTACCACCTGAGCCACGGTCCGCTGATCCAGGCCCTCGAATTCCACGATGGCATCCAGACGATTACGGAACTCTGGCGTGAACATGCGACGGATCAATTCCATGCTGTCGCTGCTGTTGTCCTGGCCGATAAAGCCCATGGACGGCCGGGCTCGTTCCTGAGCGCCGGCATTGGTGGTCATCACCAGCACCACATTGCGGAAATCCGCCTTGCGGCCATTGTTATCGGTTAGCGTGCCATGATCCATCAATTGCAGCAGAATATTGAAGACCTCGGGATGGGCCTTCTCGATTTCATCCAGCAGCAGAACGGCATGGGGTTTCTTGGTAACCGCCTCGGTCAACAAGCCTCCCTGGTCGTAACCCACATAACCCGGCGGCGCGCCAATCAGGCGGCTCACGGTATGACGCTCCATGTACTCGGACATATCAAAACGGATGAAGTCAATTCCCATCACCTGGGCCAGCTGGCGGGTCACCTCCGTTTTACCCACCCCGGTGGGGCCGGCAAACAGGAAGGAGCCGATAGGCTTGTCCTGATTTCCCAATCCGGAGCGGGACATTTTGATCGCCGAGGATAGGGTTCCGATGGCCTTATCCTGACCATAGATCACCAATTTCAGGTTGCGATCCAGGTTCTTGAGCACATCCTTGTCGGTGGAGGACACAGTTTTCGGCGGAATCCGGGCAATCCGCGCCACAATATCCTCCACATCACTGACATGGATGGTCTTGCGCCGCCGGGTGACCGGGCGCAGACGCATATTGGCCCCCGCCTCGTCGATCACGTCGATGGCCTTGTCCGGCAAAAAACGATCATTGATGTAGCGCGAAGCCAGCTCCGCCGCCGCCCGCAGGGAACGCAGTGGATACTTCACATCGTGGTGTTCCTCGAAACGGCCACGCAACCCCTTGAGAATCTCCACCGTTTCATCCACCGAGGGTTCGGGCACATCGATTTTCTGGAAACGCCGAGACAGAGCCCGGTCTTTTTCAAAGATGCCCCGGTATTCCTGATAGGTGGTGGAACCGATGCAGCGGAGTTCCCCCGAAGTCAGCACCGGCTTTATCAGATTAGAAGCATCCATGACACCGCCGGAAGCGGCCCCGGCACCAATAATGGTGTGGATTTCATCGATGAACAGCACCGAGCCCGGTCGACGCTTGAGTTCGGCGATGACGCCCTTGAGCCGTTTCTCGAAATCCCCCCGGTACTTGGTCCCGGCGATCAGCGCACCCAAATCCAGGGAATAGATGGTGCTGTCTTCCAGGGGGTCCGGTACCTGACCGTCCACAATACGCTTGGCCAGGCCTTCCGCCAGGGCGGTCTTGCCCACGCCAGCCTCCCCCACGAACAGGGGGTTGTTCTTGCGACGTCGGCACAGCACCTGGACGGTGCGCTCCACTTCATCCGCCCGACCGATCAGGGGATCCACGCGCCCTTCACGGGCCTGACGGTTAAGATTGGTGGCATATTTTTCCAGAGGGCTACCATCCCCCTCTTCCACCGTCCCCTCTTCTTCCTCGCTCTGGGCTTCCGGACTCTCCTCCCCGGAAATCTTGGAGATACCATGGGAGATGTAGTTGACCACGTCCAGACGGGTAATGGTCTGCTTGCCCAGCAGATAGACGGCGTGACTTTCCTTCTCACCGAAGATGGCGACCAAGACATTGGAAGCGGTGACTTCCTTCTTGCCCGAGGACTGGACATGGAAAACCGCGCGCTGCAGAACCCGCTGAAAGCCCAATGTGGGCTGGACATCATCACCCTCACTCTCTTCCAGACGCGGGGTGGTCTCGTCGATAAAATGGGCCAACTCCTGACGCAGACTTTCCAGGTCCGCACCACAGGCCTGAAGAATCTCCATGACCTGAGCCGCATCCAGCAGTGCCAATAAGAGATGCTCGACGGTCATGAATTCATGACGCTTCTGGCGAGCTTCCTTAAAGCCGGCGTTGAGACAGAATTCAAGTTCCTTGCTGAGCATGGCGCACCTTTGCTTGAGGCTTAAAGATCAGCAGAGCCATTCAGGCCTGCTCCATGGTGCAAAGCAGCGGATGCTGGTGTTTTTTGGCGTAGTCATTCACCTGGGCCACCTTGGTTTCCGCAATTTCGAAGGTAAACACACCGCAGACGCCTTTCCCCTTGGTATGTACATTCAGCATGACCTGGGTCGCCTTTTCTCGATCCATGCGAAAAAACTTCTGAAGAACCTCCACCACGAAATCCATGGGGGTGAAGTCGTCATTCAGCAAGAGCACCTTGTAGAGGGGTGGCCGGCGCACCTCTGGCCGAGCTTCCTCCACTGCCACGCCGGGATTGCCGGGCGAGGTATCCTTTTGTCCGTTGATCTCGTTCATGCCCCCTATTTTAGCCCATTCAGCGCTTGCTCCGAACCCCTTTGGCAGGATCGACCTGATTCCGGGGCTGGCCAATTCCTGTCCTTTCCGAAGGGGCGCGGGGCCTCTCACCCGGATTTGTCCTCTCCGCCCCAGCTATAGACCATTTTCCCGCCGGCTTTCTCCCCGGCCCGCGATTTCCTGCTCCGTTTCCGCTTTCTCTCCACTTTGGGCGGTGTCTTGGCCCCGGAGTTCCCCCAGCAACCAGCGGTATAGGCGGTGCCTGAGCGGATCGTCCACCAACAGGGTCTCGACCAGCATCTCCACTTCCCAGTCACGACCAGCCCGCAAGGCATCCAGGGCCTTTTCAAAACGCTCGGCCCGATGCTGCTCCTGCTGACTAAGCTGGTCCGGCAATCCCAGCGGCTCATAGAGCGTGACGGGGCCTTCACGACCACGCACGGCCACCGGCCCCAACTCCATGAAGCGCACCTCGGGAACGGCATTGCGCGTGAATTGGCTGGCAATGATGCCCACCCCATACTGACGAGTCAGGCCTTCCAGGCGGGATCCCAGGTTCACCGCATCGCCCATGACGGTGTACGCCATGCGAAACTCGGAGCCCATATTCCCCACGCTCATGTGACCGGTGTTAATGCCGATGCCCAGCCGCAGATGGGGCCAGCCACGCTCACCGAACTGTCGGTTCAAACGGACCATTTCCCGCTGCATATCCAGTGCGGCCAGCACCGCTCGCCGGGCATGATCAGGCGCATCCAGTGGTGCCCCCCAAAAGGCCATCACCGAGTCACCCATGTACTTGTCGATGGTCCCCCGGTGATTCTGGATAACCCGGGTCATACCGGTGAGAAACTCGTTCATCAGTCGAGTCAGCTCACGGGGCGCCAGGGCCTCGGCAATCCCGGAGAAGCCGTGAATATCTGAAAACAGCACGGTCATGTGCCGGCTTTCGCCTTCCAGACTTGCATTCTGGGGACGCTCGGAGAGCTCATCCACCAGCTCCCGCGGCACGTACTGGCCGAATACCGTGGAAAGTTGACTACGTGTCCTGGCTTCGATGATCTGACTGTAGAGAAGATGCAGTACGAACAAGCTGACGATGAATAAGGCCACCGAAGCATAGGGAAGCACCAGTGACATCGTGACCCAGGCCCCGACATTGAGGGCGCTGTAAATCATCAGTATCAGCAAGGTGGCGCCCGCGGCCCACCAACCACCCAAATAGAAGAATACCGCAGTCAGAATTGCCGCTACCAGCAACAGCGTCGTCAATTCGGCAAGCACGGGATTCTGCGCCTGGTGCAAAACCCGGCCCTCAAGCAGACCGGAAAGAATATTCGCTTGAACCTCCACGCTGGGCATGGCCTGGGCGACGGGGGTCGCGTAGACCTGCGTCAGACGGGAAGCCCAGGCACCCACCAGAACGATTCGATCCTCCAGCAGATCTTCCGGGGCACTCTCATTGAGCACTTCCGCTGCCGACAAGTAGGAAAAACTAAAGCGAGGTCCTCGAAACGGGACATTCACTGCCGCTTGGCGATCCATGGGGACCCAATTTTCGCCCAAGCCCAGACCATGGCCCGAGAACAAGCCAGAGCCACCGCCGTGCTCGAAATCAAGCGTCCGAGGCTTGCCCCCTTTCTCCGTCCAGGCCATCTGTAAAGCAAAGGACGGGTAAATCTCACCGCGATGGGCCCGAAACAACGGCACTCGCCGATAATGACCGTCCCGGTCCAACAACACATTATCGGTAAAACCACTGGGCGCGGCATCGGCCACCACGGGCAGATTGGCAGTAAAACTCAGCGATTCCTCAGGCGCCAGACCCTGGGGCAGATCCTCCCAGCGCATGACCGATTCCGGCAACACGCCCACCGAGCGGGCATCACTGGCATCCCGGAAGATCATGGCTGTGGTAACCGGACGCCCCCGGAGCACCTCCGCCAAGCGTTCATCCGGGGTTTGCTCCTGCTCCAGTTGCTCTCCAGACTCAAGCCATCCCCCAAGTGCCCGCCATTGACCGTGCGTCCGGCCACCGGCAGAGGAAACCCGGCGACCGTCCTGGGGCTCGGCAAAAACAATATCCAGCCCCACGCTACGCACGCCGTAGCGATCAAAAAGACGATCCACCAAGGTCCCGATCCGCTCTCTCGGCCAGGGCCAGCGTCCCTCCTGGGCAAGGCTGGGCTCATCCACACCGACGATGACGATTCGTTCATCCACGGAAAAGGGCATGGTGGCGCGGAGCCGGCTGTCATAGGCCAGGTTCTCCAGATGGGAAATGGCCCCAATGGGCAGCAGCCCCGAAACATGGGCGGAAAACAGGCCCAGCAGGGTTGCCGAAATCAGCACCCGCCAGCGCAGCTCCCGTTTGTCCCGCCGGCGCGTGCCACGGCGGTACTCCCCTGCCTCTGTCATTTCGCGTAAGCGCCCTTTGTCATTCCCAGCCCCGCTGTGCCTATGACGTCCAAAAATGGAGAATGGGGCGAACAACTCTACACCAAGGATGAGGTTTTGCCCCATACTAGACCACCGGCAACCGCGATAAAGTCGCGCCCGCGGCCCAAATCCGCTGGCGCCCGATAGGCGCTGCCGTGGAATCCAACAGGCTCAGGGGAGACAAATGCTTGAGCCTGTGGTCTTATTATCCGTATGATGCATCGCTTGGGACCATTTCCAACGGGGGGAAAGGTCGCCGCAGCTTAGGCGACAGCAAACATGGCTTTTCGACTCGCCAATATCGCGCAGTGGCGCAATCCGGACCAGGAGCAGCTTCAACGGCTGGGCCGACGGCTCCCCGTGTTCGTTTCCCTTCTCCTGGTCATCGCCATTGCCTATGCCCTGGCGGATACCACCTGGAAGCTGATCCCCCTGAATGACGAGGCCGCCGACGCCGCCCCGCCCGCCCAATCACCGGCGAACGCCAATGGAGAGGGTCGGGGTGTCGCGGATCTGGACCAGTTGCTGGCCCAGTCCGTATTCGGGGACCCGGACCCTGAGGATGATCCAACCCAGGAGCTGGACCTGGCAGAAGTGGATGCCCCGGAAACCCAACTGAACCTGGAACTGCGGGGGGTACTGGCCACCGAGATCCCGGAAATGGCGCGAGCCATCATCGCCTCTGACACAGACGATGATGAAAGCTACAGTGTTGGTGACAGTATCGGCTCAGGGGCCTCGGTACGGGCCATATACCGGGACCGGGTCATTCTGGAGCGCGGCGGTGAACTGGAAACCCTTCGCCTGCCACGGGACGATGACGAGGGCTTGACTCTGAGCCAACGCGCCAATGGGGACGGGGGCGACCAGGACGACCGCGAGGTTACCGTGCCGGATGAGGTGGCCGATCTACGCTCGGCCATTCAAGAAGACCCTGAACGCATTACCGATGTTATTCGCCCGACTCCCCATCATGTGGACGGAGAAATGGTGGGCTTTCGTATTTTTCCCGGCAGCATGCGGGAGGCTTTTCAGGCCATGGACTTGAGAGCTGGAGATATCGTCACTGCGGTCGATGGCCAGAATCTGGATTCTCCCGCAGCAGGCATGCAATTAATGAATGACCTGCAAGATGCCTCATCGGTAGAACTGACCATTCAGCGAGGTGGCCGGGAAATACAGGTCACTATCTCCCTGGACTAATGAATGCTGCGGCACCGAACCAGGATACTGATTTTCGACATTGGACATACCCATGACTGACAAGGCGACATTCCATTGTTCATCGTTTTCCGCTCGTAGTCTAGGCGTGGCATTACTCCTGCTGTTGAGCATGTCTCTCGCTTGGGCCGAAGAGGTCACCCTCAACTACAAGGAAGCGGATATCCGGGAGGTGGCCAATTCCATTTCCGAGGTCACGGGTCGCAACTTCATCGTTGACCCCCGGGTGAAGGGACGAATTACCGTCACCTCGTCACGAGCGATTCCCCCGGAAGCGGTCTACGATACTTTCCTGTCCATTCTTCAGGTACATGGCTTCGCCGCCATGGAAAGCGGCAATACCGTCAAGATCGTCCCTTCCTCCGATGCCCGCCAGATGCCGGGTGGAGAACTGAGCCTGTCCGACGGCGAGTTCAGTGACGAGATCGAGACCCGGGTCATCGAGCTCGAACATGTGCCGGCAGCTCAGCTGGTCCCCATTCTCCGACCACTGGTACCCCAGCATTCACACTTGGCGGCTGTCAATGTGTCCAATATGATTGTGATCGCGGACCGGCGCGCCAATATTGAAAGGGTTCGTCAGCTGATTAACCGCATTGACCGAGCCAAGGACGATGAAATCGAGGTCATCCGTCTGGAACACGCCTCCGCCAATGAAGTGGTTCGGGTCCTGAGCTCCATGGAACGTCGGGACCGGGGTGATGGCAGTGCCCCGCTGAGCCTGGTGGCGGATGAACGCAGCAACAGCGTGTTGCTGGGGGGGGCCAGCTCGGACCGCCTGCGCATGCGGGCCCTGATTTCCCATCTCGACACCCCCATGGAGGAAGGCGGAAACTCCAAGGTCCATTACCTGCATTACTCCGATGCCACCACCATGGCAGATGTCTTGCGCAGCCATGTGGAGGATGGGGCCAGCGAACGGGATGAGGACCGCGTCAGCATCGTCGCCGATGAAGGCACCAACTCCCTGGTCCTCACCGCACCGCCGCGACAGATGCGGGAAATCACCTCGGTGATCGAAAAGCTGGATATCCGCCGGGCTCAGGTACTGGTGGAAGCCATCATCGTGGAAGTCAGTGAAGACCGGACCGGTGAGTTGGGCGTGACCTGGGCAGCCATGGATGAGGATGGTTCCAATCCCTTCGGCCTGACCCGCTTCCCCCAGTCCGGTGCCGATATCGGCACCATCGGTGGCGCGGCTGCCGCCGGGGCCTCTGAGCAGGCCCTCCAGTCCATGGGTGACGGGCTGGTCTTTGGCCTGGGCCGCACCCGTGCCGGCGGCCTGGACTTCGCCGCCTTGTTTCGAGCCCTGGCGGGTGATTCCAAGACCAATATCCTCTCCACCCCGACACTGCTCACTATGGACAATGAAGAGGCGGAAATCACCGTTGGTCAGCAGGTCCCCTTCCTGACCGGTAGCTACTCCAATGTGGGTGGTGGCGGCCAACGGGGTGACCAGCGCGATGGACAGCAGCCTGGCGGTGGAGCTGGCATGGTCAACCCCTTCCAGACCATTCAACGGGAAGACGTAGGCATTACCCTCAAGATCACACCAAGAATCAACGAAGGGGATGCCGTATTTCTGGATATCGAACAGGAAGTCTCCAGCATTGCCGGTGGCGTCAGTGGTGCGGCCGACCTGATCACCAACCGCCGTGCCATCAACACCCGAGTGATTGTGGAAGATGGTGAAGTCATCGTGTTGGGCGGCCTGATCGACGAACAACTCCGGGAACAGGAGCAGCGCGTCCCGATCCTGGGCAGCATCCCGGTACTGGGCAACCTCTTCAAGAGTACCAGCACCGACTCGGAGAAACGTAATCTCATGGTCTTTCTCAAGCCCATGATTTTGCGGGGGCCGGACGATGCCCGACACTACACCGAGGCCAAATACACCCGCATGCGCGATCTCCAGGAAGGGGATACGGACCGGGTGCCTCGGGTTCACGGTGTTGAACGGCCCCGGCTGGAACCCCTGGAACAGTTCCGCCGCACCCCCCACCATGATGATGAGGGACGCACCCGTGGACGCGCCCCCCATCTCGACCTGGAAGATGAGGACGAAGCCGGCAATGGCGAGCAGTAACCCATTAAACGAGGAAACCGATCGCCTGGCCAGCCAATTCGAGGGTGGTGAGGCATCGGTTTCAGGCAGTGATGACGGCGAAATGATGAGTGAGGCAGACGACCATCGTCGCCTGCCCTTTGCCTTTGCCCGCCGCCACGGGGTATTGCTTGGTGAAACGCTGGATGACGGCCGTACCGAGCTGATCTGCCGGCCTAATTTGAGCCCGGCTTCCCTGGCTGAAGTGCGCCGCTTCGCGGGTGTTGGCCTGGCCCTGCGCAAGGTCTCGGGAGAGGAATTCGACCAGATCCTTCAGCAAGCCTACGAAGACGCCAACTCGGCCACCCAGATGATGGAGGGCCTGGAAGACGACGTGGACCTTAACAGCGTCGCCCTGTCCCTACCGGAACCCGAGGATCTATTGGAGGCGGATGATGATGCCCCTATCATCCGCCTGATCAACGCACTACTCACCGAAGCGGTCAAGGAAAGCGCCTCGGATATTCACATTGAACCCTTCGAAAACCGCCTGGTTGTCCGATTCCGGGTGGACGGGGTTCTGCGTGAGGCACTCACCTCAAAACGGGCGGTGGCACCCCTTCTGGTATCCCGGGTCAAGGTGATGGCCAAGCTGGACATTGCCGAGAAACGGATTCCCCAGGATGGCCGAATCTCCCTGCGGGTGGCTGGTCGCGCCGTGGATGTGCGTGTGTCCACCCTGCCCTCCGGACACGGGGAGCGAGTGGTGCTGCGCTTGCTGGACAAGCAGGCAGGCCGGCTGAACCTGGACCACCTGGGCATGGAATCCAAGGCCCAGGCATTGATGGACGAGCTCATCCACAAACCCCATGGGATTATCCTGGTTACCGGGCCCACCGGCTCGGGTAAAACCACAACCCTCTACGCCAGTCTTACCCGGCTCAACGAGACCAGTCGAAACATCATGACGGTGGAGGATCCCATTGAGTATTACCTGGATGGTATTGGCCAGACCCAGGTGAGTACCAAGGTGGACATGACCTTTGCCCGTGGACTTCGCGCCATTCTGCGTCAGGATCCGGATGTAGTGATGGTAGGTGAGATTCGTGACCTTGAAACCGCCGAGATTGCGGTCCAGGCCAGTCTTACCGGTCACCTGGTACTCTCCACCCTGCACACCAATACCGCGGTCGGTGCAGTGGCCAGGCTTCGGGACATGGGTGTGGAACCCTTTCTGCTCTCATCTTCCTTGCTGGGTCTCGCGGCCCAACGCCTGGTGCGAAAGCTCTGCCCCGAGTGCAAAACCGGTTACCAGCCGGAACAGCGGGAACGGGAGATGCTGGGCTTTCCGGCCAACGAGCCCCTGACACTTTACAAACCCCAGGGCTGTGAAGCCTGCAACCATGCCGGCTACCGTGGCCGGATGGGTATCTATGAGCTGGTACCCGTCGATGATCGCATGCGTACCATGATCCATGACGGCAGCGCCGAGCAAGACCTGGAAGCCTACGCCCGCAAGCTGAGCCCCAGCATTCGGGATGACGGTCGTCGCAAGATTCTGGCCGGGGAAACCACCATCGAAGAAGTTGTTCGGGTAACACGGGAAGACTGATGGGCGCCTTTGAATACACCGCGCTTGACCCCCAGGGCAAACAGAAAAAAGGTGTGCTGGAAGGCGATACCGCCCGCCATATCCGCCAACAGCTGCGAGAACAGCGCCTGACTCCTCTGGATGTGGCGGAGGTGGCCGGCGGTAAGCCCAAAGGCCGCGATGGCAAATCGCAATACACGCGGCCGGCGGTTCGATTCGGACGGGGCATCAACGCCGGGGACCTGGCCCTGCTGACCCGGCAGCTGGCCACATTGATTCGCTCCGGCCTGCCCCTGGAAGAAGCCGTCAGCGCGGTGGCCGAGCAATCGGAAAAACCTCGGGTCAAGAGTATCCTCATGGCCGTCCGATCTCGCGTCATGGAAGGCCATAGCCTGGCGGATGGTTTGGCCGAATTCCCCCAGGCTTTTCCTGAAATCTACCGTTCCACGGTGGCTGCGGGGGAACAGTCCGGTCACCTGGACAGTGTTCTTGGGCGGCTGGCGGAATATACCGAGAGCCGCCAGAAACTGCACCAGAAATTGTCCCAGGCCATGGTCTACCCCATTGTACTCACCGTGGTCGCAGCACTGATCGTGGTGGGCCTCCTGGTTCATGTGGTGCCCCAGGTGGTTGAGGTCTTCGAAGACACCGGACAGGAACTACCCCAGCTCACCCAGATCATGATCAACAGCAGTGACTTTCTCCAGGAGAACGGTATCTGGCTGATTCTCATACTGGGGGCGGCTTACTACATTGGTCAGCGGATCCTTCAACGGGAAGGACCAAAACGAAAATACCACCGTTTCCTGCTGACCCTGCCGCTGATCGGTCGTATCACCCGCGGCTTCAACACCGCCCGATTCGCCCGCACCTTGAGCATTCTCGCCGGCAGTGGTGTCCCAGTGCTGGATTCCATGCGCATTTCCGGCGAGGTAGTCAGCAATCTACCCATGCGCGATGCCATCGCCGAAGCCACCAACCGAGTCAGGGAGGGGGCTCCCATTGGCCGCTCCCTGCAGGCCAGTCGCCTGTTCCCACCCATGACCATCCACTTGATACGCAGTGGCGAAACCTCGGGGGAACTGGAGGAGATGCTGGAACGGGCCGCCAGTAACCAGGAATGGGAAATGGAATCCCTGACTAGCACCCTTATGTCGCTGCTTCAGCCCATTCTGATCATGGTAATGGCCGTGATTGTGCTGATGATTGTCCTGGCCCTGATGATGCCCATTCTGGATCTCAATCGCATGGTCGCCTGACAGCGTCCAACCCGGCATCGCGGCTGGCCGCGCTTTCATCCAGACCACCCGCAGGCGTACACTTAGGGTCACGAGCATTTTGGCTCTTCCCTGAATACCGGAGGTTCAGCCCATGCGACCTGCCCTGCTCGCCCTGCTCACCCTTAGTCTGGCCGGGCTCCTCGTGTTCGGACATGCTGCCTCGGAAGAGGACGATGAGCTGGTGACCGTGGAGTTATCCACCGTTGGCCTGGACCGACAGTCCGGAACCCCCGTGGCCCTACTGCGGGAGCCGGAATCCGGAGAGGTGGTCCCCATCTTCATTGGCGTGGTGGAAGCCCAGGCCATTCTTCAAGGCCTGCACGAGGTGGATGCACCACGCCCCATGACCCATGATCTCTTGGCCAACACCATCCAATCCCTGGATGCCCAACTGGAGGCCCTCCAGGTCCACGATCTGAGAAACGGCACCTATCATGGGCGGCTCTTGCTATCCCGGTCGGGGGAAGACAACATCCGGGTGGACAGCCGCCCCAGCGACGGGCTGGCACTGGCTGTGCGAACGGGGTCGCGCATCGAAGTCACGCGCAAGATTCTACGAGCCGATCTGGACTTCGATTTCGAAGCTCCGGAAGGCTCACAGGATGTGGTACGGGCCGCCGGCATTACCGTCGTCGCGGCTGACAGCGAATTGCGCCAGGAACTGGAACTGCCGGAAGACGAAGGCATGCTGGTGAGTCGTGTGGAAGGGGCTGCGGCCGACCAGGGGATCCAACCTGGTGACCTCATTCTGGCGGTGGATGAGGTCAGGCCGGATAGCCCACTGGCCTTTCTGGATGCGATCCGGGCAGCCGGTGATTCGGCCACTTTAACCATCTGGCGGGATGGTGCGGAGCTGGAGATAACCGTGCCCACGGATATCCCGGCTACCCGGGAGCGAGAACAGGAACGTTTGTAAGGGTCGCCGCTGTTAGTAACGAATCAGCGCCGACCCCCAGGTGAAACCGCCCCCGAAAGCTTCCAGCAGGAGAGTCTGGCCCCGTTTGACCCGGCCATCCCGAATCGCTACATCCAAGGCCATGGGAACGGAGGCCGCCGAGGTATTGCCGTGATCCTGCACGGTCAGAATGACCCGCTCCATGGGCATTTTGAGCTTCTTGGCCGTGGCTTCGATGATACGCAGATTGGCTTGATGGGGGATCAGCCAGTCAATGTCATCAGTGGTCATGCCGTTGGATTCCAGCGTCTCCCTGGCAATCCGACCCAGGGTTGTGATAGCCACCCGGAACACTTCATTGCCCTTCATCTGAACGAAATCCTTGCCGGATTTCAGGTCATTGAAGCCTTTGGAAACCCCAGAAGGGAAATACAGGAGATCCTTGTAACCGCCATCGGCATGGATATGGGTGGAGACAATGCCTGCTTCATCACTGGCTTCCAGCACCACGGCACCGGCCCCGTCACCGAACAGCACACAGGTAGAACGATCCGTCCAGTCAACAAAACGTGAGAGGGTTTCCGCCCCCACCACCAGTACCCGCTTAGCGGCACCCGTCCGGATGAACTTGTCCGCCACGCTCATGCCGTAAATAAAACCGCTACAGGCCGCTTCCAGTCCAATCGCGGGAACCCCGCGATTGCCAAGACGCTCCTGTAGCAGGCAGGCCACGTTGGGAAAAATCTGATCGGGGGTTGTGGTCCCCACGATAATCATGTCGATATCATCGGGGGTGACGCTGGCCGCCTCCATGGCTTTTCGCGAGGCGTGCTCACAAAGATCACAGGTGGTTTCGTCATCCGCCGCAATATGCCGGCGTTCGATACCCGTCCTGTCCCGAATCCATTGGTCATTGGTCTCCACCATCTTTTCCAGATCAAAGTTAGTGAGGACCTTTTCGGGGAGGTAACGGCCCGTGCCGGCTATGCGTGAATACATCAGACGCCCTGCCTCTCTTTTTCTTCATTCGCCAGAAGCCGGCTGATTCGAGCCGGCACATCCTTCTCCACTTCCAGTGCGGCAATACGGATGGCATTCTCATAAGCCACCACGTCGGCACCACCATGACTCTTGATCACGATGCCCTGGAGCCCCACCAGACTGGCCCCATTATAACGCCGCGGATCTGTTCGTCGACGCAAGGCCTTCAAGACCGGCATGGCGATCAGTCCTAAAAGCTTGGTAAACAGATTGCGACTGAATTCTTCCCGGATATAGGCACCGATCATCTTTGCCACCCCTTCCATGGTCTTGAGCGACACATTACCAACAAAACCATCGCTCACCACCACATCCACATCGCCGGAGAAGATGTCATTGCCTTCCACATAACCAATGTAGTTGAGGCTGCTCTCACCCAGCAACTGGGAGGCATCTCGAACGGTTTCCGTGCCCTTGATTTCCTCTTCGCCGATATTCAGCAAACCTACCCGGGGTGAATCCATGTCGTGTACGGCGTTGGCCAGTGCAGACCCCATGACGGCGAACTGCACAAGGTGCTCCGCCGTACAGTCGGCATTGGCCCCCAAGTCCAGCATATGGGTGTGCCCACCCTTGGCCGGAATGGGACAGATGATGGCGGGACGATCAATCCCCGGCAGGGTTTTGAGAACAAAACGGGCGGTTGCCATCAGCGCGCCGGTGTTGCCGGCACTGACACAGGCCTGGGCCTCTCCTTGCTTGACCAGGTTGATGGCCACCCGCATGGAAGAGTCTTTCTTGCCCCGGAGGGCTTGGGACGGCAATTCGTCCATGCCCACCACTTGGCTGGCATGGTGAACACGAATACGGTCGCCAATGGCGGGCTCCACATCCGAAAGATGTTCAGCCAAAAGCTGCTCATCTCCCACCAGGATGAGATCGATATCATCCCGCTTTTTGAGGATGGACAGCGCGGCCGGCACCACAACGCCTGCGCCGTGGTCACCTCCCATGCTGTCCAGTGCCAGTGTTACCCGACCGCTCATGCCTTAAACTCCAGCCGCCACCCAAAGGGCGACGCAAAGCTCGATCCGGAAAAAGCCGGCCGCGGACCCGGTATCAGGCCGCGGCCGGTGCATACTTCCAGGGAGATGACGGGGATACTCAGTCCTCGTCTTCGTCCAGATCGATCTCATCCACCGGCGTGGCAACCAGCTTGCGCCCCCGATAATAGCCATCCGGGCTCACATGATGGCGACGATGGCTTTCCCCCGTGGTGGGGTCCACGGAGACAGTGGGGTTCTTGAGGCTGTCATGGGCGCGGCGCATGCCACGCTTGGACGGTGTTTTACGATGTTTTTGAACGGCCATGGTTATGCTCCAAATTCAGGCTACTGAATGCTTTAAGTTGAAAATCCGTCCACTGGATTTCCCTCGAAAACCCTTGCCGGCCGGCACTATTGCCATTCCGGCTAACGGCGCCTTCCCTTCTCCCCCTTCAGTCCGGCAAGGACCTGAAAGGGACGTTGTTTGGGCGCTTGATCGGATACCGTGGGGGCATCCACTGCTTCGTCCACAAAGAGACGATCATCACGGGCCAAGGACCCGCACTCCTGCACATCGGGGTGACGCGCCACTTGGGGCATCACCACCAACAACTCATCTTCCGCCACCGTGGCCAGCTTGATCAGCCGGCGTTCCCGGAAAAGCGGATCCTTTTCCACCGGCAAGGCCTCTGCTGCCGCCTCCGAGTCCACAATGACCAGGGAGAACGAGGTGGTCAGGGATAGCCACACCGGCTCAAGGCAGCGCTGACATTCCATGGGAATGCGGGTGCTGACTTCCCCCTCCAGGGTCAGACGGGCCATTTCATCCCGCCCGAAGCGGAAATGGCACTCGGCCTCAAGGGCGCGCGCAGCCTCACCGGAACTCCCCAGCAGGGCCTTGACGCGGGGCAGCTGGTCCATCGACAGACGTCCGACAAGGGACTCCCCTGCCGCTGCCAGCTGTTCCGGATCCACCGGTTCGATCAGGCTTTCCGACATAAACGCTCAATCCTACGCTAATCAAGCCTAGCTGTCAAAAGCAGGGCTGCGGCAACTTGTTGTTTTTGCTGCACTCATCACCCTGGCCGCTGCTTGCCCTAAGCGCTAGAATTGTCCGGACTTTTTCACCCGGGCTCAAGACCCATTACCTTGGATTACAGCATGACTGCAGCCACCACCATCATACTCGCATCCCGCTCGCCTTACCGAGCCGAATTGCTGCAACGGTTGATCCCAAGTTTCAGCCAGCGGCCTGCCGATGTGGATGAATCCCTCTTGAGCGGTGAAAGACCCGAGGACTATGTGGACCGCCTCAGTCACCGCAAGGCCGAGGCAATAGCCCACCATGAGTCCCATCCCTGCCTGGTCATCGGTTCCGACCAGGCCGCGGTGCTGGATGGAGAGATTCTGGGCAAGCCCGGCAGTCTGAAGCGGGGCATTGAGATGCTGAGTCGTGCCGCCGGCCGGGAGGTCACCTTTTACACTGGCCTGCATATGCTGGATACCGTTTCCGGACAGTCCTTCAATTATCGTGACCTCACCCGCGTCCACTTTCGGGATTTTTCGGCCGAAACAGCCAAGCGTTACCTGCAACGCGAGCCGGCACTGGACTGTGCCGGCGGCTTTCGTTGCGAAGGGTTGGGAATCAACCTATTTGAAGCCATCGATAACCAGGATCCCACGGCCTTGATCGGCTTGCCCCTGATTGCGGTGGCCCGGGGGCTGCGCAGCCTGGGCTTCGACCCCCTCCAATGATCACGCAGCCCGGCTATATGCCCAGCCAGTCCGCCAGCTGGCCCACATGATCCAACAGCGCCATGGGCCGGCTTTCCCGAAGCCGTTTAGGCTCATGGGCGCCTTCACAAACCGCCACCGCCGGCATGTTCAGGGCCCGGGCCATATCCAGATCGTAGCTGGTATCCCCCACCATCAACGCCTGAGTGGCTTCCAGGCCGGTGAAAGTCAGAATATCCTCCAGCATTTGCGGATGCGGCTTGGAACGGGACTCGTCGGCACAACGGGTGACCACAAACCGCGCCTCCACGCCCATCTCCCGCATGGCCCGATCCAGCCCCACCCGTCCCTTGCCGGTGGCCACCGCGGACCAGAGCCCGGCCGCATCCAGCTGATCCAGCAATGCCCCGGCCCCCGGATACAAGGCGCCCTCATCCCGGTCTTCAGCCAGATAGCGTTCCCGGTAGGCCAAGGCGAAAGCCCGCGCCGTCTCTGGAGAAAGCCCGGGCATGGCAGTGGACAGGGCCCGATCGAGACTCAGTCCGATGACAGATCGGGCCTTGGCTTCAGAAGGCGGCGACAGACCCAGGTCCTGGGCCGCAGCCTGTATGGAGGCAACAATATGGCCGGTGGAGTCCATCAGGGTGCCATCCCAGTCGAAGATCACCAGCTGCAATTGCTCGAGCTTCATTCGCCGCCCTGCCCCGATTTCAGCTGCGCCAGGACCGAGGCTAGGTCATCATCCAGGGGCGCCTCCACCGAAACCACCTGACCCTCACGATCGGGATGCTGGAAACTCAGGGCGGAGGCATGCAGGAAAAGGCGCTTTAGGCCCAGGGCCTGACTCGCCCGGTCTGCCTCGGCATGGCCATAACGATTATCCGCTGCCAGCGGGTGCCCGCGATGGGCGGCATGAACCCGGACCTGATGGGTCCGCCCCGTATGCAGACGGGCCTCCACCAGGGTCCAGCCTGGAAAATGGGCCAGGGGCCGGAAATCGGTCCGCGAGGCCTTGCCCGTTTCGCTCACGTACATACGGTTTTCACCACTGTCTCGGGCGCTCCGCTGGAGCGGAGCCCGCACCGACTCGGCCGCCTCCCAGTGACCGAAGACAAGCGCCTGATAGGTCTTTTTGACCTGATTCTCCCGCAGGGCCGCGTGCAGACGACGTAACGTGGAACGCCGCTTGGCGATCAGCAGACAGCCACTGGTCTCCCGGTCCAGGCGGTGGACCAGCTCCAGATAATGACTGTCCGGCCGGGCCTGGCGCAGGCCGTCTATGAGGCCGAAATGCAGACCACTGCCCCCGTGTACCGGCACACCGGCAGGCTTGTTCAGCACGATCAGGCGGTCATCCTCGTATAGAATCCGGCGTTGCAGGCGATGCTGCAGCCGCTCCGGGACCTTTCCCGCCCGGCTGGCCCGGCCGCTCACCGGCGGGATACGGATCTGATCGCCGCTGACCAGCTTGTAGTGGGGCTTGGTTCGACGCTTGTTGACCCGAACCTGACCGGTGCGGAGCAGTCGGTAAACCAGCCCCTTGGGCACGCCCTTTAGAATCCGGCGCAAATAGTTGTCGATCCGCTGCCCGGCATCATCCTCGCCGGCCTCCACGAGACGCGGGCCATCTGTCATGAAATACTCCCGGGAATTGCGCTGATTGAGTCAGGCGGGTATCGCTGATATATTACCGGAGAGGTTCGCCCCGCCCAAATCCTGGGCCCTGGCCGGCACAACCCTGCCAAGCGGCACGCCGGAATGCAGGAGACCAACCGGGTGAATCCGGACGCAGACATGACAAGACTGCGCAGCAGTGAAGAGAAAGAAGGATAACTCTGCGAACAGAGTTCAGGGGGAGCCAGGCCGGCGAGAACATGCCGGGGCTCCATATGTTTTCATCGCTCGACCCTCCGGCGGTATGTACCGCGGATGGGCGACTTGGAAATGCGCTCCCACGCAGCAGCGTGGTCTGGAAGCGCCGAGTGATGAATGGCAGGATTTCAGGCAGCCGCCGAAAGCGGGCGGCGCCCGTGCGGCACGGATTCATTCTGTTTCCGTGGCTAAGATGAGACCTGTCCACGACAACGGCCTTCCCAGACCCTGCCAGCTGCCGGTTGAGCGCTAGCGGGATTTTTTCATGAAAAGAATGCTAATTAACGCAACTCAACCGGAAGAGTTGCGCGTGGCCATGGTGGACGGCCAACGCCTCTACGACCTGGATATCGAAGTCCTTTCCCGGGAACAGAAAAAGGCCAATGTCTACAAGGGCAAGGTCACCCGGGTGGAACCCAGCCTGGAAGCCGCCTTCGTCGATTTCGGCGCCCAGCGGCACGGTTTTCTCCCTCTCAAGGAAATTGCCCGCGGCTACTTCAAGGGCGAAACCGGAGACAATCCTGGCCGAGTCAACATCAAGGACGCCATTCAGGAAGGTCAGGAAGTGGTGGTCCAGGTGGACAAGGAAGAACGCGGCAACAAGGGCGCCGCCCTGACCACTTTCATCAGTCTGGCGGGCCGTTTCCTGGTGCTCATGCCCAATAATCCCCGGGCCGGTGGCGTTTCCCGCCGCATCGAAGGGGACGACCGGGCGGAAGTGCGCAAGGCCATGAGTGAAATGAACATCCCCGAAGGCATGGGGGTGATCGTTCGTACGGCGGGTGTCGGTCGCAGCACCGAGGAATTGCAATGGGACCTGGATTATCTGCTCCAGGTCTGGCGCGCCATTGAACAGGCGGCGGAAGAAAAGAAGGCCCCCTTCCTGATTTACCAGGAAAGCAATGTCATTATCCGCTGCATCCGTGATTATTTGCGTACGGACGTTGGTGAAATCCTGGTGGACAGCCCCGAAATCTACCAGGAAGCGCATAACTTCATGGCCCAGGTCATGCCCCACAACCTGGACAAGCTCAAGCATTACGACGATGACGTTCCCCTGTTCACCCGCTATCAGATTGAAAGCCAGATCGAATCGGCCTTTACCCGGGAGGTGCGCCTGCCATCCGGTGGTTCGGTGGTGCTGGACCACACCGAAGCCCTGACTGCCATCGATATCAACTCGGCTCGCGCCACCAAGGGGGGCGATATCGAGGAGACAGCGCTGAACACCAATCTCGAGGCCGCCGACGAAATCGCGCGTCAACTGCGAATCCGCGACATGGGTGGTCTGGTGGTGATCGACTTCATCGATATGGGCCCCGTCAAACACCAGAAGGATGTGGAGCAACGCCTTCGTGATGCTTTGAAGATGGACCGGGCCCGGGTCCAAGTCAGCCGCATTTCCCGCTTCGGGCTGTTGGAAATGTCCCGCCAACGTCTGCAACCGTCACTGGGTGAATCGAGCCAGGAAATCTGCCCGCGCTGCAAGGGCGAAGGCCGGATCCGCAGCGTGGACTCCTTGGCGCTGTCCATTCTCCGCATCCTGGAAGAAGAGGCGATGAAGGAGAATACGGCACGGGTGGTAGCCCAGTTGCCGGTGGACGTTGGCACCTACCTGCTCAATGAGAAACGGGAGCGTATTGCCGAGGTGGAACAACGCTGCAAGGTAGAACTGGTGCTGGTGCCGGACCGGCAACTGGAAACCCCGGACTACACCATCCACAGAATGCGGCATGACGAGGTCACCGAACTCAGTCAAAGCTCTGCCAGCTACCAGATCCGTTTCGAGGAACAGGAAGAAATCAAGAAACCCCATCAGCGGGGAGAAATCCGCAAGGTCGCCTCGGGCGAAACGCCGGCGGTGAAGAGCATCGCACCGGACAGTCCGGCCCCTACCCCGGCCGATGGTGAGAAAACCAAACCCACGGCCGTTGCAGCGCCCCAGGGGCCGGGGCTACTGGTCCGCCTGTGGCAATGGCTGTTCAGCAGCGGGGATGAGCAGCAAGACAAGTCCAAACGTCAGCCCCGTCGTCAGCGGGGGCAACGAGGAGAGCCTCGTCGCGAGGACGGTGACAAGCGCCGCTCGGATGGCAGTGGCAACCGACGTGGCCGTCGGGGCCGAGGCCGTCGCCGCCGTGGAGGCAACCGTGAAGACGGCGGGGACCGCCAGACAAGGCCCAGTGGCAACAAGCCAGGCCCGGACAAGCGCCAGAACAAACCTCAGGATGCCCAACCGCAGAAAGGCAAGAGCGACGATGCGGACGGTCAAGTCTCGAAAACCGATGGCAAGCCGGAGCAGCGCCAGGACGATGAACAACGCAAGAGTGGTGACGGTCGCGGCGGCCGAAGCACCCGGCGTGGCCGCCGCGGCGGCCGTCGGCGTCGCGGTGGTCAGCGAAACCGGGACCAGGGCCAGGGCCAGGGCCAGGGCCAGGACCGGGACCAGAACCGGGACCAGAACCGGGACCAGAACCGGGACCAGAACCGAGACCAGAACCGAGACCAGAACCGAGACCAGAACCGAGACCAGAACCGAGACCAGAACCGAGACCAGAACCGAGACCAGAACCGGGCCGCTGAAAAACCCGCACGGGATCAATCCCAGGCCCAGAGCCGTGGCGACTCAAATACCGCTGGCAATGGCCCGGAACGACATCAACCCGCCGAGTCAGGACCCAATCAAGGTACCAACGCGGAAGAAAGCCGCCTGAGTGCGGCCCGTGCGGCTCGCCTGGAAGAAACCAAGCGCGCCTATGAGGCCCAGCAAAAGGAAAACCTGAAATCCCAGGAACGGGGTCAGCCCGATACTCAGACACCCTCGCCCGCCACGGGTCCAGAGCAGGAGGCACGCCCGACGCGGGAGCAAGCCCCGGAGAATAAGCCAAAATCGGAATCCGTAGCCGATCGGACGCCGACGGCCGATGAGCCGCCAGCTCAGCGGAACAAGCCGCGTGAAGAAAAGCGCGACAGTGCCCCGGCCACTGACAAGCAATCCGATGACAATGCCGGCAAGGCAGAATCCGGAAAAGGCAACCCCGATCAGGGCCAGGGACGTCCGGTAGATTCCCAAGAAAAACCCCGGGAGCCGCAACGGCCCGAATCCGTCAATGGTGACAATCACAAGAATGATGATGATTCCAGGGACTAGCCATTCACGATAAGCCATAACAAAAAAGGCCGGTCGATGACCGGCCTTTTTTTTGTGGAGGAGATGAGTTGGCTTGGGCTTCGTTCGGATTGCTAGAGAAAGTTGATCACCGACTGCTGGAAGCCAGTCGGTGGATCAGGCCATCACAAGCTGACTCAATCAGGTCCAGCACCTTCTCAAAGCCCTTGTCGCCACCATAATAGGGATCCGGAACTTCCCTTTCCGAACTATCGGCGAATTCCAGTAGCAACTGCAGGCGCGCAGGACTGCCCGGTGGCTGCATTTCTTCGAGCATGCGCAGATTGGATTCATCGGCACAGAGGATCAAATCAAAACGGTGAAAATCCCCCTCCTCCACCCGGCGGGCGGTAATACCTTCCAGCGACACCCCGCGGCGGGCTGCCGCCTCAACAGCCCGCCCATCCGGCGGATGCCCCACATGGTAGCCATGGGTGCCGGCCGAATCGATCACCAGCGACAAGGCATGACCATGGGCCGTGAGACGATGACGGAAAACCGCCTCCGCCGTTGGTGAACGGCAAATATTGCCCATGCAGACAAACAAGATACGTTTGCTCATTTCAGTTTTCCTCAGCCATCATCCAAATGCAAAGCCCTTGCCAGCGATGGAGTTTAGCGCGACCATAGGCCGGACACAGGCCATCATGCGAGCATTATGGACAAAATCCCTTCAATCGAGGAACTGGAAGCGCTGATCGGCCGCCGAGTGCGTTATCTCAATCATGAATGGCACATCATCGAAGTGCTGGATGAAGAGATGGAGATCGTACTCCAGGCCGCTGATGACAGCGAACGGGTGCTCAGTAATGCCCATGGTGAACCAGTGCGTGCCCTGCCCGATGTACTGGGTCTCGGCATCAAGAACCCCCGAGGCGAGGGCCTAAACCCTGAGCTCAATAATATGGAAGTTCTGGACCCGCCCCATCAATAGGCGCCAAGCCAATCCGCTCAGCCGGCTTCGGCATCATTCAAGAGCTGCTCCACCCGCTCCGCATCTTCCGGCGTATCCACGCCCGGCCCCGGCATCTCCCCGGCCTGTCTCACCTGGATACGCAGTCCAATCCATAGAGCCCGGAGCTGCTCCAGCTGTTCAATCTGTTCAAGCTCACAAGGCGGTTCATTGGCCAGGCGGGCCAGGACCCCTGCCCGATAGCTATACAGACCAATATGTCGGTACACGGCCCGAGGGGCCGCCCCGTCACCGGCATGACGGTTGACCGGCTCATCGCGGTTCCAGGGGATGGGTGCACGGCTGAAGTAGAGGGCCGAACCGCTACGAGCCACCACCACCTTCACCACATTAGGGTTCATCAGCTCTTCAGCCGTATCGATAGGCCAGCAAAGGGTACCGATATCCGCCGAGGCTTCGTTGAGCAACTGATCCGCCACATCACGAATGGCAGACACGGGCATCAAGGGCTCATCCCCCTGAAGATTGACCACTACATCCTCATCCGGCCATCCCAGTTGGGAAACCACTTCCGCCACCCGGTCCGTTCCCGATGAAGCCGCGGGGCTGGTCATGCAAACCCGGGCGCCGAATTGCTCGCAATGAGTTCGTATACTGTGATCATCGGTTGCAATAATCACCGACTCGGCCCCGGCATCCACCGCCCGTTGCCAGACATGACGAACCATAGGCTCGCCCGCAATCCGCGTCAGAGGCTTGCCCGGAAACCGGATGGAACTATAGCGAGCCGGAATGACCACCTTGAAACTCATTTCAGCGCGTCCCTCTCCTCAAGACTGATACTTCTCGCCTCTTCTTCCAGCATCACCGGAATCCCGTCCCGAACCGGAAACGCCAGGCGATCCGCCTTGCAGATCAGCTCCTCATCCCCTCGTTGATAAATCAGCTTCCCCTTGCAGACCGGGCAAACCAGTAGCTCCAGGGTCTTGCGATCCACACTCATGGTGTTTCCTCATTCGAAATCAATGACTGAATATCGTCCAGCAATGCCTCTGAAGGACTCACTCGGGCCTTGAGCGGCACCCGCCACCAGTCCCCCTGGGACTGCCCATGCAGTTTAATGGCGTCCTTGTCGGTCATTAAGACCGGCAGGTAGTCCTCTTCCCCGGGCTGCCATTGCCCATGGTCGCCCGGCGTTTCCCGGAACAGTTTCAGGCCATACGCCTCCAGACTATCAAAAAAACGGGCGGGGTCACCGATTCCCGCTACCGCCCGAACCGGACCAGGCGCAAAGGCGCCGAGCGGCCGACTGCTACCGTCGGCAAGACGAACCGCCTCATCCACCGACAGGGTCATAGCAAGGCCCGTCTCGCCGGCGGGCACGCCCCCGCTCCAGATTGTCCAGTCCACCAGGCGGGCCCGGTCCACCGGTTCCCGAAGGGGGCCGGCAGGCAGCAATCGCCCATTCCCAAACCCCCGACTGCGGTCGATGACAAGCAGCTCCCGGTCTCGATGAAGACGGTAATGCTGCAGGCCATCGTCGCTGAGAATAAGATCGATGGAATGGTGGGCAAGCAACAACTGGCAAGCGGCCACACGATCCCGGCCCACCGCCACTGGAGAGGCTGTCAGGTGGTGCAGCAACAGAGGCTCGTCTCCCCCGCTTCGCCAGTCGTCATCCTCCCCCAGCAGGCGCAGGTCTTGCCGACGGCGACCATACCCCCGGCTGACGATACCAACCCTCAGCCCACGCGCTTTCAGCTGGCTGGCGAGCCAGGCCACCAG
The DNA here is from genome assembly GCF_024170465.1 of Natronospira proteinivora. Classification (NCBI taxonomy): domain Bacteria; kingdom Pseudomonadati; phylum Pseudomonadota; class Gammaproteobacteria; order Natronospirales; family Natronospiraceae; genus Natronospira; species Natronospira proteinivora. Next base: position 705,260 of record NZ_JALJYF010000001.1, on the reverse strand, counting down.
GGGCGTCTTGCCGCTTCCGCCGGCGGTGAGGTTGCCCACCACCACCACCGGCACAGGCGCCTGCCAGGCCCCTTCGGCGCGGCGTCGGTTCACGTCCACCAAACACCCTTGCAGACGGGCCAGCAGCCGCAGAGGCCATTCCGGCCTGCGGTCACCGTACCAGCGGCGATTCAGCCAAGCTTCCAGTCTTGGGCGCAGTCCGGTCCCCATGACTTGGTATTATTCCTCGAACTGCATGCGATGCAGCATGGCGTAGTGGCCGCCCTTTGTCAGCAGTTCACTGTGGCTGCCCGCCTCCACGATACGCCCCTGATCCAATACCAGGATGCGATCGGCGTTCTCGATGGTAGACAGACGATGGGCAATGACAAAGGTGGTCCGGTTTTCCATTAGTCGGGCCAGAGCCCGCTGGATATGACGTTCCGATTCGGTGTCCAGTGCCGATGTAGCCTCATCCAGAATCAACAGGGGCGCATCCTTGAGCAAGGCCCGAGCAATGGCAATACGTTGGCGTTGCCCCCCGGACAGCAATACGCCTCGATCCCCCACCACGGTCTCCAGCCCTTCCGGCAAACGCTCTATGAAATCCAGAGCATAAGCCTTGCGAGCCGCTTCCAGCACTGCCTTGCGATCAGTTTCTTCCAGGCTGCCATAGGCAATATTGTGTTCTACCGTGTCATTGAACAGGACCACATCCTGACTGACCATGGCAATTTGATTGCGCAGATCGGCACGCCGGTATTCTTGCAGAGGCACCCCGTCCAGAGTGATTTGTCCGCTGTCCGGATCATGGAAACGGGGCAGCAGACTTACCAATGTACTCTTGCCACTGCCGGAACGACCCACCAGGGCAATCACCTCCCCGACCTTCACGTCCAGATTGATGTCCTTGAGCACGGTTTCCTTGCCTTCGCCATAGCTGAAAGAGACGTTGTCGAATCTCACTTCACCTTCGGCGCGCTTGATGGTCCGGCTACCCCCCTCGTCTTCCGGCTCGGTATCCAGTAGGGCGAACACGCTGTGGGCTGCGGCAATCCCCTTCTGCAGAACCGCGTTCACATTGGCCAGATTCCGCAGCGGCGCCATGAGCAGCATGGCGGCCCCCAGAAAGGCCACGAAGGCCCCAACCGTGATCTGGTCCAGAACCCCGGGCAAGGTGGCGAAATAGATGATGCCGGTGATACCGATACCGGCAATCAACTGCACCACCGGGACACTGCCGGCCTTGGTGGCGACCATGCGCATATGCATGCGTCGGTTATGCTCATTAATGGATTCAAAACGGCGGGCTTCATAATCCTGTCCACCAAATACCTTCACCACCCGCTGGCCACCGATCACCTCCTCGGCCACCCGGGTTACATCCCCCATGGAGTTTTGAATCCGGCCGCTGTACTTTCGAAACCGTTTGCTGACAAAACGTACCAGCCCCATCAGCAAGGGGGCGGTTACCAGGAGGAAGGCCGTCAGGGGAATGCTGATCCACAGCATATAGGCCAACAAGGCCAGAACCGTCAGGGAGTCCCGAACCAGCACCGTAATGGCATTGGTCACCGATTCGGCAATCTGCTCGATGTTGTAAGTCAGCTTGGAAACCAGCACCCCGGAGGAAGACTGGTCAAAATAGTTCACTGGCAGCGCCAGCATCTGACGGAAGGTCTCGGTGCGCAACTGCTTGATCACTCGGCGCCCCACCCAGTTCATATAGAAGGTGGAGAGAAAGCCGGTGATTCCCCGGAGGATGAACAGGCCCATCAGGAACAGCGGCATGATACGGATGGCTTCCGGGTCCCGAGCCACCAAGCTCTCATCGGTCAGGGGCTTGAGGATGGCGGGGAAACCGGCCTGAGAGACAGCAAACAGACCCATACTGACCACTGCCACCAGAAATATCCGCCAATGGGGGGCCACATAGCCCAAAAGACGCCGATAGACCTGGAAGGCTTCCTTTTCGTGCTCGATACCCGGCGCACTTTGGCGGTTGGCGTCCCCAGTCATGGTCTCTCCTCGTCAACCGCGTCGGGTTCCGTCTCTTCCGCCGTCACCACCTGAATTTGGCTGAACCCCAGTTTTCCGGCCACATCCATAACCGTTACCACGGACTGATGACGGGCATTAGCGTCGGCCCGAATGGTTACCGGCACGTCCCGATCATCCCCGATCACCCGCCGGATGGCGGTATCCAGGGTTTCGGGGCGACTGTTTACCAGTTCCCGGCCATTGACGTAGTACACCCCGTCCGCTGACACCACCACTTCCAAGGGGCGATCCGGGGCTTCCTCCACACCTTCCAGCGAGGCTTCGGGGAGAATGATCTCCAGATCTGCCTCCCTGACAAAGGTGGTGGAAACCATGAAGAACACAAGCAGCAGGAAAACCACGTCAATCAATGGCGTGAGATTGACTTCCGGTTCTTCCGAACGGCGAGGCCGGAGATTCATCCCTGCCTCCCCGCATGACCACTCAAGGCATCAACCAGCTTCATGGCCTGCTGTTCCATGTCCACCACCAGCTCATCCACCCGGCCTCTCAGATAGCGATAGGCGATCAGTGAAGGAATGGCCACGGTCAAGCCGCCCGCTGTGGTCAACAAGGCTTCGGATATACCACCGGCCAGGGCGCCGGGATCTCCAACCCCATGGGCCGTGATAGCAGTAAAGACCCGCACCATGCCCACCACGGTGCCCAGCAACCCCAAAAGCGGGGTGATGGCGGCGATGGTCCCCAAGGTATTGAGGTAGCGTTCCAGGTCGTGGACCACGTGGCGACCGGTATCCTCCACGGTATCCTTCATCAGCTGTCGATCGCCGTGACGATGCATGAGTCCGGCAGCCAGAATGCGCCCCAGGGGTGAGTTGTTCCGCAACGCTTTGATGCGCTCATCGCTCAACTCACCACTCTGCAGCCATTGCCAGGCTTCCGCGGCCAGATGCGGCGGGGTGACTCTGCTTGTGCGAAGGGTCCAGAGACGCTCAGCGACAATACCGAAGGCGATGACGGAACAGAGGATGATGGGCAGCATCAACCAGCCGCCGGCCTGAATCAGTTCAAGCATTGTTGCCAGATGCTCCTTTCCGGGCGCCCTGCCCCGAGGGGCTGTCAGTGACGCAATATGAGTTAATGATCAGCCAGAATTGACCGCTGCATGATACTTGATTTGGCCCCCGGCCCGAAATCAGGGCCGCCACCAGTAGGGGCGCGGTGATTCAATCCGTATACGATCGCCGCTGATTTCCACTCTGGCGGTCCCGGACCACGCCTCGGCGCTGGCCGCCCAGACGGAATCGCCGTTCCGATCAAGAATACGGAGATCGTCCCGCCCCAGAACCAGCGAGCCAATCATACCCTGCCCCGTAACCTGGCAGAATGACTCCCCCGCCGCATCCATTTTGCGCTCGAATCGCCATCCATCCAGCTGGATTCCGTCACAATGACGCGCCGGGCCCGGACTGGCCCTACCGGGCTCCGGCATCAAAGCCGGCCAGCCCGACTGGGGCTTCACATGGCCGGGCATCAGGGCCAGCACAGGATCCAGGGAAGCAGGGCCCATGCTGCCTCTCGGGTTCAACAACAACCCCGCCGACTCGTCTCGGAGTTCAGCCGCTAACCAATGATTCAGGCTGGCTCGCAGATCCGGGCGACCCACATCCAGCCAGATCAATCGATCACCCGAGCCATGGATGGACCAAGCATGCCCGCCGCCCGGCAGGCCCCAATGTTGCAGCTGCCATTGACCAGGCGGCTCCGGCCGGGGACCCAGCACTACCGGCAGCAGGGCGCATAGCAGCAGACCGCGCGTCCACACCGGGCCGGGCAATAGAATGGCCGCCATGGCTAGCAAGCCGGTAAATACCCACACCGGACGGGGCTCCATGGTCGCCGTCAGGACTGGTCCTTCCGCCAGGACCCGAAGAATCCGCCACAGCCATTCCAGCACCTCGGCCCCCATCATCCAGGCCATCTGGGCCGGAACTGTCAGATCCATGACCCAAAACAGCGCTCCCAGCAGGGATATCGGGACCACCACTAGGCTGAATACAGGGACGGCCAGTGCATTTGCCACCGGCCCGGTAATTGGGCCAGATGCAAATAGGAGCATCAATAGGGGTAAAACGGCCAGACCGGTTACCCACTGAACCCGGACAAACACCAGCCAGGGCCGAGGGCGGTCACCAGCCGCTACCACCATCAACACCATGGCCACAAGCGCGAAGGACAGATAAAACCCCGCATCCATGACCGCCAGAGGGTCGAGCAGCAGCACCCCGACAGCAGCCAGGGACAAGCCTGCGGCGGGTCCTGTTTGGCGGCGGGTCAGGATCAGCAACACCAGCACCGAAAACATCAATAGGGCCCGTTGTGTGGGCAGGGCAAAACCGGCCAGTGTGGCGTAGGCGGCGGCCGTCACCAGGGCTAGACCGGCAGCTGCCACGGTGGCTGGGGTCCGCCCCGGCCGGTATCGGGCCAGAAGGTGTCCCAGGCCCAGGACCATTCCCCCCACAAGTCCGATATGCAGACCGGAAATCGCAACCAGATGGGTCGTTCCGGTGGCGTTGAGCACCCGCCAATGTTCTTCGGAGAATCCGCTGCGATCCCCCACTGTCACGCCGCGAATCAAGGCAGCTTCCGGACGACTTTCCAAAAACTGCTTGACGGCCTGGGACAGACTGCGACGCAGCTCGCTCACACCCGCTGGCGACGTCCGCAGTCGAATGGCGGTACCCTGGACATCCACTCGTGCCGAGCCGGCCAATCCCTGCCTGAAAAGCCAACGGTCACGGTCAAAAGCACCGGGCAAGGGCTCGCCCTCGCTCCCATCCAACCGCAAGGGCAGCCGCCATACTTCCCCACTTCGGGGTGCCAGCGCCGGTTGGGACCAGCTAAGGCGCAAGGGTCCCCCCCATGACTGTCCTGTTTCATCCAGGGGCTGGAATTCGAATCGCAGTCTTCCCGACTCTTCCACCACCAGACCGCTGATCCGACCTTCTATAGTCAGAGTCTGTCCGGGTTGCCAATGCGGCCCATGATTGAGTTGCTGGTGGACGGTAACACCACTGAGCAACAAGCCCAGCAGGAACCCAGATACCACCCATAGTGCCGGGCGCAGACATAGAACCGCGGCCAACAACAAGCCGGCGGAAAGCATCAACCAGGGGAGCTGAACACCGGCCGGTGCCCAGACCAGGAGAAAACAACCAAGAAACAGGCCGATTGCAAATCCCTGCATGTGACAGCTTCCTTGCCGCCCTTATGATTGAGAACCGATTTTACCGAAGCCGAAAAACTCTTGGGAGGTTACAATGTCGAATTTCCGGTGTCATTGGCAACCCAGGCTAGGGGAAATGGCCATCTGAAGGATGAGGTATGCCCAGGTCATTCTTTAAGCGACACATACCCCGGCGGGAACAGCTGGCGAAATTTCGCTTGTTGCGTCCCTTTGCCGCCCTCATGACGGATCCGGGCGTGTGGGCATTGAGCCGCCGAAGCACTGCCAAGGGCTTTGGCATTGGTGTTTTCTGTGCCTGGCTTCCCATCCCCTTCCAGACCCTTGTGGTCCTGACGCTGACCGTCTGGCTTCGGGTCAATCTACCCGTGGCCATTCTTGCCAGTTTCATTTCCAACCCATTCTCGATGGGGCCAATGATGGTCTCCGCTTACATGCTTGGCAACTGGATGTTGCAGCGCTCGCCCAAAATGGAAGAAGACAGCTTGAGCCTCGGCATGATTTTGCAGGAAATAGAAAGAATCGGAACACCGCTGCTGCTGGGCTCGATCACATTGGGCGTCATCACGGCATTAATCGCCGCCACCGTGATCAACATCACCTGGCAATATTCACTGATGCGGCAGTTTCGGCGCCGGAGAGCCAGACGCCGGCTTCTGGGGATTCGCTTTCGACGGCCCAAGCGTCGCCCCAGGGCAAGCAAGGCAGACGAACCTCGGAAATCGGAATAATACAACTCAGACTTTCAGAATACCGTCTTCCAGTTCATGGATGGTATTCATTCGGGCCGCCAGCTCCCGGTCATGGGTAACCATCACCAAAGCGGTGTTAAACCGTTCATTGAGCGTCAGCATTAGATCCGCCACCTGGCCGCCGGTGCGGGAATCCAGATTGCCCGTGGGCTCATCCGCCAACACACATTGAGGTCGGGTAACCAGGGCACGGGCCACCGCTGCACGCTGACGCTCCCCGCCGGAGAGCTCCCCCGGCTTGTGCTCAAGTCTGTGACCTAGACCCACCTGCTCCAACACTTCGGCCGCCGCTTCCCTGGCTTCGGTTGTTGGTACACGACGGATCAGAAGCGGCATGGCCGCGTTTTCCAAGGCCGTGAACTCCGGCAGCAAATGATGAAACTGATACACAAAGCCAATGGCCTGATTACGCAAACGCCCCCGCTCGGCATCCTTAAGGGCATGCATGCCCTGGCCATCCACCCAGACCTCCCCCTCGGTGGGCTGATCCAGGCCACCCATCAAATGCAGCAAGGTGCTCTTGCCGGAACCGGAAGCCCCCAGAATGGCGGCGGTCTCCCCGGACTGAATATCCAGCGACACCCCTTTCAGCACTTCCACGGTACGCCCGGCATCGGTAAAGGAACGGCTGAGATTGCGGCAGGCGATAACGGCATGCTTACTCATAGCGCAGGGCCTCCGCCGGTTGCGTCCGGGATGCTCGCCAGGCCGGATAGATAGTCGACAACACGGTCAGCACGAAGGCCAAGCCCGTAATTCGAGTCACATCAGACCACTGCAGGTCCGAGGGCAGATCACTGATGTAATAAACATCCGCCGGCAGGAACTCGGTATTGAACACATCCTCCAGCCAGGGCACGATCGACTCCACATTACTGGCCAGGGCCACGCCCAGACCCAGCCCCACCAGGGTGCCTACAATCCCGATCACCGTGCCTTGCACAATAAATATCCCCATCACCGAAGCCGGTGAGGTGCCGATGGTACGCAGAACAGCGATATCGGAACGCTTGTCGTTCACCACCATCACCAGGGTGGAGATAATATTGAAGGCCGCCACGGCAACAATCAGAAAGAGAATGATGAACATCACCGTCTTCTCAATCTGTAGAGCCGCAAAGAAATTGGCATGCTGGCGGGTCCAGTCCCGGACGAAATATCCGGAGCCCAGATTGGCGGCGATATCCCGGGCCACCGCCGGTGCCTCGAACATATCGTTCAGTTTCAGGCGAATCCCGCCCACCTCGCCCTCGTTGAAGCGGTAGAGGGTTCTTGCGTCATCAAGATGAATGAAGGCATGACTGCGATCGTATTCATACATGCCCACCTCGAACAGGCCGGCCACATCAAACCGTCGCATGCGGGGCCTGAAGCCGGCCACCGTCACATTACCTTCAGGCACCATGAGAAAAACCTGATCTCCCACTGATACCCGCAGGGAACGAGCCAGTTCGCTACCGAGAATCACCCGATACTCCCCCGCTGCCAGGTTTTCCAGCTGCCCCTCGAGCATTTCATTGCCCACATCGGACACGGCCGGCTCTTCATCGGGCAGGATGCCCCGGATCATGCCACCGGTCAGCTCTCCCTGGCGGGCCAGCATGCCCTCCCGCTCGATGAAGGGCGCTGAGCCCAGGACACGTTCATCACCGCGAATCTCTTCCCGCAGGGATTCCCAGTCACTCACCCGCCCGCCATAGCTGGTGATACTGGCGTGGGAGACCATCCCGAGAATGCGATCCCGCAGTTCTTTCTCGAAACCGTTCATCACCGACATGACAGTAATCAGAGCCGCCACGCCAACGGTGATTCCCAGCACCGAGGTGACGGAAATGAAGGAGATGAAATGGTTGCGGCGCTTGGCGCGAAGATAGCGCAGGCCGACAAAAAACTCGTAAGGTCTGAACATGGGGCGGGATTAAACCATACCGGGGCGGACTTTTATAGCGGACCGCGTGAATCTCTGTGCTTGTCAGACCGTAGCCTCCAGCTGTCGTTCCAAGCAGATCCCAAAAGGACTCAATCGGGCTCCCAGGGCCAATACTTCTACCCCGGCCTCCGCCGCTCTCGCCAGCGCCCGGGTATAGACCGGATCAATCTCCCGGGCCGGCACCACTCGATCGATGTCCTCCCGCTGGACACAGAAGCACAATACGGCGCGCTCCCCGGCTCGCACTGAATCCACCAGATGATCCAGATGGCGTGCAGCCCGGGCGCTGACCGCGTCCGGAAACAGCGCCTCCCGCCCCCGGGCAGCGGCGGTGACATTCTTCACCTCCACCCAGCAGGCCGCCCGATCCCCGGATTCCAGCAGCAGATCGGTACGCCCGCCGGAGGGATGGGCTACCTCCCGTCGCAGGGAGTCATAACCAGCCAGCGCCTTCACCCAGCCGGCCTTAATGGCTTCCGTCACCAACGCATTGCTGCGACCGGTATGAATACCCACCAGGGCCCCGGTACCCGTTTGAACCAGCTCCCAGGTCCATTTCAGCCTCCGCCCTGGTTTGTCCGCCGGACTCAGCCAGACCCGCAGACCCTGGGCCCGGCAACCCAACATGGAACCGGTATTGGGACAATGGGCCGTGACATGACGTCCGTCATCCAGCACCACATCAGCAAGAAAGCGCTTGTAACGCCGGATCAGACGTCCAGCCAGCAAGGGTGTTTCGAATTCCACGCAGCAGACACTCTCCCGTTGTTGTGATTCTGGCAGTGGCAACAGAACCGAGCCTATCACGCCCGCCCCCTGGGGCCGGGCCTTTCCAGGCGGGGGCAGGCCTGCTATATTCAAATACTTAAGCAATAAACCTAGAGGATTGGTCATGACTTCCCGAAGCAAGATTTGCCTGTCCGCAGTGGCCATTGCCCTGCTGTCCCATGGCAGCGTCATGGCCGAACCCCGCTCCGGTGGCGACCGGCTCTGGATCGAGGATGCCGAGTCCCATGACATTGATGTGCCGAGCCGTGGTATGAACATGGAAAATGTCCGCAATGTCCATGGTGAGCCCCGGGACATCGAGGGCCCGGTGGGGGATCCCCCCATTACCCGCTGGGTCTACGAGGATTACAGCGTGTATTTTGAACACGAACTGGTGCTTCACACGGTACTGGAAGCCACAGACTGACCTTCATTGATGGCTGAATCCCCTCCTCCACCCAGCCGCCGCCTGCCGGCGGAATGGGCCTGTCAGAGTGCGGTCCAGCTAACCTGGCCCCATGACGAGGGTGATTGGGCACACAACCTGCAACCGGCCCGCCGTTGTTTTACCCAAATTGCCACCGCCCTGTCCCGCTACCAGACCGTATTGATCGTTGCTCGGGACGACGGCGAATGGCATGCCATCAGCCGGGCGCTGGCAGCAGCCGGCGCCCACCTGCCCCGGTGCCGCTTTGTGCTCGCCCCCAGTGATGACAGTTGGGCCCGGGACCATGCCCCGCTTACTGTAACCACGCCGCAAGGCCCGGCACTGATCAAATTCACCTTCAATGGCTGGGGCGGAAGGCATCCCGCGAATAAGGACAATCAACTGGCGCAAGCACTGCACTCGCAAGGCGTATTCGGGAAATGCCCGCTCATTGAGAGCGGACTGATCCTGGAGGGCGGCGCTATCGAAACCGATGGCCAGGGGCATTTTCTGCTTCGTGAAAGCTGCATCGTGAACGAAAATCGCAATATCGGCATGAACCATTCCGCCATGGCGCAGGCCCTGCAGGAATGGCTGGGTGCCGAGCGGATTCACTGGCTGAGCACGGGGAATCTGGCCGGTGACGACACCGACGGCCATATCGATACCCTGGCTCGTTTCGGCCCCCAGGGGGCGGTGCTGCATCAGAGCTGTGACGACGCCACAGATCCTCATTTCGAGCCCCTTGCTGCCATGGCGGACGCCCTGCGGGGCCTGCTTGACCCGACAGGCCGGGAAAGGGCCCTGATCCCCTTGCCCCTGCCCCGCCCCATCCATGACAGCAAGGGGCGTCGCATGCCCGCCGGTTATGCCAATTTCCTGGTAGCCAATCAGCAAGTACTGGTGCCCACCTACCAGGATCCGGCCGATGAAACCGCTTTACTGAAGATTGGCGCGGCCTTTCCCGAGCATGAAGTCCGCGGCATCGATTGCCGGGCCCTGATTCGCCAGGGTGGCAGCCTGCATTGCGTTACCATGCAATATCCGGATGGTGTGGTACCGGCAGACGCGGGCCTACCCGCCCAGGAAGGTGGAGCATGACGGAATTGAATGTGGCGCTGATCCAGGATCGAGACCGGGGCAGCGTCCAAGCCAATCTGCAGCAAATCGAGGCGCAGGTTCGCAAGGCAGCCCAACAGGGGGCGCAGCTGGTCTTGCTGCAGGAGCTCCACAACAGCCCCTATTTCTGCCAGCAGCAGGACACGGCGGTCTTCGATCTCGCCGAGCCCATTCCCGGCCCCAGTAGCGAGCGGCTGAGCCGCCTGGCCCGGGAAACCGGCACGGTGATCGTTGGCTCCCTGTTCGAACGGCGCGCCGCCGGCCTTTACCACAATACCGCCGTGGTGCTGGACCGGGACGGACGCCTGGCCGGCCGCTACCGCAAGATGCACATCCCCGATGACCCCGGTTTCAATGAGAAGTTCTATTTCACGCCGGGAGACCTGGGCTTTGAGCCCATCGACACCGCCGTGGGCCGACTGGGGGTGCTGGTCTGCTGGGACCAGTGGTATCCGGAGGCGGCCCGCCTGATGGCCCTGGCCGGCGCTGATCTGCTCCTCTATCCCACCGCCATTGGCTGGTCCGCCGAGGACGACCAAGACGAACAAGCCCGCCAGCTGGACGCCTGGCGGACCGTTCAGCGAGGCCATGCCGTGGCGAATGCCTTGCCAGTACTGGCCTCTAATCGCGTCGGCTACGAAGCCCACCCGGAACCCCATCTACCGGGCATCCAGTTCTGGGGACACAGCTTCATCTGCGGGCCGCAGGGCGAATTGCTGGCCGAGGCGGACGAGACGGCGGCTCTGATCCAGGCCCGGCTGGACCTGAGGCACAATGAGCAGGTCCGCCGTATCTGGCCCTTTTTTCGGGACCGCCGCGTGGATGCCTATGGCGACCTTTTCCGCCGTTTCAGGGATGAGTAAAGCGCACACGCCTCTGTAGCCGTGTATGCGATAATGGGGGTTTGTCGATCATCCAAGCTGCAGAGTCCCCTAGCTGAATTCACATGGCCGTCAACGAAAACATCGCCAAAGCCTCCCTGTCCCGCCCCTCACTCCCAGATGGTCCCGGCGACCGCCGCCGCTGGGGCCGGTTGTATGGCTCTGCTCGCAGTCTGATCACTGCCCGCGCAGCCGCCCGTGCCCGCGGCCCGCTACTACTGATCTGTGAAAGCGTGCAGGAGGCCGAGGCTCTGACCGATGAGGTGCGCTTCTTTGCCCGGGCCGAGGATCTAACGGTCTCCATTTTCCCTGACTGGGAAACACTGCCCTACGATGTCTTCTCCCCCCACCAGGACATCATTTCCGACCGGCTAGCGACGCTGGCTACGCTGCCGGACATGGAACGGGGTGTGGTGATCACTGCGGCCCAGACCCTGATGCAACGCCTGCCCCCGGTAAGCTATGTCAGTGGTGGTGCCCTGATGCTGGACACCGGGCAGCGACTGGATATTGATCAACTCCGGCTACGCCTGGAAACCGCCGGCTACCGGGCCGTCTCCCAGGTTATGGAACACGGGGAGTTCGCAGTGCGGGGTTCGCTGGTGGACGTGTTTCCAATGGGGAGCCGCCAGCCCTTCCGCATTGATCTGTTCGATGACGAAATCGAATCCCTGCGCGCCTTTGACCCGGACACCCAGCTGACCACCGAAAAACTAGAGCAGATCCGAATGCTGCCGGCGCGGGAATTCCCCCTGGGGGAGGAGGCTATTCGACAGTTCCGCCAGCGGTATCGACAGCAATTTGAAGGCGACCCGCAGCAAAGCGAGATCTACCGGGCCATCAGCGACGGCAATCAGCCGGGCGGGATTGAGTATTACCTGCCCCTGTTCTTTGACGAGACCGCCAGCCTGTTCGACTACCTGCCGGATGTGGCCACGGTGGCCATGACCGATGGGGCCTTTCCGGCCCTGGAACGACAATGGCAGGAAATCCAGGAACGCTACCAACAGCGAGGCCACGACCGGGAACGCCCCTTGCTGGAGCCGGCGCGCATCGCCCTGGTCCCGGAAGCGGTACAAGCCGCCCTGGAACGTCATGGTCAGGTCTACCTGGAACGCCCGGAAGGCGCCCACGACCCAGAAGCCCTGCCGGTGGACAACTTTGCCACCCGGGCGCCGCCCCGCCTGCCCCTGGATCACCGGGCCGAGGACCCGGCCCGGGCCCTGAGCGAATTCCTGGATGATTTTGACGGTGCCATCCTGATTACCGCCGAATCCCCCGGCCGACGGGAAGCCCTGATCGACATGCTCTCGGAACGGCAACGCAAGCCTGTGCAGGTCGGTGACTGGCAGGGCTTTCTGAAACAAACGCCACCGCTGGCCATTTGCGTGGCGGAATTGACCGAGGGCCTGATCCTGCCGGACGAAGGCCTGGCGGTGATTGCCGAGCCTCAACTGTTCGGAGAACGGGCCCAACAGCGCCGACGACGCCGAGCGGTCAAGGACCCGGAAACCATTGTCCGGGACCTCACCGATCTCAGCGAAGGCGCCCCGGTGATCCATGAGGAACACGGGGTGGGCCGTTACCTGGGCCTGCAAACCCTGGATATGGGCGATGAGCCCACCGAGTTCCTGACACTGGAATACGCCGGCGGCGACAAGCTCTACGTACCGGTGGCCTCGCTGAATCTGATCAGTCGTTACACCGGAACCAGCCCCGAAAATGCCCCCCTCCATCGCCTGGGCTCGGACCAGTGGGACAAGGCCCGCAAACGGGCTGCCAGAAAGGCCCGGGATGTGGCCGCCGAGCTGCTGGATCTCTATGCCCGCCGCTCGGCCCGGCAGGGCACCGCCTTCAAGGTGGAGGAAAAGGAACGCCGGGCCTTCGAGGAGGATTTCCCCTTTGAGGAGACCCCCGACCAGGCTACGGCCATCCAGGCAGTGGTGGACGATCTCAAGTCCACCCAGCCCATGGACCGGGTGGTCTGTGGCGATGTGGGCTTTGGCAAGACCGAGGTCGCCCTACGGGCCGCCTTTGTGGCGGTGCAGGCCGGCAAGCAGGTAGCGGTACTGGTGCCCACCACCCTGCTGGGTCGCCAGCATCTGGATACTTTCAAGGACCGCTTTGCCGACTGGCCCATCAAGATTGCGTCTCTGTCCCGCATGGGCAGCGGCAAGGACAAGACCACCACCCTAGAAGGTCTTGCGGAGGGAACCGTAGATATCGTCATCGGCACCCACAAGCTCTTGTCCCGGGATGTGAAGTTCAAGGACCTGGGGCTGGTGATCATCGATGAGGAACACCGTTTCGGTGTCCGGCACAAGGAACAACTCAAGCAATTGCGAGCCGAGGTGGATGTGCTGACCCTCACCGCCACGCCCATTCCCCGCACGCTGAATATGTCCCTGGCCGGCATCCGGGACCTGTCCATCATCGCCACCCCCCCGGCGGAACGCCTGTCGGTCAAGACCTTCGTGAATGAGTGGTCCGATGGACTGATTCGGGAGGCCTGTCTGCGGGAAATCCGCCGGGGTGGACAGGTCTATTTCCTGCACAATGAGGTCAGAACCATCGATCGAACCGCCAGCCGACTGCGCGAACTACTACCGGAAGCCCAGGTGGAAGTGGCCCACGGCAAAATGCGGGAATCGGAGATGGAGCGGGTGATGCTGGATTTCTACCATCGACGGGCCAACATCCTGGTCTGCTCCACCATAGTGGAGAGCGGGATTGACGTACCCACGGCCAACACCATCATCATCAACCGGGCGGACAAGTTCGGCCTGGCACAGTTGCATCAGCTCCGTGGCCGGGTAGGTCGTTCCCATCATCGGGCCTATGCCTATTTGCTCACCCCGCCCCGGAACGCCATGACCGCCGATGCCGTCAAACGCCTGGAGGCCATCGAGTCCCTGGAAGACCTGGGAGCCGGCTTTACCCTCTCCACCCATGACCTGGAAATCCGGGGTGCCGGGGAACTCTTGGGGGATGAACAGAGCGGTCAAATCCACGAAGTGGGCTTCAGCCTTTATACCGAACTGCTGGAACGAGCCGTTAAATCCCTCAAAGCGGGCGAGGAGCCGGAACTGGACAAGCCGCTCAACCACGGCCCGGAAGTGGAGCTTGGGGTCCCTGCACTGCTACCGGAGGATTATGTGCCCGATGTGCACACCCGGCTGACCCTCTACAAACGTATTGCCAGCGCCAAGGACAGTGAGACATTGCGGGAGCTGCAAGTGGAGATGATTGACCGCTTCGGTCTGTTACCGGACTATGCCAAGAACCTGTTTTTGACCGCAGAGGTCCGACTGCTGGCCCAGCCCCTGGGAATCCGCCGGGTGGAAATGGGTCCGGAGGGTGGACGGCTGGACTTCGAGGAAGAACCCGATATCAACCCGGTGGCACTGATTGATCTGGTGCAAAGCAAACCCAACCGCTTCAAACTGGACGGCCAGACCCGCTTGCGTTTTCATGAGGAATTACCCGAGCGGGATGATCGCGTAAGCTATCTGCGGGATATTCTGGCCCGGCTCAAACCCGATGATGAACAGAGAAAGGCAGGCTGACCATGAAACGATTGCTCGCCCTTGCCGGCGTCACCCTCACATTCTCCCTTTTGGGCCTGTCCCATAATGCGGCCCAGGCCGAGACGGATATCAGGCAGCTGGATGTGGAGGTCATTGTATTTCAGCGCAATGGCGATACCGGCCATGATGAAGAACGATGGATAAATGACCCCGGCATGCCGCCGACGCTGGAGGCTGCCGTGGAGCTGGACAGCGAAGAAGCCCGGGAGCTGGATATACGGTCTGTATCCGGTAGCCGACTGAGGGATGTGCTGGACCGCCTGGATTCCGATGATCGTTATGAGGTTTTGACCCATCATCGCTACCAGTTGCCGGAACTGGAAAGAGACGATGCCCCGGTTCTGCGTCTTTATGTGGATCGCCGGGCCCAGGAGGGCCGTGATGCCGATTCAGACGCAACGGAAGAACCCCAACAAGCCACCTTTCAGGATGAACACTTGGGCCAGGCCGGAGAAAGCGGCGAGTCTGAGATAAGCCGCGAGGACGAAGAGCAACTGGACCTTGCCCGCCCCCTGGACGGCACCTTGACGGTCTACCGGAACCGCTTCTTTCATGCCGCTGCCGATCTAATCTTCAACCCGGAGCTGGATGACCGCCGAGCAGCGGAGGATGCCGCCCAGGAACGGCGCCAGCAACTGCAGGATCTGCTCTCAGGTCAGGGGGATTTCGACAGCCTGAGAAGCCGGGAGCAGCTGGAACCCTTTATTGGATATCGTCTCAATGAACGCCGTCGCGTGCGACGATTGGGCGAACTGCATTATCTGGACCATCCCCGCTTCGGTGTCATCGTCCGGGTGGGCCGGCCGGAATAATCCGCAGTACCGAATCCAAGCCTAGAGGGCCATGAACGCCATGGCCCTCTAGGCCCCGTTTTTCAACAAGGCCCCCATGATGGCACGCGCCTTGTCCAGGCCAATATTGAGGTTGGCCTCGATATCCGCATGGATATCCGCCTCACCCCGACCGGCGGCATGGTTGGCAATCACGGCACAGCAAGCATAGGACAAGCCCAGCTCTCGCGCCAGGGCTGCTTCGGGCATGCCGGTCATGCCCACGATGTCGCAACCATCCCGTTCCAATTTGTCGATCTCGGCGGCCGTTTCCAGCCTCGGGCCTTGTGTCGCGCCATAGGTCCCGTCGTCACTCACCGGTATATCAGCCTCCTTGGCCGCGACTAGCAACCATTGGCGCAGTTCGGGACAATATGGCTGGGTGAAGTCGATATGGGTCACGCCCTTGAGCTCTCCCTCAAAAAAGGTGTGATCCCGTCCCCAAGTGTAGTCCAGGATTTGATCCGGAATGGCCACCCCCCCGGGGATCATATCTTCCCGAATGCCCCCCACCGCGGCTACGGACAGTACCCGCCGCACGCCAACCCGTCGCAAAGCCCAGAGATTGGCACGATAGTTGACCTGATGGGGTGGAATGGTATGCCCATGTCCATGCCGGGCCATGAAAGTCACTTCCGTGCCGCAGAAACGACCATGAACCACGGGTCCGGAAGGCTCACCGAATGGGCTGGCAACCACTTCCCGGTGGGTAATTTCCAGACCATCCAGCTCCGTCAGCCCCGTACCACCAATAATTGCCAATTCGGCCATTTGAGAATCCCGTTGTTATCCAATGATCAGATTGCGTAGATACCAGGCAGCTGACGATGGTATTCATACAGATCCATGCCGCAGCCAAATACGTAGCGGTCGGGCACTTTCAACCCCACATAATCAGCCTCCATGGCCGGTGGCTGCTTACCCTGCTTTTTCACCAGCACCGCCGTACCCACCTGCTCCGCACCGTGCTCACGACAGTAGTCCACCAGCGCCTTCAAAGTCAGACCTTCGTCCAGGATATCGTCAATCAGCAAAATGTGGCGGCCCTTCAGTGGCACTCGAGGTTCCGCCATCCAGCGAAGCTGCCCCCCTTCGGTCCCGCCTCCATAACGGGTGGCGTGGATCGTCTCCAGTTGCAATGAAAACAGCAGCCGGGGCAAAAGCTGTCCTGCTGGTATCAGTCCGCCCAGCAATACCGGCATTACCAACGGCTCCGTGCCCGACCAGTCCCGGTTAATCGCCTGGGCCATGGAATCAAAAGCCGCCTGGACAGTGGCTCCATCATGAATGAGTTCTGCGGTCTCCGGCAGAGGCCTCCAGGCCTCTGCCGGGCCCTGTCGAACCGATTTCCCATTCTCGCTTGAAGGCAGCGACTTGGGCTCATCTGCCTGGCTCATCAGCCCCTCCTGCTTCAGTGGCCGCCCCTTGTGTCACCAATCCCTCAGGCACATGCAAGGTGCGTGTGGGGTAGGCGATTTCCGCGCCATGCTTTTCAATAATCTGCCCCACCTTCAACAGCACATCTTCCTTAACGGAATGGAATTCCGTCCAGACCTTGGTTTCGGTGAAACAGTAGATGAAGAAGTCCAGGGAGGAGTCTGCATAGGTATTGAAGTACACCATCAGTGTCCTTTGCTTGGTGATCTCCTCATGGTCATGAAGCATTTGCCTCACATCTTTAAGAATCCCTTCAATCTTGTCAAAGTCATCGTAACGAACACCCACTGTTTCGAAAATACGCCGGTGAAACATCCGTGATGGGTTCTCTAGAGATATCTGATTGAATACCGCGTTGGGCACATACAGGGGACGCAGATCAAAGGTCCGGATCACCGTTCGACGCCAGCCGATTTCCTCTACGGTGCCTTCAATTTCCCGATCCGGTGAGCGCACCCAGTCACCGACGGAAAATGGCCGCTCCATATAAATGGTCAACCCGCCAAAGAAGTTGGACAGCAGGTCCTGGGCGGCAAAGCCAATAGCCAAACCACCAATCCCCCCCGCGGCCAGCAAACTAGTGAGACTGAAACCCAGCGTCTGCAGGGTGACCAGGGCCGCCGTCACCAGAATGGTGATACGAACCAGCTTACTCACTGCATCCACAGTGGTCTGGTCCACCGCTTCCCCTTCTTGGTACCACTGATTGACCAGGTTGATCTCGATCCGACGGACCATGCGGATCAGGGCCCAGGCCACGATCGCAATCAGGGCTACGTTGCGGGCATCCGCAACCGGCTCGAAAATACCGGCGCGAATATCCTCGCCGATCAAGCCGATGGCGATGCTCAGCCCGATCACCCAGATGGCAAAGCGGGCTGGCCGCCGACAACCCAGGGCAAAGGCATCATCCCAGACCCGGTGGGTTTCCAGGGCCTTTCTCTCGAGCCGAACAAAAATCTGGCGAACCACCAGATCCGCCAACGCGGTCACAAAGATGACCACACCAATCTGAACCATGGTGATCCAGTCCAGCGGCATCACCTCATTGATTATCTCGAGTACGTCACCGGCTTCCTCCATCAGGCCTCTCCTTTGCTGAGTTGGGCCACCTTCCGGCGGGCGGCTTCCCAATCAATGGCAATATTGGGCGTGGCCGTTTGACGGGCCTTGCTCCGAAGACGCGCCAGGCGATGCCGCGTAGCCGGGGGGGTATCACCACCCACCGCCTGGATCACTTCCACCGCCGCCGCCCGGTCATTACAAACCGGGATGAGATCACAACCGGCCTCCAGGGCCATCCGGGCCCGCTCGGCGGGCGTTCCCAACACAATAGCAGCTGCCATGCACAAATCATCCGCCACCACGGCACCGGCAAAACCCAATTGGGTTCGCAAAATATCCTGAATCCATGGACGGGAAAAACTGGCCGGCCGGGAATCCACTGCCGAGTAAACCACATGGGCCATCATCACCGATGGCAGGTCCATGCGAATCAAACGGGCAAAGGGTTGCATATCCCATTCACGCAAATCATCCAGTGAACGGCTTTCCTCCGGGCAATCCACATGGGAATCCAGCACCACCCCCCCATGGCCGGGAAAATGCTTGGCGGTAGCAGACATGCCACCGGCCCGCATGCCGGTCACCAGGGCCCTGGCAAGACGAAATACCGTCTCTGGATCATCGTGGAAAGCCCGATCACCGATCACCGCACTGGCGCCGAAGTCCAGATCCACCACCGGGGCAAAACTCAGATCCAGATCATGAGCCCGCAATTCGCTCGCCATGACCCAGCCACAGAGCTCGGCCAGCTGCAGACCCTGGGATGGATCCGCATCAAATGCCTCCCCCAAACGAGCCATGGGGGGCAGGCGGGTAAATCCCTGGTGAAAGCGTTGCACCCGCCCTCCTTCCTGGTCTACCGCAATCAAAAGGGGAGTTTCCCGACTGGCTCGAATGGCGCTAGTCAGCCGGGACAGCTGCCCCGGTGAGTCATAGTTACGGCTAAAGAGAATCACCCCGCCCACGGCCGGATGAGCCAGCAGCTCCGATTCCTCGCGACTGAGGCTGGTCCCTTCCAGATCCATCATCACCGGGCCTGCAACCATGTTTATTCCTTTATCAGGACTTCTGTGCCCACCGACACTTGCTCGAAAAGGGCTATCACCGCATGGTTGCGCATGCGAATGCAACCGGCAGACAAGGGCTTACCCATGGGAAAAGCATCCGGGCAACCATGGATATAGATATATCGGCGCATGGTGTCCACATCGCCCAGACGGTTCTTGCCAGGCTCCAGGCCCGAAAGCCAGAGAATACGGGTGAGAATCCAATCCCGCTCGGGCTGGGCTCGGAACAGGGCCTCGTCACAGATTTCGCCCGTGGGGCGCCGGCCCACAAAGACCGTGCCCACAGCCTGTCCATCCCCAATGCGGGCGCGAATGACATGACGCCCGCGGGGCGTACAGCCGCTGCCATGGCCCTCGCCCGGACCATTTTTTGCCGTGGACACGGGCCACTGGTCTTGCCGCCGCCCTTCCGGTGTGTACAGGGTCAAACGCTGGCAGCTGATATCCACTTCAATCCGCATCCTCACCCGCCTTTTCCGCCGACGACCACTGACAATAGGGCCGCTGGGCCAGCGCCACATTAAAATAGCGCGGCAGGTGGGTCACTTCCGGCCCGAGCCAGGCCGGGGCTTCCACTGGCTGATCCTCGCGGTCCAGTTCCAGCTCCGCCACCACCAGACCGGCATTGTCACTGTGGAACTCATCAATCTCAAAAACCTGTCCCCGATAATCCACCCAATGCCGTGTCTTTTCAATCAAGGGTCCCTGGCAGAGGGTCTCCAGCATCTCCCGGGCTTCCGATGCAGGGATGGGGTATTCGTATTCCTGACGGCTGCTGCCCAGCTCCAGGCTCTTGATATTCAGCTCCCCTTGATCACCCTTGAGCCGCACCCGTACCGAGGCCCGCCCACTGCGGTGGTCACTCAGATAACCTTGCCTGAACGGCTGGCTTCGCAGCACTTGTTCTCGCCAGCGCTCATCAATAAGGAGATACTTTCGCTCAATCTCTCGCGGCATGGTTATCGCTCGAACACAGCCATAGCCTCGGCATGGCCGGTATGGGGAAACATGTCCATGATGCCGGCGGCACGCAAGGTAAATCCTTCCTCGTGAACCAACTGGCCCGCATCCCGGGCCAGGGTGGCCGGATGGCAGGAAACATAGACGATTCGTTCCACGCCCATGCGTCCGAGTCTCGGGATCACTTCCCGGGCGCCGCTGCGTGGAGGATCCAGCACCGCCAGGCGATAGTCCCGCCGGGCCCAGGCCTGATCGGACACGTCCTCGAAGAGATTGGCCACATGAAAATCTACCACCTCGCCCAAGCCATTGCGGATGGCATTATCCCGGCCTCGTCCCACCAAACCGGCTTCGCCTTCCACAGCGGTTACCCGAGCGCCCTGGCGGGCAATGGGCAGAGCAAAATTGCCCAGCCCCGAGAACAGATCCAGCACCGAGTCTCCTTCTCCCGCGTCCAACCAGGCCAGGGCCTGATCAATCATGCTTCGGTTGATATCCCGGTTAATCTGGATGAAATCCGTGGGCAAAAAACGAATTTCCACATCATGGGCCGGCAGCCGATAGCTAAGCGGCGGGGCTTGATCGCTCAGGGCATGGACGGTATCCGGTCCTTTGGGCTGCAAATAGATCCAGAACCCGCTCTCCTGCTCAAAGCGAGACAGGTGCAATAGGTCTTCGTCACTCAGTGGATCCAGATGGCGCAGAACCAGGGCCGTGTCCTCATCGCCGGCCGCCACTTCAATCTGGGGCAGGCGGGCGCGCACCGACAACTGGCCAACCAACCGGGAAAGGGCCTCAAGCCGCTCGCCCACCTGGGGCACCAATACCTCACAGCGGGTCATGTCCGTCACATAGGGCGTTCGTCGTTCACGAAAGCCCACCAGCACCCGCCCCTTCTTGGGTACGTCCTTGACCCCGAGCCGGGCTCGGCGACGATAGCCCCAGGCCGGGCCGCTCAGAGTGGGAATCCGTTCTTCCGGCTGGACCTGGCCGAGTCGCTCAAGCTGCTCTAGCAGGCTGTCCGCCTTGATCCGGCGCTGTGCCTCGATGGACAGGTGCTGCAGGGCACAACCACCACATTGGCCAAAAAAACGGCAGCGGGGTTCTACCCGGTCAGGGGACGGCCGCAAAATCTCTTCAGCCACCCCCTCATCCAGATCCCGCCGCTTCTTTTCCCGGCGGGCCACCACCTGCTCACCCGGCAAGGCACCATGGGCGAAAAAGGTCTTGCCACTATCGGCACTGCCCACACCCCGGCCATCATGGGACAGGTCCCGTATATCCAGGGTCAGGCGGATATCAGTCTTCTTCTTGCGTACCACGGGAATCCTTGTCTTGACTGTTGTGCCCTTGCCAGAGGGGGCGCGCCTCCCAGCCGGCCAGAAATTGTTGAAAATGCTCGCCCTCGGCCGTTTCCAGGAAACGGTGAACCCGGGCCTGCTCATCGGCATAGCCCTGGGCATCCAGGCGACCGCGCATCACTTCAAAGCGTAGATACACCAGATAGGTATTCAGGGCATCGGTTTCACAGTAATCTCGCACCGCCTGGATATCACCATCGAGAATGCGGTCCCAGACCAGACTGCCATGCATGCCAAGCTTGCCGGGCAAACCCAGCATCACCGCCACCTCTTCCAGTTTGGCAGTGCCTCGCCCCTGGAAACCGGCCATCACATCCATCAGGTCCAGATGCCGCCAGTGAAAACGGTTGAGATAATTGTTCCAGCGAAAGGCCTGGGCATTGTCACCAGTTTCCCAATAGGCCGGTGCCGGCACCCCGTGCAACAAGGCCCGGTAATGCAGAACCGGCAGATCGAAGCCGGCTCCGTTCCAGGACACCAGATCCGGCTGAAACCGCTCCAGCCCTTCGTAGAAACGAGCGATCATTTCGGCTTCGCCGGCGTCTCGGTCACCCAGGGTCCAGACCCGAAAGCGATCCCCTTGACGCAAGGCGACGGAGATGGCCACCACCCGGTGCAAATGCAGGGGCAGAAAATCCCGTCCCCCGGTTTCCTGGCGCCGCCGATGCAACATGGCCCGCCCGGTATCCTGATCGTCCAGATCGCCCAGATCCAGCAGTCGCCGGCCCGTCTCAGTATCTGGAACGGTCTCAATGTCAAAGGCCAGAACGTTCACATTCCGCTCCTGTTTCAACCAAGCGTGAGTGTACCAGACCCCTGCCGGGGGAAATGGACCTGGAAGGCCCTGAACGGGTATCTTTAGGGCCATGAGAAATAATGACCGTAAACAGACAGGCAGGGCTCGATGACTGCCAGTGTCAGCCACCATTGGACGGCTCTCTCAAGCCCCGTTATCCTGGCCGCCCTGACTGCCTGGACCAACCCTGCTTACGCTGGAAATGAGGATGACGCCCAGGGCTTGTTGACCGAGGACGCCTACCTGGAAAGTCCAGCCCGGGTATTGACCGGTTCCCGCCTTCGGCAGGCTCGGGACGATTCACCCGTTTCCGTGACGGTAATTGACCGGGAAATGATCAAGGCTTCCGGTGCCCGGGAAATTCAGGAGTTACTACGTTATGTACCGGGTGCCGTAGTGAGTTACACCTCCGGGCACTGGTCTTCCGTGGTCATGGGTTTTGGGGCGGAATCCTATTCTCGTCGGCTGGAAGTCCTGGTGGATGGTCGCAGTGTTTACACCCCCAGTTTTGGTGGTGTCCCCTGGCCTTCCCTGCCGTATTCGGTCAGTGACATCGAGCGAATTGAAGTGACCCGTGGCCCCAACACCTCCGCCTTTGGTACCAACGCCTTTCTCGGCACCATCAATATCATTACCCGTGATCCGGCCGATCGCAGCGGTGGCGAGATTGAAGTGCTGGCCGGGGATGATTACGCCCACCGTGCCCAATATCGCCAATTTGGCTCCAGTGACCGCACGGACTGGAGCATTTCCACTGCTCAATGGGGTGATAACGGATTTGATAATCAACGACTGGAGTTTGACGGAAAGAGTCATCGTTTCATCAATACCCAGCTTCGCTACCACACCGGCCCCAACAGCAATTTACATGCCCGGGCGGGTGTCAGCCGGGGCCGACAGGAATGGGGACGTGACCACCCGGCCTTTGAACCGCCGAGGGATCAGTACTGGAAAAATCATTTCGGGCAGTTGAATTGGGAGTATCAGACCGACTCCGGCCAGTTGCTGGAGTTTCGCATCCATCACAGTGAAGAAGACATCGATGAAACTTTTCACACCCGTCCCATCGTGGAACTGGACTTCGCCGAAGTCCCGGTGGACGAGTCACGGGTCAGCAGCCGCAGTGACATTGAGTTCCAGCATACCCTGAGGCTGTCAGAAACCAGCCGCATTTTATGGGGTCTGGGTGCCCGCGAAGATAAAGTGGAGTCACCGCAAGCCTATTTCCCGGATGGCCCCGAAAAGAATCGCTCCGGACGCGTCTTTACCCAGCTTGAATGGCAACCCACACCCGATTACACCATGAACCTGGGGGCCATGTATGAGGATGATCAAATCGTGGATGGAGCCTTTTCTCCCCGACTTGCCCTTAATCGTCACCTGGGGACAAATCACACCCTGCGCTTGTCGGCCAGTCGTGCCACTCGCTCCCCGGTTCTTATCGAGGAACTCGGAGACTGGTCCATCGACATGCCCCTGGCGTATCAACAAGTGGTACTGGCATCAGGGGGGCTGGAACGGGAGACGGTGGATAGCGTCGAGTTGGGCCACCTCTATGAATCGCCGACACATTCCCTGACCATCGATACCCGAATCCATCATGATCATATTCAGGATATGATCATGTATATCTCGTCACCGGTTCCCGAGGACCCTTTTGATGGTGAAGCCGTGGACTTCGCCAACTTGGAAAATGCCAGAATAACCGGCTTGGAAACCTCCTTGGAGTGGCGCCCCATGGAGCGGATACGGCTGAACACCTCTTATGCCTATAAGAAGATTGATAGCCCGGACCAATCAGGAACCATCAATGACAGCGCCCCCCGTCACAGCATGAGCCTGCTGGGACAATATGAATTCAATGACAGGACTAGGATCAGCCTCAGCTACTTCTATTATAGTGAGTATCAACTCATGAATCTCGGCGCCCGAGTGAACCACACCCGGAGGGCGGATATGCGTATCGCCCACACCATGGGAAGTGATGACAACGCCCCTCGACTGGCACTGGTGATCCAGAGTCTAAGCGGTGATTACCGAGATACCTGGCCACGCAATCGATTCCACCGAAGGATCTTTGGGGAAATTCGCATACCATTCTGAACTAAGCGGTAAGACGGATATGAATCAGGGAAGAACAACAAACGGACAAGGGCAGGAAGCCATTACTGGTCCGCCCTTCGTCGCCTGGTTTACGGGACTGGTTTCTCTGGTCTGCCTGATCATGCCCCTCGCCCATGCAGAGGATGATGCTCGCCTTATCCATCTTATGCTCAGCAGCGAAGGCGGACATTACCGAGCCTTTGAATCAGGATTCATTGAGGCAGCAGATGAGTCACTGCTTGAGAGGCTGCGCGTCCACACCGGCACACAAAATTTTCCTGATCCAGAATCAAAAGGCGATAATGCTTACTGGGTTGCCGTGGGCATGAAGGCCTTACACTGGAATCTGAGCGAACATGAAGAAGCGATACTCGCCACCATGGTACCGGCCCTCAGCCTGAATCGGCTTTTGGAGGCTCATCCGGACCGTCATATCTCAGGACTATATATCGATCAGCCACCACTTAGGCATCTGCATTTGATCAGCCAGGTACTGCCAGAGGCCACAAGGGTAGGTATCATCACGGCCCCGGATGAATCCGCTCTACGAGCCATGTTTGATGAAGAAGCTGAAAAAAGTGATCTTCTGTTAATTCATCACCAAGCCAGTGACCGAGATTCTCTCATCACATCGGTCCGCACCTTCTCTAGGGAAGCAGATGTCCTGTTGCTTCCCCCCTCCCATATCACCCAGGACGCCAGAAATCTAAGGGCACTGCTATTGCAAAGTTTCCGTGGCAATCTGCCTGTTTTCTCCTATTCTCCAGGTCTGGTATCTGCTGGTAGTCTGATGGCGGCTCATACAATACCCCGGCGGTTGGGTGAAGAAACCGCTGAGAAACTGATGGCTCTGAGAGGTAGTACGGGCCAAGATTGGCCAGACCCAGTCTATCCTGCTCATTTCGAGATAAGCACAAACCGGGAAGTGGGCCGGTCCCTTAATGTTCGCATTCCCCCACGGGAGACGCTATTTCAATCCCTGCAAGAACTGGACTCACCGGACCATTAAGATGCTGCGATTAAGAAATCAAATTCTACTGATAGCACTGTTACCGGCCGCCCTGCTGACATTGACCATCGGCAGCTATCTGCTGGCCACCCGTATTGCGGACATGCGTGAATCCCAGCAAGAGTACGGCGAAAATATTGTCCGGCATCTGGCACCGGCCAGTGAGTATGCAGTTTTCTCCGGCAACCAGCAGGCCCTGGATCGACTCAGCCAAAACCTGGTAGCCGAACCTTCCGTAAGCCAACTCAGGATTCTGGATGCAGATGGCGTGGTTATCAGCGAAGCCTTGTCTGATGCCCAGACAGACAGCAGCAGTCTGTTCAGTCGACTATACCCGGTGGCCGAGGAAGACCTGCAATTCTCCGCTCCCATTGAAATAGGTGATGAGCCCGGCGGCGAATTCGAATCTCTCTTTGCCGATCAACCGGGTGAGGGTCTACCCGGTGATGAACGAATCATCGGCCAAGTAGAGTTACAGCTTTCACCCCTGCCCCTCATGGAACGGCAAACCGAAGTACTTGGCCGCGGCCTGGTGATGATCCTCGGCGGTCTTTTCATCGTATGGCTGATGGCCGTCCAGGCCGGACTGAAAATGGTACGTCCCCTTAATCAGGTCGTGGATGCTATCACCCGCTTTCGCCAGGGTGAGCAGGACGCTCGCGTTCCGCTCAATAGTCGGGGTGAAGCCGGCCTGCTGGAAAAAGGCTTTAATGAATTGGCTGATGAAGTTCAGACTGCCCACCAATACCTGGAATCCCAGGTTGAAAAAGCCACGGCGGAACTACGAGAAACACTAGAGGCAGTTGAGATCAAGAATGTAGAATTAGATCTGGCGCGTAAACGCGCGGAAGCTTCCAATCAGATTAAATCCGAATTTCTGGCTAATATCAGCCATGAAATCCGGACCCCAATGAATGCCATCTTTGGCTATACCCAGTTATTGGGTCGCACCCAACTAAAAGCTAATCAGAAAGAATACCTGGGCACTATACAACGATCAGCTGAATCCTTACTCGCCTTACTGGAAGACGTGCTAAATCTTTCCCGCATCGAAGCTGGACGGGTTGAAGTAGAAGAGACCATCTGTCAACCGGCCGAGCTAATTGAAGACACCATGGCCATGATGGCGCCTGGCATTTTTCACAAGGGCCTGGAGTTAATCTGGGCCCCGCTCCACCGGCTCCCCGCGGAAATTCTAGTCGACAAGGTCAAGCTCCGCCAAATCCTGAGCAACCTCTTGTCCAACGCCGCAAAATTCACGGATGAGGGTTATGTAAAGGTCAATGCCCAGTTGGAAATTAACCAGGATAGCCATAGCTGGCTTATCATTGATGTCATTGATACAGGCATCGGTATACATAAGGACGACACTTGGAAGCTTTTCCAGGCTTTTTCTCAATTGGATAGTTCCTCCGCCCGCCGTCACCAGGGGGCCGGACTGGGTCTTGTCATCTGCGAGCAACTTACCAAATTGCTGGGAGGCCAAATCAACGTAGAGAGTGAGCCTGGCTTGGGCAGCCACTTTACCATTCAACTTCCGGTCAAAGTGCTTACCCCGGAACGGGGGCTTCCCTTGGCTAATCACAGTCTGGTTTTATTCTCTCCTGAAAGGGAGATGGCCGAAGCCCTCTCCCGCCGCCTGCGGGCCTGGGGCGCTGAAGTCAACCATATTGATGAAGAACAAAAGATACGGGCAGCCGGGACCGGTGGAAATCTGATTATCATTGAGATTAGTCAGGGCATGTTGGAACAGGGGGAGCGATTGGAAAGCATTCAGGCCCAACTACCCAACGACGCTCGCGTTCTGGTACTGATCAGCAGTCTGGATCGGGATATCCTTCAGCGAATTGAGAGTTGGCTTCATCAGCCTGCTCTGCCGAGAACCATATCCAGCAAACAGCTGCTGGAGACCTTGCATGAGTACTTAAACGAACCTCAATCCCTAACGCCCACGAGTGTGCGACACGCAACTCAACAGAGCTTATTCGGGCTGAATGTAATGGTGGTGGAAGATAATCGCATCAATCGCCACCTGACACGAGAATTCCTGGAAGTAGCCGGGGCCGTGGTAAGAACCGCTGTTGACGGACCCGATGCTCTGGAGCAATTGAACAACTGGAAACCTGATCTGATCCTGATGGATATTCAATTGCCGAGCATGGATGGTCTTGAAACCACCCTGGCTCTTCGGGAGCGCTACGGCTTCTCCAACACACCGGTATTGGCACTGACGGCCAGTGCCGGCGAAGGTGAGCGAAAACGCTGTCAGAAGGCCGGCTTGGACGATGTCCTGGTCAAACCGGTGCCGGCAGAAACCTTGGTGGAGCGTATCCGACGAGCCTTGCGCCTGAGACGCCCCAGTCATTTCGCCAACGGCAGCAGCACGGATCAGAGTCCGAGTCATGGCGGAAAGGTGTCCAACTCCCCCCCACAACCCATGGGACGGGAAAACGGTGGTAACCTAAAACCGGAGATTGCTGCCATGGTCCTGGATGACCTACCCAAGCAAAGTGACAAGGCTCGACAGTATCTGTCATCGGAGGATTGGGACCATCTGGACGCGGAAGTACACCGGATGCGAGGTACTGCCGCCTTCTGTGGTTTTAATGCGCTCGCAGAGTGTTGCGAAAGCATTCGTGCTTGCATCGACCAAGGCAGCGATCCAGTCAGCCTCTCCCGGAAAATTCAACAAATGCAGAAAGAAGTTGATGCCGTTTTAAAGGATATCCAGTATCAGCTCGAATCAGGCAGGGACCGTTAGTCATAATTCCCGGCCGAAAGGGTTTACCAGCATTTTATCCAAAGGTTTCGGTACGCCGCATCATCACAGCAAAGGCCACGATCAGGCCGGCTTCATCGGTGAGGCTGATCTCGGCCTGTCCCGCACCACGTTCCTCTCTAAGCGCTTCCGCCTTGTCCGAGAATATGGGGTAAGGCTTGCCCGACCCCGCCTGGCAGCAGCCAACATCCCTTAACCACATCCCCTGCCGAAACCCCGTACCCAAGGCCTTGACCAGGGCTTCCTTGGCGGAGAAGCGCATGGCCAGATAGCGTACCTTCCGCTTGCTGCGCTCAAACTCTTCACGCTCGGCATCCATCAGGAGATGGTCAACAAAACGTTCACCCCAACGCTTGTAGGCCCGTTCAATCCGGGCTACCTCAACCAGATCGGTCCCCACCCCGTACAATGGTGTATCCATGGCAATCATGCCAACTCCCTGCCCTCAAGCATCAGGGCCTTGATGTCGCGAACCGCTTGGGGCAGGCCCACCATCACCGCCCGGGCAATAATGGCATGTCCAATATTGAGCTCGCTGATGGGAGGAATCGCCGCCACCTGGGCGGTGTTGTGATAATGCAGACCGTGGCCCGCATGCACCAGAAGACCGGCCTGAGCGGCCCGTTCCGCGCCCGCGCGGATTCGAGTCAAGGCCTTTGCCTGGTCATGGCCCCGGGCCTCGGCATAGTCTCCGGTATGCAATTCCACCACGGCGGCACCACAGTCCGCAGCAGCCTGGATCTGCTCGGGATCCGGATCGATGAACAAGGAAACCCGAATGCCGGCGTCAGAGAGGCGCTGGACTGCCTGGGTCACCGATTTCTGCTGCCCACGGACGTCCAATCCCCCTTCCGTGGTCAACTCCTCCCGTTTCTCCGGCACCAGGCAGCAAGCAAAAGGTTTATGGGCACAGGCAATGCTTAGCATTTCAGGCGTGATAGCCATTTCCAGGTTCACGCGGGTTTCAATGCTCTCCATCATCCGGCTTACATCTCGATCCTGGATATGGCGACGGTCTTCACGCAGATGAATGGTAATTCCATCCGCGCCATTCTGCTCAGCGAGCATGGCCGCCTGAACCGGGTCCGGATAGACCGTACCCCTGGCTTGGCGCAAAGTCGCCACATGGTCCACATTGACGCCTAAATCAATCCACTGCCGCATCCTATTCTCCTTCAAGACTCATTCTCCCCCGACCGCCCCTGCCTCCGGCGCAAATCCCTCAGAACTCGGGCGGTTTTCAGAGGCCGCCCTCCAAGATGGGGGCTCAGCGCGGCCGCCAACAGCCTTCGGATATCCGGTAACACCGAAGGATCCGACCAATCATCATGCATCAAGGCCAGCAGGGCACG
This sequence comes from Natronospira proteinivora, assembly GCF_024170465.1. Classification (NCBI taxonomy): domain Bacteria; kingdom Pseudomonadati; phylum Pseudomonadota; class Gammaproteobacteria; order Natronospirales; family Natronospiraceae; genus Natronospira; species Natronospira proteinivora. The sequence goes on along the minus strand of NZ_JALJYF010000001.1, from coordinate 675,813 downwards.
CCCTGACACCCCCCGTTCCTGGTCCCGGTTATGGGCGTCGGCCAGGGAATAGGCCCCCGCCTGGGCATCGAAACGATACCGACCCTCGGCCCGAATCGGACTGCCATCAACACAATTGTCATCCAGAGGCAAACCATACCCCAGACACTCCAAGGCTTCACGCTCAAATCGACGCAGGATAACCGCGGTAAGGGAAGCCTCATTCCGGGATCCTAAAGCCCCTTCATCGGAATTATCCTCGGCATGCCGGGAAAGCGCCGACAGGGCACTTGAATAGGTATCGTAAAGCACCGGGTGTGGATCATGACGTCCGGCCAAACGTAGAATAAGTTCATTGAGATAGAAGGCCGAGAGCAATCGCTCGCCACTCAAATTGAGCGCTTGGCCATCACTTTCCACGGCCGTCAGGGTTCCCATTTCGCCCCCCAGCCGCCAGGACAGGCGCAGGGGTCGGAAGGCCTGGAGCAAGGCACGTTGGCGGGCCCGGGGCCGTCTTGCCCCCCGGGCCACCAGGGCCAGGCGGCCGGCCTCACGGGTAAATACATCCACAATTAGACTGGAATCGCGATAAGCTCGCTGATGCAAGACATAGCCGGCCTCCAATTCGGGCCGGTCCACCGGAGGGCTCATTCCCCGCCGATCCCCATGCTACCCAAGAGGCGGGGATCATCCGGCCAGCCGGCCCGGACCTTGACCCATAGATCCAGGTGAACCCGGCAATCCCAAAGCGACTCGAGTTCCTTTCGAGCGGCGGTGCCGATGGCCTTCAAAACCTGACCGCCCTTGCCGATGACAATACCCTTTTGGCCGTCACGCTCAATCCAGATAATCGCTTCCAGACGGCGCAAGCGACCTTCCCGCTTAAAGCTTTGAATCTGCACGGCCAAGGCGTAAGGCACTTCCTGGTGCACACGAAGCATGAGTTTTTCCCGGATCACCTCCGCGGCCACCATCTGCGGGCTTTGATCGCTATGCTGGTCAGCCGGAAAGAAGGCTGGGGACTCCGGGAGAAAAACCGAAAGCTCATCCATTAAAGGCTCAAGATTCTCCTTCTTGAGGGCAGACAGGGGCACCACAAAATGAAAATCCGCCGCCTGTGTCAATTCTTCCATGAAGGGTAATAATTCCTTGCGATCATCCAGGCGATCCACCTTGTTAATCACCAGGCCCACGGGTACCGACAGCTTTTTCAGGCCTTTCAGAATAGCCTGATCTTCTTCATTCCATTGCCCTGCCTGTATCAGAAACAGCACCACATCCGCATCACGCGCCGCATCCTGGGCCGTACGGTTCATATCCCGATTCATACGGCGAGGGGTATCACTGTGAATACCGGGGGTATCTACAAAGACAAACTGACGGTCTCCCCGGGTACTCACCCCCATGATCCGATGTCTGGTGGTCTGAGGCTTGGCCGTGACAATACTGACTTTCTCCCCAACCAGGGCATTCACGAGGGTCGACTTGCCCACATTGGGACGACCCACAACCCCAACCAGGCCGGCGTAACGCACTTCATTGCTCATGATCGAGCCGCTCCAATATGCCGGTAGCCGCAGCCTGTTCCGCCTTTCGACGGCTCTGTCCACGTCCACGGGCTTTCAAATCAGTATCCGGGACATGACAAGCCACCTGGAAAGACTGATCATGTTCCTTTCCGGTGATGCCGATGACCTCGTAAACAGGAAGTTGGTAACCCTGCCCTTGCAGCCGTTCCTGCAAACGAGTCTTGGGGTCCTTGAGTTGTTGCGGTGGCGGCAAGCGGGAAAGGCGATCCGCATACAAACGATGAATCAAGGACCGGGCTGCCTGGAAGCCGCCATCCAGGTAGACCGCCCCCATCACTGCTTCCAATGAATCCGCCAGAATGGATGCACGGCGGAAACCACCACTCTTGAGTTCTCCACCGCCAAGATACAATTGCTGGCCGAGCTCAAGCTCGCCGGCAATCTCGGCGAGTGTATCCCGGTTGACCAGGCTCGCTCTCAGACGGCTGAGATCGCCCTCTTCCACATCCGGAAACTTTTCATAAAGCTGCTCTGAAATGCACAGACCAAGTACCGAGTCCCCCAGAAACTCCAGGCGCTCATTATTTTGCCGACCCATGCTTCGATGGGTTAATGCCATTTCCAACAGAGCAGGGTCGGAGAAGCGATAAGACAGCTTTTCGCCCAAAGAAGCAGATATCAACGTTTATTGCCCCCGGAAAGCTTGCTGCTTTTCGAAACTGACCACTAAATCAATATTGGCGAGATAGGGAACCCGATGCTCATATTCCAATGTAAGGTAACGACGGCCATCAATTTCTTCAATCTGGAAATCATCCACATCGACCGCACGCACATCATTGACCTGCATCTGCCGCCGGAGGGCACGATTCACGGCCCGGGTATCCTGATAATCCACATCGCTAGCCACACTTTGCATAATCGAATTCAGGCTAAACGATTGGATATAGACCGGAACAAGCCGCACACCGGCCATGGCAATCAATCCGCCCACCATAAAGGCAAGTACCCAACCCAGGGCAGTCAAGCCTTGCTGTCGTTTTCTCAAACGCATAAAACTTCCCCTCTATGAAGAAGAATCCAGTCAGTCTAGCGAATCACCTGACCAACCCGCCCCCACTGCGGAGCTGCGCCAAAGGCTTCCCAACTCAGCCAAATCACCATGGCCCGCCCTCTCAGATGATCCTCTGGAACAAATCCCCAATGACGTCCGTCAAGGCTATTATCCCGATTATCCCCCAACATGAGATATTCCCCCTCCGGTACTCGAATACCCTGCTCCAACTCCTGACTGGGCATACCGGACGCCCTCGGACTCACCAAGATCTCGTAGTCCTGCGCCCCCAGGGTTTCCTCCATGAGAATGCTTCCGTCAAGAACACGATCCCGTCGACGGTCCACTTCTCTGGGCTCGTACTCCCCCATAACCTGCTGATTAACCGCTTCCCCATTAATGTAGAGGGTATTATTCCGGTAGGCCACATGGTCCCCTGGCACCCCGATAACCCGCTTGATGTAATCCTTGGATGGGTTTGGGGGATAGCGAAATACCGCCACTTCCCCCCGCTCCGGCTGGCCCAGATCCAGAATCTTGGTTTCCAGTACCGGCAGACGCAGCCCATAGGCAAATTTGTTGACCAGGATAAAATCGCCTACCACCAGGGTGGGCATCATGGAGGCAGAAGGAATCCGGAAGGGCTCGGCTATGAATGAACGGAGCACGAGAACAATCAGCAGAACAGGGAAAAAGGCACGGCACCACTCCACCACAGTGGGCTCGTCAGCATCGTCACTCCGTAGGCGAATCAGCCATAGGCGATCCAGTGCCCATACCAGGCCCGTCACCAAGGTCGCAATAACCAGTATCAGTGCAAGATTCATGGCAGTCTCGAGCTCTAAGGCTCTCTCTCCCCTAGTTTATTCATGATGATTCCATCAGCCATCACTCACAAGCACATGCTTATTATCGCTCTGGCTAGACATCGTTACTTCTTGTCAACCTGAAGCACGGCAAGGAATGCTTCCTGGGGAATTTCCACTTTCCCCAACTGCTTCATCCGTTTTTTACCTTCCTTTTGCTTCTCAAGCAACTTGCGCTTCCGGCTCACATCCCCACCATAGCACTTGGCAGTCACATTCTTTCTCAATGCCTTCACTGTGGTTCGAGCAATAATATGGTTACCAATGGCCGCCTGGATCGCAACATCAAACATCTGCCTGGGAATGATTTCCTTCATCCGCTCACAAAGGTCGCGGCCACGATGATAGGACTGGTCCTTGTGGACGATGGTGGACAAGGCATCAACCCGGTCGCCATTAATGAGCACATCCAGCTTAACCAATTGGGAGGATTGGAAACGGTCAAAATCATACTCGAATGAGGCAAAGCCCTTACTGGAAGATTTAAGGCGATCAAAGAAATCCATCACCACTTCACTCATGGGCAGCTCGTAGGTGAGCTGCACCTGCTTGCCGTGATACATCATCTTCTTTTGATTACCCCGTTTCTCCTCGCACAAGGTAATCACGGGGCCCACAAAATCCTGGGGCACCAGGATATTGGCCACGATTATGGGCTCTCGAATCTCATCAATGAGATTCAACTCCGGCAAGCGGGAAGGATTGTCCACCTTCTTGACCTCACCATCAGTGGTGAGCACTTCATAGATAACCGTCGGCGCCGTGGTGATCAGATCAAGCTTGTATTCCCGCTCCAGGCGCTCCTGAATAATCTCCATATGGAGCATGCCGAGGAAGCCGCAGCGGAACCCAAAGCCCAGGGCATCCGACACTTCCGGCTCGTAATACATGGCTGAATCATTCAGGCGCAGCTTGGACAGGGCATCCCGAAAATCCTCATAGTCACTGCTGTCCACGGGAAAGAGGCCCGCGAAGACCCGGGGCTTGACCTCCTGAAAGCCCGGCAAGCGCTGATCGCAGGGCCGGTTATCCAGGGTCAGGGTGTCACCCACCGGCGCGCCATCAATTTCCTTGATGCCGGAAATGACATAACCCACTTCGCCTGTGTCCAAAAACGGACGGGGGGTTTTTTTGGGCGTGAAGCTGCCCACTTCCGAGACCAGATGCGCCTTGCCGGTGGCCATCACGCGAATCTTGTCATTTTTGTTTAATCGACCATCCACGATCCGTACCAGGGAAACCACCCCTACGTAATTGTCAAACCAGCTATCAATAATCAGGGCCTTGAGGGGGGCCTCCGGATCGCCCTGGGGTGGCGGTACCTTCTGAACCAGTTGCTCCAGAATCTCGTCCACATTCTTGCCGGTCTTGGCACTTACCGAAATAGCCTCATCCGTCTCGATGCCAATAATATCCTCTATCTCTTCCTTTACCCGCTCAGGTTCCGCCGCCGGCAGGTCAATCTTGTTGAGCACGGGAATCACTTCCAGGCCCTGTTCGATGGCGGTGTAACAATTCGCCACGCTCTGGGCCTCAACCCCTTGCGCCGCATCCACCACCAGCAAGGCTCCCTCACAGGCAAACAGGGATCGGGAGACCTCATAGGAGAAGTCCACGTGGCCGGGGGTATCGATGAAATTGAGCTCGTAGGTTTGGCCATCCCGAGCGGTGTAATTGAGAGTCACGCTCTGAGCCTTGATGGTAATGCCCCGCTCTCGCTCCAGATCCATGGAGTCCAGAACCTGCTCGTTCATCTCCCGGTCCGTCAGACCACCGCAGACCTGAATGAAACGGTCGGCCAGGGTGGACTTCCCGTGATCGATATGGGCGATGATGGAAAAATTGCGGATATGCTTCATTGAGGACCCGAAGGCGGTTTTGTGGCCGAATAAGCTCGAACGGACAGCGTCCCTGCCCGCCGCCACCACGAATACGAATGATTCCCCGTCCAAATCCCCTCCACGACAGTGGACCTGATCCGGCCCGTCGGGGGAGATCGGCGAAGGCCGATACCTGGGATGCCGCCCATCCGGAAGCCCGGATTTCGGCATCAACGCGAAGCCATTGATTATACCCGCCTTGGGAAGGAACTGCGAAGTAAGACGAACCCGGCCGTGCGGGCGGTGACTTAGGACCGGAGCAGCAACGGAGCCAGGCGATCCGGATTCAAGCGACCGAAGCACAGCTCCTCGCCTTCATGGACCAGCACCGGAATCCGTTCCCCATAGCGGGCCACCAGCGACCGGTCCTCGGCGATATTCACCACCCGGACGCGCACTCTGCTGCCATAGCGCTTGTGTAACTCGCTCAGCATCTCGTCGCAAAGACCGCAGCCTTCCCGGGAATACAGTGTCAGTTCCACGCTATCGCTCATTTTCCAATACTCTGATTGCCACAAAAAAGCGCTGGTCCTCGCGTTCCACCAGCAGGGGTGCAGAGCGGGTGCTCGGCCGGGTCAAGTCGAAGGGGTGATCCACACTCCGGCTACCTTGGCGCAGAATCCGGTCCCCGACGCTAAGGCGACTATCCGGCTCATCCAGCGCTACCACTTCCACCCCACCCTCAACATGACGCCGCGCTTCCATGGCCAGCCAGTCTATCTGCCGATTGGTGCGACTGAAGGGCTCGGCTTCCAGAAACAATCCTTCCACTTCCCCGTCTCGACCTTCCCGGACCAGGGCAATGATTTCCCCTGCCAGAGGTTTAAGCAAACGATGGCGCAGATACCCTTGCGGGCCATCGACCACCTTCTGCCCGCTCAATTGATCCCCGGGCTGAATTCCGGCCCGCTCCGCCGGGGAATCCGGAATCACCCGGGATACCACCAGAGCACCGCCCCCTGCCACCAGGCCCACGCCCAGATACCCCGCTTCTCCACCATTGGCCTCCAGCCCCGACACGTATCGCCGCACCACCCAGGCCGGGATGGCAAATGCCAAGCCGGCTTGTCCCTCACCACGGCCCACCACTTGCGTATTAATGCCCACAACCCGGCCGTTACCATCGAGCAAGGGCCCGCCGGATCCGCCAGGATTCAGAGACATGTCTATTTGAAGATAGGGAATGCTGGGCTCGGCAGTGAAGTAGCGTCCCTCGGCTGCCAGGTGCCCGCTGGTGAGCGAAGCTGCAAGGCCAAAGGGACTTCCCACGGCCCATACCGGCTCACCAACCCTTGCAGTCTGCTCACGAAAGCGCAAGCCTCCGGAGGAAGGTCCGGCCTCAACCGTGAGAACGGCCAGATCCAAGCGTTCGTTCCGATCCAGAACCTGAGCCTCCCAGCGTCGGCCATCCTGGGCCTTGAGCTGAACCGTATCCCGTCCGGCCACCACATGGGCATTGCTCACCACCCAGGTCCCTTCATCTGGCCCGTTGCCACGCCCTTCTCCCCGGTAAAAGAAGCCGCTTCCCAGGGTTTCCCCCTCCGAGTCTGCCTGGATTCTGACCACCTCTGCCACTACCTCGGGATAATGCTCACTCAAGTCCAGGCAGTCTGGCTGGGCCAGAACCATCCCAGGGAGCAGGCCGGGTAGCATCAGGAAAGGAGCAAGCAGAACAATTGGTGAGGGCATTGGGGCTGCAGATATTGAGATTTGAGGGAACCGGCCATCAAGATACCCGCTAGCTCGAGTATTGGCCAGTGGCTAGACCGACCGCTTTTGGCAGCCTTCAGGTGGCCCACTCAGGCGACGGAGAATCGCCGGTGCAAAACGCCTATCACGTCCTCCACCGGATAGTAGCGCCCGGCCCGGCAGCAGGCCCAGAGCCAAACCAAGCAGAGCCAACAGCACGACCCAGCCTTCGGCCAGCCCCAGAAACACCTGAGCCAGGGTAGCCCCAAGCAATAATCCAAACAGGGGAGGAAGATAGACCAACAATGCTGCGATAAAAAGATCGCGTTCATCCAGACCAAGCTCAACCCAGCTGCCAGAGGGGTGATTGTCAGGGTTGGCGGCTTCCACCCGGTTCAGGCGATCCCCCAGCCAGCGGCCCAACAACCCACCGCCGCAACCCCGACCTTCGGCACAACGGGGACAATCCAGGCGGCTACGGGCTTCAATCCAGGCTCGCCCGGCCTGAGTGCGCACAATTCGTCCCTGCTCTCGGATCAATGAGCGGAATCTCCATCCGGCAGGCGTTCGGGAGCCGATTCAAAAGAACGTGCGATGGCACTGACAGTGGCTTCCGGAACTTCACCCACCACCGTCAATTGATGGCGATCCAGATGCCGACCAAAGGCATGGACAGTACCCATTCGGGATTCCCCTTCAAAGCCATCCCCCGCTTCAGACGCCGGCTCTAGAAAGACCGAAACCTGGGCCAGTCCATCCGAAACAATGAAGTGATAAAGCCGCCCATCTCCAGACCGTGGCTTTTCGCGGACCGATATCAATTCAAAACCGGCCGGCAACTCGCCCAGTTCCCAGTCATGATCCGGTGCTTGCCGTTCGGGTGCTTTGGGCCGGGAGTACTTGGCCCGGCGAGTGGCAAACTCTTCCCCCTCCGCGTCCAGAACCGGATTCAAGTGCTCATCCTCAATATCGCCTCGAAAGCGAATCTGGGTGAACATGACCTTCTGAATAACGGCGCCTTCTGGGTCCACCATGTCACTACGCAGCGGCATGCCGTTTTCTTCATCGATCCAAAAACGGAATCCATAGCGGAACTGATCATTGGGACGAACACCTACAACCTTGGTGTCTCGACCGGCAACCCGGTCATGTCCCAAGGCGACTAGGGAATAAAAGTCTCCTTCCATCTCCCCAAGCTTTCGTCCCAGGTGTGCATGAAAACGAGCGGCCGACTGGCGAAGATCCACCTCCCCCCCACTATCCCGGGAATGAATACATTTGACCGTATCATCATCGCGAATCAATTCCCGCAAACTACCCGTCAGACTCATCAGGCGCTCCCGGGAATCCTCCTCACCACCCCGGTGAGCCACCTCCAGGGTTTCTACTTCGCCATCCTGGACCTGGATAAAAGTCCCCTGATAGCTCAACTGGGCGACGGCCTCTCCCATCCGGTTCAATCTATCTTCAAGCGGTACGGCAAACGCCCCGTGATGGGCCGTCAGACCCAGACCGAGAATCAGAAAACCAGGCAGGGACAATCCCTTCATTGATCCCGACTCCGCTGAATTCGCTCCGGTTCGTCTTCCATGCCAGCCTCACTGTCCGCTTCCTCCGCATCCAGGCGCTGAACGCCGGCAGCGTGGTCGGTATGGTTAAGGCGATAATGATTGAGACGCTGCCAGGATTCCGCCTGGTCAATCTCCAGGGACCGACCGGCAGCGGCCGGTGAGATACGGGCCGGGCTGGACCAGGGACTGGATTCTACTCCCGCCGCCGGCACCACTTCCACCGATTCCGGGTCGTCGGCAAACTGCCCTCCCTGCATACCCACCAAGGCGACTGTCGCCACACCCGCAGCCACAGCCACGCCGGCCACTGGCTTGAGCCATTCTTGCCACCAAGATGACGGGACCGGTTTTCCAGGCTCTTCGGCGATGGCCTCCATCACGCCCTCAGTAAAGCTCTGATCCACCACGGCGATATCCTCGCCGGCATGATCCGTGACATTCAGTAACTGGGCACAGCGCTGATAGCGGTCCCAAACCTCTTTCAGCGAGTTATCCCGCTCGAAACGGCGGACCAGCAGTTTGGCCTCCCCCTCGTCCAGCTCACCATCGACCAGTGCCGAAAGCTGCTCACGAAGCTTGTCAGTCATTCCCCTAACTCCTGTCACAACAACGGGCGAAGCCGTTCTGTAATGGCTTCTCGGGCCCTGAAAATCCGCGATCGAACCGTTCCAACGGGACAATCCATGGCCTCGGCGATTTCCTCATAGGTCATGCCTTCCAGCTCTCGAAGCACAATCGCGGTTCTCAGATCCTCCGGCAAGGCGGCGATGGCATCTTCCACCGTCCCTCGAATCTCATCCGTCAGCACCATGCCTTCGGGTGTATCGACATGCTTTAGACGCGACTGAATCTCGAATTGTTCCGGATCCTGGAGATCCACATCCTGATCCACGGGGCGTCGACGTTCGGCCACTAGATGATTCTTCGCCGTATTGATGGCAATCCGGTACAGCCAGGTATAGAAGGCACTGTCACCCCGGAAATTGGGCAGGGCCCGGTAGGCCTTGATGAAGGCCTCCTGAGCCACGTCCAGGGCGTCAGCCTGATCCCGCACATAGCGCGAGATCAGTTTTACAATCTTGTGCTGGTATTTTCGAACCAGAACGTCATAGGCAGCACGGTCTCCCTGCTGCACACGTTCCACCAGCAATTGGTCGGTTTTCCTATTGCCCATCCGGGGCCAATCCTCTCGCTGAGGCGGCGCTCCCTCACCCCGTCTGTGCCCTGTGACCAATGCGGGGGCAGGGAGTTCGCCAATAAAACCATTTTTTGCCGAGACGGGGGCCAAACCAATGCCCCCATCAGCGATTATTCTTTGTCGTTTCAGCAGTCGGGCCAGTAAACTGTGCGGCCATTGTAACAGAGCTCGGGAGTGGCCATGGCTGGGCAATCCGCGTCGATTCGGCGATCCTATGACGCCATTATTCTGGGTACCGGCGCGGCCGGTCTCGCCGCTGCACTCAGTCTGCCACGGGATTGGCATGTGGCACTGGTTTCCAAGGGACCGGTGGACGCCGGCAGCACGGCCTGGGCCCAGGGGGGCATGTCGGCCGCCATCGATGCCGGCGACAGTATTGAATCCCATGTCAATGACACCCTGGAAACGGGCGCCGGCCTGGGACAAGCCGACGTGGTGGAGTACATTGCCCGCCAGGCACCGAAAATTGCCTGCTGGTTGTCCGAACTCGGCGTCCCTTTCACCCGGGATGCGGACAATCACTACCACCTGACCCAGGAGGGAGGGCACCGTCACCGACGTGTGCTGCATGTGGCCGACGCCACCGGGCGGGCCATCCAGGACACCCTTCAGCAGGCAGTCAATCAGCGACCCCACACCCACTGGTTGACCCGGCGAACCGCTGTTGATCTGATCACCAGCCGGCGTCAGGGACTGGCTGGCGACAATCGAGTACTGGGTGTTTATGCCCTCAATGATGAAAGCCGACAAGTGGAGACTCTATCCGCTCCCCGGGTCATGCTGGCCACCGGAGGTGCCAACAAGGTATATCTCTACACCAGCAATCCCGACGGCACCACCGGTGATGGTATCGCCATGGCCTGGCGCGTGGGCTGCCGAGTGGCCAATATGGAATTCATGCAATTCCACCCCACTTGCCTGTTTCATCCCCGGGCCCGCTCATTCCTGATCAGCGAGGCCCTGCGAGGCGAAGGGGCGATATTACGCTTGCCCAACGGCGAGCGTTTCATGCATCGCTTTCATCCTCAGGCGGAACTAGCCCCCCGTGACGTGGTAGCCCGGGCCATTGACCATGAGATGAAGCGGCTGGGCCTGGAGCATGTCTGGCTGGACATCAGCCACGAACCAGCCCAACGGGTCCGGCAACAGTTCCCCACCATAGACCAGCGCCTGCAAGCCCTGGGGATTGACCTGACCTGCGAGCCCATCCCCGTGGTTCCGGCGGCACATTACACCTGTGGCGGAGTGATCACGGATCTGGCCGGACGAACTGATTTACCCGGTCTCTACGCGGCCGGCGAAACCGCACACACGGGCTTACACGGTGCCAATCGCATGGCCAGCAATTCCCTATTGGAATGCCTGATCATGGGCCGGACGGCCGCCCGGGACATGGCCAATACCTCCTTGCCGGAACCACCGAAGCAGCTGCGCGACTGGGATGAAAGCCAGGTCACCGATTCCGACGAGGAAATCGTGGTTCGCCACAACTGGCTGGAACTGCGCCGCTTCATGTGGGATTACGTGGGCATCGTCAGAAGCCGTAAACGATTGCGACGAGCAGCCGCGCGCACTGCCCTGCTCCGATCAGAGATTCAGGAGTACTATGCCGATTTCCGGGTAAATGCCGATCTGCTGGAATTGCGTAATCTGGCGGAAGTCGCCGAACTGGTCATCCGCTGCGCCCAAGCCCGCCGGGAGAGCCGCGGTCTGCATTACAACCTGGATTATCCCCATACCCTGCCCGCGGATCAGGCCCGGGACACCATCCTAGTCCCGAACAACTGGCCGGGTCGGGCCCAGGCGCCCCAATGGTCCCTGGCGCCGGATAGAACCGTACCGCAGCCAGACCCGCAGGCGACGGAAGTCCCGGGCATTGCCATTGTCGGCGGAGACAAGCAGCCAGCGAAGGACCCATGATCCGGCGGGTCGCAGCCTCAGCACAGCCCGCCCTGGAGAGAGCCAGACCACATTCACGAGATGGTGCACTCGCCCTTCATCCACGGCATGCAGCGGATGCAGAACCACTTCTCCCTGTGCATTGAGCGTCACGCAATCGGCATCCTGATCCAATTGCGGAAAGCCCCACAGCAGGAGATGACGGCGAAGCGCCAGGGCATTGAGAAAAAGCAGCAGAAAAGCCCAGCCATGGCCCAGATTGGTCTGAAGGATGGCCACGGCCAGAACAAGATGTATCAAAAGGAATACCAACAGCCCGGTAGCTGAACTGCTCAACTCAACCGTTATTCGATTCCCGAATCCGTGATACCACATGGGCAAGATCCTTCTCGCCGGGTTGAGAGCGCCCTGTCAGCCAGTCCCATAACTCTGGATCCTGACAATCCAGCAAACGGGCAAAGGCCGCACGCTCCGATTGGGGAGCCTGCGGCCATTGCTCATCCAGATAGCGCGAGAGCATGACATCCAGTTCCTTCATGCCCCGCCGACAGAACCAGCGCAGGCGAGACAGCTCTCGCGGATCGCCGGCCTCCATCAGTGCTTGCGCTCGGCCAGCAATTTCTTGGTTTCCACAATGGCTTTGGCTGGATTAAGTCCCTTGGGGCAGGCCATGGTGCAGTTCATGATGGTATGGCAGCGATAGATCTTGAAGGGATCTTCCAGATCATCCAGACGTTCGCCGGTAGCTTCGTCACGGCTGTCCACAATCCAGCGATAGGCCTGAAGCAGAACCGCCGGACCCAGGTAGCGATCCCCATTCCACCAATAGCTGGGGCAGGAGGTCTGGCAACAGGCACACAGGATGCACTCGTAAAGACCATCCAGCTTGGCCCGGTCTTCCTTGGATTGCAGGCGCTCCTGATTGGGCGGCGCCGGGGTATCGGTCTTGAGCCAAGGCTCCACGGAGGCCAGCTGGGCATAGAAGTGGGTCATGTCTGTGACCAGATCCTTGACCACATCCATATGCGGCAGGGGGTAGATCTTCACATCCCCTTTCACTTCATCACAGGCCTTGGTACAGGCCAGGGTATTTACCCCGTCAATATTCATGGCACAAGAGCCGCAAATTCCTTCCCGGCAGGAACGCCGGAAAGTCAGGCTGGGATCCATCTCATTCTTGATCTTGATGATGGCGTCCAGAACCATGGGACCGCATTCGTCCATGTTCACTTCATAGGTATCCATGGTGGGATTGCCCCCACCATCGGGATCATAGCGATATACATGGAACCGCTTGATATCGCCATCGGCATTGTCCGCCGTATGGGTTTCACCCTTCTTGATACGCGAATTTTTGGGCAGCCGGAACTCAGCCATGTCATGCCTCTCCGATTACAGGCGCCGGTCAAACCGGCGCCGGGTTGATCAGTAGGTCCGCGCCTTGGGCGGAATCACATCGATTTCATCGGTCAGGGTGTTCATATGCACCGGACGGTAGTCCAGGTCCACCCCACCCTTGCCGTCGTACCAGGCCAAGGTGTGCTTCATCCATTTGTCATCGTCCCGCTCGGAGAAATCCTCGCGAGCATGGGCACCGCGACTTTCCTGGCGATTCACTGCCGACTGAATGGTGGCCATGGCCTGGCCCAGCAGGTTATCCAGCTCCAGGGTTTCCACCAGATCGGAGTTCCAGACCAGGGAACGGTCGGACACTGAAACATCTTCAAAGGACTTGATGGTTTCCTTGAGCTTGTCGATGCCCTCCTGCATCACCTCGCCAGTACGGAACACCGCGGCGTGGTTCTGCATGTTCTTCTGCATTTCCAGCCGGATGTCGGCCGTCTTGCGGGAACCATCAGCATTACGCAGACGATCCAAGCGTTCCAGGCAGGCCTCGCCGGCATCCTTGGGCAGGGGCTTGTGGGCCTGGCCCGGCTCCACCAGCTCGGCACAGCGGTCGGCCACGGCGCGACCGAAGACCACCAGATCCAGCAGGGAATTGGAGCCCAGACGGTTGGCCCCGTGCACGGAGACACAGGCGGCCTCGCCGGCGGCCATCAGACCCGGCACTGCATAATCCGGATTGCCGTCTTTCAGGGTCAGCACTTCACCATGGTAGTTGGCGGGAATACCGCCCATGTTGTAGTGCACCGTGGGCAACACGGGAATGGGTTCCTTGGTCACATCCACCCCGGCGAAGATACGGGCGGTTTCCGCAATACCCGGCAAACGCTCGTTAATCACATCCGCACCCAGGTGTTCCAGGTGCAGATAAATATGATCCTTCTCCGGCCCCACCCCGCGGCCTTCGCGAATCTCGATGGTCATGGAACGGGAGACCACATCCCGGGAGGCCAGGTCTTTGGCGTTGGGCGCGTAGCGCTCCATGAAGCGCTCACCCTCGGAGTTGGTGAGATAGCCGCCTTCCCCTCGCACCCCTTCGGTAATCAAGCAACCCGCACCGTAGACGCCGGTGGGATGGAACTGAACGAATTCCATGTCCTGCAGGGGCAATCCGGCCCGCAACACCATGCCGTTGCCGTCACCGGTACAGGTATGGGCGGAAGTACAGGAGAAATAGGCCCGGCCGTAGCCGCCGGTGGCCAGGATCACGGTATGGGCCTGAAAACGATGGATGGTGCCATCCTGGAGGTTCCAGGCCATTACACCCCGGCAGTTGCCCTCCTCATCCATGATCAGGTCCAGCGCAAAGTATTCGATGAAGAACTCAGCATGGTTGCGCAGGGCCTGCTGATACAGCGTATGCAGCATGGCGTGGCCGGTGCGATCGGCGGCGGCGCAGGTTCGCTGGGCAGTACCTTCACCAAAGTGCGTGGTCATGCCACCGAAGGGGCGCTGATAGATTTTGCCCTCTTCCGTGCGGGAGAACGGCACACCGTAGTGTTCCAGCTCGATCACCGCCTTGGGCGCTTCCTTGCACATGTACTCAATGGCATCCTGGTCCCCGAGCCAGTCGGAGCCCTTGACCGTGTCATACATATGCCAGCGCCAATCGTCCTCACCCATATTCCCCAGCGAGGCACTGATGCCCCCCTGGGCGGCCACGGTATGGCTGCGAGTGGGGAAAACCTTGGTGATGCAGGCGGTGGAGAGATTCTTCTCCGCCAAACCCAAAGTGGCACGCAGGCCGGCGCCACCGGCACCCACCACCACAACGTCGTATTGATGATCGATAATCTCGTAGGCCTTCGACATGGAATTCAGGCTCCGAAAGCAACACGCAGCACGGCCACGATGGCGGCGGCTGCGAGGAAAAAGTGGACAAAACGGGACAGAATCAGGGCGGCCAGGCGTGACCCCTTGCTGGACACATAATCTTCAATGACCACCTGAACACCCAGTTCCGAGTGGTAGAACAGGCTCACCAAAAACACCAGCAGCAGCACGGTGACCAGGGGGTTGCTGATCCATTGCTGCACGGTGGCGAAGTCCGCACCGATCATGCTGACCAGGGAGACAATGAACCACACGAACAAGGGGATCAGGGCGATGGCCGTGAGCCGCTGGACCAGCCAGTGATGCACGCCGTCCTTGGCAGAACCCAGACCGCGGGCTTCTTTCAAAGGCGTTCTCAAACTCACAGTGCACCTCCGTCAACCAAATAAGCCGCCACCCAGGTGACCACCGTCAGAATAATGGCCGCCACAACCGCCAGATAGCCGGACAGGCGGGCCTGGGACAACTCCAGACCCTGGCCGGCATCCCAGAAAAGGTGGCGAAGGCCATTGCAGAAATGGAAATAAAAGGCCAGCGTCCAGGCAAACAACAGCAAACGGCCGGGCCAGGAGACAATCAGGCCCTGGGCGGTGGCATAGGCCGCTTCCCCCGCCGCTATCGAGACCAGCCAATAAACAAGAAAAATGGTCCCAATCGTCAGAAACATGCCGGTCATGCGGTGCGTAATGGACAGCGCCATCGTCCACATAAAACGGTAAATCTGAAGATGGGGTGAAACCGGCCGGTTTTGTGCCGCCATGCGAGTCACCTCGATTGAATGTATGAACGTTTTCCCAGGGACGGAATCAGAAATCCGAACAGCGCCCCTTTACTTCCCAATCACCATAGCGGGTCGGCTCGGGCCCTTTGGGGCCGCCGATCTCCGGAATCCGTTCTACCTGGGAATCCCTTTCATGATCCGGGGAGTCAGGCGCCGCCCTGTCCGCGCCCTTGGATGCTTTGGAGGGTGGGTTACTGTTTTCTCGATTGTTCGTATCCCTTTGGGACATCAGCCCTCCAACAGGCAATCCGGCAAGATGGTGTGATGCGTTCCGAAAAAGATGGTCTGGCCAGGCCGGGGAAACACCGAAATCCCTCGCCAACCCCTTTCCGAAGACCCTTGTATTCTATACGCTGAGACGCCCTTGGCAAACCCGAGCGACTGATATGCACGAGAACACTCAAAGCCGAGAACAATGGATGGAGCAACTGCGCGGCTTCGGCGCGGTCATCGAGGGCGGCGAAATAAGTCGCTTTGATTCGGAACCGGGCCAGCCGCCCATGCTCACCCCCCTGCTCCACCTGGCCTGCTTGGAAATCAGCGGCGAGGATGCGGAGGCTTTTCTGGACGGGCAGTTCAGTGCCGCCATTCGCCAGCTGAGCGCCGGCCATTGGATTCTGACGGCCTGGCATGATCCCAAGGGCCGGGCCCGGACGCTGCTCCATGTTCAACGCCATGCCGAGGGCTACACCTGCCTGATGCCCCGCACCCTGATGGGCGAAATCCTGCCCAAGCTGCGCATGTTCGTGCTGCGCTCCAAGGTGACCATTGACGATCTCAGTGCTCATAAGACAGTACTCGGCGTTCATAGTCCCGAGCAGCAGCGTCCCGATGGTTTTCAGCCCCTAAGCGGCGCGCCGGACTGGGCCTTGGCCTGCGCCGGCTTTGATGAAATTGCCGGAAGCTGGGAACGGGCCCGGGCAGCAGGCTTCGAGCCAGCCGGTTACGCCGCCTGGAGAAGACAGGAAATCCTGACCGATATCCCCAGCCTGAGACCCGCCACCAGCGGCCGCTTCCTGCCCCAGTTTCTGGGCCTGGAACGCTTCGAGGGCCTGAACTTCAAGAAAGGCTGCTACATCGGCCAGGAAGTGATTGCCCGCACCCATTACCTGGGCAAAGTGAAGCAGTATCTGGCCAAGGCCAACTGCCCAGAAGCACCGGAACCCGGTTGTGATGTGCGTGATGGCGATGGACGCCGCCTCGGCCATGCCCTGGACGGGGCCCCGACCGAGGAAGGTAGCTGGCTGGTCCAGTTGGTAATTCGCCAGGACAAATCCCAGCAAGGCCTGCATCTGGACCAGGCAGGCAAACCGGCCCTGGAACTGGCCTGACAAGCACCTAAAGTTCTCCCTCCAATGGCCGTTACAGGGATCAATGTCAGCAATCCTTTGGGCAACGGTCCTTGGCCAGCCAGAACACATCGGGGGGAGATGATGAAGGAAGCGAATCTGAGCCGGAATCAGTGGCCGAGCCTACCGCGGGCGGATGGTGGCCTGTTTCGGGGCATTTCCCGGGCCGGGCGATGCTTCCATCACATCCCCCTGGATGATGTGGCAGGCCTGATTGGCGAAATGCTCCGGGATGACTATGGCACCGTCATTTCGGTAACCGTGCGCCTGGACCCGCTTCAACCCAGCTTGGCCACCGTGGCCACCGGAGAAATCCCAGACGCCTGGATGCCCTATGACCACGGCTACTCCCCACAGCTCACGGATTACCTGAAGGCACTGGCCCAACTGGTCCGGGAAGGCGAGGAGACGGAGAATCCCCAACAACTCCTGGCCCATGTGGAGGGCTGGTTCGCCCTGACCTCCCGCAGAACCATGAAACTGCCCCTGGATCGACGCCGTTTCCCCGCCCTGGCCTACTGAGCACCCATCCCGGCCCTTGTCATGCCAGCGAATGACCCAGATCAAATAGGTCTTGAAATACCTTGGTAATGTACCCATGTCATCATGATGTACAGTAAGGAAAGGTCGCCGGCGGAAGCACGCTGGCCGACACGTTCAAAATAACCAAGGAGACCTCAATGTACGAAAGCGCCCTGATCGCCGTGGACTTCTCCCGTTCCAGCTTGCCCATGCTTAAGCGTCTCGGCTACATGGAGAGAATGGGCGTGAAGAAGGTCGTATTGGCCCACACCAAGCCCACTGCCAGCGGCAGCGGAGGCGACGGCCCGAAACTCAGCTCTAAAGAACTCAAGGAAAAACTCGCCGAGCATGCCGAGGTTCTGGCCGGGCAGTTTGAAGTGGAAACCCGGCTGATGTCGGGGGATCCAGTGGAGCAAATTCTGACCCTGGCCAAGGATGAAGACCTGGACCTGATTGTGACCGGATCCCGGGCCCACAGCCCAGCCAAGCGACTCCTGATCGGTAGCACGGCCTCCGGGCTGGTGCGCAAGGCTGATCGCCCCCTGTTGCTGGAAGACGTTCGGGATGCAGATGAGGGGGAAGATAATGTCCCCCGCCGTGACGGCCCCACCCTGCTGGCCACCGACGGCTCCAGTGCGGCCGAAGCCGCCGAGAAGGATGCACTGCAGATGCTGGGTAAGGACAAGCACCTGCGGGTCATCACCGTCAGTTCCAGCAACGACATTGCCCGGGCTTGGCGCCGCCTGGAACGGATCACCGAGTCTGCGGAGAAAGCCGGTGTCCGCCTGGTGCGTAGTGTGGACCTGGGGCGAGCGGAACATGTCATCCCCCAGATAGCCGCCGCCGAACGGGCCTCGCTGATCATCACCGGTCGCCGGGGTCGGGAAGGCGTCCGGGGCGTCCGCGTGGGCTCCACCGCCGAGAACATCTGCCGCAACGCCAACCGCCCTGTTCTGCTGGTACCCGGCAAGGAACAGAAAGGCTGACACTCCCCAAACGATTCGCCTTGAAGCCCGGCAGCCTCTCCAGCTGCCGGGCCTTGGCATGCCTGATCAGCCCTCCCTGTCCGCCGCAACTTCCGGGCGCATCAGAGGAAAGAGCAAAACATCGCGAATGGATGGTGAATCGGTGAACAGCATCACAAGCCGATCGATACCGATCCCCTCGCCTGCCGTGGGCGGTAGACCATATTCCAGGGCACGTACAAAATCCGCATCGTAGAACATGGCTTCATCATCCCCTGCTTCCTTGGCTTCAACCTGTTCCTTGAAGCGTTCGGCCTGGTCCTCTGCATCATTGAGCTCGGAGAAGCCATTGGCCAGCTCACGGCCACCAATGAACAGCTCAAAGCGTTCTGTAAGGAAGGGATCATCATCCTTGCGCCGGGATAGGGGCGAGACTTCGGTGGGATAATCAATGATAAAAGTAGGCTGGATAAGCTGATGTTCGCCAGTCTTTTCAAACACCTCGATCTGCATCTTGCCCGGCCCCCAGTTATCTTCCACCTGGATGCCCAGCTGTTCGCAGAGCCCGGCCATGTAATCTCGATCACGCAGACGATCCGCTTGCACCCCATCCACAAAGCGGATTATGGCGTCTTCCACGGTCAAACGTTCGAAATCCTTTGAGAAATCATACTGCTCACTCTGGTATTCCACGATGTCATGGCCATTGATCACCTCGGCCAAGGTGCGGAACAGACGCTCTGTCAGATTCATCAGGTCATGGTAGTCGGCATAGGCCTGATAGAACTCCATCATGGTGAATTCCGGATTGTGGCGGGTTGAGACACCCTCATTCCGGAAGTTGCGATTGATCTCATAGACCCGGTCCATGCCACCCACCACCAGACGCTTGAGATACAGCTCGGGGGCCACTCGCATATAGAGAGGAATATCCAGGGCGTTGTGGTGGGTCTTGAAAGGCCGCGCGGCGGCACCACCGGGAATGGACTGCATCATGGGGGTCTCCACCTCCATAAAGCCGGAGGCGGTCATGAAATCCCGAATGGCCTGGACCAGGCGAGTCCGGGTCTTGAAGGTTTCCATCACCTGCCGGTTCATAATCAGATCCAGATAGCGCTGGCGGTATCGGGTCTCCTGATCCTGCAGGCCATGGAACTTCTCCGGGAGCGGGCGCAGGGACTTGGTGAGAAGCTGAATATCCTCCACCTTCACCGACAGCTCACCGGTCTTGGTCTTGAACAGGGTCCCGGTGGCACCGACGATATCGCCCACATCCCAGCTCTTAAACTCGCTGTTGTAATAGCCCTCGGGCAGGGCATCCCGCTGGACAAACAACTGGATACGGCCACTGCTGTCCTGCAATTTCGCAAAACTGGCCTTGCCCATGACCCGCTTTTCCATCATCCGTCCGGCCACATGGACCTGAATCTCACCGCCTTCCAGGGATTCATTGCTACGCTCGCCATAAAGGCCATGTAACTCTTCGGCCAGAGAATCCCGCCGAAAATTGTTCGGGAAAGCCCGACCGCTGTCCCGCCAGGCGTTGAGCTTCTCGCGGCGATGCTGGACGAGCTTGTGTTCCTGATCCTGACTCATGGGCCGAGACTCCTCCGGGCCGAATTATTGGGAATAATGGATTAACGAATACCGGCAATTACAAACCTTTCTTCAGGCTGGCTTGCAGGAAGGGATCCAGATTGCCATCCAGCACGCCCTGAGTATTGCCAATTTCCACGCCGGTACGCAGGTCCTTGATGCGGGATTGATCCAGCACATAGGAGCGGATCTGACTGCCCCAGCCGATGTCCGACTTGCCCTCTTCCACCGCCGCCTGCTTTTCCCGCCGCTGCTGCATCTCGTGCTCATACAACTTGGCCCGCAGCTGATTCATAGCCGTGGCCTTGTTCTTGTGCTGGGAGCGCTCCGTTTGGCACTGGACTACAATGCCGGTGGGTTCATGCACAATCCGCACCGCCGACTCGGTGGTGTTCACATGCTGGCCACCGGCACCACTGGCGCGATAGACGTCAATCCGCAGATCCGAAGGATCCACTTCCACATCAACGGTCTCATCAATCTCTGGTGATACGAACACAGCAGCAAAAGAGGTATGCCGGCGATTGCCGGAATCAAAGGGGGACTTGCGCACCAGGCGGTGCACGCCGGTTTCCGTGCGCAACCAGCCGAAGGCGTATTCACCCTCGAACTTGATGGTGGCACTTTTGATCCCGGCTACATCTCCGGCAGAACACTCCATCAGACTCGTCTTGAAGCCCTTCTGTTCCCCCCAGCGCAGGTACATGCGAAGCAGCATTTCCGACCAGTCCTGAGCCTCGGTGCCCCCGGAACCGGCCTGAATATCCATAAAGGCATTATTCTCATCCATCTCTCCCGAGAACATGCGACGGAACTCCATGGCTTCCACGATCTTGGCCAGGGAATCCAGCTCCGCAGGGAGTTCCTGGAGGGTGTCGTCATCGCCCTCTTCCCGGGCCATGTCGAACAGCGCTTCCGCGTCTTCAATCCGCTGGGTGCCGTCTTCCAGGCGTCCCACCACTTCGGCCAGACGGGCCCGCTCCTGACCCAGGGCCTGGGCCCGGTCCGGATCCTGCCAGACTTCAGGCACTTCCAGCTCCCGGGTAACCTCGGTCAACCTTTCCTTGCGCCCAGCGTAGTCAAAGATACCCCCTCAGCGCTTCGATGCGCTCCTTGAGGTCATTGATCTGGCGGTGAATCAGATTGCTTTCTACGGCCTCGGACACGGTCTCACTACTCCAAACTGAAGGTTGGGATAAACGCGCCTATGCTACACGATCAGACTTCCGGCATGAACCGCGAAACGTAGGCTGCAGCCCACGCGGGCAATCATATCCGCTCGATATGTTTGATCAGAAGCTGGGGACGGCGAAGCCCCCGCCATTCGTTTACATCCAGGCTGTAGGCAATCCGGATACGCTCCGGCAGGGCATCCAGCCAGAAGGGATCCGGATTGAAGGCAATGGCATCAATGGGGGTGGCCACATCGGGATGCTGGAGACGGCATTTGAGATGGCGTTCCCCGACAATCCGCTGTTCCAGCACGAAAAACTCGCCATCGAACAGGGGCTCGGGAAACCCCTGCCCCCAGGGTCCGCCCCGGCGCAGCTGCTCGGCCAGTTCCAGAGAAAACTCATTGGGCGCCAATTCACCGTCACTGAGAATGACCCCGGCCAGCTTGTCAGCATCGGCTCGCTGGGCGACGCCGGACTGAAACGCCTCGCGAAAACGGGACAATCCCTCCGGCGCAAGGGTCAAGCCGGCGGCCATGGCATGGCCACCAAATCGCTCAATCAAACCCGGGTGGCAGGTGTCGATATCGGCCAACACATCCCGGATGTGAATCCCCGGCACCGAACGCAAGGAGCCCTTGAGAGAGCCGTTCTCATTGCGCGCAAAGGCCGCCACCGGCCGGTGAAAACGCTCTTTCATCCGCGAGGCCACCAGCCCCACAATCCCGCTGTGCCAGTCGGGCTGGTAGAGGGTCAGGCCTTCCGGCAATCCCTGGCTGTCCGGCAATTTGAGCCGTTCGATGGCCCGCTCGGCCTGGGTCTGCATGGATTGCTCGATATCCCGCCGTCGATGATTCATGGCGTCCAGGGCCATGGCCCCTTCCCAGGCCCGGTCCGCATCCTGACACAGCAGGGTCTCAATGCCGTGGGACATATCATCCAGACGACCCGCCGCGTTAAGCCGGGGGGCGACGGCAAAGGCCAGATCGGAGGCGGCCAGGTCGGCCCGATTTCGGCCGGCCACGCGAATCAGGGCATCCAGCCCCGGCCGTAACCGACCGCTTCGGATCCGCTGCAGCCCCTGATGCACCAGCAGGCGGTTATTTCGATCCAGGGGCACCAGATCGGCCACCGTGCCCAGGGCCACCAGATCCAGCCATTCGGCCAGGCGCGGCTCACTCAGGCCACGCTCCTGGAAGGCGCCCTTCTCCCGCATATAGCGGCGCAGGGCCAATAGAAGATAGAAAACCACCCCCACCCCAGCCAGGTTGGGGCTGGGAAAATCACTGCCGGGCAACACCGGATTCACGATGGCCTCGGCCTCGGGCAGGTTTTCCCCCGGCAGGTGGTGATCGGTGATCAGAACTTCCATACCCAGGCGCTTGGCTCTGGCCACCCCTTCGATACTGGAGATGCCATTGTCCACGGTAATGATCAGCGTGGGCGATTGTTCCGCGGCCACATCCACCAGTTCCGGTGACAGGCCATAGCCAAACTCAAAGCGGTTGGGGACCAGGTAATCCACCTGGGTGGCACCAAAACCCTCCTTGAGGGCGGACAGCAGCAAGGCCGTGCTGGTGGCCCCATCGGCATCGAAATCACCGACGATCAGAATACGGCCCTTGCGCAAATGACGGAACAGAACCCGGACGGCGTCGGACAGGCCGGCCAGGGAGTCGGGGCTGGCCAGCTGATCGGTGCTGTAACGCAACTCGCTCTCGCTCTGGATACCGCGGGCAGCATAGACTCGCCGTAGCACCGGATGCCCCACGCCGGACAAGCCCCGGAGGGTATCCACAGAACGGCGTCGAATCCGGCTGGCATATTCAGGGGGCTGCGAGCTCATTGAGTAGACTCATCCGAGGTCTGATCCAAAGTCACCGTCAGCCAATACCAGAGGGGACGGGAGCGGCGCCAAAACCGCCAACCCATGGACGGAGCATAGCGGACTCGACCCAGGCGACCCAGATTCAGTAACAGGGATTGACCATCGGCCAAGGCCGGCAGCAGCCAACGGTTTTCAATATCCGCCAAGGCCGTTTGCCATGCCGGTCCATCACCGTGGCGGGCCGGAATCGCGGGCTGATCCAAGCGGACCAGATTGCGCTGCCCGGCCCGGAGTTTCCATTGATCATAGTCCCCGGGCACCGCATGGGCCGTCGCCGACTGCCAACGGGCCAGGCCCCGGTGAAGGGGGTCGTCGCTGAAAATGGTCAAACCGTCATGGGGCTCGGCTGGGGGCAAACGGCCGCCGCCCCAGGGCCAAACGCCGCTGACCGTCCACTGCCCACTGGCTGCCCGGGCCTGATTGACCGGGTGCTCGTGAAACAGCATCTGGGTTTCGTTCATCAATTGCGCCAAGCGTTGGCAATCCTTCCCCCGGGGCATGAAATGGGCAATATTGCGGCCCGTAACCTCGTCCACCGGCGTGGTCTCGCCCTCTATAGTGGAAGCGCATCGCAGGTACCAGCGCCCCGGAGCGGGTGTCTTGAGCAGGAAACCGTCCGCCTGAAAATGACCGTTGAAAGTCTCCGCCAGTTGGCGGGCCTCCTCGTCGCTCAGGTCCAGGGCCGAGGCATCCCACAGCAATAGAAAGTCCTGGTCCGGGCGCAAATGAACGGGATCGGCACGCAGCCAGAAGGCATCGGCAGGATCTTCACCCTCCCCCAGCAAAGCCAGGGGGGCCGGTGACGGTATCTGGGGAATCGAGGGGCCTGGCGCCAGCCATTCCCCACGCGACAAAACCCGCGCAAAGGCCGGCCAATGGGGCGCCTGCTGCGCCAGATCCTCCACCAACAGGCGGCTGGATTCCAGGCTGCCGGACAAATCCAGGGTCAATACACTGGGAGCAGACTCTTGGGGGCTGTTAGACTGATGGGCTGTCACGGCAATCCGGGAGTGGTCTCGAGCAATGCGCGTTGAAAAAGACTTTTTGGCCGACGACACCCGCCAGATCATCCGGGGCTACGAACCGGGTCAGGTGCGAGTGAACGATCATGTTATCACGCAAAGCTTTGTGCTGACGCCCACACGGACGGACACCAGCTGGCGTCCGGAGCGCTTCGAGGACCTGCAAACCGGGGACTTCGATGCCCTGATCCAGAATCAACCGGAGCTGATCCTGCTGGGCACGGGGTCGGAAAACCGCATTCCCCCGCAGGAAATTCTGGCTCATGTTCTAGGGCAAGGCATTGGTCTGGAATTCATGGATACCGGCGCGGCCTGCCGGACCTTCAATGTCCTGGTGGCCGAGGAAAGACCGGTGGTGGCTGCCATGCTGATGATTGAGAAATAAACCCAAACCGGTGATCGGCTGCTGGATTATTCAAACAGGGATTCTTCCGAGAGACCTTCCTTCTCCAATAAACGGCGCAGGCGCTTGAGGGCATCCATCTGGATCTGCCGGACCCGTTCCCGGGTCACGCCGATACAATTGCCCACTTCCTCAAGCGTGGCTTTTTCAAAACCGTTAAGGCCGAATCGGCGTTGAACCACTTCCCGCTGTTTTTCCGTCAATCGGCTCAACCAGACATCCACCACCGAGTAAAGGTCCTGGTCCTGGAGCATTTGGAAGGGATCACTCTCCCCGTCATCCGGAATGGCATCCAGCAGGGAACGGTCACCGTCCTTGCCGATGGGAGTATCCACCGAGGCGATCCGTTCGTTTAAACCAATCATCTTTTCCACATCTTCCAGAGGCTTGCCCATGTGCTCGGCCACTTCCTCGGCCGTGGGTTCCCGGTCCAGTGTCTGGGTCAGCTTGCGAGCCGCCCGCAAATAGAGATTGATTTCCTTGATCACATGGATGGGCAGGCGGATGGTGCGGGTCTGATTCATGATGGCCCGCTCGATGGTCTGGCGGATCCACCAGGTGGCGTAGGTGGAGAAACGAAAACCCCGCTCTGGGTCAAACTTCTCAACGGCGTGAATCAAGCCCAGATTGCCTTCCTCAATCAGGTCCAGTAACGGCAATCCACGATTGTTATAGCGGCGGGCAATCTTTACCACCAGGCGAAGATTGCTCTCGATCATGCGCTTGCGAGCGGCCTCATTGCCGGCCAGGGCCTTGCGGGCAAAATAGACTTCTTCTTCCGGGGTCAGGAGGGGGGAGAAACCGATTTCACTGAGGTACATCCGAGTGGCATCCAGCTGCTCCTCGGGAAAAGCACTCGGCGTGGCAGCCAAATCCACATCGTTGCTTTCGGCCCCGCCCAACGGCTGCCCAAAGGATGGCTCGGCCTCTTTCAGATCGGAAGGCTTGGTCTTGACGGCCTCGTCGGCGTCTTGTGAGTACCGTACCCCCATAACTCCCCTCACTGGCTCAGACACTGTCAGACATCATGCCTGCAAGTCATCAAGGAAGATAGCCCTCTGGATCGACGGCTTCCCCTTCGGAGCGGATCTCAAAGTGCAGCATGGAACGGTTGCCTCTTCCAAGGCCAACACGTCCAATACGCTGCCCTTCATCCACTTCATCTCCTTCTTCCACCAGAATCTCCCGGTTGTGCCCGTAAGCACTTAGGAAGATATCATCATGCTTGATGATAATAAGCTTACCGTATCCGATCAGTCCACTGCCCGTATAGACCACGCGTCCCGAGGCTGCGGCATTAACTGCGGTGCCCTCCTCGGCAGCAATCTGAAGCCCTGTGTTCCGGCTGCCTTCACCGAAGCGGTTGATAATATCCCCCTCCACTGGCCAGGCCCAGTTGATATCGTCGCGACGTTGCGGTGGCTCGCTGGGCGTAGAGGGCTGCGGGGACTCGGGCTCAGCTCCGTTTCCGCCATCGCCGTCACGCTCACTGCGAGCTTGAGAACCGCTGGTATCACGCGAGGCAGAGACAGCACTGCTGCTTTGGGTGCGACTTACATGGGGAGCAGCACGTTCACTGAGGGCCAGTTCATCGCCCGGAAAAATCAGATAGTTCTGGCCTATGTCATTCCATTCCGCCAGTTCACGGTAATCCAGATCATGATCAAAGGCGATGGAATACAGGGTATCCCCTT
The DNA here is from genome assembly GCF_024170465.1 of Natronospira proteinivora. NCBI lineage: Bacteria > Pseudomonadati > Pseudomonadota > Gammaproteobacteria > Natronospirales > Natronospiraceae > Natronospira > Natronospira proteinivora. Next base: position 649,519 of record NZ_JALJYF010000001.1, on the reverse strand, counting down.
CCTGGACGGTGTAGCTCTGCTCTTCCCAACGCAGGGCACCCGAACAAGCCGCCAACAAAATCGCCGGCAGCAGGATAAAGGCAATGCAGTGAAAGGGCCGCTTGGGCATGGTTTGATCAGGCACCGTGGCTGTCTGGTCCCTCAAGGCTACACCAGGGCCATTGCCAGCGGAAAGCATCAAGTCAAACGCCACCAGACAAAAACCAGCACCAGTATCAGCACCGTTAACCAACCGATAATGTCGATGTGCTGCTTAATCCGTGCCTCCACCGGCGGCCCGCCCCAGCTTATCAAGCCAGCCACCAGGAAGAATCGCCCCCCCCGCCCCAGGCAGGAAGCCAGAATGAACAGGGGCAGATTGAGAGACAGCACCCCGGCGGCGATAGTAAAGATCTTGTAGGGAATGGGGGAAAACCCCGCCAGCAGCACGGCCCAGAAACCCCAGTCCAGGAACCAGTCTCGGGCCCGTTCATAGGCCGGTGCATAGCCGGCCTGCTCAATCATGGGCATGACCAGTTCGACGGCAAAATATCCCATCAACCAGCCCACGATCCCCCCGGCCACCGAAGCCAGGGTAGTGATCAATGCAAACCGGAACCAATGATCCGGTCGGGCCAGGGTCATGGGGGCCAGCATCACATCCGGGGGCACGGGAAAGAAGGTGGATTCGGCAAAGCTCATCCCACCCAGATACCAGGGTGCCTTGGGATGGGCCGACCAACGCATCACCCGGGCGTAAAGAAAGGAAAAAATCCGCATCAGATCCGTCCGCCCCGCAGCGGCACGAAACTCACCAGCCCCAGGTTCTCCTGCTCCAGCTGATTGCCCACACGGTGGATACGCAGCAGTTCCTGACGCCCTGCCGGACCCACGGGAATCACCAGCACGCCACCGTCAGCCATTTGATGCAGCAGACTCTCGGGGACCTGCTCGGGGGCAGCAGCGGCCAGGATAGCGTCAAAGGGAGCGTGATCCGCCCAGCCCTCGAAACCATCACCATGCTGGAAACGAACATTACGAATCCCGATCTGGCGCAGGGTTTTCCGGGCCCGTTGCAGCAGGGCCGAGATTCGCTCCAGGGTGAATACCTGATCCACCAATCCACTCATCACTGCGGTCTGATAGCCACAGCCGGTACCGATCTCCAGTACCTTGCCGGGCCGGCCTGTCTCGACAATGGCCTCGGTCATACGCGCCACCACCCAGGGCTGGGAGATAGTCTGGCCATGGCCGATGGGCAGCGCTGTATCCTCATAGGCCCGGCTGGAAAGTGCCTCATCCACGAAAAGATGTCGTGGCGTATTGCGAATCGCTTCCAGCACCCCGGGATGACGAATGCCGTTTTCCTGAAGACGTTTGACCAGGCGATCACGAGTCCGCGCCGATGTCATGCCGATACCGTCAATGGGTGCGGTCATGCACTGCTTCCCTTTTGCCGCTTGTTCGAATCATTCTGCGCCGAGTCCAGCCAGCCGGCAATCTGATCCAGCGCCGCATAGCGTGTCAGATCCACCTGCAGGGGGGTGATGGACACCGCCCCGGCCCGGACGGCGTGAAAATCGGTTCCCGGCCCGGCATCTTCTTCCGAACCGGCCGGTCCAATCCAGTACAGGGGCCGGCCCCGTGGATCGGTGTCACGAACCAGGGCCTCGGCCCGCTTACGGTGGCCCAGGCGGGTGGCCTGAAAACCGGTGAGTGCCTCATAAGGGCGATCCGGCACATTCACATTGAGAATGGTATCCGCCGGCAAGGGTTCGGCGCGCATCCGCGCTAGCAGTTCGATAACCACCCGGGCCGCGGTCTGATAATGCTGCCCTTCCCCCAGCACCAGGGAGACGGCAATGGCCGGCAGGCCCAGAAAACGTCCCTCCATGGCTGCCGCCACAGTCCCCGAATAGAGGACATCATCACCCAGATTGGCCCCTTCATTGATACCGGATACCACCATATCCGATTGCTCATCCAGCAGGCCGGTAATGGCCGCGTGGACGCTGTCGGTGGGGGTCCCTTCCACGCAGTATCGACGTTCCCCGGTCTGGTGAATCCGAAGCGGCGTATCCAGGGTCAGGGAATTGCTGGCACCGCTGCGATTGCGATCCGGCGCCACCACCGTGACCTGACCCACAGCCGACAGGGCTTCTGCCAGCACATTGATGCCGGTGGCCAGGTAACCATCATCGTTGCTGACTAGGATCTTCAATACCGTCTCCGGAATCGGCGCATAAACGCGCCACACTATACTGGAAACCGCCCCGGTCCCGCATCTATTGGATACCGGGGGGTGCTTTCCCAATGCCGTCTTGTGCGGTATTTTCGTCGTTCCAGTCCCCATGGAGATGCTGTCATGGCCAAGCGCAAGACACCCCTCTCCGAGGACGAGATCGCCCTGTTTCGTGAAAGCGTGGGTGATATCAAGCCCATACGGGACGATGCGGCTGAAATAGAAGCCCCGCGGCCGCCCGCCAAAGCCCGTTTTCGGCGCCGTGATGATGCGGCTGTGCTGGACGAATCACTCAATGGTGACTGGGATCAGCCACTGGAGACCGGCGAAGAACTGCGCTTTGCCCGGGCGGGTCTGCGGGACGACATTCTCAAACGCCTGCACAAGGGCCGAATTCCGGTCAAGGATGAGCTGGACCTGCATGGCATGAACTGGAAGGAAGCCCGGGAATGTGTGGCCTACTTTCTGGCCGACTGCCGGGAACTGGACATCAATTGTGTCCGTATTGTCCACGGCAAAGGACTTCGTTCGGGCAATACCGGGCCGGTACTGAAATCCAAGCTCAACAGCTGGCTGAGAAAACGCGAAGATGTGCTGGCCTTCTGCTCGGCACGGCCCGATGACGGAGGAACCGGGGCCGCCTATATCCTGCTGGCGACCCGCAGCTAGCCCACTGACTTTCCGCTCAGGTCACATAGGGCAGGATCTTCAGCACCCCATAGACCAGCAGAAAGATCGCCACCACGTAATTGAGCAGCTTGGGCTTCACCAGGATCAGAATCCCGGCGATGATCGCGAGCAAGCCCAACAATAGATTCACATCAATATTCATAGCCTTCTCCTGACAACACACATTTCAATCACACTGCCCCGAAAGGGGCAGGGTTTCGAACAGGACAGAACGGTGGCTACTTGGACGCAAGCCGCTCCACCAGGGCATGCATCGCACCCTGGGTTTCGCTACTGAACCAGACATCGCTCATGGCTTCACAGGTCTCCCTGTCCACCGCGCCGAACAGGTCCACCAAATCGGCCCGGGCTACGCGACGGGTGGCAGCCACCGCCACCGGCGGCTGGGCCGCAACGTGAGTGGCCCAATCCAGGGCTGACTGTCGGGTGGCCCCGGGATCATCAGCCAGGGCATCCACAAAGCCGATACGCAAGGCTTCCTCCGGCAAAATCAGTTCCCCGGCAGTAAGCAACCGATTGGCCGTTCCACCCCCCACCAGTCGCTTGAGACCATGACAGATTACATCCGGAACAGGAAGCCCCACCTGAACCTCGTTGAGGCCGATGCGAAACTCCCCCCGGCTCATCACCCGTTGATCACAAAAAATCGCCAGTACCGCGCCCCCAGCCGGACTATGCCCGGTAATAGCGGCCGAAACCGGCACCGGGCATTCCGCCAGCCGACGCATCAGCCCGAAGAAATCCCCCCAAAAAGTGGTGATCTCGTCACGAGACAGGCGTAACAACATGGGCACATCCAGCCCTGCCGAGAACATCTTCTCGCCACCGGACAACACCACCGCCCGGGCCCCCTGGGCCACTGCATCAGCAAGTTTCTGATCCAGGGCCTGGATCAGGTCTGGATTCAAGGCATTCACCGGCGGCCGATTCAGTCGCAGCTCGACCACATCTCCATGCTCATGGCTTTCAATCATGCTCGGCTTCCTCTATGTCAAAAATTTCTCGCAGAACGGTGGTGGCAAAGCCACCGGCCGGAAGGAAAAAACGGAGCCTCAGGGCCTCCCCATCTCGCGTCCATTGCAACTCCCGCACCGGCAAACGCAAGGGGCGGCGATCCTGTTTCATGCGGGCCGTCTCAAGTTTGGCCACCACGGCCGGCCAACGCGAGGCCACGGCATTTTCCAGCTGGGCCACAACCTCCCCGGCCGGACTGTCCCCTTCACCCCACAAGGCACCACTGGGATGCACATCACCACGACGGCAGCGGTCCGCCAGGGCCGTATCGTCTGATGCCGCCTGAAAATGGCTGCGGCTACCATCCAGGATCATCAGATCACCGGGAACCGGCCGACACCAAGTATCCGCCTCGACTCTTTCAGCCAAAATGGTATTGAACAGCCAGGAACGACCTGCGGACAGAAGAATGCCCCGTAGGGGATTACGGCGGGGCAGCTTGCCATTCAACAGACGGCATACATTATCCCCATCCCGGCCGAATCGCTGGGGGCCGTAATAGTTGGGCACGCCCAGGCTGGCCACCACCGCCAGTCGACGATCCAGTTCGTCCTCGCCGGCCTCGACATCGCGTACCACCAAACTGAAGTGATTCCCCGACAGGCTGCCGGTCCGGAGTTTCTTGCGATGACGGACCACTTTGAGCACCCGGGCATCTTCCAGGGACCAGCTCATGGGATCCTGATCACCGGCGGGCACACTGAACCACTGGCGAGTCACCGCATGACGGTCCTTGAGACCAGCATAGCCCACATCACCCTTGCCCACGCCCGCCAGCCGCGCCAGCTGTCCCGCCACCCAGGGGGTATTGGCCCCCCACTTCTCCACATAGAGAAAACAATGCCCCCCCTCCCCGTCCGGTTCGAAGGAGAGCTGCTCCTCCACCCGGAAATCACTCTGGCTGACCCGGATCCGGCCACTGCCCAAGGGACCGCCATGGGCGTGGGGCAGCTTGCTGTCTTCAAAAACCGGCGGCTGCTGACTTGCTTCCTCCACAGACATCAGCATTTCCCCTCACTCGGCGCAAGCAGTACCACCGCGTGGGCAGCCAGCCCCTCTTCCCGGCCCAGGGCCCCCAGGCGTTCCGTGGTGGTGGCTTTCACATTGACCCGCTCTCGGGGCAAGCCCAGGTCTCCGGACAGCACCTGACGCATCTCGGCCACATGGGCCTTCATCTTCGGTGCCTCGGCCACCAGGGTTATATCGGCGTGGATTGGCGACAGGCTCGCCTCGGCAAGACGATTCATCACCTGCTGCAACAACACCCGACTATCGGCACCGGAGAATTGGGGGGCGTCATCGGGAAACAACTGGCCGATATCCGGCATGCCAGCCGCCCCCAGCAAGGCATCACACAGAGCATGCAATCCCACGTCACCATCGGAATGGGCCCGGACCCCGCGACTGTAGGGAATCCTCACCCCGCAGACCATGACATGATCGCCTCCGGTAAAGGCATGGACGTCATAACCGTGCCCAATCCGTAAATCCAGCATCAAAAGCTCCCGACCGCTGCGCCAAAGGCGGCATTATCCCACGGGAGACGTCTTCACGCATGGGCTCACTGGGCCTTCGAGTGATTGGATGGTAGAGTCTTGCGGTTCTGATCCCCCAATACGAGCGTCCATCATGGCCCAGCGCCTGCGTTTCGCACATGTCAATCTGGTGGCAAGAGACTGGCGGCGGCTGGCGGATTTCTATGAGCGCGCTCTGGGCTGCACGCCGCTCCCCCCCGAACGGGATTACGCCGGCCGGGAGCTGGAGCGGGGAACCGGTATTCCCGGCGCCCGGCTTCGGGGTGTTCATCTTCGCCTGCCGGGTTACGAGGAGGGTGGTGGACCAACGCTGGAAATCTTTCAGTATGACCCGCAAGGCAATGACCCGCCCCGGCAGGTCAACCGCACCGGTTTCGGCCACATCTGTTTTCAGGTGGGCAATGTTGAACAGGCTCGCGAAGCCATTCTGAACAATGGCGGGCAGCCGGTGGGGGATGTGGTCACCCTCTCGCCCAGCGTCTCGGCACGGGTCACCTGGTGCTACCTGAGCGACCCGGAAGGCAACATCATTGAACTGCAGCGCTGGAGCCCCTTTGGCTTTCGACCAGCCAGCGACAGTCACTCGCGCTAGAGGAAGGCCAAATCCTCCGGATAGGTCACCTTGAGATTGCCGGGCTCACCCATCACCAGCTGAACCGGCCCGCCCGCCGCTTCCATGGCCGCGGCTTCATCGGTGGGCAGGCTTGATCCGGAAAGAGCCTCTTCCAGCGCCTGCTTGAGGGCTCCCAGGGGAAACATCTGCGGCGTTTGAGCCTGCCACAGGTCTTCACGGGACAGAGTCGCGGTGATGCGGCCATTGCCATCGCCGCGCTTGAGGGTATCGCGAACCGGTAATGCGAGGATGGCCCCTTCACCCGATTCCCGGCATTGGGCGATAAGCCGTTGCAGGGCCTCGGCGGACAGTCCGGGCCGGGCAGCGTCATGAACCAACACCCAGTCAGCGGCCTCGGCCCCCTGATCCAGCAAGGCCACCAATCCCTGATAAACCGAATGGGCCCGCTCGGCACCGCCGGCGCAATGCATCACCCGGTCATCATCGGCAATGGCCTGATCCGGCCAGAATGGATCGGGCTCCGACAGCGCCACCATCACGCCACTCAGCTCGGCACCTTCCAGCAAGGCCTGAACACTGGCCTCCAGCAAGCTGCGGCCATCGGCCAGCAGCTGATATTGCTTTGGCCGTTCACCACCAAAACGATGGCCAATACCGGCGGCAGGTACCAAGCCCCAAAGCCGGGCCGTATCACCCATCCTCTGGCTCCTGGCCTTCCTCGAAGGCCTCTTCCGCTTCCCGCAAGGGCCGGTCCAGTTCGATCACTTCGTAAAAGACCTCGCCCTCCCGCACCAGACCCAGCTCACTACGGGCCCGTTCCTCAATGGCTGCGGAACCCTCACGCAGATTTTCCACTTCCGCTTCTAGGGCCTCATTACGGGTGCGCAACGCCTGATTCTCTTCCTCCTGGGCCTCGATCTGCTGGCGGAGTTCCCAGATTTCCGGCAAGCCACCCCGCCCGGTCCAGAGTTGTACCTGGAGCACAATCAGGATCAACAACAGGATGGCTAGCAGGGTCCGCATCAGGACAACACTCCCGGCGAATCAATGGCCCGCCGCATGCACAGGGCCCACATGGGCCCACTCATTGACTATTATCAGCCAATCTTCACACGAGCCGGGAAGGCATCCCGCCCCGGATATCGGGCCCGTTTGCCCAACTCACCCTCGATTCGCAGTAATTGATTGTACTTCGCCATGCGATCCGAACGACAGAGAGAGCCGGTCTTGATCTGGGTCGCCGTGGTGGCCACCGCGATATCGGCGATGGTGGCATCTTCGGTCTCACCGGAACGATGGGAGACCACAGCAGAATAACCGGCCTTGGTGGCCATCTCGATGGCGGCCAAGGTTTCGGTGAGTGTACCGATCTGGTTGGGCTTGATCAGGATGCTGTTGGCTACATCCCGGTCAATGCCGTCCTTGAATATCTTGGTGTTGGTCACGAACAGGTCATCCCCCACCAACTGGACCTTGTTGCCCAACTCCCGGGTCAACACTTCCCAGCCGGCCCAATCGTTCTCGTCCATGCCATCTTCAATGGAAACGATGGGATAGCGATCCACCAAATCCCGCAGGAAACCGGCGAAACCTTCTGCATCAAAGCGCTTGTTCTCTGAGGCCAGCTCATAGACCCCATCCTTGTAGAACTCGGAACTGGCCACATCCAGACCCAGCATCACGTCCTCACCGGCCTTGTAACCGGCCTTCTCGATGGCCTCGATAATGGTTTCCAGGGCGGCTTCATTGGAGGGCAAATCGGGTGCAAAGCCCCCTTCATCCCCCACCGCGGTGCTCAAGCCGCGGATGTTGAGCACCTTTTTCAGGTGATGGAAAATCTCCGCCCCCTGGCGCACTGCTTCGGACAGGCTTTCGGCGCCCACCGGCAGGATCATGAACTCCTGAATATCTACGCTGTTATCGGCGTGGGCGCCCCCGTTGACGATATTCATCATGGGCACGGGCATGCCGGTGGCCTGATCGCCGCCCAGGTGGCGGTACAGCGGCAAGCCTTTGTCTTCAGCCGCCGCCTTGGCGGCGGCCATGGAGACCGCGAGAATGGCATTGGCGCCCAGCCGGCCCTTATTCTCGGTCCCGTCCAATTCGATCAGGACTTGATCCAGGGCCTTTTGATCACTGACCTCAAAACCCTTGAGGCGATCCAGGATTTCCTCGTTCACATGCCCGACGGCCTTGGTCACGCCCTTGCCCAGATAACGGCTGCTGTCCTGATCCCGCAGCTCCACTGCCTCGTTCACGCCAGTAGAGGCCCCGGAGGGCACAGCGGCTCGGCCCAGGGTGCCGGAATCCAGAATCACATCCGCTTCCACGGTGGGGTTACCTCGGGAGTCCACGATCTCCCGGCCAATGATGTGCTTGATGGTCGCCATAGTCATTTTTTCCGAATCGAGATACCAGATGATTTCAAAAACTGTCACCGCGAACGCGGTGAATTATTCAGGATAGAGCGTCTTCCAGGAAGGGCCCGGATTTGACCGCATCATCCAATGCCTTCAAGGAAGTCAGCAGGGCCTCAACCTGATCCAGAGGCATGGAGTTGGGCCCGTCACACAGGGCCTCATCCGGCTTGGGATGGGTTTCCATGAACAATCCAGAGACACCGGCCCCCACGGCCGCACGGGCCAGAACAGGAATAAACTGGCGTTGCCCGCCGGAACTGCCACCCTGCCCGCCCGGCAACTGGACGGAGTGGGTGCAATCGAAAATCACCGGCGCGCCGGTTTCCCGCATGATGGCCAGGCCCCGCATATCGGAGACCAGATTGTTGTAGCCGAAGGAAAACCCGCGTTCGCTAACCATGATGCGCTCATTGCCGGTACTGCGGGCCTTTTCCACCACCTTGCTCATTTCCCAGGGCGAGAGGAACTGGCCCTTTTTGATATTCACGGCCACATTATGGGACGCGGCATTGGTGATGAAGTCTGTTTGCCGACACAGAAAAGCCGGGGTCTGAATCACATCCACCACCGAGGCCACTTCATCGATGGGAGTATATTCATGAACATCGGTGGTCACCGCCACACCGATGTCCTTCTTGACCTTTTCCAGGATTCGCAGCCCCTCTTCCAGCCCCGGGCCCCGATAACTGTTCAGGGAAGTGCGGTTCGCCTTGTCAAAGGACCCCTTGAAAACATAGCCAATTCCGAGTCGTTGCGTGACTTCCTTCAGATGGCCTGCCACTTCCAACGCCAAAGACTCACTTTCCAGCGTGTCCGGGCCGGCAATCAGGAAAAAGGGTTGATCCAGACCTACCTGAAAATCACCAATATTCATACCTTGTCTCCTTGAGTGATGCTCAGGCCTTGTCCGATGCCACGGACGCCTCGGTCTTGCCCACTTGCGCATGTTCCCGGGCTGCCGTCACAAAGCCCTGGAACAAGGGATGACCATCCCGGGGCGTGGAGGTGAATTCCGGATGGAACTGCACGCCCAGGAACCAGGGATGGTCCGGCAACTCCACAATTTCCACCAGATCATCCACAGACACGGCAGAGAAGATCAGCCCCTTGCCCTCAAGCTGCTGACGATAATTGTTGTTGAACTCGAATCGGTGTCGATGTCGCTCATTGATCTGGGTCGCCCCATAGACTTGATTCGCCAAGGTCCCTTCCTTGATGTGAGAGGTCTGGGCACCGAGCCTCATGGTGCCACCGAGATCGGAGCCTTCGCTGCGCTCCTTGGTGGACCCTTCCCGGTCCAGCCACTCGGTAATCAAACCCACCACCGGGTGTTCATTGTGGGGCGCGAACTCGGTGCTGTGAGCACCTTCCAAACCAGCCACGTGACGAGCAAAATCGATCACCGCCACTTGCATGCCCAAGCAAATTCCCAGATAGGGGACCTTGTTTTCCCGGGCATAACGGGCCGCCGCGATCTTGCCTTCAATGCCCCGCTCACCAAAACCGCCGGGCACCAGAATGGCATCCATTCCATCCAGCACATGGCCGCCTTCGCGGGTCAATTGCTCGGAATCGAAGTAATGGATATTGACCTTGGTGCGGGTGTGGATACCGGCGTGCTTCAAGGCCTCGTTGAGTGAGATATAGGCATCGGCCAATTCCACATACTTGCCCACCATGGCGATGTTCACTTCCGCCTCGGGGGCGCGTAAAGCCTTGATCACGGTTTCCCATTCATGCAGATCGGCCTTGGGAGCCTCGATACCGAACTTCTCCACCACTAGCTGATCCAGACCCTGGTCCCGCAGATGCATGGGAATCTCATAGATATCCGCTGCATCGGCCGCGGAGATCACCGCCCTTTCTTCCACATTGGTGAACAGGGCGATCTTGCGGCGCGCGTCCTCCGGCAGTGCATTCTCGGCCCGACACAACAGGATATCCGGCTGGATACCGATGGAGCGCAGTTCCTTGACCGAATGCTGGGTGGGCTTGGTCTTGATTTCGCCGGAGGTGGCGATATATGGGACCAATGTCAGATGCATATACAGGGTGCGCTGCTTGCCCAGTTCAACACTGAGCTGTCGGATGGCTTCCAGGAAAGGCAGGGATTCGATATCCCCCACCGTGCCGCCGATCTCCACCAGACAAATGTCCGCATCACCGGCCGCTTCCAGTACCGAGCGCTTGATCTCATCGGTGATATGGGGAATCACCTGCACGGTCCCCCCGAGATAATCCCCCCGGCGCTCCTTGCGTATCACGCTTTCGTAAATACGGCCGGTGGTAAAATTGCTTTTCTGGCTGGTGGTGGTACGAATAAAGCGCTCGTAATGGCCCAGGTCCAGATCGGTTTCGGCACCGTCTTCGGTAACAAAAACTTCACCATGCTGGAAGGGGCTCATGGTACCGGGATCCACATTGATATAGGGATCCAGCTTGACCATGGTCACGTTGAGTCCCCGGGATTCGAGGATGGCACCAAGGGAGGCGGCCGAGATTCCCTTGCCCAGGGAAGAAACAACACCGCCGGTTACGAAAATAAAATGGGTCATGAGGGGGTCCCGAATTTCTGGAGATACCCGTTTGCCGAACCCCCAATCCAGGGTGGCCGACAAGGCGAGACAAGCGGCCTCGTCGCGTGCTTGCAAGACGGGCCAGAATCGGGACGCAAACTTACCAGAACACCCCCCTTTCCTCAATGCGAAAGGCGCTCAAGCCGGGGCTTTGCGCCACACGATCCGGTACCCGAAAAGCCCGTTTTCGGCGGCATAAGAGGGGTCCAGGAGGTTTTCACCGGCGGCGACAATTCTTTCCCCATCCCGAAGAATGGGCAGCCAATCTCGCTGCTCTGGCGGAATTTCCGCAAGCCGCATCCATTCCTTCAGTCGTCGATGATGGCGACCATCGTGATATTGCTCACCACCCTGGCGATAACAAACCGTGGGCGGGCCACGGAACTTGCTCACATCCAGCCCCCCCGAGGCCGTGGACTCAAGCAGCAATTCGCCATTGCCCGGCAATGCCAGCGGGGCGGACAAATCCTTCCATTCCCGATCGTCCTTCTGGGCCGGCACGGATCGGGATGCGGGTGCTTCCGGCACACAATATATCCGCCCGCCATGGCGACGCAGCCGCAGACCGGCCAACAACAGTTCCGGCTGGGCATCCACCCGCGCCTGGAGCACTTCACGGTCCAATCTCGCCAGGCCCGCGCTGGAAGGAAACTCACCGGCCTGATCACGAATCCAGTAACGCAGCAGATTGTGCCGTCGGGCCGCTCTCATCCCGTGTAATGCCGCTACCGAGAGCCCTCCGCCCGAGGCGGCTGTCCGCCGGTCTTCCCCGGCCAAGCTCTCCAGCAACTCGGCTTCCTCGGCCAAGTGCCTTGCTGTACCCGCGGCCAGGGCCGCCGCTGCGGGCCAGCGCTTTTTCAAGCGCGGCAGAATCTGGTGGCGCAGATAGTTACGATCAAAACGGGCTTGTTCATTGCTGGGATCTTCCAACCAGCTCAGATGATGCCGCTCGGCATAATGGGCCAGCGCTTCCCCCTCCACCGCCAGCATGGGTCGCAAGAGGCGGCCAGGGCCCAGTGAACGCTCAGCCCGAATCCCGGCCAGGCCGCGGCCACCGGTGCCCCGGACCAGGCGATACAAAAGGGTCTCCAGCTGATCATCCGCGTGATGAGCCGTCATCAACACATCATCCGGCCCCAGGAAGTCGGCCAGTACAGCATAGCGGGCGGAGCGGGCCGCCGCCTCCAGGCTCTCCCCGGCACCGTGATTGACTTGGACACGACGTGATTCGAAAGCCACGCCAAGGTGGTCACACAACACACGGCAGTGCTCGACCCAATCCGCCGAGCGGGGATGCAGGGCGTGATCAACATGAAGGGCAGTCAGTGGGAATTCGTCGCCGTAGGTGGCCAGCAGGTGCAGCAGAACCGTGGAATCCCGGCCCCCTGAGAGGGCCAGAAAGGCGCGCCGGAAAGGACTCTTTTCCTGGAGAAAAGCCAGTACGCGGGCGATGATCTGATCGGATTCACACCACATCGCGATCCCCCCGCCCATTGAGGCCGGCGGGGCGGATGCCGCCGGCCTCAATCATTGAATAAGCCGAGAACTTACTCCTTGAAACGACCGAAGCCCATCAGCTTCTTGTAGCGTCGCTCCAGCAGTTCATCCATGGGAATCTGATCCAGCTTCTGGCGGGCGCCGGACAAGGATTGCTTCAGGGTCTCGCCCATGGCATCCCAGTCCCTGTGGGCACCGCCCAATGGTTCTTCCAGGATATTGTCAATCAACTCCAATTCCCGAATCCGCTCGGCGGTAATCCCCATGGCGGCGGCGGCATCAGAGGCCTTCTCCGCACTGCGCCAGAGAATGGAGGCACAGCCTTCCGGTGAAATCACCGAATAGATGCTGTGCTGCAGCATGGTCACCCGATCACCCACGCCAATACCCAGGGCACCACCGGAACCACCCTCACCAATCACGGTGCAGATGATCGGGGTACGTAGCCGCGACATTTCGAACAGATTGCGGGCAATGGCCTCACTCTGGCCCCGCTCTTCTGCCCCAATACCGGGATAGGCGCCCGGGGTGTCAATCAAGGTCACCACCGGCACCTGGAAACGCTCGGCCATTTTCATCAGGCGCAGTGCCTTGCGATAACCCTCGGGCCGCGGCATACCGAAGTTGCGATAGACCTTTTCCTTGGTATCCCGCCCCTTCTGATGACCGATGACCATCACCGGATGCCCTTCCAGGCGGGCCATCCCGCCCACGATGGCCGGATCATCCGCATAGGCCCGATCACCATGGAATTCCTCGAAATCGGTGAACACCCGTTCCAGGTAATCCACCGTGTAGGGCCGCTGGGGATGGCGGGCCACCTGAGCCACCTGCCAGGCGCTCAGGGAAGAATAAATGGACTCGGTCAGCGAGCGGGACTTGTTCCTCAGGCGGGCGATTTCCTCATTGATATTAATGGCTGAGTCATCACCCACATAACGCAGCTCCTCGATTTTCGCTTCCAGCTCGGCGATGGGCTGTTCGAATTCGAGAAAATTGAGATTCATCACTATCCTTCCAGGCTGAGCGGTAAGCTCCTAATTGTACGGTCATTTGCCCGGAAACGCTACGGCCTCGGCCAGCCATCCGGATCATTTCTTGCTGTTTGAACCACTCCCCGGGCCCGACAAATGGATCACCCCGTGTGGTACCACGTTCGGGGGGTAACCCCGCCAGGCGCGGCAGTGGACAATTGCCCTCGACTAAGCAACCCAACATTCAGGAGTCCACTTTCATGTCTTGCAAGCAACGATTGTTTCTCAGCCTGGCGGCCCTCGCGGCCTTCACTCTCTCCGCCTGCCTGGATTCCAGCGACAGCAGCGCTGACATGAATGAGACGGGCCCCCAAGCAGATACCAGCGGCTACAGCGGTCTCATTGCCTGGAGTGACGTCAACATCATTATCGGCGGGCGCGAACTACGTGTCTGGGACCTGGAGACCAGCGAATTCATCCTACAACTTTCCGATGATGACCCGGATCACCACGTCTCCCGCATGAACACCGAGCTGAGCGGCAATGGTGCGACGCTGATCTATGTGCAATCTCATCGCTTTGAGGGAGACCGAAGCCAACTGGGTCAACTGCACGCCCACGCCCTCGATGGAGATTCAATTGAAACCCTCCCCCGAGAAGACGCCACAGGCGGCTTCCTGCGGGATGCACTCTCCCCTTCCATCAATGCCGATGGCAGCACCGTGGCCTTTGCCGAACATCGCTACGAGATTGGTGAGGGAGATGAAGTGGGCGATCCCATTCATCAGAACATCGCCATCTGGCATCCGGGACAGGACAATGCCCAGGTTATTGCCGAAGACCTGAGCGATATTGTCTGCCCGCGTATTGATGATGGCGGCGCCCGAGTCGTGGCTGCGGTGGGAGAATCTTTGTACCACATGCCGGTAGGTGGCGGCGCCATGACCGAGATTCCCCTGGATGAGAATGTGGTCAGCGAGCTACTACCCACCGTGGATGCGGCCAACCGTTGCTGGATACAGTTGAGCGGTGACGGTCAACGCGTGGCTTTCACGGGCAGGAGCCACGACGGAGACACCACTGGTATTTTCATTACCGATGTGGAGAGCGGCGCAACACAGCAGGTGGGACTGAATATCGAAGAGGAGATCGTCCCCTACCTTTCGAGCTGGGACATGAGCCGCAACGGCCAGCGGATGTTTATCCAGACCTACAGCGAAATCGATGATGGCGCGAACGTTGCTCGGCGCAGCTACACGGTCGAGCTCAACAACCCGGAGCAGGCCACCCAGATTCACGAACGGACGGTAGTGGCCGGCCTGCCCATTGTCGCTATTTCGCGGAATGGGGAAACCCTGGCCCATCGGGAGCAATCCCCCGACACAGGCGAAGGGACCCTGCAAATCTGGCGATTCAACGGTGACGACCCCCGGATCATCGAGGACTCGGAATCCATGATTGCGGCCCCCAGCTTTACCTTCTAGCCGGGACCGCGAACCATCTCAGCAACCCACCCGGCCTTGGTGGCTAACTCAAGGCCGGGCGGGGCTGTCCAGGCTTCTATCCGGTTTCCACTTCCGTGCTGGGGCGGCGATAGACCCGACGAATATGCCCCTCCCCCAGGAGTTTCTCCAGCTGCTGTAGCAGGGTGGTGGTGGGCCGCACCTGCCACTCCTCGCCCAGAGGAATCTTGGCTTCCGCCATGCCGTTGATGTAATGAACGGTAATGCGGCAACTGCCTTCCCGGTGTGGCTCCAGGGTTCGCTTGAGCCGTCCCACAAATTCCCGATCCACGGTATCGGGCTGCCAACGCAGAACCAGGCCCCGTAACGCCGCTTCCCGGGCCTCATCCATATCGATGACTTCCTTGACGTTGATGCGCCAGCCATTGATGAACTCATCAAAGCCCACCCGCCCCTGAATAACCAGCAAGGCATCCTTGGAGAGCAAGTGGCGGAAGCGATTGAAGGTATCCTCGAACAGGGTGGCTTCAATCCGGCCGGTACGATCATCCAGCACCAGGGACATGCGCCCGCCTCGTTTTTTCATTTCCACCGCCAGGCCGGCGACGGTCACAAAACGTTGCTTGCGGCGCCCATAACCCCCGCCTTCAGTATCCGGCTCGGCAGCGATCAGGGTCCCGATACGGGCGGTGACCATTTTTTCCAGCTCTTCCTCGAACTGGCGAATTGGATGTCCGGTCAGGTAAAGGCCCAGGGTCTCCTTCTCGGCCGCCAGGCGATCCAGCTCCTCCCATTCAGGCAGTTCGGGAACAGGCGGATACTCGCTGGCTTCGCTCACATCCGGGCCGGCCGCCAGACCAAACATGTCGTTCTGGCCCGCCTCCCGTGCCCGCCGGGCCTGGTCGGCTCGCTGCAGGCATTCCGGCAAGGCACCGGTCAGACTGGCCCGGTTCGGACCCAGGGTATCCAGGGCCCCGGCCCGGATCAGCGCTTCCAGCACCCGGCGGTTCACCTTCTGCAGGTCCACCCGACGGCAGAGATCTTCCAGGTTCTGATAGGCTCCACCCTGACGGCGCTCTTCCAAAATCACATCGATGGCCGAGCGCCCTACTCCCTTGATGGCCCCCAAACCATAGCGGATTTGCCCTTCTTCATTCACGGTAAAGGGATGATCCGAGTGGTTCACATCCGGTGGATGGATGGTCAGACCGGCATTGCGGCAATCCTCGATCAGGACCACAATCTTGTCGGTGTGGTCCATATCCGCCGACAGGGTGGCGGCCATGAAGGCGGCCGGATAATGGGCCTTGAGCCAGGCTGTCTGGTAGGACAGCAGGGCGTAGGCAGCGGAGTGGGACTTATTGAAGCCGTAACCGGCAAACTTTTCAATCAGGTCGAAGATATACTCGGCGGTCTTGGCATCCACCCCGCGCTCGGCCGCCCCTTCCTGGAACACCTTCCGCTGGCGGGCCATCTCCTCCATTTTCTTCTTGCCCATGGCCCGACGCAGGATATCGGCACCACCCAGGGTGTAGCCCGACAGGACCTGGGCGATCTGCATCACCTGCTCCTGATACAGGATCACCCCGTAAGTGGGCTCCAGCACCGGCTCCAGGTCCGGATGGGGATAGTTCACATCGGCCCGACCATGTTTGCGGTTGATGAAATCATCCACCATACCCGACTGCAGGGGGCCCGGCCGGAACAGCGCTACCAGGGCAATAATGTCCTCGAAAGTGTCCGGCTGCAGACGGCGGATCAAATCCTTCATGCCACGGCTTTCCAGCTGAAAGACCGCCGTGGTGTTGCAACCCTTGAGCAGCTCGAAGGTGGGCCGGTCATTCATGTCCAGGCGGGCAATATCCAGGGGTTCCAGCCCCTCCCGCTGGCGCTGCCCATCGGCAATCTTCACGGCCCGGTCGATAATGGTCAGAGTGCGCAGTCCCAGGAAATCGAACTTCACCAGGCCGGCAGCTTCCACATCATCCTTGTCCAGCTGGGTCACCGGATTGCCGCCACCAGGTTCCACATACAGCGGTGTAAAGTCGGTCAGTACCGACGGAGAGATCACCACCCCCCCGGCGTGCTTCCCGGCATTGCGGGCCAGCCCCTCCAGTGACAGGGCCCGATCAATCAGGGTGCGGACTTCCTCGTCTTCGTCATAGTTCTGACGCAGCTCATCGTCTTCTTCCAGCGCCCGCTCAAGGGTCATGCCCACTTCAAAGGGAATCAGCTTGGCAATCCGGTCCACATAGCTATAGCCGTGGCCAAAGACCCGGCCCACATCCCGCACCACGGCGCGAGCCGCCATGCTGCCGTAGGTAATGATCTGGGAGACCTTCTCGCGGCCATACTTATCGGCCACATATTCGATAACCCGGTCCCGCCCTTCCATGCAGAAATCCACATCGAAGTCAGGCATGGATACCCGTTCCGGGTTGAGGAAGCGCTCGAACAGAAGATCGAATTCCAGCGGATCAAGATCAGTGATCTTGAGTGCATAGGCCACCAGGGAACCCGCACCGGAACCCCGCCCCGGTCCCACCGGAACCCCATTGTCCTTGGCCCATTGGATGAAGTCCGCCACCACCAGGAAGTAGCCGGGAAAGCCCATGGAATTGATAACTTCGAGCTCGCTGTCCAGGCGCTCGTAATAGGGCTTGATCTTGCTTTCAAGCTCCGGGGTTCCCGGGGGGAATATGGCCTTGATCCGCTCTTCCAGGCCCTTGAGAGATTCGTCCCGCAGGTAGCTTTCAGCGCTATAGCCGTCCGGAATCGGGAAATCCGGCAGATAGTTCACCCCCAGCTCGATCTCCACCGTACAACGGCGGGCAATCTCCACCGTGTTCTCCAGGGCTTCGGGGATATCCGAGAACAGCTCCACCATCTCGGCGGGGGTTCTCAGGTACTGGGTGGGAGCGTAGCGCCGGGGCCGGCGAGGATCATCCAGCGTCCGGCTTTCCTGAATGCAGACCCGGGTCTCATGGGCCATGAAATCATCTTCGGTCAGAAAACGCACATCGTTGGTGGCCACCACGGGGGTGCCGCTATTGGCCGCCAGCTCCACCGAGGCATGCAGGAGGTCCTCTTCCCCTTCTCGGCCGGTGCGAATCAGCTCCAGGTAATAGGATTCGGGGAATCTAGCCTGCCAGAAGGAAAGCGCTTCCATGGCCTGGGGAGTTCGCCCGGACAATAGCGCCCGGCCCACATCCCCGTCACGCCCCCCCGACAGTGCAATCAGTCCTTCACAGCTTTTCTGGTCCAACCAGTCACGATGAACCAGAGGGCGCCCACGGTGCTGTCCTTCGGTATAGGCGCGGGTAATAATTTCGGTGAGATTGCGATAACCCTTGTTGGTGCGGCAAAGCAGGGTAATGCGGCTGGGCTGATCGCGATCGTCCGGCTCGTCAATCCAGAGATCCGCCCCAATGATGGGTTTTACGCCCTTGGCTTCACAAGCGGTATAAAATTTCACCAGGGCGAAGAGATTGACCTCATCGGTCATGGCCACCGCCGGCATACCCGATTCGGCCACCGTATCCACCAGTTCTCCCACCCGGACGACACTGTCCACCAGGGAATACTCGGTATGAACACGAAGATGGACGAAATCCGGCGTCATCCGCTTACCTCATCGTAAAAACGGCGAACAGGGGCAAAACTGCGGCGGTGGATGTCACAGGGGCCATGGATGGCCAGGGCCGCCATATGGGCCTTGGTGGGATAGCCCTTGTGTCCCGCGAAACCGTATTCAGGATAGCGCTTGTGGGCCGCTTCCATCCAGCGGTCCCGCGCCACTTTGGCAATTATCGAGGCCGCAGCAATCTCGGGCACCCGGGCATCCCCGCCCACCACGGCTTCTCCCGGAATGGAAAGCCTGGGCAGGCGGTCGCCATCCACCCGCGCGGCCTGGGCAGCCGGTTCCAGCGCGGCCACGGCATCCGACATGGCCTGGAGAGAGGCCTGCAGGATATTGAGTTCATCGATCCCTTCAGCGGGAATGCTGGCGATGGCATAGGCCATGGCCCGCTCCCGAATAAGTGCGTCCAGGCTATCCCGCCGTCGGGGGGTGAGCTTCTTGGAATCGGCCAGCCCGGTAATGGGCCGACCCGGGTCCAGGATCACCGCCGCCGCCACCACCGGCCCGGCCAGTGGACCTCGACCCACCTCGTCAACGCCGCAGACACGGCATCCGTCCATCCAGTCCAGCCCCAACTGCGCCTGACTCGCGCTCATGAGGCGGGGGTTTGAGCGGAGTGCCGGGTAGCAGCAAGTTCCAGAATGGCACGGGCAGCGGTAGCCGGCCCCGCAGCTCTCAGGCTGTCGGCCAGATCCCGGCATTGCTGGCTCATGACAGTCCGGCGGCCCGGATCGGCCAGCAAGGCATCCACGCTCCCGGCCAGCTTGGCGGGGGTAGCCTCGGACTGAAGATGCTCAGGGAACATGGCCTGCCCGGCCAGCACATTAGGCATGGCCACCCATGGGGTCTTGATCAATTTAAGGCCCCGCACCAGGGCATGGGTCAGGGGGCTGACTTGATAGGACACCACAGTGGGCCGCTCCAGGAGCATGGCCTCCATGGTCGCGGTACCGGAGGCGGCCAGAACCACATCCGCTGCGGCCATGGATTCCCGGGCCTTCCCGCGGACCATGTGTACGGGGAAGTCCATCCGCCGCCATTCCGGCAGGGACGCAAAGGCCGCTTCCGCTTTCTCCCCGGCCATGGGTACCACAAAGCTCAAGTCCGGGCGCTTGGCCCTGAGCGCACGAGCGGTTTTCAGGAACAAGGGCCCCAGGCGGCTGACTTCACCCGAACGGCTCCCCGGCAACATCGCCACCACTTCCCCGTCCACCGGCAGTGACAAGGTCTTGCGGGCCACAGCTTGATCCATGGGGCCCTCAATATCGGCAGCCAAGGGGTTACCAGCAAACAGGGCCTTCAGCCCGGTGCCCCGGTAACAATCCGGCTCGAAGGGAAACAGGCACAGCAACAGATCCGCCGCCTCCGCCACAGTATTCACCCGCCCTGCCCGCCAGGCCCAGACGGTGGGGCTCACATAATGCACAGTGGGGATTCCGGCTTTGCGAACACGTTTCTCAAGACCCAGGTTGAAATCCGGGGCATCAATGCCGATAACCACATCCGGCTCGTCTTCAATCAGATACTGAACCAGGTCGCGTCGCAGACGCAGTAGTCGGGGCAAATGCTTGACCACTTCACTGATGCCCATCACGGACAGTTCATCAATATGACCGATTTCCCGACAACCCTCGGCTCGCATCTTGGGACCGGCCACCGCTTCGAAGCTCACATCCGGGTGCTGAGCCTTGATGGCCCGCATGAGGTCTGCACCCAATTGATCCCCTGAAGCTTCCCCGGCAATCAGGGCCACTCTCAATGTCATGCCAAGCTCCCGGCAGAATCCACCTTCCGCCTCAACGCACAATACTGCGGTTGGTATCCCGAATGAAACGCACCATGGCATCCACTTCCGGGGATTTTCGAGCCTCTTCCTCCAGCTCCTGCAAGGCCTCCTCCAGACGCAAACCGGAACGGTAGAGCACCCGGTAGGCATGACGAATGGACTGAAGTTGCTCGCGGCCAAAGCCTCGGCGCCGTAGTCCCACGGCATTCAGGCCGTGGGGATCGGCCGGCATCCCGGAAACAGTCACATAAGGCGGCACATCCCGGGTCACCCCCGCATCCATGGCACAGAAGGCATGCTCGCCCACGCGACAGAATTGATGAATCTTGCTGAATCCCCCCAGGACGGCGTAGTCCCCGATATGCACATGCCCGGCCAGAGTGGCGGCATTGGCCATGATGGTATGGCTGCCAACCTTGCAGTCATGGGCAATGTGCACATAGGCCATGATCCAATTGTCGTCACCAATGGCCGTGACCCAATCATCCTTGACCGTGGCCCGGTTAATGGTGCAGCACTCGCGGAAGGTATTACCGTTTCCAATCTCCAGGCGAGTGGGCTCGTTGTTGAACCCCTTGTCTTGCGGAACCTCACCGATGGAGCAAAACTGGAAAAAATGATTATCATGACCAATCGTGGTCGGGCCTTTGATCACAACATGGGGCCCCACCACGGTGCCGGATGCAATACGTACATCCTTTCCGATAATGGAGAAAGGGCCGATCTCCACGCCTTCGCCAATCTCGGCTCCCGGATCAACCACTGCCCGCGGATCAATCATTACTCAATCTCCCGCGCCGCACACATGACCTCTGCCGCCGCGGCGACCTGGCCGTCTACTTCCGCCTTGCAATCAAACTTCCACATCCCTCGGCTGTTGCGGATGATGGTGGAATGCAGCATCAGTTGATCGCCCGGCTCAACCACCCGCTTGAAACGAGCCTTGTCGATGCCCACAAAGTAAAACAACATATTGTCGTCGGGGGGATTGTCCTGGGTCTCGAAAGCCAGCAGGCCGGAGGCCTGGGCCATGGCTTCAAGAATCAGAACACCGGGCATCACGGCCCGCTGAGGGAAATGTCCCGGAAAGAAGGGCTCATTGACGCTGACATTCTTCAGCGCACGAATGAACTCGCCGGGTTGGCATTCCTCCACCCGATCCACCAAGAGAAAGGGGTAGCGATGGGGTAGCCATTCTTGGATGCGATGAACATCCATTGTAATTGGGGAACTCACGGTTTTTATTCTCCCTTTTGCTTTTCCGACCGCTCCAGGGCAGTCACCCGGCGGGCCAGATCGTCCAGTTTTCGAAATCGGGCGCTGTTCTTCCGCCAGGCAGCAGAATCATCCATGGGCAAACTACCGGAATAGACGCCCGGCTCGGTGATGGAGCGGCTAACCAGTGTCATGGCCGTCACCACGGCGCCATCCACGATACTCAAATGCCCGGCAATGCCGACCCCGCCGGCGATCATGCAGCCCTTTCCGATACGGCTGCTACCCGCTATGGCGGTGCATCCGGCGATGGCGGTTCGGGCACCAATCTGAACATTGTGTGCGACCTGAACCTGATTATCCAGTTTCACATCATCTTCAATGATCGTGTCCTCGATGGCTCCCCGGTCCACGGTAGTATTAGCCCCGATTTCCACCCGGTCACCGATTTGCACGCCGCCCAGCTGGGGCACCTTGACCCAACCCTGCTTATCCGGCGCAAAGCCAAACCCGTCCGCTCCGATGACCACCCCCGGGTGCAAGACACAGTTCCTCCCTACCCGGCAATGGGCCCCGATCACCACCCGAGGCGCCAGAACAGACCCCCCTCCGAGCTGGCAAAAGTGCCCCAAATACACGCCTGCGCCCACCACCACCGACTCGCCAAGGATGACCCCTTCTTCAATCACGGCGCCTGCCGCCACATGGGCGGTGGGCGGGACCGTAACATCGGGATGAATATTGGCACTGGGATGAACACCGGCCTCAGGACGGCGGGGGGGGTGCAACAGGGCCGCCGCCCGGGCATAGTCGGCATAGGGGTTATCGCTGACAAGAGCATCCACCGGACAGGCTGACAGAGAACCCTCGTCCAGAATCACCGCCCCGGCCCGGCTAGCTGAAAGATGGGCGCGATACCGCTCATTGGCCAGAAAGCAAAGCTCACCCGGCCCGGCGGATTGAATGGTGGCAACCCGCCTTATTTCCTTTGCGCCGTCACCTTCCAGCCTAAGGCCCAGGGCGTCAGCCAATTCACCGAGTGTCACTGCGGACCCCGAAATCAGCTGTTGTCTTCGTGGCGCTGTCTAAGGCGTTCGAGGATGGTGTCAGTGATATCCACCGAGCTGGATGCGTAAAAAACGCCTTCACCCACCACCAGGTCCAGATCGTTGGCCCGGGCATACTCCTGAACTTCCGTCATAATCAACCGCTGAAGATTGCTCAGCGCCTCATTACGGCGAGCATTGAAATCCTCGGCCAAATCACTCTGCATTCGTTGCAGACTTCGCTGAAGATCACGGAATTCGCCTTCCAGTTCACGCCGCTCATCCGAGCTCATGACATCAGAATCCCGCTCCAGGCGATTCTGGATGTTTTGCATGCGCTGCTGACGCTCCCGCATCTCGGACTGGGCAGGCTCAAACTCACGCTGCAGCTGTTCGGATACATTCTGCGCTTGCGGGCTTTGTTCCATCACCCGGTTCACATCAACAAAGCCCACACTCATTTCAGCCATGGCCGCATTGGCGAACAAGGTAAAAGTCAGGCTAAAAATCGTGACTGCTAGAAACTGTCTCATTGGCAACTCTCCCGAAGCATGTATGCATTCATTCACGGCGAGGACACCTATCCCGCCATTGTACCCCCTCGCGGCCCCTTAGGCAGCATTCGGGCATCTCCATTTGACTTAAAAACTGCCACCCAGATCAATTTGGAAGCGATCAACAATACCCCGCTCCCGATCTTCATCACGAACATTAATCGGCCTGGCCAAACTGAAACGAAGCAGACCCATGGGTGTCAGCCAGTTGGCGCCAACACCCACCGACGAACGCAATTCATCCGTGCTGACATCATCGATGTCGTCCCAGACATACCCCGTATCGGCAAAGACAAAGAACCTATATTGGGCGGCCTGCCCACCACCATCGTCAGCAAAGAAGTTGGGCAAAATCAATTCTGTCTGTAGGTTTGCCTTGGCCGAACCCCCATAGGGCCTATTGTTAGAGTCCAGCGGGCCCAATCGAGCGTTTTCATAGCCACGGACGGATGTGGTGCCGCCACTGAAGAAACGGCGGAAGGGGGGGAGCTCTTGGGTATCATTCCCATAGGGCTCACCATAGCTAACTTCACCATCCATCTTCAGTATCCACTCATTACCCAAGGGCAGGAAGGATGTCTGGTTCACACGACCAACCCAGTAATCCAAGTCCAACCCAGGAACCGACACATCCAGGCCCACGAGCCGACGAGTACCCCGGTCAGGGAAGATAGCACGGTTCCGCGTATCCCGGACCCAGGCCAGATTCAGCTCTGCTGAATCCATCCTGGAACCGGCGAATTGTCCGCGGGTAAACTGTTCACCGTGATTAACGATGAAGTTGCGATATTCATCCGAGGTGCCGCTCTGCTGAATAAACTCACTGCGACGAACACTGCCACCCACCCGAATCGAATCATATTCCGAAATGGGGAAGCCAAAGCGCAGATTCATACCAGCACTCTTAGTGGAAACCGGGGACTGGCCAACCGCAAACAGTGACTGACTATTGTAGAAGCCACCGATGGTTCTTGAGACCCCATTCCGGGTGGCATAGGGATCAGTATGATTGAGTTCCACGAACTCACCCAACTGATTGGACTGAACTTGTACTTGCCCCTGGTGACCCAGACCAAAGAGGTTATTGTTCTGAACGGAAACATTGGCGGACAGCCCGGTGAACCCACCATAGCCCACACCAACCTGGAACTGACCAAAATTCCGTTCCTCAACATTCACATCCAGGTCCACAGTGTCGGGGGACCCTTCTACCGGTACTTCTTCAATATTCACCTGCTGCACAAAAGGTAGTCGCTGCATGCGAACACGCGAGCGGTCCAAATCCACATTGGCAAGTGGCGCACCTTCAAACTGGCGCATTTCTCGACGATAAACCTGGTCATCGGTGGTATCACTGCCAGAGAAACGGATTTCACGAACATATATCCGCTGACCGGGATCAACAACGAAAGTCAGGGCTACTTCCTGGTTCTCCCGATCCAACTCTGGCATGGGCCGGACTTCGGCATGAGCATAGCCTGAGGCGCCCAAGCGCTGTTCAATGAACTCAGCACTCCGATTGGCCTTGGCCAGGGAGTAGGTTTCACCCGCCTGAACTTGAACAAAGGCTTCCAACTGCTCCGCTGGAACCGGAAATTCGCCAATCAGCTCCACATCACTGACGGTGTAGACCTCACCTTCATCTACATGAATGGAAAGGTACATATCCCGGCGATCCGGACTAATGGAGACCTGAACCGAATCAATGCCGAAATCAGCATAGCCTCTATCCATATAATAGGAGCGCAAGGCTTCCAGATCACCCGTCATCTTCTCTCGGGAATACTGGTCCCGGGACGACATCAAGGTTCTCCAGCCAGCCGGGCGCAATTCCATCTGGCCCTTCAATCGAGAATCATCAAAGGCCTCATTCCCCACCAGATTGATCTGCCGAATACGTGCAACCCGGCCTTCCTTGATTTCAATATTCAACGCCACCTGATTGGCA
Source organism: Natronospira proteinivora (assembly GCF_024170465.1). Classification (NCBI taxonomy): domain Bacteria; kingdom Pseudomonadati; phylum Pseudomonadota; class Gammaproteobacteria; order Natronospirales; family Natronospiraceae; genus Natronospira; species Natronospira proteinivora. The sequence goes on along the minus strand of NZ_JALJYF010000001.1, from coordinate 624,366 downwards.
TCAAGCTCCCTGACACTGGGGGAAATCTCGACACCATATCGCCCCTGGGCGTAATAGGTCTGATACAACTCCTGTTCCAGCAGCTCCACCACCTGCTCATTGAGTACCCGGCCTTCAGCAACCCCCTGTTCCCGCATGGCCTGGCGAAGCATCTCGGTCTCGATCTGCTGGTTACCGGATATCTCCAGACGGGCAATGGTTGGCCGCTCTTCTACACCTACAACCAGGGTGTTCTCATCGCGGGACAGGATGACATTATCGAAAAATCCAGTGGCATAGAGCTCTCGAATGGCATCACGGATTGCCGACTGGTCTGCCCGATCTCCAGGCTCCAGGGGCAAATAGCTGAGAACCGTGCTTTCGGCTATCCGCTGGAGTCCTTCCAGGCGAATATTCTCCACAACAAAGCCGTCAGGTGATTCTTCAATCAGAGACTCCGGTGGCTCCACCTGGGCCGAAACCGGGGCGAAGGAAACGGCAAGCGACAAGCCAAGGAACAGAGTGCTTACGACTCTCAAAATTAGACCTCGTCTATCGTCTGGAGGACGCCAAGCAAACTCAGCGGCCTATGAAAAGATTCGCATTAGATCGTTGTACAAGGCAAAACTGATCAGCCCGGCAATCATCACAAGACCAATCATCTGACCAACAGCCAGCATATGCTCCGGCACAGGGCGCCGAGTCACGGCTTCAATGCCCAAATAAACCAGATGCCCCCCATCCAATACCGGAATGGGGAGCAGGTTAACGATGCCCAGGCTGATGCTGACGATGGCAAGAAAACCTAGGAAAGATACCAGTCCTGAGCTCACGGTGATACCCGCATAATGGGCGATATTGATCGGTCCACTCAGATTCTTGACCGATACCTCACCATTCACCATTCGCCAAAGCATGCGCAGGGTCAGGCGGGACATCTCGGCGGTATTCATTACCCCCATGCCCAACGCCGCCACCGGACCGTAGCGTTCTTCACTGCGCATCCGCTCTACCAGTTCCGGCGGCACCTTAGGGCCCGCGCCGATCCGACCTTCCGGGCCCTCTTCCCCCTCAATGGCACGGGGGGTCAGGCTAATATTCCGTGTTTCCCCGTCCCGGTTTACTCGAATATCAATGGACTCACCAGGTCGAGCCGCAACAGCCTCGCGAAACTGACGCCAGTTTTCAACCGCTTGGCCATCCACAGCCTCCACCCGATCCCCGGAAACCAGGCCTGCCGCCCGTGCCGCCCCATCCTCGGACAATTCATCAATCACCGGCGGCAGGGATTCAAACCAGGGCTGCAATCCCAGACCACTGAGCAATTGCCCCGGTTCCGTCAGGGACCGCCGATCAGTCGGATCCACCGACAGGGAGAGCTCGTACTCCTGCCCATCCCGCAGGACCCGCAGATCAATGGGACGGTCATTTAATATTCCGTCCAGCAACTCTACATTGGCGCTTCTCCAGGTGGGGGTCTGGCGACTGTTCACCGCCAGAATCTCATCCTCCGCCGTCAGACCGGCTTCGGCGGCCGGAGACTGGCTGGACACCTCGCCAATAATGGGCTTGATACCGGGAATGCCGGCCACGAATATGGCCCAATAGGCCAGAATCGCAAACAGGAAATTGAAAGCGGGGCCGGCCAGAACAATGGTGGCCCGCCGGGGAATGGACTGACGATTGAAACAACGGTGGGCCTCGCCCTCGGCAACCGCCCCTTCCCGCTCATCCAGCATCTTCACATAACCACCCAGGGGAATGGCCCCAAGCTGATACTGGGTTTGATCACGGCCGGCCCGGCGCCGAATCAGGGGCTTGCCAAAACCGATGGAAAAGGCCAGCACTCGTACGCCACACAGCCGGGCGGCCAAATAGTGACCGAACTCGTGCACGGTGACCAATACCCCAATGGCCAGCACAAATCCGCCGATGGCGATCAGAATGCTCATGCGCTCCCCTCCCGCGGGGATACACCCATCCAATGGCGCACCTCGGTGTCCAGAGCCAGAACAGTATCCAGATCCTGGCTGCGGGCCCCGTCAAAGGCGTTCAGGGCTTCGTCCACCCGCTCGCTGATCCGCATGAAACCGTGCCGACCGGCGAGAAAATCCGCTACTGCCACCTCATTGGCTGCATTGAGCACCACCGGCATGCCCTCTCCGACCCGAATGGCCGACTCCGCCAATTTCAATGCCGGAAAGCGCTCATGATCCGGCGGCTGGAAATTCAGCCGTCCGATTTCAATGGGATCCAGAGAAGCCACGCCCGCCTCGATACGCTCCGGCCAGGACAGACCACAGGCTATGGGTGTGCGCATATCGGGCTGTCCCATTTGGGCCAAGAGGGAACCATCGGCGTACTCCACCATGGAATGAATAATACTCTCCGGATGAAGGACCACCCGAATGGCCTCAGGTTCCAGAGAAAACAAGTGACAGGCCTCGATTAGCTCCAGTCCCTTGTTCATCATGGTCGCCGAATCTACCGAAATCTTGCGCCCCATGCTCCAGTTGGGATGCTTGCAGGCCTGCGCCGGCGTCACCGAGCCCATATCGGCCAGGGGCCAATCCCGAAATGGCCCGCCGGAGGCTGTCAACAACACCGAACGGATCCCCCGGGGCATCTCGCCGGTTCGATAACCGCCGGGCAGGCATTGAAAGATGGCGTTGTGCTCGCTGTCGATGGGTAGCAATTCAGCCCCTGAGGCCCGCACGGCGGACATGAACAGACCGCCACACATCACCAGGGGCTCCTTGTTGGCCACCAGCACCCGCTTGCCGGCCTTGACCGCCGCCAGGGTAGGCAGCAGGCCTGCCGCCCCCACAATGGCCGCCATCACCACATCGGCGCCGGCCAGCTCTGCAGCCGAAACCAGCGCCTGTGGTCCGGTGAGTACTTCGGTCTTGAGACCCGCCTTGCGCAAACCGGCCTCCAGGGCCGCTGCCCCGTCGGAATCCACCAGCACGGCCAGTTCCGGATGGGTCTCCAGGCATTGGGCCAGCAGCCCCTCGTGATCGGTATTCGCCGTCAGCGCCGCCACACGGAAACGATCCGGATGACGGGCCAGAACATTCAAGGTGCTGCGACCGACCGAGCCGGTGGCACCAAGAACCACCACGGACTTCATGACAACTCACCCATCAGCGACAATCCCAGCACCAGAATCGGTGCCGCCACCAGCAAACTGTCCATGCGATCCAGCACCCCGCCGTGGCCGGGCAGTAACCAGCCACTGTCCTTGATGCCGGCCTGACGCTTGAGCAGGGACTCCACCAAGTCCCCGGCCACGGATATGGCGGCAGCGACCAGACAAAGCAGGACAAAGGAAACCATCTGTTCAATACCCAATAGCGGCACGGCCACCACGGCCACCAGCCCTGAAAGGGCCAGACCACCGGCCACCCCTTCCCAGGTCTTGCCCGGGCTCACCCGGGGGGCCAGTTTGTGACACCCGAAGGCCTTGCCGGCAAAATAGGCGCCCACATCCGCCCCCCAGACCAGGCCGAACAGCAGAATCAGCAACCAGGGACCGGCCGACTGCCCTTGAAGGAGATACAGACCCAGCCAGGCGCCACTCAGGGCAAACAGGCCGAAACCCAGTTTGGCCAGCACCGGCGGGCGTGCCTCCGGTCTTGCCAGCCACATCAGCGCCAATACCCAGAGCGGCACCACCGCCCACAAGGGATAGGCGCCCCAGGCCAGCTCCAGGTCAAGCCAGAGAAATAGCAGGCAACTCAGAAAGACCAGCGGGACGAAAGCAGCCATTACACCCCTGCGTCCGGGGCTGGCCAAACCGGCCCATTCCTGGGCGGCAATAGCCATGGCCCCGGCCAGCGCCAGGCCGAACCAGAAAGAAGGCAATAGGAATACCCCCGCCAAGGCCAAGGGCCCAACGATCAAAGCGGTGATAACACGTTGTTTAAGCAAGGGATTCCGCTCCTTCTCGACCCACGCCCCCAAAACGGCGTTCGCGCTCGGAAAAGTCAGCCAGCGCGGCATTCAGGGCGTCGGCATCGAAATCCGGCCACAGACAATCCGTGAAATAGAGCTCCGTATAGGCCAGATCCCAAAGAAAATAATTACTGATGCGGCGTTCACCGCCGGTACGAATGAACAGGTCCGGTGCCGGCAATCCAGACAGGGACAGTTTCCGTCCCAGGGCGGCCTCATCGATATCCTCCGGCCGAATGCGGCCGTCAGCAACTTCCTGTGCCGCTCCGCGAGCCGCCTGGAGAATATCCCAGCGCCCCCCATAACCGGCCGCAATATTCAGATGCAAGCCGCTATTGGCCGCCGTCAATTGCTCGGCCTCACCCATCTTCACTTGAAGATCTTCAGGAAAACGACTGCGATCCCCCAGGAAAGAGACACGAACCCCGTTTTCATGAAGCTTGGGCACAGCCTGCTTCATGGCCCGACGAAACAGGTCCATCAGGCGTCGGATCTCTCCCTGGGGCCGGGACCAGTTCTCGCTGCTGAAAGCAAACAGGGACAACACCGGAATACCGCGACGCGCCACCGATTCGATCACCACCTCGGCCGCCTGGGCGCCCGCTTGATGCCCCATGTGGCGGGGGCGACCACGTCCCTTGGCCCAGCGCCCATTGCCATCCATGATGATGGCCACATGACGGGGCAGGATGCTATTGGACGGTTTTTCCGCTTCACTCTGCGACATGATCGATCGGCCGAGTCAATGCGCTGTCAGGGGGCCAGAATGCAACCGCGGCGGGACGCCACCCCCGCTCGGCAGCCGCTAAACCGCCGACTGCCCAGGGAATAGCCTCCCGCCGCGATCCGATTCAGACTTCGAGAAGTTCCTTTTCCTTATTGGCGACAACCTCATCAATCTCGCCAACGTACTTATCGGTCACCTTTTGGATATCGTCTGCGGCCTTGTGCTCGTCATCCTCGGTGATGTCCTTCTCCTTGAGGAGATCCTTGATGTCACTCAGGATGTCCCGACGGATATTGCGCACCGCCACGCGGGCATTCTCCGCTTCCGCCTTGGCCAGCTTGATCATCTCCCGCCGGCGCTCCTCGGTAAGCGGCGGTAGGGGCACCCGAATCACGGTGCCAGCGGTTACCGGGGACAGGCCCAAGTTGGCGCTCATGATCGCCTTCTCAATAACCGGTACCATATCCTTTTCCCAAGGCGTAACCACCAAGGTGCGGGCGTCTTCAATACCCACATTGGCCACCTGTTTCAGCGGCGTGGGCGCGCCGTAATACTGTACTTTAATGGGCTCCAGCAGGCTCGTGTTGGCCCGCCCGGTACGCATGCGGGACAACTCTTCCCGCAGGGATACCACACTCTTTTTCATTCGCTCGGCGGCGTCTTTTTTCAGATCTTCAATCATGCCGATTCTCCATTATTCACCAGCGTGCCGATTTCGGTACCGCCACGCAGAATACGCATCAAATTACCCGGCTCAAACACATCAAAGACCCGAACCGGCAGGCCGTTATCCCGGCACATCACAATGGCCGTAGCATCCATGACATTCAGCTTGTCGGCAATAACCCGATCATAGCTCAATTGCTCATAGCGGATGGCTTCGGGGTTCTTCATTGGATCATCATTATAGACACCGTCCACCTTGGTGGCCTTGAGCAGCACATCCGCGCCCACTTCAATGGCCCGCAAGCTGGCGGCTGAATCGGTGGTAAAGAAGGGATTGCCGGTACCGGCGGCGAAAATCACCACCCGCCCCTTTTCCAGGTGACGGACCGCCCGACGGCGGATATAGTCTTCGCAGACCTCATTGATACGGATGGCGGACATGACTCGAGCGAATACACCCAGCCGTTCCAGGGCGTCTTGCATGGCCAGGGCATTCATCACCGTGGCCAACATGCCCATGTGGTCACCGGTGACCCGGTCCATACCGGCATCCGCCAAGCCGGCACCCCGGAAGATATTGCCGCCCCCGATCACCAGTCCAATTTCCACCCCGGCCCGGGTGACATCCCGAATTTCACCCGCCAGACGACCGATCACCTCCGGGTCGATCCCGTAGTCGGTCTTGCCCATGAGGGCCTCGCCACTGAGCTTCAAAAGTATGCGTCGATAGCGAAATTCGGGTTGTGTCATACCCGTCTCCCCTGGCCGGAGTCAGATTATACCGGCGGCCACTTGGCCTGCCCGGTCCCGATTCTACACATCCCTTGCAACAAACCTCTGATCAGGCCGCAACCGCACATCTGCGCAGTTCCGACCCAACCAGAGGTTCAAACGCTCCCCTGGGGGAGCATCGCTATCAGCATCCCTGCCGACAGCGAAATTGGGAAAGATCAGGACCCCTTGGCCTGGGCCATCACTTCCTCAACAAAATTGTCTTCCTGCTTTTCAATGCCCTCGCCCACTTCAAAACGGACGAAACGGCTGACACTGGCGCCACGGGACTCGAGCAGTTTTTCCACCTTGGTGTCCGGATCCTTCACAAAAGGCTGACCCAGCAAGGTGATTTCACCGAGCCACTTGTTCAGGCGACCGGTGAGCATCTTCTCAATGATCTCCGGCGGCTTGCCGGAATCCTCAGCCTGGGCCTTGAGAATGGACTTTTCCTGCTCGATGGTTTCCGATGGAACCTCGTCCTTGGACACGCACATGGGCGTGCTGGCCGCCACATGCATGGCCAGGTCACGGCCCAATTCCTCGTCACCACCCTTGATGGCCACCACGGTGCCAATCTTCATGCCATGCAGATAATGGGCAATCTTGCCACCTTCGGCATCCACCACCTCAAAACGGCGGACACTCATGTTCTCGCCGAGCTTGGCGATCATGGCACGGCGAGCCTCGTCAATGGTCTCGCCACTATCCAGCTTGATGCTGTCCAGGGCCGACACATCGGCCGGGTTCTCGGACAAAATTTTCTCGGCCACCTGCTCTGCAAACTGGGTGAAGTCATCACCACCGGCGACAAAGTCGGTTTCACAGTTCACTTCCAGGATCACGGCGCGACTGTTGTCATCCTTGGCCTTGATCACAATACGGCCTTCCGCGGCCACGCGATCCGCCTTCTTGTCGGCCTTGGCCATGCCGGTCTTGCGCATGTGCTCGATGGCCGCTTCCATGTCACCGTCGGTCTCGGTCAGCGCCTTTTTGCATTCCATCATGCCGGCGCCGGTCCGCTCCCGCAGCTCCTTAACCTGAGATGCAGAAATTGCCATTATCTTCTCTCCATCAATTCATTCACTTTTCCGCACTTGCCTCAGTAATCCCCTTGGGGATTACTCGGCAGCGCTGCTGGTCTTTTTGGCAGTCTTTTTCTTGCTGGCCTTTTTCTTGGCGGTCTTCTTGGCCGCCTTTTTCTTAGTGGCCTTCTTGGCTGCCTTCTTGGTGGCCTTCTTGCTGGCGGCGGTGCTGCCGGTTTCCTCACCTTCGGACTTCACTTCCTCGGCTTTGGCTTCCTCGGCCTTGCCCTCTGCCGGCTTGCTTTCAGCCGACTTACTTTCCGGGGCTTCGGCCTTGGTGACCGCCTTTTTGGCCGCCTTCTTCTTGCTGGCCTTCTTGGCCGGGGCCGGCGCCGCTTCTGCAGCCGCCTGGGGCTTGCCGGCTTCGTCCAGCTCCACAAACTCGTCATCGCCGGCGGCTTCCGGCACCTGCGGCACGGCAGCCTTGCCGTCGATCACAGCATCGGCGATACCACGGGTATAAAGCTGAATGGCGCGTATGGCGTCATCATTACCCGGGATCACATAGTCCACGTCATCCGGGGAGTTATTGGTATCCACCACGGCGACGATGGGAATACCCAGCTTCCGGGCTTCCTTTACGGCAATCTTTTCAAAACCCACATCAATGATAAACAACACATCGGGCAGGCCGGGCATGTCCTTGATACCGCCGAAGCCACGCTCCAGCTTGTCCATCTCCCGGTGGAGCATGGTCACTTCCTTCTTGCCCAGCACGTTGAAGGTGCCGTCCTGCTCCTGTTCCTTCAGGTCCTTGAGACGCTTGATGGAATTGCGCACGGTATTGAAGTTGGTAAGCATGCCGCCCAGCCAGCGGTGGCTGACATAGGGCATGCCGGCCCGGGTGGCTTCGTTTGCAATGGTTTCGCGGGCAGGGCGCTTGGTGCCCACAAACAGCACGCGCCCGCCATCGGCGGCCACTTTGCTCACGTAGTTCAGGGCGTCCTGGTAAAGGGGAAGGCTCTTTTCCAGGTTAATGATGTGGATCTTGCTGCGCTCCCCGAAAATAAAGGGCTTCATCTTCGGGTTCCAGAAGCGGGTTTGGTGGCCGAAATGGACACCGGCTTCCAGCATTTCGCGCATGGAAACGTTAGAGGACATACCTTTTCTCCAGTTTTTGAGGGTTGGGCCTCCACACGCCCCATACGACAACCTCGGCCCCGCAGGCCCCTCGGAAAGGGTCAGCGGCAACCGAGGCACCCAGCCGTATGTGTCGGCGTGTGTGTGGTTTGCTTAATCAGGGCGCGCTTTATACCATAGGCGGGATGCAATCACAACGCGGAAATGGCGCCAGACGGCCGTCTCCGGCGTATTTCCGGTCCGGTTCAGGTGCTTTTTTCCGCCGTGGCCGCAGGCTCGGCGAAGCCCGGCTTCAGCCCCAATCAACAGGTAACAGCATGACCGTCACCATCAAGTCCCCGGAAGAACAGGAAAAAATGCGCATCGCCGGCCGCCTGGCCGCCGAGGTCCATGAGATGATCGAGGAACACGTCCGCCCCGGTGTGACCACCGAGGAACTGGACGCCATCTGTCACGATTACATTGTGAACGTGCAAGAAGCGGTGCCGGCGCCGCTGAATTACCACGGCTTCCCCAAATCCATCTGCACCTCGCTGAATCACGTGGTCTGCCACGGCATTCCGGGCCCCAAAAAGCTCAAAAAAGGCGATGTGGTGAACATCGATGTCACCGTCATCAAGGACGGCTTCCATGGCGACACCTCCAAGATGTACTACGTGGGCAAGCCCTCCATCCAGGCGGATCGGCTGAGCCGGGTGGCCCGGGAGGCCATGATGGTGGGAATTCGCATGGTCAAGCCCGGTACCCGCCTGGGGGATATCGGCCATGCCATCCAGCGCCACGCCGAGAGCAACGGCTTCTCCGTGGTGCGGGAATACTGCGGCCACGGCATCGGCCGGGGGTTTCACGAAGACCCCCAAGTGCTTCATTACGGCAAGCCGGGCACGGGCCTGGAACTGCAGGAAGGCATGACCTTCACCATCGAACCCATGATCAACGCCGGCAAACGCCACACCCGTGTGCTACCCGATGAGTGGACGGTGGTCACCAAGGACCACTCCCTCTCCGCTCAATGGGAACACACCGTGCTGGTCACCGCCGATGGCGTGGAAGTACTCACCGCCCGCAAGGAAGAAACCGATCTGATTGACGACAAGCTGGCCAGGGATGCCAGCTAAACCCGTCACAAGCACGCCCACGAAGGCCCCGGCCCGACGCCGCCCCTCGGTCCCCCGTTTTGACGGGACCTGGCTGAATGAACTGCTGGCCGGCCGGGAAGCCACACCCCAGCACTTGCGCGCCGCCCACAAGCACGGTAGCAGCCGACTGGCGGAACTGGCCACGGCGGGCGCCTCGGCGCCGGCCCTGGTGGCCGGGCGCAGCCGCATGATGGACACCCTGATCCGGGCCCTCTGGCGCCGCCACCTGGGGCGCAGCCGGGGACTGGTGCTGGTGGCGGTGGGCGGTTACGGTCGTTCCGAGCTCCACCCCTATTCCGATATTGACCTGCTGGTTCTCGTGGATGGCCCCCTGCGGGAAAAGCGCGCCACGGCCCTGGAACACTTCTTCACCGAAATATGGGATATCGGGCCGGATGTGGGCCACAGCGTCCGCACCTTGGACGAATGCCGCACCTCGGCCCGCGATGACATCACCATCGCCACCAATCTCATTGAGGCCCGCCGCCTGGCCGGTGCCCGCAAACCCTATGAAGCCCTGCGGAAGCTGGCCTTTTCCGATGAATTATGGACCTCGCGCAGTTTCTTTGAGCGCAAGCTGGAAGAACAGCGGGAGCGACACGCCAAATACCACGACACCGCCTACAAGCTGGAACCCAATATCAAGGAAAGCCCCGGTGGGCTGCGGGATATCCAGATGATCGGCTGGGTGGCCAAGCGCCATTTCGGGGCCCGTACCCTGGCGGATCTGGCCAACTACGGCTTCCTCAGCCGGGAAGAGCATCGCCGTCTGGTAGCAGGCCAGAGTTTCCTCTGGCGGGTGCGCTGGATGTTGCATCTGACCGCCGACCGCCACGAGGATCGCCTGCTGTTTGACCACCAACTGCACCTGGCCAAGGCCATGGGCTATGAGGACCAGGACCACAGCCTTGGCGTGGAGCAGTTCATGCAGCGCTATTACCGCACAGTGATGGAGCTCAACCGGCTCAATGAAATGCTGCTACAGCTGTTCAAGGAAGCCATCCTGCTGGAGGGTGAACCCCGGATTGAGTCCATCAATGAACGCTTCCAACTCAAAAACGGCTATTTGGATGTGGTGGACCGGGAGGTCTTTCGCCGCGAACCCTCGGCCCTGCTGGAGTTGTTTCATCTGCTCCAGCAGCACCCGGAAGCCGAAGGGGTCAGCGCCGGCACCATCCGCCTGGTGCGCCAATATCGCCGCCTGATCAATGAACGCTTCCGGCGGGACCCGGGCAACCAGGCCCTGTTCATGGCCATTCTGCGCGAACCCCAGGGCGTTACCCACGAGTTCCGGCGCATGAACAGCTACGGTGTCCTGGGTCGCTACATCCCCGAATTCGGGCATATCGTCGGGCGTATGCAGTACGATCTCTTCCACACCTATACCGTGGACGAGCACACCCTGTTCGTGCTGAGCAATCTGCGCCGCTTTGCCCTGGCCCGCTTTGACCACGAGTTCCCGGACTGCAGCCGCATCATGCGCGGTCTACCGAAACCGGAACTGGCCTATCTCGCCGCGCTCTTCCATGATATTGCCAAGGGTCGGGGCGGCGACCATTCCGAGCTGGGCGCCAGCGATGCCCTGGGTTTCTGCAAGCGTCACGGCCTCAGTGATTACGACACCCGCCTGGTGTCCTGGCTGGTGCGCCAGCATCTACTGCTATCCCTGACTGCCCAGAAAAAAGACATCAGTGACCCCCGGGTGATCCATGATTTTGCCGAGAAGGTCGGCGACCAGCTGCATCTGGATTATCTCTACATTCTCACCACCGCGGATGTACGGGCTACCAATCCGGAACTCTGGAACTCCTGGAAGGCCACGCTATTTGCCGAACTCTACAAGAACACCAGCCGGGCCCTGCGCCGGGGGCTGGTGAACCCGGTGGCCCGGGAAGAACTGATCAATGAAACCAAGCGCAGCAGCATGGAGCGCCTGGATGCAGCTGGTGTGAATACCGAGGCGGTGACCCGGACCTGGTCCGCCCTGCCCGGCGATTACTTCCTGCGCCATTCCCCCTCGGAGATCGACTGGCACACCCGGGCCATGCTGGCACACGGAGAACAAACCGAGCCCTTGGTCCAGGTCCGGCGAGAAACCGAACGAGGCGGCACAGCTGTGTTTGTCTGTTCACCTCGGGACGATATGGCCTTTGCCCGCAGTACCGCCGCCCTGGAACAGCTGGGGCTCACCGTGCTGGATGCCCGCATCGTCTCCACCCGGGATGAGCGAACGCTTTACACCTGGGTGGTGATGGAAGCGGATGGAGAGGAAATCGAATCCGCCGAGCGGGAGCAGGAAATTCTCCGGATCATGGAACAGGAAGCCGGTCGCCTGGGTGGCGATCCCCGGGATATTCATCGACGCATGCCCCGCCAGCACCGCATGTTCTCCACGCCCACGCGGATCAACTTCGCTGATGATGAGCGCAATGGGCGCACCATCCTGGAAATCACCACCGGTGACCGTCCCGGACTGCTGACCCGCATTGCCGGTGCCCTGCTGGATGCCCGGATCCGATTACAGAACGCCAAGGTGGCCACGGTGGGCGAAAAGGCGGAAGACATCTTCTTCATTACGGAAACCGATGACCGCCCTCTGGACAGCGATGCCCGCCGGGACGAACTGGCTCAGGCGCTACTGGATCAACTGGAAGAAGACCAGGGTGTCGAAGCCCGACGTTGAATGCCTCAGCCATGAATACACAGTAAACCCAGCAACACCAAGTACACACAAAGGGAAACCATGAACCCGGATCTGCAGAAACTGCACCCCTACCCCTTCGAACGCCTGACCCAGCTCAAAAGCGGCATCACCCCGCCCGAAGACTTGACCCATATCGCCCTGTCCATCGGCGAACCCAAGCACGAACCGCCGGCCTTCGTGGTCGAAACCCTGAAAAACAATCTGGACGGCCTGGCCAGCTACCCCATGGCGCCGGGGATTCCCGAGCTGCGTGCCGCCATTGCCCGCTGGCTCACCCGCCGCTTTAAGCTGGCCGAGGATCGCCTGGACATCGAGCGCCACATCCTGCCGCTCACCGGCACCCGGGAGGGTCTGTTCGCCCTCACCCAGGCGGTGGTGGAAGACAAGGCCGGCGCGGCGGTGATGATGCCCAACCCCTTCTACCAGATCTATGAAGGGGCGGCCCTGCTGGCCGGCGCCGAGCCCGTCTATCTCAACACCACCGCAGACAATGACTACCTGCCGGACCTGGATGCAATCAGCGAGGCCGACTGGGACCGCTGCCAGCTGCTCTTTCTCTGCACCCCCGGGAATCCCACCGGCAAGGTCATGAACCCGGCCTATTTGAAAAAGGCCATTGCCCTGGCCGACAAACATGACTTTGTGATTGTCAGTGACGAGTGTTATTCGGAAATCTATCTGACCGAAACCCCGCCACCGGGGTTGCTGGAGGTCTGCGAGTCCATGGGCCGTCATGACTTCAAGCGCTGCCTGGTCATGCACAGCCTTTCCAAGCGCTCCAATGTCCCCGGCCTGCGTTCCGGCTTCGTGGCCGGTGATGCCGAGATCATCAAACCCTTCCGCCTGTACCGCACCTATCATGGATGCGCCATGCCCCTGCCGGCCCAGAAGGCCAGCATTCCAGCCTGGGACGATGATGCCCATGTGAAGGACAACCGGGCCGCCTACCGGGCCAAATTCGATGCGGTGCTACCCATCCTGGAGCCAGTGCTGCCCTGCGCTTGCCCGGAAGGCGGTTTCTATCTCTGGGTCCGTGTCCCCGGCGGCGATGACGAGGCCTTTGCCCAGGGGCTTTTCCGGGAGCAGAACATCACCGCCCTGCCGGGCAGCTACCTCTCCCGCGACACCGCCCAGGGCAACCCCGGCCAAGGCCACCTCCGCATCTCCCTGGTCGCCACCGTGGAAGAATGCACCCAAGCCGCCCACCGCATCCGCCAGTTTATCGAGGGGCAGAGCCAGTAATCGAGATGTAGATTACTGATCAAAAATTACCTACATCTCAGAAAGCCATCAATCCATTGATTGGCTATGCGAACGGGATCAAAATTGGAAAGGCATACACGAAGGACACGAAGAAAGGCAGAAGGTCACGAAGGAAAAACATTGGAGGTTAGGCAAGGATGCCATCAAATCAGTTTGATGAGCTGTCGCGTCGTGTTATTGGCTGCGCAATCGAAGTGCACAGCGAGCTAGGACCGGGGTTACTTGAGTCTGCCTATGAACGCGCCCTGCTTCATGAGCTGACACTGGCAGGCCTGAGCGCTCGGCGCCAGCAGGCCGTAAATGTAGAGTAAAAGGGTGTTGATCTAGAGACAGGCTACCGTATTGACTTACTGGTAGAGAGCCGCTTGGTCTTGGAACTGAAAACGGTAGACAGATTGCTACCGATTCATAGCGCACAACTCCTAAGCTACCTTAGGCTCTCACATTTCCGCGTCGGCCTTCTAATCAATTTCAACAACCTATCTCTAAGAAATGGAATAAAGAGACTGGTAAGATGACGATTATTAAACAATAAAACCTTCGTGCCCTTCTGCCTTTCTTCGTGTTCTTCGTGCAGGATTTTTCAATCCTCGCCCGCCAACGATTGACCGAAATAAATACAGGATAAAGAGTCATGAGTGAACTAAAGCCGATAATTGAAAAAGCATTCGAGAACCGTGGAGATATCAGTCCCGGGAAAGCAGACCCTGCCGTTATTGAGGCGGTGGATAAGGCCTTGAGGATGTTGGACTCAGGTGAGGCCCGGGTGGCGGAAAAGAAAGATGGGGAATGGATCGTCAATGAATGGCTGAAAAAGGCCGTTCTGCTTTCCTTCCGCCTGCGGGATAACCGGGTCATTGATGGCGGCTATACCCGCTTCTTCGACAAGGTCCCGCTCAAGCATGCCGACTACAGCGAAGACGATTTCCGTCGCGATGGGGTGCGTGTGGTACCCCCGGCCACCGTTCGTGCTGGTGCCCATGTGGCCAAAGACGCCGTGCTCATGCCCAGCTACATCAACATCGGTGCCTGGGTAGGCTCGGGCACCATGGTGGACACCTGGTCCACGGTGGGCTCCTGTGCCCAGATCGGCAACAATGTGCATCTCTCCGGTGGCGTGGGCATCGGCGGCGTGCTGGAACCCCTGCAGGCCACCCCCACCATCGTGGAAGACAACTGCTTCATCGGCGCCCGCTCGGAAATCGTGGAAGGCATGATCGTCGAGGAAGGCGCAGTGATCAGCATGGGCGTGTACCTCGGCCAGAGCACCCGAATCTTTGACCGGGCATCCGGAGAAGTCATCCGGGGCCGGGTCCCGGCCGGTTCCGTGGTGGTACCCGGCACCCTGCCTGCCAAGGACGGCAGCCACAGCCTGTATGCTGCCATCATCGTCAAGCGGGTGGATGCCGCCACCCGGGCCAAAGTGGGCATCAACGAACTGCTGCGGAGTGCGGAATGACTATCTCCCTTTTTGGCATCAATAACTGTGATACCTGCCGCAAGGCCCGCCGCTGGCTGGATGACAAGGGTATCGAATACCAGTGGCATGATATCCGCAAGGACGGGCTCACCGCAGAACAGTTACAGCGCTGGCTCGACGGCGTCGGCAGTCATAGCCTGATTAATCGGCGGGGACCGAGTTGGCGAAAGCTAGATCCCGACGAGCAGAAAGGTCTCAACGATGGAGAGATTGCCCTGTTTCTGGCCAACCCAACCGTCATCAAGCGCCCAATACTGGAACGAAATCGTACTATTTCGGTCGGTTTCAGGGACAGCGAATGGCAAGAACGCTTCCAGGCCTAGCACCCAGCCTGCCACAACAACAGGAGTCTTCATGAGCGAAGCCATCAAACTTCTTACCCTGGCCGGCAGCCTGCGCCGGGCTTCGGTCAACCGCCGCCTTCAGCGAGTTGTCAGCCAGGCCGCCCGTGACCAGGGTGCTCAGGTCACCGAGCTGGATCTGGCCGACTACCCCCTGCCGGTCTATGACGGTGATCTGGAACAGGCGGAATTTCCTGAAAACGTCCGCAAGCTACAGTCTCTCCTGGCCGAGCATGATGCGGTATTGATCAGCAGCCCGGAATACAATGGGTCCATTCCCGGCATGCTCAAGAATGTGATCGACTGGCTGTCCCGCCCCCAGGAGGACGGCACCCCGGGCACCGCTCTGTTCAAGGGCAAGGTAATCGGCATCAGCGCCGCCTCACCAGGTAGACTTGGCGGACTGCGCTGCCTGCTGATTCTACGCGATGCCCTGGCCAAACTGGGCAGCTGGGTAGCCCCCACCCAGGTGGCCGTGGGCGGTGCGGGAGATGCTTTCGAGGCCGATGCCCCCCGCCTGTCCAATGACAAGCAACAAAAGCAGATTGAAGGCCTGGTTCGGGAAGTGCTGGATGCGTCTGGTGCCCTGCGCCCATCCTGAGCCGAGCCTGAGCGGAGAGAAGCGCCCATGAGCACCCAGGACGAGAACCGGGAAGCCGCCGACCCCAAGGGACCGAATGGCGATACTGCCCCCTGCGTGCGGCGGCTGGCGGCCCGGGAATCGGATGTGGGCGGCATCCCGGTGGCCCGCGCCCTGCCCAGCCGCAAGCAGCGGCGTATCGGAGCCTGGTGCTTTTTGGACCATGCCGGCCCGGCCCACTTTGAGCCGGGCTCGGATGGCATGCAGGTAGGCCCCCACCCGCATACCAGCTTGCAAACCTTTACCTGGATGATTGCCGGGGAGCTGATTCACCGGGACAGCCTGGGTTATGAACAGCGCATCCGTCCCGGTCAGGTCAATCTGATGACCGCCGGCTGGGGCATTAGCCATACCGAGGCCTCTCCCGACGGGGAAGAGCAGCTGCACGCCGCTCAGCTCTGGATTGCCTTGCCCCATGACAAGCGCCACATGGCACCCCGCTTTGACCATTATCCAGATCTGCCCCGCCTGAGCCGGGACCACCTGGATCTGACCCTGCTGCTGGGTGAATTCGAGGGCGAGCAGGCCCCCACCTTGCACTACTCTCCCCTCATGGGTCTGGACATGGCCTGGTCGGAGGCCGCCACCACCGAACTGGCCCTACGAACCGATTTCGAATACGGCATCCTGCCACTGGAAGGCAGTCTCAATATTGACGAGGAAACCTTCCAGGCCAATGAGCTGGCCTATCTGGGCCAGGGCCGGGACCGTCTCTCCCTGAGCACCGGGGCGCCGGGCCGGGCACTGCTGATTGGCGGTGAACCCATGGACGCCAATATCACCATGTGGTGGAATTTCGTCGGTCACAGCCGCGAGGAAGTCGCCCAGGCCCAGGATGACTGGGAAGCCGGTGATGCGCGATTCGGTGAGATCCCCAAGCCCAATCGGCCCCGGATGACCGCCCCACCGATTCCCTGGAAACGATCCGGCCATGAGTAAAAGGATTCAAGCGTGACTGACACCCTGGGCATGAGCCCCAATCAACTCGCCATGCACTTGATCCGGCAAGTCTCTATTACACCGGCAGATGCCGGCTGCCAGCAGATTATCGCCGAGTATCTTGAGACCTTGGGCTTTGACTGCGAGCACCTGCGCTATGGCGAGGTGGACAATCTCTGGGCCGTGCGGGGTGATAGCGGGCCCCTGTTCTGCTTTGCCGGCCATACCGATGTGGTGCCCACCGGCCCGGCGGAAAACTGGACCCACCCGCCCTTCGATCCGGTGGAGGCCGATGGCTGGCTGTGGGGCCGAGGGTCTGCGGACATGAAGGGCGGCCTGGCCGCCATGCTGGTGGCCGTGCGGGATTTTCTAGCACTTTACCCGGACCCGGGCATGCGCCTGGCCTTTCTCATCACCAGTGACGAGGAAGGACCGGCCCAGGACGGCACCAAGCGGGTCATGCAAACCCTCAATGAACGGGGCGTCAAGATCGATTACTGCGTGGTGGGCGAACCCTCCAGCCGAGAGCAAGTGGGTGATGTGGTCCGCCATGGGCGGCGGGGTTCGCTCAGCGGACAAGTGACCGTCAGGGGCATACAGGGCCATGTGGCCTACCCCCAGAATGCCGACAACCCCATTCCACGGCTGACCGCCGCGCTGACCGAGCTGAGCGCCCGCCAGTGGGATGAAGGCGATGATGACTTCCCGCCCACCAGCTTCCAGACCTCCAACTTCAATGCCGGCACCGGTGCCAACAACGTGATCCCCGGCACCGCCGAAGCCTGGTTCAATTTTCGTTATTCCCCCCACCAGACTCCGGAAGGCCTACAGGCCGTGGTCAGCGAAGTCTTTCAACGCCACGCCCCTGAACACGCGTTCTTCTGGCGGGATTCCGGCCGCCCCTTCATCACCCGAGGCGGCAAGCTGCTGGAAGCCGTTCGCCGGGCCGTGACGGAAAAGGCTGGCATCAACCCTGAGTTCTCCACCTCCGGCGGCACTTCCGATGGGCGCTTCATCGCCCCCACCGGCACCGAGCTGGTGGAACTGGGCCCCACCAATGCCACCATCCACGCCGTGGATGAACGCATCGGCGTGCATGAACTGGAGACCCTCCGGCAAAGCTACCAAGCCATTCTTGAGCACCTACGGCACTAAAGCCGCTTGGCAAAGAAAATATCCGGCTTGCCGGGGCCATTGGCGTCAGGCATCACACCGGTGATACAAAAACCCAGGAGAAAATAGAAATCACAGGGATGCTCGCCCCACAACTTGCGGAAGTTACGGATGGCGGCGGGAATATCCGAATAGAGATCAACGCCACTCAAGCTCGTCTCATTATTCTCGTCGTCACTCCCCAGCCAGAGGGTCTGCCCGCCCCGGCGACGCGCCAGCGCTTCCAGCTCATGAACCAAGGCCCGGCCAACCCCGCGTCCACGCCAGACCCGTGCCACGAGAAGCGGATGCAGCTCCCAAACGCGTCCCCCGTACTCGGGAATGCCACCCACCCAGCCAATCACCTGATTGTTGGCATCCACGGCGAACCGACTGATGCGATCCTCTTGCAAGGCGTCAGTCACTTCCCGCCGGGCCGAATCCATATCCTGCCAATCCTCACAACGGCCCAGAAATGTCTCGTGGAGCAAGTGGGCGGTCTGGCTCATTTGAGCTGGGGTCGCCTCAGCCAAATCGACAATGCGAAACGCTCGGGAATGCTCCGCCATAATCAACCACCGATTTGATAGGAATGACAGGAACGGATCCAGTTATTGCGGGTGTCCTTGAAGGTGTAAACATGGCAGAAGGACAGGATATCGCCGGAGGCTGTTTCCATCTCTCCATCCACCGTCGCATCCCGGCCATGGGTGATTACCCGGAACAAGCGCAACACCTGAATTTTGGGTAACGAGTGATCGTTCAGATAAGACTCAAGCGCTGACTTACCCTCTAGCCGCTGCCTCCCAACATCCTGCCAAACCACATCCTCGGTCACGGCCGCGATCACTTCATCGAATCGTCCCTCGGCTAAGGCCACGTTGAACTCCACCAAAAAAGCCTTCCGAGGGGCATTCCCGCAAGCGGTGGGTATTTCCAGTTTCATCTGATACTCCCATCTCCAATGTCACTCAATCCATGCGTCTCGTATGAACGCGTCTTGATTGATCGAATCCGGTAAGGGCAGATAGACAAAGCTTTTCGGTCCGGCCAATAAGGATAATAGCAAAAAACAATTGGAATGATTATCTTGTTGCACATAAGCTATCGCTCGTTACCTCATCGTTGTTCACACAATCAGGGAGCATAATGAATGACTAATCGAGCGATTCCTATCTTGACCGCCGCGACGGTAGCACTGTCGACGGCCATGATGGGCGGACTTGCCTTCGCCGAAAAGGGCAATCCCACCGGAAAATCCAATGACTTCTGGTGGCCCGAGCAGCTGGACCTCACTCCCATCCTTCAGCATTCCCCGGAATCCAATCCCTACGGCGATGACTTCGATTACGCCGAAGCCTTCGAAAGCCTGGACCTGGAAGCAGTCAAGGCCGATATCGAAGAAGTCATGACCGATTCCCAGGATTGGTGGCCGGCCGACTGGGGTCACTACGGCGGCCTGTTCATCCGCATGGCCTGGCACAGCGCCGGCACCTATCGCATCTTTGATGGCCGCGGCGGCGCCGTGGGCGGTCAGCAGCGCTTCGAGCCGCTCAACAGCTGGCCCGACAACGTCAGCCTGGACAAGGCCCAACGCCTGCTCTGGCCGGTCAAGAAAAAGTACGGCCGCAGCATCTCCTGGGGGGATCTGATGATCCTCACCGGCAATGTGGCCCTGGAATCCATGGGCTTTGAAACCTATGGCTTCGCCGGTGGCCGTCCTGATGACTGGGAGCCGGACACGGTCTACTGGGGCCCGGAAGGCATCTGGCTGGATGATGAGCGCCATGACGAAGCCGATGAACTGGAACGTCCCCTGGCCGCGTCCCAGATGGGCCTGATCTACGTGAACCCGGAAGGCCCGGGTGGTGAACCCGACCCGGTGGCCGCCGCCGAGCGGATTCGCGACACCTTTGCCCGCATGGGCATGAACGATGAAGAAACCGTGGCCCTGATCGCCGGTGGCCATACCTTCGGCAAGGCCCACGGGGCCGTGGATGCTGACTGCATCGGTGATGAACCGGCTGCCGCCGGCCTGGAACAGCAGGGTTTTGGTTGGCAGAACGAATGCGGCAGTGGCAAAGGCGCCGACACCTTCACCAGTGGCCTGGAAGGCGCCTGGTCCGCCACCCCCACCCAATGGAGCAATCAGTTCCTGGACAATCTGTTCAACTTCGACTGGGAGCAGACCTACAGCCCGGCCGGTGGTATCCAGTGGGTGCCGGCGGATGGCGCCGCGTCCAACCTGGTGCCGGACGCCCATGACCCGGACGAGCGTCACGCACCGATCATGTTCACCACCGATTTGTCGCTGAAGGAAGACCCCAAGTACCGGGAAATCTCCGAGCGCTTCCGGGAAAACCCGGATGAGTTCCAGGAAGCCTTCGCCCGCGCCTGGTACAAGCTGACCCACCGTGACATGGGGCCGCGCTCCCGTTACCTGGGTGATGAAGTGCCGGACGAGGCACTCATCTGGCAGGATCCGGTACCGGAAGTGGACCACACCCTGGTCAGCGACCGCGATGTCCGCAACCTGAAGGGCGAGATCCTGGATTCGGACCTGACCGTGGCCGAGCTGGTTCGTACGGCCTGGGGCTCCGCCGCCACCTACCGCAGCAGTGATATGCGGGGCGGTGCCAATGGGGCCCGTATTCGCCTGGCTCCCCAGAACGAATGGCCGGTGAATGATCCGGAAGAACTGGAGCGGGTACTTGGCGTGCTCGAAGAGATCAAGGACGACTTCAACGACCGTCGCTGGGGCGACAAGCGCATTTCAATGGCAGACATGATCGTCCTTGGCGGTGCCGCTGCCATTGAAAAGGCGGCTGCCGATGCCGGCCATGAGGTCACCGTGCCCTTCACACCGGGCCGGACCGACGCCACCGCCGAGCAGACCGACGAAGCATCCTTCGCCGTACTGGAACCCACTGCTGATGGCTTTCGGAACTACTACGGTGACGGCAATCGTCTGTCCCCAACCCAGGCCCTGGTGGACCGGGCCGCGCTGCTGGACCTCACGGTCCCGGAAATGACCGTCCTGGTGGGCGGCATGCGGGCCCTGGGCGCCAATGCCGGCGGCAGTGAGCACGGCATCTTCACCGATCGGCCGGGCGAACTGAGCAACGACTTCTTCGTCAACCTGCTGGACATGTCCACCGAGTGGTCCCAGTCCGAGGAGCAGAACGGTCTGTACGAAGGTCGTGACCGTCAGTCCGGTGAGCTGAAGTACACCGCCACGCCGGTGGACCTGATCTTCGGTTCCCACACCCAATTGCGGGCCGTGGCCGAGGTCTATGCTTCCGATGACGCGGACGAGAAGTTCGTGGAAGACTTCATCGACGCCTGGAGCAAGGTAATGACCCTGGATCGATTCGATATCTGATCAATAGATGATTCATCGATGCCAGTAACAAGGCGGCACCCGATTCCGGGTGCCGCCTTTTCTGTGTACTCATGGGGTGAACGGCCCTTATCCCCCCACCGCTTTGCCATATCTCGATCTCAGCGATTCCAGTGCCTGATCGACCCGGTGAGGCCAGCTTGCGGGGTCAATTTCCTGATAGCCGCCCTGTCCTCCTGTTGCGCTTGAGATCACCACATCAGGTGCCAGTGAGCGCAAAGCCTGTAGGCTGGCCTCATACTCATCGAAATCGCTATATCCTGGGAAAAAGCCGACGCCAAGTTCCCGTCGGGCGTTGAAGTACAGAGTGTCGCCGGTAAACAAATACCGTTTGCCTAGCGGGGAATCGACCAGAAAACAGATGCTGCCCGGGCTATGGCCTGGTGTCGGAATCATTTCAATTCTCTCCAGATAGGTCTGTCGCTGATCAAAAAGAATATCCGGATTGCGGAAACGGGAGAACTCCTTCTGTTCCCGGACATGCCCGCCCAGCTGTGCCTGGTAGCGGGACGCGATGTACTGTAGCGTTGGCCCCAGTTCATCCTGATGACTGAGAAATTGATACGACACACCACCCAATTCGGCCATCGCATCAATCTCCTCGCGATTGCCGCTGTTGTAGAACAGAACGTTTCCGCCCTCCCGTATCCACAGATAGGCATGGGTGTAGAGGCCTTCCGCGGGATTTTCCATTTCGGTTTCCCATAAATCAGCTTGAATACGCTTCATGATGCTCTCCCAAATAATGATAGACATCATGAAGCCTAGTCCCTCAAGTAATATTGAGGTCAAGTGCCCCGCCGGGAAAACCGAAGCGGAACGAAGCCAGTCGCTTCGTGGTCATTATTTTTATGAGACCGACCCGTCTTACCCGATAACAATGATGTCGATACACATGTCCTCAATCCAAACATCACAAGGTCGTATAGACCCCCTTCATCTGCGCTTCGTACTGAAACGGTGGCTGATGCATGGACTAATCCTCGGCCTATTGATCACCCCGCCGCTTGCCGCAGACTCGAATAATGCCCGTGTCACGGATGTTCTCTCCGCCTATAATGATCATCCTCGTGTGCATTCATTGATCGTGGCCCGGGACGGGGAGATCATTCTGGAAGAGGTCTTCCGGGGCCCGGATACCACTACGCCGGTGAACATCAAATCCCTGGCCAAGACCTTCATGGGTGCGCTGACCGGCGCTGCCCTGCATCAAGGGCTGATCGATTCGATGGATACCCCCGTAGTGTCATTGCTGGGTGAACGACTACCCGACGAGAGTGAGCCACAGCTACAGGAAGTCACGCTGGCCCACCTGCTCACCATGTCCTCCGGGCTGCAAAGAACCTCCGGCGGCGGCTACGGAGCCTGGGTGAACAGTGCCAACTGGGTGGAACATGCCTTGACCCGGCCCTTCGTGGAAGCGCCCGGAGAAGCCATGCAGTACTCCACTGGCGACTTCCACATTCTGGGTGCCGCACTGACACAAGCCAGCGGCCAAACCCTGCTGGCCCTTTCTCGAGAATGGATTGGCGGGCCCCTGAATATCCGCATTCCGGCCTGGGACCGGGACCCCCAGGGCATTTATTTCGGAGGCAACAACATGCGGCTCAGCCCACGGGCCCTGCTTCAGTTAGGCGAGCTGTACCGCAATGACGGGGTATCCAATGGTGAGCGGGTATTGGCCGAGGGCTGGGTAGAGACCTCCTGGACGCCCCGGGTCCGCTCTCCCTGGAGCGGTGATGACTACGGATTCGGCTGGTTCATTCGCCAGGCGCAGGGGCTGGATATCTATTACGGCCGGGGCTACGGCGGACAGATGCTCTATGTCATTCCCGAACTGGCGCTGACGGTGGTCATCACTGCCGACCCCACCCCGCCCTCCGACCGGGGCGGGGATGTGGATCGACTGCATCACATTCTCGAGCAGCAGCTCATACCCGCCCTTCGAGAAGAAGCACAAAATCAGCTCGGGTGATGCTTCAAGTAAGACCTGACACCACTAAAACACAAGGAAAACAGAGCCAGCAAAGGCAAGCCAGCAGTGTAAACAAGCCAGATCGACCATAGAAATTCACTGGTACCGGAAAAGCGGGCATTGCCAAAAATCAGCAAACTAACAGGAAACCAGGCCACAGCCAGAAACAGCAGCAGCCCCGTTACTGCGCGATGCATCCCCGGATCTCCCGTACCGGTAAAGGCCAGGCCTGCAAGACAAACCAAGCCCGCCCACATCAGCAGATTCACCACTGGGGCATTAAAAAAAACAACGTCGAAAAACCCCGCCCCCATGAGTCCGAAACCGAGGGCCAGAACGAGGCACAGAAACAGAATGGCGAACAGCCAGATTTTCATACAGCAGTCCCCTGGTGGATCCCCGAGGGCCAAATTCCCTTATGGCAAAGCCTCCCGGTCGGGATTCTCCAGCCCTTCAAGCAAAGCCTCAAGGGCTGGCCGAGCCTGCGCCTCCCCGGATTCAAGCCGATTGAACAGGGCAAAAGCCTCCCAGCCGGCAGTAATCAGATCCGGCGCCCATGGACGAATGCCAACCACGCCCTTGGCGGCCGCCCAACTTGCCAGATCACGAGCCAGATCCTCCTGGCCGGTATCCGTCAATGGATAACCGGACACGGCATGACCCCAATCGGAAAACGGTCCATCCGACGGCTCATCTGCAGGGTAGGCGAACTCTGCAATAAATACCGGGCGATCGAATCGCTCACTCAGCCTTCGAACGGCGTCCCGCAAGGCGACAACACGTTGTATGGCGCTAATTTCCTCGCTCGCTGCCGAAGGGTAGAAAGATAGGCCGAGCTGATCCGGCTCGAAGCCATGCTCGAACATGGCATCATAAAATGCAACGGAAAAATCCGGCTGGTAGGAATTGGAAATATGGGTCGAAAACCGGGCATCAACATCGACTTGGCGAACGCCGTCCGCCACCGCTGCCATTAGCTTGGCCGCATATGGCCACAATTCCGACTCAAGCCAGTCGACCCGTTCGGAAACAGTCAGGCCGGCCATCAGGTGAGCAATACTCTGCTCACCGATGCGCGGATTCACCAAGTCCGGCGAACGATACCAATCGGCCCCGCCTTCGTCCGCATCACAGGCACCCGGCAGCGGTTGGGGTGCGACACCGGCCGTGCCGAAATCCACCTCGTTCCCAATATTCCAGACATTAACCTCCACACCTTGCGCCAGCACCCGTTCAGCCACCAGCCGACCATAGGCACGCAGCGCCTGTGTCATCTGATCGAGTTTCAGTTCATGCCAGGGCCCGGGTACGTCAATCTCGGGATAATCGGAAAAATCCGGTGGTGTCTGGCAGGTGACATCGCCATAGCTGCGAAACAGGCTTATCTCTACATTGAGCGGCATGGAGAGCGTATTGGCAACACCTGCCCGCTCCAGAGCACCCTCCAGACTGCGATCAACAAAAGCAGACTCCGGCGACTGCTCCTGGGTGGAGACCCGGGCAAAAATCTCGGTCGCCCCCTGCCCTTCATAGAACGACTGCAATCCAACCAAGTCGGACTCCCCGTCGAAACTCACTCCCTCATTCAACAAAGCAGTAGAGAACGGACTAATCGACAAGGCAAGGCGAAAATCATCCGGAACGTCCACGCCGGGATCATCTGGCTCCTCAAGACCTCCCGTCTCATCAGCGCAAGACAAGATGCTGAACACCACAAAAAGAAGAGTTACCAACGGCAAGGAAAGACGCATCACGCACACCTCACGAACTTATCCCGATGAGAATAAGATCAGTGTAGGCAGTAAACCCGAATCTCTCTAATATCGTTAAGGAATGAAATATGATTAAGATGGTCGCACTGCTCAAATCCCATAATCGCGTTCTACCTTGGCGATCCGAACCTTGAAGCTTGAATACCATTTCTCATGCCCCAGCCTCTGGGCCTCACGATGTTCTGCGTGACGCTTCCAGGCCTTGATTGAATCCAGGCTTTCCCAATAGGAAACGGTGATGCCGAGACCATCACGGACTGATTCAACCCCCATAAACCCCGGCTGTTGGGCGGCCAGCTCCACCATGCGATCGGCCATGGCCCCATAGCCTTCATCATCGCCCGGGTTTCGATAGCTGCTGAAGATAACCGCGTAATACGGCGGCTTCGGTGTTTTCGCCATTCCAGACATATATCCCTCCCTATCACTCGGGCGATTCAATGGCCTCATAAGCTGCCTTGATGTAGGCCTGTAAATACTTTTCCGTGATGTCTGCTTTGGATCGCAGCTTGATATGGCGGCGATACTTGCCCTGCCCTTCCAGAACCTGATGCGGGTCAGGCAGACTCGCCCCTTCGCTAAATTCCACAGAAACATGGTGGGTATAGGCAAACACGCCGCAGAAGGCAAAATCCCGGGCGGAGAAAAGCAGGCCGCCGTATTTGACCTCCTCCGAGACATCCGGCCCCACTGACAGGGCCACCTCCCGAACCGCCTGAGTCATGGCATGACGCGCCTCGCTCAGTTGGCGAATATCGTCCAGCAATCGATCCGCTTTTCCCTTTGTCATTGCAACCTCCTTTTTTGCTGAGCCCCAGAGAATATCGAGCTCCGGTGTCGCTAGCAATCCACATGCACAAGCGGCTAGACTCCATGGTTGGAGATTCCAAGACAACAGGTAAGCACTCATGCCAATAGCACGCACCATCGCCACCCTGGCCGCAGCCATTCTGTTTACGTCCAGCCTCTCAGCCGAGCCTGACCGTGGTGACAACTGGGAAGATGTCCGGGAAACCGGCCAGGGTGAGATTCAGATTCTCTACGTGCCGGCCGGCGGCTGGGCCTACCGGGACAGCGACGAGGATCTCACCGGGGCGACGGTTGAGCTGATGCGCGAATTTGCCGCCTGGGTGGAACGCGAGCATGGCATCGAGCTGGCGGTGGATTTCGTCAGGGATACGGACTGGTCACGATTCTATGACCGTGTACGCCAGGCCGAAGGCGGTGTCTTCGGGATTGGCAATGTCACCATTACCGAAGCGCGGCGTGAAGAACTAGCCTTTTCACCGCCCTATGTCACCAACGTGGCCGTACTCATCACCCATGCCGATCATCCCGAGCTTGAGACCCCGGAGACGCTCGCCGAACAGGCCGACACACTCTCGGCACTGGCCTTTCGCGACACCCTCCACGAACAACGCTTGCAGGCACTGCGACAGGATCATGCCCCGGACATCCCCCTGGCCCGGGCCGAGTCCAATGACGAGATCATTGAACGGGTGGTGTCAGGTGACTACTTCGCCTATATCGACGCCTACAACTACCACCGTGCCCGGGAGGCCGGCGAACCCCTGCGTCACCACTCCGCCTTTGACGATCCCGGCGAGGCCTTCGGCGTCATCATGCCCCATGACAGCAACTGGGCAGCCCTTATGGAGGCCTTTTTCGAACACGACGGCGGTTGGACCCGCAGTGAAACCTGGCAAGACATCCTCACCGAACACCTCGGAGAGACCGTCGCCGAGCAACTGCTGGAGGCACACTAGAGTAGTCCACACCTCAGACTCGGCCGCTCATCATTGGGTTGGCAAGGTGGGCGGCGACCGCTTGGTGCTGGAATGAACACTCAGGGCTGTCACGGTAAGCAGAATCAGACCCATGCCCAGGATCTGGGTAGCAGCCAGGCTCTCGCCGAGAATCGCCACCCCGAATAGCGAAGCGGTGACCGGCTCCACCATGGCCACGATGGAGGCCACCGCCGGTGCGGTGAAGTTCAGCCCCTTGATGTAAAAGAAGAAGGATAACCCGGCACCAAAGATACCCAGAGCGGCAAACAGGGGCCAGTCCGAAGTACTCAGAACAGCAATGGTCTGATCGGTATCGCCCGGCCAGATCAGAATCATGGCCAGCACCGCAAAGGCGATGGCGAGAATCGCCTGGGGGCTGCCGTGGGGGGCCGCATACTTGAAGCCGAAAATGAATACCGCATAGGAGAGCCCGGCCAGCAGCCCGGCCCCCAGGCCAATGCCCGTCACACCACTGGCACCCACATCGTAAATCTGGGTGAGCAGTACAATTCCCACCATCACCATGACAATGGCCGCCCACTTCGCCGCGGTGGGTTGCTCAAGCTTGAATGCAAAAGACACCAGATACACGAAGACCGGCGCGCAATACATCAGCGTCGCCGCCACCGCCACGCTGCCATGGGAGATGCTGAGAAAATAAAAGGAGAAGTTCCCCGCCACGCCCAAGCCAGCCACCACCGACCAGAACCACAGGCGAGTGTTCCCTAACCCACTGCCCTCGGGCCGAAAAGCCAGCCAGACTAGAACGCAGAGCAGGCCGATAGAGCCCCGGTAAAACGACACCACAAAGGCATCCCAACCATCGGCCATCAGAATCCCGCCAATCCCCCCGGACAGCCCCCAAAAAAGGGCTGCCATGGCCACCAGCACGGCGCTCGCATTCATGATTGAACCTCGTTTCTTATTGGAATCTTCGGGTTCCTTCCGCGACAGTGCTTGCGGCTACTCTACACTGAGAGGTATTCACTCACCCCCAAAGCGTCGCTCATTCTCCTCCCACGCCCACAGGCCGACCAATGCACCAAAAATCGGCGTCACCACCAGCAGCATCACCAGCATGAAACCCAGCGAGGGTAGCGCCCGGGCACTCAGCCCAAGCAACAGCAAGCCGAGCACCGCCACCGGCAAGGCCCAGCCAAGGATGCCATAGCGCAATATATAGCGCGCCCTGCCCATCCGCCTCAACTGCTGCCACCGCAAATAGCGGTTCATAGCGCCCCCCGGCACCAGCCATTTATCGACGCGGGTTCACGTTTGCCCCCATTCAACATTTGCGATTACCGTACCCCCTGTCAAGCCACTGGACCTCAGCCAGCGACACTCTTCCCCAAATCCGTAAGGCATTACTACTTCACCAACTGCTTATACATAATATGGCTATCGATATAGCCTAGTCTCGGGTGACGGAATGCATTTGGCGCTGTTCCAATAACTTCAAAGCCTAACTTCCTCCATAGCCTCAACGCCACCACATTACTTGAAGCTACTGAGTTGAACTGCATAGACTTGAACCCTAGCTGGACCGCCACTTCCTGAGAATGAATACACAATTCCCTTGCAATGCCTCTGCCCCGAGCGAATTCAGGAACCATGTACCCGCAATTACACACATGGCTACCCGGCCCATTCCCATTCGGCTTTATGTAGTATGAGCCAAAAATCTTCTCATCGACCTCAAACACGAAGGTATTCAAAGGTTCTTCACACCATACATAATAGGCCTTCTCTAAATCCATATTGGGGTCAAAAGCATATGTTTCCATAGACTGGATAATAGATTTGAATGACGGCCAAAACGCGTCGAAATCTCTTTTCGTAATTTCTCTTATCAATGGAGGCTCCTCCGACAGATCAGGACCGGATTTAATCTTCGCTTGTCCACATAATGGGGCCGCTTACGCCATCACCGTGTCAGGCCGCCGATTTTGGCTACGTCTGACATGCCACAATCAAGTCCCGAGAGATTCCCCTTCCGAGGTGGAATCAAAGGCAGTCTGGGCCCGGCGCACAATCGTGCGCATGTTTTCCTGCGTTAGATCCAGGCTAAAAATCTTCTGGAGCAGTTCGGGAATATCGGCAGGAGGGATCTGGCGATACTCCGGCGGCTGCCCGGGCCGAAAGATCTTTAACTCGCAGTCGGTCAGTGCGTAACGGATATCACTGCCGTTGCGTTGGGCCACAATCCGTCGGACGAAGGGCGATTCCGGATGCTTAGAGGCAATATAATTGTGTTCCTGGTAATCGACCCGGTAATAGGGCTCCTCACTGAACTGGTAAAGGTTGAACCAGCCGTCGTGACGGTGATAGCGCAATAGCCAGCGGCCCTCCCGGGTCCGATCCATGCGATAGGCCCAGCCGTCTTGCCGGGATTCAACCCCTTCCTCAAGAGGGATGGGAACCCGAGGCCCGGTGTTCCCTACTCCCACATCCACATGCCAGTCCACGCCATCGATCCTGACATTGAGACATGTGTGGCCGAGGGCCTCCAACTTGCTTTCATCATTTCCCATCAGCATGCGCGCACTGCGGCCGGTGACGTGAAACCCAAACTTGTCCAATACCGTGGCGAACAAAATATTCTGCTCATGGCAGTAACCACCTCGCCGGCGATAGACCAGCTTCTCCTGCAGGCTGGCTAGATCAAGCCGAATATCACCTCCGCTTATGATATCCAGGTTCTCGAATGGAATTGCGTCAAGATGCGCCCGCTGCAAGGCACGCAAGGTTTCGACGTCCGGCTTGATCGAGCCGTGATAATCGATCCGCGCCAGGTAGGCCTTGAGGTCCAACAATGGAGACCCCCATTGCGCCTCCTGGGTTGAAGAATCAGTCTTTGTCTGAGTACTCATGCTATCTACTCTCTAGTGTATGGATACTTCACGAACAAGGGGCTCCAGAAACCTGGTGGTAGGACCTGCTGCGACAAGCATGCTGCTCTACCATGGCTTGAAATATGATGACAGCGAGTCTAGAACGTGAAGTTCACTTGAGGTCAAGAGAGATCACAGGAGTGGGCAAAATTCTGATTCAGGGCAGGTAGACCTCACCATCGGCAATGGTTTCCAATCGCGGGGCTTGATCAATATCCACCACAATGAAAGTGGTGCAGCGGACCGGCATTCCGCTCTGAGAAATCACGGACGTATTTCCGGAGTGGATTGCATTCCCTCAATGCTCATTTCCAGCCAGGCATACGTCCTGCTTGCTCAATCCACTGGCGAATTTCCAGGGCCTCAGCCTCCCCCGGGCTCTTCAGCTTGACGTAGCGAGAGCGACCCTCTCCAAGTGGTGGTGGGTTTTCAAAATCAGTGCCGCTCAGAAAGACCACATTGACGGAAACATCATAGGCGGCTAACTCGATAATCCACCCGAGGTTCGGTAAGCCGTAATAGACCTTTCCCCACTTAATGGCGTATTGCAATCCGGGCAGAGTTTCACGGATCAGTTCGTCCAGCCGTTTGACCAACGGGTTCAGGTCCGGCATGACACGGCGGCGCATCCAATCTTCCACATCTCCATGGCCATCGGCCGGCACTGGCGGCCTGCGGTTCGCATTGGGCTTTGGCGTCTTTGGCATATCATGGGTTCCTTGCTCTGATAAGGCCCGGCAGTTCACCGCTAGCTTGGGCTTCACTAAAATCAGGCCTGCCTCTTTTACAGCTCCCAGAGGCCGTATTGAATTCCTCCCTGGAAATAGATGGCAAACTTGCCATGCCCCGGGATCTCGGTAGAATGCATCGCGAACTCACCACCGGCCTCCTCTGCTGCATTCACAGCAGACTCGATATCGTCTACCAGGATGTTAGGGTTTCAAAACACTATTCATCGTGGATTCTCCTAAACAATTTAGACACTGCTGGCCCTACTATCGTTTTGCGGGCACCAGAGGACCGCTGGGGTAACCTTAGTCCATGGTTCCTAAAAAATAGCGGGCCAAGAGGGAAAATTCCAGCATTTTTCAGTCATAACCATGCACTCCCATAAGGCGCCATAGCTACCTTACCAACCGTGCCACTTACAGCTTCAAAAACCGTTCCAACGCTGCCTGTTCTTCCTGCAACGCGGACCTGAAGGCGGCATCACGCGGCGCACGCCCACTCACATAGCCCGGCTGCAACTGTAACTGCCCGTCATGGACCGCGGCATTGGCCCAGCCGATGACCGACCCGCGCCACAACATGGGCAAGGCGTAATAGCCCCGCACACGCTGCGCGGCGGGCGTGTAGGCCTCGAATCGGTAGGACCAGTTCCAGAAGCGCTCAAAGCGTTCCCGGTCCCAGACGAGTGGATCGAAGGGTGCCAGCAGACGGACACGGTCCTCCAGCACATTACCGTGGGCAAAACGCCGACTGGTGGGGTTCTCACCGGCCGGCCAGTACCAGCGGCAACCGTCCACCGTGGCCTGGGGCAGCCGTGCCTTGGTACGCGCCAGGGCGACACGGCGATGCTCGTGCCACTGGGGAACCGCCGAAGAACACACCCACGTGACAAGACGGCTGAGCGTGGCCGCAGGTAGTGGCGCGTACTTGGCCACAGCCACGTCGATCAATGCATCCAAGGTCGCGTCTGGGTCCGTCGGGCCGTCACCTTCATGGGCAAGCTGCTGTGCATACAGGCGCACCCCACCCTCGCGCCGCGCCACCCGCAGCAGGCCACGGTAGTGCATACCGTCCAGGAGCTGGGTGCTGGCCCGGCTTTTTCCGCCAAACCAGTTCCGGGTGGCGCCATGCTCAAAGGCAGCATCCACCTCCCGCGGGTGAACCACGCCACGGCTCTGCACGAACGCCAAAACGGCTTCCGCCTGTTTCCAACGTGAGCGCGGCCATGCTTTGCGGGCTGTACGTGGATGCATCAGGCGCTGTGTGACACGCGGCAGAACACCGTAGTTGACGAAGAAATCTTCCTCGAGGGCCAGGCGCGAATAGCGCGCCTCCAGATCGCCCGCCCGGTAATCATCAACACGATGGCGAAGCGTCAGGTCCTGCGCCCTTGCGGGTGCACGTATCGGGTCGAACTGGACAAAACCCAGCTTCTTGACGGCGCGCGACAAGCTCGTCGGCTTGAACAGGGTGCGCGTAATGGCGTAGCGGCATAGGTGGTTCAGGGTTAGCTTGTTAGGCATGCGATGATCTCGAACCTTAACGAAAACTGAGTGATCCGCTCAATACGAGGAAGCATTCACATTTCCTTACCGTAAACACGAAAAACTCGGACCCGATATCGGCATCACTTGTATCGATCCAGTGTTCCGACAACAAACTGCGCATCCATACGGCGGATCGCTTCAAGCACCCCCTCCGATATTTCTTGATCAGTCAGCCAGCGTGATCTATATCCTGTATCCTGAGCGCCAAGAATAACTTGATGGTAAGCCAGGTTTGGTGGGGGATCGAATGCATCCAGCAATGTACCTGCAATTTTTTCTGGGTTAACTGTAGCACTTCCAATAATATGGAAGAAGTAAGATACCATACCCATCTCGGCGAGATTTTGTGCCAATCTCAGAGTGAGCTGATCATCATGAATCCAGGCAACGACTAGGTCAGGCAGCTCTGTATTGGATGCATGTTTCTCGATCTGGGCCAAAAAATCATCTGAATGTGACCAATTCAGCTGTAGTTGGTGATGGCGTGTGGAGCAATTTCCGAGCGCATCATCAAGACGAGAGAGGGAGCTTCTGGTACGTGCCACGGAGGTAAACCGTGCAGAGCACGAGGCCAGTTTCAACGAAGCAAAACGCAACATTCCAGTTCCACCAATCGAAAGCGTGTGTCGGTATATATCAACTGGCATATCCATCTCTACCTTCAAAGCAACATGTCTACGGTAACTGGTCAACACTCCTTAGATAGCCTTGCGGAAACACTGCCGGTCCGCTCAAGTTACTGCCATGCCACAGTGCCCCGCATGGGAGCCGGGGGAGGACTCTCGACGAGGTCGATCATCGCGGCGGCGAAATCCGCATAAGATATCTGCGAGGTGCCTTCGGCATCAGTCACGAGGGTATTCCTTCCCCAACCATAAGTACCGGTTCGCGGCCCGTCGATCAATATCGGGGGTGGCAAGAGATGGAACCAAGCAACCCCTTCAGTGGGGTCCAATAGTGCTTGCTGCGCCGCGCACGCCTCTGCAATGGGCCGGACGGAGTCGGGTAGGAATGCCGGTGCCGAAAGCACGGTATGGCCGCTGCCATCGGGGAGCTTGAGCGTCGCGGCCCCGCCGGTCACGAATACTGGCACGTCGTTGGCGGTGGCGCCACCAAGTACCGCCCTCGTAAGATCAACGAGTTGCGGCTCCCGCCCCTGGGGTGGCCGCAGCGCCGAGATTGCCGCGTCGTGCCCGGTGATCAGTTCAGTAGCCCGTCCGGGATTAGCAAGGAGATCGGCATCCGCCCTCTCAAATAACCCTGGAATATCTGCGAGGGGCTTCGTCTTGCGGGCCACGGCCGTCACGCAGTGACCGCGAGACAGGGCCTCGCTCGTGATCATGCGCCCGACATCACCGGTCGCGCCAAATACGATGAGTTTCATGCTGTTGCTCCTTTTGCGTTTGCAGTAGCGGTCGCGCGCCGTCCGGCCCGCTGGCCGAACCACACACTGGTGAGAATGATGAAGGCACCGAGCCCCTGAAGGGGCGTTAGCGCCTGACCCAGCACTGCCCAGCCAAGGACGACGGCACTTAACGGGCTGAGAAAGCTGAAAGCCGTCACGGTTGGCGGCCCCAGCCGCGCGATGCCGCGGAACCAGAAGACATAGGCCAGCGCGCCTCCAATCAGCCCGAGCCATATGAGGCCTGCAAGATTCGCTGGGTCGGGTACCGGAAAGTCAGGCTCGATAAGGAGCGCAAGCGGTAATAACAGCATCCCCCCGGCAGTCAATTGCCAGCCTGTGAAAGTGAGTGGAGAAACCGACGGTTGCCATCTGCTGGCAAGCACATTGCCGGCTGCCATGGAGAGGGCTGCACCAAGTGCTGCGGCAATACCAATGGGATCTGGGAATGCTTCTGGCCCGAGCACCAGAAGCCCGACACCGACAATTCCTGCCAGTGCGGCAGCCACTCCGGCCGGCTGGATGAGTGCACCCAGGAGAATGCGGGAGAACACAAGCACCATCAGCGGTTGGATGGCCGTAAGCGTTGCGGCAAGCCCACCCGGCAGACGGTAGGCCGCAACGAACAGCAATGTCAGAAAAATTGAAATATTGAGGGCACCCAGCACCAACACTTTTGGCACCCAGCGGAGCGGCGGCAACTGCCGCGCAATCAAAAGCAACAGCAACCCCGCAGGCAGCGCGCGCAGCATGGCAACGGTGATCGGAAACCCGTCAGGCAGCATCTCGGTGGTGACGATGTAGGTCGTACCCCAGACGACCGGGACCATTGCCGTGGTCAACAAATCAAGAGAGCGAGTCATACAAACCTCCTGTATCTTGACGTCAAGATACACCAATATCTCTTGATGTCAAGATACAATTCAGGCAGGATGGGTAGGCATGGATAGAGTAGATCGTATCCTCGCGCAGTGGCGCAGCGAACGTCCGGACCTTGATGTCGGCCCGATGGGGACGCTCGGGCGAATGAGCCGACTTTTCCGGTATCTGCGGGAGGGAATGGACAAGGTCTTTGTAGAATACGGGCTTAGCCGTGCGTCGTTCGATGTCCTTGCAACGCTACGACGCTCAGGGGCGCCCTTCGCGCTCAATCCGTCGACGCTGATCGAATGGACGATGGTCACTTCGGGCACCATGACCAACAGAATCGACCGGCTCGTTTCGGCCGGACTCGTCGAACGGCGTCGCAATCCCGATGACAAGCGTGGATTTCTGATTGGGCTCACCGACAAGGGGCTGGCACTGATCGAAGAGGCCATCACCGCCCACGTCGCCAATCAACACCACCTCACCGCCGCACTCACCGAGGAAGAGCAACAGGCATTCGACAGGCTCATCGCCAAATGGCTGGCCGCTTTCGAAGAAGACGAGCACTAACACGGCGACGCATCAGACAGTTATGCCTGGCCGGTACCAACCACAGGCTCACATCGAATGCCGAAACGCTCCGCGAGTGTGTCCAGTGTCCGCCGGTGGTGCTTGCGATCGCGCTTGTGGGTGAGCATGAAACCGGCCGATGCCCTCAGGCGCCGCGGTATGGGGAACCAGCGATCAAGATCGAAGCCGCTCTGGTAGAAGATTTTCGCGAACTGTCTTGCCGGGACCGCCTCCGCAATCAGGCTCAGGTTGTGCAACTGAAGTGGTCCGAGCCCGGCGCCCATCACGTATTGAGGGGCTTTTCGACGGAGAGCCTCGAGGTCCATTGCGTATAGCGGCACTTCGGCCAGCTTGTCCAGGAACAGCAGGTGCGTGAGAAAGTACGCGGCGGCGCCGGCCGGAGGAAAGGGAATCGTCACGGAGCGATTCTGAATTGACAGGACCCTGCCACTTGCCGACGCGTAAGGCTCGTATGGGTGCTCACCGCGAATCAGGGATCCGGTGCAATTAACGACCCAACTGCCCGGCTCGAAGGACCGCGTCTCCCCGGACCGAAGTACCACCTCGGTACCGCCATCGCAATCGACCACATCAGTGAGATAGTCCATGACGACCTCATTCAGACCCGCCGCAATGGTTTCTTTCTCAGCCTCTGAAAGGATCGCGAGCAAGAAGTTGCCGGTTTTCGGTGTCAAGGAAATGCCGTAGTTGTCGTAGAACCATCCCAGCACATCAGCCTCATTGAAGCCGTCGAAACGGCGTGCCATCTCGATGAAAATCGAGCTCATAAGATCGCCCTCGCGCCACCGGCGAGCCCCTCTGGGGAACAAACGATCACGACTCATGAAGAGCGTGCCCGGCCCCGCGACCAAATTGACCTCCCGGCCAGGCTGCTCGGTGATCAATACGTGGGCTGTGTCCATGCCGGTTTTTCCCCCGCCGACAATCCACACTGGCGCATTGCTCACTCGCATCTCCGGCCCGCCCACGTCAAAGTAATCCGGAGAGACCGAGCGAGCACATGCGCTCGAAAGTTTAAGCGGGGCGTTCGTTTCAACTCCTTGCCCATATGCCTTGATCAGACGGTCGGCCTCAATCTCAATTGGGTACCCTTCACCCGCCTTGCAGCTTATTCGTACTTTCCCATCGAGCTCCTCCGCTTTCTCGAACTCGTAGCCGAACAACTCGGTGACACGGATGTGACGCTTGATCACGGCCAGGCAGTGGCTTAGATGGTCAAGGACTTCATCCTTGGCTGCCAGATGCTCACGTTTCTTGCTAAGGGTCCACTCGATGTTCCCCGCAGTGAAGAATGGATGCGGCTGATGGAGGCGTATGTAATCGTAGGTGTCGAGCCACATGCCGCCCACGCGGGTCCGGCGATCCACCAGGACAACTCGCTGGTCGCGGGAGAGATACTGCCTGGCGACGAATAGCGCGTTCAAGCCGGAGATCCCCGCGCCCACAATGCATACATCACATCTCTCAGTCATGGCATTCTCCTTGGCGCGACAGAGCTTATCAGACTGGCTTAACCACCCAATCCCTCTGTCGTCTCAGGCTTGTCAAAACGATAGGTCGTGGCCTGTGCCGAAGGCCGTTGGCCGAAATCTGCCTCGAAGGCCTGCAACCGGGGCATCACCGGCAGAACCAATGGATTGCGAAAGGGCAAGTGGGTAACAAGGCAAAACAAGCCAACCTCGAACAGACTCAAATCCCGCTCCAGCAACCCCGCGAAAATCCCGTCCAGATTCGCATCCAGCCAAGCCAGGCAATTCATCAGACTTTGCCGCCGCTTCTTCGAAGCCGTGTCCTCGGGGCGTTTCTCTACGATCTCGTGAACGACCACCTCCACCTGCGCCGCCATAGCATGGGCCAGGACCTCATGGGCATTCATAAGCAGGGGTGTGTCCACGTCCTCCGGCCAAATGATACGCAGCCGGCCTTCGACCACACGTGACAGGGCTCTGCAGATGTTCACGCTGCCGTAGATGAATTCATCGCCCATCTTCAAGATCGGCAATTTCAGCGCCGGATTCCCGCCAAAGGTTTCCGAATTGTGGCTCATCAGATCGAAGATTGGCGTAAAGCCATATGCAAGCCCGAGCTCTTCAGCGAAGATACGCGTCATCCGCGTGTAATGTGAGCTCCGACGGCCGAAAATAATCAATCCATTACTCATGGAAACCCCGCCGCCCCTTTCAGGACTCCCACCTGACATAATACGAAACTGCACCCAACTAGCTCAATTTCGTGCAAGAATCATTCATGAAGCCACGGCGCATAGCTGAGCCCAATCAACACGCCCTCGGGACTCATGAATCGTGCGACCGTCTGCCCCCACGGCTCAGTCCGGGCTTCGTGGACAAACGTGTGTCCATTTCCCTTCATTTCTTCAACCGCTGCCTCCACAGCAGCAGTATCCGCCAACTCGAATTCAATGGTTGCTGTGGGCTCCGGCACATCCCCAGGCCACTCATCCTGCCCAAAACAAGACTGAGCCGCCATGGAAAGTGGCCATACCCCAAAATGATGCGCGCCAGGAAAGTTGTCCATAAAACGATAATCGTCCATCTTCTCCAGCGGCAGCCCAAGCGCATCCTGAAATAAAGAGGCACTTGCCGCGGGATCTTTCGTTATTGAAGCAAAACCAGCAATGAACTTTATATCCATCTATCTACTCCGTAGCTGATAGGGACAAGAGTTTCCTCATATCCTCTGATCCCAACTAGAGACCGGTATCACCTGATACCTCGTATGGACTAGCACGATGAAAGTGGATGAATAAGACATGCCACCTATGCCACAGGTAAGTGCTAAAACGTCCCTTCCATCGACTGAGCGTACACGGAGATGACAGTGTACCGCGCCCCTTCTGGCATCAACCCTTCCTTAAACCTTGAACACCAGACAGCAGCGAGGCTGGCTGGACTGTCCACCGCAACTCATCCTCCTTAATCATGGTGGTGACCACTCTCATGTCCATCGCCGGAATGCCCCCTCAAGATCATGTACTGGTGAATCTGGCGCCTGCTCATTAGTTCCGTCTGTTGTAAATGGGCATTAAGGTGAACGGCACGCAAGCGTGATTCTATATCCGCGATCTTCGCGGTGAGCTCTTTCAATAAAGCCTCGTCGATGGTCTTTTCGCTAAAGTGTTTATCCAGGGTCTGTTCCGCCTCGACCAGTTGAGCCCCAAGCGTTTTCGCGGAAGCCAGCATCTGGTCAAAGATGGCCTGGGTATCTGCCCGCTGATCGTCGCTTAGATCCAGCTCATCGGCAAGCTCCAGCACATGTGCAGGTCCAGGGTAACCGTGGAGCTCAGCCGTGATAGCGTAGCCCAGACCTTCACCCGCCAGGAGACCGTCTATATCGGATTCGGAAAGAGCTTTGATCTCTCGCGCCTGTTGTCCAGTGTGCCCCTCTTCCTCGAAGGCCCACACCCCCATACCAGGAAGGATTAGTACCAGAACAGACGCTACCCATACTGTACGCTTCATGTAATTCCTCTCCGGCTTGCAATGAAAACTGCATGTCCCACAAAATGTTTTCTTTCCAGAACATCGTATCCTAACTGGTACAAAAAGAACGTCAAGAACGTGGAAATGCACCTCCCTCTTCCAACTTACCATTGCCATAAGTCGTGGGTGTCCACGTACCGCTTGAGGATCCACCCTAACCCGATTCAGTAAGCGGTCTGCCGCGTGGCCCCCAATAAGCGAGAGCACACCATCTTCCCACAATTGTTCACCCGCCTATCAAGTTGAGACCAATAACGCCTGTGATAATCAGCCCTAGGCTGAGTAGACGCCGGCAAGACACTGGCTCCTGAAAGATCAGCATACCAACGGTGGCGACTCCGACGGCGCCAATACCGACCCATACCGCGTAGGCTGTACCGACGGCCAGATACCGCAGCGCATAGGTGAGCATTCCCAGGCTGATCATCGCCACTACGATGCCAGTCACCGCCCACCCGGGCCGAGTCAGGCCGTTTGCTTTCTTCAAGGCCAGTGACCATACGATTTCCAGCAGGCCCGCCGCGACGAGAACACTCCACACCATAAGCGCTCCTTCTCAAGAGTGCGATGCGCGAGAGGCATCTTCTGAGCCCTCCGCCTCGCCGGGCTGTTCGTCCAGGCCGAGCCCGATCACCCCCGCGATGATCAAGGCAAGGAAGATTAGCCGGGGCCACTCCACGGGCTCTTGCAAAAAGAGCATACCGGCTAAGGTGACTCCGACTGTGCCGATACCCACCCAGACTGCGTAAGCCGTACCCACGGGCAGTTTCCCCAGTGCGTAAGCGAGCATTCCAAGACTAATCATCGCCAATCCAATGCCGACTGCCGCCCATTCGGGCCGTTCCAAGCCACCGGCTTCCTTTAGCGCGAGCGACCACGCGATCTCAAGCAGACCGGCCGCAAGAAGGATAGCCCAGGCGGCCGTTCGGCGTGGAAGTGGACGGCGATCGACCTTTCGCTCACGCGGGTAAGCCGTTTTCTGATTGATCGTCATGCTGTCACACCGCCATCAACGGTGATGGAGGTTCCCGTTATGTAGGCGCCACCAGGACCCGAGAGGTGGACAACCGTAGCAGCAATATCGGTGGCGGCCGCGTAGCGGCCCAGCGCAGTTAAGGCGCGTTCCTCATCGGCCCCTTCACTATCGGCCGGATTCATTTCGGTATCGGTAGAGCCGGGGTGGACCACAGTAGCGGTGATGCCTCGCGGACCCAGGTCTCGCGCCAAACCTTTGGTAAAACCGGTCAAGGCTGATTTGCTCATTGCGTATAGGCTAATCCCCTGCACGGGCACCCGTTCCACCAGGCTGCTGCCGATACTGATGATGCGTCCTCCTTCGCCGATATGATGGAGGGCCGCCTGCACGGCGACGAATACGGACCGGGCGTGGATCGCCATGGTGTTCTCGTAGTCCTCGAGAGTAAATTCATCAATCGTACCGTATGGAAAAATCCCCGCGTTGTTTACCAGGATATCCAGTCCGCCCAGGCAGTCGGCGGCTTGGTCAACGACTGTGGACACCGACGATGGGTCAGCAACATCGGCGTGAAGGGCAAATGCTTTACCGCCCGACGCCTCAATAGCGCGAACAACCTCCTTGGCCCGGTCGGGAGAGTTGTTGTAAGTCAAGGCAACTGCGGCACCCTCGGCTGCCGCGCGTGTAGCGATCGCCGCGCCGATCCCCCTACTTCCGCCGGTGACTAAAACGGATTTTCCTTCAAGTGAACCCATATTATTGACTCCAGAAGAACTAATTCAACGATTCGCTGGGGAACGATGTACTCGATATCTCGATACCCAGTAATTCATGAGTAAAAGGGCTCCGATCCGAAAGCAGAAATAGTTTATGGGGCCTCAGATGCGGAACCCTTTCTGCCTCGATTAAGATTCGACGACTTTCGTCTCAACAGAAAAGCCGTGTTCCACCCAGTCCTCCCAGCCACCTTCCACTTCAACCACACGGTAACCCAAGCTGATGAGCTTTAGCGCTGC
Source organism: Natronospira proteinivora (assembly GCF_024170465.1). Taxonomy (NCBI): domain Bacteria; kingdom Pseudomonadati; phylum Pseudomonadota; class Gammaproteobacteria; order Natronospirales; family Natronospiraceae; genus Natronospira; species Natronospira proteinivora. The sequence continues at coordinate 583,993 of NZ_JALJYF010000001.1, read as the reverse complement.
TTGAGCGGCCAAGTGGCAGGTAGCTGTGTAACAGTAGAGGTATAGCGTTGCATCTTTTTTAAGGTGCTTCTCGATATGACGTTTATTTTCCCATTTCGGCATGGGAAGGTTGATTGCACTTGGCACATGACCTTTCGCGTAGTCTTCCGGAAAACGCACATCAAGAACCTGGTAGCTATCAGAATCCGCCTCACCATCGAGTAGCAGGCTGAGCTCATGGGTACCCGTTGTGAAAGCTATGCGATCCTCGAAAAATCGTCTAGCGAGATCGAAATCGTAGGTATTCAGACTCATAGGGTTATTCCTCCTTGGTTGCGCTGAATGTCCATCGCGTCTGCCTTCAGCCCAGAATCGCGATGGAGTGAGCAGTCTATTCGTTTCTTTTATTGCTATAATCCACCTATTTGGAATATCATCGTTTCTATGAAGAAACAATCAAAACAGATAAGACCTTTAGCGTCAGACGGCGCTGTTTTCTGTCAGGTGGTGGAGAGGGGCAGCTTCACTGCCGCTGCGGATGCACTCGATCTATCGAAAGGGGCTGTGAGCAAATACATCGGCCGTCTCGAGAGCCGCCTGGGTGTACGGCTCCTGCACCGAACGACCCGACGGCTAGCATTAACGGAGGCTGGCGATGCCTACTATAAACGGGCTTCACGAGCACTTGCCGAACTTTTGGAGGCAGAGCAGGAAGTAACTGAGCACGCAGACCGACCACGGGGTCATCTCCGGATCAGTGCCCCAACCTTCTACGGTGCCGAAATTTTGTCCAGACATCTCGAGGAGTTCAGGCGCCGTTATCCAGATATCAGCCTGGATCTCATCCTTGATAATCGCCTGGTTGATCTTGTGGAAGAGAGGTTCGATGCCGTCATCCGATTATCGGCTCCTAGGGACTCCTCGCTAGTAATGCGCAAGCTCAAGGACATTCCCATTGTCACATGCGCCTCCCCCACATATATAAGTCGCCATGGTAGACCTTCGTCACAAGAGGCACTAAATGAGCACGAATGCCTTGTTTACACTGGATCCCCGCGTGCACATGATTGGACCTATATCGACAATGATGGAAACCGCTATGCAGTGCGAGTGAACGGCAGCATCCAGAGCAACGATGACCACCTCCTGCGTCAAGCTGCCCTTGATGGGCTGGGCATCCTCCGCATGCCCCGACTCTTCCTCGAAGAGGCTATTCTCCGTGGGGATCTAATTCCCTTATGGACGGACGACAGTGCACCCGGTGCCATGCTCACCGTACTCTACCCTTCTCGCCGGGATCTACCAGCTAAGGTTCAGGCTTTTGTGAAGTTTATGATTGATATATCCTGATACCATCTTGGCTAGGCTTTCATACAAGATAAATTCAAAACCGATCATCACGTACCGCAGGAAGCACTAGTTCACGAACGTAAGGTGCGCTAGACATACTAAGGATTGTTCTCACGATACTGACTACATCATGAACCGGCACTAGCTGACCATCACCTCTCCGAGCCGCCTCATCTAGCGGTACATAACCCTTCTACAAACGCCCGACCGAGGCCTCTGCTTGCACCAACGACCATCAATTTCATGGATCGAACCCCCTTTCAGTTTCACGCCTATGTCAAACCGAAATGATATGATCATGAGGTGGTACAGCCAGTTTCTGCTATATCTCCGGTAAATCAGCAACCACGCGAATGAAACCATAGCGTCAGTTCACCCGACGGCCCATATGCTGGAAGCCATCCCTGATCTGTGACTGTCGGCTCCTCTCCCGGCTCACAGATCGAATGGCTCATCACCTCGATATGAATCCACAGCTCGCCTTCAATCTCATCAAACTCCACCACGCGCACTTCGTCACCTCTTGATACCAACTGGCCGCCCTCACCAGCACCGGCTACGGTACGAGGATGGTCCAACAATTGCGCATCCGATGCGTTCGCAATATAGGTCAGGCGGTTCTTAAGCAAAGCTTCAAGCGGAAAGTACTCACTCTTTCCCTGAGCCTCAATCCATGCCGCTCCATCAGTAAGTCGCACCTTGAAACCAGGGATCCTGGGCTTGCAGAACAATAACCGCCGGAGATTGATAGTCGTATTCTTCCGATGGCAATTCTTTGACGCTTTCGCCCTGATCAGTATGGGCGTTCACCACTAGCCCTTCGCACCCACCGGCCTCCGGGAACGTCCAGTAGCGATCCACGCGCAGGACGCCCATCACTTGCTCAGCGCCAAGCCCTGCATAGAGAGACACGTCCCTCGGCTGGAACTCATGGCAGGGGCCATCCCCAAAAACTTCCGGCAAGGTCAGTAAGCCAACCACTCGATCCTGCGAGGCTAACGCGGGGACCGATGTAAGCAAAAAACCCACCAACAGTGCCATTCTCATCAATACATCATCCCGGTATCCGCTCAACGTCAAGTTCAGCTGTATCAAGAGCCGCGTTCAACCTCTGACTTTAATTCGGCCTGATAAATATTTGCAAATTCTTCGATATCAAAAAACAACCTGCTTATCACTCGATAGAACGGATTGGGAATAGTCACATCTCGGTCATTCCAGGCCAGGCATGCCGGGCTGCACGATCTGACCGTTGGTCACAACCAAGCGCAGTTCCAGTGTATTTCTGATGTTTTCCAGTGGATTCGCATCAAGCACTAGCAGATCTGCAGCTTTGCCGACGGTCAGTGTTCCCCGCTCCTGATCCACGCCGGTGGCAATCGCGCCGTTCCGCGTCGCCGCCACCAGCGCCTCCATGGGCGCCATGCCCACATCTTCGACTAAGGTAAACAGCTCAACATGAGTATTCGGCGGGGCCATCGAATTCACCGGCTCGAAGGCGTCGGTACCTGCCGCCACCATCACCCCATGCTCATGAGCGAGGCGCACCAGTTCGACACCCCAATCAAAAGCCTCGCTGGCCCACTCGATACCCTCGGGTGGCCGATAGCGATGCATGTCACGGTACAGGGACAGCGTGGTGTCCAGCACCACGCCCTCTTCGGCCATGCGCTCCAGCAAGGCAAGAATACGGGGATGGTCAGGAGGAATGTCCGAATATGGCCCCTGCGTTCGCTTGCGATAGTCCGCCGGCACACTGTCCACCGCCTCCCAGACCAGATAGGGCGCATGGGACAGGGACTGGACACCCGCCGCAACCAGCTCGCTGGGTCGCGCAGGAAATACAGTGCCATGCGCCCAACGCATAAGGCCTTGCGCCTCAGCCGCCTCGGCGACACGACGCAGCTGCGCCGCGTCCAGGTCACCATAGATCTTGACTCCAGAAACACCCGCACCCCGAGCCTTCGCCATCATTCTCGTAAGATCGGTATCGTCCGAGATCGCCCGGAGCCAGGGCGCATTTCCGGGGCCATAGCCTCGTGCAGCCTGAGCCAATACTGGATGGTCAAACATGCTCTCACCACCCAGAATGGCCGAAAAACGAACGGTCGGCCCGACAAGCTCGCCCGCCTCTAATGCCCGCCGGGCTTCCGCCAACACCCTGGCATCGCCACCCATGTCGCGAACGGTTGTCACCCCGCCGCGAACCGCCCAGTCCAGACGATCCGCAAGCTGATTGTGGCCACGGGGATAATGAGCAAGATGCACATGGGCATCCACCAGCCCCGGCATGACCCACGCCCCATCCAGATCGATTCGCGTCACCTTATCCATGGGCTTCGGGTCTGAAACCGAGGGTTCCCCATCAATGGAAGCGATGACGCCATCCCGTACCAGCAACGATGACACTGTACGAGGCTCCGAACCCGTCCCATCAATCAGCTTCAGATTCTCCAGCACTAGCCACTCTGCGGCATTCGCCACGGGCGTCGCCAAGATCAGCAATATCCCCAGGGCATATCCAAGATCGCGTCGCATGTTTCTTGTCTCCAAATTCTGGTTGCGCAATAGCATGAACATCCGCCTACAAGTCAAGCAAGCTCATGCATTGCCTGCAATGGCGGAAATGTCAAGCCGTGTAAAGCCACTAGGTCATTCCCCCTACTCCGGGTGTAGATGGACCCCGAGCCAAAGCGCCCCCTCGGAAACGCGCTCGACCGTGTGTGGAACCCCGGCGGGAATGAACACATGGTCACCAGCACTGAGTTCAACCGCTTCATCGTCCACCTGAAGCGTCGCCTCCCCCTGCACGAGCACCACCCATTCATCCTGCCTTTGAACATATTCCTCGGAATCAATATCAGCCGAACTTAAAATCCGCTCGACAACCAAATTTCGATGCCGCAACAGCGTTTCGAACCGCTCTCCAGAGGGAGGCGGATCCGCATCGGAAAACAAATTCCCGGTTCGCATCATTTGAATCCTCCAGGCCAATCCTCGTAGGTATCCACTAATAGGACAGTCATTCCCGCAGGCGTCGCGGCACCGGCGACAGCAGCGAAAATGCGGGCGAAGCGTGATGACGGCTTGGGTAGTAAAGATGGTAGGGCTCGAATGTTTTGCGCCACTCGCCAAGCACTTCAACCAGCTCTCCGGACTCCAGCTCTTTGTGATCGCCTTTGATGCCAGCTACCAGGGGGCCAGCGCGTGGAGGACGCCAAAAAGGCCGGGATTACCGACATTGATGTCCTCGAGGCCACCGACTACTACAAGACACCTCGCGGCCAGGCCCCACAAGGCAAGACCAGCTTCCTATTTTCCCGTCGTGCAGCGGCAGTCGACTGGGATGCCTTCCACCTCGCCGAGGTGCTGCTAACCCAGCCGTTACTGGTCGTGATAGGCGACAAGCCCGGCGGCTTCGGAGCCTATCGCGATAGGCCTGGAGATCTACGGCCGGGCGGCATCAAAAGACAAGGAACTGGCAGCACTTCCGGCTGCTTCATAAAAATCATTAGTCTTCCTCGGCCCAGGTTAGCGAGGTCCATGCGGGGAATTCTTCCTTGAAGTCCACGCCCGTCGATACCAGATCATGGGGCGTCGCCAGACAAGCGAGGGCCATATGAATTTCACCGGGCCATTTGCTAGATCGGAATAGAATCCTGGTTCCACATTTCAAGCAGAACCCCCTCTCTGATTCGGCACTCGAGCAATACCAGGAGAGGGAATCATCACCTTGATCAACTCGGAACTGACCGTCCCTTACACCTACCCAGGTGACCGCCGGTGCACCGTGGGCTAGCCTGCACGAATCGCACACACAGTCGGAGACGAACCTTGGCGGGCCAGAGAAAGAGAATCGAATGGACCTGCACATACAGGCTCCTTGATATTCTTTAGTCATTTTCTCTTGATCCGAATAGAGACAGAGATCATTTTGAGCCTCCTATAGCCCAGTTCGACTTAAGCGGTAGGTTGGGCACGTGTCTCCTAACGTTTTAGGTAACAGGCTCGAGCGCGTTGGCGCGAAGTGTCCTCGTTAACCTGTTTGTTAGCCCTCATTGTGTGCCACCTGTGTCAACTGCTCGTTGAAGTGCAGCCCGGGCCAGCAGTCGCGTCGAATCCAAGGTCGGCAAGCCAGAGTTCGCATCATTTATGATCAACGGGATTTCAGTGCACCCGAGCACCACGGCGTCGCAGCCCTGCTTCTTGAAGTGCTGAATAACCGACTTGAAGAAAGCGATTCCATCGGGTTTGGCTATTCCATAGACGAGTTCATCCATGATGATTCGATTCATTTCATCTCGTTCGGACGCGGATGGCCTAATGCATTGTAGACCCTTCTGCTCTAGCTTCTGTGGATAAACTTCGCTATCAACAAGCCAGCGAGTGCCCGTGAGACCTAGCCGCTTGAATCCACGCTCAGAGGCCACCGCAGCGACGACCTCGGCTATGTGGAGCCAAGGCAGCGGGGAGCGAGTCTCAACGTAAGAGAATGCTTGATGAATGGTGTTATCGGGGCAGATCAGGAAATCGGCACCGGCATTTATCAGCTTTCGTGCCGAAGTCAGCATGATTTCTCCGACCCCCACCATGTCTGCATGATTGAGGCACGTTACGTAGTCTGAGAGCGAGGGCGTGTGCATAGAAACTTCTGGATGTGCATGGGGCCCAAGCAGAGCTTCGCCTTCCGTGCAGATGGTTCGATAACAGAGCGCCGCACCCTCGGCCGAGCAACCAACAATTCCGACGTGTAGTGGCATAGGCTAGACTCCTTGGCGGCTAACGCCCGCCATCACCGGCTTGTCCGGTGCAATTTTTTGTTAAGCTGGCTCGTCAATCGTAGCAGTAGAAGGTGTATACATCTTTTATTTTCTGGCCTTCTGAGCGCGGATGTGAGGCTTGATAACCAACAGACTTTAACACCCCCACTAATTCAACGAAACCACATCGCGCAGTGCATTCTTGAAGTGTGTGAAGGCGGATGTCTGCTGTCGGCGACTCGGGTAGTAAAGGTAGTAACCAGCGAACAGCTCACACCATTCTTCCAGCACGCGCACCAGCGTACCAGAAGCGATTTGCCTGCTAACGATGTCCTCAAGGATGTACGCAAAGCCGTGCCCCTCGGTTGCAGCGGCAACCATCAAATCGCTATCGTTGAAAATCGGACCTCGACCAGGCTTGACTGTGAGGTTGCGCCCATCCTTTTCGAAATCCCAAGGTGATAGCTCCCCGCTGCGATTTCTGAAGCTGATGCAGGAATGCTGGGACAGTTCGGAAGGTTGTTTCGGTGTGCCGTGTCGCGAGAGATAAGAGGGCGCGGCGACAACAGCGACCCGCATTTGAGGGCCAATTGGCAGTGCCACCATATCGTTCTCAAGCCTTTCGCCCAGTCGGATGCCGGCGTCAAACCTGCCCGCGATGAGATCCACGAAGTCGTTTTCGACGGAGACCTCAACGTCAATACCCGGATGCTGTCGAATCAAGGAACTCAGTGCCGGCCAGAGAATCGTGTCGGCCGCGTGTTTTCCGGCACTCACCCTGACCGTACCAATCGGTTCATCGCGCAGGCTGGTGAGCAACTTGATTTCATTGGTCACCTCGTCGAGCGCGGGGGACAGTTTTGTCAGCAGACGGGCGCCGGCATGGGTCGGCGAAACACTGCGCGTCGTGCGCGCCAGCAGCCTGATTCCAATGTCTTCCTCCAACCGCTTGAGCGTTTGGCTGAGCGCCGATTGAGTAACGCCCAGCCGCTTAGCGGCGCGCGTAAAACTGCCTTCAGCAGCAATGACGCGGAAAATTTCCAGATCGCCGAGCAGGCTTGGGCGCATTCGTTAGCTCTCCTTATAGACCCTATAATTAATAAGCAGGTTATCATGATTTATTAGTACATATACTATGTAACTACATTTCAGATAAGGAGCAACTTATGTCTAGAAACTGGCTCATCACGGGCGCCAGCCGTGGATTAGGTATGGAGATCGCCCGTGCCGCGCTTGCTGCTGGTGAAACCGTCGTCGCTACGGCTCGGTCTGCCAACGACGTTACGGAAGCACTCGGAACAAACAGCAGACTTCACGCGCTGGCACTCGATATTACGGACGAAAGTGCGGCCGTCGCCGTGGCACAAGAGGCAATGGATCTGGTTGGCACAATCGACGTGTTGGTCAATAACGCCGGCCAGGCACTGCTCGGCTGGTTCGAAACGATCAGCAGCGAACAAGTGCAGCGCCAGTTCGAGGTGAATGTCTTCGGCACGATGAACGTAACCCGTGCTGTGGTGCCACACATGCGTGCGCGCCAGTCAGGCCTCATCGTAACCATCTCTTCCGTTAACGGTTTGCTCGCAAACCCGGGAGGATCCATCTACTCATCGTCAAAATTTGCAATTGAGGGCTGGATAGAGGGATTTGCACAGGAACTGGCTCCCCTCAACATCAAATCGATGGTGGTTGAGCCGGGCATGCTGCGTACGGATTTCCTCGACGACAAATCAGCCGCGCACGGTGATATCGACGTTCCCGATTATGCCGAGGCGACCCGGCAGTTTCGCTCGTTCATCGCGGCCGCAAATCACAACCAGCCTGGTGACCCGGTCATGCTCGCAGAACGCATAGTCTCCCTCGGCATGTCGAGCGAGCCACCCGCCCGCTTCGTCTTTGGTGACGATGCACAGGAGTGGGCCACCAACAAGGTAAATCGCCTCCAAATGGAGCTCGAACAGTCGGTTAATATCGCGAAGGGAATTTAATCAATAAAATCAGAGTCATTGATTTTGTGACCATCTCCACTTAGTAAGTCAATGAGCAGCTGGCCAACTAGCGTTGCCCACTCACACTCAGAATGAACCATCCGTGCCATTTGCTATTCTCTACTCTTACGTCCAGATTAACCGGCGCGAACGAAGAAAATGTCCGAGTTGATGCTGTTGTTAGCCGTGGGCTTCGGAAAGTGTCGCAATAATTGGTGCACCTCTCGTCACAATGACAGTGTGTTCATATTGCGCGGATAGATTCGCGGGATGGCCAACGAGGGTCCATCCATCATCGGCCTCGGTTACAGATGTACTTTTCGTAGACAAAAACGGCTCTATTGCTATTACTTGACCGAGTCGCAGTCGCCGTGTGTCTTGACGGTCAAAGTAGCTGACGATGCCTTCAGGCTCTTCATGTAAACTTCGGCCTATTCCATGACCGGCAAGATTCTTGATCGTCTTAAACCCATGTGACTTCGCAGTACGCTGGATCGCTTTTCCGACTCGATTTATGGGGGTACCTGATCGGGCTTCCGCTAGCGCATGCTTTAAGGCTAATTGCGTGGCATGGCACAGTCGCGCTTTAGTTTTCGTGACAGGCGGAACAACGATCGTACCACCGGTATCAGCGAAATAGCCTTCCAGCTCAGCGGAAACATCAATATTCACGACATTCCCTGCCTGAACAAGTCTCTTACCAGGGATACCATGCGCGGCCTCTTCATTGATGCTGATGCAGGTCGCACCGGGGAAGTTATAGGTAACCCTGGGTGCTGATCGGGCTCCCATGCTTTCCAGAAGTGCACCACCCAGCTCATCCAACTCAGCTGTTGTCATTCCCGGTTCAACCGCACTTAGCATTGCATCGCGCACCTTGGCAACGACCCGCCCGGCATTCATGATCCCATCCACATCGCTCTGGTTTTCTATGGTCATAGATGTACCTTGATTATTTCGATTGACGGCTAACGCCCGTCATCACCGGTGACAACACCGGAGCGAAGCGGTGGATTTTGGCAACCGATGCATGGCCTGGTTATGTGCTGCCCTAGGCGGCAACAAGCTTCTTAACCTTGAGATCTTTACGATGTTGCTCGGCATGCCAGAGCTCATACTGGGATTGCTGGTTCAACCAGCTTTCTGCCGAGGTATCGAACGCGATAGAAAGACGAATCGCCATCTCAGGGCTAATACCAGCCTTGCCGTTCAGGACAGCACTCAGAGTTTTGCGACTTACTCCCAATGCCTCCGCAGCCGCAGTTACAGACAGGCCAAGGGGTTCCAGGCAGAGCTCTCGCAATACTTCACCAGGATGGGGAGGGTTGTGCATCAACATTGGCGACACCTCAATGATAATCCTCGTAATTCACGATCTCGGCATCTCCATCCTCGAACCGGAAGGTCACTCGCCAGTTACCGCTCACCGGTACTGACCAAATTCCGGCTCGATTTCCTGAGAGCTCATGCAGTCGAAGGCCTGGCAAGTCCATATCCTTGGCGTCTGATGCTGCATTCAGTCTACCGAGAATCAGCCGAAGCCTCTTTGCATGAGCCGCCTGAATCCCTGCTGTGCTCCCGGACTTGAAGAACTTCGCCAAGCCCTTGTGTTTGAAGCTTCGAATCATTTCTTGAGTGTAACCTATAACGTATCAGGTGTCAACGAACATAAGCCCCACATCACCGGCAGCAAAAAGCAGAGCGAGATACGAGCGGCATTTTTGCTGTCCGAGTGTAAGTGATTGTTATAGGTAAATATCTACCGTGCCTCAATGACGTGCGCCAAGTTGGCGAGAGATGAGTCGAGCCCCGCCTGGTGGTCTTCCGGTCGGATTCCCTCCGGTACGTTCTCGGCATGCACCTGGACCAGTGTTCCTCCGTCAGAAGCTTCAAATATCCAAGTCATCCGCATAGTCCCCTTTAAGGACGGGTCATCACTATCAAAATCGACCTCCTGCACAATGCGTTGTCCTGGGTCGATTCGGACCAATCGGACCTCGGTCTCGTCAGAATCTGCGGACGTCTTACCCTGGCCCTCATTCGAATTCTCATATGTGAGGCGCATCCGGTATCCTCCACCGGCTCGGAAGTCGAAGCTAAGCATCTTTCCGGTCATGCTTGTTGGTGGCAACCACTTCTCCATGGCACCAGGCTTAGCAAAGGCCTCGTAAACCTCCGATGCGGGGGCGCAAATCAGGCGGGATGACGTATCAATTCTCTGACTCATGTTTCTCCTGGACCTGGCAGGGACGCATAACGAAAAGCTGTGGCGCGCGAGGAACGAGCGTCGGCTGGAGCGCAGTGTTATACATTATGAGCATCAGATTTACCCAATGCCAGGCGAATCGCTTCCTCTACCGGGACATAAGCTCCCTCGACTTTCCCTTCGAGCTGAAAGGGCTCCTCCAGGTAAAGAGGCGGTTGAGCCATGAACCTTGGCGCAGCCCCCCGGTTTACTTGGGCTGCGTGGACGAGAAACGGGTGGCACAGATATACGGTCCCTGCCCGCCCGGTTGCCAAAACTTCGTCATATTGCTCCGTTGCGCTGAGATCGAAGCTACTCAAACCCGCTTCCCCAGCGGGCGCGAGGATACGCGCTACTTCCTGATGTAAGCCCACCCGAATGCGCGTCGGTGCATCCAGAGCCCCTACATCGGAAAACAGGAATAACATCAATAGAGCCCGGTCACGCGAGTTGACGTTAAGGCGCCAACCGGAGAAATCGTCAGGATCTGTGTCTGGTCCGGGGAAGCTGGCATCCACATGCCAACCTGTATCACCGGTATCAGATTCTGCAGGAAAGCGAACAGGAAATGTGCCCAGGCTGTAGCGTGGTTCCCAACGGCCTTCCCCTACCAGTTGATCGAAAGCCTCGTGCAGTGCAGGGGTGTTAGCAGCCTCAACGAACGGCTCGTGGTCGTAATCCCACAGCCAGACCACTGGCTGGTTCCATGTGGATGGGTCGTTTGGGTCACATCCGGTATCGGCCCACAGAATGTCTCAGCACTTTATTGCCAGCTCTGGAGAAAAAGCGCTCTCAAGCTTAACAAATCCATTAGTCACAAACTGGTTAATTTGATTTTCAGTAAGCATTACTCGTTCTCTAGCATTCTGTATAACGCCCGCCATAAACGGCGCGAGGAACGAGCGTCCGGCGACCGTAGGGAGCGAATTTAATGGCTTTGTTATGTGATTTCACGCTACGAGATCCCCATATCCCCAAATCAAGGTGCCCACTAGAACGATGAACAAGGTCACATATTCCAAGATTTTCCTTCGTCTTGGCATACTCCAATCTTGCGGTGACCCACCAACGAACCCAGCAGCAGATTGCCTGCAATCATTCAGACGTTGCTGAGCTGCATAATTCCGTGTCTCTACCCAGACAGATAGAAGCACTACGACTGCTCCCGACCTACCAAACCAATGCGGCTCACCAGTTGCGTGACTGAAAAGATATGATGCAACGGCAAAACAGCAAGCCACCAACAAAATCATGACTTCCAAGCAGATTTCCCCTGCTTTCCTTTCCTCTTCGTCTTTATTTGGCATTTTATTGTTATCTGACAATTCCCCTGACTCCCTCAATCACATAACGCTTGGCTTTGCGGCGTACCGGAGCGCCAGCGTAGGTACGTCCGACAACAGCCTTTTGTTAGAAGAATGACTGCTGTCGAATGTAGTTTGCAGCCTTGTCGATTTCGGGAAACATTGTACTGTCATTGATAGCCATGTGGTCCAGTTCCCTAAGGATTATATCCTTCTTATTACCATTGATATTGATTCTCTCTATCGAAATGCCCGGAACCGAATTCGTGTCAAGATCGCCGGTCATTCCGAAGATCATAAATGCCCCTGACTGCGCGAGAATTCGTCGGCTGTTCATTTTTGGCTTTACACAAAAAACACTTTGCAAATGACTCGGCTCAATTTCAGGCCTAAAGTGCGGTTTCTCCGCCCTCACAAATTGTAGAAGGCGATCAACAGCATCCTGTTGGTTGAACTGATTATTTGGGAGACTAAAATCGATACTGTCTTTCTCAGCTTTCTTCAACTGGGAAAGATTGGCAATACAACTCACGGCATCGCTATCAAAGTATTTCAGATGGTCCTTCTTGACCCGAAATACGATGACTTGCGCTGGCTTTCCAGAGTGCCGCCCACTTACAGCAAAATAAAGTGCAACCAAAGGATTCCACGATACATCTAAAAGCCTCGTTGGTAGAGTGTAGTGTTGCGCTCGTGCGAGGCGCTCCAAGGCCGTAGTGTCATGGTCAAACTCTGATGGATGAGTGGCTATGATCTCCCTGATCATGTTGTGCTCTTTCTCTGCGAGATCCTCTTCTCTAAGAACCCACGGGTGCACTTTTCGGCCCTGGCGTTTTGCATGGCCCCGGTACAGGAGTACTTCATCTTCTTTGGGTTGAACATACCGAATTTTTCGAATGAAACCTTCCAGCGAAGTTATCGACTGCCCCAAAACTTTCTCCTTCTAACGCCCGCCTCAAGTGCGCGCTTGCGCGTCACCTTGCAGGCGCTTGTTATATTTTCCTTCTCAGTCTTAGGTAATGCTCCACTTTTCTAAAAAGCGATGCTGGTATCCAAGACATGTTGAAAGTTACCTTTTCACCATCTTTTTCTGATGCGCAGAACAAGCAATAATCATCTTCAAAATATACCTCACTTTGTTCGATGATCTCAGCTATTCGTGCTCTAGCTTCAAGGGTTTTCTGAAATTTTGTTTCATCGTAAAAGCGGATGTATATTCTTAATATGGATAGAACAAATTCTTCAATAATTCCGAATGCATCGAATTTATTATCTTGAGATTCTAGCTGTGGTCTAACGATAGCCCCCCAACCATCAAAACCTGATATTAATGCATCTCTATCAAACATTAGAGTTATGCCAACATAAGGGGCTTGTTCGTCAAAACTTTTACTCTTCGAATAACTTAATGGAGGCATACCGCAGTGCTGAACATAGTTACGAAGCTTATACATAAATTTATATGAAAACCTACTATCGAACTCTTCTTCGGTTAATTTTTTGAACAGCTCTACAGGCTCTGACTTTTTCCCATACTCCCTTTTTATAAAAGTCTCCATATGGTCAAGAAAAGTTCTCGCTGACATCATCAGATTCAATAAGTTAATGTTTACTTCATGACCAAATGAGTCTAAATCATAGCGGCCTATTGCATGAGAGCTTTCTGCAAACTCTTGAAGCGCATCTTCAACGCCGTTTTTTAAGCATGAAAAATTGTGGAGCACATATTCGACAAGTTTGAAGTGTCTATTGAAATCGAATATTTCTTTATTGCAATCCCTGACTTCTTGGACTTCTTCGTCATTCAAAGATCGAATTGCTTTTATGCTATCCCCTTCAACCCTAGCGAGTTCTATAGCTGATTGCACGATGCTTCCTTTGAAATATAACGCCCGCCATCACCGGTGGCAAATCCGCAGCGAAGCGGAGGATTTGGCATCCGGTGCATGGCTTTGTTAAGCATAGGCATCAAACAACCCTTCCCTCTCGGATTGCATATCTACCCCAAAGCGCTCCGCAGTGCGGCAAATCAATAGAGTCGCGTATGTTAATGATACCTTATGATACTTTTGGAACATTTCCGAACTTATGCGCAAATCCTTTCCCGCTTCGAGGTCAAGCCATGGACAATTGGTTATGAGCTTTTTGTCTGCCCGATTACCTTGATGTGCTAGCGCGTTCCGCACTTGGCCGAACTCAAAGAAGATTTCATTCATTTTCCGGGGAGTCACCCCTGATAATCCCACAGTACTAGTGAGCGATTCGAATCTATTAATACCATTCTTAATTCCGGCCCCAACATCCCGCTCAATAACATCTACAAAAAACAGGCACCTCTCATCCTCTTCAATCATAAGGTAATCACCAATCTTCATTTTCAGGCTGCTAATCGGTGGGGCAAGCAGGAGATCTGGATTGTTTTTTATCCAGGCGGCAACCAGGTCTTTAACTGCAAGCTCGAGGAGAGACCAGAGTGAAAGCACTGCCTGCCCATGAACAACTGGGAAGCCCTCTGATCGTTCTTTCTCCACAAATTCGGCATCGCGAACTGCCTTTTCGTGTAACTCAGCATCTAAGTTTTCTCCATCTGCGCGCCTCAGCGCTTCCATGGCTTTTGGTAACGCCTTAGCCATACTCATGCCCTGGACGCTTAGCCTAACCACGGTCGCCAAATGCTCGCTCCGGTTCAAAAATTCTTCGAGTGGCGAAAGCGCCCAGTCCGGTGCTTTCGGCTTGTGTGCTTTGGACATACGCCTCCTGCTTAACGCCCGCGTAAAGCGCGCGAGGCACGAGCGTCGCCTTTGACGCACTTGTTAGGGCTTTCATTTACGGCTTTTGTAAAATTCATGATGAACTTTCCCAAGCTCCGCTTTTGAAACATAAATTTGTTCTGCAATTTCTTTGAAGTCATTAAGCTTATATATCATTTGGGACCCGAAGTTCGGCAACAATATTAACGCGTCGGATTCTTCATCACAGATACCCCAAACTGCGTGAGCAATCTTGTTTCTACCCTTTCCTGATTTTTTCACCTTATCAAGAATGTCCACAGCACGCTTTTTTAAGTCCTCGTCCTTGATGGCCCACTCAGCCAGCTTCTTTACCAGTTGCACTCGTGAATGAATAGTTTGCACCTCATCAAAAATCTGGAATGCAACTGGATGAGTTGGTGGTTCAAAACCCGGAATAGAGGGAAGATATATCCCCATCAAATGAGCGTAGAAACTCGCTAAGCCATCCTCAAGACTTGCCCAGTCAGCACAGATACTTCCAATTTGGGCCGCAAGATCAGGCCTTTCCAGCAATATGCCAGGCCCTGATCTCACTGACTTCCCTACTTTCAATGGATGTGCCATTTCTTAGCCCTAACGTCTAGCGTAACCGGCGGCTTTACCCGTAGCGAAGCGGAGGGTAGAGCCGTCCGTGTTCACGCTATTGTTGGGATTTTTATCTCGATCATTCAGAGATACCGAGGATTCTCGAAAGCGCAGGTCGACGCCGAATGCGATCGGTTAGCCAAATCTGAGCCTTTTCCTTTGGCCACCACCGACCGGCCTTCCTAATAAGCCAATCCTGCAGGGAAGGCCTGCATAACTCAAATGCGTCCTCACCAGACTTCTGAGAAATATATACGGCCACGACTTCGTCCGTTACGTACTCAACAGTTCTAATATGGGACTTGAAGTCAAACTGTGGACACAGATTCGTATCGACAAATGATTGCTGCACACTCCCATTCTTAGCGTATCCAGCCATAAAATTGGCAGATGAACTCAGGTGAGAATAATAGAGTACGACCTCAGGCCGCCCCCCTTCTTCACTAAAATGCGTTTGCAGCTTGAAGCCAATCAAAAGGCCGTCATACTGCCCAAAGAGAGGGATCGGGGGCAGTTTGATTGTCAGTGGATAATAGAAGCCTTGCTGATACAAGATCACTCCCATCAGGGCGTTATCCCCAATCACCTGAAAGAAGGAACGAAAAAACTCTGGATTATCCCGAAATGTCCGAGAAATAACGTCCGCGTAAAAGTCTAGAACGTAAGGTGAAAGCGGTGAAATATCCAGGCCACGACTTAAGCCCGGGACATGCTTAAGTCTCGACTTCCCAACAAACCCGCGAAGATTCTTTCGTATCGGGTTAAATTGGCCTACTTTTAACTTGTCCGGGAGCTCAATATAATTGGAAGCTGCATTCTCAATTGTGGCCGCCCCGCGTGACAAGTAATAGTGCAAATTCACAAATACGAGGTTCGGCTGGCTATTGGAGCCAGGCGCCCTTCGCAATGGAGATAGAGTCCGCTCGAAAAGAACACAGTATGTCGCCACCGCTTCGTTGCACCCAATAGCGCGATCAAGTGCTCCCTCTACTAGCTTTAACGAGTCCGAATAATCATTGGGCGAAGACGGCCTATTGAGAACTGTGTTATTCGAAGTTTGATCAAGCGATCGCATTATGTCTTTGACATAAGCTTGCAGCTTGGCATTATGGCGTCTGCGAGACTCCAACTGGTCATTAATCGCTTCATGAAGCGTGCGATACCAAAGCACCGGCCGTAGCCATACCGCTGCTATTATTGTCCCAGCAGCCAGTATCAACGCTGACCATATTGCCATGAGCTTACCTCTCCCAACGTTGAACTCACCGGTGGCATGAAGCGTGAGCGGAATTGGCATCCGGTGCAGTGACTGGTTAAAACTGAACCTCGCACCCTATTTTGGCCAGTTGCGACTTCAGGTGATTTAGCTTCTCAGGCTGGTGGCTGTGTTTTCGAAAAAGCATTTTCCGCCACCGAGACCAGTTTTCAGATATGCCCTTCAACGCGTTAGCAGAAGCGCCAGGATCGTCATCGAATCCAAACTCGAAGCCACAGCTACACATTTCGAACGACGCACCTTCGCTTGTCTGTGGCGGACACCTTAATTCTAGAGAGCCACATACCGGACAATACCAAAGGTCATCGCTCTCCTTGTGCAGAGTGAGAAGCTCTCCCTTTCGGGTTGTTACCGTAATCTCTTGCATAGAGTTTTAACGCCGCTAGCACGCGCGGCTTTGTAGTGAAGGCCCAGACGTAACGGAAAAGCCGTCGCTGTGCCTAGCTTGGTTATGCATTTACCCACTCAACTCGAGTGACGCCACTAGATAAACACCCGACGTCAAATTCTACAAATATGGCGTAGTGATAATGTAATTGGCTTTTGTATTCACGAAGCTTCAAGAAGTCTTTTTTGTCATCGACTCTTGATGAGGTCTTCTTGAATTCCATAACCAACAAATTCTCACCGGTTTTACGTCTATGGACGATAATGTCTGGGTAAACCGTCTGAGCATCAGTGTCGTAAACATCTCCGTCCCCACCCGGAAGAAACATATCCTTTGGGTCATGATCATCACGATTGTATTCACAATCTACATTCATGTCAGGAAACAGATCTTGTAGATAGATCGCTACCCTATGAGTCAATGTGCGCTCATTCGCGTCTATTTCCAGCAATTCAAAATCTTGCTCCAAAAAACGACTAAGAGCTTTAAAAACTTTATTGCCGATTGGATTAATGTTTAGCATTTCTTCCATAGCACTCTGCATAACGTCACGGCTCACAGGCGGCGGGCTCGGAGCATAGCGGAGAGCTCGCCGTCCTTGTGGAGCCGGTTGTTAGACTGGGTCTTTGCCATTAGCCAGCACCTTCGAAAATTCCCCGCCAAGCACATCGTTTCGTATCGATGGCCTGACCGCGCGAGCCCAGGCCTTACGTTCGTCGGTAGGCAGCGAGTTCGACAACCGCATCAACCGCCGCTTTTCCCAATCATCACAACGGTCGAACCACTCCCGCATAGTTCTAAACTCAGACCTCGTGATTCTCCCCTCGAGACCATCTAATGCGACGACCGAGGGATACGAGGGCATGTCCTTGCTGGAAGAACGAAAAATCTCTATCAGAGCATTCTTACGAAAATAAGCGTCGTCGCTTAACAACTTCGCCACGCTAGCCTGATGCCATTCAAATGAATAAAACTCGCGATCCATGGACAACCTGGCGAAGAAATCCGCTATTTCATCGCGCTGCTCCACCGGAATGAACGCTTTGTTCTTAAGAAGCATATCAACAAAGTAATCCAGGCTATACATATATCTAGAGCAAAGCTCAGCGACTTGGATTAACTTACTGAAGCTCTTTTGCACTAGACATGCTATAACAAGCTGCTGAACCCCTCTGAACTCAATGATCGCCTCATCCATTAGGGACTCGATTTCGGCATCAATTTCGACTGCCTTAAACAGATGATGCTTATCCTCAGAAGGCATTATGAACCGACGAGCAATCCTGTTATAGCCGCCGGTTAGTTTGGTTACCTCTTTCAAAACACGTTCAGCCGCCTCCTCGTCACTATCATCGCCTTCGGTCACCTCACCATCTTCAGATTTCTTGGCCTTCGCCAACCTCGTTTTTCCGGTGTTAAGCATTAACCCATCACGGAATAGCCGCGTATTCAACTTATTCATCCATCTCTGCGCAGTTACGATGTCTGGCGCAAAAAGCCTATAATCATCAACGTATCTTGTGAATCTTATATTTTCACTTAACAAATATTGATCTATATCGATAAGAGCTGCTTCCGCAAGAATTCGGCTAGCTGCATTCCCAACCGGCAACCCGTAGCTATCCTTTCTCGACCAGAACAACAGTAGATCATTGATCTTTTTAACTACTTTTTGATCGACGCCAATGCTATCTAATGTAGACTCGACCCTATGAATATTAACCCTATCGTAGAATGCTGCAATATCACATGAAACAATAAATGCACAGTCACTAGACTCAGCGAGCTCTTTAGTCCTTTCGCGCCAAGAGGAATAATTCACGTCGGCATTAAATAGATCTGGTGACTGCGGCATATATCTTGCCGAAAAAACGACTTTTTCCGACACCGGAATTCGGTTATTTTCTATTTGCTCCGCCGCCATAAGGACAAGCGCTGTATACTTTACGAGGCACTCGGGCTCTATAATCGCCGCTTTTCTATAGTCGAAAATATATCGATTCTTTGGAGAAAGCATATACTGCGCGGGCTTAAACTCCATCTCGTAGACGTTATCTTTCTTCAAGCTTTTTCGTACGCTTTCATGCAGTCTGTCAGAAAACCGCTCCATCAATGCCTTTTCGAGATTGGCGTCCGATATATCACTCAATCCATGGCAAGACAGGTTGGCTATACTGAGTTCTATCGCATCATCTAGAGTCATCAACTTGCCTCACCTTTCCGTATAACGCCGGGCTCACGCGCCGGTTTGGAGCCGCGAAGCGGCGGAAAATCGGTCGCTGTGCAGCCAATGGTTATACCTATCCAGCACGGAATGCTTCCAGATCATCAATCAGGCTGCGGAGGTCTTCTGGAATTTCTGCCAAATCGAATTCGTCAATAATTTGGACATCAGATAAATTAACGTTGTAATCGTCTTGTACCTTAGCACGTAAACTCCTCAGCGTGACCTTGCCAGGAGCAATCTCCATTCGTGAGTTAATATCGCTCCATAGCTCTTCAAATACTTTAATCGCTTCATGACTGATTGTTCCGCCGTCCTTACCACTACCTTGATGATAGGCAATACGTTTTCCTATATATTGAGACTGAGCCTCCAGTTTAAGATCTTCTGTAATCTCATACAAATAGTCGACGATTCCCTTTTTAACCTCTATATTTTCGCCGGACCTCCGATTTCTAGCATCTATTTGTTTATCTAAAACTCGCTCTAATACCGGAATAACTAAAAAATAATTTTCAATTTCTTTCCTACGATGGATATGAGCATGAGTTAATTCTGCCTGAAGGCTGCTCAAAATATCATCAATTTCGTCACTGCAGTAATAATCGCGATCATAAACCGCAAACAGCTTCATCTTTGCGTCAATCGTGTTTTTTACACCCCAAGCAAACGATTTTATTTTCTCCCATGACGAAAAACCTCCTGATTCAAAAGCTGTAACATCGTTTCCTGAAAATAGCTCACTAAAGCCGATACTCTTTGCAAATCTTCTTATGATTTTATAATCGTTTAAACCTTCGACGAAGAGGATTTTTTTAGTGCGTGCAAGATGTGTCAATGTAATATTTTGAGCTGACCCTAATGACTCAAGGGCAAGTTGAACTCCCTCAATATCTCTAAGCCTCCTAGCTGATCGAAAAGCTTTGTTGATTAGAAGTAGCTCAGATGGATCAGCTTCCCCCATAATTTCAACAGAATGAGTTGCCAAAAGAACATCGGCATCAAGATTTCTAAGAATACTCAAAAGTTGTCTTTGAACATCTGGATGGAGATAAATTTCTGGCTCGTCTATTACAACGATGCTCGCTTCATTGGCTCTCGACAAATGCGTCAGCAATTGGCACCAAATCTGGAAGCCGAGCCCAGACCAATATACTTCACGATCAAGTCGATCTTCGCTGACAAACATATCAAGCTTTCTGTTAGCCGTATCCAGTTCGGGTTGTGACATGGACATACCAGGCCATGTGGATGAAATCATTTCTGAGAATTCATCCCAGCCCTCATCAAAATAATGCCAATAATTTCTAAAATGTCGGCAAGCTCTATGAGTGTTAAGGGAATTTTTTACAGTATCTTCGTTAACGTATTTCTCTTCATGTTCGAGAGGGCCCAGAACTGGCACCACCTGAATTACAACCGGGAAAGAATTCCTGAATCTCCCTGGCGTAGTAACTGGTTGTCCTACGGTTTGCCAGTGTAGAATGCACCCCCCTTCATTGGGGAAATAAAGAAATAGTTTATTTCGATTTGTTAAACGAAATTCAATACTGCTGTCTTCATCATTGTAGTTTGTAGCTACGTTCTCTAACGATACGCTGATTTGTTGTTCTGGAACGCGGTGACCAAACCCGACGCTGTCATTAGGAAGGGGAACCCGTTCAGCCCGAAGCCTTCTTGCTTTCCGGAGGGCGACATCCAGCATTCTGAAGGCACTAATAACCGTTGACTTTCCCGCATTATTCGGACCGACCAATATATTTGTCTCGCTCAAGGAGACAGAATAATTGCTCAGTGCTTTGAAATTTTTAAATTTTATTGAGCTTATTCTCACCTCTGGCAAAATCTATCTCCAGAATCTAAAAGGTTATAACAGCTGATTAGGCGGAAGTCACAATGATTGAATAAACGTGACTTCCTCATAACACTCGCCCGTCGATCGCGGTTCAATCCGAATACCCTTCCCCTAATCAGTAACTTACAATTGGAACCTGAGACTACCCCTCCCGGTGTTATGAAGCAGTCTGAATTTTGCTCATGGTTCGGGATTCGCTTGCTTCTCGTTGCCAACGGGCTTTCGGCGCCGGCTGCGGTCGCGCGACGCTGGGAAGAGGCGATTGGTCTGTTGAGTGTTTTTCTGGCGGGCATTCAGCCGCTCCTTGGCTTCATTAGGTTTAGCATAGACGAACTTATGGAAAATCCAAGTCCCTCATGGGTGGCAGGTTTTTGCTCGCTTTGAGAGCAGCTTACCTTGATGGTGCGTGTCATTCCGCCAGAAAATAGCGTAGAAACTGGTCGCTTTGCTCCTGCCAGGCGCCGAAGCTGTGACCTTGGTGGGGGTAGATGGCTTCGATCGCTATGTCGCTATTTTCAAAATAGGCTTCCAGGATCTTGGCGTCTTTGTGGATGTTGCCCTCATAGCTTCCGGCGCTCAACCAGATTTTGAGATTGGTGTCAGGCAGGCGTTGCTGGCTGAAAAATGGCGCGAGGTAGTGAATGGGCCCGGTGAGCGATGGGGACAGGAGCGCCAGCCGGCCAAAGAGGTCCGGGCGCTCCAGACCGGCATAAAGCGCGGCGCGGCCGCCGGCAGAGGTGCCGGCGTGGATCCGATGCTCCGGGTCGGCCTTGGTGGCGTATTCCCGATCGATGAAATGGACGACCGTTTCCAGGTAATCCAAATAGTCGGGATTGTACTGGTACCAGTGGCGGCGATCGGTACGGGCATCGATCATCACCGCGATGACGGGCTGGATCGCTTCCCGCTTGATAAGGGCATCCAGGATACCGGGGAGATTGATCAGATCGAGCCAAGCACTGCCGTCGGCGGTATAGAGCACAGGGTAACGATTGGCCCTGTCGTATCCGGGTGGCAAGTATACCGAAATGGCAGGCCCCACCCAGTCTTGCTCAAGGGAAATCAGGCGTGATTCGGGGATGTCACCCGGTTCAGACAGCGTATCCAGATAATCAGGGCGCTCATGGGCCGGCAGGCGCAGTTCGGAGACGACCCCACCCCCTACCCCGCTGAACAAGCGCCTGGGATTGTTCGGGTCTGGCCGGGTTTCGCCGTCAATGAGGAATGCATAGTCCAGGCGCGCATCCGGTTCAAACTGCACCCGGGCATGAAAGAGATTGCCCGTTCGAACCATGGCCTGGCCGGTTTCCGACCAATAAGGGGTGGACGTATTGCGGGGCAGCCAGTCACCCCGCAAGTGGACGGACTCGGTCTCGGAATCGGCAAGGTAGAAAAAGATGGCTTCGCCATTCCCAGGGGTGATGGGGAAACCGCCAGCGGCCTGCTGATCCGCAATAAAGGATTCTGCGAGCGATCGCCTTTCGTCTGGGGCAGCATCTTCGTAAAGCGCGAGAAATTCATCAAAGGCACCCACAGAATGGGCGGGCTGAGCCATGGGCGCCGCTGCGGCAGACATATAAAGCAGCGATGCCACCAATCTGATCCAATGCTTTGAACTCACAGCAGCACATCCTTCTCCCAACCATCAGAAACAGCCCCAAACTTAGCGACCGCCATTGATACGTTCGACTTGGTGACCGCAATATCGGCAAGTGTGCGTCGTCAACAGAGCTCCTTGTTCTCCGGGCTCAAGCGCAAACGGCTCTCTACAGGACGGACAACGAGCAAACCGACCCAGAAGCAAATAGCCGAACAATAGCAAGGGGGCCATAACCAACAGGACCGTAAACGCAGCGCCAACACCCTCATTCCAACCGACCAGCCCGGCAAGCGCAACTCCGACGCCAGCAAGCAACAGCCGCAGCGTGGCTCTCGATTTTTTCTGATCGGCGTCCATAAGTCTCTCGACCACTACCCAAACTTCGGGTTTTCAAGATAAGCGATACCTCTGATCTGAGCGGCGAGCTTGAAGCGGAGCGGAAAGCCCGGCTGGCGCAGGCCCAAATAGGCCTGGAGCGGCGTCAGGCGAATTGCAGTCTGTTTCAACCGAAAAAGCAGGCATATTAATCCGCCTCCACCACTTTCAGAACATCTTCAATCGAACCTACTTCCGGATCGGGATCGTACCGGTGCCACTTAAAATCCGCCCGCTGCCAATAGACCTTCCATCGCCCGGTCCGCTTTACATAGGTCGCTTTCGCGACTGCCGATTCCATAATTTGCGAAGGATCCGCCCAGAACGGACGTATTTCGAATAGCTCCAGGCTTTGCCCTTCAATTCGGTACCCCAGGTCCAGCTTTGGCCGTATGTGCGGCGGCGGGCGCTTCCGGTCCATAAAGCCGGAAACCACACGCTCAATAGGTCATAAGCATCCTGCATTGCGAGCCAACTCTGCGGCGTACGACCTAGTGCCTTCGACAGTCGCAACGCCATTTCCGGACTAACACCGCTCTGCTGCTTCAGAACCCGGCTTAAAGTAGATGGCGACACATCCAGCCGCTCGGCCAAATAGCGGCAGCTCAGACCATAAGGCTCCATGTATGTCGCCAGAATGACCTCGCCAGGCAGCCGCGTCGGGAGCGATGCTCGACAGAGCTAACACCCACCTCCGCCACCATCGCCGCCGCCGGCCCCTCCACCACCTCCGGGCCCTGTATCCCCTACGAAGAATACGAGAATGGATAGCCCGACGACGCCCAGCCAGTGATACCACTGCGGATCCACGGGCCCCAATATCAGCATCAAAGCGAATATCAAACCAGTTGTGATTGCATCGCGCATAACACATCCGGGGGCAAATTCCCGTGCCTTTCTGGGCGCTTTCCACAAAGCGCCTACGTCCAATCCCGACCTCTTGGCGCTACCGAAACCGCCCGATCTCGCTGGCCCGTTTAACAGTGATTAGATTGCAGGCAAGGATATTGAATGAACTTGCCTGCAGTATAACTTTCCAGTGATTCTTGGGAGGTCACGGCTTAATTTCTCCAGATTTCAATCGCTTAACACCGCGCATACCCTCATCCCCTGTATTCGCTTGACTGCAGCTCCTGTCTCCGCCAATAATACTGTATATCCATACAGCTTTCGAGTGGATAGGGAGGTTCGCATGAGTCACAGGGACGGGAAACCGCGGTTGAGGGAGCAGGTTCGGCGTGTGATTCGCTTGCGGCGGTACAGCCGCCGGACCGAGAAAACTTACTGGTACTGGATCCGCTTTTTCATTCGTTTT
Organism: Natronospira proteinivora; assembly: GCF_024170465.1. NCBI lineage: Bacteria > Pseudomonadati > Pseudomonadota > Gammaproteobacteria > Natronospirales > Natronospiraceae > Natronospira > Natronospira proteinivora. Next base: position 559,957 of record NZ_JALJYF010000001.1, on the reverse strand, counting down.
CACAATATGCGGCACCCCAATGAGATGGCGGAGCCGGAGGTTCGGGCCTTTCTTTCCTGGCTTGCAACGGAGCGAAATGTTGCGGGAGCCACCCAAAACCAGGCACTGAATGCTTTGGTCTTTCTTTATGCCAAGGTCCTGGATCGGCCATTGGGCGATATTGGCGCCGTGACACGGGCCAAGCGCCAGGCCCGGCTGCCAGTGGTGCTGAGTCATGAGGAGGCGATGGCCATCATTCGGGAGGTACCGGATCCTTACCGCTTGATGGTTTCCTTGCTGTATGGCGCCGGGTTGCGGGTTACCGAATGTGCCCGGCTCCGCGTTAAGGATCTCGACTTTTCCCGACGGGTTATCACTGTCCGGGACGGTAAGGGGGGTAAGGATCGCACGACCCTGATGCCGGAACCCTTGATTATATCGCTCGAGTGCCGAATCACCGATCTGCGCCAGCACTTCCAAGCGGTACCCCAAGAGAAGCGGATCCCGGTCAGCCTTCCTTTTGCCTTGGCGAGAAAATATCCGAATGCGGGCACCAGCTTTGCGTGGCAGTGGCTTTTCCCCTCCAGCTCCATCTGCAGTGATGACGATGGTTGCGCGGTGAGGTACCACATCCATCCCAGTGCGATTCAGCGGGTGGTGAAGCAAGCGATCCGATCCGTCGGTATTAGCAAACCGGCAAGTTGTCATACCTTTCGGCATAGCTTTGCCACGGAGTTGCTGCGCCGGGGATCGGACCTGCGCACCGTTCAGGAGCTGCTGGGGCACTCGGATGTGAAGACCACCCAGATTTACACCCATGTGCTGGGCAGCGGTTTTGCCGGGGTGCGCAGCCCCTTGGGAGGTGGCTGAGTGCTGGCCGGGTATGGGGGGCTGGGGCTGGATGGCACGGCTCCTTGTGCGGTGATTCTTTGGCGCTTGTTCAAGCCTAGTCGTTTTGGGGTGGAATTTCGAGTTACGGGAGCTGGCTGCTAAAATGGGTTTGTTTTACCGCATTCCATCCTTCGGGGCCCGGGCCATGGTTTCCTGCTTTTGGTCTTCTGCCCCATCAAGCCGAGGCCTTCATGACGGGCGATGATCAGACACAGGGGGCCGGTGCGAGCCGGGCCAGGGGAAAGGCGTTGCTGGTCATTATGGCGCTGGCGGTGTTTGTCAGTGTGCTCAATAACAGCATGATCAATGTGGCCATTCCCGAGATCCGGGTAGATCTGGGGGTCTCGGCCAGTGCCATTGGCTGGATTATTACCGCCTATGCCCTGGTCTTTGCGGTGGGTACAGCCCTGTACGGGCGGATTACGGATTTTGTGAGCCTGCGGCTGACGTTTCTGGTGGCCCTGGCGGTGTTTGCCTGCGGTTCCCTGCTGTGCGCCCTGGCCCCCAATTTCGGAGTGCTGGTGAGCGGACGGGTATTGCAGGCATCGGGGGCGGCGGCGATTCCGGCTCTGGCCCTGGGCTCGGTGACTCGGCTGTTTCCAGCAGGACAGCGCGGGCAGGCCTTTGGCACGGTGGTCTCCAGTGTAGGGATCGGGGCGGCGGCCGGGCCCATTATTGGTGGCGTGGTGGTGAGCCTGGGGGGCTGGCAATGGCTGTTTCTGGGCACGCTGGGCCTGTTGGTGATACTGGCGGGGGCGGCCTATCGGCATATGCCGGATACCGACCCCAGTGAACGGGCCAAGGGCACGCTGCGGGATTTCGGCTTGGCCGGTGGGCTGTTCATCTCACTGAGTGCCGGTTCGTTTTTGCTGGGGGTGACCGGTATTGAGCAATCGGGCCTGGCCTCGCCGAAAACCTGGGGGCCGTTATTGATTGCCGTGTTAAGCGGTCTGGCCTTTGCCCGGCATGTTCGCTATTCCCCCCGGCCCTTTGCGCCGCCGGCCCTGTTTCGAAACCGGACCTTTGTGGCGGCTTGTGTTCTGGCGCTGTTCGCCCAGGCGGCTTTCCTGGGCGGGGGACTGTTTCTGATTCCCCTGTTGATGATTGAGCAGCACGGACTCACGGCCCTGGGAGCCGGGCTGGTCTTGGCACCCAGTGCCTTTGCGATTTTCCTTTTTTCGCCGCTGGCGGGCCGGCTGTCGGATCGCTTCGGCGCCCGGCGGTTGTTGATGAGCTGTCTGGTGGCGGTACTGGCCGGGCTGGTGTTTCTCTCCGCACAGGCGGATGCCTCGCCAGTGGTGATTGCAGCGGGCCTGCTTGTCATGGGGATTGGCTTTGCGGGGGTGATGTCGCCCAATGCCAATGCGGCTTCCACCGCCCTGTCCAAGGATATCGCCGGGATTGGTTCGGGGATTTATCAGCTGTTCTTCTTTCTGGGCGCGGGCATGGGGGCAGCCACGGTGGGGGCCTTTCTGGCCTTTCGAAAGGCCGCCGCCGGCTCGGGCCTGAACCCGCTTTATACCGCCAGCGAGGCTGCCGCGCCCTACTCCGATACCTTCCTGCTCGCCGCCGTCTCCACCGGCATTGCCCTGCTGGCCGCCCTGGCGATTCGGATGCCGGGACGGCGGTATCGCAGCGCCGGGCAATAAATCGCCTATTCCAGCCCCGGCTGTTGCACGGCATGGACCTGGAGGATTTGGCCTGAGAGTTGCCAGTCCGGGGTGTGGGCTTCGAGCAATGCCATGGTGGCGGGTGGAACGGGATGGGCCTGCCCGCTCAGGCGGGCGATCAGGTCGGCCAGGCCCGGGTTATGCCCCACCAGCATCAGGGTTTGGATCTTGGCGGATTGCTCGGCCAGCACCGACAGCAGGGTACTTTCCTCGGCCAGGTAGAGTTGTTCATCCACCTGCTCGCTGTGTTCCGGCAGTGACAAGCCCTCCCGAATCAATCGGGCCGTCTCCCGGGTGCGCCGTGCCGGGGAGCAGAGGATGGCTTCCGGGGCCCATTGCTGGGCTTTCAGCCACCCAGCCATTTGCTGTACATCCACTGCGCCACGCTGGGTCAAGGGGCGTTCATAATCCCCGGCCACACCCATGGCCGAGGCGGTGCCGGCCTCGCCGTGGCGCATGAGGATCAATCGTCTGGCTGTGGCTTGGCTTTGCATGGCGGCGGTTGGGCTCCTGTCTTTAGAATTGGTAAAGGATAAGCCCCACCAGCAGCATCAGCGCAATACTCAATCCGCTCAGCACGGCCCCGGCCTTGAGCATCTGGGGTACGCGCAGGCGATTGCTGCCGAAGACAATGGCATTGGGTGGGGTGGCGTTGGGCAGCATGAAGGCGCAGGAAGCGGCCAGGGCCACGGGCATGGCCAGGATCAACGGTGACACTTCAATGCTGGCAGCCACGGCGGCCACCACGGGAATGAGCGTGGCCGCGGCGGCGGTGTTGGAGGTGACATGACTCACCAGCATGGCAATCACTGCCACCAGCACCACCAGGATGACCAAGGGTTGATCGCTGAGGTCTTTGAGGCCTTCGGCAATGGCATCGGCCAGGCCGGTTTCCTGCACCGCAATCCCCAGACTCAAACCGCCACCGATCAGGATCAACACCCCCCAGGGTAGATTGCGGGTCTGTTCCCAATCCAGCAGCCGGGGCATTGCCGCATCACCGCTGGGGAGGATAAACAGCAACATGGCGGCGGCCAGGGCAATGATGGCATCGTCGATCCCCGGCAGAAGCCCTTCCAACAGCGGACGAAACATCCAGGCCAGCACCGCCAGGAGAAAGACCCCCGCCACCCGTTTTTCGGACACACGCCAGGGGCCCAGTTCACGGCGTTGCTCGGCGAAACGTTCGGCCAGGCCGGCCACTGGAATCTGGCCCACGGGGAAGCAGACGCGCACCAGGGTCCACCAGGCCAGGGCCAGCAAGACCAGGCTGATGGGCAGGGCCACCATCATCCATCCGGCGAAACTGACATGGATGTCGTATTGCTCGCCCAGATAGGCGGCCAGAATGGCATTGGGCGGGGTACCGATGAGCGTGGCCATGCCGCCGATATTGGCCGCAAAGGCCACGCCGATGAGCAGGGCCGGGGCCAGCGGGTCTTTAGGCTGGCTGGCCTCCCCCTGCCGGGCCAGGGCCAGAATGGACAGGGCAATGGGCAGCAGAATGGCGGCGGCCGCGGTATTGCTGATCCACATGCTGAGCACGGCAGTAGCCGCCATGACGGCGGCCACCAGGTAATCCAGCCGAGCGCCGCCCAGGGCGACCACCTTGTGGGCCATGCGCCGGTGCAGGCCGCTGGACTGAATGGCCAGGGCCAACAGAAAGCCCCCCAGGAACAGAAAAACCACGGGGTTGGCATAGGGCGCGGTGGCCGCGCTGAGAGACACCACCCCGCTCAGCGGCAAAACCAGCACCGGCAACAAGGCGGTCACCGCCAGGGGCAGGACTTCTCCAATCCACCAGATCATCATCCAGGCGGCCAGGCCGCAGACCAGCCAGGCGGCGGTATCCAGCCCCAGGGGAGCCGGCGTCAGCAGGGTAATGAGAAAGGCCGCCGGGCCCAGAGCGAGTTTCAGCGCCCGGCGGAATCGCTTGGCCATGGTGCTTCCCTTGTTCGATGCCTCAGTAGAGATAGCCCGGGCCCTTGGGCTGGACCGGCGGGATCAGTACGAGCCGTTGGTGGGTCAGGATCATTCAATACACTCCCGGTTAAGTGTTTATCGATTGGTATTCACGCCTCATCCAGGCGAGCAAAGCCCTTTGCCAGGAAGTCGATTAGTGTGCGCACGGCGGGCAGCTGGCCGCGGCGGGAGGGGAAAACCACATGCAGCATTTCCCGGGGCGGTGCCCACTCGCCCAGCACGCTCAGCAAGCGCCCCTCGGCCAGGGCATCCGCGACCATCATGCGGGGTAGCTGGACCACGCCCTGCCCCGCTTCGGCCGCGGCCTGAAGCGCCGGCATGCTTTGGGTGACCAGGCGGGGCTGATGCGGCACCCGAACCGCGTCGCCGTCCGGGCCCTGAAGATGCCAGACATAACGTTCCCGGGCCACACCCAGGGCCAGGCTGGGGTATTCGGAGAGATCCGTGGGCGCGCGGGGCCGGCCACGCTCACGAAGCAATTTCGGGCTGGCCAGGATGCATTGCTCGCTTTCCGAGAGCCGGCGCAGGGCCAGATCACTGTCCTCCAGGGGCAGGGGCCGTACCCGAAGGGCCAAATCAAAACCCTCCTCCACCAGGTCCACCCGGCGGTCGGTGGCATCCACATGCAGGGTTACCTGGGGGTAACGATCCAGGAACTCGGCCAGCATGGGGCTGATGCGGGTGTCCAGCAGGGCCACCGGGCAGCTCAGGCGCACCACCCCGCAAGGCGCCGAGCGGCGGCTGTCGATGGCTTCCTGGGCGGCGTCGGCCTGGAGCAGCATGGCCTTGCAATGGTCATAATAGACGCGGCCGATCTCGGTGACGGTGACATGGCGGGTGGAGCGCTGCAGCAAACGCACGCCCAGATGGGCCTCCAGCGCGGCCACGCGGCGGCTGAGCTTGGACTTGGCTTCCCCCAGGGCCCGGGCCGCCGGGGCGAAGCCGCCGTGGTCCACCACCTGGGCGTAGTAATAGAGGTCGTTAAGGTCTTGCATGGCTCTATCGTTCCATAAATGGAACGGTGAGTATAGATTCTGACCCCTACCGCTGCCAGCGTTCCAGGCCCACACTGTCCGTGACATTTGGCAACCGACGTAGGCCCCAGGCGAGCTGTAAACGGCAGCCGCCGACGGGCCGGGAGGACATCATGAAACAGATTCAAGCAACCTACAGCGCACCGCCCCGGCATTGGGTGGGCAACGGCTTCCCCGTTCGTTCGCTGTTCTCCTATGACCGCCACGGGCATGACATCAGCCCCTTTCTGCTGCTGGACCATGCCGGGCCCATGGATTTCGAGCCCGCCGACACCCCGCGGGGCGTGGGCGAACACCCCCACCGGGGCATCGAGACGGTCACCCTGGTGTATGACGGCGAGGTGGAGCACCTGGATTCCACCGGGGCCGGCGGCAAGATCGGGCCCGGGGATGTGCAGTGGATGACCAGTGGTGGCGGCATCCAGCACCAGGAGTTTCATTCCGAAACCTTCACCCGCAATGGCGGGCGGCTGGAAATGGTCCAGCTCTGGGTCAATCTGCCGGCCAAGGACAAGATGACCCAGCCCGGCTACCAGACCCTGCTGGACGCCGACTTTCCCCGGGTGGACCTGGCCGATGAGGCCGGTCAGCTGCGGGTAATTGCCGGGGACTACGAGGGTCACCAGGGCCCGGCCAAGACCTTCACGCCCATGAATGTCTGGGACCTGCGGCTAAAACCCAACGCCGGCACCCGCCTGCCCATGCCGGAAGGCTGGTCCGGACTGGTGGTGGTGCTCAAGGGCACGGTTCAAGTTAATGGGGACACCGTGGTCCGCGAGGGCGAACTGGCGGTGCTGGGCACGGAGGGCGAAGGCGCCCTGGTGGAGGCCAATAATGAGGCCTTGGTATTGGTCCTTGGCGGGGAGCCCATCGACGAGCCCATCGTGGGTTACGGGCCCTTCGTGATGAACAGCCAGGCGGAGATCCAGCAAACCATCGAGGATTTTCGTAGTGGCCGCTTTGGCCGGGTGCCGCCCACGGCCGGTTAATGGGGCAAAAGCGACGTCCGGCTACCGCTAGAATGGTGGCCGGGCGGCCCGCCAGTTGGCCCAGACGCCCACCGCGCCCAGGGCCAGGAACCAGAGCCCCACCCAGGCAGGCATGGAGACACCCAGAAAGGCCCAGTCCACCTCGGCACAGTCCCCGGTGCCGGTAAAGGCCATTTCCAGGGCCTCCCAGAAGGAAAAGACCTCAAACATGTAGCTCAGGTCACCGCCGCAGCTGGCCCATTCTTCCGCCGGCTGGTTTTGCTGATAGATATGCCAGGCGGAGATGCTGGCCCCGCCCAGGGCGGTCAGCCCCGTCAACCCGGCGATGATCCGGGAACGGATCTGGCCCCCGCCGACAATGGCCCCGGCAATGAACAGCAGCATCAAGAGAATCATCGCCACCCGCTGAAAGATGCACAGGGGACAGGGCTCCAGGCCCACCACAAACTGGCTGTAGTAGGCATAGGCCAGCAACACCGCGCAGACGGCGGCGGCGGCAGCATTGAAGGGTCGGGCTTCCAGCAGACGGTTGATCACGATGCTTGAGTCTCTTGGCAGATTCCTGAACTTGGGCATTCTAGCAAAGCCGGGGTTCCCTCAGGGAAAAGCAATCCAGGGGGCTTGGGGTATCCCCATTTTTCCATTCCGGTGGTACGCTGGAACGATCGTTTGAATGAAGGGGAAATCCGATGAGTGATTGCCAGGCCTATGACAAGGCGCCCTGGTCCGATCAGTATGAAAAACCGTTTGAACCCTCGGATGTGGTGGCCGGCTACGACAATCTCCCTGGACTGATTCGTGAAGCCGCCGAAAAGTACCCCGATCACATCGCTTTCACCGCCTGCATGGCCAATGGCATGAACGGCTCCCTGCGTTATTCGGAAGTGGAAGCCATGTCCGACGCCTTTGCCGTGTATCTGCGCGAAGAGCTGGGCCTGGAACGCGGGGCCCGGGTGGCGGTACAGATGCCCAACTGCCTGTCTTTTCCGGTAGCCGCCTTCGGAGTGCTCAAGGCCGGCTGCGTTCTGGTCAATACCAATCCCCTCTATACCGCCCCGGAAATGAAACATCAGTTCAATGATGCCGGGGTGGAAGCCGTGGTCATCATGGACATGTTCATGGACAAGCTGGAATCGGTGATTACCGAGACCCCGGTGGAGCATGTGGTGGTGGCCAGCGTGGCCCAGTGGTTCCCCACGGTGGTACGGGGGATCATGAAATTCGTATTGCGTTACTGGAACCGGGCCATTCCCGATTATGAAATGGCCGCCACCCCCATTGTCCGGGCGGTGGAGATGGGCCGCCGTCGCCAAGCCGAACAGGACATCAAGGTGGCCGATTACACGGCAGACCTGGGTCTGGATGAAGGGGCAGTGCTCCAATACACCGGCGGCACAACCGGGGTGGCCAAAGGAGCCCTGCTCAGCCATGGCAACCTGCTGGTGAACATGCGCCAGCTGGATCTCATCTCCCTGGGCTATGTGGAGGCCGGCAAGGATTGCGTGGTCACCGCCCTGCCCATGTATCACATCTTCGCCTTCACGGTGAATTTGCTGCTGTTCTACCACCATGGCGGTCGTAATGTGCTGGTACCCAGCCCCCGGCCCATCCAGAACTGCCAGCGGGCGCTGGAGAATTACCCGGTCAACTGGATCACCGGGGTCAATACCCTTTATAACGCCCTGCTCAATGAGGAGTGGTTCAACGTCTACCCGCCCAAGACCATGAAAGTGGCCCTGGCCGGTGGCACCGCCCTGCACCAATCGGTGGCCGAGCGCTGGCAGAAGGTGGTGGGCTGCCCCATTGTGGAAGGCTATGGCTTGACTGAGAGCTCTCCCCTGCTCTGCTTCAATCCCATCAGCCGGCCTCGAAAGGATAGCATCGGCATTCCCGCGCCGGGCACCGAAGTTCGCCTGGTGGATGATGAGGGTCAATGTGTGCCATTGGGCGAGCCGGGGGAATTGATCGCCCGAGGGCCACAGATCATGCAAGGCTACTGGCATAGGCCGGAGGAGACCGCCAATACTCTCCGGGACGGCTGGCTTTACACCGGGGATGTGGCGGAGATGGAAGAAGACGGCTTTTTCCGGATTGTGGACCGCAAGAAGGACATGATTCTGGTGAGTGGCTTCAATGTGTATCCCAATGAAGTAGAGGACTGCCTGGCCCAGCTGGACAAGGTTCATGAATCCGCGGTGGTAGGCGTGGAGGATGAACAATCGGGTGAGGCAGTCTGGGCCTTTGTGGTCAAGCGGGATGACAGCCTGACCGAATCGGAGCTGGCCGCCCATTGCAAGACCAATCTCGCTGGCTACAAGCGACCCAGGAAATTCATCTTTCGGGATGAGCTCCCCAAGACCCCCGTCGGCAAGGTACTTCGCAAGGAGTTGCGGGCGGAACTGAAATCCCAACAGAAAAAACAACAGGCGGCCTGAGGGGCTTAAAACATGCTGACACCACTCGAGGAACAACTACTTGCCATCATGATGGTGGTCATCATGCTGGGCATGGGAGCCTCGCTGACCTTCAAGGATTTCCGCATGGCCCTGCGCAATCCCCAGGCCATCGGCATCGGCTTCGCCTCCCAGTATCTCTTCATGCCCCTGATTGCCTTCATGCTGGCCCAGGCCTTCAATCTCAGCGGGCCCCAGACCATTGGTCTGGTGCTGATGGGCTGTGTACCCGGGGGCACCACCTCCAACATCTTTGCCTACTTTTCCAAGAGCATGCTCAGCCTGAGTATTCTCATGACCATCTGCTCTACCATCGCGGCGTTTTTGATGGTGCCATTGGTGATGGAAGTCTATACCCGGGGTATTGACGAGGCCCTGCGGATTCCGCCGGATAATATTGCCCGGATTCTTTTCGTGCTGCTGATCCCCACCCTGATCGGGATGTGGGTACGAAAGAAAAATCCCAATTTCGGGGCGGTGACGGAACTGATCGGCGGGCTGCTGGGGGTGATTGTAATCATATTCCTGCTGGTCACCTGGATTCCCCGTAACTGGGACCTGCTACTGGAAACCAGCTTCAGCGTCTACGGGGCTGCCATCTTCCTGGGGCTTTGCGGCTTTATCATCGGCTACTTCTTCAGCCGAACCTTTCGCCTGGACCGCCGCAAGGCCCGAACCGTCTCACTGGAAACCGGCATTCAGAATGGTCCCCTGGCGATTCTGATCGTGGCCCTGACCTTCGACGAAGAAGTCCTGCAGCAGGAAGTAATGCTGATTCCCGTGATGTATTCCCTGTTCATTGTGATCAATTCCACCTTCATCACCCTCTATTATCGGGCCCGGAGTAATCGGGAAGAAATCGCTCGGGACAGGGCCAAGGTGGAGCCTGCAAAATAAGTGCCTTATTTCAGGTCGGGCCAGAAATGGCCCTCCCACAGTAGGTGTAATCACCCGATGGCTTGATTAAGGCCTGGCTGTGGGAGGGGCTTTCCAGCCCCGACCCTAGAACTCATTCCGGCTTGTTGAGTTCTTTTTCCATTTCCTCAATGGGGGCATGGCGGAGATCCTTGCCTTCCACCAGGTACACCACATACTCGCCAATATTCTTGGCGTGGTCACCAATACGCTCCAGGGAGCGGGCCGCGAAGCTCACATCCAGGGTCCGGCGGACATTGCGCGGATCTTCCATCATATAGGTGATGTTCTGACGCAGGATGGCGTCATACTCGCTGTCCACGGTTTCGTCCTCCCGGGCCAGCTTCACCGCGATTTCCGGTGCCATGCGGGCAAATCCGTCCAGGCCATCTCTTACCATGGCCTGCACATGCCGACCCAGGCTCTCGATCTCCCGGTAATTCCTGCCCCCCCGGTCGCTGTCCCCAAGGCGCACCGCCAAGCGGGCAATCCGCTCGGCCTCGTCGCCAATTCGCTCCAGATCCGTGATGGTTTTAAGAATGGAAATCACCAGCCGCAGGTCACTGGCGGCCGGCTGGCGGCGGGCCAGAATGAGGTTGCACTCCTCATCGATGGCCTTTTCCATGTGATTAACCTTGCGATCCCCCTCAATTACCGATTCCGCAAGCTCCATGTCATTATCAACCAGGGCCTTAACGGCTTTCCCCACCTGCTGTTCCACCAGACCGCCCATGGTCAGAACACGATGACGAACATCATCCAGCTCACGGTTGAACTGCCCGGAAATATGTTGATCGAGATTCAATTTATCCATAGTTCACCTCTCAGGTCGGCGCCCATTAGCCATAGCGCCCGGTAATGTAGTCTTCAGTAGCTTTCTTTTTCGGGTTGGTGAAGATGCTCACCGTATCGTCATACTCCACCAGCTCACCCATGTAGAGATAGGCCGTAAAATCGGAGACCCGGGCCGCCTGCTGCATGTTGTGAGTCACAATGACGATGGTGTAATCATTCTTGAGCTGATAGATAAGTTCTTCGATCTTGGCGGTGGAAATGGGATCCAGGGCCGAGGCCGGCTCATCCAGCAGCAAGACTTCTGGTTCAATGGCAATGGCCCGGGCAATCACCAGGCGTTGTTGCTGACCGCCGGAGAGACCAAATGCATTTTCATGGAGTCGCCCCTTGACCTCATCCCAAAGGGCGGCCCGCTTCAATGAATGCTCCACCACCTCGTCAAGCTTGCGCCGGCTTTTTACACCCTGCAGACGCAGGCCGTAGGCCACATTTTCATAGATGCTCTTGGGGAAGGGATTGGGTTTCTGGAATACCATGCCCACCTGACGGCGCAATTCCGGCACGTCCACCCCCGGGGCATAGATGTCCTTGCCCTCCACTTCCACCTTTCCTTCAATCCGACAGATATCGATCAGATCATTCATTCGATTCATGCAACGCAAGAGGGTGGACTTCCCACAGCCACTGGGCCCGATGAAGGCCGTGACTCGCCGTGCCGGAATGGTCAAATTGATTCCCTTAAGGGCATGATCCTGGCCATACCAGAGATTCAGGTCCTGGACCTCAATGCCTGCTGTTTCATTTTTCAGGTTAAGTCGCTTGCTGCCCTCTGGCTGGACAAAGCTTCTTGGGTCCATCGCCTGGGTGATGCTCTCACGGGATTGATTTTGTTCGGTCATGACGCGTTACCTACGTTGTTCAGATTCAATGTCAGCGCGAGGGACTCAGCGAATACTAATCGCTTTCACTCTTGTACTTCTCGCGCAGATGGTTTCGGATGCCGATGGCAGTGAGATTCAGAATGATGATGATGGTTACCAGAACCAGCGAGGTGGCATAAACCAGCGGTCGGGCGGCTTCTACATTGGGACTTTGAAAACCGACGTCATAGATATGGAAACCAAGATGCATGATGCTGCGTTCCAAGTGCACATAGGGGAACTGGCCATCCACCGGCAGATTGGGTGCCAGCTTGACCACACCCACCAGCATCAAGGGGGCCACTTCGCCGGCGGCCCGGGCCACCGCCAGAATCAACCCCGTCATCATGGCCGGGGATGCCAGTGGCACCACCGTGCGCCACAGGGTTTCCGCCTTGGTGGCCCCCAGGGCCAAGCTGCCTTCCCGAACTGTTTTTGGAATCCGGGACAAGCCCTCTTCGGTGGAGACAATCACTACCGGCAGGGTCAAAAGCGCCAGGGTCAGCGATACCCAGATCAAGCCAGGTGTACCGAAGGTGGGCGATGGTAGAGATTCCGGATAAAAGATCTGGTCAATATTTCCGCCGATGAAATAAACAAAGAAACCAAGCCCAAACACACCGAAGACGATGGATGGCACACCCGCCAGGTTATTTACTGAAATTCGGATGGCGCGAGTCAACGGGCCCTGCTTGGCATATTCGCGCAGATAGATGGCCGCCAGCACCCCGAATGGCGTCACGAATATAGACATGATGATGACCATGGTCACCGTACCGAATATGGCCGGGAAAATGCCGCCTTCTGTATTCGCCTCCCGGGGATAGTCTGAGAGAAAACTCCAGAAGCGTGAAAAATACTCAGCAAATTTTTCCCGGGCGGACATCACATTGGGGGTTGTGGCCCGAACCAGATTGGAAAAATTGATCTCGACCATCCGTCCGTCCATGACTTCGAAAATTGCCGAGGCATTGGCCGCCTGTTGTCGTTTCTCATTACGCAGGGATCGGAGTTCTTCGTATTCGTCCTCCAGGGCCTCGCGCTGACTCTGGATATCATCAAAACGGGCCTGCTTTTCCTCGTCACTAAGCCGGTCATTCATGTCCACCCGACGCCTTTCCAGCCGCAATTGCTCGATCTGACGATTAATGGCCCCGATGTCATAGCGATCCATTTGGGCCACTTCAGCCATCAAGGCAGCACTATCGGCGGCCAGTTCCTGCAGCGTATCCAAGGCACCTTTACCGGTGGCTACGGTAATTCCCCCTTCCCGAACCTCCCTGAGGTAGCCGTAGAAATCACCCCACTCTTGACGTTCCAGCATCACGGCTTCCGCCGGGTAATCCCACTCACCCATGTTGTCGTCCAGGTACCACTGGAAGTCCCGGGTAAATATATCCCGGTTACCCTGCTTCAATAGATGGCGGGTAACCAATTCCTGCTCTTCGGGAACCTCAAGTCCGGTTTCCCGCATGGCGGCAGCAGTCAGCGTTTCGCTTTGCCGGATTTCACCCAGCAGCCGCTTTTCCTCTCCCATTTCGTCGGTATAGCTTATTTCCACGATTGGAGAAGGCCAGAAGTGGCCAAGACCCCGAACCGCAATCAGCCCGATCAAACCGATGACCATGACCATGGATATGGCGACTGCACCGGCGTTCAGCCAGATCCAGGGTGTGCCACTTTTAAACCAGTTATTCATGCTTGAGCCTCTGAATGCATCTCTGTCCTGAAGCCTTATAGCGAGCTGTACTTGCGACGCAGCCGCTGGCGAATGATTTCAGCAATGGTGTTGAGAACAAAGGTCGCCATGAACAGCACCAGTGCCGCGAGGAAGAGGATTCGATAATGACTACCTCCCCGTGCGGCCTCGCCCATCTCCACCGCGATATTGGCGGACAAGGTGCGCATGCCCTCGAAGATATTGAAATTAACCACCGGACTGTTCCCCGTAGCCATCAGAACAATCATGGTTTCGCCCACGGCCCGGCCAAATCCGATCATCACGGCCGAGAAAATACCGGGACTGGCAGTCAACAACACAACCCCCACCATGGTCTGCCAGGGCGTAGCCCCCAGTGCCAGTGACCCCTGGGTCAGATGCTTGGGCACATTGAAAATGGCATCTTCGGCGATCGAGAAAATGGTGGGTATCACGGCGAAACCCATGGCCATGCCGACCACCAAGGCATTGCGCTGATCATAGGCAATGCCTTGATTGGTAAACCATTGGCGCATGTCTCCATCGAACAAGGCCAGCTCAATCCAGGGGCTGCTTTGCACCGACACCCAGCCCACAAAAAGCACCACCGGGATCAGAATCACCACTTCCCAACCAGGCGGGACTTTATCGCGCAGCTCAGCAGGCATAATCCGGGTCCAGAAAACGGCCATGAGCAGCATCAGAAAAGGCATCAGGATCAAAATGCTGAATACCGCCGGAAGATGGTTTTCCACAAAAGGCGCCATCCAGAGACCTGCCAGAAAACCCAGGATGACTGTCGGTAAGGCTTCCATCACTTCGATGGTGGGCTTTACCACGCCTCTCAGTTTCGGGGTCATGAAGTAGGCGCTGTATATCGCACCCATGATCGCCAACGGCATGGCAAAGAGCATGGCGTAGAATGCCGCTTTCAAAGTTCCAACCGACAGGGGCACGAAGCTGAACTTGGGTTCGAACTCATCGGTGGCCGACGATGACTGCCAGACGTACTCCGGGCGGTCTCTTCCCTCATACCAAACCCGATTCCACAGCGCGTTGAATGAAATTTCCGGGTGGGGATTGCTCATCCGCCCAAAACTCAGGGTATCCGGAGAATCAGTGAACAAATAAGCATTATTCCGAGGTGAAAGGGAAACCCGATTAATGGGCTTATCGGATTTCTTCTCAATCTTGAGCGTTCGCGCCGAGGTTGCATAATGAAGACCCACATGGCCGGCGTCGTCAGCCACCATGAAACCCTTCCGGGCATGCTCGGGGAAAATGTGGGTGATGGCACCCGGGTGTGAATCGAAACTGCGGATCTCGGTCAAACGACGCTGATTTTCATCATCCCGGACCAAAAACCATTGAGTCAGGGAGCCATCCGCACCACCAACAATGATGGAAACCGTACCCAGGAGGTACTCCAGTTCGGTGACGCCACCTTCAACACCCTCCACCACGCTGACTGAATCCACCAAACGGGCTTGCTCTGGACGGTGGATATTGTAGTAATGAAGATTCCCCTCCGTGTCACCGATAACCAGGTTCCGGAGGGTGATGTCCACCAGCATCCGGCTGATCTCGAATTCAGGGGTCGGCAGTCGATGAATACTCCGGGTGAGCTCAAGCTCCCCGGTCATGAAGTGACGCTCCCCCTCATAGCGTGCATAGGTCAGGGTTCCGTCGGTGGTTTCCGTGACCAGTCCAACCCCACGGCGACCGTCCTGAACGGCAATGTTACGGACAGGCATGCGCTCTTCGGCGACCCGAATTGGCTCTTCGCCAAGCGGGAAGCTAACCTTGGGGCTCACCTGCCGCTGATCGTCCGGGTATGAAATCTCATATTCGTGTTTAACCACCAGGGCTGTGCCGTCTGACAAGCCGAACGCGGCAAATCCGGACCGGGGCTCCCCAGTGGCAAAGCTGGTGACTTCCACACCCAGGGGAATGTCCAGCATCACGGTCTTGACGACCTCGCCACTCTCCGGGCTAAAGAAGATGACTTGTCCATCACTGGTGAAGCGAGCGCTGACCGCGTTGTATCGTTCGGTCACCAGATAGAGCGTCTCAGCCTGATCAAAACCCGGCATCTCGTACTGAACGGGTTCTTCCATATCCGCCCCCGTGAACAGGGGAGTGACTTCACTGAAGAGATAGACAAAGATGGTGGCCAGGGAAATAATGACACCGACACCGGCGGTGGCCACAAAGCCCTTCGCCGACATATCCTTGATCCGGCGCCAGCGCCGCAATCGCTTCCGGGCCTCCGGCCCCGGCATGAGACTGTCATTCCCTGAACGGCCTGATCCCGCCCCACTGATATGCTGTTTTTCGCTCATTGCACGATTAGCCCGTAAGTGCTGGAAGACGAGGCGAATGGTAAGCGGCGCATATGACAGTCCCGTGACAGTTCAAAGACAGACCTTTGACAATTTCAAACCACTGATCGAATTACATTTTCTGGACACAACTAAATGCCTGTGCATAAAAAACGCCCGGTCATGGTGACCGGGCGTGCATGCCAAACGCTTACCAAGATTACTTCAGAGGCCGAGGCGTTCACGCCATTGGGCGGCCACTTGCTCGGGCAGCGGAATAAACCCATCGCGAACCGTCACATCCTGCCCTTCAGCCGACAAGACCATCTTCAGAAACTCACGGTCCAGCGGCGGAAGCTCTTCATTGGGATGCTTGTTGATGGCCAGGTAGAGAAACCGTGCGAGCGGATAGTCCCCTGAAGCCGCATTCGCCGCATTGGGCTCATACAGTTCGCCATCTTCACGGCCAATCTTGATGGCCTTCACACCGGACGTCAGATAGCCAATACCGGAATAGCCGATCCCATTGCGGGACTCAGTCACACCCTGTACCACGGAAGCCGACCCCGGCTGCTCATTGATCTCATCGCGGAAATCACCGTCACAAAGGGCATGTTGGCGGAAATAGCCATAGGTGCCGGATACTGCGTTACGGCTGTACAGCGTAAAATCCCGATTTTCCCAGGCACCGTCGAGGCCCAGCTGGCCCCAGCGATTGATATCGCTGTCGTAACCGCAACGGCGGGTATCAGAGAAAATGGCATCCACCTGGGGAATACTCAGACCCTCAATGGGGTTGTCTCGATTCACATAAACGGCCAGGACATCAATGGCCACCGGCACCAGAGTCGGTGCATAACCGTGGGCATCTTCAAAGTCGGCCTCTTCACTGTCACGCATGGTCCGGCTCATGGGGCCAAAATTGGCAGTACCCTCGGCCAAGGCGGGCGGTGCAGTGGAAGTACCGGCCCCCTGAATCTGGATATTCACATTGGGATAGAAATCCTGAAACTCCTCCGCCCACAGCGTCATCAGGTTATTCAGTGTGTCTGAACCCTGGGAAGAGAGATTCCCGGAGATACCGGAAACAGCCTCATACTTGGGCATATCGGGATCCACTTCGGCACCCGAAGCGATGGCTGA
Source organism: Natronospira proteinivora (assembly GCF_024170465.1). Classification (NCBI taxonomy): domain Bacteria; kingdom Pseudomonadati; phylum Pseudomonadota; class Gammaproteobacteria; order Natronospirales; family Natronospiraceae; genus Natronospira; species Natronospira proteinivora. Next base: position 543,165 of record NZ_JALJYF010000001.1, on the reverse strand, counting down.
GCCACTCATCACCAAACTGGCGGCCAGGCTGGTTGTCATCAATTTCTTCAACATGTCTATTTCCTCGCGAATCGGCTAGTGGAAATGCTCATGGGGAACGTACCTTCCCCTAAATGGCAGACCTATTGTTGAATCTCAGGATGACAAGAGTGCGAACCATTCTTGACGGTTCTGTGACAAAACCACCGAGAACTGCTGCCATGTTCCGGGAAACGCCCTGACACAAAAAAAAAGGCCCCGCTTGGCGGGGCCTTGAGTTACCGTTCTGGTTTTTATGCTTCGGCCTCGTTGTACTGACGAAACGCTCAAGCTCTGGTTTTAGAAAGAGACCTGGGTACGGAACAGGAAGATGTTCGGGTCTTCCGATACACCAGCGCGCTCGCTGTCCACGCTGATGTAGTTCCACATAAAGCGCACATTGGGAGCCGCATAGTAGTTCAGGCCCAAGGTGACATTGTCCTCCTCACCGCCGAGGATATCGGCATCATCCAGATTGATGCTGCTGAACCGCAGGGCCATTTCCCAAGAGCCCGGTTCCGGATTCCGAAAGGCTCCGCCACGATAGTTCCGCTGGCTGCCGAAAACATAGCTGGCCTGAGCATAGTAACCATCAAAATCATAACTACTGAAACCACTCTGGCGGTCTGCATTAACAGACAAATATTCACCCTGCAGGGTGAGAGGGCCGGCCTGATAGCCCGCTTCCAGACCAAAACGATTAATCCGGTCTACATTTTCAATAGTACCCGTATCCACAAGCCGTATGCCCGTAACGCGAGACTCCGGTCGAGCCCGGAATCGGGCAGTCTCGTCTTCGCTGGATGCCGTGTCTTCGGTGGTCAATGCCGCCCCCAAGTGCAAGACATTGTCCCCGGTCCGGATCGGGGTCCCGTAGAATCTGGCACCAAAACCAAAACCTTCATCAGCCCCTTCAGCGACTCGGTCATTGTTGGTACCGACACCCTGACCAAAAAGCATGGTTGAGAAACCGAAGTTATCGCCACCCGTAGAGTAGCCAACACCCACACGGCGGGACTGGGCAAAGCTGGTGGGCAGGGACCGCTCGATGAAGGCAAGATGATTGGAGCTGGTCAGCTCATCCATGCCAAACGGTACTTTAAAATTACCGATGGTAATGGCACCGTTATCCAGACCATTGTAGCGCAGATAGGCATCTCGAAAACCGACGCCATTTTCGGCAAAGTCTATTTCGGACTGATAGGACCAATCGTCATCAATGGAACCGCTGACACCCAGGCGGGCCCGACGGAGACGGTGACCATCGGCCATTTCCACATTATCTTCATCATGAAAAGCATAATCCAGATGAATCCGTCCGCGGGGCTCTGGCTTGGCAAACGCATCCACACTGACTGCCATTCCTGCAATTGCCGCAAGGGCTACAACACCATAGCTTCGTACTCGCATTTCATTCACTCCTGGATGGTTATTGGAATACAAGAGGAATACTACGGCGCGGTCATGTCACATACGTGAAGGCTATATTGCAGTTTCATGAAACGCATAAAAAAATGCCCCGCTTTTTCGCAGGGCATTTTTCAAATCAATCTGGTCGAGCTTTAGAATGAGACTTGCGTCCTGAAAAGAAGCAAGGTCGGATCGTCGCTCACCCCTGCCCTTTCACTGTCCACATTGATCAGACTCAGCATGAAACGCACCCGATCCACCGGATAATAGTTTACGCCCAGGCTGACATTGGTCTGGTCACCGCCCTCTATATCACCATCATTCAGATTGATTTCACTAAAACGGAAGGCCAGCTCCCAGGAACCCGGCGCAGGATTTCGGAAAGTGCCGCCCTGATAACTTCGCTGCCCGCCATTCATTACATAGCTGACCTGACCATAGTAACCGTCGAAATCCAGATTTTCGGCACCGGAATGGCGGTTCAGACTGGAGGCCAGGTATTCCCCTTGGACCACCAGCGGACCACGTTGATAGGCCGCTTCCAGGCCGGCACGATGAATACGGTCAACTTGTTCGATGGTTCCGGTATCCACCAGGCGGACCCCGGTGGCTCGGGACTCGGGGAAGCTGCTAAAACGTGCGGTCTCATTCTCACTGCTGGGGGAATCTTCGCTGGTAAAGGCGCCGCCAAGATGGACCAGTTGCTCCCCGTCGTTCAGAAGATCCGTATAGACTCGGGCTGCAATACCAAAACCCTCGTCACCCTGCTCTGCGGCCCTCTGGTCATGGCTGCCCGCTGACTGACCGTAGAGCATGGCATCAAAACCGTAGTTTTGAGCGCTATGACTGAAACCAAGGCCAACCCGGCGTCCCGGCACGAAGGCATTGGCCAGCGGTCGCTCCGGGAACAGGAGATGGTCGGCGGCGGTAATGAAATCCATGCCGAATGGCACTTTGAAATGACCGAGGGTCAGATCACCTGCATCCAAGCCGCTATAACGGAGGTAGGTATCCACAAAACCAAGGTTGCCTTCGGTGATATCCGCTTCCAGTATGTAGGACCAATCTTCGTCAACCTCGCCCGTCAAACCCAGCCAAGCACGGCGAATTCGGTGCCCATCGGGCAAGTTCGCATTATCTTCATCATGAAATACATAATCCAGGTGGATACGTCCCCTGGGGTCTGGGTCCGCCATGAGTTGGCTTGCAGCTATTCCCAGGAAGGCAGCAAGAAAACCGACAATATATCCTTTCATTCACACACTCCAACGCCAAATAGACAAATCATTCAGTTACGAGACGGTTCACCGGCAGCCTACAGCTGAAACAGCTTCCCTGCCCCGGGCTACTTTCGATCTCCAGCCGGCCTCCGTGGCGCTGCATGACATGCTTGACGATGGCCAAACCCAGCCCCGTTCCGCCACTCTTGCGGGCGCGTGCCGAATCCACCCGATAGAAACGCTGGGTCAAGCGGGGGATATGCTTGGGCTCGATGCCAACTCCATTGTCTCTGACTGAAAACAGACCACCATTCCTTCCCTGGGTCCAGCTAATCCAGACAGTGCCGTCAGCACGAGTATAGCGCATGGCATTGAAAACCAGGTTGGAAAAAGCACTGTAAAGCTCGGCTTCGGCTCCTAAAATGCAACTGCCCGCCGGCACATCGATCCTGACATCCCGCGGGCCATAGCCCAGCGCGAGGGCCTCTTCCCGGATTCTGGCGCTGATACCGGATACATCCACTCGCTCACGGTCAGCATCCGGGGCTTCAGTCTCCAGCCGGGAAAGCTCGAGCATGTCGTTGATGATGGCGGTCATCTTCTGGGTCTGGCGTTGCATTTCATCAATGGGCCGCTGCCATTCTTCGGTGATCTTACGGTCTTCCGAGAGGGCCTCCAGATAGCCCTGGACCACGGTGAGGGGAGAACGGAGTTCGTGGGAAGCATTAGCCACAAAATCCCGTCGCATCCTTTCCAGGCGCCGCAAGCGGGTCACATCCCGAATCAGCAAGAGCCGCTGCCCTTCCCCATAAGGAATCAGGTTGAGATTGAGATAACGATCCGGGTGGAGCGGAGAAGTAACCTCCATGGGTTCGGGATATCCCTCTGATTCCAGGGATTCACCCAGCTCGGGCAATCGGAGCAGATTGCCGATGGGCTGGCCCAGATCCTGATTGCCCTGAAGGCCTATCAAGGTCTGGGCGGATTGATTGAACCAGATAATGCGGGCTTCCCGATCCAGCACCACGGTCCCATCCGGCATGGCTTCGGTGGAGTTGCGAAATTCCCGCAAGACCCGGGCCAATCGACGTTTACGATTCAAGTGTCGTTGCTGAAGGCGGTAATAGTGGTCAAAGACTTCGCCCCAGGCACCCGAGCCTTCCGGCGGATTACGCTTGCGATCCAGGCGAAACCAGCGTTCCAGGCGATAGAGTTGCCATAGATGCCAGGCCGTGTAGGCCATCAAACCAATAGTGAAACCGACCCCGGCGCCTACCGTCAGCCAGCCCAGCAACGTGGCCGGCAGTACCGACAGGATCAGTCGGAGGGCTTCCAGGGGCCAGATGGACTTCACGCGCCTCCCTCGGCGGGGGTGAAGCGATACCCCGCACCCCGGACGGTCTGGACAAAATCATCATGGCCGCTGGGCGCCAGCGCTTTCCTCAAGCGGCGAATATGCACATCCACCGTGCGCTCTTCCACATAGACATTGTTGCCCCAGACCCGATCGAGCAACTGGGTTCGAGTATAGACCCGGTCGGGATGGGTCATGAAGAAGGTCAATAAGCGATACTCGGTGGGGCCAAGGTCCACGGCTTGGCCATTGGCCAGCACGCGATGACTGGCGAGATTCACTTCCAGGCCATTGGCGCTCACCCGCTCTTGCTCACTGTCAGGGGCGGCTCGTCGAAGCACGGCCTGGATCCGGGCAATCATCTCCCGCGAGGAAAAGGGTTTGGTGACATAGTCATCCACGCCGCTTTCAAAGCCGCGCAGCTTGTCCTCTTCCTCGGCGCGGGCGGTGAGCATGATGATGGGCAATTCGCGGGTGGCCTCGTCGCGTTTCAGGGTGCGGGCATATTCCAGGCCGCTCATATCCGGCAGCATCCAGTCCAGTACCAGCAGATCGGGGGGTTGCTCGGCCACCTTGATTCGGGCTTCGGCCACATCCTCGGCCTCTACCACCTCGAATTCTGCCCGCCTTAATGCAAAGGCCACCATCTCTCGAATGGCCGCGTCATCTTCCACCACCAATATCCGCTTTTCACTCATGGGCTGGACAATCCTGTCTGCTTCAATTGGCCGCGATTACAACAGGACAATATGACATTCCCATGACAATTTAATGCCGAAACGATGACACAGGCCCTACTTGCCGGGCACTGCCACATTATCTCGCAAGTAAACCGGTTGGGCCTCGCGGGCGGTTTTCAGCGGCTCGCCCGCCGCCAGACGACGGCTAGCAATAGCCAGCATATCAGCCGCATCCGGAAAAACCTCGGGCAGCACCCGGGCCGGTGCCTGGCCGAGTGCGGCGGGCAATGCCTCGCCATAGCTGGCCCAGCCGGGGCCAATACCGATGCACTGCTCAACCGCCAGACCATTAGCGGTCACCGATTCCGGCGCACAGACTCGCTCCTGTCCCAACAAATGTGGCCCATTGCCGCTGGCCTCATAGCACCCCCAATACACCTCGCCCATGCGGGCATCCAGGCAAGCCAGAACCGGCGCCGTCGCCTCGTCCTGGGCCCGGGCCGCCAATGCCGCCAGGGTGGATACCGGGAACAGGCCACAACCCAGTCCCTGGGCCAGACCATGGGCAATCCCGGCGGCAATTCGCACTCCGGTGAAGGCTCCCGGGCCCTGGCCGAAGGCAATCCATTCGATATCCTGTCTTTGGCAGTCTGCTTCATCCAGCAAGGATTCCAGCATGGGCAGCAAGAGGCGGGCGTGCTGGCGGGGGGCCATTTCAAAACGCCGATAGACCTGCTCATCGTGGAGCAGGGCTGCCGAACAGGCCTCGGTGGCAGTATCAATGGCCAGGGCCGTCACGCTTCTTTCACTCCTTCCGAGGGGGATTGGGGGGGTGGTGCCAGGCTTTGCAGAAAACGCTGCACCTTTTCGTCGTCCCGGGTCTTGGCCATGGGCGGTAGGCTGTCGATAAAGATTCGCCCATAACCTTTCTGTAACAAGCGGGGATCGCCGATCACCATTACGCCCCGGTCGGCAGTATCCCGAATCAATCGCCCCACACCCTGCTTGAGGGTAATCACTGCCTGGGGCAGCTGCCACTCCATGAAGGGGGAGCCACCCTGCTCCTTGATAGCTTCAATCCGAGCCTCGATGACTGGATCGCCGGGGGACTGGAAAGGCAATTTATCGATCACCACCAGACTCAGGGCATCGCCCTTCACGTCCACCCCTTCCCAGAAACTCTGGGTACCCAGCAGCACCGCTTGCCCATCTTCCCGAAAGGCCTCCAGCAAGCGGGCCCGGGGGCCTTCTCCCTGCACCAGCAGGGTTCGATCGGTCTTATCCTCGATCAGCTCCGCCGCTTCCCGCAGGGCGCGGTGGCTGGTGAACAGAAGAAAACTCCCCCCGGGCGCGGCTTCCACCAACGGCAGCACGGCTTCCACCAGGGCCCGGGTATAGTCTGGAGACTGGGTGGAGGGCAAATCATTGGGATGATAGAGCACCGCATTGCGGGCGTAATCAAAGGGACTGCCCACCACCAGCTCTTCGGCCTCGGTGAGGCCCAGACGCTGGCGAAAATGGCTGAGCTCACCCCGCACCGCCAGGGTGGCAGAGGTGAATACCCAGCTGGCCGGCACCTGACCGATCCACTGACCCAGGCGATCGGCGCTGGACAGGGGCGTGGCATGGAGAATGAACCCCCGCTCACTGACTTCCATCCAGCGGACCAGGGCCTCTTCGGCTTCCTCATCGGAAACCATGAACAGGGCCAGGCGCTCGCGCAGATTCAAGCCACGGCGCCGGCAATTGTCCAGGCCCTTGGAATGGCTGCCGATGGTCTCCAGTTGTTCATTGACCGTGGACAGAGCCGCGTCCAGATCCTGCATGGCTTCCACCGCCACGCTTTGCTCGGCCGGATTCCAGCGGGCGCGAAACTCACCACTGGGCAAGGCGGTGCGTACCGCCATGATCCGGGTATTGAAGCGATCCAGGGCGTCACGAAAGCCCCCAACACCGGCCCCGGCCTTGAGGGCCTCGGCCAGGGTATCACCGGCGAAGTCCCGCAGTTGCCGGGCACTGACTCCGGTGCCGAAATGGCGGGCGGCGGTCTCGGGCAGCTGGTGGGCTTCGTCCACCACCACCACTTCGGCATCGGGCAGCAACTCTCCGAAACCGTCTTCCCGCAGAGCAAAATCGGCCAGCAGCAGATGATGATTGACCACCACCACCCGCCGCTGCATGGCCCGTTGCCGGGCCTTGAGCACAAAGCAGTTCTCGTATTGGGGGCAATCCTGACCCAGGCAGTTGTCCACGGTGGAGGTGACCATGGGCCAGAGCCGGGAGCGCTCGCTGATCTCCGGGCCCTCGGCGAGATCGCCACTACGGCTTTGCCGACCCCAAATCGCCAAGTCACCCAGCGTTTCGTGTTCACGCCGCCCCAGATCCGCCCGTTCCCGGGCGGTCTCCAGACGATGCAGGCAGAGATAATTGCTGCGGCCCTTGAGCAGGGCCACCTGGTCGGCCTCCCCTTCCTGGCCCAGGGCCTCCATGACCAGCGGCAGGTCCCGGTGGAATAGCTGATCCTGAAGGTGGCGGGTACCGGTGGAGATAATGGTGCGCTTACGGCTGGCCAGGGCGGGAGCCAGATACGCAAAGGTCTTGCCCACGCCGGTGCCCGCCTCGGCCAGCAAATGCCCGCTGTCCCGCAGAACCTCGGCGACGGCATCGGCCAGGATCTGCTGCTCCTCGCGAACGCGAAAATCGGGGATGGCCCGGGCCAGGGGCCCTTGCTCCCCCAGCAGGCCGGTGATGGTTTGGGCGGGCTGCTCACTCATATCCGGCATTCTAACAGGCCGCCCCCCTTCACCGCTCGTCGCATGGTTGTCACAGAGTTGTCACACAGACTGGCTAGGTCACCCCCCGGCCCGCTATACTCGGCAGCCTCGCGTCTTTTGGAAGTCACCAAGGAATTCAGAGGTCTCCATGTCAACATCCAACCCCCAGCTCGCCCAATGGGTAGACGAGGTCGCCCGCCTGACACGCCCCGACCGCATTCACTGGTGTGACGGCAGTGAAGCCGAGGATCGCCAACTGATTGATCAAATGCTGGAAAGCGGCGATCTTCTGGAACTGAATCAGGACAGCCATCCCGGCTGCTACCTGCACCGTTCCGACCCGGCTGATGTGGCCCGGGTGGAACACCTGACCTTCGTCTGCACCCGGCAGGAAGATGATGCCGGCCCCAACAATCACTGGATGGAACCGGGTGAGGCGCGCAAGAAAATGCTGGGCCTGTTCGAAGGCTGCATGGAAGGCCGCACCCTCTACGTGGTGCCCTACTGCATGGGCCCGGTGAACTCCCCCCTGTCCCGCTGTGGGGTGGAGATTACCGACAGCCCCTATGTGGTGGTGAACATGCGCCGCATGACCCGCATGGGCAAGGCGGCCCTGGAGCGGATTGAACGGGAGGGCAGCTTCGTCAAGGGCCTGCACTCCACCGGCGAACTGGACCCGGAACGCCGCTTCATCATGCACTTCCCGGAAGACCTGGAGATCATGAGTTACGGCTCGGGTTATGGGGGCAATGCCCTGCTCGGCAAGAAGTGCCACGCCCTGCGGATTGCCAGCCACCAGGCCCGCAGCGAAGGCTGGCTGGCCGAGCACATGTTGATCGTGGGGATCGAGAACCCTCAGGGTGAAACCCATTACGTGGCCGCGGCCTTCCCCTCAGCCTGCGGCAAGACCAACCTGGCCATGCTAATCCCGCCCACCTCCCACAAGGGCTGGAAGATCTGGACCGTGGGCGACGACATTGCCTGGCTACACCCGGGCAAGGACGGCCGTCTCTGGGCGATCAACCCGGAGGCCGGTTACTTTGGGGTGGTGCCGGGCACCAGCCCAAAGACCAATCCCAATGCCTACGACATGATTACCGAGGACACCCTGTTCACCAATGTGGCGGTGACCGAGGACAATCAACCCTGGTGGGAAGGCAAGAAAGAAGGAAAACCGGCCATTGACTGGCAAGGCCGGCCCTTCGACGCCAATCGGGGCGCAGCGGCCCACCCCAATTCCCGCTTCACCGTATCCGCCAGCCGCAATCCCAGCCAGAGCCCGGAGGCCGAAGCCGCCGGCGGTGTGCCCATCTCGGCCATCCTCTTCGGTGGCCGACGCAAGGATGTGGCTCCCTTGATTTTCGAGGCCCATGACTGGAACCACGGCGTATTGGTGGGTGCCGGCATGGCCTCCGAGACCACCGCCGCCGCTACCGGTGCCCAGGGTGTGGTTCGCCGGGACCCCATGGCCATGAAACCCTTCTGCGGCTACAACTTCGCCGATTATTTTGCCCACTGGTTGAACATCGGCCAGAAGCTCAGTCAGCCGCCACGCATCTTCCATGTGAACTGGTTCCGCCAGGATGCCGATGGGGGCTTTATCTGGCCGGGCTTTGGCGAGAACCTGAGGGTGCTCCGCTGGGTGCTGGACCGATGCCATGGTGATGCCGAGGCGGTGGACAGCCCCATTGGCTACCTGCCCACGCTGGAAGGCATCGACCAGACCGAACTGGACATGAGCCGCGAGGCCATGGAGGAGTTGCTCAGCATTGATGAAGGCATGTGGCGGGCGGAAATGGCCGAGATCGGTGATTTCATGGGTCAATTCGGAGAGCGGACCCCGGAGCAGCTGATGAAGGAATTCCGCAAGGTGGTGGACGCCCTGGAAGCCAGGAAAGCCGCGTCCGGTTCATGACCCGCTGAAATGCTCTCCCCATAAAAAAGGCCGGCATAACGCCGGCCTTTTTTGTGCCTCCCGGCCCGGTCATTCATCGGCCTTGATATCCTCATCCATTCGCCAGGCCCAGCTCATGGCCTCCGACTGCATGCGGTTGATCTGCCTCAAGGGAATACCCAGACGACGGGAGCCGGCGCGGATGGCTTCCACATCAAAATGATCACAGGCCCGGGCCAGCTCAAGGTAAGGGTAATAGGGACCTGATTTCTCCACCAAGGCCTGCCGGATGGGTCCCGGCAGATTGAGTGTCCCCACCGCCTCTTCCAGACTCATGCCGAACAGTACATCCAGCATGGAAAACATGCCGGTCATGAACAGGTGGTCTCGATAAGCGGCCCCAACCTGCGGGGCGCCCATGAGCTCGGTGGCCCGGGCACGAATCAGGGCGGTCCGCAACAAGGCCTTGGGCGCCATGGACTGTTTGTTGTCACGGATCATCATCATGCTCAACCAGCGAGCGAGACGATTCCGCCCTAGCATCACCAGAGCATGCTGCAGGGTCTGGACTTCCTCGGGGACACCCATGCCGGGACTGTTGATGTAGCGAAGAATATTGAAGCTCAAGGCAACATCCTGCTTGAACTCCATCTCGATAACATCCCGTGGGGCATCGGACAGCACCAGGTTGAACAGTCGCGCCACCCGCTGAGCCTGGGGATCCACCCGCCTCATGTGGAGGGTTTCCGGACGGGCAAAGAAATAGCCCTGGTAATAATTCATGAACAGGGAGCGGGCCCGGCCAAAGGCTTCTTCGCTCTCCACCATTTCCGCAATCAAACGCAGACCATACCCCCGTAGCGCTTTTACTTCTTGCTTCAGTTCCGCTTCACTCAACTCTCCCACGCTGAGCTTGGCGAAATCCAGCAGATCAAGAAAGGCTTTCTTGTTGCGATCAAAGCGGAAGTGCGCCATGGCAAATCGATAACCCATGCGCTTCAATTCCACCATACGATTCAGTAGTGGCTCATCAATTCGAATATCGGGGGGTAATTCCAAGACGATTTTCCGCTGAGGCAGAATCTCCAACAACGTATGCTCGAGCATGTCCACGGGGACCTTGACGAAGGCCACCGCATTTCCCAGCACCCTTTCCAGACCGATGTTGTTCAGGGTGTTGAGCAGGACATCACCGGTTGCCGCCATATCATCATGGACATTGGCAACGTCGGTTGCGAGATCAGAGCGGAACAGCAATTGATAGGCGACGATCTCCCGTCGATTGTTCACGATGGGCTGGCGACCTACAAACAATTCGGGAACACCACGACGCGGTGGCGCAACTTCCCTCGAAGCATGGCCTGACGAGTCAACTGATTTGGGCACTTCGGACCTGCCAACAGATCGAAAACGGGCGACCAGTGCACGTATCATAAGCCCTCCTTGGTTTCAGGTTTTCACAACCTGCCAGACCAGCGATACTACTTCCTTATGACAAACGTAGTGTAGCTTAAATAGCTGCAATATGTAGTATTTCTCCTAAACTTGCGTGTGAGGAAGCTTGCCTTGATTGTCGCATTTTGGGGAAAGCCACCCAATCAGACCGGGGACATTATGGAATCACCATCGGACAGAAATACAGAAGCGGGAGATATCCATCTGACAGTGGATACAGAGAAAAAAGAACTGCTTGCCAGCACCAGCCAGGCCTTGCCCACAATGACCCTGGCTCAACTATACGAGGTCATCAAGACCGGTCGCTTTCGTCACTGCGCCTTGCCGGAATCCCGAGTCAAGGCCTTCCTGACCAAGGTGCTTGAAGGCCCGGTGGAAAACTTCCCCCTTTGTGATACTCAGGATGGCGAGTTCAAACTGCGTGTGGAGGACGATGGACTCAAGGCCTATTTGCGAGTGACACCATCGGCAGGTGGAGACCCCGTCTCGCTTGAATCGGTCAAGGAAGCACTCAAAGAAAGAGATATTCATCATGGACTGAACATGGATCGAGTCGCCACCATCGTTCGTAATGCCGACGACAAGGAACATTTGGTGGCGGAAGGGACGGCCCCGGAGGATGGCGCTGAGGCCTTCTTCGAGCCTCTGGTGCCCGACATGATAGACCGACGGCCACGTATTGACGATACCGAGCGAGCCGACTTCCGGGATCTTGGCGGGGTGATTACCGTCACCGCGGGCCAGAATCTGATCCGTCGTCACTCACCCACTGAAGGTACCCCCGGTACCGACATACACGGCCTTCCCATTCCGCCCAAGCCAGGTAAGGACAAGCGATTCAAAAGCCACGCCAAGGGCGTGGAATTGGATGACTCGGATCCAGATATTCTCCGGGCCAGCATCGACGGACAACCGATCTGGAAGCAGGACACCGTCATGGTCAGCCCAACGCTGGACCTGGACGCTGTAGATTTGTCCACGGGCAACATTGATTTCAACGGCACAGTTCGCATTCGGGGTGAAGTCAAACAGGGCATGCGGGTCCGGGCCCGGGACGATATCCAGGTCAACGGCATGGTGGATGGTGCCACCCTGGAAGCGGGTGGTGATGTCACCATCCGGGGTGGAGTCATCGGTCAGCGACGAGCGGGAAGAAGCAGTTACAACGCCTGCATCCACTGCGAGGGCTCGGTGGAAGCTCGTTTTCTGGAGCATGTGGAAGTCCGCTGTGGCGGCGACCTGATGGTGAAGGATTTGCTCGCTCATTGTGATGTGGAAGCCGGAGAAAGGATCATCGTCGGCGCCCAGGGAACCCGCAAAGGCCACATTCTGGGGGGCACCTACGAAGCGTTTGAAATCATCAGCGCCATCCAGCTGGGAAGCCCCTCCGGGGCCGAAACCCAGCTGAAAGTCGCCAACCAGTTCCGACTGAAAAAGACGATCCGGGCCATTGAAACCCATCTGGCCAGTGGCAAACTTTCCCCCGAGGAAACGGAAGATTACCGGGAACGACAGGCAAGACTGAACATGATCCGTCGCCGACTGCAGGAAAAGGCCGCCATCATCGCCAAGGAAGCCGTCTGCACAAGGGTTTTCATGCATATTGAGACCGCTTCCCGGCAGTTCACCACAGATGCCGGCGGTGGCACCTATCGACGCAAGCTGAACCGCATCGAAATCGATCCCAATGCCTGAGAAGGAAACCCTTGTCCGCTGACATTTTGGTCTATACTGAGGGCGTAAACCGCTTCCGGCGGATGAGGTGCGTATGGAAATCGGCAACAGTTTCAGCAACGGGGCGCAAGCCATTCAACGAGCCGAAGTTGGTATGACAGCTTCGGCCCGGACCATTGCCAGCGCCAGTACCAGTAGCACCCAGGCGAGCCAGTCCCAGCCCCAGGAAATCACGGATGCCCTGGTTGGCAATATCAGTTACGAAGCCCAGGCCGCGGCCGGTGTACGCGTGGTGGAATCAGCCAGTGAAAGCCAGGAAGCGCTTGGACAACTGATTGATACCCGGGCCTGAACCGACCCACTCCAGATTCTCCGTCAGCAAGCAGACCACCGGACTAGGCCTTTGCCCTGGCCCACTTTAATCGCTGCCAGAGCCCGACAAAGACCACCGCCTGCACCAAGCGATAGCCTCCCTGAGTCAACCAGACCGCCAGCAAGCCACCACCCAGACCCGGCCCCACCAGCCAGGCCAGCGGCAAAAATCCCAACCATTGCAGGGAAACCGCCGTGATCATGGTTCGTTTGGCATCCCCGGCCCCCAGCAGGGCATGCATGAGAATCATCCCAAAGGCCTCCACCACCATGAACACACCCACCAGGCGCATAGGCGTCACGGCCAGTGCCCGGGTCTGTTCATCATGAATGAAACCGGATAACAGCCACTCAGGCACCAGCCACATGGGTAAAGCCAATACCCCCAGCATGACCAGTGCCAGACGCACCACATCCCATCCCCATCGGTGGGCGAATCGAACCGAGCCCTGGCCCAGTGATTGCCCCACCAGGCTGGCCGTGGTCAGTCCCAGGGCCATAGCCGGCAGGATGGCCAGCAGCATGATATTGATAAGCACACTGGCGGCCGCCACCTCCCGGGTACCGATCTGGCCAATAATCCAGAAAAGGACCACGAAACTGGTGGAAAAGGAAAGCTGCTGAATGCCACTGGGAGCGGATATCCGAAACAGACGGCTCATCACCGCCGGCCTTGGCCAGATTCGGGCAAATCCCGCATGAAAGGCATGGCGGTAAGCGAGATAAAAATGCATCAGGGTGCCAAAGGCGGTGGCAATCGCCGTCCCCATGCCAGCCCCGGTCACGCCCAGTTCCGGAAAACCGAACTTCCCGAAAATCAGCAGGAAATTCAGGATGATGTTCAGGACATGCATGGTGACCAGGGTGAACAGATACATCTTTGCCCGGTCCACGGCATTCCAGTAGCCGCGAAAGGCCCAGTTCATCCCCATAAAGGTAATCGCCAGAACCCGCCACTGAAGATAGGGGCTCCCCTCCTCTATCACGGCAGGATCCGGGTTCAACCAGGGATAGATTGCCGGGACGGCGAAAAACAGCGGCAGTGACAACAGCGGACCGGCAAACAGGCAGAACAACAATCCGGCGTTGAGTGGTTCAGCCATGCCTGTCTGCTCACCGGCCCCCATGCGACGGGCCGCCATGGCCTGGACGCCGGTCCCCACCCCCAGCACCAAGGCCTGAAACATGAAGATGGCAAACCCGCCCAGCCCCACGGCGGCCAGCGCGGTATCCCCCAGGGTCCCCACCATGGCGGTATCCACCAGGTTCATGATGTTCTGGGACACCATGGCCGCCAGCACGGGTAGCGCCAGAATCAGAGCATGTCGGCAGCGCCAATACAGGCTGGCATTCATTCCGGCGCCTCCGGCAGCGCGCCGCGGGTGCGGCGAAGATGCCGAAGATGCCAGCGACGGCCAAGGCGATAGCCCAGCCAGGCCATTGTGGGACAAAGCAGAATGGTTGCCAGAGCATAGCCACCGGCAAACAGATACAGGCCGGCCTGCAGATGCCAGAGCAGTTCCAGGCTGAAAAGTGATGCCGTGGTCATGCCACCGAGAAAGCCGGTCATGAGGAAGGCTCGCCATTGGGCCCGGTGAATGGACGGGCCACCGCGGCGTTGCTCGGCTGTCAGCACCGCCACCAGACCAATGAGAAAACTGCCCAGCAGGTTCACCGCCAGCGTGGCCGAAAATGCAGGTAGCCAGCCGGCAAGCACCCAGTCATGCAACAACTGGTCCACCGAAAAGCGGCTCAAGGCCCCCAGGGCACCGCCGAGACCAATCCAGAGCGATAATGGTGCTTGGCGCTTAATCCGGGACAAGTTGCCCTCCCAGCATGAAGCCCACCGTGACGGCCATGAGGCAGAGAATGAGTGTCAGGGCGATGTAAGTGAAAAGTGCCCCGGCGCGCCGATCAAGCGCCAATCGAAGGCTTTCGAGACTCCAGGAGGAGATGGTGGTCAGGCTGCCACAGAAACCCACGCCCAGTCCGGCCCAGAGCGGGCTCTCGGAGTGAATCAGCAGTGTCTCGCCCGGATGCCCCAGAAGCCAGGCAGCAAAAAACCCCAGCAGGCCCGCCCCCAGGACATTCACGCTCAATGTGCCCCAGGGAAGCCGCCGCCCCAGAAAATGATTGAACCAGTGACCGAGCCAATAGCGGCTAATAGCACCCAGTGCGCCCCCAAGGGCGATGGAAAGCCAGAATCCCATCTGCCGAAGCCCTTAGGCCACGGACTCGTCGTCCATGCCCACGTTATTCTTCTCAAGGACCCGGTCGGCGCGATAGCTGGAACGGACCAGGGGACCAGAAACCACTTCCAGAAAGCCCTTGGCCAAGCCCCACTCGCGGTATTTCTTGAAATCCGCCGGCGGGACAAAACGCTCCACCGGCAGATGGTTGGCGGTGGGCTGCAGATACTGGCCAAAGGTGACGATATCCACGCCCACGGCCCGCAGATCCTCCATGGCCTGATCGATTTCTTCCTCGGTCTCGCCCAGGCCCAACATGAGGCTGGTCTTGGTGAGCACCTTGGGATTGTATTGCTTGGCATGGGCCAGCATGTCCAGGGTCTGACGATAGCCGGCCCGGCGGTCCCGAACCGGATGCGTCAGGCGCTCGACGGTCTCCACATTCTGGGCAAAGACCTCGATGCCGGAATCCACCACCGTTTCCACGTCATGCTTGCGGCCCTGGAAGTCCGGCGTCAGGGCCTCCACGGCGGTTTTGGGGTTGATCTTTTTGATCTCCCGGACACAATCGGCGTAGTGCTGGGCACCGCCGTCATCCAGATCATCCCGGTCCACGGAGGTCAGAACCACGTATTTGAGGTCCATGATCTTGACCGAACGGGCGGCATTGGCAGGCTCTTCCGGGTCCAGCCAGCCGCGGGGATTGCCGGTATCCACCGAACAGAAGCGACAGGCCCGGGTGCAGACATCCCCCATGAGCATGATGGTGGCGGTGCCGTTGTTCCAGCACTCACCCACATTCGGACACTTGGATTCCTCGCAGACCGTGGCCAGGCGATTTTCCTTCACGTTGCGGCGCACTTCCTGGTATTTTTCACCGCCCGGAATCCGGGCACGCAGCCAGCTGGGTTTGCCACCCCGGGGCAGAGGCTTGCTTTCCTTGCGCGCCTTCATGCCGTCCTTGATCGCGGTAAAGCCCTGTGGTTTACGGACTTTTTCACCACTGCGAACAATCGGGATGCCCTTGAAATCGCTCATGGGGAGCTCCAATAGCGTCTTGATGATTTTGCGGGACTCGTATTTTCTCATTCACAGCGGTAACTTGCCACCCACATGATCGTTCCTATCCTGCTACTACTATTCCTTGCCATCGCCTATCTGCCTAGCTGGTGGGTCAGACGAGTGATGGCGCGTCACCATGAACCGAAGGAGCGCTACCCCGGCACCGGAGCCGAACTGATCCACCACCTCTCCGAGCGGCTGGGCCTGGAGGCTCTGAAAGTCGAACGGACCGGGCCCGGCCAGGACCACTACGACCCAAGCTCCGCCACCATTCGATTGAGCCCGGACAACCATGACGGCCGCTCCCTGACCGCAATCACTGTAGCCGCCCATGAACTGGGCCATGCCATTCAGCATGCGGACGGCATGGCTTTGTTTCAGTGGCGTCAGCGCCTGGTTCGCCTGGCCCAGCCCTTTCAACGCCTCGGCGTCGGCCTGATCATGGTGGCCCCCATCCTCGCCATGCTACTTCGTAGCCCGGGTATCATGCTTTGGGGCGTGGTGGCGGGCCTGGGATGCATGCTGATTCTGGCGCTTACCCACTTGATCACCCTCCCGGTAGAAGTGGATGCCAGCTTCGGGCGGGCACTCCCCCTGCTGGAAAAAGGTGACTACCTTCATCCGGAGGACCAGTCGTCCGCGCGACAAATCCTCCAGGCGGCAGCATTGACCTACGTTGCCCAGTCGCTCGGGGCCCTGCTCAACTTGGGTATCTGGCTGAGAATCCTGCGTCCGTGAGCCCCTAAACGGAAGGGCTTGCATTGCCCTTGCCATACACCCACCATCTGTTATGAGATAGCACTCTAATGGTCATAATGAGAGGACGCCGATGGACCCCAGCCAAAAGCCCCGGGATCTGGTTCCGAAGGACGGCAAAAACCGTCACCTGTCGGCGCCCAAGCAAGGTGACCTGACGCCGGAGACAGCCGACAAGACCTTACGTCCCAGCCGCAAGCGTGCCGAGGGAGAAAGCGAAGACCCCATCAGCAAGGGCCGTGGCAGCTTTGAGATCTTCCTCTACGGCATCATGCTGCTGTTCGTGGTGGGGTATCAGCTGTTCAATTACATGGACCGTGAAAGTGATGGCCGCTTAACCGAAGCCCCCCGGGTGGTGGCGGTGGAAGTGGATGACCGGGTGGAGGACGCCCGGTATGAACGATCGGGTGATCGGGTGGAACAACCGGATTGCCCATCAGGTCGTCCAGTGATTGAGGTGGAAATCGAAGAGATTCAGGGGCAGGTATTCGGTGATCCGAACCTGGAAACCGACAGTATCAACGGAGAATGGCTGATCCGTGTCCAAAGTCTGCCTCTAGGCGGTGCCCGCATCACTGCCCGGGCGACCATCGACTGCGAGGAATCCCCATGAAACCCTCCCTGCCTGGTCTGAGCGTTGCGTTGGTCATGGCCTTGATGCTGACAGCCTGCGAACTGGGCGTATCCTGGAGCGGCAGTGAAAAGGCCAATGCCCAACTGATCTTCGAATCGCTCGAAGATGCCCGGCGAGCCGCCGATGCGGCCAATCAGCTACCCGCGGATTGGGACCCCGACGGCGACGCTGTAGCCCCTGTAATCGATGCGCTGGACGATGCCCTTATCAAGGCAAGCCAGGTCCAGAATACGGTGCTGACCAAGGCACACCCTGATTTAGGTAGTCGTTTCCGGCTGGACTATATGCGCTCACTCAGGGGCCTGCGAAGCTATTACCAAACCGGTGAAATCGAAGGGAGGGAGGACCCCAGGGAGACACTGGCGGAATTTACCGACTGGTTTTACTCCAATCAGCATGAATTCCGTTGGTGGCGGGGTTATCGCAGTGATGTGGGCCTGGAATAGACACCAGGCCCACCATTCAGACTTGCTTCAGAAGTATTTACCCAGGCGAGTGTGCCAATCGAAGTATTTGCGGCTGCCCTTGAACCAGGGGCAGACCCGCCCCTGTAGCCGGACCAGAATGGACTTCAGATCCTTACTGTCCACCCGTGCCTTGGTAACGGCCACACGCTCATCAATCACCGTTACATAGTTTCGCCGATAGAGTTCCTCACAACCCAGCTTGCAAATCGGCATGGCAATGTTTTGATAATCCAGGCGATCTTCCGTGGTGCAGTGCCAGCGATCCTTGATATGGGCCGCAATTAGAAACTGGGTGGGATACTTGTTGCCGCAAATACCACACTCTTCCACCACCTTGCCCCGGAAAAGCTGATCCCGGAGAAAACCATCCTCCTTTCTCAGGCGGCTCCAGCCTTTCGTGTCCAGCGGACGGGTGCGGTCGATCTCCTGAACAATCTCCTTGTACTCATCCTCGCTGACGATGGGAAAGTAGACATGGCTTTCCAGCTGATAGCCATACACCACCGGCGCCGAGACGTCTTCCAGGTGTACCTGGAAGCCCGGCCACGGGTAAGTCTCCTCCAACCCCATCATGCGATTGATCGTACTGCAGGGAATAAATTGATCCTTGACCTCGTCCACGAAATAAACGCACTCGGGGGTATGGCCGCGCTCATCGTCGCCCCAAAGTTCCCGGGCCAAATCCGGATTTTTCACCAGATAGGTGACAATCCCGGAAAGAAAGACCATGTCATCGCGCATGAACAGAACCACATCGCCGCGCTGGAGCTTTTCCCATTCGGCCTTCTGCTCGCCTTCCTTGCCCTGCTTGACCGCTCCCACCCGAGCCATGTCACCGGGATAGATGTTGGCCAGCTCTTCGGCAATACCCGTTCCGCGAATGGATTCAAGCTCCGACAGAACCACTGGGTTCAGTAGCGTCTTTTCCAGATTCTCTCGGGAATCGGAATCGGCAGCGGACTGGAATGCGATTTTGGTCATTTGGAAGAGTTCCTGTATTCGGTGGAACAAGCGGATTCAGAAAAGGCCAAACGGCGCCGACGGCGCACCGTGGTGCCGTTCTTGATAATGCATGGTGTTCCAAGAGTCTCTATTATACCCGTCAAGATAGCTGACTCCACAGCCCCCTGCCCCAATGAGGGCATATTTTAGCCATAAGGAGGTCCTATGACCCTGAGATTGCTCCCCCTTGCTGCATCCATCGGCATCGCCCTGTCAGCCTGCGGCGGGGCCCCGCCAACCCAGAGTGAGGATGCCATTGCCCCGGTTCAAGCACCCGGTCAGGCCTTCTGGTCCGCCATTCAACCCCATTGCGGCCAAGCCTACGAGGGTCAACTGGTATCTGGACGGGAGGGAGATGACGGCTTCAGGGATCAAACCGTGATTGTGCATATCAAACATTGTGAAGACAGCCGCTTGCTGATCCCCTTGCATGTGGGGGATGACCATTCCCGCACCTGGGTGCTGGAGCGCCACGCCTGGGGGGTTAGTCTCAAGCATGAGCACCGCGACCCTGACGGTTCGCCACAAACGGTATCCCGCTACGGTGGGCTGGCACGCCCCCCGGCCGACGGATACACCCTGAGATTCCCGGTGGATGATGAAACTCTCGCCATGCTACCCAATAGTGTGGGCGGGTTCTGGACCCTCTCGACGGAGGACGATACGCTCCACTATCAGGTAGAGCGTGAAGGTCGGGAAGGCGTGTTCCATCTTACCTTTGACCTGAGTGAGTCAGTAGAGCCCCCCGAAGCCCCCTGGGGTTGGGACGCAATTCGCTAGGCCAAGGCTCTCCTCACCCCCCAAAAAAAAGCGGAGCCCATCAGGCTCCGCTTTATTTCTGCCACTCGGACTATCCCTGACGCTTAGGGCGTGGCTCCACCGATATCGTAATAGGTGGGTGCCCCCGGCCCCACCGGCATACCCAGCAAGAATACCCAGATAAAGAACAGGCAGATCCAGGTAATCAGGAAGAAAATACTGAATGGCAACATCATGGCAATGATGGTGCCGATACCGGTATTGCGGTCGTATTTCACCATGAAGGCCATGATAAGCCCGAAGTAACTCATCATCGGCGTGATGATATTGGTGGTGGAGTCGCCAATCCGGTAAGCGGCCTGAATCACTTCGGGGCTGTAGCCAATGAGCATCAGCATGGGCACGAAAATAGGTGCGGTGACGGCCCATTGGGCGGACGCACTGCCCAGGCTGAGATTCACCATGCCGCACATCAGGATAAAGAACAGGAAGACCAACGGCCCGGTGAGACCGATATTCTGAAGGCCATTGGCGCCCAACACCGCCAGAATCCGGCCCAGATTGGTTTCCCCGAAGATGGAGACAAACTGGGCGGCAAAAAAGACCAGCACGATATACAGCCCGAGGGTACTCATGGCACTGGCCATGGCATTGACCACATCCTGGTCATTGCGCATCTCCCCGGTGACCACGCCGAACACCACCCCGGGCACCAGGAAGAAGATGAAGATCAGCGCCACAATCCCGTTGAGGAAGGGAGAATGGGCCACTTCGCCGGTTTCCGGATGCCGCAGCACCCCCCATTCGGGCACCACCGACAGGGCAAAGAGGAAAATCATGCCCAACGCCGCGATCCCGGCCCATTTCATGCCCCGGCGCTCGGTGTCGGAAATGGGATCCAGGCTGGTCTCGTCGCTTAGGTCCTCGGAGGCCACCGAGGGGTCATAGCTACCCAGCTTCGGCTCCACAATCTTGGTAGTGACAAAGGTCCCCACCGCCGTGATCACGAAGGTGGAGATAATCATGAAGAAATAGTTGGCGGTGGCATCCACCCGGTAGCTGGGATCAATGAGCTGGGCGGCTTCCTGCGTAATACCGGCCAGCAAGGGATCGATGGTGCCCAACAGCAGATTGGCGCTGTAACCACCGGAGACACCCGCAAAGGCGGCCGCCATACCCGCCAGGGGATGCCGCCCCAGGCCCAGAAAGATCAGCCCGGCCAAGGGAATGAGCACCACATAGCCCATCTCCGAGGCGGTATTGGAAATAATCCCGGAGAACACCAGGGCCGCCACGATCAGCTTCGGCGGGGCCTTGATAACGATGGAGCGAATCACTGCGCTCAGCAAGCCGGACTTGTCGGCCACCCCAACCCCCAGCAGGGCCACCAGCACCACGCCCAGGGGCGCAAAGCCGACAAAGTTGGAAACCAGGTTCTCCACCAACCAGCGCAGGCCGTCCCCGTTCAGGAGGCTGTTGGTGCGGATTTCCCCGTCCTCACCGGGTCGCGGATCCTGCACAGACAGGTCAAAGAAGCCCGCCACGCCGCTGATGAAAATCATGATCACGCAGAGGATGGCGAACAGGGTCACCGGGTGGGGTAGCAGATTGCCCAGCCACTCCACGGTATCCAGAAAGCGGGTAAACCAGCCCCGCTCCTCCATGCGTTGACGGGACGGCTCGGGGGAATCACTGCCTTGCTTGCTCATGGGGCCTTTTCCGCGCTTTGGACCAAAAGCGGGATGCTACCGGCGGGGGCCCTTCTCGGCAAGCGCTGCCCCGCTGGTCGGGATTGGGTCGGGCGGTTAGAATGGAATGCAAAGGGCGTCCGACGCCAAGCGGATTCCTGAACTGTTCCGACGCCTGGAAAAAGGAGATAACAATGAGCAACTGGCGCGAGAAGCTGAAACAGGTAATCCAGAAGGAAATGAGCACACCGCCGGAGATGTCCCATGCTTCTGTGGAGAAGGCTCGCCGGGACATCTCCCGCTTCATCAGTCGCACGGCCCTGCCCGCGCTTGAGGCCCTGAAAGGCGAGCTGGAGCAGTATGATCGCCGCTGCGAGATTGAGCGCCGCGACTATCAGGTGAGCATGACTGTCTATCACGGGGACCGGGAGGAATTTTCCTATGTGGTCCGCGGCCGCGCCTACCACCGCATGTTCTTTGCCTTCCCGGAATTCGGCGACCCGGGTAAGGATACCCGAATTGGCCGGGCGGAAATCACCCTCAACCGGGAAGGGCCAGCGGGTCAGGACGCCGCCACCCTGAGCATGGATGACATTATCCGGGACTTCATCAAGGAATATGCCCACTGGCTGGGCAAGACCAGCGAATAAGGCTGTCGTTCCAGGCGGGCCCCGCCTGGGACGACAGCCTTATCCCGGGCTAGGTGAGAATCGTCCACAAGGCCGCAATCACTTCCTCTGCCTGATCCTTGCTCATGCCGGGGAACATGGGCAGTGACAGGCAGCGCTCCGAGACCCGCTCGGTGACCGGCAGGGAAATCGACGCGTATTCATCCCCGCAAACCGCCTGGCGATGCAGGGGAATGGGGTAATAGATAGCCGAAGCGATTCCCTTCTCCTGAAGTGCCTCCCGCACCTTGTCCCGCTGATCCAGCTGAACCGTGTACTGGCCGTAGACAGCGTAACAACCCTCGGGAACAGCAGGCGTCTGGAGCGGCAATCCGTCCAGGCCCTGATCATAAATCGCGGCAATATCTCGGCGGGACTGGTTAAAATCCTCAAGATGACGGAGCTTGACCCGTAATGCCGCCGCCTGCACTTCGTCGAGACGGCTATTAAAGCCCACGCAATGGTGGTGATACCGCTCACGGCTGCCGTGATTGCGCAGTACTCGGGCCTGTTCATCCAACACCGCATCCGCCGTGGTAATCAGCCCGCCATCTCCATAGCCACCCAGGTTCTTGGTGGGGAAGAAGCTAAAACAGCCGGCATGGCCGAAGGCTCCCACCGGCTTGTCCTTGAAGCGGGCACCAAAGGCCTGAGCACAATCCTCAATGACCTTCAGATCATGCCGTTGGGCCACCGACATGATCTGGTCCATGTCACAGGCCAGGCCGAAGAGGTGGACCGGCATGATGGCTCGTGTCCGCTCGGTGACGGCCGCTTCAATGGTGGATTCATCCAGGTTCATGCTGTCTTCGCGGATATCCACGAAAACAGGCTTGGCCCCGCAATAGAAAATGGCTTCAACCCCGGCAATAAAGGAAAAGGCCGAAGTAATCACCTCGTCCCCGGGCCCGATGCCGGCAGCCAGCAGGGCCAGGTGCAATGCATCGGTACCGGAAGCCACGCCAATACCATGGGACAGATCATGGAAGCGGGCGGCTTCCTCCTCGAAGGCCTGCACATTGGGACCAAGAATAAATTGGCCACTATCCAGAACCGCGCGGGTCTGGGCATGGACTTCATCCGCCACCTGGGCGTGCTGGGGTTTAGGGTCGAAAAGCGGAACCATCAGGACTCCTTGCTGGAATCGGATTTCCCCTTGACCAGGGAGCTTCGGGAAAACACGGTTTCCCGGGTCTCGGGGTGCTCATCATGGGTGACATGGCTCTGGTAGCCATCCCCATTCTTAACCCTGGTAATGGACAGGGGCTCCATGGGGGCCTGATCCGGACGCACCACCTCCATGATCCGGTGGGCGGTTGCCAGGGCCGCCAGGCCATCCTCGCCACTCACCACTGGTGCATTGCCTTGCCGAACAGCAGACAGAAAGGCATCTACCTCGGTTCGCAGTATATCGGCATTGTCACAACGCAATTCTTCCACCGCGATACCGTCATCCCCCCCTTCCCGGCGGTGCTGCATCACCAGATCCTTGCTGTGCAGATCCAGCACGGTATAGGCGTTCTGCTGGAACAGGTGCAAGGTCCGCTGGGGCTGAGTGCTGGCCCGGCTAGCCGTCAGATTAGCCACCGCACCACTTTCAAAATGCAAAACGGCGTTGACCAGATCCAGGGTGTCAGAGAAAACCGAGACCCCCTTGGCTTCCACCCGGGTGACCGGTGAACGGGTGAGTGCCAGTACCAGATCGATATCATGGATCATCAAATCCAACACCACGCTCACATCCACATTCCGCTTGGGAAAAGGAGTGAGTCGATGGGATTCAATATAATCGGGGGCGCGCAGGTTCTCCGGCAAGGCCTGAAAGGCGGGATTAAAGCGCTCCAGATGCCCTACCTGCAATACCAGGCCCTTCTCCCGGGCCAGTTCAATCAGCTCTTTGGCCTCGTCCTCCGATTCGGTAATGGGTTTTTCCACCAACACATGAATGCCGGCTTCAAGCAGGTCTCGGGCCACCTGATAATGACCATTGGCCGGAACCACTACACTGACCACGTCCACCTTGCCGATCAGATCCCGGTGGTCACTTAAATATGGGACTTCATACTCGGTAGCGGCCCGCTCGCCATGATCTGGATTATGATCGGATACTGCCACCAGCTCGCACCCCGGCAGAGTGGCGTATTTCTCGGCGTGGAAGGAGCCGTAATAGCCCACCCCCACCACGGCGGCTTTCAGTACTTTTTGACTGCTTTCACTCATGCCTGCTCCGGCCCGGTTTGTGCTGCATACCCAAACCTCGGCATTATACGCGACTGATTGATCAGAGACATGGGGTTGGGAGGAGCCAGGCTGTCATGTGGGATCGACGTAGGCTGGGACTGTTTATTGGGCCGCTACTGGCCGCACTTGCCTTTCTGCTGGCCCACCGTCAGGGCCTACCCATAGAGGCCTGCTGGACCGCCGCCATAACGGCGCTCTGCGCCAGCTGGTGGATAAGTGAGGCCCTGCCCATTCCGGCCACCTCCCTGATTCCCTTCGCCGCCTTTCCCCTGCTGGGTGTCCTCCCCCATGGAGAGGTGGCCGGTGCCTACGGGCATACCCTCATTATTTTGCTCCTGGGCGGTTTCATCCTGTCCACCGCCATGGAGAAGAATGATGCCCACCGGCGCCTGGCCCTGGGCATGGTCAATGCCGTGGGGGGCCGTGGCGGACCTCGACTGGTGCTGGGCTTCATGCTGGCCAGTGGCCTGTTGAGCATGTGGATATCCAACACTGCCACTCTGTTGATGCTGTTACCGGTGGTGCTGGCCGTGCTCAAATCCAGCGAGGAGAAAGGTCTGGCCACCCCCCTGTTGCTGGGAACCGCCTGGTCGGCCAGCGTGGGCGGCCTTGGTACCCCCATCGGAACACCGCCCAATGTGATCTTCATGGGGGTCTATAGCGAGATCACCGGCCGGGAGATTTCTTTCCTGGAGTGGATGAGGCTGGGCGTGCCCCTGTCCATCACGCTGATCCTCACCACCTGGGTTTACCTTACCTGGCGCATGGGGCCTGGCCGGAACGTGGAGATTCCTCACCTGGGCGCCTGGACCATCGCCGAACGTCGAGTGATGGTGGTATTTGCCCTGGCGGCATTAGCCTGGATGACCCGATCCGCCCCCCTGGGCGGCTGGTCCGCCTGGCTGCCCGGTGATGGTTATGCGGGAGATGCCACCGTCGCCCTGTCCGCGGTGTTGGCCTGTTTTCTGATACCGGACGGGCGCGGTGGTCGCCTGCTGGACTGGTCCACCGCAGAAAAGATCCCCTGGGGATTGCTGATCCTGTTTGGTGGCGGGATTGCCATCGCCATGGCTTTTGAAAGCAGCGGACTGAGCACCAGCCTGGGCGAAGCCCTGGCGAACTATACCCATTGGCCCCTGCTCGCCCTGATTTTCGGCATCTGTATCCTGATCACCTTTATGACCGAAACCACTTCCAATACCGCCACGGCGACCCTGATGATGCCCATTCTCGGGGCCACCGCCCTGGCCTCCGGACTGGAACCGGCCCTGCTGATGATTCCGGCCGCCATGAGTGCCAGCTGCGCCTTTATGCTGCCAGTGGCAACGGCCCCCAATGCGGTGGTTTTCGGCACCCGCCGCATCCCCATCCAGGTGATGGCCCGACGCGGCTTCGGTCTCAATTTCATTGCCGCCGGACTGATCACGGCATTCTGCGCCGTGTTACTGCCTTACATACTCTGAGAAGACAAACATCGCCATGCCATATCAATTGGACGCTGAACAGGAAAAGATTCTCAAAGCGCTTCATGAGCAGGTGCTCAAAGCCCTGACGGAGGAGAATCTTTCCGATGTGGAGGCCTTGGCGCAACTGGCCCGAGATTACCGCTCATACCAACGGATGGGACACCCGCCGAACCGAGCTCGGAAACTGGCCGAGCAGATCGCCTTTCAGCAACGCTGGTATCTGGATGATGAACGATTGCAGGAACTGGGGCTGGCGGTTACCGGCATATTAGCGGAGATCTACGAAAAGCGTTTGGGTCTTTAAGGCAGCCACGGTGGCAGACGCCGGCTCAACCCCCTGACTCACAGCCGGCCCCGACCTCCGACGGCTCAGTCCGGCCAATAATAGACCACCGTAGCCGCCAATGCGGCCCACAACGCGGCCTGGGCGTACCAACGCCAGGCAGAATCCTTGACCTGGGACCACAAACCCGCCGCTGCCAGCAGCGTCAAACCGAAGAAGATGCCGCTATGTCCCAGAAGAAGCGGGATGTCCCGGCTAATGTAGTCGTATTCCGCGTTCAACCAATAGAGCAAGACCACCACCAACAGGCCCACGAAAATGGAAAAGCAGGAGCCCAGGATAATACCGGTCAAAACGGCAAGCGGACGCATGAAAAACCCTCAATTGGATCGGCTGTGTGATTTGAAATAGCGGCGAAGCAGCTGCGCATTATCCGACTTCCTCGCCCCGCTGCCAAGCCGGCCCTGGCGCGGAGCTGAAAAGCCAAGGAACTCGAAATCCCCGTCAGGTTCCAATATGCTGGGAACAATGGAAAACATTGCTTCACGCACACAGGACGGGAGTCCCACGTTGATGCTGACCTTTACGCGATTTTTTGCAACCCTCATTGCTTTAGGCCTTCTCACCCTTTCCGCCACCCCGGTTGCATTCGCCGAGAGCAGTGGCTCGGAGGCTAAAGAACGCCCCTGCTCCATCCATGACATGGATGACGCCGACAATGGCAACGGGGCGCCGCTGGAGCCCAGTGACCGGCAGCTGTTCCTGGATCGCCTGATTGCAGGGCTGCTGGAACGGCATCATCTGGACACCCACGAATTCGATGCCGAAATGGCCGAGGAGGTTTTCGATAATTTCCTCGACAACCTGGACCCGGGCCGCCATTACCTGCTGGCGGAGGATGTGGAAGCATTTCGTGAGCGTCATCGCGAATTGGTAGCCAATAGTGATGGTCACGGCACCGGTGAGCGAATCAAACTGGCTTTCGAAACCTTCCAGCGATTCCGTGAGCGGGGCGAGGACAGAATTCGCTTTGCCCAGTCCTACCTGGATGAGAAGCCTGACCTGGAAGGGGAGGATGAACTGGCCGTCGACCGGGAAGACGCACCCTGGGCGAAAGACGAGGCCGAACTGGACACCCTCTGGGAAAAACGGGTCACCAATGATGTGATCGGCCTGATCATGGCTGAACGTGATTGGGATGATGCCCGGGAAACCCTGCTTCGTCGTTACGACAACCTGCGCCGCAATATCAGTCACAGTGACCGTAACGAGGTATTCGAACTTTTCATTAATGCCCATGCCAATGCCCTGGACCCGCATACAGCTTATTTCTCCCCCCGCAATGTGGAGGAATTCGAGATTCGCATGAGTCTCAGCCTGGAGGGTATTGGTGCGGCTCTGCAGTCGGATGATGAATACATCACCATCACCGAGATTCTGCCCGGCGGGCCGGCGGACCAGGACGGTACTCTCCGGCCTCAAGACCGGATTACCGGCGTCGCCGCCCATGAGGATTGCGACATGGAAGACATCGTCGGCTGGCGGGTCGATGATGCCGTCCAGCTGATTCGAGGCCCGGAAGGCAGCAAGGTTCGGCTGCGCTACCTGCCGGGTGACGCTGTCCCGGGGGATCCGGAAAAGACCATCGAATTGGTTCGCAGTGAGGTCCAGTTGGAGGAACAGGCCGCCAAGAAAGAGATCAAGGATGTGACACTGGGCGATCAGAGCTACCGGGTGGGCGTGATCCAGATCCCCACTTTTTATATGGACTTCCAGGGGCGCCGGGAAGGCCGGGAGGATTACCGCAGTACCACCCGCGATGTTCGTCGACTTCTCGGTGAACTACAGGAGGAAGGTGTGGACGCGGTCCTGGTGGACCTGCGCAACAACGGTGGCGGCTCCCTGATCGAAGCCACCGAGTTGGCGGGTGTTTTCCTGGACGGCGGCCCGGTGGTGCAAATGCTGGACACCCAGGGTGAACTGGAAGTGGCTGAAGGCCCCGATAACGGCGCCGAATGGGATGGCCCCCTGGGGGTCATGGTCAACCGCTTCAGCGCTTCAGCCTCGGAAATCTTCGCCGGGGCCATTCAGGACTATGGTCGCGGGGTCATCATTGGCTCCCCCACCTATGGCAAAGGGACCATTCAGAATCTACTGGACCTGGACCGCTGGTTCTCCGAGGACGACGATGTGGGTCAGCTGAAATTCACCATCGGCAAGTTCTACCGGGTTAGCGGCGGCAGCATGCAGCATCGTGGGGTCATCCCCGATCTGGAATTGCCGTCTGCTATTTCCCTGGAGGATTTTGGTGAAAGCACCAAACCCAATGCCCTGGCCTGGGATGAAATCGCCAGCCTGGAATATGACGGTGACCCCCTGCCCCGCTCCCTGGTCGAGCAATTGACCGAGATGCACAGTGAGCGGGTCAGTGAGGATCTGGATTTCAACAATCTTCTGGATGATATTCGCCGTTACCGTGAAGTCCAGGAGCGCCGTACCCTGTCGCTCAACCTGGATAAGCGCCGGGAGTCACAGGAGGATGCTCGTGAACGCCGACTGGCCCAGGAAAATGTGCGTCGGGCAGCCCGGGGGGAAGCTGCCCTGAGTGAGCTGGATGGCGATGAGGAAGCTACGGGCGACCCAGACATCCTGCTCACCGAGAGTGCCCGGATCCTGGCCGACTTTGCCGCCCTGCTCCCGGAGTACGCGGATCATGAAAGTCGCTTCTCGGCCCGCCGGGAAGATCGCTAACCCAAGGATCGAATGCGCATCAAAAAAGGCCGCCCTTGGGGCGGCCTTTTTTGTATCCAGCATCGTTGAGTCATTTTTATCAGCGCATGGCTTCTCGTAGATCCCAGAGATCCATGTCCAATACGTTGACCGGCAAGGGCGCAGCATCGCCCACCACCTCACCCCCTTCCTGGGAAATGCTCGGCTGAATATCATCCAGGCAACGCAAGTCCGGCACTGTTTGCCCCTCGCGGCTGTAAACCGCCTTCTTGGCCAAAAAGCGGGCCCGGCGACGTACCTTGCCGGAGCGGTCCTTATCCGACCGCCAACGACCTTCCACCTCCCGAATCTGCCTCATGATGGTCAGGCATTCCTCGGGGGGGCCGAAATGAGCCTCATGCACCGGCTTGATACGGGCACCACGGGCCATATCGGCAAGATTATCCTTTCGAAATCGCAGGTAGAGATACTGGGCTAGGGCAATGGCCGCCAGATTCACCCGACGACGTCCCTCCAGACTCAAACCGGCATAGGGTGGCGCTTCCCGCATCCGGACTTCATTGATGTGCTCACGGGTGTCATTGATCTGTTGCTGGATGGGCTTGAGCTCATCGGAAAGCGATGAGACCACCGCCTCCAGCCGTTTTCGCTTGAAGTAATGCCAGATGCGCTGGGACCGGTGGAGTTCCTCCTGCTTCTTGCGGCGCCGTTCATTCAGAAGCTGATACTCTTCCTGAACATCGCTCAAGGTCCGCTCCAAACGCCCCAGCTCATCCGCCTGGGCCTGACGGAAGCGCTCAAGATGGAAATAACGCTCCTCTTCCTCCATATTGCCGGCCAGCTCTTCAACCAGCTTGACCAACTCCCGGTGGCAGGCAAACCAGATTTCCCGCAGCTGGTAGTAGACGATGGCATTCTGGGCACGGTTGGGGTCCCGCAGCATATCTTCCAGGGCGGCCAGAGTCTGGCGATCAGACTGGCTGCTATCTTCCAGCACCGTCAGCTGTTTGCGCAGCACGGATTCCCGTTCCCGGCATGCACCAAGCTCTTCCTCCAGCTGTTCACTGCGTCGTCTTTCCGCCGTCAGCTGGGGATTGCTTGGCGCCTGGATTCGGCGTTCCTCGGGAACCTTGCGCTGAAACCAAGACCCGACCCAGGGCAAACTGCTCAACCAATCCCGCATCCGCTCATTCCTTGTGAGGTCCTCTCAATGTTCCATTATCGTACGGGAATTGGGAATTACCAACCTATCCCATCACGATCTCTTCCGTCTCACCCAAGGCATGGCCTTTATCCAGGCAGAACTCCAGCCATTTGTGAAACATCTGATTGCGCGCCCAGCGCTCACGGATCTCTTCGCCACCCGGCGTGATCCAGGGACGCAATAACTGATGCTGATGGTATTCGCAGCAGGAGGTGACTTCCGCCATTCGGGCATCGTGATAGACCCGGACAATCACATCCGGATCCGGCAGCCACTGGCGCTCCTGCTCAAACCAGTAGGTCAGGCGCAGGGTACTGGTATAGCGGCAGCGCTCCAGGCACTCCAGGTGCAGATCCATATCCCCGTCCACTCGCGAGCGGTCATAGTCCGGAACCCGGGCCAGGGGCTTAATCAGCATCCCCAATCTGCGATAATTGGCCTCATACAGGCTCATTAGCCCGGCGAAGCTACGGCGCGGGATGAGCTTGATACCCTGCTTGTCGTTTTCGATGATCATGGGGTCAATATACCACAGGCCAAAATCGCAATATCACGGGGAGAATCCTTTGTCTTTCAAGGAAGTAGACACCATCGCATTCGATGACCAGAAGCCGGGTACCGCGGGCCTGAGAAAATCAGTCAAGCGCTTTCAAACACCCCATTACCTGGAAAACTTTGTCCAATCCGTCTTTGATGCCGTCCCGGCACTCAAGGGCGACACTCTGGTATTGGGGGGAGACGGCCGTTTCTACAACCGGGAGGCGGCCGCCAGCATTATCCGCATGGCCCATGCCAATGGCGTACAGAGAGTAGTGGTCGGTCAAGGTGCTCTTCTCTCCACTCCCGCCGCCGCCCACCTCATCGCCCAGGAGCAAGCCACCGGCGGTTTTCTACTGACCGCCAGCCACAACCCGGGTGGTCCTGATGGCGATTTCGGCATCAAGTTCAATGTGGCCGGTGGTGGTCAGGCCTCCGCCGAACTCACCGATCGCATCCATGCCATCAGCCAGGCCATTGAGCGCTACTGGATCAGTGAGCTATCCCTGCCCTCCCTGGACGAGACCGGGCAACATGAAATCGATGGCATGGTCCTGGACGTGGTGGACCCGGTCAGCGCCCATGCCGATCTGCTGGAGGCCCAGTTTGATTTTCCCCGGATTCGCCAATGGCTTTCCGAAAAGCCGGAACGATTTGTTTTTGACGCCCTGCACGCGATCACCGGCCCCTATGCCCGGGAAATTTTTTGCCGACGCCTGGGTGCGCCGATGGCCTCGGTACTCAATAGCCAGCCCAAAGACGACTTTGGCGGGGGCCACCCGGACCCCAATCCCCATGATGCAGCGGGTTTCGTGCAAGGCTTCCGCAAGACCTCTGGTGCCGAATTGGGCGCGGCCTCCGACGGTGACGGGGACCGCAACATGATCCTGGGCCCCCATCGCATGGTCTCCCCCTGTGACAGCCTAGCCGTGATCGCGGCCAATCATGACTGCATCCCGGCGCTGGCCGGCAATCTCAAGGGTGTTGCCCGATCCATGCCCACCAGCCGGGCCCTGGATGAGGTGGCCCGGTCCCTGGAGATTCCCTGTCATGAGACCCCCACCGGCTGGCGCTTCTTCGCCAGTCTGCTGGAGGGCGGACATATCCGCCTTTGTGGAGAAGAGAGCTTCGGCACCAGCAGCGATCATGTCCGCGAGAAGGACGGCCTGTGGGCCGTGCTGGCCTGGATGCAGATGATGGCGGCTCGGGGTCTGTCCGTGGACGAGCTCCTGGAAGCCCATTGGCGCCGCTTTGGACGGCATTATTTCGTCCGCCATGATTTTGCCCTGAACAGTGAACAGGGCGAGGCAGTTATCCAGTACCTGGGCAAACAGGCCGACCAAGGCCATCCTGACACCGAATCTCCCGGCCACCTTATGGACCGCTTCCACTACACCGACCCGGTGAGCGGCCACCGGGTGGAGAACCAGGGCATCCGGCTGTCTTGCCCGGACGGGGCCCGGGTGGTATTCCGTCTTTCCGGCACGGGGACGAAAGGCGCTACACTGAGGATCTACCTGGAACAGCCTGTGCCCGCCGACGGTGACTGGCGCCGCGACCGCCAAACCGTGCTGGCACCTCTGGCGCAAAAGGCGGCAGAAGTGGCCGGCCTGAAATCGCTTGCCGGACGCGAGACAGCCGATGTAATTATTTGATAGAGTATTAGCCATTACTAATTGACTCACTGGGCGTCATGGCAAGATGCCCAGTGTCTGATGGGAGAAGATGCCATGGAACTTGATCCGGTCTTCCTGTCACGTATTCAGTTCGCCTTTGTGGTGAGCTTCCACGCCATTTTCCCGGTCTTTACCATCGGCCTTGCCGCTTTCATCGCCTCCCTGGAAGCCCTGCTTTATCGCACTGGCAATCCGGTCTACGAGGAACTATCCCGCTTCTGGACCAAGGTCTTCGCCGTGGTCTTCGGCATGGGCGTGGTCTCGGGCATCGTCATGGCCTTCCAGTTCGGTACCAACTGGAGCGTCTTTTCCTATGCCACCGCCAATTTCCTGGGCCCTGTCCTCAGTTACGAGGTAGTCACGGCCTTTTTCCTGGAGGCAGTCTTTCTGGGGGTATTACTGTTCGGTCGTAACAAGGTACCGCGCGGAACCCATTTGTTCGCAGCCTGCATGGTAGCCATCGGAACCTTCATCTCCTCCTTCTGGATCCTCTCCGCCAACAGCTGGATGCAAACCCCGGCGGGTGTGGAAGTGCAGGACGGTATCTTCCAGATGACTTCCTGGCTGGAGGCCATCTTCAATCCCTCCTTCGGCTGGCGTTTTGCCCATTTCGCCCTGGCGGCCTTCCTCACTGCCGGTTTTGTGGTCCTGGGCATCTCCGCCTGGTACCTGCGCCAGGGCAAGGCACTCACTTCCAGCCGCAAGGCGCTGACCATGACCGTGGTGCTGATGGCCCTGATCGCTCCGACCCAGCTGGTGGTGGGGGACTTCCATGGCCTGGATACTTTCGAACATCAACCCGAGAAAGTCGCCGCCATGGAGGGGGTTTGGGAAACCCAGGAAGGCGCTCCTCTGCTGCTGTTCGCCATTCCCAGCCAGACCGAAGAACGCAATTATCTGGAGGTGGGCATTCCCAAGGGCGCCAGCCTGATCCTCACCCAAGAACTGGATGGCGAGGTCCCGGGACTCAAGGAATGGGCGCCGGAGGACCGGCCCCATGTGCCCACGGTGTTCTGGAGCTTCCGAATCATGGTGGGACTGGGTTTGCTGATGATCATTGCGGCCGTGGCCGGGCTGGTTCAATTGCTCAGGGGCAAGCTGTTTCAGTCCAACCGCCTGCTGAGACTCTATACCTGGATGATTCCGGCACCCTTCATTGCCGTGCTGGCAGGCTGGTTCGTCACCGAGGTGGGCCGCCAACCCTGGCTGGTCCACGGCATGATGCGCGTGGAGGATGGGGTAACTCCCTCTCTGACCGGTGGAATGGCCCTGTTCACCCTGGTGGGTTTCGTACTGGTCTACTCGGTGGTGTTCATCGCTGGCGTGTACTACCTGTCACGGGTCATGAAGGCGGGACCGGAGTCGTTCACGCAGAAAGACGAGGACGAAGGTACAGCCAAGCGGCCTTTCTCGAATGTACACACCAGCCTGGACGATGCGCCCCGACGCTAATACCCCGGGGCCTCTGGCAGAGGACAAGCGACATGGAACTGATCGACCTGACATTGATCTGGATCGTGATCCTGGGCTTCGGCGTACTCATGTACGTGCTGATGGACGGCTTCGACCTGGGTGTGGGCATTCTTTTTCCCTTTGCCCCCAATGACCAGGCCCGGGATGACATGATGAATTCCGTAGCCCCTGTCTGGGATGGCAATGAAACATGGCTCATCCTGGGCGGTGCCGGACTGCTGGCTGCCTTCCCCATGGTCTATGCCGTCTTCCTGCCCGCTCTCTATATTGGCGTGTTCCTGCTGCTGGCCGGGCTCATCTTTCGTGGCATCGCCTTCGAATTCCGCTTCAAGGCCCAGCAATCACGTTATCTCTGGGATCATTCCTTCAATATCGGCTCCACGGTGGCCGCCTTTGCCCAGGGCGCGGTGGTCGGTGCCTATATCCAGGGCTTTGAGGTGGAAGGCTTTCAATACGTGGGCGGTCCCTTTGACTGGCTGACGCCCTTTACGGTGATGACGGGGCTTGGCGTGGTCACCGGCTATGCCCTGCTGGGCGCCACCTGGACGATTCTCAAGACCGAAGGGGAAACCCAGCGCTGGGCCTGGCGGGTGACGCCCTGGTTGCTTGCCGGGATGCTCGGTTTTTTTGTAGTGGTCAGTATCTGGACCCCCCTCAGCCATGAACGGGTATTTGACCGCTGGATGAGCAATATTCAAATACTCTGGATGTTCCCCCTAGCAACCTTGCTGGTCTCGGCCTGGCTTTACAACAGTATCCGCAAACGCCGGGAAGGAATCCCGTTCGTGGCCACCATGGCTCTGTTCGTGTTGTTCTATATCGGCCTGCTGATCAGCATGTGGCCCTATGCGGTGCCCCCAGAACACACCTTCTGGGATGCCGCCTCCGACCCGGGCTCACAACTCTTTCTGCTGCTGGGCTTTCTCTTCGTCATTCCGGTGGTTTTGGGCTACACCGCCTGGACCTACTGGGTCTTCCGCGGCAAAGTTAGTGGACAAAATGGTTACGGTCATTAGGCCCCTTCATTGATCGGCCCGGCCGGGAGCCAAGACCAGGCATGATTGCGGCAGATGCAATACAACAGGACCGGGCCAGCCGCGAACAAAGACGCCAGGAATCTCGTTGGCTAAACCAGCAGGCCGAGCCAAGGGAATCCCTGCCGGTTCAGATCCTGACCGTGGCGGAGAGCCTGGCACATATTGCCTTTTTGGTACTACTGGCCCATGCCCTGGTCCAGATAGCCCTGGGCGAGCTGCAGAATGCCGGAACCTCTGCCTTTTGGCCCATGCTATCGGCATTGGCCTTATTGGCTTGTCTGCGAGCCGGCCTTCGCAGCGTGGCCGATCACCGGGCTGCCATCCAGTCCGAGCGCATTAGCCAACGCCTGTACCGTCAAGCGCTGAAAACAGCCATGGACCCAGCCCGTCGACTGGCGCTTGGGCGTAGTGATGCGGACCTGGGAGCGGACGTCAGTGAATCCATGGCCGACATCAGCCCCTGGTACCGGGAGTATCGTCCGGCCCGGCTGCAGGCCATGGTTCAACCTGCGGTCATTTTGGCCATCACCTTCTACCTGGACTGGCTGGCCGGCCTGCTATTGCTCCTGGCCGCGCCACTGATCCCACTGTTCAGCGCACTGATTGGCCTGGGTACGGCCAGTCTGGCCGAGGCTCAGCAGGAAACGCTGCGTCGCCTGGGCCATCAATTTCTCGATCGGGTCCGGGCCCTGCCCACCTTGCGATTGGCGAGCCAGACCGAAAACCAGGGCCAGGCGGTTGGACAATCCGCTGAACGCTATCGTGAAAGCAGCATGCAGGTCTTGCGTATTGCCTTTCTGTCTTCGGCGGTCTTGGAGTTTTTCAGTGCCATTGCCATCGCCAGCCTGGCTGTTTATGTCGGTCTGGCTCTGCTGGGCTATATCGAATTCGGCCCAGCCACGGCCCTGAGCTTCCACGCCGGATTAAGCATTCTATTGCTCGCCCCCGATTTCTTTCAGCCGCTACGACGCCTGGCAGCCGGTTACCACCAGCGGGCCGCGGCATTGGCCGCCGCCCCGCGTGTTCGTGGCCTGGTGGAGATGGCCGCTGAATCGGCCTCCGATCGTATCCAGCAGCCCCGGAATCCTGCGCCACTCTCCCTGGCGCTTGATGAGGCTGAAATTGCCTGGCCCAATGCGCCCCGCCCCCTCTTCCAATCGCTTTCGCTCAATGTCCAGGCGGGTGAGTGGCTGGCCATTCAGGGGCCTTCGGGCAGCGGAAAAAGTACCCTGGCGGCCTGCCTGATGGGCTGGCTGCCGCCGCGAGGCGGCACATTGTCACTTGGCAAAAAGCCGCTGGCCCAATGGACCAAAGGCGAACACAAATCGGCCATTGCCTGGCTGGGTCAGCAGCCGCATTTGCTACCCACCAGTCTGCGCCGGAACCTGGATCCCGGGCTGCACCACGAAGAAAACCGGCTTCGGCAAGTGCTGGCACAACTCGGGCTTGCAAGCCTGCCCGCACAGCTCGCTGGCGGTCTGGATCATGTCCTGGGAGAACGGGGCGCCGGCATCTCCGGTGGTGAGGCACAACGCATCGCCCTGGGCCGCGCTCTGCTCAGTGGCGCCGGATTGATTATCCTGGATGAGCC
This sequence comes from Natronospira proteinivora, assembly GCF_024170465.1. Classification (NCBI taxonomy): domain Bacteria; kingdom Pseudomonadati; phylum Pseudomonadota; class Gammaproteobacteria; order Natronospirales; family Natronospiraceae; genus Natronospira; species Natronospira proteinivora. The sequence goes on along the minus strand of NZ_JALJYF010000001.1, from coordinate 506,851 downwards.
GACCGCCAGCCTGGATCCAGACAATGCCGAGGCCATTCTGTCGCAGCTGGAGCGTCTCGCCGGTTCAATCACGCTGGTCATGTTCAGCCATGACCCGCGCGCTGCCGAACACGCCCACCGTCGCCTGTGGCTTGAGAACGGGAGGCTGCGGCATGCGGACTGAACGGGCAAGACTGGATTTCCTGCTCCGCACCCTCCCCCGGGGCCGGCAAGGCTGGTTATGGGCGGCCTTTGCCCTGGCGCTGATCGCCGGGCTCTCCTCGGTGGGCCTGGTGGCCACCGCCGGCTGGCTGATCACGGCCAGTGGCCTGGCCGGCGCTGCGGCCGCGCTGGGCGCTGCTATCACCCTGGAGATCTTCGCCCCCGGGGCCCTGATTCGCCTGTTTGCCGTGAGCCGGACCGTGGGCCGCTATCTGGAAAGATTGCTGGTTCACGAAGCCGTATTCCGAATTCTGGCGCGTCTGCGCCAGGGCATCTTTCTCCGTCATGCCCGCCTCCCCTTTCAACAGCTGTCGCAATTGCGGGATGGTCCCTTGCTGGCCCGCTTGATGGGCGATGTCCAGCGCCTGGAGCATTTCCATGCCAGTCTGCTGATCCCGCTTTTGACGGTCTTGGCCACAGGATTAATCCTTGCTGTGTTTGTGGCCCTGCTGGACCGACCGACAGCGGGTCTGCTGATTTTGGCCACCCTGCTGCTGGCCATGGGGCTCATCCGCCGTTTTCTGCGCCGACAGAGCGATGGCGAGGCCCGTCAGGCACTGGATCAAGCCAATCAGCGCAGTCAACTCAGTGACGTCCTGGCGGCTCACCGGGAACTGCAATTCAGCGATCCCGATGAACGCTGGCTACAAAAAGTCATCCGGCGCGAAGAGCGGATTCAACAGCGAGAGTCCCGGCTGGCCAGGCAGGCCGCCCGGCTTGATGCGGCCCTGCAATTGCTTCCGGCCTTGGGCCTTCTGGGCTTGTTGGTACTGGCGCTTCGGGACAACAGCGAACCCGCCTGGCTGGCCATGAGTGTGCTGGGCCTGTTGGCGCTTGGCGGTCTGTTCAGCGGCCTGGGACCAGCCATGCGCCGCTGGGGAGGGATTCAGGTTGCCTGCCGACGCCTTTCCCCAGCCAGTCATGAGATGCCGATTATCGATAGGGGGCCCGATCAGAGCACGGCCGACAAGGAGTCAGCCCCACCGGCAGAATGGTCGCTGACGTCGGTCAGCCTGCGCCGTGGCCTGACCGACCGACCTATTCTCGACCAAGCCTCGCTGACCATCCCGCCTGAACGCAGACTGGCCGTGGTGGGGCCCAGCGGCAGCGGAAAGTCCCGTTTTGCCCAACTCCTGACCGGCTTGATCGAGCCGGATGGCGGCTCGGTCCATCTCAATGGCCGTCCCGTGGGGGATTGGCCCGAAGCGCAGCGATTTGCCCGTATCGGAGTGCTGGAGCAGCGCAGTACGTTATTGGAGGCCACTCTTCGCCATAATCTGTCCATGGCCAACCCCACATTGTCGGATAGCACCTTGTTGGCGGCAATGTCCGCCACCGGCCTGGACCAGGCTGGCCTGGGCCTGGATGACTGGGTCGGCGAGCAAACCCGGCCGCTCTCCGGGGGTGAAACACGCCGGGTAGCCCTGATCCGCATCGTGCTCTCACCGGCTCGAACCCTGATATTGGATGAGCCCTTCCGTGGCCTGGATGCCAACACCCGAGAACGGGTTCTGTTCTGGCTGGAACAACAGCTGAAGGGACGGGGGCTAGTCCTGCTTGATCACCAAGCACCCGACCGCTGGGTCTCCACTTCATTCCTTCATCGCACCGTGGAAATTCATAATGGACAATTCCACCACAGGCAGTAATACCGCAGACAGCCTCAGACATCACCCCGGTCCCGCCCCTGCCCTGATCTTTCTCCATGGCTGGTGCTGTGACGGTGCTGACTGGGAGCAGCAGATCGCACATTTCAAAGGCCGACACGAGATCCTGGCGCCAGATCTGCCAGGGCACGGTCAGACCCCGGCGGGTCATCCGGAAGCAGACAATATTCCGCAATTGGCAAAACAGGCCCTGGCGGTACTGGCAGCAGCAAAAAGCCACAAGGCTGTTTTGATCGGTCATTCCATGGGGGGACCGGTGGCTCTGGAAATGGCGGCCCGGCAAACCGACCGGGTTGCGGCGGTGGTACTGGTGGATAGTTTTCTGATTGATTACGGTGGCATGAGCAAATCCACGATTGAACGGTTGGGCACGGCCTTTGATGGGGATTTTTCCAAAGCCATGGAGAATATGGTGGAACGCAGCTGTGGGGCGAGAGCCTCCGCTACGCTAAAGAAAGCCATCCTGGACAAGATGCGTTCCATGGATGCCGACCGGGCCCGCCGTCTCTGGAAAGCCATGGTCCAGTGGGACCCAAGATCGGCTTTCCATCACGGCCAAGCCCCTATTCACGCCATCAATAGCCCATTGGTGGCTGACAGTACCCGCCAACGCCTCGCTTCCCTCATGAGCGAGACCATCATTCCCGACAGCGGGCACTTCATCCATCGTGAATGCCCCGAGCTGTTCAATCAGGCCCTGAGCGACGCCCTGCACCAAGTGATGTAATCCAAAAACCCATCAAATGACCCCACAAAAACAGCCCCCGTCCCGGATTCACCGTGACGGGGGCTGTTTTTCGATCATTGGCAAGCGGGTTGCCAATTCGAGCCGTAAAAGCCCGGATAATCCTTACATGCCGATGGAGATCTGGAAGGCCCCGGCGCAGGGGTTGTCCACATCCGGCTCCACCAGGTCGCCATCAATATAGGCCTGACCATCAATATATTCCACATGGAAGGTGCTATCGCCGATGCTCAGGTTCATCTGCCCCGAGATGATCTGCTCCGACGAGGTCTGATAATCCTGGAAGTACAGGGGCTCCACCGTTTCATACTCCACATCCAGATTGCAGGGGGTACCTTCCCAGTTCAATCCGTAGTAGCCACTGACACTCTGCTCAGCATCGCTATCAGAGAGCCATTGACCCTCCACTTCGAAAGGATCATCCGAACGGCCGAATTCGAAGACCACGGATTCACCCTCTGACTCAATTTCCCAGGTAACAGCACCCACGGAACCAAACTGGTTTCCATTGCACTGTTCGCAATCGTGCATATAACCGCTGAACTGGAAGGAGCCGAAACCGGAATCCATCATGAAGGGGCCTTCCTCCCCCATGGGGTCGTCCGGTGTGGCGGCCCAGCGGAAGTAACCCACATCACCGAATTGAGCATTCTGCTCCTGGTAACCATCGGTGGTCATCTCAAAGTCTTCACCCTCTCCCTGAACACAGGAATCATAGTAGGTCCAGCTCACGTCCACGGTGCCACCCTCGGTGTAGGGGGAACCGACATCCTTGCCGGGAGTCTCGCCTTCATCCAGCGTGCCACTATCACAGCGCTGGTTCATGGTGTTAGCAGCACCAGCCATTTGACCCATGGGCCCATAGCCCTCTCCGTCATCATCATCGTCATCCTCCGGGTCATTCAGCGCACCAGACAGGACACTGGCAGACGCAGCCGCTTCAGCCCGATCCCGATCGCCCAAATCCGATGAACCATTATCGTCATCATCGGAGCTGCTGAAACAGCCCACCATCAGAAACAGTGCAGCCATCATGGCCAGAATCAATCGAATCTTCATCGTTCCTCCCAAAAGACCGTGCAAGCGGCCCTTAACGTTGCGTTAAAAGTCCCAAAATCGTTTTGTCTACTCTAATCTCAAGGACACACCAATCAGTATGGACATGGATAGGCGACTTCGCCATCAACGATCAGCGACTTCCATTGTCGGCATCTGCGTACACCCGGCAACCCCCCAAATAGGGCCCCCATTATGCGGGAATCATCGAGTTGTCAGTAGAAACGACGCTGCAGCCCGGCACTATGGATCACCGTCGTGGCAATCTCCTCCACCGAAGACGTGGTGGTATTGAGAAAGGGAATGCCATAGCGACGGAACAGGATTTCAGCTTCACGCACCTCGTAATTAACCTGACGGACCGAGGCGTAGTGGCTGTCCGGTCGGCGCTCCTGGCGGATGTCCTGCAGCCGCTTGGGGTCGATCGTGAGACCAAACAACTTGTCCTTGTGGGTCTTTAGGCTCTTGGGGAGCATGCCATCCTCCAGATCATCCTCGGTGAGGGGATAATTGGCGGCATAGACCCCGTAATGCAGAGCCAGATACAGGCAGGTGGGGGTTTTGCCGGATCGGGACACCCCCACCAAAATGACTTCCGCCCGGTCATAGTGTCGGGTGCTGACCCCGTCATCATTGGCCAGGGCATAGTTCATGGCGTCGATTCGGCGGGTGTAGGTTTCGGCGTCAAAGACCCCGTGGGCCCGGCCGGCAGCGTGTGAAGAGCTTTTATCCAGCTCTTTTTCCAGGGGCCCGATAAAGGCATCGAAAAAATCCAGATACATGCCGTCGGCGGCCTGGATTACTTCCCGGCACTCGTCGGTAATCAGAGTGGAGAATACCAGTGGCCGAACCCCTTCGGCTGCGGCGGTCTCATTGATCCGCTGGGCCACGGTTTCCGCCTTGTCTTTACTGCCGATAAATGGCACAGTCACCGGCCTGAAATCAATGCCGTCAAACTGGGTCAGCAGACTGTGACCGAGGGTTTCGGCGGTGATCCCGGTGCGGTCAGAGACGAAAAAGACGGTACGACGGGTATTTTCCCGGGTATCGGTCACGACAGGTCTCCCACCCGGCGCATGGGCGCGGCCCGACAGGCGGCCGGCGCCAGGCTTCTGAATACAGTGAATGGATTCGCCCCGCCCCACTCAGTGACGGTGGGCTTGAATCCCCGGAATGCGCCAGTCTTCCAGTCTTTCCATCTCGTAACAAGGGGTTAAGGACCAGTGAACGAGTACGTTATCGGCCTGGAATCGCTCGGCATGGGCGATGTGGAACAGGTGGGCGGCAAGAACGCCTCCCTGGGTGAAATGATCAGCAGCCTGTCGGATCTGGGGGTATCGGTGCCGGGGGGCTTTGCCACCACCGCCGAGGCCTACCGGGAATTCCTCAAGCACAAGGGCCTGGCTGACCGGATCAATGCGGCCCTCAAAAACCTGGACACCGAGGATGTGGCCGAGCTGACCCGGGTGGGTCGCGAGATCCGCCAGTGGGTGATGGAAGTCCCCTTCCCGCCCCAGCTGGAAGAGGCGGTACGCCAAGCCTATGAGGCCATGGCCGTGGATGGCCAGGAAGCCACCGTGGCGGTGCGCTCTTCGGCCACCGCCGAGGACCTGCCGGATGCCTCCTTCGCCGGTCAACAGGAGACCTTCCTCAATATCCGCGGCATCGACAATGTGCTCACGGCCATGAAGGAGGTCTTCGCCTCCCTGTTCAATGACCGCGCCATCGCCTACCGGGTCCATCACGGCTTCGCCCATGAGGACGTGGCCCTGTCCGCCGGCATCCAGCGCATGGTGCGCTCGGACACCGGTGCCAGCGGCGTGATGTTCACCCTGGATACCGAATCCGGCTTCCCGGACGTGGTCTTTATTACCGCCTCCTATGGTCTGGGCGAGATGGTGGTCCAGGGCGCGGTGAACCCGGACGAGTTCTACGTCTACAAGCAGTCCCTGGAGCGGAAAAAAGACCCCATCCTGCGCCGCATGATGGGCACCAAGATGGAAAAAATGGTCTATGGCGATACCGCCAGCACCGGCAAGTCCGTCAAGACGGTGGATGTGAGTGAGGCCGACCGCAAGCGCTTCTGCATCAGCGATGAGGATGTGAACGAACTGGCCCGCCAGGCGGTGACCATCGAGAAGCACTACCAGCGCCCCATGGATATCGAGTGGGGCAAGGACGGGGAAACCGGTCGCATCTACATCCTCCAGGCCCGCCCCGAGACCGTGAAAAGCCGGGCCGGCCAGTCCATTGAGCGTTATGTGCTCAATGCCGAGGGCCGGGTGGTCTGCGAAGGCCGGGCCATCGGCCAGCGGATCGGTGCCGGCAAGGCCCGGGTCGTCTCCGATATCAGTGAGATGGACAAGGTCCGGCCCGGCGATGTGCTGGTCACCGACATGACCGACCCGGATTGGGAACCGATCATGAAGCGGGCCGCAGCGATTGTCACCAATCGCGGTGGCCGTACCTGCCATGCCGCCATTATTGCCCGGGAACTGGGTATTCCCGCCGTGGTGGGCTGCGGCAACGCCACCCGCACCATCCAGGATGGCAAGGGCGTTACCGTTTCCTGCGCCGAAGGCGATACCGGATACATCTATGAGGGTGAGCTGGACTTCGATCGCAATGAAATCGATCTGGAATCCATGCCCGACATTCCGCTGAAGATCATGATGAATGTGGGCAACCCGGACCGGGCCTTCGATTTCTCCAGCATCCCCCACAAGGGCATCGGCCTGGCCCGCCTGGAGTTCATCATCAACCGCATGATCGGGGTCCACCCCAAGGCCTTGCTGAACTTCGACCGGCAGGATGAAGCGACCCAGGAAACCATTCGCGAATTCACCGCCGGTTATGCCAACCCGGTGCAGTTCTATATCGACAAGCTGGCCGAGGGCATCTCCACCCTGGCGGCGGCCTTCGCGCCGGAGCCGGTGATCGTGCGTATGTCGGACTTCAAGTCCAATGAGTACGCCAACCTGGTGGGTGGCAGTCAGTACGAACCGGATGAAGAAAACCCCATGCTGGGTTTCCGGGGCGCTTCCCGCTATATCTCTGAGGATTTCCGGGATTGTTTCGATCTGGAAGTGGCCGCACTCAAGAAGGTGCGCGAGGACATGGGCCTGGAGAATGTCCAGATCATGATTCCCTTCGTCCGCACCGTGGAAGAAGCCCATCAGGTAACCGAGCTGCTGGCCGAACACGGCCTCAAGCGGGGTACCAACAATCTCAAGCTCATCATGATGTGTGAGCTGCCCTCCAATGCCCTGCTGGCGGATGAGTTCCTGGAATATTTCGATGGCTTCTCCATCGGCTCCAACGATCTCACCCAGCTGACCCTGGGTCTGGACCGGGATTCCGGTCTCATCGCCCACCTGTTCGATGAGCGGGATGCGGCGGTGAAGAAACTGTTGTCCATGGCCATCAAGGCTTGCCGGGACCAGGGCAAGTACATCGGCATCTGCGGCCAGGGCCCCTCGGATCATCCGGACCTGGCCAAGTGGCTGCTGGAGCAGGAAATCGAAAGCGTGTCCCTGAACCCGGACACGGTGATCGAGACCTGGCTCCACCTGGCCGGTCAGACCCTGGAAAAATAAGCCGGCCTTCCATAAAGGCCGGACTTTCTGGAAATAACTGTAAAGCCAGACGCCGAACAGTACTCAGCTGTTCGGCGTTTTTTTGGTTTCCCCTAAAGTCTCAGACCATGACGATGCTCACAATGAATCCCTAGAGCAAGATTCGACTAGCGATCTACCTTGGCGAGCCTATCGAAGCCGAAGTCAGCTCACCTCCTCCACCACTTTCAGCCTGGAGGGTCGAGCGCATGGTGGGGTTTTCCGGGGCTAGGCCACTCGCCAAGATCCCTACGCGCTCGCAGCCCTGGCCAGTCCCACCCTGCACTCGATCCTCCTGAATTTAAGCAGTCGTGGTGGTGAGCTGGCTTCGGTTTCGTTCGAACTGCCCAAGTAGAAAGTCCCCAATAATGCTGGCCCGGCTATTTCCTGCGGAAATCTGCGAAGCCCTTTCTTATGCTGCTGGCAAAAAGGCTGGCAGCCTGTGTAATCTACCGTCTCCGCCATTCACACAAAGAGCCCCCTCATGACGGCGATCAACAACTCACTGGTGCTGGTAACCGGCGCGGCCAGCGGTATCGGACGCGGGCTTTGCCGGGAAATGGGGCAGCGCGGTGCCCGGGTAATCGGCGTCGACCGCGACGAAGTCGGACTCAACAAGCTGGCCGCTGAGATGAGCGGCGAATTCCACCCCCGGGTCTGTGACCTGAGCGATGTGGCCGCCATCGAGGCCCTGGCCGCCTGGGTGGAGGACACACTGGGCCCCGTGGATATCCTGATCAACAACGCCGGCGTAGTGAACGGCACCTGGCTGGACGAAACCGAGGGGCAAGCCATCGAAACCACCTTCCGGATCAATGCCTTGGCCCCCATTCACCTCACCCGCTGCCTACTGCCCGGCATGCTGGCCCAGGACCGTGGGCATGTGGTGACCGTTGCTTCGGCGGCGGGCATTGTCGGCACAGCCCGCCTGGTGGATTATTCCGCCAGCAAGGCCGCCGCCGTGGGCTTTGACGATGCCCTGCGGATGGAACTGAAACACCGGGGCAGCCGGGTCCGCACCACCATCATCTGCCCCTTTTTCATCGATACCGGCATGTTTGAAGGGGTCCAAACCCGCTGGCCCTGGCTATTACCCATCCTCAAGCCGGATGTGGTCATTCGCCGCACCCTGAAAACCATCGAAAAGAGCCGGACCCGGCTGATCATGCCCTGGCTGGTCTACACCGCCTGGCCGGCCCGCCTGCTGCCGCTTGCATGGTTCGATCGCTTGATGCGTTTTCTCGGTGTCAGTCAAACCATGGACGCATTCACCGGCCGTAAACCCAGGGAGTAAGCCCCATGGACAGCAAGGTATCGGAGACCGAAACCGAAGCCGTGGTCTTTAATCCAAGTGACGGCAGCGTGCTCTCCCGACATCCCTGGATGACCCAACCGGCCGTGGACAAAGCCTTTGCCGCCGCCCGCGCCGCTCAGCCGGAATGGGCCGCCCTGACAGCCAGGGAACGCAGCCGACGGATCCGCCCCCTGTCCGCCTGGCTGGCCCGGGAACAGGAGAATCTGGCAAGGATCATCTCCAGCTGCAACGGCAAGCCCTTGCAGGATGCCATCGCCACCGAAATCCTGCCCGGTGCCGACGCCATTCGCTATTACGCCCGAATGGCGCCCCGCTGGCTGGCCGAATCAAAGCCGGCGCTCAGCAATCCGGCCTATCTGGGCAAACGTACCCGCATCCACCATGTGCCCCATGGGCTGGTGGGGATTATCGTGCCCTGGAACTATCCCCTGGGCATCCCCCTGCACGAAATCAGTGCGGCGTTGCTTGCCGGGAATGCAGTTATATTCAAAACCGCCCCGGAAACGGTTCCCGTGGGTGAGGCGCTGAGCCGTGGTGTGGCCGAATTGGATCTACCGGAGGGGCTTTTCCAGCATCTGATCCTGCCGGGATCGGCGGCCGGTGAGGCCCTGCTGGACGACAGGCATGGCGTGGACAAACTCTGTTTCACCGGCTCGGTGCCCGTGGGGCGGCTGCTGGCCCGGGAAGCCGGCGATCGCCTGATTCCCATGAGCGCCGAGTTGGGTGGCAAGGACCCCATGATCGTCTGTGACGACGCACCCCTGGCGAGAAGTGTGAATGGGGCCCTGTGGGGCAGCCTCCAGAACAGCGGACAGGCCTGCGCCGGCATTGAACGGATCTATGTGCAGGACAAGATCCATGACGACTTTGTCTCAGCGCTGGCAGAGAAGGTCAGCCGGATTCGTGTTGGTCGACCGGACGATCCGGACGTGGACCTGGGTCCCATGAGCACGGCGCAGCAACGGGACAAGGTACAGGGCCAACTGGATGCCGCGGTGGCCCAGGGGGCGCGCATTATGGCCCAGTCTCCCCTGTCCTCCCAGCTGCCTGAAAACGGCTTCTGGTTTCCGGCCACATTGGTGACGGACGTTGACGATGATATGGCCCTGATGCGGGAAGAAACCTTCGGGCCGATTATTGCCGTGCAGAAAGTGAGCAGCCTGGAAGAAGCCATCTCCCAGGCCAACCATGGCCCCTTCGCCCTGACCGCCTCCATCTGGACCGGCAAACGCCGGCGTGGCCGTCAGCTTGCCCAACGTCTGAAGGCCGGCACGGTCACTCTCAATGATCACCTCATGAGTCACGGCATGCCGGAAATCAGCTGGGGGGGACCCGGTCAAAGTGGACTGGGACGGACCCATGGCTATAGCGGCTTCATGAGCATGAGCCGGGAGCAGAATGTGGTGGATGAACGACTGATCATGGCTCAACGGGCACCCTGGTGGTTTCCCTACAGTGAACGCGCCCGTCAAGGACTGGCCGGGGCCGTCACCGGCTTCCACGGTCAGGGCCCGATAACGCGCATCAAGGGCCTTGGCCGCTTCCTGCGACTTCTGCCCAGCTTGTTTCAGCGTTCATGAATCGTTGGCTGTTCCTTTTGATCTGCCTGTCATTGCTCGGGGCCTGCCAGCAAATGCCGCCCCGGGAGGAAATGCTGTCCAGTGTCTGCGAGCGGCAACCCTGTCGCCCGGCCACCGTCATCCAGCTTCAGGATCAATCGGGCGAACCCCATCCAGTCCAGGTGCCAGCCGGCCCCATCTTTGCCGGCGGCTGGTTGAGCGTGATTAGCGGGGAGCAACATGCGCTTGTACTCATGGAAGACAAGGCGGGGCGAATCCATCCCAGTTGGGCACCGGCTGTTGCCCCCTCTGAGGCACGATTTCGCATTAAACTGCAGCAAGTGAATGAAGAAGGCCTATTCTTCTCCGAACTTCGATTACAAAACCCCCTGGATCGGCCACTCTTCCTGCAGGCGGAGCAGCTAGTGGCCGGAGAGGACCGCTTCCACCCCCTACCTCTGCCTCCGATTCCGCCGGGGGAAAGTGTTCGCAAACGCTGGAATCACACCATCTTGGAGGTCCAGGTCCTCGGCTTTCAGGGGCTCGGTAAACCCTTGCAGTAATGGCACAATCAGGCCATGGTATTGTCAGTGGTCGGATACCAAAGATAATGGCCATCCTTCATCCAGGGAGACAAGATGCGGATGCACCACCCAGTTTCTCGATCAGGCATGGCCTGGATGCCCTTGATCGCTTTTTTCATGCTCTCCGTTGCCACCGCACCTTCGGCTTTGCTGGCGGATGAGCGGCTGGATCAGGCCGCCGAGCTGAGGGATAGCGAGCCAGCCAATGCTCTGGAACTGTCCCGTGATGTTCTGGAAGACAGTATGGCCCAGGGCGATGAAGATACAGCTGCCCTGGCTCGTATCGAGATGGCCCGTTCTCTCGAGGTTCTGAGTGGCTATGACGAGGCGCTGCTCCTGCTGGATGATGCGCAAGCGCATTTTGAAGCGACAGGCAATGTTGATGGTCTGGCCGACAGTCTCATCCAGCGGGGCGCGATCCTCTATTACACTGGTCAGTACAGTGAAGCACTTGAGATATTTCACCAGGCTTATGCCCATTTCGAGGAAAGCGGCAATCTGAGTGGCCGGGCCGAGGCATTGAATCGTATCGGTCGTATCCATGATGCTCAGGGTGATAGTAAGCGGGCCCTGGACTACTACCAACAATCCCTGGACCAGCATGAGGCCGCCGGCAACCTGGACGGCATGGCCACCCAGCTCAACAATATAGGCACCCTTCAGCGCCAGAATGACAATGTAGATGAAGCGCTGGCGGCCTATGAACGCAGCATTGCCATCCGCCAACGGACCGGCAATCTACGGGACATGGCCGGAACCTATAATAATATTGCCGTTCTTTATCACTTTCAGGACCAAGCCGAACAAGCCCTTGAATGGATGGAGCGAGCCGTCGCGCTTCAACGTCAGGTAGGCGACCGTGTCTCCGAAGCCCGCTCCATGCTGAACATGGCACAAGTCCAGCGCACCACGGAGCCGGACACGGCCCGGGGTCTTTTCTATGATGCCATTGAGATTGCCGAAGAACACAATGCACTGGAGCTGATGCGGGTCGGTTATAACGCCCTGTCCATGCTCAATGAAGAACAAGGGGATTTCGAGGCCGCCCTGAATTACAGCCGCAAAGTCAGCGAGCTTCGAGCAGAGTTGTTTGATGTAGAACGCCAGCGGGAAATGGAGGCCATGAGCGCCCGCTTCGAAACCAGCCGAAAGGAAAGAGAGATCGCCCTGCTTCAGGAGGAACGCCGTTTCGACACCCTGGTCCGGAATACCGCCATCGGCGGCAGTGCCCTGATGCTGGTGCTGATTGGCGTTACCTATAACCGATACCGGCTCAAGGTCAGAGCCAACCGCACCATTGAACGCAAGAACAAGGAACTCTCAACCCTGGATAGCATTGTAGCGGCCATTAACTCCCGGGAAGACTTCAGTGATGTGCTCGCGATGTTGCTCCAGCGCACGGTGTCCTTCTTCCGAAATTCGGACCAAGGCCTGATTCTGGTTCTGGATCCTGTGACCCGGCATTTTCAGGTGGCCAGCAGCTACGGGATTCTCTCCTCAGAAATCAATCCCACTATCCTGGACTATGACAGTGCGGTGGACCGCTATAGCCGAGGGGCGGAGGAAATTGCAGAAGGCGTGTTCCTGCATGACCCCCGGCCACCGATTACCGAGGAAGAAACCATGGGGGTAAAACCACCCCCGGTTTCCATGGTGGCCATGAGCATCACCATTGATCAGCGCATTCAGGGCTTTTTGCTGCTGACCAATGGAGAAGACCAGTCTGCCTTCCGGCCAGGTGATGCGGAACGCTTCGCACGAATTCGGGAGCATGCCATTTCCGCTCTGAGCCGTGCCCGGCACATGGAACATCTTAAGGATGAAAACCTGCGAGCCGAGGAGGCCATTTGTCGCCTGCGAATCGCTGAGCGCAATCTCAAGCAGGCGGTGGAAGATGCGGAAAAGGCCAACGCCATCAAGAGCGAGTTCCTTGCTCGCATGTCCCATGAACTGAGAACACCACTGAATGCCATTATCGGCTACAGTGAAATGCTCACCAGGGAATTGGATCGTCGTTCCCTACCCGCCTTCACTAGTGATGCCCAGCGGATACGTTCAGCCGGACAGCATTTGCTGACCCTGATCAACGAACTGCTGGACCTGTCCAAAATCGAGGCGGGAAAAACAGAAATCCGGGTTGTGGAAACGCGAGTCCCTCAACTGCTGGAAGATGTCTGCGGCATGATCCAGCCCCAGGTGGAGGAAAACGGTAACCGCCTGATTGTAGAGACGGACCCGACACTTGAAAAAATCCACACCGATCCCGTCCGTCTCCGCCAAATCCTGTTCAATCTCCTGGCGAACGCCGCCAAGTTTACCGAAAATGGAGAAATCCGCCTGAACAGCAGGCAAGAGGGACATCATCTGTTGTTTGAAGTGATGGACAATGGTATCGGCATGACACCGGAACAGACACGGCGGGTCTTTGATTCCTTTACCCAGGCGGATGAGAGCATCTCCCACCGATTCGGTGGCACCGGCCTGGGGCTGTCGGTGAGCCGGGGGCTTTGCCAGCTATTGGGCGGTGATATTTCAGTCAAGAGCCAGCCAGGCAATGGGTCCCGCTTTACAGTTACCCTACCCTTGGAGCCGCCCGCCAATACAAGCCAAGGAGATAATGACACGATCCAAAATACGCGACAGGAAAACCGTGACCATGCAGAAAATGCTCCGAGCCTGGGAAGCCAACCCCGGGGAAGCTTGCTGGTAGTGGAGGATAACCCGGTCAATAGCGATATGCTGGCCCGCCATCTGGAGTTGGAAGGCTATGAGGTGCACCTGGCACCTGACGGGGAACGTTGCCTTGAAATGGTGGCCGAACAGCACCCGGATCTAATCCTGATGGACATGAGTCTGCCGGCCATGGATGGCTGGGAAACCACGCGGCAACTGCGAGCGAATAAACGACAGCACCATGTTCCCATCATCGGTCTGTCCGCCCACGCCATGGACAGCCACCGAAAACAGGCGCTGGAGGCCGGCTGCGATGAATATGAAAGCAAACCCATCGACTTTGGCCGACTACTGGGCAAGATCCGTCAACTGATGAGGCAACAGGACACTACCTGAAGCACTAATGGAGCACTAGTGCTGGGTGCCACCCAGATCCCGTTCCTCGTCTTCATTCCGGCCCAGCCAGTCGATGCGATACAGATCCAGCCGTCGATCCCGAAAGTTTCGGACAGAGCCTTCGTTACGCAGCTGCTTGAGCTTTTCCAGATCCAGGTCCACGATCAGTGTCATCTCCGTGTTGGGTGTGGATTCAGCGGCCACCCCGTCGTGGGGGAAGGCGAAATCCGCCGGTGTGAAGACGGCCGTCTGGGAATACTGGATATCGGCGTTCTCGATCTTGGGCAGATTGCCAACGCTGCCGGTAATAGCCACATAGCACTCATTCTCCACTGCCCGTGCCTGGGCACAGCGGCGTACTCTCAGATAACCGTTCTTGGTATCCACCCAGTAGGGTACAAACAGGATTTGCATGCCCTTGTCCATGAGAATTCGTGACAGTTCCGGAAACTCACAGTCATAGCAGACCAGAATGCCAATCTTTCCCACATCGGTATCAAAGACCTTCAACGAGCTGCCACCCACTGTACCCCAATAGGCTTTCTCGTCTGGCGTTACATGGAGCTTATACTGGCGCTCCTGGGTCCCATCCCTTCGAAACAGAAAGGCTACGTTGTAAAGTTTCTGATCTTCGTAGACAGGCATGGAGCCACCGACAATATTGATATTGTAAGCAACCGCAAGCTGCTGCATCTCCTCGGCTATCTCCTCGGTATAGCTTGCCAGGCCACGAATAGCTTCCGCCGGATTGCCCTGATCAAAGAAGCCCAGTAGCGGCGCATTGAACAACTCTGGGAAGACCACAAAATCGGCATTGTAGCCACCCATGGCATCCACGAAGAACTCTGCTTGCTGCATCAGCTCATCCAGTGAACGCACCCGGCGCATCTGCCACTGTACGGTCCCCACCCGAACATTGGTTTTTTGTTCGCCGATGAGCGAGGGACTCTTGTCCTCATAGAAGATATTGTTCCATTGGAGAATGGTCGCAAAACCCTGGGAGGCATCATCATCCGGAATGTAATCACGGATCACTCGCCGCACGTGGAAATCATTGGCCAGCTGGAAACTCAGAATGGGGTCGCGAAGCTCCCGGCGCTTGACCAGTTCAATATACTCTTCCGGCGAGATATCCCCCGCCTGGGCCCGATAACCGGGAATCCGTCCGCCGGCCACTATGGCGCGAAGGTTGAGATTACGGCAAAGCTCCTTTCGGGCATCGTACAGTCTCCGGCCAAGACGCATCCCCCGGTATTCGGGGTGAACAAAGACATCCACCCCGTACATCACATCCCCGTTGGGGTCATGAGTGGAGAAGGTACCGTTACCAGTAATCTGGCGGTAGCTATGATGATCCCCATAACGGCCGTAATCCACGATCAGGGTGATGGCCGCGGCAATAATCTTTCCCTTGTCTTCCACGCCGATCTGACCTTCCGGGAACCGGGCCAAAAGAGCATTGAATTCATCCCGGTCCCAGGCACCCCCCATGCCGGCATAAACCTGATCCATGATCTCCACCACATCGGCATAATCATCATGATTCAGATTGCGTAGCTTAAGATGATGCTCTTCATAATCACGCGTGTCATTCTTATCACTCATTGCTCATTCCTTTCATAGATATAGAACCTCCCGGCCGTATTATTCGGCTCGGAGGTCCATGGCTCGGCGCCAGATTGGCGGCAGCAGAGCCAGAAGGATCATGCCAGCATAGTCAGCGACCCTCCCCGCTGTTTTCATGACCAGACATCGAAGCGATTCACTTCCACATTACCACCGGTCAACACACAGAGTGCCCGATTCGGGGCAAGGGCGGCATTATCCAGCAGAGCCGCCACCGATACTGCGGCGGAAGGCTCCACCCGCATGCCGGAATGGTGCCAGATCAAGCCCATGGCCTCCCGGATCGCCTCTTCCGGTACCGTTATAATCTTGGACACGTGACGTCGAACAATATCCAGGTTGGTCTGTCCGATGGTCGCTCTGAGGCCATCAGCCACTGTATTCGGCTCGACCGCGATCACCTTTCCGGCCTGCCAGGAACGCAAAGCATCATCGGCGCCCGCCGGCTCCACACCAACGATATTCACGGCGGGTTGGCGTTCTGCCAGGTAGCAGGCCATGCCACTGATCAGGCCACCCCCCCCCAGCGGGACCAGCAGGGTATCCCCGGGCTCAAGGGCGGCTTCCAATTCCAATGCCACCGTCCCCTGCCCGGACATCACATGATGGTCCTCGTAGGGATGAACCACATGGGCGCCCGTGGCTTCCACTAGCCGGGCCAGGGCCTGGATGCGTCCCGCCATGGTGGGGGGGCAGGTGACGATCTCCGCCCCCCAGGCCGCTGCGGCCTCCCGCTTGGGACGCGCGGCCCCCTCGGGCATGACCACATGAGCCTGAATGCCCCGCAAATGCGCTGCCCGGGCCAGGGCAGCGGCATGGTTACCGGAGGAATGGGTTGCCACACCCCGGGATGCCACCGCATCGTCCAGTGCAAACACGGCGTTACAAGCGCCCCGGGACTTGAACGCCCCCACCGCCTGTTCGTTCTCGCACTTGAGCGCCACCGGCCGTCCCAATGCTCGCTCCAGACCCAGCTCCCAACGCAGCGGGGTTTCTTCAATCCAGGGCCGAATTCGACGTTCGGCCTCGCGAACGGAGTCCGGGCTGGGCCAGGTCACGGTGGAAGACATACGATTCCTTACTCCTTTCGCCAGATTAAGAGCCGGTTGTTGGCCGGCAGGGCATGGTCCGCCTCCAGTATCAAGGTATGACTTCGAGCCAAAGTCACCAGATCGGATCGATCACGAATACCCATCCCCGGGTCCCGCTGTCTGAGGCTGGCGTCGAAGTGCTGATTGCTCTCACTGGTATGTACCCCGTCATAGGCGAAGGGCCCATAGAGACAGAAGGCACCCCCCGTTCGCAGACAAGTCCCGGTGCCGAAAAACAGCTTCTCTACTTCCGGCCAGTGCATGATGTGCGCCGTATTGGCGGAAAAAACCCCGTCCACGCTGGGCAAGGGCCAGTGAGCCTGATTCACATCCAGCGTCAGCGGCCCCCGCAGATTGGCAAGTCCCGTCTTTGCTATCCAGGCCCGGATCCCCGGATGATGCTCGGGCCGGTCACTGGCATGCCAGATCACATGGGGCAGATGCCGGGCAAAATAAACCGCGTGCTGCCCCGTGCCACTGCCAATCTCCAGTACCTCACCGGGTTGGTCGAATACCGCTTGCAAATGCGCCAGTATGGGGCCCCGGTTGCGCTCACAGGCCGGGGAAACCGGCGGGTCCATGTCAACGCTCATCAGGGCTCCAGATGGGGCACACCGATGCGAAGAAAGTGCTCCCGATAATGTTTCAACTCATCAATGGAATCCTTGATGTCATCCAGCGCGAGGTGACTGGATTCCTTGTTGAAGCTGGCCGCCACTTCGGGCGCCCAGCGACGCGCCAGTTCCTTCAGAGTGCTCACATCCAGATTACGGTAGTGGAAGTAGGCCTCCAAGCGCGGCATGAGCCGGGCCATGAAACGGCGATCCTGGCAGATGCTATTGCCACACATGGGAGAGCTGCGCTCGGGTACCCACTGCTGCAAGAAGTTCAGGGTCTCGCCCTCGGCCTGCTCCACCGTGACATCGCTGTCCAGCACCCGCTGGGTCAGACCGGATTTGCCATGCTGCCGGGTATTCCATTCATCCATGGCATCCATGACGGAGGCTGGCTGGTGAATGGCCAACACTGGTCCCTCGGCCAGGGTGTTAAGATGCTTGTCAGTGACGATGGTGGCAATTTCGATGATCTTGTCGCGCTGGGTATCCAGACCGGTCATTTCCAGGTCGATCCAGATGAGGTTCTCCGCGTCCTGAGCCATGACAATCTCCATTTCATTGTGAAAGGCTTGTCTGCATTCTAACAGGCCACAAGCGCCGTAAAGGGGCAAGTTTAATGGGGCATGAAAAGCAACAACCGGGACAGGTACTGGCCAGCTACGGCAGTCATGCCCTGGTGCGACTAGCCGATGGCAAGGCCCGAGAATGCAGCATCAAGGGCAAGCGGCTACGCCCGGTCGCCGGAGACCGAGTCCAGGTGGTGCTGGGCCACAAGGACGAGGCGGTACTCAGCGAAATCCTCCCTCGCCAATCGGAACTGGCTAAGCAAAGCGGGGGGGGCCGCCGCAAGCAGGTACTGGCGGCCAACCTGGATCTGCTGGTGGTCATGATCGCCCCCGAACCGGCGCCGGAGCCGGGTATTGTGGATCGCTACCTTGCCGCCGCCGAGGCATTGGGGCTGGATGCCGCCGTGGTCTTCAACAAGGAGGAACTGGCCCCGGACGGCCCGCCGGACTGGTTATCCGAGTTCAGAGCTCTGGGGTATCCGGTCTTTACCGTCTCCGCCGCCCGGGGGGATGGCCTGTCGTCCCTGACTGCCCATCTGGCCCGACACACCGCAGCCCTGGTGGGGCAATCCGGCGTGGGCAAGTCCACCCTGCTTAATGCCCTGCTGGGCGAATCGGTAGCCCGAACCGCAGCCATCTCCGAGAAACACGGTGAGGGACGCCATACCACAACCACCGCTTACCTGCATGACCTGCCCAGCGGAGCCGGTGGAATCATTGACTCCCCAGGGGTACGGGACTTCCACCTCTGGCCCATCGCGCCGGAATCAGTGGCCGGGCTGTTCCGGGAAATTCGTGAAACCAGTGTCGGCTGCCGCTTCAACGACTGCCAGCATGATGCGGAACCCGGTTGCGCGGTGCGTGCTTCCGTGGAGAGCGGGGAGATCAGCGCCCGCCGCTACCGGAGCTACCTCCGCCTTCGGGAACAGATGCGGCAACTCAAGGAAAGAAATCCCGACCTTCTCTAGGCCACCGCCCAGTCAACGTTCACAGGCCTCAAAAAACCAGTGCCAGGGTTCCGGGATCAAGCCGCTATCATTGCCCAGAGGATAACTTTCACGAAACCCGTACTCATCGGCATGGGCCTGTAGCCAAGCATATTCCTCGGTTTCCCGGAATGACTGGCGCACCGTGGGTTTATCCGGAGTGGCCAGGTCAATGGCACAACCGCTGTGATGCTCGCTGTAGCCAGGCAGTGCAGTTCCGATCAGAATCCGTTCCAGGGAACGACCTTCATCCAGACGTTGCTGGATCAGGCGTGTCTGATAATTGACCGAGCGAAAACTGGAAACCAGATGCAGGGCCAGCCCTTCCGATCGCGCTCGATTAGACAGCGCCCGCCAGGCCACAGCCGCTTCGGGTGCCAGAAAATGCTCTCGGCCGTGAAGGCCTCGGCCCACGGACACGAGCGCCTCCGCCTCCCATTGCAGGGAAAGGGGATAATCGGCGGCTCGACGGGCGGGAATGCCCAGTAGCTGATGACTGCTGGCGACGTGTGACAGATACTCGAACTGCCCTTCCAGGGTCTGGCGTTCACCGGCCAGGGCCACGCTCGAGGTCAGCGCCAGCCAGAGCGCGAGTAACAAAAAGCGCATCAGCCAGGCGGCCACTTCAGTTTACGCCCACCCATGACATGCAGGTGGACATGAAAAACACTCTGCCCTGCCCCTTCACCACAGTTCATCACCACACGATAGCCGGATTCGGACAAGCCTTCCAGCCGCGCTACTTCCTTGGCAGCGAGGAACAACTCTCCCATCAGGGAAGCATCATCCGGCTCAATATCATTGAGGGTGGGAATGGACTTGCGAGGAATAATCAGCACATGAGTGGGGGCCTGGGGGTTGATGTCCCGGAAGGCCACGATCCGCTCGTTCTCATACACGATGTCGGCATCCATTTCGCCCCGTGCAATCTTGCCGAAAATGGTATCGTCACTCATCTTTGCTCCCTTCACGGTTTCTGCTTGACCCTACTTGATTTCCAGTCGCCCCTGGAAGGCATGGGACAGGGTTCCGCCATCCACGTATTCCAGCTCCCCGCCAATGGGAACGCCATGGGCGATACGGCTGCTTCGGACATTGCGGCTGCGAGCCATATCCATCAGATAGCTGGCCGTGGCCTCGCCTTCCACGGTGGGGTTGGTGGCCAGAATCATCTCGGCGACCTCCCCACTGTCCAGACGCTGTTCCAGCAGATCCAGCCCCAATTCATCCGGCCCGATGCCATCCAGGGGCGAGAAATGCCCCATCAGCACGAAGTATCGCCCCCGATAATCCGTGGCCTGCTCAATGGCCATCACATCTGCTGGACTCTCCACCACGCAAAGAAGGGAAGCGTCCCGGCGTTCACTTCGGCAGATACCACAGATATCCTCATCGCTGAGCATGCGGCACTGGCGACATTGCCCCACGTGCTCCAGGGCACGTTGCAGGGCTTCAACCAGGCCTTGACCGCCTTCCCGATCCCGCTCCAGCAGGTGGAAGGTCATTCTCTGGGCCGAGCGAGGCCCCACACCGGGCAATACCCGGAATGCATCGATCAGCGCATCCACATGACGTGAGAACATGGGCTTGAATCAGAACGGCAGTTTCATGCCCGGCGGCATCATGCCCCCCAGACCACCGGCCATCCCCGAGAACTTCTCCTGGGTTTCCGCTTCCACCTTGCGAACCGCATCGTTAAAGGCAGCGGCCACCAGATCCTCCAACATGTCCTTGTCGTCCCCGGCCACGCTGTCATCAATCTTCACGGAACGGACTTCGTGCTTGCCCGTCAGCGTCACCTCCACCATGCCACCACCTGCGGAGCCGATGACTTCCAGTTTACCCAGCTCTTCCTGGGCCTGTTTCATCTGTTCCTGCATTTCCTGGGCCTGTTTCATCAGACCACCCAATCCACCTTTCATGTTTCACCTCATTGCTGTTTTGGCGCATTCTCCGGCGCGCTATCTCCGGAGCGGTACCGTACGGTACGCATTTCCACGCGGGCCCCAAACTGCTCTTCCAGAGCCCGCACATTGGGGTCCCGCTGGATGGAGGCCTCCGCCTCCTCCTGACGCTGGGCCTTGCGAGCCTGTTGCTTCTGGGCGGGTGTTCCCGAGACCTGCTCGCCCATCCGAATCCGGCACTTGACGGTTTTTCCAAAAAACCGGCCCAGTTCCTTTTCCAAACGTTCGATGGCGGTGGGCGTACGCAACTGCTCCCCCACCGCATCCAATCTCAATAACACGGTGTCACCTTCCCAACCCTCCAGCTCGCAGTTGTCGGCCAGCTGACGGGACAGCCCCTTCAGACTCAGACCGTCCACCAGGGCGGACCAGTTCTGACCACCCCCGGTCAACAACGGTTCCGATCCCTGATTCGATGCCGGCGCTTCGTCCGCCTGCTCGTCTGCGCGATTCTGGGAGTCTACCGCTCCGGGCTTCTCCGAAGGGCCTTCTGTGACCTCAGCCATCGCATCACTCAGGCTCCGGCCCGGCTCGGATCGGGCCACGGTTTGCGCCTTGGCAGCCGGCGCCGATCGCGAGGCAGGCCGATCGCCAGGCTCGCTCGTTGAAGCCACGGGCGGCGCAGCCATGTCCCCAGGCTGGAAAGCCAGCATGCGCAGCAGACACATTTCCAGTCCGGCTCGGGGCTCGGGTGCCAGAGGCAGGTCACGACGACCCAGAATCGCAATCTGATAGAACAGCTGCACATCTTCCGGGCTCAAGCGATCCGCCAACTGGACCAAGCGCTCCCGGCCATCCCATTCCTCACCGGCCTCCGGGACCATCTGCAATACCGCCATCCGCTGCAACGCAGTGGCCAGCTCATCCAGCACACTGAGGTAATCCGGGGCGCGGGTATCCAAGGCTTCCACAGTCTCCAAAACCACGGCCCCGTCACGATCAGCCAACGCTTCCAGCAGGCGGAACACATCATCCCGCTCCACCGTACCCAGCATCGCCCGCACATCGGACTCGCCCAGGGCACCGCCACCAAAGGCGATGGCCTGGTCCAGCAGGCTCAGACCATCCCGCATACTGCCATCCGCCGCCCGGGCCAGCAGGTCCACCGCCGGCGGATCCGCCTGCACCGATTCCTGCGCCAGGACACGGTCCAGTTGATCGCGAATCACGCTCACCGGCAAACGCTTGAGGTTGAATTGCAGACAACGGGACAGCACCGTCACCGGCAGCTTCTGGGGATCGGTGGTGGCCAGCAGGAACTTCACATGGGGCGGCGGCTCTTCCAGGGTCTTCAACAAAGCGTTGAAGGAATGGCTGGAGAGCATGTGGACTTCGTCAATCAGGTAGACCTTGTAACGCCCCCGGGTGGGCGCGTACTGAACGTTATCCAGCAGTTCCCGGGTATCATCCACCCGGGTACGGGAAGCGGCATCCACCTCGATCAGATCCACGAACCGCCCTTCAGCAATTTCCCGGCAGGCACTGCAGACACCACAGGGCTGGGAGCTGATGCCCTCCTCGCAATTCAGGGATTTAGCCAGAATGCGGGCAATGGTGGTCTTGCCCACCCCGCGGGTGCCGGTAAACAGAAAGGCATGATGCAGGCGGTCATTGTCCAGGGCGTTGATCAGAGCCCGCAGCACATGCTCCTGCCCCGCCAGTTCCGGGAAGGTGGCTGGACGATACTTTCTAGCCAGGACCTGATACGTCATCGGGACACTTCGCCAACTTGGAAATGGCCGAATACTGTACCACAGCCCACCCCCTTGCCTGCCCCAAAAGCGCATCCCTCCTGGCCGGTTTTCTGCCTCTGAGGCGCATTCAGCGTCGTCGATTCAAGGCGCAAGCCGCCGCACAGTAGCAACGCTACGAGCAAGGCTTGCAACGCAGAAGCGGCGGCGCTGAATGCGCCTCAGAGGCAGAAAACCGACTAGGAGAGGCTCCCCCAAAAAAAAGGGTGGCAACCCGCACCGGCTAGCACCCCGGCACCCGGCGTCACCGCTACCGCTGCTCCCTTCCGGGCCTGACGGGGTTCGCGGCTGGCCGTCGCGGGGGAGCCGATACGGGTCACCATTGAAACTGTGGGCGTTCAGCAGCCGACGGCCGGTGAACGCGGACGCGCATTCTAGCATGAGGGAGGAAGATAATGCTGCCCCCCCGGGGCAGCATATCGATGCATCAGAACTCACTCCGCCAAACGAAATCGCCAGTACTTGATAGGCATTCCCTCATCCACCTGCTCAAGCTTCAAGCCATGCGCCTCGGCTGCGGATACCAGGTCGAAACGATGCCAGGCCTTGACGAAGGGTTCATGTACCAGATGGGCCAGGATTCGGAAATACAAGCCTCGCCAGCCAAAATGCCGCCAGGCGGAAACCAGGCCGGACTGATAATGCAACGGTGAGGGTTCGGCCACCACCAGACAACCGCCAGAACGAAGCACCCGAGCCACTTCCGCCAGGCCTTGATGGATGTAGCGAGGTGGCATTTCGTGGAAGACAAAGAGCACCGCGGCCCCGTCAAAACGATTATCTTCATGGGGCATGGCCTCCATCACTCCCTGTGCGAATGTCACAGAGGGATGGGCTTCGGCCCCGTATTGCAGCATATAGGGTGACGGATCCAGGCCATGGACATCATCAATCCCCTGCGTCGCCAGCTGACCGGCAAGGCGAGCACCACCACAGCCAATATCCACCACGGACTGGCAAGCCACCAGATCCCGGGCCATGCGCGACCGGGTTTTCTTCATCTCTCCCAACATAGAGGCTTCAAAACCCTTGACATAGCCGCGGGTGAGACGTTTTGAATAGTTGCCGTTGGGCAAGTGATGAAATTCCAGCAGGACGTACTTGGGAATTCGCTCGGCACCGGGCAGCCCGGGAGGCAATTGAACCTTGCCCCGCCGCCGGAAGGGATGCGTAATCAACCGCCAAAACCCTCGCAGGCCCCGCCCTTCTGGCCCATCCGTCCAGGCATCAGGCAATGGCTGAGCCGCCCAGTCGATTCTTCCGGATGGG
Organism: Natronospira proteinivora; assembly: GCF_024170465.1. NCBI lineage: Bacteria > Pseudomonadati > Pseudomonadota > Gammaproteobacteria > Natronospirales > Natronospiraceae > Natronospira > Natronospira proteinivora. The sequence goes on along the minus strand of NZ_JALJYF010000001.1, from coordinate 483,171 downwards.
GGAGTATAGTAGGAAGCCGAGGCGTCATTCGGTCTGGCAGATCGATTTTCAATAACCATACCGCTAAAACGTTTTTGGGATACTTCACTCATACTGAACCCATGGCTCCTGGCGCTCCGCCTTACCCCGGCTGACTGACGAGGCGTACCCTGACAGTCCCATCAGTTAAGCAGGGCTTGGGGCCTCTGTCCATCCGGAAAACATTCTACCCCTGAAGGCTTCTACCCAACCACTTGGGTTAATCTCACTCCCGGGATTGTCGGGCCGCCCTCTCCGCCAGTCATAAAAAAAGCCGCCCGGTTGGGCGGCTTTTTTTTATGACTGGCGGAGAGGGAGGGATTCGAACCCTCGGTACGCTTGTGACGTACACGCGCTTTCCAGGCGCGCTCCTTCGACCGCTCGGACACCTCTCCGAAGGAAGCTGCGTATCATACCGGTATAAGAACCGGTCCTCAAGGGCAGCGACCATCCGGCAAAATGCTTCCAGTTTAGAACTCGGCACCGAGACTGATCCAGCTGCGACGGGAATCACCTCTCAAATCCTCATAGCCGTGGGCATCGTTGTCTTCACCGAAGTATCGGCTATAACCGATATCCACCCGGAGATTGTCTCCCAAGCTACGCCCTGCCCTAATGCCTAGTTCCTCGCCATAGCCACCGCTACCGTTCTCGACACGGAACTGATGCATGCGGGACTCGAAATCCCAGCCCCAGCGCGACACCACCACACCGGCGTAATTATCCACCAGGCCCAGGGAAGGAATGGTCAGGAAACGATCCACCCAACCATTAAATTCATGGGTGCTGCCCAAGGGAGTCTGATATCCGAGCTCGCCATCACCTTCCAGGCGTTCCTGGCCGGCGTACCAGCGCCAATCATCCAGGGACTGCCCCAGTTTCAGGTGATAATAGCCAAGACCGTCCTCCGGGCCCGTGCCACGGAGATCGCTCTGCTCTGCCAGTTCCAGGCGATAATCGAAACGTTCAGTCCAGGGCAAGCGGCCATGTAATCTCAAACCCAAGTTCTGATGGGAAACGCGCTGATCATCAAAATCCACATGATGGGCGTAGAGACCCAGCTGACTGTCACCAATCTGGCGACTGAAGTCCAGCAATGTTGCGCCCACGTCCATCTTGCCCAAAGAGCGGTCCGGGTTATTGGGGCCCAGTGGCGTGATGCCCTGGCTCAGATGTTGAGCATCCAGCTGCCAGGTCTCGCCAGTGCCGAAGCGAAAGGCTGCGGCGTTATAGGTCTGCTCCAACTGACGGAAGGAACTGCTGCCCACGAATCGTTGATTGTCATGGCGCAAGGCCTGACGACCCACCTTGACCTCGAACCCGTCACCAGCGGTGACATAACGGCCCCAGCCTTCCGAAACCCCGGTATCCGCCGGGTCACGAATCACCGGACGATTCGGCTGCGCCCCGGTGCTGTCGGCATAGCGGATATCATCCAGAACCTGGTTGGTTTGGAAGGCAATGCCAGCATCGAAGCCAGCCACCCTTGGCGTGGTGCCCCCCAGGCGCAGTCGCATGGTGTTGGCGGTTGAACCCAAGTCAAAACCATCCTGGCTTAATGTTTCAACCCGCACGCGCAGATCCGCAAAAGCTTGCGCCTCACGCACTTCCCGCTCTTCCGGCGTCGGTGGATCCACGATCCGTGGTGACTGAGCCAGGCAGGGATTGGCCCGGGCACGATCCACCCTTTCCTCTCCAGGGATATCAAAGCGTCCACGGGGATCGGGCTGAAAATCCAGGTCTCCTGGATCCAGCTCACTGCCCCGGTCCACCTCCATATAAGGCTCCACGCGATCCTCATCGCATTGGAAAGTGCCGGCACAGCCGTTCAGAAACAGCGTCACTCCAAGGAGTGCGAAAGCAAATCGAATAGGCATGGATGTAAAAGATCTTTAGTCAAGTGTTACGGAGCCCCACCAAACTGGGTGGAGCACGACGTCCGAGTGATGTCAGATGATGCCCGCATGCGTCATGGCGTAACGGACCCGCTCATGGTGCGCCTCGTCCAGGGGGACCAGGGGCAAGCGAATGCCGGAATCAATCAGTCCCATCTGCTGAAGCGCCCACTTCACCGGAACCGGGTTGGCCTCGACGAAAAGCTCCCGATGCAGCGGCATGAGGCGTTCGTTAATGGCTCGGGCCTCGTCCTCGCGCCCGGCCCTGGCCGCATCGCACAACTGGCGCATCTGTCGGGGCGCCACATTGGCCGTCACGGAGATATCACCGATACCGCCCCCCAGCATGAAATCCAGGGCAGTGGCATCATCCCCGGTATAGAGTTCCAGACTGTCACCGCACTCCCGGCAAAGATCAGCCAGACGGTTCATGCAGCCGGTGGCCTCCTTGATACCCACCACATTGTCCAACGTCGCCAAGCGCGCCACCGTCTCCGGTCGCAGATCGCAACTGGTTCGCCCTGGCACATTGTACAGGATCACCGGTTTCTCCACCGCCGAAGCTACGGTATGGAAATGACGGTAGAGACCCTCCTGACTGGGCTTATTGTAATAAGGCACCACCATCAGAAAGCCATCCACCCCCATGCGTTCCACTTTGCAGGTCAATTCCAGGGTCTGCTGAGTGGAGTTGGAGCCGGTGCCTGCAATAATGGGAATACGGCGATTGGACAAACGTACGGCCTCACCGATGAGGCGGGCATGCTCTTCGGTTCGCAGGGTGGGGGATTCCCCCGTGGTTCCCGCGATCACCAGGGCCTCGGTTCCCCCGTCCACATGAAACTCGATGAGGCGCTCCAGCGCGTCATAATCAACCTCACCATCCGCCCGCATGGGCGTGACCAGGGCCACCATGCTTCCGCCAAACATCGCTCGACTCCCAGAAAATATGCATTCCTACACAGGACAAATCGGGTCCGCTGGGGTTCCCGTTTTCTTGAGCCGGGCCAGTGTATAGCCCCCGAGTTCTCCTGAAAAGCGGCCAGAGCCGTTTTCAGGGCATCGGCGCCGGGTTAGACTGAACGGTATCTGCGAGCATCTGGGCCCATGACGGCCTACCTGCTCGCACCCACGGTCGGAGGCGGCCCGAGACCACCCGACGGGCCCGACCCGGCACGGATGAGCCAAAGAACACGCTATGACTCAGTCACTGATCATTTCCGCACTCGGCAGCAATCGCCCGGGCCTGCTGGAAGCCCTGACCCGCCAGATCAGCCAAAGCGGCTGCTCCGTCAACCATAGCCGTGGCTCCCTGATTGATGGCCATATCCTCTTCGTGGCCCGCCTGACCGGCAGCTGGGACACCCTGGCCCGGGTGGAAGCCGCCAGTGAGCGCCTGGAGCGGGAACTGGGCATGGCCATCCAGATACGGCGGGTGGAAGCCCCGCCGGAGAACCGCCTGCAACTGCCCTACACGGTGGATATCGTGGCACGGGACCGAAACGGTACCCTGAATGAGGTGTTGGGCTTTTTCTCCCAGTATCAGATTGAAGTGGCCGAGGTTGTGACCCAGAGCTATGTCTCCGACCACACCGACACACCCATGGCCACCATACAGATGACGGTCCACATCCCCGATGTCCAGCCCTTGACCGTTATCCGGGATCAGTTCATGGAACTCTGCGACCGGCTCAACCTGGATGGCCTGATGGAACCCATCAAGCACTAGCAATAAACAAGGAGATGCGCACCATGAGTACGCTGGAAGTTGGCAAGAAAATCGAAGACTTCAGCCTGCCCGCCACGGGAGACCAGACCCTGTCCCTGTCGGATTTCAAGGGCCGCAACCTGGTGATTTACTTCTATCCCAAGGACAGCACGCCGGGCTGCACCACGGAAGGCCAGGATTTCCGCGACCGCTATGCGGCCTTCCAGAAGCTGGACACCGATATCCTCGGCGTCTCCCGGGACGGCATTAAGTCCCATGAGAACTTCAAGGCGAAACAGGAATTCCCCTTTGAGCTGCTTTCAGACAAGGAAGAGACCCTCTGTCGCCAGTTTGATGTCATCAAGGAAAAAAACATGTTCGGCAAGAAGAGTCTGGGAGTGGAACGCAGCACCTTCCTGGTAGACAAAAAAGGCGTCTTGCGCCGGGAATGGCGAAAGGTGAAGGTCAAGGGGCATGTGGAAGAGGTGCTGGAGGCAGTAAAAGAACTGGAAGCCGCCGGTTAAGGCAGGCTTGTATTTGTTCCGCTCAAGAGGCGACTCATGGGAGCCGATGTGAAAAAGCGTTTTGTGCTGGATACCAACGTACTGATGCACGACCCCACCGCCATCTTTCGCTTTGAGGAGCATGATGTATTCCTCCCCATGGTGGTCCTGGAAGAACTGGATGCCCACAAGAAAGGCATGTCCGAGTCCGCCCGGAACGTACGCCAGATCAGCCGCTTTCTGGACGAGATCATGCATGAGGCCGGGCAAAGCAATGTGGCCAGTGGCCTGCCCCTACCCATGATCAGTCGTTCGGCCGGCGCGGACACGGTCCCCTCCGGAAGGCTGTTCTTCCAGACTGAACCTTTACCGGGGAAGTTGCCGGATTCATTGCCCGGCAACAAGCCGGACAATACCATCCTGGCCACCACCCTGGGCTTGCAGGAAAAGCACCCGGACCGCCAGGTCATCCTGGTCACCAAGGACATCAACCTCCGTATCAAGGCATCGGTGGTCGGGGTTCGTGCGGAAGATTATTACAACGACAAGGTCCTGGAGGATGTGGACCTGTTGTTCTCGGGCTTTGCCGAGCTTCCGGATGATTTCTGGGAAGCCCATGGGGAAGCCATGGACTCCTGGACCGAAGGAGGACGTAACTATTATCGCCTCCAGGGCCCTAATGTGAGTGAATGGCAACCCAATCAGTTCGTATCAGCCGGCGATGACTTTCATGCCATCGTACGACACGTTGAAGGTGACTCCGCCACTCTGGAAATGGTCCGGGACTTCCGCACTCCCCGCAATGGGGTCTGGGGAATCACCGCCCGTAACACAGAGCAGAATTTCGCCCTCAATCTGCTTATGGACCCGGAAGTGGATTTTGTTTCATTGCTCGGCGCTGCGGGTACTGGCAAGACCCTGTTGACCCTGGCGGCGGGATTGACCCAGGCCCTGGAACAGAATCTATACAATGAAATCATCATGACCCGGGTAACCGTACCGCTGGGTGAAGATATCGGTTTCCTGCCGGGCACGGAGGAAGAAAAGATGACGCCCTGGATGGGGGCCCTAATGGATAACCTGGAAGTGTTGACCCGCTCCGAGGAGGGTGGAGACTGGGGCCGGGCGGCCACCAATGATCTACTCCAGAGCCGCATCAAGATCCGCTCGCTCAACTTCATGCGAGGCCGAACTTTTCTGAATCGCTACATCATTCTGGACGAGGCCCAAAACCTCACCCCCAAGCAGATGAAAACCCTGATTACCCGAGCGGGTCCAGGCAGCAAGATCATCTGCCTGGGCAATGTGTCTCAAATTGATACGCCCTACCTCACCGAGACCACTTCGGGCCTGACCTTTGTGGTGGACCGCTTCAAAACCTGGGCCCATTCCGGTCATGTGACCCTGATGCGCGGCGAACGATCCCGGCTCGCGGATTACGCCTCCGAGGTACTATAGAACCTCGGAAAACCACCTCCGGGAAACGCTGGGCCAATCAGGCCCCTTCGGAGGCGGTTGCCTCCTCATCTCCCTTTCTTGGCCAGGCCCGCAGAATGGCCTGGATCAGAATGGCCAGGGGGATGGCAAAAAAGACCCCCCAGAAGCCCCAGATCCCCCCGAAGAACAACACCGCCACAATAATGGCAATGGGGTGGAGATTGATGACTTCCGAGAAGAGGATCGGTACCAGCACATTGCCGTCCAGCATCTGGATGATGCCGTAAGCCACCAGAATCCAGGCCAGTTCCGCACTCCAACCAAACTGGAAATAGGCGACCATGGCCACCGGGAAGGTCATTACCGCGGCACCGATATAGGGAATCAGGACCGAAATACCCACCAGAAAGCCCAATAGCATGGCGAAATTGAGTCCCATGAACAGGAAGGTGGCATAGCTAACCACCCATACAATCAGGATCTCCCAGAACTTGCCACGAATAAAATTCCCCAGCTGGGCATCCACTTCCTGCCACACCCGGGTCGCCAGACCCCGCTCGCGGGGCATGTAACTGCGGGCCCAGGCCAGGATGGCTTCCTTGTCCTTGAGGAAGAAGAAAACCAGCAACGGCATCAGGATGATATAAACCGTAAAGGTGATCACCCCCACCACCGAAGAAATGGTCTGGCGCAGCATATCCTCACTGAAACGGGCCGCCTCGGAACGAATCTGGCCCACAAACTCTTCCATCTGGGTTTCACTGAACAGCGCGGGGTAGCGTTCAGGCAAAGTCAGGATCAGACGCTGGCCCTCGGTCAGCATCTCCGGCACTTCCCCCAGAAACTGGGTGGCCTGGCGGGTCAGCACGGGAAACAGGCCGAAGAGGATGGCCAGTAACACCACGAAAAAGATGGTAAAGGTGAACAAGACCGCCAGCAATCGAGGAATGCCCCAGTGTTGCATGGGCTTGATGACACCTTCCAACAGATAGGCGATGACAATACTGGCCATCACCGGCGCCAAGTATTGGCCGGCAAAAATGACGGCCAGAAAACCGGTCAGCAATAGCGTGGCGAGAATCACCACCTGAGGATCGGAAAAATGCCGTTGGAACCACTGTCTGATGACGTCCATCATTTGCCCGTCACACCCGCCGGATTTGAGGGAGAATCATGGCCTTTTCCACATCTGTTGTAAAGGACCCACAGATGATTGCACCCCCGCCGCGGCACAACAAGACAGTTGTTGTAAACGGGCGTTTCATTTTCGCTTTCCCTGTGCTTAAATCAGGCTCAGGAGTCTTGGAATCGACCTTGAGGAAGGAAAAATGATGCACAAGAACACGCTACGCCGCAGTATCGCCGTTGTGCTTGGTGCCGCCCTGGCCGCCCCCATGACGGCTTCGGCCGCTGGTTTCCACCTGATCGAACAAGGCAACCGGGGTCTGGGCCATGCCTACGCCGGTAGCGCTGCCCTCGGCGACGACGCCAGCACCATTTACTTCAACCCGGCCGCCATGAGCCGGCTGGATCGGGATGAGCTGCTTTTCGGGGTTGCCGTAATCGACCTGCAGGGCGATTTCACCAAGGAAAGCGCTACCGACGCCACCGGCCAGCCACTCTCGGGGGGCGAAGGCGGTGATGTGGGGGATGGAGCCAGCCCGGTTCCCAATTTCTACTACCATCGCGTCATCAATGACGACTGGAACTTTGGCCTGGGTATCGGTGCACCCTTTGGCCTGGCCACCAGCTACGATGACGACTCCATCTTCCGCTATCAGGCCAGGCTCTCGGACGTATCCATCATTAACGTCAACCCTTCCCTGTCCTACAAGATTGACGATCAGTGGTCTCTGGGCTTTGGCCTCAACGTCCAATACATGGAAGTGGAGTTGACCAATGCAGTAGATTTCGGGGCCGTGTGCTTTGACCAGGTGGACCCCACCACCTGCTCTGCCCTGGGTCTGCGCCCTCAGGAAGCCGATGGCAGTGCCCAAATCAAGGGCGATGGCGTGGGTTATGGCTTCAACGTGGGGGCCCTGTGGGAAGGCGACCAGACCCGGGTGGGCATTCACTACCGCAGCCAGGTCAAGCATGATCTGACCGGCGACGCCCGCTTCGGCGTACCGGAAGAGGTGCCACCCCAGATCGCCGCTGCTTTCTCCGATGGCCGCGTGGATGCTGGATTCCGAGCACCGGACAGCCTCTCTGTCAGCGTGGCCCACGAACTGGATGATCGCTGGACCCTGCTGGGGGATGTCACCTGGATGGGTTGGAGCACCTTCGACGAACTACGAGTCGAATACCGAAACCCCGAAACCCAGGGTGGTGAGGACACCGTAGAAGAACAGAATTACCAGGATGACATGCGCTATTCGGTGGGTTTTGACTACCGGCACAATGACCGCTGGACCCTCCGTGCCGGTCTGGCCTACGACGAGAGCCCCGTGGACGACCAGTACCGCACGCCGCGCCTGCCGGACGACGACCGGACCTGGTTCTCCTTCGGTGCCACCTTTAAGCAGTCCCCCAACAGTGAATGGGATTTCGCCTACACCCATCTGATGCTGGATGACGACATCTCTCTGGATCATGATGGAAGCCAGGGCGACAATATCGTCGGGACCTACGAGGTTTCCGCTAATATCGTGGGGGTTTCCTACCGCTACCTGTTCGACTGAGACTGAAAACGCTTGCCTGAGCATGAAAAAAGCCCGCTACCGCGGGCTTTTTTCATGTCGGTCGGCTTTCTGGCACCGCATCCCACAGCTGTTAGACTGAGACTATTCAGCGATATTTGCCCCGGAGGGGGCCCCGCATGAAACCGGACTGGAGAAAACTTGTCCCAAGCTCTATAGCGATCCGCGATTTCTGCAGGACGTCCACAGGGAGACGACAGGGCACCTCATGCGCGCATTAAGACAAAGCCTGCTGAGCCTGGTTGGCATCGGCCTGCTGGCTGGAGCCGGCACCGCCCATGGAGGCAGTGGTTTCGATATTTCCCAACTGCCCAATCTGGGTGATGCCAGCAGCCAGATTTTCAGTCCCCGGGAAGAGGCCCGAATCGGCAAGGATATCGTGCGCCAGATTCGTGATGCCGGGCTGATGCTGGAAGATCCGGACGTGGAGGAATATATCCAAAGCGTGGGCCAACACCTGGCCGCTCATAGCTCCCGCCCCGGTGAACACTATCGTTTTTTCATCATGCGCAGTGATGGCATCAATGCTTTCGCCCTGCCCGGTGGCTACATTGGTATCAATGCCGGCCTTATCCTGGCCGCCGACACCGAAGCTGAACTGGCAGGGGTAATGGCTCACGAAATCGCCCACGTGACCCAGCGGCATATTGCCCGCCAGATGGACGCCATGCGGGGTTCCGGCTTGGCGACGGTGGGGGCCATGATCGCCGCCGTACTGGTGGCAAGCCAAACAGGCAACAGCGATGCGGCCATGGCCGGGGCCCTCTCGGCCCAGGCCCTGCAGATGCAACGGCAGATCAACTATACCCGGGCCCACGAATACGAGGCGGATCGTGTCGGGATTCGTATACTGACCGAGGCCGGTTTTGACCCACAGGGCATGGTTCGCTTCTTTGAGAAATTGCACCGGCAAACCCAGCACACCGCCGGGGCCGCGATGCCTGAATACCTGAGAACCCATCCCCTGACTTCATCCCGAATCACGGAAGCCCGTAATCGGGCAGATGAGGCGGATGGTGAGCACCGGGACTCCAGCCGTCGCTTCTACCTGATCCGGGAAAGGATTAATGCCCAAATGGCCGCCCGAGGCCAACGGGAGCTGGTGCGACTCAACCCGGCCCGCTCCCCCTTGGAGCTGGACTTCACCCACCAGCTGGAACGATATCAACAGGCGCTGGTGCATCAGTTCCGTTCACGCCACGAGCAGGCGGCACACATCTTCTCTCAGCTGGCCAATGCTTCGCCGGACATCATCAGCTATCACCTGGGCTGGGCGGAAAACCTGGTTTCCCAGGACAAAATGGAGGAAGCGCAGGAAGTGTATGAGCGGGCGGCACGGCTTTTCCCCAATAATGAGACCCTGATGGAAAGCTATGCCCGCTCCCTGCTGGATATGAACGAAATCGGAGCCGCCCTGAAGGTTCTCGAGCGGCTGGTGGAGCGCCCCGGCGTCCAGCCCCGTCACCACCGCTTGATGGCCCGTGCCCATAGCGAAATGGGCCGTCAGGCAGAATCCCATTACCACATGGCTGGCTTTCACCTGGAGCAGGGCAATATTTTTGCCGCACTGACCCAGATGCAGCTCGCCTTCGCTCAACCGCAAATCGATCCCCGGGCAGAACGGCGTTTCGAGCAGCGGATGGCACAGCTGCGGCGGGAATGGGAGATGCTGCCCCAAGAGGTAAGACGCGCCCAGGACCCGCGCCCCAGAAACCCCGAGCGCGACTAAGTCAGCCATCCGAACAAGGTCCACCCTATTCGGAACTGCGCGAAGAACCAAAAAAAAGCCCCCGTTCGAATGAACGGGGGCTTTTTTGGGTCAACAACCCTGCCAAGCCCTACGGCCGACGGGTATGGCCAAAGGCCTCGCTGAAGAACAGGCTGTTCAGCAGCAGGCGATTGGTGCCGAACCAGAAGGCCCGGAAGCTCGGATTATCCACGAACAGCACCACCGAACCAGAACCCACTCGGTCGGCCAGCACCGGCACACTACCCCCGGCCAGTTCCAGGTTCTCATCCGACACGTAGCCGCTCAGGAGCGGTTCATCCGTGTAACGGGCCACCTGCACATAGGGGTTTTCCACCGGCTCCACAAAGCGAGTGCTGTTGCGGAATATGGGCAGACTTTCCCGGGCATAGCCATAGGCCATGGGATGAGACAAATCCAGTTCCGCTTCGAAGATGGATCCCCCGATGACCTGGGCGGCGATGTCCTGGCTGAATGCCTCATAGGGCTTGCGAGTCTCTTCGCCCTGATCCCGTTCGCGGAATTCCAGTTCATACAGGCCGGTATCCGAGACCCACTCCACCGCACTCTTCTGGGCCACCAGGGTGCCCCCTTCACGGACCCATTCATGAAGGGCTTTCTCTGCCTCCTCACTGAAACCGGACCAGTTTCCGTTCACCATGAAGATGTGGGTGTAGCGATCCAGATCGGCGCTTGAAACCTCATCCCGATTCACCAGGGACACCGGGATTTCGTATCGGAAATCCAGCAGATGCCAGATTTCCCCGGCTTCCTGCATGTTCACGCCATCATCCACCAGGATCATGGGACGAACCTTTTCAACCGGCTGGAAGCTCCGGCTACCCAGGTCCACGCCATCCCGGGACAAACCGCCCTGGATACTGGAAACGGACACACCATCCCGGGCCCAGTTGCGGCGAATAATGGATTCCACTTTCTCGGCCACGCCGTCTTCCTGCATCCCCACTGGAATCATGATCGAACCACGATCAAAGCGGCGGGTTTCCCCATCGCCAATCGGAGACTCAAAGGGCTCCGTGGCCACATGCAGACGGGCACCGGCCTCCAGCAGACGCTGGGTCATGCGGGGCGCATAGTAGGGCTCCCAATCAAAGGCCCAGGCCACCGGCTTGTCACTGCTCAGATCCGCCATGCCACCGAAATCCGGCGCCTGGGTCAGCGGTTCACCGGCATCCACCTGGCGCAACTGGCGGGCCGACAGTTCGGCGATGGGCATATTGAAGGACAGGGGCAGCGTCCAGGTTGAGACATCATAGAAACGGGTGCTGGGGAACTCCAGCTGGCGTTCCATCATGGCCAGGATGAAACGGTACTGAGGCTGTTCCAGCGGAATCACCCAGGCTTCACCCGGATTGAAGCGCTGTCCATCTGCCTCAATGGAAGAACCCAGCGGGCGGACTTCCACGTCCTGGCGGAGCAGTATTTCCACCAGCTCGGCCGTGCGAGCCTGGTCTCCCGGTTCGCCAATGACAAATGCCTTGCGACGATCCCCCGAGGCCTCCTCCAGGGCGTCTTCGAAAAACTCCCGCTGGAAGCTGAGCAATTCCTCGCGCATCTCGTAGGCCGCTTCCAAAGTGGAGAAGGATGTCAGCACCTGATTACGGACGGCGTCCTTGAAACTGCGCTCGCCATAAATGGTCTCTCGCAGATGACCCCTTGCACTACCCTGCTCATACAGGATCCCTACCGCCGCATTGATATCGGGGAAGGTAGAACCCTTGCCATAGTAATAATCGTCGAACACTTCCTTGGTGAAATAGGTCTCCCCGTGTTCATCAAGGATCCGGCCATGGTACTCGGCGATATCGGCGGTGAGCTCGTAGTTGCGTTCCGGCGTGCGGGGATTGTTCCGCTCCGGGTCACCCGGTTGGAAGAAATAGGTGCTGTTACGCCCCATCTCATGCCAGTCCCCCACCACATTGGGTTTCCAGTGGTGGAAGCCGGCCACACGGGCTCTGGATTCCGGGTGCTGAACCGGCAGCCAATCCCGGTTCAGATCGAACCAGTAATGATTGGTCCTGGCCCGGGGCCAGGCCTGGCGGTGCTCCCGGTTCTGGGGGTCCCCCACCAGGGTATGGCCACGATGGGAATTGACCCAGCTGGCAAAGCGCTGAACCCCATCGGGATTCATGGCCGGTTCAATGAGAATGATGCTGTCGTCAAGCAATGCACGAGTCTTGTCATCCTGAGCCGCAGCCAGATGCCAGGCCACCACCAGTGCGGCATTGGCGCCGCTGGCCTCGTCCCCATGGATACTGTAGCCCAGCCAGTTCACCACCGGCTGCTCGCTCAGATCTGCATCGGAACCCGGCTCCAGAGCAGCCAAACGCTCTTCGCGGATTTCGTCCAGTCGGGACTGGTTTTCACTGGCGCTGATTTTGACCACAAGCATGGGGCGCTGTTCGTAGGTCCGCTCCTTCTCCACCAGGCTAACCCGGTCCGAGGACGCGGCCAGACGCTCGAAATATCGGATCTGTTGATCATGACTGACATGCCATTCCCCGGGCTCATAACCGAGCACGGACTCCGGCGTGGGAATGGATTCGTCATAATCCGCCGACCAGGGCAGATACCATTCCATAATATCTTTTTCAGCATGCAGACTGCCCGCAAACGCCAACAGGCAGGCTGCGAGGAAATAGCGATGAATCTTCATTGCAACTCCTTCGGTTTCTGAAGAGTGCCACCATGCTCCGATCATTCCGGAACCCGGGGCCCCGCGTATTCCCCCTTCTCGCACCACCAGGGTAGTGCCCTCCCCTCATCCGCCACCCCTTAAGCAGGTCACGGACTGAACCCCTGATTTTCGCATTGTCCAAGGCTTGCGTCATCCGCTGTCAGATACCAGACAGCGTGATACCATTTGCACTCTTTTTCGTATCGAGCCAATACCCATGGACGTCCATCACAATGTTTCCCGCCTGATCAGCGGGCTTTTCATTGCCCTGTTCCTGGTAGGCTGCGCCGGGAACCAGACTCAGGAAGAAAGGGACCCCCGGGACCCTTATGAGGGCTTCAATCGCAAGATCTATGCCTTCAACGACGCCGTGGACCGAACGGCTGTCAGGCCGGTAGCAGTGGCCTACCGGGACTATGTGCCCCGCCCTGCCCGCCTGGGCACGCGGAATTTCATCAATAATCTTTCCCATCCTGGTGTCATCGCCAACAGTGCCCTGCAAGGAAAGTTTGGTGAGGCCTTTTCGGGAACGGGACGTTTCCTGATCAATACCACCATCGGTATTGGCGGGCTGTTCGATCCGGCCAGCAAGTTGGGCCTGGAGCGCGCCAATGAAGATTTCGGCCAGACACTCGGGGTGTGGGGCGTGGGCCCCGGGCCCTATCTGGTATTACCGGCCTTGGGGCCTTCCACCGTCCGGGATACCTCGGGACTGGCCGTGGACACCTATATCGACCCGACCTACTCGGTGATTCCACTGCCCGAACGTTACGGCGTTTATCTCCTGCGCGCCGTGGATACCCGGGCCCAATTGCTGGAGGCGGACCGCTTCCTGGAAGAGGAGTACGATCCCTACGTTTCCATGCGGGAAGCCTACCTCCAGCGGCGGCGCCATCTGATTTATGACGGCGATCCGCCACCGGAGGAATTGGACTGGGACGACGATGATGACGATGACTGGGATTGGTAAGCCCGGCTCAACCCAGCAATACCGGTTCCAATTCACTAATGGCAATCAGTTTTTTTAATTGCTCAGAGGGCCCTTCCAGGCTGAGGCTTCCTCCCGCCAAATGGGACAGCCGCCACCATTCCAGAATCACCGCCAGACCGGCACTATCCACGCGTTCGAGCCCGGATACATCCAGGCACAGGGATTGCGCCAGCGGAAAATCCCGCCCGGTGGCAAGTGCCTGCTCGGCAGTCTTGAAGCTCAGCTCTCCACTGAGTCGGTAACGCCCTTCCGAGACATTTTCCAGCGCCAGCTCGGCCCCTTTGGGTTCACTCATCGGAATCCTCGTCGGACTGATCCTCAGCGCCTTCTTCCATGGACTCTTCCAATTCTTCCCCGGCCTTGCGGGCTCGCTCCTCAAGGCGCTCGATCACGGTATCCAGGCCACGCTGACGGATTTCGCTATCAAAGGAATTGCGATAGTTGGTGACATAGGACACGCCCTCGATGGTGACATCAAAGACCTTCCAGCCATCGTCGGTATAACGCAGGCTGTAATCCACGGGAATATCCCCGCCATCGCTACGCTTGATAACCGTGCGAACCCGGGTCCGGTCCGGGTCCGGTTCACCGCGAACCGGTCTTACCTCAATATCCACATCGGAGATGTCGTACTCAATCAGGCCATCGGCGTAGCTGCGGACCAGAAAACTATAAAAGGCCTCACCGAAAGCACGGCGTTGTTCCCGGCTGGCATCCCGACCATGCCGCCCCATCACCAGACGGGTGGCATAGGGAACATCGAACACCGGTAACAGGATCTCTTCAACAAACTCATAGGCTTCCCGGGGATCTTCCTGCATTTCCTCCCGGCGTTCTTTCAATTCATTCAGTATCTCATTGGCCGTCCGCTCCACCATTTCGGCCGGATCCGGCAAGGACTCGGCCTTGGCCGGCGGCGTCCAGGCCAGCAGCGTCAAGGCGCTAAAGATGGAAACAACAGCAGACATCAACGTGAACTTGTTCCAGGTCCGCATGGCTTACTCTCCTTGCGAGTAGAGAAACTGTCCAATCAGGTTTTCCAGCACCAAGGCCGATTGGGTGTGAATGATCTGATCCCCCTGGGCCAGAGCCTCCACATCCCCTCCCGGCTCGAGAGCGATGAACTGTTCACCCAGCAAGCCGGAGGTTCGGATGGAAGCCGTGGTGTCCGCAGGAAGATTATCGTAACGGTCATTGATCGTCATGGTCACCACCGCATCCAGACGATCCCCGTCAAATTCAATATCCGTCACACGCCCCAACCGCACCCCGGCCATGGTAACCGGGGCCCTGGTCCTGAGGTTACCGATATCATCAAAGCGGGCGGTGACTTCGTAGCCATCCCCCGCGCCCAGACCCCGCATGCCGGTGGTCTGAGTCACCAAAAAGAATATGGCCAGAATGCCGAGAAAGACAAACAGACCGGTTCCGAAATCCATCGCCTTGTTATGACGCATGGCTTATCCCTCACCCACAATCATTGCCGTAATCAGGAAATTGATGGCCAATACGGCCACCGCGGTAATCACAATCGCCCGGGTGGTAGCCCGGCTAACGCCCTCGGCGGTGGGCGGTGCCTTGTAGCCTTCATACACGGCCACCAGGCTGGCGGTGACCCCAAAGGCCACGCTCTTCCAGATGCCGCTCATTACATCCGTACCCACCTGCACAGCATTGTTCATCTGGGACCAGAATGGCCCGGCGTCCACGCCCAGCAATCCCACCCCCACCACATAGCCCCCGAAAATACCCAAGGCACTGAAGATGGCCGTCAACAGCGGCACGGCGATCACACCCGCCAAAAAGCGGGGCACGATAACCCGTTTGACCGGATCCACCGCCATCATTTCCATGCCGGATAGCTGATCGGTGGCCCGCATCAAGCCGATTTCCGATGCCAGGGATGTCCCCGCCCGGCCTGCAAACAGCACCGCGGTGAGCACCGGACCCAACTCACGGACCAAGGTCATGGCCACCATAACCCCCAGGGACTCGGTAGCACCAAACTGGCTGAGTATGTGATAGCCCTGCAGGGCCAACACCATGCCCACGAAAACCGCCGATATTCCAATAATCAACAGGGAATGGGCGCCCAGTCGATACAGTTGTTGCCAAATCAGTCCAAAACGCAGCAATGCCGACGGCGTTTCCCGCAACAGCCGTAACAGAAACCAAGTCATGGCCCCCAGGGTCTGTAAAAACCCCCGGCCACTGTCCCGCAAATCCTGCAACATGGTGGTCATTCCCCCACCTCCATCAGATCACTGACGTAGTCCGGGGCGGGCATGTGAAAAGGCACGGGGCCATCGGACTGGCGATGCATGAACTGGCGCACCCAGGGGGAATCCTCCTGATGCAGTTCCTGCGGTGTGCCACTGGCCACGATACGACCGTCGGCAATGATATGGGCCCAATCCGCCACCTGAGAGACTTCCTCAATGTCATGGGACACGATCACGCTGGTCAAGCCCAGGGCTTCATTGACCTGGCGGATCAAGCGCACGATCACCCCCATGGAGATGGGATCCAGGCCGGCAAAGGGCTCATCATAGAGCACGAGTTCCGGGTCCATCACAATGGCCCGGGCCAACCCTACCCGACGCGCCATGCCACCGGAAAGTTCCGCCGGCATCAGGCGCGCGGCACCACGCAAGCCCACCGACTGCAGGCGCATCATCACCAAGTGATGGATCACCGCCTCCGGCAGCCGGGTGTGCTCTCTCAGGGGAAAAGCCACATTTTCATAGACGTCCAGATCCGTCAGCAGGGCGCCGGCCTGGAATAGAAAGCCTATCCGCTTGCGCAGGGCATAAAGATCCTTCAAGCCCAATCGATCCACCACCTGACCATCCACTTCAATATGGCCGGCATCCGCCTGAAGCTGACCGGTGACCAGGCGCAGCAAGGTGGTCTTGCCGGTACCGCTGGGCCCCATGATGGCGGTCACCTTCCCGCGGGGCACGCTGAGGCTCACGTCCTCGAAAATCGGACGTTCCCCGCGGCTGAAACGGACCTGTTTCATGACGATATGGGGACTGGATGATTCTGCCTGCATGCTTGCTGACGCTCCATGACAAGGGCAAAAAAAAGCCCCGGGTCACGCCCGGGGCCTTCGGATCAGGCGGCCCGCTCTTTCTCCAGCTCGGCCGACCACTCACCGTGGCGAGCCGCACCGTTGCAGCGGGCCCGATGATAAAAGGCTCGCTGTGCGGCCTCGGCCTTGCCCTCATCACCGGCCCAGGTCTTGAGCGCGGGTGCCTGCAGGGCACGGCCGTAGGAGAAACTCAGCTCCCAGGGATGGGGGCCCATGCGGTTCATGAGGTTCAGATGCTCGGTGGCCAACTCGTCGCTCTGGCCGCCGGAGAGGAAGACAATCCCAGGCACTGCCGCCGGAACATGACGATTCAGGCAACGCACGGTGGCTTCAGCCACTTCCTGGGGCCCCGCCTGGCGCTTTGCCTGCTTGCCGGCAATAACCATATTGGGCTTCAGCAAGATCCCTTCCAGGGCCACACCATGCTCGAATAGGGCCTGGAACACGGTATTCAGAGTCCGGTTGGTCACGTCTTCACAGACCTCAATGCTGTTGTCACTATCCATCAGCACTTCCGGCTCTACAATGGGCACGATACCGGCTTCCTGGCAAAGGGCAGCATAACGGGCCAGGGCATGGGCATTGGCCGTCAGGCAGTAGTCGCTAGGTAGGCCCTTGGCGGCATCGATGGTGATCACGCCCCGCCACTTGGCGAACTGGGCGCCCAAGTCGGCGTACTCGGACAAGCGATCCCGCAGACCATCCAGCCCCTCGGTGACTTTCTCGCCCGGGTGGCCCGCCAGGGGCTTGGCACCGGCATCTACCTTGATGCCGGGGATCACGCCCTGGGACTTGAGATGCTGGGAAAACGGCACCCCATCCCGGGTGGACTGACGAAGAGTCTCATCAAACAGAATTACACCGCTGATAAATTCTTCCGCACCCGACGTGGTCAGCAGGATCTCGCGATAACGACGGCGCGTTTCTTCGGTGGATTCCACGCCCACCGAATCCAGCCGCTTTTTGATGGTGCCGGTACTCTCGTCGGCTGCCAGAATCCCCTTGCCGGGAGCCACCAGCTCCCGCGCCACCCGCTTGAGCTGATCCAACTTGCTTGCAAGCTCCGCATTCATGCCTATTCCTCCAGAATGAGTTTTCCACTGACCCCGGGCCACAGCCTTGCCGGGCCTTGGCACCACAGACGGGACCATGTCCCGACCCGGGGCGGTTGAATTCAATCTGGATAGTTTATCAGATGCCGAGCAGGAGCCGGTACTCCCCCGGACAGGGGGGCAAAGCCCACCCTTCAGGCACTGCGGGCACCCTTTCCTGAGGCCAGGGTGAGCATTCTGGCGGGAATCTCTTCAATCGCCAGGACTTCGTCCGCCGCTCCCAACTGATTGGCCGCCCCCGGCATGCCCCAGACGGTGGAAGTGGCCTCATCCTGGACCAAGGTCGCTGCCCCGGCCTGCTTCATTTGCAACAAGCCCTGGGCGCCATCCCGCCCCATGCCCGTGAGCAGCACCCCCACCGACTCACTGCCTGCGGCCTCGGCCACGGAATCAAACATCACATCCACACTGGGCCGGTGACGATTCACGGTCGCCGACTGGTCGATGCGGCAGATCAGCCGGGCGCCATCCCGCTGCACCCGAAGATGGTAATCCCCGGGCGCCACGTAGGCATGCCCGGGCAAAATGGGCATGCGGTCGGCGGCCTGCTTCACCGACAAGCTGCAACAGGCATCCAGGCGCTCAGCAAAGGGTCCGCTAAAATTGGCTGGAATATGCTGGCTGATGACAATAGGTGGCGAATTGGGCGGCAGACACTCGAGTACTCGCCGAATGGCTTCCGTTCCGCCGGTGGATGCACCGATGGCCACGAGCTTCTGTCGGGTGCCGGCGCTACGCGCCTCATAAGCACCCGCTTCGCGCAGGGACTGGCGAACCCGATCCCGGAAACGGTCCCGATCTTCCCCAGAGAAGGTGCTCAGAGGGCGGATGCTGGCCCGGGCAGCATTCTTGACCTTTTCAACCACTTCGGCAGCATAGTCTTCCAGCTTGACCGACAATTCCCGGGCGGGCTTGGTGACAAAATCCACCGCGCCCAGCTCCATGGCCTGCAGGGTTACCTTGGCGCCGTTATGGGTCAGGGAGGAGACCATCACCACCGGCATGGGCCGCAGACGCATGAGGTTTTCCAGGAAGGTGATGCCATCCATCCGCGGCATTTCCACATCCAGGGTGATCACGTCCGGATTCAGGCGTTTGATCTGATCACGGGCGGCGAAAGGATCCGGAGCCGCCCCCACCACCTCTATACCGGGATCGGATTCCAGCATCCTGGTCAGCAGCTTGCGGACCAGGGCCGAGTCATCAACCACCACCACTTTTATCTTGCCGCTGACACTCAATGTTCTCTCCTCTGGTCTGTCTGAACGCCCCGGGCATTCGTCACCGCCGCAGTATAGCGGCCCAGCGTGCGGGACTCGTTACCCCGGCTCACCAGCACTCGACCGCTTTCCGAGAAAAAGCGTATAACCCGATGGTATTTCCCACCCACATCGGAGGCCAGAATCGGAACGCCCAGGCTATGTAGCTTTTCCTCGGCGAACGTCACATTCACACCGCCGATATCCCGGGATGCATTGATCATCATGGCCCCCCCGAAAATCTTCGCTTCCAGCCGTTCCATGCACGCCCCCATGAGCAGCATGCTATCGATCATGGCCGACATGGCATAAATCCCGTAACGACAATCTCCTTCTGGCGTCGGTCTTGCCATCGCCAACATACGGGAAACTGGGTAATCACCATTATTGCCGGCGCCCCCAAGGGAATGTCTTGCCTGCTCCCCGGGCAACAAAAAGTGATTCATGGCCGTTACCGGGCCTTTCGGATCCCGAAGGCAAACCGAGACACAGGAGCCCAGCAAGGTACTCAGCACGGCTTCTCCCTGAACCACGCAGTATCCACCCGCGTGAATGCGGGTGATTTCACGGTCCAGCAGCGGGTCAAAGCTGCAAAAACCATCCGAACTACCACCGAATACTCGTTGCATCCTTTCCCTCCCGGCCAGTGTGCGGTCGGATCAGAGTCGCTTTCCTTGAGCCTACATCATGGCAAGCTCACACACACGAGCTACCTTCCTAGCGGCGCCGGTAAATGGTTTGGCCGATCAACTGATAGCGCTCGGACAGGCCGTGCAGTGATTCGGAATGCCCCAGAAAAAGATAACCATGGGGCTGGAGATGATCAGCAAAGCCATCCACCACCTGGCTTTTATGCCCACGATCAAAGTAGATAATGACATTTCGGCAGAAGATGGCATCGAAGGCAGTTCGAACCGGCCAGGATTCGATCAGGTTGACGCGCTGAAAACTGACCAGGTCACGTAGCGTGCGGCCGACACGGGCCTTGCCTTCATTGGGCCCACTTCCCCGTAGAAAGAATCGGCGCAGGCGTTCCCGCGAGACACTCTTAAGGCGATCCATGGCGTAGATGCCGTCCTCGGCCTGACGAAGAATGGCCCCGTCCACATCGGTGGCCCAGATCTCCCCTTTCCAACCGGGATGGTTCTCGAGAAACTCGGCCAGCACAATGGCAATGGAATAAGGCTCTTCACCACTGGAGCAGCCCGCCGACCAGATGCGGATGGTTTTATCCGACCCCTTGCTGGCGACCATCTCGGGAAAGAATTTCTGGTTCAGGTAATCGAAATGATGGGATTCACGGAAAAACTGGGTCACATTGGTGGTCATGGCATTGACCAGCTCGGACAGTTCTTCCTCGTCACCACTTCGCAGCAGGGAAAGGTATTGGGCAAAAGAGGACAGATTGCGGGAACGCAGACGACGGGACACCCGACTATAGACCAGGTCCCGCTTGCCGCCTGAAAGGGCAATGCCGACCTGATTTTCAATCAGGCGCCGCAGTTCGTCATACTCGGCGTCGGAGAAGGAATACGATTGCATAGGCGGCTCGACCATGACCTCCGACAGTGATTGCGATCAACCTCGCATAATTGCCTAGCCTTGTGTTCTTCCTATAAAGCTGACGGTAGCCGATAGAAGCGGCCACCGTCAGCCTAAAGCAACATTCCCATCAGGATACAGCCTTAAGCCGTTCGAACGGCATCAGAACTCTTCCCAATGGTCATCACTGCCAGCAGAGGACTTGCCCGTGGAAGAGGAAGCGGCAGCAGTGGAATGCTTACCATCTCGATCTTTCCGTCCCCCATGACGGGACTGGCTCTGACCCGGCCGGGCTTCATTATTATCAATCACGCTACCCTGGGCCGTATCTTCCAGCCGAGCCTGGACCTTTTCTTCCCGACGCTGAGCCTGATGCCTCGCCCGCTGGCCCATTTCCACCAGCGCCTCGCCACTCTCGCCATCCAGGCTAAAGAAGGCCATGCGTTCGAGCAATTGAGCGGCCTGTTCCTGCATGGAACGGCTGGCCGCCGCCGTCTCCTCCACCAGGGAGGCATTCTGCTGGGTCACCTCGTCCATCTGCATCACTGCCCGGTTGACCTGATCAATCCCGGAAGCCTGCTCATTGCTGGCAGCGGCAATTTCGGCCACGATCTCGGTCACCCTTCGGACATTCTCCACAATGCCTTCCAGGGTCTTGCCTGACTCTTCCACCAGCTGGGAACCATTCTTGATCTTGCCCACGCTGTCATTAATCAGATCCTTGATCTCTTTGGCCGCCTTGGCACTGCGCTGGGCCAGGTTCCGGACTTCAGTGGCCACCACCGCAAAGCCGCGCCCTTGCTCACCGGCCCGGGCGGCCTCCACTGCGGCATTCAGTGCCAGCAGGTTGGTCTGGAAGGCGATCTCGTCGATGACGGAAATGATCTCGACAATCTTGCCACTGCTTTCGTCGATATCCCGCATGGCAGACACCGCCTGCTGGACAACCTGCCCACCGCGTTCAGCTTCGTCGCGCGTCCCGGACGCCAATTGATTGGCCTCCTGAGCATTATCGGCATTGTTTTTCACCGTGGAGGTCATTTCCTCCATGCTGGAAGCGGTTTCTTCAATGGAGGACGCCTGTTCCTGAGTCCGCTGGGCCAAGTCGTCGGTGCCTGTGGCGATCTGCTGGGCAGCCGTATCCACGGCGGTGGCCGAATCCCGCACCTTGCCGACGATATCGGCCAACTGATTGTCCATGCGACCCAGGTCCTCGATCATGAGACCAATCTCATCACGGACCTCAACCGTCGCCTTGTTATTAAGGTGGCCCTCGGATATCCGATCCACCAGATCACTGGCCTTGATAATGGCTGCCCGGATATTGCGGACGGTGTTCCAGCCCACCAGGATCAACAATGCCAGGCCCATGGCAATAGCAATGGCGGCGATGATGTTCAGGTTCCGCAGCTGCTGATCCGACTCTTGATCCAAGCGCTGGGCCGCGTCGTGCTGGTAGGTCACGACACTTTCCACCGCCGTTGCCACTTCTCGAGAATCCGGCCCCAATTGATTGAACTCCAGATTCATGGCCAGATTGATGTTTTCATCGGCAATGGCATCCAGCACCCGGTGAATGGAATCCAGCTGATTCTCCCGGGCCTCGGAAAATGCATCCAACAACGGCTGTTCTTCGGCTGAGATATCTCGCTCGCGATACTCGGCCAGCAGGGTATTGATTTCCGCTTCCCGCTCCTCAATCTCCTCGCGCTGTGATTCGGCAAAACTGGGATTTTCCTCAATCAGGGCCCGATCCACAGCCCTGATCTGGTCGTTGTTCAGGACATAAATGTCATAAATCTGAGTGGTGGGCAGATAGCTCTCTTCAATCACCCGATCCAGCGTGAGCTCCCCGGTTCGGGTGCCATTGAGGCCCAAGGCCCCAACAATGAGCAACGCAAGGGCGGCGATGGCGATGAACAGCATCAGCCGGGCACGAATGGAAAGCTTGAGTCTCATCACAATTCCCCTGACCGTTATCTAATCCGTTTGGATAGTCATCCAGTCCACCCGAGGGCTGGATTCAAAATGGTTGCACTTATGCATCACAACTCTCCCAGCTGGCGCAGCTCTTCCAGCTCCCAGCCCCGGAACAGGCGCGGGGCGTCCAACAGCATCAGCATGCTATCGCGCACCGTGGCAATCCCTTCCAGATACTCCGTATCCACATTGCCCCCCATGCGCGGAGCCGGCCGGATATCATCCTCGGCCGCTCCCATCACATCGGCCACCTCATCCACCACAATGCCCACATCCTGACTGTCTTCTTCATCCCCGAGATTGAGAATGATGATCACGGTTCGTTCATTGGTGTCGTTGACTTCCAGGTCAAAGCGAAGCCGCATGTCCACGATGGGAATAATATTGCCGCGCAGTTTCAGGATGCCCAGTATCCAGGGCGGTGATCCCGGAATCTTTCGGACTTCCGACCAGCCGCGGATTTCCTGCACCCGGAAGATATCGATGCCGTAGTCCTCGCCCCCCAGTGAGAAACTGAGAAACTGCCGGCCATCTTCCTCGAATCCGGCCAGCATGGAGTTATCACCTTCTTCCCAGCTGTCTTGTTCAGCCATCAATCTCGGCTCCTGCTTCACGGGACCCGGTCTGGCCCCGACGGTTGAGCGCTGTCATCAACGTTGACGGCAGATGACTGAAAAGCTTGAGCTTGCAGCGCCATCTTTCCGTCAAATGAGTGGCCTTCACCCGTCCCTGACAAGATCACAGCACAATCCATGCCAGATTGAGCCACCCGCCCGTCATGTGAGAAAAGGTACATTCTTGCATTATGTTGAATAAAGCCGGTATCCCAAGCACCCCGGTGCCCGAATTGTAACCAGTTGGGTCCACCCTGCGGGGATGGATTACACTGGCGGTATCACTCTCTGGATGAACAGCGCCATGTCCGAGATTCGCCCCACCGACCCTCATCGCCCTGCCCCGTCTGGACTTCACCGCGGCAGCGCGTCGGGACCAGCATCGTGGTTCAGGCCCGGACAGATCCTGGAAGGCCGTGTCATCTCGACCCCGGAAGGGGCTCGTCTGAGAGTGGGCGAGATCACGCTACCCTTGAGAGGCGATGTCCGACCCGCGCCCGGCAGCCGTCTGCTACTAGAGGTGATCCAAGTCCGACCGGCGCTGGACATGCGCATCCTGGAACAATCGGGGCAAAGCCAGAGCAATCGACCGAACCCCGACCGCCTGGCCCTGGCCCGGGAAACCCTGGCTCGGGAAGGTCTGGCTCGACAGCTGGACAGCCGCAACCTGCTGCAAAGCCTGCGCCTGATCATCCAACCGTCGGCAGGCGAGATCAACCGTCCCCCAGAAGCCCTGAGACAAGCACTGGCTCCCCTGCTGACGGCCATGCGCTCGGTCAACGAGCTGTCCTCTGCCAATGGGGTTCGCCAGGCACTGCGGGATAGCGGCCTGTTCGCCGAAAACCGGCTCATGCTGAACCCCAATACACCCTCAATTCCAACAACCGGGGGCTTTGGTGGCCATGATCCATTGGCGCGTGATTGGAAGATCGCCCTGGGGCGCAGCCTTTTGAACCTGAGAGAGACCGTGCGCGCCGGGCGCTTGCCACCACCAAGCCCGCCAAACAGCGGCAATCCGGCCACCCTGCGTGCCGGGGCCGTCCCACCTCCCCCCGGGAATGGCTGGAACAGTGCCCCACCGGGCAACAGCCCCCTCCTCCAGAGCCCGGTCGCCGGGCAGCAGGGGCAATTGCTGCAGTCCTTGCCGGAAGCCTTGCGAATCATTATCCGACAAATCGAAGGGGCCTTGGGCCGCAGTGAACTGCAGCAAGCCGCCTCCCAAAGCGGCGACAGCGAGGGGGGCCGGACCCAGCTCTGGTTTGAGGTGCCGGTCCAGCGCCAGGACGGCTCCGATCTCTGGCAATTCTATCTACAACGCGAAGAACAAGCCTCAAAGCGCAACGGCGAGGATGCCTGGACGGCCACACTGGCGGTTCATTTGGCGGAACTGGGTCCTTTTTATGCGGAATTGCGACTACAGGGCGAGCGGCTCTCCGTCCTTCTGTATGCCGAGACGGGCGAAACCATCGAGAAACTAAGGCGACACCTGGGGGAATTCCGGCAACGACTTCGGGCCCAGCAACTCAGGCTGGACCGAATCGGTGTCAGCGCGGGATCACCGCCCCCGGGACTAACCGCCCTCCCCATGCGGGCCTGGCGGAGTGAAGCATGAGTGAGTCTCGGCATTGGGAAAACGAAATGGCGGTGGCCCTGCACTATGACGGCAATCAGGCCCCTTCGGTCTCAGTCAAGGGCCGGCGGAAACTGGCCCGCGAGATCACGGCCCTGGCTGAGGAATACGGCATCCCCATCCACCAGGATCCAGATCTGGCCCGCTTTCTGACCCGCCTGGAAGTGGGGGAAACGATTCCGCGAGAGCTCTATGTGGCGGTGGCCGAGGTAATTGCCTTCGCCTATTGGGTATCGGGCCGGGACCCCAGGGAAGAAGATCGCTGGCAGAATGACAGCGACTGA
Organism: Natronospira proteinivora; assembly: GCF_024170465.1. Lineage (NCBI taxonomy): Bacteria > Pseudomonadati > Pseudomonadota > Gammaproteobacteria > Natronospirales > Natronospiraceae > Natronospira > Natronospira proteinivora. The sequence goes on along the minus strand of NZ_JALJYF010000001.1, from coordinate 457,960 downwards.
ACAGTACTGCTATTTCTGGACGCCGTGAATCGCCACCACCAGCTTGGCTTCACTCTGGCCCAGTCCGCATTGGCGCATGAGTTCATCGGGACCGGCCCCGTTGCGGGCCATGCGAATGGCCTGATCGTAATCCGGGCCGGATTGGGCGCGCGATTCCACTTGGCTCATTCTTTCCCCCAGATGTCGCAGGCGTTTCTCCATGCCGGACAGGCGTTCCCCCAATTGCAGGACATAGGGCTTGATTTCCGCCTGCTCCCGGCCGCCCTTGTCCAGCTCCTGCCGGACACGCCGCATCAATTGCTCAGCGGTCCGCAACCGTCGGATGGCCACCACAAACAAGGCCAGGGCCAAGCCCATGATGCCGATGATCAAGCCACCTATGATGACTGTCCAGTCAATGGACATGGAATTCCCCGGTCAGTGAAAAAAGCTTAGACGTATTCGTCGATATGGGGCCCATCGTCGTCATCATGCCGCCCCGAATCCCCTTCGGAAGGTGCTTCTCCACCTTCCTCCTCCGGCGCTTTTTCCTGCCGTGGTTCATTGCGCCGACGACGAGCCTCTTCCCGGCGGCGACGTTCTTCATCCGTCAGCTCCCGTCTGGCAGGGCTGGTAGGAGCAATGGGACTGGTGGGACCCACATTATCTGCCATGGCAAGGCCTCCCGACGCGGCTCAGACTGCCGCCTGCTTCTCGCTTCGCTGGGGCATGAGCCGGCGAACATCCACCAGCACAACCAGATTCCGATCCCGGCGTACCACGCCCTGAATATGACGGGCCACCTGATCGCTTTCAAACTGGGGGGCAGCTTCCACCTCGCTGGGACGGATATCAATCACTTCCGTCACATCATCCACTTGCAATCCCAGGGTCTGATCATCGGCTTCCACCACGATGATCTGCTGAATGGTATCGCTTTCCGGCCTGGAAAGCCCAAAACGCTTGCAAGTATCAACCACGGTCACGATATTGCCACGCAAATTGATCACCCCGAGCACAAAATGCTCCGCCCCGGGTACGGGAGAAATATCACCGGATTTGAGAATTTCCTGAACATGCAGTGCCTTCAGGGCATACAATTCCCGGCCCAGCTTGAAGCTGACCCATTGCTCCCGTGGTTCCTGGCGGCGCTCTTCCCGCTTTTTCTGGGCTGCCCGGGAACGCTCGGCCTGCTCGGCCTTTGTATCCTTTTGACGCGTTTCCGCCATAACTATTCTCCCATGCTTGCTGTTTCCAGCAGACCGGCCACGTCCAGCACGACCATGCTGCGGTTCATGATGGTTCCCGCCATCCAGCGACGCGACCCGGCCCCCTTACGCCAGCGAATCTCATCCTCGCTGATCTCAATCGGCATGGGCTCGGAATCCGTCAACAGGGCAACACCGGTGTCTTTTACCTGTATCACCCCCCCCGCACGCTGAGACAGGGGCGGCAGCGCTTTAAAATGTTCTTCCGGCAGGATCATTCTGGCCGCATCCACCAGCAGATGCCCTTCATTGTCCAACTCCACCCAACCCTGCAACAAGGCGCCATCATCGCTCAGCCAATCCCCATCACATTGATCCCGAATAGCCGCTACCGCATCACCGCGCAAGACCAGTATCAGATGGGCCACGCCAAAACCCCACCAGTCGGCTTCAGGCAACGCCGATGCCACGACTTGGGTCGGGAATTCCGACCCGGTCCCTTGCGCCGACTCAATCCAAGTCGGTCCAGCGGTGTTCTCATCGTCGAGCATCTCATCCAGATACCGGGCAAGGGGGTCCTGGCTATGATCGCCGCTCATGAAGCCAACTCCTCTTGAGGCGTGTTTTCCAGACTCAATAAATGCCTCGCCAAGGAGGCATAGGCCTGGGCGCCCCGACTAGCAGGGTCGCTGCAGGTCAGGGCCCGGCCCTGGCGGCTGGCCTCGCGAAAACGGGTGTCCACCGGAATGTACTGGGTCCAGATATGGGGATGGAACTCGTCCCGCAGGGTATACAGGCTCTGGGTCGCCGCCCGTGTACGACGATCAAACTGAGTGGGCACAATAATGTATTCAGGAGCCCGGTCCCGGGAGCGGCCAATCATTTCCAGGGTACGCAGCATGCGCCGCAGTCCATGAAGGGCGAGAAACTCGGTCTGAACCGGTATCACCAATCGATCGCAGGCCGCCAGGGCGTTGACCATAAGGATCCCCAACATGGGTGGGCAATCCAGCAAGACATGGTCGTAACCCTGCCCAAGGGAAGCCAGGCCCTTCTGTAACACCACGCCCATGCCCTTACGGGTTCCCAGGGTCCGATCCAGTACCGCCAGGGCGGGGCTGGCCGGAAGCAGATCCAGTCCCTCCGCCTGGCCGGGGCGAACGTGGGGAGACGGCGTCGATTCACCGGCGGCTTGTCGAAACAGGGCATACACCCCATCATCAGTGGTCTCGGGATCCAGGCCCAGATAGCTGGTCAGCGATGCATGGGGGTCCAGATCCACCACCAACACCCGCTCACCCTGGCGGGCGAGCTCTCCGGCCAGGCTGACCACAGTGGTGGTCTTGCCCACCCCCCCTTTCTGGTTGGCAACTGCCCAGACGTTCATGGCTGCTCACCCTCCGCTTGCTGGTCCGGAAACAGATCCTCCGGCAGATCTCCATCCCCTGCTCCATCTTCGATGGACTCCAATGGTTCCAGCATCTGTTGCATATCCGATGGATCTGTAAGCCCTTCCGCATTCTCCGGACTGAACCAGCGCTCCTGGAAGCGGGGATCGGCCAGTACAGTCAGAACCACCCGACGATTGCGATTGCGTCCTTCCGGGGTCTCATTACTCGCGACAGGCCGATATTCACCCAGGCCCACCACTGCCAGCCGCATGGGCTGAATGCCCTGATCGCGGAACAGATGAACCACACTCGCTGCGCGTGCGGCCGACAGCTCCCAGTTGGAGGGAAAACGATCGGTCTCGATCGGTACATTATCGGTGTGGCCTTCCACCTGGATCGGATTGGGAAAAGGCTCAAGCACCTCCGCCACCCGCCCCAGTACGGGCCGGGCCGCCTGTGACAAATCCGCGGATCCACTGGGAAAGAGAATGTCCGCCTTGATCTCGATCTCGATATAGAACTCAGATCCCCGAACTTCCACTAGATCCTCATCGATCAGTGGCGCCATGGCTTCCCGCATGGCATCTGCAATCTCATCCAGCCCTTCCCGCATGGCGTCGGCGGGGTCCACCTGGCTACCGTCGGAGTGGGTGGGGAAATCCACCGGATCGCTGATGATATCCATCTCCAGGGCGGATTCGCCGGTGGCCCGTTGCCGCTCGCCGAACTGTACCGGCTCCACCGTCATGGGCTGGCCACGAAAGGCGGCCGCCAGGGAATTGGACAGCACCCGGTACTTGCCCTCGTTCACCGAGGAGATGGAATACATCACCACGAAGAAGGCCAACAGCAGTACCAGCATATCCGCATAGGGAATAGCCCAGGCCTCGTGGTTGATGTGTTCGTCTTCACCTTTCTTGCGTCGAGCCATGATCTAGCTGCCTCCGCCCCGTATGGCGGGGTCAACCGTTCAGATAACCCTGGAGCTTGGTTTCAATATTGCGGGGGTTCTCCCCTTCCGCAATGGAAATCAAGCCATCAATAAACATCTCGCGGGTCTGAACCTGATCCTTGATCGCCCGGGAAAGCTTGCCGGCCATGGGTAGAAACAGCAGGTTGGCCGAACCAATACCGTAGATGGTGGCCACAAAGGCAGCGGCGATCCCCGGCCCCAACTTGTCAGGCTCGTTAAGATTCTGCATCACCGCCATCAGTCCCATCACCGCCCCCACAATGCCCAGGGTAGGAGCGTAAATGCCCAGGTTTTCATAGACCTTGACGGCCTGTTTATCGAATTCCTCGGTAGCATCCAAATCCACTTCCAGAATGCTGCGGATGACGTCCGGCTCACCGCCGTCCACCAAAAGCTGCAACCCTTTCTTGGTGAATTCGTCCTGCTCTTCTTCCACCACGGCTTCCAGGCCCAGCAGTCCTTCCTTGCGGGCCACCTGACTCCAGTCAATGATCTTTTCAATTAGTTTCTGACGATCCTCCTGGGGCGGTTTGAACAGCCAGCCGAAGACCCGGCCCGCCCGGGCAAGGGCACGCAACGGTGTCTGCAGCATCATGGCGCCGAAAGTGCCGATGATGACAATGATAAAGGCCGCGGCATTCCACAACGCCCCGATATCGGACCCCTTGGCAATCACGCCGCCGAAGACAGCAATGGCGCCAAAAATGATGCCGAGCACGGTCAAAATATCCATGTCAGGTCAGCCTCGTCTCACGACGCCCGTCGATGTTCATTACCATAGGATTTCACCAGAATGGGTACATCCAGAATCAGGGCAATCTGCCCGTCACCGGTGATGGTGGCCCCGGCATAACCGGACATGCCCCGCAAATAGGCACCCAGGGGCTTGATGACCACTTCCTCGCGACCCAGGACATCTTCCACCACCAGTCCCATTTGCTGGCCACCTACTTCCACAATCACCACCTGGCTCTGCTTCGTATCCGGTGAAGGCATGTCTCCGGATAGCCACTGTTGGAGGTAGACAAGTGGCAGGGTACGATTTCTCACCCGAATCACGCGCCGTCCGTCAATGTGATGCGCGCTTTCATCTTCCAGATAGATCACTTCCCGGATATTGGAAAGGGGCAAGGCAAAGATGGAGGGGCCCAGGGTCACCATCAAGGTCGGCAGGATGGCCAGGGTCAAGGGCACCCGAATCTGGATTTCCGAGCCCTGACCCTGACGGGAATCGATCTCAATAGTGCCGTTAAGCTGGGAAATACGGGTTTTGACAACATCCATGCCCACCCCGCGCCCGGAAACATCGGAAATCTGATCCTTGGTGCTGAAACCGGGACGGAAAATCAGATGAAAGGCTTCCTTGTCGTCCAGGCGCCAGGCCTCCTCCTCTTCCATCAACCCCTTTTCCACCACCTTGCGCCGCAAGGCATCCGGGTTCATGCCACCGCCATCGTCACTGATGGTGAGCAAGACCTGATCGCCTTCCTGTTCCGCGGACAGCACCACGGTCCCGGCTTCATTCTTGCCGGCCTGGCGGCGGACTTCCGGGGATTCAATCCCGTGGTCAACGGCATTGCGAACCAGATGTACCAATGGATCGGCCAGAGCCTCCACCAGATTCTTGTCCAGATCGGTATCTTCGCCGCGCAGTTCCAGCTTGACCTCTTTCTCCAGAGTGCGTGCCAGATCCCGGGCCACCCGAGGAAAACGGGAGAAAACCTTTTTCACCGGCTGCATGCGGGTCTGCATCACCGCGCCCTGGAGATCCGATGTCACCAGATCCAGTTCCCCCACGGCGGTGGCGGTAGCCTCATCCTGGCTGACATTGCCCCCCAGGGTGACCAGGCGATTACGGATCAGAACCAGTTCCCCCACCAGATTCATGATGGAATCCAGGCGACTGGTATCCACCCGAACCGTGGTCTCAGCGGACATGGCAGCCGCCGCCGGACTGGCCGGTTTTGCCGGCTGGCGGCTTTCCGGCTTGTCCACCTGCTTCTGGGTGGGCCGGCTCTCTGATGCCCCTTCACTCAGGCTCGCCGGTTGCTTGGAAGGTGCTTTCGGGGACGGTCCATTCGAGTCGGCAGTCGCTTTGCCGTCTGCTTCAGCCCCCGGACCACGGCCCTTGCCGTGAAGATCATCCATCAGAGACTCGAATTCATCATCGCTAATAAAACCATCCCCGCCACCCTTTTCGGCATTGTGCCCGGCCTTGGACTGAGTCTGCCCCCCCGAAAGGCTTGATTGGGTCCCGGGTGCCCCGCCATGCAACTCATCCAGCAGGGAATCGAATTCCTCTTCGGTGATCTCGTCACTGCCCGACGTCTTCTCGGCTGGCTTGTCAGCCGTCTCGGGCGCCTTGCCCGGACCATGCAATTCGTCCAGCAGTCGGTCGAACTCAGCCTCGTCGATTTCATCATCGCCCGATGCGGTGGATGAACTTTGGGCGCCACCACGGCCAGCGGGCGCGCCAGAGAGCATGGCCTCGAATTCATCATCGGTGGCATCCCGATCGGAAGGCGGCGGCTCCTGCGTCGGTTCCGGCTGAGCCTGGGAGGGCTCGGCCGGAGCGGCGCCGGCTTCCTGGGGAGCATCGCTCTCTATGCGGGAACGCAGGGAATCAATCAGGGATTGGGGCGGCTGCGACAGGGCTTGCCCTTTCCGGAGCTCGCCAAACATAGTCTGCAGCCAATCCAGCGTGGTCAGAGCATCATCCATCAAGCCTTGGCTGATCTTTATACGGCCCTCGCGCAGCACATCGAAGACATCCTCGGCGCTGTGGCACAGATCCACCATTTCACGAAGCCCGAGAAAACTGCCACCGCCCTTGATGGTATGGAAGCCGCGAAAAATGGTGTTGAGCAGATCACGATCGTCCGGGGACTGTTCCAGCTCCACAAGCTGCTCGCCCAGCTCATCCAGGATCTCGCCCGCTTCCACCAGAAAATCCGCCAACAGCTCCTGGTCACCATCAAAGCTCATGCTGCCCTCCACTCACATCCGCCCTGCATTATGGAAACGGGGACCGGGGCGATCATCCCCCTGCAGGGCACTGTCCCGGGATGCCTTACCGGGGCATCAGAAACCCAGACTGGAAAGCAGGTCGTCAACCTCATCCTGGCCCTGGGCCACCTCTCCGCCCCCCTGATCGGTGGGCGTGGCCGGCCCGGTACCTAGATTGCCGTCCCTGCGTTCCTTCTCTTGTTCCTTATCGGCCGCATCCTCCTCGGACTTGAGCCGTTTTCCACCGGCCACCCGCAAAAGATCCACCATGCCGGCTTCCAGCTCCTGGACCATACGAATCACCCGGCCGATGATCTGGCCGGTGATGTCCTGATACTCCTGAGCCATGAGAATCTCGGTGAGACCGGAGCGCAGTCCTTCACCTTCCTGGTTCACCTGCTGCAGGAAATCGTTGAGCCTGTGGGCCAAATCCCGAAACTCCTGCGCGTCCATGTCCCGATCCATAAAACGCTTCCAAGAATGTCCCAGGGAATCGGCCTCGCTGGCCATCTGCTCGGCTTTGGGTAACAACCTTTCCACCGTTTCCAGGGTCGTATGGGCGGCCTTCTCCGTCATCTCCACGACATAAAGCAGCCGGTCCCGGGCATCAGGCATTTCCTTCTCGGTCAGTTCCGCCAGACGAAAGTCCATACGAAAGCCCTTGAGCGCCTCGTGAAGTTCTCGTGTGAGTTTCCCCACCTCCACGAACAGCTCCTTTTCCCGAATATGGGTCAGGCCGTCCAGCTCCTGGTTGAATGTCTCTTCGTCGCCGGCTTCCAGCGCCTGGAGCATGCTCTCCAGCCGCTGTTTGTAATCATCAGCCCTGGCCTGTTCTTCGAACGCCATTGCCCCTCCTTCCCGTATCCAGTGTGTCCAGCCCGGTATCAGGCATCCAGCCGCTCGAAGATCTTTTCAATCTTTTCCTTCAGGGTGGCGGCGGTGAAGGGCTTAATGATATAGCCATTGACACCACACTGTGCGGCTTCCACGATCTGATCCCGCTTGGCTTCGGCCGTCACCATCAACACCGGCGTGGACTGCAGCTTGTCGTCAGCGCGGATCTCCTTGAGCAGGTCCAGCCCCGTCATGCCAGGCATGTTCCAGTCAGTGACCACGAAATCGAAGTCACCATTCTTGAGCATGGGCAGGGCCGTCTTGCCATCATCCGCTTCCTGGGTGTTATTGAAACCCAGGTCCCTGAGCAGATTCTTGATAATCCGCCGCATGGTGGAAAAATCATCCACCACCAGAATCTTCATATTCTTGTCCAAACCAACCTCCCGACGATTCTCCAGGTGACCCGATTGCGGGCCTCAATACTTAATCCAGCCACTCATCCATTCTGGCACGGGTACGGGTAAGTGCCTTGCCATGGATCTGACAGACCCGGGATTCACTCACGCCCAATACCTCGCCGATCTCCCGCAGGTTCAATTCCTGTTCATAGTACAAGGACATCACCAACCGTTCCTTTTCCGGCAGACCATCAATGGTATCGGCCAACCCCTGCCTGAAATCCACCGATTCCACCCGGCGAAGCGGGCTATCCTGATCCTGATCCAGCGAGCCGGGCAGGTTGTCGTCATGATCCGACTGCAACTCATCCAGGCTGAACAAACGACAGCTCACTGCATCCTGCATGACACGGTGGTATTCCTCCATGGTCAACCCGGCCGCTTTTGCCACTTCCGAATCCCGCGCGTCACGCCCGGTCTCATTCTCGATCTGGCGTATCTTTTCGTTGATTTCCCGATAGGCCCGGTGCACCGAGCGTGGCGTCCAATCGGTCTTGCGAATCTCATCCAGCATGGCGCCCCGAATACGAATTCCAGCATATGTCTCGAAGCTGGCCCCATGCTGATCACTATACTGACGCCCCGCCTCCAGCAAGCCGATCATGCCGGACTGCACCAGGTCATTCACCTCCACACTATCCGGCAACCGGGCCGCCAGATGATAGGCGATCCGCTTGACCAGACCGGCATGCTTGAGTACCAGCTCGTCGGCACAGCTTCCCTGGACCTGTTGATAGCGAGAGGAGGCATCCATCATGCGATCTGTCCACCTCCCCCGTCACGGGCATCGGCATTCAACAGCCGTTCGACAAAAAACTCCAGATTGCCCCGGGGCCCCTGCGGCAAAGGCCAGCGACCGGCCTCCTCCGCCAGGTTGCGAAAGGCCATGGCCGAGCGGCTGCGGGGCGCATTTTCCACCACCGCCCCCTGCTTCTGAACGGCCTTTCTCAGCTGTTCATCAAAGGGCACCGCCCCCATGTATTCCAGGCTCACATCCAAAAAGCGCTCGGCTACGCTGGAAATCTTGTTGAACAAGGTACGACCGTGATGGGCGGTCTGGGCCATATTCGCCAATACTCGAAAATGGGTGACACCATGCTCCCGGGAGAGAACCTTGATCATGGCATAGGCATCAGTAATCGATGCCGGCTCGTCACAAACCACCAGAATCACGTGCTGAGCCGCTTGGGTAAAACTTACCACCCCGTCAGCGATGCCGGCGGCAGTATCTACGATCATCACATCCACATCGTCGCTCAGCTCACTGAAGGCCCGGATCACCCCGGCATGCTCGGCAGCGCTGAGCTCGGCCATCTGTTTGGTACCCGAGGAAGCCGGCACAATCTTGATACCGGCAGGCCCCTCCAGCAGGATCTCCTCCAGGCTGCATTCCCCATTGATCACATGGGAAAGGTTGCGCTTGGGCTGCAGGCCCAGGACCACATCCACATTGGCCAGGCCCAAATCGGCATCAAACAACAAGACCCGCTTGCCGCTCAAGCCCATGGCCGTAGCCAGATTGACCGAGATATTGGTCTTTCCCACCCCACCCTTGCCCGAAGTCACGGCAATGACTTGTACTGGCTTGGGTGATGCCATGCGTCTCAATCCTGCCGCCTGATCCATTGAATACTCCAAATCGTGGGGTCTGTCACCCGGGGGCCTGGCCTCAAGCCATGGTCTGGGCGGCCACCTGGCCAAAACGGGCGGCCAGTTCATTCTCATCCACCTGACCAGGCCACCGTCGCTGCAGCTGCACTGCGCGGCTCACCAGGCGATGACTTCGCGCCGGCTGGATATCCTCCGGCACCCGCTGCCCATCGGTGATATAGCCGATGGGCAGCGCATGGCGTACCGCCACCGACAAAGCGCCGCCCAACCCGGTGGCTTCGTCCAGCTTGGTCAGGATGCAACCGTCCAGCCCCACATCCGCATAAGCACGGACCGTCTCCTCCATGGTCGGGGCAGGGCTGTCTGCAGACAAGACCAGATTGACTGAAAGGGCCTGCCCTTCGACTCGACGGAGCATATCCATCTGAACCGGGATACGACTGTCCCGCTGACTCATGCCGGCGGAGTCCACCAGCACCAGTTTTTTATTGTCCAGTTCCAGCAAGGTTTCACGCAATTCTTCCGCCGTATCCACGGAAAAGACCGGTACCCCGAGTATACGGCCGTAACTGTGCAGTTGCTCCTGCCCCCCTACCCGGTAGTGATCGGTGGAAATCAGTGCCACATGGCGCTTGCCGTGGCGCAGGGCGAAACGAGCTGCCAGCTTGGCAATGGTGGTGGTCTTGCCCACCCCGGTGGGCCCCACCAAGGCAATCCGCCCGCCCTTCTCCAGAATGGGATCATTTCCCACCGGAACACGCCGGGCCAACATCCCCAAAGGCAAGCGCCAAGCCTGCTGCTCATCCTCTGTGGCCGGCATTTCTTCCAGGATCTGGCGGGCCAGATCCGGCTCGATGCCCATGGCGCTCAGCTCCCGAAGCACCGTAGCCTTGATAGGGCGCTCACGGGAAAGCCGATCCCAGGCCAGATTGGAAAACTGGCTTTGCAGCATGTTGCGCACGCTGGATAGCTCGCGGCGCACTTCCATGAGGTTGGGTTCCTGGGACCAGACGATACGGGCATTGTCCTGCCCCCGTTCCCGCGGTACGTCGAAATCGTCGTCCTCGTACTGGCCGCCATAGGGATTGTCGGGAATCGGACGCGAACGACGGGCGCCCGTCTTGACAGAGGATGGCTCCACGGAAGCCGGCCTTGGCGACTCCTGGAATGGCTCATCCTCTTCTGCCGACCCCGCCAGCCAGCTCCGCTCATCCTCTTCTTCCGGAGGCTCGGCATGATAGGAAGCCGCAAGCTCGGCATAACTGGGCGCGACGGATTTCCGACGGCCGCTTGGATTGGGACCTTCATTCATGGGCTCATCGTCACGCCGGTCGGCGCCATAGCGTGCGCTGCTGCCAATGGCATGGTTGACCAGGGCCTCGTCGTAATCCACCGCGGCAATGATCTCGATACCACCGTTGATGCTGCGGTTGGACAGGATCACCGCATCCGGCCCCTGATCCTCCCGCACCTGGCGGATGGCGGTGCGCATATCCGGCGCCACGAATCGCTTGATCTTCATTGTTGTTCCTCCCGATCAGCGCAGCCCGCTTGCGGTTCAGCCTGCATGGTGTAATACCTCAGCCTTTTCATGGTCTTATCCCTTCTCGCCGTCCTTATTCGCCACTGATGGAAGCCACCAGGCGGACCTTTCGGCTATCCGGTATTTCGTTGTAGGACAATACGTTCAGTCCCGGTACCGGCTGGCGCAGGAAACGGGCCAACCAACTTCTGATCAAAGGCGCCACCAGGAGGATGCCAGGCTCGCCCTGGTTCTCCTGCTTTTCGGTGGCCTCGGCCAGGCTCTGCTGGAGCCGTTCGGCCAAGCCCGGCTCAATGCTCCCGGTTCCGCCCTGACGTAGGGCATCTTGCAATATCTGTTCCAACTTGGGATCCAGGGTAATCACCGGCAGCTCGTCCCGCGTCCCGGCGACTTCCTGAACGATGGTCCGGGCCAGGGCCACCCGAACCTGTCCCACCAATTCCTCGGGATCCTGAGTCTGGGTGCCGTGCTCGGCCAGACTCTCGGCAATGGTGCGCAGGTTGCGAATGGGTACGCGCTCTTCCAGCAGGCGTTGAAGTACCTTGACCACCCGATTGAGCGGCATGATGTCGGGTACCAGGCTTTCCACCAGCCTCTTGTCGGTCTGTTTGAGCATGTCCAGCAATTTCTGGACTTCCTCGTGACCCAGCAACTCATGGGCATGGCTCTGGATGACATGACTGAGATGGGTGGCCACAACCGTGGCCGGGTCCACCACGGTGTAACCCAGTGTCTGGGCGTTGTCCCGTTGCTCGGATTCGATCCACACCGCTTCCAGGCCGAAGGCGGGATCCGTGGTTTCAATACCCTGAATCTTGCCGTGCACTTGTCCCGGATTGATGGCCATTTCCCGATCCGGGTGGATCTCGGCCTCGCCCACCGGATCCCCCATCAAAGTCAGGCGATAGTAATTGGGAGGCAACTCCAGGTTGTCCCGGATATGGACCGATTGAACCAGGAAACCCAGCTCCCGGGACAGTTTCTTGCGGACACCGCGAATGCGGGTCATCAGCTCGCCACCCTGCTTGCGATCCACCAGCGGGATAAGGCGATATCCCACTTCCAGACCCAAGAGATCGTTCTGGGTGACATCCTCCCAGCCCAGCTCGCCCAGCTCTTCACCGCCACCGCCGGGTTCCACGGTCCGACCGCCGGCACGGTCACGGTGAGCGCCCCCGGCCGGCTGAACCTCATCATCCACCGGCTCACCATCAACCAGCTCACCCTTGCGCTGGGTTCGCCAGGCCATGAAACCGGTGATGGCCGCCAGGCTCAAAAAGGCGAGATTGGGCATGCCCGGAATCACTCCCAGAGTGAACAATACCCCGGAGGCCACCGCCAGCACCCGACCATTGCCCACCAGCTGGGTCAGAATCTGCTGCCCCATGTCCTGACTGCGGGACATTCGGGTGACAATCACCGCCACGGCAGTGGACAGCAGCAGGGCGGGAATCTGGGCCACCAGGCCGTCACCGATGGTGAGCAGGGTGTAATTGCGGCCGGCCTCGGCCAGGGAGAGACCGTGCTGAACGGGGCCGATCACCAAACCACCCACGATATTGATGATCATGATCAGAATGCCGGCAATGGCATCCCCGCGGACAAACTTGGAAGCACCATCCATGGAACCATAGAAGTCCGCCTCTTCCCGAATTTCCTGTCGACGGTCCCGGGCCTGCTCGTCGGTCAACAGACCGGCATTGAGATCGGCATCAATGGCCATCTGCTTACCGGGCATGGCATCCAGGGTAAAGCGGGCGGTCACTTCCGAGACCCGGGTAGCCCCCTTGGTGATCACCACAAAATTGATGATCACAAGAATGGCGAACACCACTAGGCCCACGGCATAGTTGCCGCCAACCACAAACTGACCGAAGGACTCAATCACCCGGCCCGCCGCGGCAGTACCGGTATGCCCTTCCAGCAGGATGACCCGGGTGGAGGCAATATTCAGTGCCAACCGCAGTACAGTGGCGGCCAGCAGTACCGTGGGGAACACCCCAAGATCCAGAGGACGAGCAATATAGATCACCGCCAACACCACAATCAGTGCCAGGGCAATATTGAAGGTAAAGAACATGTCCAAGGCGATGGGAGGCAGGGGGACGATGATCATCCCCAACACCGCCAGCAGCAATATCGGCACACCCAACCCCGAGCGCAGGGCGTGCTTGAAACCGTCGGTCACCATTGACTGTGTGCTTGCCATGCCTTGAGTGCCTCTCACCTATGGCGTCGGTTATTCGTCACCCTCCTCGTCCAAGGAGGGATTGGGACGTCTCGGCCGGGGACCACCCCGAGCCCGCTGACGGCGCAGCTGATAGACCCAGCTCAAGACTTCCGCCACCGAGCGATACAAACGTGCCGGGATTTCGTCACCCAACTCCGTAGTCCCATGCAAGGCCCGGGCCAACGGCGGTGCTTCCAGGATAGGCACGTGATTTTCCTCGGCAATCTCGCGAATACGCAGGGCAATGCGGTCCACGCCCTTGGCCACCACCACTGGCGCCTTGGCGCGATTGGGGCGATATCGCAGCGCCACGGCGAAATGGCTGGGGTTGGTGACCACTACATCGGCCTTGGGCACCTCCTCCATCATTCGGCGGCGGGACATCTCCTGCTGGGTCTCGCGAATCTTGCGCTTGACCTCCGGCTTGCCCTCCGTTTCCTTGAACTCGTCCTTGACCTCCTGCTTGCTCATCTTGAGCTTGCGGGTGTTGTCCCAGATCTGGAACGGCACATCGATGGCCGCCACGATGATCAGAGCAGCGGTGAAAGCCAGGAAACACAAAGCCACCAGATTGCCGGCATCGAACAGCCCTTGGGGCATGGGGGCATTGCCCAGGGACAGGAAACGGTCCCGAAACAGCCAGAAAATCACCGCGGCCACCACCGCCACCGCGCCAAACTTGCCGATGGCCTTGGCCAGTTCCACCAGGGCCTTGACCCCGAATATCCGCTGAAAACCGCTAATGGGATTCATCTTGCTGAGCTTGGGCTGGACACTTTCCAGGCTGAATGACCAGCCCCCAATCAAGGAGGGTGCCGCCAAGGCTGCCACAAACAAGACCCCCATAATGGGCAACACCACCTGAATACCCGCCACCACGGCCTTGCGAAACTGGATGGGGATATCGCTGGCATCCCGAACCTGGTCCGGATCCAGCGTCAGTCCTTCCCGTAACACGTCCGCCACACTTCCCACCATGAAGCCGCCAAAACTGAGGAGGAAGACGGCACCGGTCATCATCACCAGCATGGCGCTCAATTCACGGGAACGGGGCACTTGCCCCTTTTTCTTGGCGTCCTGTAACCGTTTCGGTGTCGGCTCTTCTGTTTTTTCCTGGCTGGTATCCTTCTGTTCCGACATGGTCGTCTCCCCTTCGCATCAGCCGCCGGCAAAAATATTGCGGGCGGTGTCAAAGGCCGTCTGGAGTAAGCCCATAATGGCCGGCTGCATATACGGCAGGGCCACCATCAGAATCACAAAGCCCAGCGTCATGGCGACCGGAAAACCCACGGCAAAGAGATTCATGGTGGGCGCGGCCCGACTCATTACACCGAAAGCCACCAGCACCGTCTGCAAGGCGACCACCGCAGGCAAAGCAATCTGGACGGCCCCCTTGAACATCTCAGCGCCAAACATGGCCACCGCCCAGAAATCATCACGTACCACGCCGGAAGTACCCACGGGCATGCTTCGAAAACTGTCCACCAGAACTTCAATGATGATCAAATGGCCGTTCATGGACAGGTAGAACAGGGTGGCCATGATCAGAAAGAACTGACCCACAATGGGCACCGATACCCCTCGCTGAGCATCCACCATGAAGGCGAAACCCAGCCCCATGCTCATGGCAATGATCTGACCGGCAATCACTACCGCATCAAAAACCATCTGCACCATGAATCCCAGCATGGCACCAATCAGTATCTGCTGAACGGTAATCACAAGACCCTGAAAGCTGAGTACCTCCACGGCCGGCACCGGCCCCAGAATGGGGGCCACGGCCGCGGTGAGGGCCACGGCCAGCAAGACCCGGACCTGCATGGGAATAAAGGCAGTGGCAAAGATCGGCGCCACCATGATCATTCCCGCAATCCGGGTAAAGGGCCAGTAGTACTGGCCAATAAGACCGCTGATCTCAGCTGCGGTAAAACTCAGCATGGCCCGTCAACCGCCGCCAAGAATCAGCGGAATGCTTCGGATAAGTCGAACGGTGAAGTCCATCAGTGTGGACAGCATCCAAGAGCTGAAAAACCCCAGGGACAGCACCAGCACCAACAGCTTGGGGATGAAACTCAGGGTCATTTCGTTGATCTGGGTCGCGGCCTGGAACATCCCCACCAGCAAACCCATGGCCAATGCCGAGACCAACAGGGGCGCGGCGACCATGGCGGTAACCTTCAATGCTTCCTGACCAATGGTGACTGCCAATTCCGGACTCATGACACGCTTCCCGTGAAACTCGCTATATAAAGAAACTGGAGGCCAACGTCCCCAGCACCAGAGACCAACCATCCACAAGAACGAACAGCATGATTTTGAACGGCAGAGATACCAACATGGGCGAGAGCATGAGCATGCCCATGGACATGAGGGTACTGGCCACAACCAGATCGATGATCACGAAAGGAATATAGATAAGAAAACCGATAATAAAGGCAGTTTTCAGCTCACTGGTGATAAAGGCAGGAATCAGGATGGACATGGGCACATCATCCGGCCCGTTGAAGGATTCTTCATCAGCCATGCGGGCGAAGGTGGCCAGATCATTCTCCCGCACCTGGCCCATCATGAATTCCCTCAAGGGTTCCACCACCGCATCAATGGCTTCCTCGGCACTGATTTCCTCATCCAGATAAGGCTGAACCCCATTGTCATAAGCCGCATTAATCACCGGCGTCATGATGAAAAAGCTCAGGAACAGGGCCAGGCCAATAAGCACCTGATTGGGTGGTGTCTGTGGTGTGCCCATGGCCTGGCGAAGCAGCGCCAGAACAATCACGATACGGGTGAAAGACGTCATCATCAGGACCAGCGCCGGCAATACCGTCAGCGCCGTCATGAGAATCAGGATCTGCAGGGTGACCGAGTAAGTCTGACCGCCATCCTCGCCGGTCTCCACCGTCACTGCCGGCAGGCCCGGCAGGGCCATGGCCATCCCCGGCAGGAGCATCAAGGCCAGTGGCAGTATCCACCGGAGCCTGTTCATTGCTCCCGCTCCTTGCCCAGGCTTTCCATCAGGCGGGACCGGAAGCTGGCTCCCCCCTGAGCGGGTGACTTGCTTTCAACGGGCTCTTCCAGCACATGCAGGGTACGGATACCCGCCGGACTAACCCCCAGCAACAACTGCTGACCGCCCACTTCCACCAGCATCAGTCGTTCCCGGGTGGACAAGGCCATTTGCCCGATAATGGTCATATTGGGGTCCCGGCCACCGGCAAAGCCATGCATGCGTCGCATGGCCCAGGCCAGGGCAAATACTACTGCCAGTACCACCCCCAGGGAGAGCAATACGCTCAAGGCGCCGGACACTCCCTCAAATTCATGAGGCTGCTCAGCCAGAAGGGGGCCGGACAGCATCAAGAACAGGCTGGCAGACAAAACTCTCATGTTGATCACCGCAGCTTCTTGATACGTTCCGAGGGACTGATTACATCCGTGAGACGGATACCGAATTTCTCATTGACCACCACCACTTCGCCGTGGGCTACCAGGGTGCCATTGACCGTTACGTCCAATGGCTCGCCGGCGAAACGATCCAGTTCCACCACCGAACCCTGGCTTAGCTGGAGCAAATTGCGAATACTGATCTTGGTCCGGCCTACTTCCATGGCTAGATTGACGTTAAGATCCAGAATCATCTCCAGATTCACGTCTTCCGAACCAGAAGCACCCAAACCTGAGCCTGCATTGAGGTGATCAAACTCCGCCTTCTCCACGCTACTGCCATCAGACTTATCCGCTGAGGCACCCTCACCTTCTTGCTGGGCAGCCTCCATTTCCTCGATCTGCTGTCGCTCTTCCTCGCTCAGACCATCTTTTTTGTCGTCATCACTCATCGTTGTTTCCTCTTGCTGCCCTTGTTCTGGCCACTCTGATCCTTCGGGGGAGCCTCATCTTTCGATTTGGCCTCGTCTCGCATCTTGCGGGCGGTATGGGAACTGTCATCCTTCTCCTGCTTGGCCCATGAAGCCAGCTGCACCGCATTGCGGCCGTCGGAAATACCAAACCGCCCCTTGAAGAGCGGCAAATCCCCTTCTGCGGTCACCACCACCTGATCCGGAATCTCGATGGGCAAAATATCGCCCGCCTTCATGGTCATCAGACGACGGATGCTAAGTTCCGATTCCGCCAGTACTGCCGAGACCTCCACCCGGGCATCCTTGATTTCTTCCTTCAAGGCCTGGGTCCAGCGCTCATCCTTCTCAACTCGGTCACTCTGCACCCCGGTGTCCAACAAGTCCTTGATAGGCTCGATCATGGAATAGGGCATGGTGATATGAAACTCACCGCTACCCCCTTCCAATTCGATATTGAAGGTGCTGACCACCACCACTTCGCTGGGACTGACGATATTGGCAAACTGGGGATTGACCTCGGATTCAATGAAGCTGAAGTCAACATCCATCACTGGCGACCAAGCTTCCTTGAGGTCCTTGAACACATCGCCCAGGAACTTCTGGATAATCCGGTTCTCCGCCGGTGTGAATTCCCGGCCTTCAATCTTGGTATAGAAACGCCCGTCCCCACCAAAGAAGTTATCAACAATCACAAAGACCAGCTTGGGGTCGATGATGAACAGTGCGGTGCCTCGCAATGGATCGGCACGCACCATGTTCAGGCTGGTGGGGACATACAGGGAGTGGACATATTCGGAGAACTTGAGCATGTCCACGCCGTTGACCGAGATCTCGGCAGAACGCCGAAGCATGTCAAACAGGCTGATTCGGATGTAACGGGCAAAACGCTCGTTGATCATCTCCAGCGTGGGCAAACGACCCCGGACGATCCGATCTTCCCGAGTAAAGTCATAGGGCTTGGTTTCACCGGGAGCGAGCTCTTCCTCCTCGGTGTCCACATCCCCGCCCTCCACGCCATGCATGAGGGCATCGATTTCTTCCTGTGAAAGTACGTCGCTCACAATGGCCCCCGGCTACTGCATGACGAAGTTGGTGAAGAAAACCGCTTCGATCTCGGACGGCTCGCCCTCCGCTTCCAGAACCTGCATGATTTGCTGTCGAGATTCCTCCTGCAACGCTTCCCGACCAGACCGACTAGCTACCTTGTCCGCATCCACTTCGCCAAAGAGCAGCAGCAGGCTGTTGCGAATCCGGGGCATATGCCGATCCACGGCATTGATGACCGCCTCCTCGCGGGCCATTAACTCCACCTTGACCTGGAGATAACGGCTCCGTTGCCCCATGTCCAGGTTGACCACGAAAGCCGGCTCCATTTCGTAATACAATGCCGGCTCCCTGGGCCCAACTTCCTCCTCGTCTTCACCTTCCAACGGCGTGGTCTCAATGCCATCGCCATTGCCATTGAGGGCGCCGGCGAGAAACAGACCGGTACCCAAGCCGATCAGCAGAACGAATACGATGCCGATACCACCGATGAACCATGCCTTCATGATCTAATCTCCCATGGAAGCCGCAGAATGCCGGCCCGTCTGCCTGTCTAGAGGCAAGTGG
This sequence comes from Natronospira proteinivora, assembly GCF_024170465.1. NCBI lineage: Bacteria > Pseudomonadati > Pseudomonadota > Gammaproteobacteria > Natronospirales > Natronospiraceae > Natronospira > Natronospira proteinivora. Next base: position 439,256 of record NZ_JALJYF010000001.1, on the reverse strand, counting down.
CGTGCCATCCTGAGATGATCAATAAATAAACTTTATTTTCAATTACTTAGGAATAATGCCCAGTCAAAAGAACTCGACCGGGACGTGACAGGGAAAACCCTGACGGGATTTTGTCACTTGAAGGGAGGTGGGGAAAGCAGACTCCCGATGAAGTGGAACACTTAATGGACCGATGGACGGGAGAATGGCTAATCAGCAGCCAAGGCGTACCATGGAATGAGATCAGACATATTCATCCAACAGGGAGACCTGCCCTTCCCGCAATACAGCAGTTTCCACTCCCGCCTTGCTGGCGGATGACCCCGGGCCGGTGCCACCGTCCCGCTCTCCTGCCTGCTCGTCACCCTTTTCCTCTTGAGCCAGTTGCTCCTCCCGGCCATCGCTTACCTCGGCATCGCCCATCTCCAGACCCTTATCCTGCAGCATTTCCCGCAAACGGGGCAGGGCCTGCTCCAGGGCATCCCGGGTCAGGGCATGCTGACTGGACATCAAGAGGCTGGTCTGTTCCTGGGTGACAGCTACCCGGATCTCCAGCGGACCCAGGTGCGGGGGATTCAGCTTGATCTCTGCCCGATCGATACCCTGCCCCTTCATCATGAGGATTCGCTGGCCCAGGGCGTCGCCCCAGTTCGGCCCCCCAACCGGCGCCTGGACGGGGGGTAGACGATTCATGCTGCTGCTCTCGCCACTCTGGGAGGCGGTGGACATCAGGGCCGCCAGTTGCTGGGGCGAGGCAGATTGTGCCTGATGGCCTCCGGAGCCCACTTCACGGATCAAGGGCTCACCGCCTCCCCGCTCCTGTCCTTGCTGCTGGGTCGACAACAGCGTGCTCAAGCGCTCCTGGATCCGGTTTTTGAGCCAGTCCATGTCAGCCATCATGTCCCGCCCACCCAGATCGAACCCTGGACCGCCCTGGCCCGGGGCCACCCCCATGGTCAGGGGACGCATTTCCGTCAAGCGGGAATCCAGTGCGGCGTGACCACGTTCGGGAGGACGCAGGCTATTCAACAGCTCGGGCAAGGCCTTGGATCGCGACGGGGCATCAGACTCTGCCTGGGCCATTTCAAGCCGCATCAATCGAACCAACGCCGCCATGGCATCTTCAGGCGGAGAACCGGACTGTAGCGCTTCCGCCAGCCCCTCCAGCTCCGCTGCCGCCGGCAAACCCTTGCCGCTCTCGGGCAAGACCAGTCTGCCGTCTTCCAGACGAAGCTGGTCAAAGGCACCGTCCAGCAATGCCTGGAAGGCTTCCAGCTCCTCACCATCCAGATCGTCCGAAAGCAGCGCCATGAGGCGGTTATCACCCTCTGAAGGGGAGACTCCCCCGGCATCGGACAAGGAAAAAATGGAATGGATCACGGCTCAGGCCTCTCGATTCAGGAGTGGATCACGGGTACTTGGAGGGGATGTTGCAGATTCCGTGCCAGCTGGATCGACTCACCTCAGCGGTGCCGTGAGGGATTGGGCAGATCGTCCATTTCCCGCTGTTCCTGCTTGTCGCTCTCTCGAGCTTCGTGACTGCGGTAGCGATCACTGACCCGGTCCAGTGCATTGACCCGGGTACGGGCCTGCAGCCAGCCTTCCCGCTGCCGTTCATACTCGGCCATGTTGTTTTCCACCACCTGCTGCTGCTGACGGATCACTTCGTCCAGGCGGGAGAGAAAGGCCCGCTCGTCCCGCAAACGTCGAGGATCGATGGCACGGTCGCCTTCCCCCTCGAACATCTGTCGGTATTCCTCACGGTAGTTTTCAAGCTGCTCGAGCCGTGCCTCCTGCTCGGACAAGGCTTGCTGACTGTGGCCAAGCTCCCGGGAGGCATCCTGCTGGCCCTTGTCAGCCAGTTTTCTGACCGGCTTGAGGCGCTCGGATCTCTTTTTTCTTGTCATGAAGCTACTCCTCCGTCATCCGATACTCAGGACTGCCCCGTGCCCGAATAGGCCCGGGCCGCCTGGGGGCGGGCCCGGCTCGGCTCCCCCTCGCGACGGACATTCTGCCCGGCCGGACGGGCCTCCGCCGCGGGTTTTTCCAGTAAAGCCTTCAAGGCTTCAAGACTGCCTTCGAAAGAGACCTGCTCGTTCATGGACTGGCGCAGGAATTCCTGGATACGGGGCCAATAGTTGATCGCCTCATCCAGCCGGGGATCACTGCCCCGGCGATAGGCCCCCACACTGATCAGATCCTCGTTCTGTCGATAGAGGGAATAATACTGACGGAAACGCCGAACCAGGTCTTGCTGTGCATCATCGGTAATCGCGGTCATGGCCCGGGAGACCGAGGCTTCCACGTCAATGGCCGGGTACATCCCGGACTCGGCGATGGCGCGGGACAAGACAACATGGCCGTCCAGAATGGCCCGGGCGGAATCCGCCACCGGGTCCGTTTGGTCATCCCCCTCCACCAATACGGTGTAGAAGGCCGTGATCGACCCCTGGCCACGGTCACCATTACCCGCCCGCTCCACCAGCTGCGGCAACTTGGCAAACACCGACGGGGGGTAGCCCTTGGTGGCCGGCGGTTCACCGATGGACAGGGCCACTTCCCGCTGGGCCTGGGCAAAACGGGTCAGAGAATCCATCAGCAGCAGAACCTTGCGGCCCCGGTCCCGAAAATGCTCGGCCACCCGGGTGGCCAACCAGGCCCCCTGCAAACGCATCAGGGGTGGATTGTCCGCCGGCGTGGCTACCACCACAGCCCGCCGCATGCCTTCCTCGCCCAGGGTTTCCTGAACGAAATCATTTACCTCGCGCCCCCGCTCCCCGATCAGGCCCACCACGATCACATCGGCCTCGGTAAAGCGGGTCATCATGCCCAGCAACACACTCTTGCCCACGCCACTGCCGGCGAACAGGCCCATCCGTTGTCCCCGACCGACGGTGAGCAGGGAATTGATGGTGCGAATCCCCACATCCAGGGGCTCATGAATGGGCTGGCGGGCCAGGGGGTTGATCATGCGCCCGGTCATGGAGACCTGTTCCCCTGTCTCCAGCGGCGGACCACTATCCAGTGGCCGCCCGGTGCCATCCAGCACCCGCCCCAGCAGGGCATCACCCACCGGCACCCGGGAGGTCTTGCCGGTGGGAATCACTCGGGCATTGGGTACCAGGCCGGCCAGTTCGCCGGTGGGCATGAGATAGACCGAGTCGCCGGAAAAGCCCACCACCTCGGCGTCAATATAGTCTCCACTGGCGGTCTCCACCAGACAATGGGAGCCCACCGGGGCGCGGCAACCCACCGCTTCAATGGTCAGGCCCACCACCCGCCGCAGCAGCCCTTCCACCATGGGGCCGTTGTCATGCCGGGAAAGCCGTTCCTGATAGCGGGCCAACCGTCCCAACCAGCGGGAGCGCCGGCCGGCTTGTATGGATTCACTGCTCAGGCTCATCCCGGTCCTCCCCGGCGACTGCCGACGGTGATCCGGCCTTGCCCCCATCATCCTCCAGGTCATGGGGCCTGTCATCCGCTTCAGGTCCCGGTTCGCGGCGCTCGGGCGAGGTATCAGCCTGGGCCAATTCACCCAGCTCCTCCGGGGCCTCGCGTTCTTCACCCAGCATGGCCGCCAATACACGACCCACCTGGTGTTCAAGGCGAACATCCACGCGGGAATTACGGTCCGAGACAATGCAACCCCCGCGACTCAGGCTGGGATCTTCCGCCAGTTCCCAGCGAGTATCCTTGCTGGGGCCGGTAAGCTCCCGAATCAGTGCCGCATCCTCCGGATTCAGCTGAACCCGAACCTGACGGTCACCGCTGGGCAGGGCCTTGACGGCTTCCCGTACCACTGCCACGATCTGGCCGGGGTCAGTACGCAACTCACGACGGATCAGCTGCCGGGCGACAACGCAGACCAAGTCGCTGAGTTCCTGCTCCACTTCCCGATCCACGGCGTCCAGTGGCTCGGTGAGGGCATTGAGTATGGCGCTGACTTCTTCGGCGCGGCGCCGGACCTCGGCTTCACCACTGTCATAACCTTCCTGATAGCCCTTCTCATAGGCTTCCCGATAGGCCGCCTCCTGAATAGTCTCGATTTCCGCCGCCGTGACCGGCTGCTTGTCATCCCCTGAGCGGGAGGCCGGCTTGGCGGAGTCACCCTTGCCGGAGGTGGGCTTGCGCGGGCTTGGACGAGGCGAGCGCCGCTCGCCCACCGTTGGGGCCTCCCAGCGCCGCCATTGCTCGCCCTCAGACATATTCGTCTCCCTTGCCACCCAGGCTGATGCGGCCGGAATCGGCCATGGCCCGGGCGGTGGCGAGAATCTCCTTCTGGGCGGATTCCACATCACTCAGTTTCACCGGGCCCATGGCCTCGATGTCTTCCTTGAGCATCTCGGAGGCCCGGCGGGACATATTGCGATAGATCTTGTCCTGAACCTCCGGCGAGGCCCCTTTCATGGCCGTGCTGAGCTGATCGGAGGCCACTTCCCGCAGCAGTTGCTGAATCCCCCGGTCGTCAATATCGGACAGGTTGTCGAACACGAACATCAACTCCTGGATTCGATCGCCGAGCACTTCATCATGCTCACGGACCATTTCCATGATGGTTTCCTCATCACTGCTGTCCAGATAGTTAAGCATGTCGGCGGCCACCTTGGCGCCGCCCACCTCGGAGGATTTGATATTGGAATTGCCGGAGAACTGCTTCTCCATGATGGCGTCCAGTTCCTTTATGGCTGACGGCTGAATACCGTCCAGGGTGGCAATCCGCATGATTACATCGGGACGAATCCGGTCGGAAAGCTGGCCCAGGACTTCTGCCGCTTGATCACTGTCCAGATGGGACAGGACAATGGCAATGATCTGGGGATGTTCCAGGCGGATCACTTCAGCCACGGCCCGTGCATCCATCCATTTCAGGGCATCCAGGCCCTTGGTGCTGCCCCCCACCACGATGCGGTCCATGAGGCTGTTGGCCTTGTCCTCACCCAGAGCGCTGATCAGGGTCTTGCGCAGATATTCATCCGCCCCCACGCCCAGGGAGGTCTGTTCACCGGCCTCCTCGATGAAATCATCCAGCACACTGCTGGCCTGTTCGGTGCTGATGTTGCTGAGCGTGGCCATGGCCGCACCCACCTTCTGCACCTCCCGGGCATTCATGTGCTTCATCACCTGGGCGGCCTCATTCTCGCCCAGGCTCATGAGCAATACCGCAGCGCGTTCAGCACCTTCCATTGACGTCACCTCGCCCCATCATTCCTTCACCCAGTTTCTGATCACCTGCGCCACGCGCTTGGGATCCTCGCTGACCATGCCCTTTGCGGCGGCCACCTTCTCATCATAGGCCTTGGGCTTGGACAGTTGGAATGCCGGTTCGGATTCATCCGATTGACGGTCATCCTCTCCCTCTGAATGTGCCAGGCGCTGCCGCTCATCGGCCATGGAAGGACTGGCCTGACGCTTGCGCCCACCCATCAGGCTGCGCATGCCCGGGCGAAGGACGCCGAAAATCAGGGCCAGAATCAGTACCGCCCCCAGCAACTGCCGCATCAATTCACGGAACCAACCCTGTTCCCAGAAAGCCGGCTCCTCAACCTCGGTCACATCTCGTTCAATGAAGCTCTGGTTCACCACGCTAACGGTATCACCACGCTCAGCATTGAAACCCACCGCTTCCTGTACCAAGGTCTCCAGACGCTCCATTTCCTCTTCGGTCAGAGCATCGCGAACCGGCTGACCCTCTTCATCCTCAGTCGCCCAGTCATCCACCACCACGGCAACGGACAAGCGCTGGATTTGCCCCAGAGCCTGAACGGTGTGGGAGACACTGCGATCCACCTCGTAGTTCCGAACCATGCGACGGGCAATGGCGGCCGGCACCCCAGCTTCCTGTGCCTCCGCCTCCAAGTCCTCCTCATCGACCAGCCCCGGTGGCTGATTGGTCAGGGCCCCAGGGATACCCCGGGGGCCGGCACCGGGCCGGGGATCTTCACTTTCTTGCTCACTTCGAACGGCAATCGTATCCGGATCATAGGTCTCCCGGCTTTCCTCGAATCGGGTGAAATCCAGATCCGCGGTGACCCGGGCGCGCACCCGATCATTGCCCACGACAGGGCCAAGGATATCCTCGATCCGTTCCACATAGGCCCGTTCCAGTCGACGGGCATGGTCAAACTGCTCGTCGCTGTCTGCGCCGCGACGGCCATCGCCCCGGTCAGACAGCAAACGCCCGCGCTGATCCACCACCGTGACCCGTTGCTCGGGCATATCGGTGATGCTGGAGGCCACCATATGGACAATGGCCGAGACCTGCTGCTCACTCAGGCTACGGCCACGATAGAGGTTCAGAAAGACCGACGCGGACGGTTCCCGGCGATCACGCACGAAGACACTGTCTTCGGGAATGGCCAGATGGACCCGGGCACTTTGTACCGAGTCCAGGCTGTTGATGGTCCGCGCCAGTTCAGTCTGCAGGGCGCTGTGATAACGGGCCCGCTCCATGAACTGGCTGACCCCGAAACCGGACTCATCCTCCATCATCTCAAAGCCCGTGCCCGCCCCCCGGGGCAGGCCTTCGGCGGCCAGATGTAGACGGGCCTGGTGGACCGTGTCATGGGGCACTTCGATGGCACCGGTGGCCGGATTCAGGCGGTAGTTGATGCCGGCCTCATCCAGGGATTGGGCAACCTGGGCACTGTCCCGCTGCTCCAAATCCCCGTACAGGGTGCGGTAATCCGGGCTCTGAGACCACAGAAACACGACCACCGCCACCGCCAGCACAGCCGCCAGCAGCAGGCCCATCCCCAGCTGCCTGCCGGATTTCCCTTGCAAGACATCCGCCAACTGCATATTGCTGCCACCGGCCCCGCCGGAAGCCGGCTCCGGTGCCCGCTCGGCGGGAAGATTACTGCCTGTGGTGTCCGCTGCCTGCGCTGCCATTAAGCCATCCTCAACTCAGAATCCATAAACCTGTCCCTGCCCCGCTTGCGCCGTCGGGCTTAGATCTGCATCCGCATGATCTCTTGATAGGCTTCAACCAAACGGTTTCGAACTTCGCTCATGGCCTGAAAGCTCACATCGGCTTTCTGCAGTGCCAACATGACTTCCGTCAGTTCCACACCATCCTCTCCCCGGGAGAAGGCATCCGCCAGATTGCCGGCCGCCTGCTGGGTCTCGTTGACCTTGTCCACCGAGGCCTTGAGCATGTCGCCGAAGTTCGGACCCTCGCCCTCGGCCTGACCCACGGGGCCAGCCGGCTGACCGGCCTCGGCCGACAGTTGACGCATCTGCTGCAGTACGTTCTGGATCTGGACATCGTTATTCATGGAAGCACCTCCGCTTTACCCCGTAGAGCTAAGCAAGTTTTGCGCCAAGATCCCGTGGCAGTTCCACGCCCGCATCCCGCAAGCGCGCCATTTTGTAACGCAGGGTGCGCGGGCTGATACCCAGGCGGGCCGCAGCGTGCTTGCGAGAACCCCCTTCCGAGCGCAGGGCCTCCACAATCAAGCGGTATTCCCGATCCTTGAGGGCATCATCCAGAGCATGTCCATCCGGGATATCACCACCGGCCGATGGCAGCTGGGCGGCATCGACACCACCCCCGTTGCCACCCGGCGTTGACGAAAGCCCGTCAGTGGCGGCCTCGAAATGCAGTGCCTGTGCCTGAATCTCGTCACCGGGGGCCAGAATCAAGGCTCGTTGGACCACATTGTCCAGCTCCCGGATATTGCCGGGCCAGGTATGGGCTTGTAAGGCGCGTGTCGAATCCTCGCTCAAGCGGGGCAAGGGCCGCTTGCCCCGACAGTGATGCTCCATCAGATGCTTGGCCAGGGGCACAATATCCCCGGGCCGTTCCCGCAAGGGGGGAAGCCGTACGGGGAAAACATTCAGGCGATAGTAGAGGTCTTCACGGAACTCACCGGCCCGGACACTGGCCAGCAGATCGCGGTTGGTGGTGGCCACTACCCGGACATCCAGGGAGATGGTTTTGCGACCACCCAACCGCTCCACTTCCCGCTCCTGCAATACCCGCAGCAGCTTCGCCTGCAGGGCCAGATCCATCTCGGAGATCTCGTCCAACAACAGAGTGCCACCCTGGGCCTGTTCGAATTTACCCGGATGCGCCGCCTGGGCCCCGGTAAAGGCGCCTTTCTCATAGCCGAACAACACCGCTTCCAGCATATTTTCCGGAATAGCGGCGCAGTTGATCGCCACAAACGGGCCCTTGGCACGGGGGGAATGCTCGTGAATAAAGCGAGCATAGACTTCCTTGCCGGTACCCGATTCCCCGCACAGCAGCACGGTCGCTTCGCTGTCCGCCACCCGGGCGGCCAACTCCAGCATCCGCAGGCTGGCCGGATCCTCGGCCACCGGCCCGCCCATTGCACTGGGCTTGAGGCGGTGCTTGTCCACCATGTCCACCAGGTTTTCCGCCTCGAAAGGTTTCATCAAGTAGTCGGTGGCCCCGCCCCGCATGGCTTCCACCGCTCGCTCCACGGTGCCGTATGCCGTCATCATCACCACCGGCAGCTCCGGGTGGTGACTGCGAATATGAGCCAGCAGGGCCCGGCCATCCATAGGCGACATTTGCACATCGGTAACCACCATGCCCACGGGCTGACGACCCATGGCCTCGATGGCCACCTCGCCATCGGCCGCCTCCAGCACCTCCAGCCCGCGGGCCATCAGGGTATCAACGATGGCCTCGCGTAGATCGCTATCATCCTCCACAACCAATACCGGAAGATCACTCATGATTGCTGCTCCTGGATATCCGACCGCCCGGCTTCTGCATCAGGCAGAACCAGAATGAATTCGGCACCACCCTGTCGGGGGGTGCCCAACATCAGCTCGCCGTTATGGGCCTCGGCCACGGAACGAACCACGGCCAGACCTAGCCCCGTGCCCTGGGGGCGGGTGGTATAAAAGGGTTCAAAGATCTGTTCTCGAATCCCGGCGGGCACCCCCGGCCCGTTATCTCGGACGCGGATGATGACCTTCCGCCCGTCCCCACGCTCACCCCGAAGGCGAATATGAGCAATTTCCGACTCACTGCCCTGGACCGCCTCGACGGCATTGTTAAGCAGATTGGTCAGCGCCCCCAGCACGGCCGCCCGGCTACCGCGAATGGCCAGCCCCCGTCCGCCCTGAACCTGAAGCTTGAGTTGATGACGCCAGCGGGCCATGACCTGCCCGCCGGCCTCGGCAAAGAGCTCATCCACACCCAGACGCTCGTCGTCACGACGTCCTCCGCTGGCGAACATGAGCATGTCCCCCACCATGCCCTCTATCTGACGGAGACGACCGGCCAGCTTGCCGCCGATCCGGGGCAAGGCATCCTGGCCCAGATGGCCCGTCTCCAATTGCCCGGCGTACAACAGGGCCGCCGACAGAGGAGTGCGAATCTGGTGGGCCAGGCGAGCGGCCATCTCCCCCATGGCGGACAGGCGCTGATGACGGTCCACCAGCTCCTGCAGGGCCCGGGTTTCAGAGACATCCGTGAGCAGAACGATCCGGCCCTGCTCCGCTTCCAGGCTACGCTGGGAAATGGAGACCCGCCGCCCCGTCCTCAGGCTCACCTCGCCGGTACTACGGGTTTGCTCGGTGAAGGCGCGGCGCCGAATCGCTTCCCAGCTCTGCTCTGTCAGAGGCTTTCCCAGCAGGGATTCAGCCGCCGGATTGGCGTCCCGAACCCGCCCTTCCCCGTCAATTACGATCACCCCACCGGGCAGGGTTTCCAACAACTGCTCCAGGCGTCGTCCGATCCGCTCCTTCTCGGCCAGTTCCTGTAGCCGGGCATCACGAGCCGAGGCCAGTTCCTGACTGAGGGAACTGACCTGGGCTTCCAGCTCGGCATAGGAATCGGACAACTGGCGGGAGGTGCGAGTAAAGACCTCAAAGGCCTTCTCCAGCTCCTGCATCCGCGCCTTGTCCCGGCTTTCAAAAGAGGAATCCGACACGCGCTTTGCTCCGTCGAGTCTTTGACATAGGGTCTGTGACGGAGAAATAGCAATTGCCGTGCCAGCGTTATTTTTCTATTTAATTCAGATGTTTAACAAAAAACAAAAGCGCACTTCCGAGATAAAAGAGACACGCGTCGGCTTTTTGACTTAACAGCGGGGGCTATTTCGGGCGATGCGGCGGCAGCCGTTTGGGGAGTTAACACGGAGACCACGGAGGGGCACGGAGAGCACGGAGAATGCTTTTCGGGATAAGCCAGTGGACATTTCACACTCCGTGTCCTCCGTGTTGAACATCCAGATTCAAATTAAACGGGTGGCGATCTACTCAGGCTGTAGGCCGTATTTTCGGAGTTTTTCCACCAGGGTGGTGCGGCGCATCTTGAGTAGACGGGCCGCCTGGGCCACCACCCCCTCGGTACGCTCCAGGGCCTGGCGAATCAGGCCCTGCTCCACCTCCGCCATGTGTTCACGCAGGTCGAGACCGCTGTGGGGAAGCTGCATGGGGTCAACCGCGGCGCCCGCCCCCTCGGACGCCGACTCGGGCTCCGGATCCTCCCAGTCAATACTGTCTGGATCCCCCGGATTGGCAGCATAGCGCTCCGGCAAGTCGGGTAAATCCACCGCCCCGCCAGGCTTTACAATCGCCAGCCGTTCCATCAGGTTGCCCAACTCCCGCACGTTGCCTGGCCATTCATAGGCACACAGCGCGGCCATGGCCCGGCGAGTCAGGCGAACCCCCGGTCGGTCCCGGTCTCGCATATTGGCGCTCATGAGGCGTACCAATTCCGGCAGGTCCTGGCTTCGCTCCCGCAAGGGGGGCATTTGGATGGGAAAGACATTGAGGCGATAGAAGAGATCCTCACGGAACTCACCGTCCCGAATCATGGCTTCCAGGTTCTGATGGGTGGCGGCCACGATGCGCACATCGCACTCGATGGAGCGATTGCTGCCCACCCGTTCAAAGGTCCGCTCCTGCAGCACCCGTAGCAGCTTCACCTGCATGGGCTGGGGCATGTCGCCGATCTCATCGAGAAACAAGGTGCCGCCTTCGGCAATCTCAAATCGGCCCTTACGGCTGGTGATGGCGCCGGTAAAGGCCCCCTTTTCATGACCGAACAGCTCGCTTTCCAGCAATTCGGCGGGAATGGCACCGCAATTGACCGGAACAAAGGGGGCATCGGCACGCGTGGACGCGGCATGGATCTCCCGGGCCACCACTTCCTTGCCGGTGCCGGATTCACCCAGAATCATCACATTGGTGTCAAAGGGGGCCACCTGCTCGATCAGGCCGCGTACCCGACGAATCGGCTCGGAATGCCCGGCCGGGCGACGGGCTTTCCGCCGGGACAGGGCATCCTGAAACTCCTCCACCCGCCGCAGGGCTTCAGTCAGCTCGGCATGCTTGACCGGGTAATTCAGCTCACAGCAGACATGATCACTCAGCCCATCAGTATATACCCCGCCTGCTTCCTCGGTTAGCGCCACCAGCGGCACCCGCTTACCCAGTCGATGAAGCGACTCCACGCCCGTGTCAGCGGGTAGCTCCCCCACCACCACCGCATGCCAGCGACCATCGGGGTCCAGCTTGGCGGACAGGTCTTCACTCAGGACTTGGGGCGGCAGATCCAGGGCCCCCAGTACCGCTTCCAGGGCACGGGCACGATCACGGTTCTTCTCAAGGACCAGAATCCGGGATTCGATCATCGGGCGGGCTCCCCTCAATGCTTTATTATTAACGCGGTACACGTCGAGAATATGTCACATGATGGGATTTTGCCATATGAGATGACATAACGCTGCAAAAAAGGCGACCACCAGCCGGGGTTTTGACACCACTGACCCAACATCGGGCTGTTTTGCCCCTGACACTGGGCCTAAAGACGACAGAAATCGCTCAGGTGGCAAGCCCGGCGAACCGATTGCCGTATCATATAGCTGGTCCAGAAATTGCATTTTGAAATGGCCCACGTACAAATCCGTCAACAACGCATTCGGCCTGGGAAGCAGCCATGAGCAATAAGCAGGTGTCAGATAGCAGAATCAATGCCATCAACAAGGAAATCAGCCAGACCAACCAGCTGCTCACCGACGGCAAACTGCACACCGCGTTGGACGAGGCCCACCGGATTATTCAAGCCTACCCCGGGTTCGGGGCCTGTCACCGCCTGCTCGGGGCAACGCTGCTGGAGTTCGGAAAGAAAGAGGCCGCCAATGCCTGCTTTCGGCGTGCCCTTGAGCTTGACCCAAGCGACGCCAGTCGTCGCCTCCTTGCCCGGGGACTGGTGGAGATTGGCGATCACCAAGAGGCACTGTCGGTACTGGCGACGATGCACGAGCCGGATACAGCCACGTCACGAGCCTTGCGCATTGAGGCCCTGGCCGGATCCGGGAGACGTGAAGAAGCCGAAACATTGACGATTAAGACCCTGGATGAGAGACGTGAATCCCCCTCCCTGCTGGTGGCCGTGGCCGGTTACGGTCTCGCACTGGACTACCCGAACCTTGTGTCGCGGCTCAGCCCGCTACTTGAGCTGAAGGAGAATAGTCCGAGCCTGACCGCAAAGCTCAAGTTCTGTATCGGGGATATCCTGCACCAGCAAGGCGAACATGCCGCGGCTTTTCACGCCTTCGGCGATGGCAACCGTCTGGCACGCAGCGCCTCCCACCGGACGCCTTTCAATCCCGACAGCTATCGGAAGCGGGTCCATTCCATTACCAAGAATTTCCCGCTCAAGGTCCTCCAGCAGGACCCGTCAATCACGCCCAGAGCGTCCATGAGTCGCTTACTCATGATTATAGGCGCCCCCAGAAGCGGCAAGACACTGCTGGAATCACTCCTGACCTGTCACCCGGAGATCCGCGCCGGCCGGGAACAGATTCCTTTCGAGACCCTTCTCGGACAAGTCGAGCAGCAGACGGGCCAGGACCGCAACCACTTGCTGGCGACACTACCGCTGGAGACACGATTGAAATCCGCCGGCCCCTATCAACGCACCCTGCAGCAGCAGGGGGCGGGTGTACACTTTGTCACCGACACCAACCCGGCCAACCTGGCTGCCCTGGGTTATATGTGGGCCAGCATCCCGGAAAGTCGCTTCATCTTCGTGGACCGGGACCCGCTGGACCTGGGTTTCTCCAACTATGCCACCCACATGCCCCACATCGGCACGGGACAATTGGGCCTGGAGGATTTGGGAATATACCTTGGAGAGGTCCAGCGTCTAAGTGCTTTCTGGCAGAAAGCTTTCGGGGACCGGGCCATGCGGGTAAGTTACGAGGCGATCACCGGCGACGAGGCCGAATCCGTCATCCAGGCATGCCTGGCGTTTCTCGGTTTGGACTGGCATCCCGACTGTGCCTTGGCAAACCAGGCCCCCACTCGCACCACCGTCGCCGGTGATGCCATGGCCGGTCACCGGCCGGATGACCGGTTTATCGGCATTGCCAAGCCCTATCGCGAATGGCTGACGCCCATGCAGGAAAGCATGCGGCAGGTTCTGTCAGAAACCGAGATGGATCCATAAGCGCCTATTACCATTCCATGGCCGAACCAGACGAATGGACCTCTAGATATTATCCTGTCTGTCCGCGGCTACCGGCAATGGCCCGGCGATGGTGCCGGAAAACAAACTTCTCAAGGGCATCCGCCACCACTTCATTGATTCCCTCAAAGATCACCAGGACAGCGGGACCGCCATCCCAGTCCGCATGCGCAGACACCTTTCCTGGCAATACCAGGGGCTGGGCGGCATATGTGGCCAGCGACACCTCCACCACTCCGGTTTCGTTCACCGCCGGCGTTTTATCTTCACGGGGCCACCAGGCAAGGCCCGCAGCGGACAGTTCCGCGGTGACACTGGGAGGAATAATGTCCGAGGCGGCGCGAATCTGACCCACCAGGGTCAGAATGAGATCCAGCTTGGCTTCCAGGCGCTGGACTTCCGGCAGGGGTAGTTGATGGCTTTCAGGGGAATCGCTGTGACGCTCTTCCAGGGCACTAACGGCACGCAGGAGGGCCAGATTCTGCTCATTGAGGGAAGCCAACTGCCCTTCATCCAGAGGCGCCTGGCTGGGTCGCCATTGCAGCGGCAACTCCGTTCTGAAGTTGACCCGGTCCGAGAAAAACGTGGCGATATTCAATGGGCTCTCCCGCCTGTCAATGGCTGATGATTTCAGCGTCTGGCATGATCCGTATAGGCATTCACGGCCTTCTGTCCCCGTCGCAAATGGCCGAGCTCATCCCCCAGGCGGCTGCGCTCCCGTTCAACCTTGTTCATCAGTGCCCGGTCTCCACGAATCAGTTGTTCCGTGATTCGTGCCAGACATTCACCGGTATCAGGGTCCAGATCCTGCACATTCGCATAAAGGGCCTGCAAACAGGTAGCCCGTTCCCGTTCCAGCTCCGCCGTGCGAACCCAATCCCCGCTTTCCGCCGCCTCCATTAACGCAGTATGAAGAGACTCAATCCGGGACAGCACTTCCCGTTTATCGGCCGGCAGGGCATCAATCCAGTGAGGGTCCATTGCCGGAAACATCAGGTGGACACCGATTCGTTCGTCTGGGTCTGTTCCACCGCCTGCTGAACGGCTTCCGCCGGAATGGCATCCCAACCGGACTTGATTTCCTTGAGCAGGCGGCTGACCTCCTCCAGGATTTCCGGATCGTTGTGCAGATTGGCTTCCACCAGCCGCCGCCCCATGTAGTCGTAGAGCTGTTCCAGCCGCTCGGCCAGTTCCTGGGATTGGCTCGGATCGAGACAGACCCGCAGTCCCTCAATGATATTGATGGCCCGGCTAACCTGCTCACCTTTGGGGCCAATCTCCTTGCGTTCCATATGTCCCCGGGCCTGGGCAATGCGATCCAGGGCACCTTCCATCAGCATCTGGATCAGTCGATGAGGATTGGCCTCATCCAGGCCGGAGCGAACCCCCACTTCCTGGTAGGCATTGAGGGCGGCAGTCCGATTTGGCTTATACATTCATTCACTCCCAGGACAGGGTCCTGTTCTCGATTCAGTTTTGTCCCGGCGTGGGCACATTGGCCAGCTGCTCGGTGAGGAAATCCCCCTGGCTGCGCAGATTGGCCACCAGGGAATCCATGGCAGCAAACTGGGAAGTGTACCGAGCCTCCACACTCTCCATGCGGCGCTCCAGGCGCTCCTGCTGGCTGCCCAGATTATCCAGGCGATCCTGCAGGCCATCCTGCCGGCCATCCAGCAGTCCACCGAAGCGGGTGTATTCACCGGCCAGGTTATCCATGCGCCGGGCCAGGCCGTCCTCCCCACCGAATAAGCGGCCCACGGCATCGAAATTGTCATTCATGGCCGAATCCAGGCGTTCATTGTCCACTTCCAATGTGCCATCGCTGCGGGTAATGATGCCGATCTCGGCCAAGGTGGAGAACGGGCCATCGACCCCATCCACCTGGGTATTCAATTCATTACGAAGCTGGCTGACGATCCGGCGGGTGGACGAATCCCCCTGAAGCGGCCCGGCTTCACCGGTCTCGGAATCATAAGCCGTCAGTTGATTGACTGCCCCGATAAAGCCATTGAAGCGTTCCACGAATTCATTGACCGCCTCCCGGGCCGATTCCCGGTCCTGGCTAACCTCCAGGGTTTCCAGTTGGCCCGGGTTGGCGCTGTTGAGATCAATGGTCACCCCATCAATCACCCCGTCAATCTGATTGTTGGCACTGCTGTGGGCAAACCCATTGATAAAGACTTCGGCATCCTGAGCGGCCTGAGTCTGGTTTAAGCCACCCGCGGTGTTATTGCCCTCCTCATCCAGGTCTTCGGGATCGAAAGCCAGCGCTTCCAGGCCACCATCTCCACCAGAGGCTTCAATGGTGATTGCGTTTTCCTCACCGGTGTCCCGGCTATTGAGCACCAGGCGAGCCCCTTCACTGGTATTGATGATGCTGGCCGACAGTCCCTCGCCATTGGCAGCTTCATTAATGGCATCACGAACCTGGGCAAGGCTATTGTTGTTCTCATCGATATCTACATCGAAGCTGCTATTACCCGCCGTGATACTGAGGGTACCGGTACCTACATGGGTATCAGCATCGTCAAAGGCATCACTGGCCAGACTCTGGGCCCGGGCCAGCTGCTCTACCTGCACGGAGTAATTACCCTCCGAGGCCTGGCGGGTCGCGGAGGCGGAAAACACCTCCTCATTGGTGGATGTGGCTTCCCGGTTGCGAAAGGCGGAGGCATCCCGCAGGGAAGACATGCCGTCCCGCAACTCGGACATCACATTCTTGAGCTGTCCGATGGCCGAAATCTGTTCTTCGGCGCGTTCCACACCGCGATCGATCCGGCGCTGGGCGGGGGCACGCTCGGCCTCCACCAGCTGGCTGACGATGTCATTGATATCCAGACCGGAACCGATCCCTTGCGCACTAATAATGGACATGCTGTCCTCCTCGCCACTCAGGGCTTAAACTGCCTGGCCGGAATGCCGGCCCCTCAGGCCTTGGCCTGAATCAGACTCAATTCGCTGAAATCGCCATTTTCCCCGGATTCTCGCAATATCTGTGCCAAGCGCATAGCCTCTTCCGGGGGGATCTGGCGAATCACTTCTTCCGTCTCTGGATGATAGACCGTAATCACGGTTCTGCCCGAGGTTTCATCCACTTTGAATTCCAGGTCGGGCCGAAAATAGGGCTGGGCAGACTCCATGGCATCGCTCAGCTCTTCAGCCGCCCGCTCAGCCAGGGCTTCCAGCGCTCGCCCATCAACGGCCGGATCTGCAACTTTCAAAGACTGGGCTTCAAGCCGCTGGGGCTCCGGGCGAGCAGTCCCTTCTGCTTCCGACCGGCCCGATCTTGCCTCGTTCCGCGGCAAGGCCTTGCCGCTCTCAACGCCCAAACTCATGCCACTGATTTCGTAAGACATGGCGATTTTCCTCCATTTGGCCCACCCCGTGGGCCCGATGCGGGCCGGAGCGGCCCCTCCCCTCTTTATTGTTGCCGTCCTGTCTCCAGAACGCGCGAAAGCGGACAGGGCTTCAGGGCCCTGCCCGCTTCCACCAGACCCCGATTATTCGGGCCTGTCATGCAGCTTTCCGGTTGCCGCTTACTGCAGCAGACCCAGCACCGTCTGCGGGACGGCATTGGCCTGCGACAGAATCGAGGTACCGGCCTGCTGCAGGATCTGGGCACGGGTCAGCTCAGCGGTTTCCTGAGCAAAGTCCGTGTCCTGGATCCGGGAGCGGGCAGCGGAGAGATTCTCCGAACCCACCTGCAGGTTGGCGATGGTAGCCTCGAAACGGTTCTGGACCGCACCCAGCTCGGAACGCAGACCGGAGACCTGCTGGATAGCAAAGTCCATGGTCCGAATGGCTGAATCGGCATCCGCGCGAGTCAGCACGGAGGCATCGGCCGCCGCGAAGTCACCCAGCTGATCCGGGTTGTTTTCGAAATCAATGCCCAGCTCTGCAATCTCATCACCCGTTACAGTGATGGACTCGCCCACATCGGTGGAAAGCTCGATACCGCGCAGGAAGCTGTCACTACCTTCGTCAGTCAGACCACCAAATTCAACATCACCAGTGCCATCCGATTCGATGGAGAAGGCAATGTCTTCGGAGGCAGTCAGGACAATATTACCGGCGGTGTTTTCCACCGCAGCGACCCCACTTTGCCCACGCTCGTCATTGATCGCGTTGACAAAATCGCCAGTTGACATACCGGCATCGATATCGATATTAGCACCATTGAGGGTCAGCGTACCGCCACTCCCCGCGGCAAAGTCATCCACTTCCACCACAGCCTGTTCGGCGCGCGCGGCCTGCACATTGGTATCGGCAAAGGCGTTGTTGATCTCGGTGATCACGCCACCAATGCTGTCAATGCCGCTGAGATCGATCTCCTCACCGTTAATGGCGAGAGAATCCCCGTCCAGACCGGCAAGGGCGCCACCCGTGGCAAACTCACTGGCAGTGATTGCGAAACCATCACCAACTGTGGCACCCAGCTCGGAACTACGGGCATCCACACCCGCCACGCTGATGGTCTGGCCCCGGTTGGCACCCACCTGGAACACCAGGTCTTCCAGTGAACCATCCAGCACATTCTGGTCGTTGAACTGGGTGGAGGTGGCAATCCGCTGCACTTCCTGCACGGCCTGCTGGACCTCTTCGTTCAGGGCCCGGCGATCGGATGCGGAGTTGGTGTCGTTGGCCGACTGCACGGCCAGCTCACGCACCCGCTGCAGCAGGTTGGAGACTTCATCCAGGGCGCCTTCGGCGGTCTGGGAGAAGGAAATGCCGTCATTGGCGTTACGAACCGCCTGGTTCTGGCCGTTGATCTGTGCCGTAAAACGCTCGGAAATGGCCAGACCGGCCGCATCGTCCCGCGCGCTGTTAATGCGCAGGCCGGAAGAAAGACGCTCAAGCGAAGTCGCCAGCTGTCCCTGAGAAGACCCCAGGTTCCGCTGGGCGTTGAGCGACATGATGTTGGTGTTGATCACCGTACCCATGCTCATGATGCACTCTCCTGATATTTACCGTTGTCTGAAGTGCTCCGGGTCCATCCCGGGCTTCATGCCCAACGCCGGGTCCCCTGGGTGAAGCGGACATTCGCGGCGCTGTCAGGAGGCTTAACGGCGCTTCAGGGGGAGACTTTAGGGATCGGGCGATTTTTTTGGTCAGCACCGACGAACGGTGAATCGACCCCGATTAACGGTCAGGAGTAGATAAAACATCCAGTCGGGGCAGGAATGCCCCTCCCACAGCCTATTCTCGGCGGAACTGGTCCTCCGCAGTCGGGCCGGGAGGTGATGGTCAGAGGCTGCCCTTGGCCTGATCCAAGGCACCGCCCGCCGCACAGTAGCAGCGCTACGGGCAAGAGCGGTACAAATGCGTCTGGAACGCATTTGAACTGCAAGCTCCGCTTGCAGGCCCGAAGGGCGAAGGCCAGGGATGGCCGAAGTAACGCCGGAGCAGCGCCAGAGACGGCGTCTGACCGATGCTCACCGGTCCAACTGCGGATCCCTACATAAAGTTAAAGAGACTCAGCCCCTGGGTTCTCACATAGGCTTGCTGAGCCGCCTGCAGTCCCACCTGCTGTTGATTGAGACGGGTGATGGCCTCGGCATAATCCAGGTCTTCAATGCCGGATTTGGTGGTCTCAAGGTCCAGGCGGCTGCCGTCATTCACCGCCACCTGGTCATCGATGGCCTTCAAGCGTGCACCGGTCTCGGCGCGGACTTCCAGCATTTGGGCCACACCCTGATCAATATCATCCAGTGAGCGATTAACCTCGTTCAGCTGCTGCGTCCGATCCCGGGAATTGCTAACCGGGCTATCAAAGGCATCGATCAGGCGATCCAGGGTATTGAAGACACTGCTGTTTTGGCTGGGAGAAACCTCGAACTGGTCGCCTTCCTCCGGTGTCCCGTCGATGGTCAACTCAATACCGGAAAACTGGATGGTCTCGCCGGGCTGAAACTCGCCGCTCTCCACCACCGTACCGTCGGAATCGCGGACCTCGTACTCGCCATCGGCCAGGATTTCGATCTCGTAGGTATCACCTGTCCACTGCTGGAGATCCCGCACGCTGGTGTTCTTGATCACCCCGCTACCTTCATTGGCCGCGCCCGCCTCGGCCTTGAAGGTGCCATTGCCTTCACGGATGTTCATGAAGACCTCGGCGCCGGGATTGCCGTCGGTCACGGTCCGGTTGGGCCCGATCTGCAGGGTGCGCTGGCCCGAGTCGCCGTTGTACACCACACCGTCACTGGTGGGTGAGAAGGGTTGAGTATCGCCCTGGAAACCGGCAAAGATAAAGTTGTCGCTGGCATCTTTGGTATTGGCCATGTCCACCAGGGCCGAGCGCAGCTCCTTGAGCTCGGCTGCAATGAAACTGCGGCTGTCATTATCTTGGGAGCCATTGGCACCCTGCACGGTCAGCTCGCGGACACGCTGCATGATATTGCCGGCCTCGTCCAGAATACTTTCCTGGGTCTGAAGGCGGTTCTGGGCCATGGTCGCATTGCGATCATATTGATCGGTTTTCTGCAGAGCACGTCCCAGCTCCAGCGCCTGGACCGAACCAATGGGGTCATCCGAAGGCCGCACGATGCGCTTGCCACTGGCGGCCTGTTCCTGGGTCTTGGCCAGCTGCCCCTGCTGATTCTGCATCTGCTGGGTGGCATTGAGATTAAACCAGGTGGTGGAGACTCTCATGGGCTTTTACCTCCCCACCGCGTTGATCAATGACTGGAAGATGGTGTCAGCCACCCGAATGGATTGCGCCGAGGCCTGATAGGCCTGCTGGAATTTCATGAGATTGGCTGCCTCTTCGTCCAGATTCACGCCGGAGACGGACTCCAGGGATTCCCGGGCCTGGCTCTTCAGGGTGGACTGGGCATCCCGGTTGGTCTGGGCCTGGGACGTCTTGGTGGCCACATCCGCCACCAATTCCCCCACCCCATCCTGAAGCGAGGTCTGACCACCATCCATCACCCCTTCATCCACCAAATCCGCCAGGCGGTTGGCATTGCGGTTATCACCGCTGCCGCCGCTGTTGGCCTGGACAGTAAAGGTATCCCCGGCCTCGGGCTGACCGGAAATGCTCACTTGCCAGCCGTTGTATTCGATGGGCTCGCCGGCTTCATAGGTGAAGGTATCGCCATTGATTTCAAAGGTGTCCTCATCGAGGAACTCGATTTCCACGGTCTCCATGAGATCCGGGTCATCCACATCCACCACTTCCCCGAGGGTAATGGTGCCGCTGCCCAGATTATCCCCATCGGCGCCGCCAATAATGGGGGCAGCCGCAGCCACGGAACGGGGATCATCAATCACCCGCTCCAGACCGCCGCCAGCAGCACGAGTAGGTTGAATCTCAAAGGCGTCCCCGTCTTCAGGGGTGCCGTCCACCACCACTTCCAGCCCGTCAAAGGTGAAGGGATCACCAGGGCTGCCGTCGCCATCAAAGTCCACTTCCTCGCCGGTATCGGCCCGGTTGATCTGCCAATCACCGCCCACAAAGCGCAGCCGGTAATCACCGCCACTCAGCTCCTGGGCACTGCTAACGGTCGCCTGAATCTCGGCATCACCTTCATTGCCACGGCGGGGGCGGGCTTGGGGATCCGGCACCGAGAAGAATGCTTCGCCAAACTCCCCTCTCAGGTCAATGCCCTCGGCATGCACTTCATTGAAGGACTCGGTGAGTCCATGGGCAATCTTGCCCAGCTGGTTGAGGGTGGGATCAAGTACATCCTCGCGGAACCCCATAATCCCGCCCAGGGAGCCGCCTTCCAGCGTGGTACTTAGATTGCCCGGCTCCGGCTGGCCTGCCCGCGCCACTTCCAGGCGGGAAGGGTCAAAGTCATTCCGCCGGGCTTCCAGCTGATAGGGCTCATTGCCGATCACCAGATTGGTCCCGTTGCCCACAAAGACATTCACCGAACCATCGTCCTGGCTCACTTTCTCGATCTTGATCAGCTCGCTCAATTCCTGGAGCTTCTGGTCCCGCTGATCCAGCAGGTCATTGGGTTGCCCACGCCCCTGGCCCACCGCATCACCGATCTGCTGATTTAGGCGGGCGATGGAATCGGTCAGGCCGTTGATCTCTTCCACGGAATTGCGGATCTCGCTATTGATCTCGCTTTCCAGGTCGCTCATGCGCTGATCGATGGTGTCGAATCGGTTGACCAGCGCTTCGGCCTCGCTCAAAAGAACCTGCCGGGCGGAGATGGATGAGGGATCATCAGCCACATCCTGAACCGCATTGAAAAAGTTCTGCAGGCTGGGCGTCAGACCGGCGTCGGCGTCGGCCAGAAGGTTATCCACCCGCTGGGCCAGATTGGTGAAGGACTCCAGCTCGGCATGGGCGGAGGTGGCGTTCTGGAGCTGGTCTCCCAGGAACTGGTCATACAGGCGGTTGATACCCGAAACCTGGGTGCCCTGGCCCACAAAGCCATCCCCGAATCCCATGGGAGGCCGGGTACTCTGATCAACCCGTTGGCGGCTATAGCCCTCGGTATTGACGTTGTTGATGTTATGGCCGGTGGTGGTCAATTGCCGCTGGGCAGCCAGCAGACCGGACACACTGTTATTGAGCAGACTCATGGGCGATCACCTCGGCGCATTGCGGCGCAACGCATACTTATTCATACGGCCGGAAGGGCATATTCTTTAGCCCGTCGGTCCCGGAATCCTGCTGTCCCCGGAAATCATTGCCCTGGGAACCATTCAGCAGGTCCTGCATGGGCGCACTCTCGGCCACCCGCTGGATCTTCTCCGCGTACTGGGGATCGGTAGCATAGCCCCCCGCCTGCAGGGCCTGGCCGAAAGCAGCGGCATCATCGCCCTGCCCCAGGGCCTGCTGGTAACGGGGCGAGGTCTCCAGCAGACGAACATAGTCTTCCAGGGAGTCTTCCGGGGACTGATAGGCACGGAATTGATCATGCCGGCGCACCGGCAGGCCCTCCTCGAATTCCAGGGTGGGCACGGTGACTTCCGGACCCTCCCAGTCACGGCTGGCCTTGATGCCAAAGAGGTTGAAACTGTTGCGGCCTTCGCCGTCCCGGATCATGTGCTGCCCCCAGCCGGTCTCAAGCGCCGCCTGGGCCAGCACCAGTTGTGGCTCGACACCCAGACGGCGGGCGGCACCACGGGCGGCGGGCATCAGCCGCTCCAGAAATTCCCGGGGACCATTGGGCTCGAAATCCTCATCCGACTCGGCACTGGCGCCATTGGCGGCAGCTCCCTGCCCGGGGCCGGTGGACTCGTCCAGCCGGGGTACGGATTCTCCGGTCTCCCGGACAGGAATGGCCCGCCGACGCAGGGCCTCGACACTGCTCTCGCCGGGACGCATGCCCGCCGGGGCCCCTGGGTCGCCGCCCAGATCCCGAACAATCATGTCCGCCAGGCCCAGCCCTTCACCCTGGGACATTTCCACCGCGATCTGCTGATCAAACATGTCACGATAGAATTCCATTTCATTGCCGCCGGTCAGATCGTCGCCGAAACCAGCCGAGCGCATGCTCTGCAGCATCATGTGGGTGAACAGGGACTCGAACTGCTGGGCGACCGCCTGCAGGGCTTCCGGATCATCCCGCCGGGCCATGCCCCGCAGCTTCTCCAGGCCCTGCAGATCGGTGAATATCGGCTGTTCGCCAGAGACCATGGCCGCGCGCCCCTAGATGACTACCAGTTGGGCCCGCAGGGCCCCGGCCCGGTCCAGGGCCTCCAGAATCGCCACCAGATCCCCCGGGGCGGCCCCCACTTCATTGACGGCTTCCACGATCTGATCCAGACCGACGCCAGGATCAAAGAGAAACATGCTGGCATCCTCCGGCTCCTCGATTTCGATCTCGGTCCGCGGCACCACAATGGTCTCCCCTTCAGCAAAGGGCGACGGCTGGACCACGAAGGGTCGCTCAGTGATCCGTACGGTCAGAGAACCATGGCTGACGGCCGCCGGACCCACGCTGACATTGGCACCAATCACCACCGTGCCGGTCCGGGAGTTGACGATCACCCGCGCCGGGCCACTACCGGGTTCAACCCGCAGGTTCTCCAGCACGGAAACAAAGGCAATCCGCTGTTGCGGATCCGCCGGGGCCTCGATCCGTACCGAGGTGGAATCCAGGGGCAGAGCGGTATTGTCGCCAAAATTCTCGTTGATGGTCTCGGTCAGGCGATGGGCGGTGGTGAAATCCGAACGATTGAGATTGAGGGTGATGAACTCCTGCTCGGCAAAGTCATTGGGAACTTCCCGTTCCACCGTGGCTCCGTTGGGCACCCGGCCAGAGCTGGGCACATTGACCGTCACCCGGGAGCCGTCCCGGCCTTCCGCACCGAAGCCGCTCACAATTACATTACCCTGGGCCATGCCGTAAACTTGGCCATCCGCACCCACCAAGGGGGCCATCACCAGGGTTCCGCCCCGCAAGCTGTCGGCATTGCCCAGGGATGAGACGGTCACATCAATCTCCTGGCCCGGCTTGGCGAAGGGTGGCAGTTCAGCCGTTAGCGAGACAGCCGCCACATTACGCAACTGCGGGTTGGCATTGGGAGGAATCTCGATCCCGTAGGAAGAGAGCATGTTCTTCACACTCTGTACCGTGAACGGCGTCTGGGAGGTCTGATCCCCGGTACCATCCAGCCCCACCACCAGGCCATAGCCGGTCAACTGGTTGGGACGCACGCCGGAAACGGTGGCCAGATCCTTGACCCGGTCCCCCTGCTGCTGCTCCATCACCTCGCCCAGCATTTCCTGGGCAGAGACAGTGGACAGGCTCAGGCCCATAACCATCCCAAGAATCAGTGCAATGCCGCGTTGCGCTTGCATGGTATAACCTCGCTCAGAAGGGGCTCAGTGGAGACTGGAAGAAACGGGTCAGCCAGCCAGGGTTATTGGCATCGGCCAGCATGCCCTTGCCGCTGTAGGTAATACGGGCATCCGCCACCCGATTGGAAGGCACGGAATTATCGGAGGCAATATCCTGTGGCCGGATGATGCCGGCGATACGAACCATCTCCTCGCCCTGATTCAGGGTCAGCCACTTCTCCCCCTGGACCATGAGGTTGCCATTGGGCAGGCGCCGAGCCACCGTCACCGTGATCTCACCCTCCAGGCTGTTGCTCTGGCTGCTGGCACCTTCCCCATCAAAGGCCCGACTACTGCCCATCTCCGTTTCCAGAATGGGTCGGCCGTCATGAGTGACACCACGACCGAAGATGGTGGGGGGATTGATGCTGGTATTGGTATCCCGGCTGGTATTGGTGCTGGCGCTCTTGCTCGCCGCCGTCTGCTCCTCCAAGCGAATGGTGAGGATATCCCCCACCCGGCGGGCGCGGCGATCTTCCACCAGAGAGCCCGCATAGGCCGGCTGGAAGATACTGCCGCTGACCCGCTCACTCTCGGCCGGCTCTTCCGGCATTATCGGCTCATAACTGCGCTCATCGTCCCGCGGGGCCTTGCCGGCACAGGCGGTCAGCAGCAGGGCGGCAAGGATCAGCCCGCCGGTGGTAAGGATTTGCCGCTTTTTCATGCTCTCATCCCTCATGATTGCTTGCCTTAAAGCGTCTGATTGGTGAACTGAAGCATCTGATCGGCGCTGGCAATGGCCTTGGAATTGATTTCATAGGCCCGCTGGGTTTCGATCATGTTCACCAGCTCTTCCACCACGTTGACATTAGAACTCTCCAAAAAGCCCTGTGACAGGTCGCCCAAGCCATCAAAACCGGGGGTGCCTGGCTCGGGCGGGCCGCTGGCAGCGGTTTCCATGTAGAGGTTCTTGCCTCGGGCCTCCAGACCACCGGGATTGATGAAGTTGGTCAGCTGAATTTGCCCCAGCTGGACCGTTTCCGCCTGACCGGGCAACTTGGCACTGACGGTGCCGTCACTGCCAATGGTGATCTCCTCGGTCCCCGGGGGTAGCTGAATACCCGGTTCCAGGGCATAGCCACTGGACGTCACGATTTCCCCTTCCGAGTTCAACTGGAAGGAGCCATCCCGGGTATAGGCCTGGGAGCCATCGGGCATGCGGATTTCAAAGAAACCGTCACCCTCGATAGCCATGTCCAGAGGATTTTCCGTCTGGATCATATTGCCCTGACTGAACAGCTTCTCGGTGGACACCACCCGAACACCGGTACCCTTGCTGACCCCGGAGGGGCTCTGGGTCTCCTGGGTGGTCTGCCCGCCCACCTGACGCACGTTCTGATACATCAGGTCTTCAAAGTTGGCCCGCCCCCGCTTGAAAGCGGTGGTATTGGCGTTGGCCAGGTTATTGGAGACCGTGTTCATGCGGGTCTGCTGGCCATCCAAACCGGTTTTTGCTACCCAAAGTGCCGAGTTCATGATTTTGACTCCTTCGTCTTCCGCCGGCTTTCCGTCTGACTTGGCCGGGCGAAAATGACGCTGTAATTGCCCGCAGTTACCGCCAAGGGATTAACTGCAATTTCAATGCCAACTCTTCCCTATCCGTCCCTACTGGGTCCGAAGCAGGTTGGAGGCGGCCTGTGCGTTCTCATCCGCGTTCTGAATCATCTTGACCTGGGTCTCATACTGACGCGCCAGCTGAATCATGTTCACCATGGCGGTGGTGATATTCACATTGCTGCCTTCCAATACACCGCTGGCCAACTCAACCTCCGCATCGGCCACCGCCTCACCGCCATCGGCCAGGCGGAACAGCCCATCCGGACTCTTCTCCATCTCATCCAACGGCGGATTGACCAGCTTGATGCGCTCCACCACGGCCATGGTTTCCGGCGGCTGGCCCTGGGGCACAATGCTGATGGTCCCGTCACCGCCAATCATCATGTCGTCATGAGGCGGGATGGCGATGGGACCGCCATCCCCCATCACCGGCTGCCCCGCCCCATTGACCAGATTGCCGTTGGCCGTCAGTCGCAGATCTCCGGCCCGGGTATAGGCCTCGCCACCATCCGGGGCCTGAACCGCAATCCAGCCCTGACCCTGAACCGCCACGTCCAGTTCATGCTCCGTGGTCTGCATCGTCCCGGGGGTGAAATCCACCCCCTGGCCTTCACTTACCGCATTCACACGGCTGGCAAACCCCGGCCCCCGGACCTCCTCCGGCTGGAAGGCGTGCAGATCGGCCCGAAAGCCGGCCGTATTGGCATTGGCCAGGTTATGGCTGTTGGCGGCCTGTGCCTGCATGGTTTGCTTGGCGCCGGTCATGCCGGTGTAGATCATGCGGTCCATGTCACTGCTCCTACTGGCTCAAGGTCTTGATTAGCGGATATTGATAATGGTCTGGGTGACCGTATCGGCCGTGGAAATCATCTGGGCATTGGCCTGGAAATTCCGCTGGGCGGTGATCATTTCCACCAGCTCTTCGGTCAAGTCCACATTGGAACCTTCCAGGGCACCGGACTGAATGTCGCCGAAACCGGAACCGCCGGCCTCACCCAGCTGCACATCACCGGCGGCAAAGGTTTCACCCCAGCGGGTATCGCCGATCTTCTGCAATCCCTGGGGATTATCGAAGTTGGCCAGAGCCACCTTGCCCATCTGCTCTGACTGGCCATTGGAGAAGCGGGCAGAGGCCACCCCACTGTCATCCACTTCGAAACCGGTTAACCGGCCCACGGCGAAACCATCCTGGGAAAGCTGGGTGACACCGAAATTGCCGCCAAACTGGGTGGAGTCCCCATAATCCAGGGAGATTTCCAGCTCATCGGCCCCGTTGCCCGGATCAAAAGCGGGATAATCGATCTGCCCATCCGCAGGGGTATCCAATGTCCCATCACTGTTGAAAGTCAGGGTGTCCGGACCACCGATCTCGTCATCGCCCACATAGAGATGGGTCTCCCATTCATTGGGCTGATCCGTCTTGACAAAATAGGTGGTGGCGTCATGACGGTTACCCAGGGAGTCATAGATGGTCACCGAACGACTATTGTTGAAGCTCAACGGGTCTTCCGGATCGAAGGGCGCCACCGTCGGCTCTTCGGCATCCGCCGGCAGGTTCAGCTCGGCCCGAATCTCGGAGGTGGCCTGGGGGGCGTTCTCGCCGGTCACCAGCTGAAGATCCTGCAGCTGACCGGTATTAAAACTGCCATCGCCGGACGGCGGATAAATCTGCAGGCGCTCGCCCACATTATTTTCCACGAAACCCTCGTTATTGACCGAGAAGTTCCCCGCTCGGGTATAGCTTCTGCCCTCTTGACCTTCCAGTGTGAAGAACCCTTCACCACTGATGGCCAGATCCAGATTGTTTTCAGTGAAGTCGATATTGCCCTGGGTAAATTGCTGGGCCACCCGCTGCAAACGCGTCCCGTTACCCGTAGCCGTGTCGGAGATATCCCCGGTGCTGACGGCGAACAGGTCGGCGAATTCAGCCCGGGAACCCTTGAAGCCCGTGGAATTCACGTTGGCAATATTATTGGAAGTCACGTTGAGGTGACTGGATGCGGCATTCAAGCCGCTCAATGCAATACGAAATGGCATGGTTCTATCCTCCCGCCCTGATTAAAGGAATTCGTAAACGTCCTGCAACTTCAATTCGCCCAACGCGGTGTTCAATGTCACACCCTTGCCCGAGCGGTCCAGCGTCACACTTTCCACATGCTGATTAACCAGAATCTGTCCGGCCTCGGTACTTTCACCACGAACCACACCGGCCTCGAATTGATAGGCCCCCGGCTCCGCAGCTTCACCCTCGTCCGTCATGCCGTCCCAATGGAAACGGGCCATACCTTCTGAATGCTGACCCAAGTGCATGCGGCGGACGCGGTCACCATTGGCATCCAGGACATCCACCACCACGTCATTGGCACTGTCTTCCAGGTTGACCGCGCCCTCAACACCACCGCCTTCCAATGGCAAAAGGCCTTCACTGCTCTCGGCCAGCACGTTCCGTCCCACAAGATCGGAAGCCTGCAAGGCCTGACTGGATTGCATGGCACCGGACAGATCCCCAAAGGCATCCTTGAGCTCGGTGATCCCGGATACGGTGCTGAACTGGGCCAACTGCCCCAGAAACTCACCGTTTTCCATGGGCTCAAAGGGGTCCTGATTCTGGAACTGGGCTATCATGAGCGTCAGAAACTGTTCCTGACCCAACTCATCATTCCCCTTGCCCCCGTTGTTTCCCTCCCCGGAACCTCGTATCCCGAATTGCTCGAAGGGGTTTGTTCCGCTTGCTGAAATCATGGTTATCTACCTCCCGATGGGCCCAAGTGGCTTACTGCCCCATCTGCAGCGTGCGTTGCATCATTTCCCGTGTGGTACTAATCACTTCAATGTTGTTCTGATATGCCCTGGAGGCCGACAACATGTTCACCATCTCTTCCACCGGGTTCACATTGGAGGCATAGACATACCCCTCCTCATCGGCCTCGGGATGCTCCGGCTGGTAACGCGCCTCCACCGGTGCCCCGCTGCGGACAATGTTGTCCACCCGCACGCTCACTGAATCCGGGTTATCAAAGCCGTCCATGACCGCCTGGAAGTGGGGATGCCGGGAGCGATAGGCGGTCTCGATATCCCCGCTCACGCTGTCGGCGTTGGCCAGATTACTGGCGGTGGTATTGAGCCGGAGCGACTGCGCACTCATGCCGGAACCGGCTACATCAAAAACGTTGAACATGGTGATTACCCTCTCGCTTGTCCGGTAATGGCGTGCTTCATGGAGGAGAAGCGACCGCTGGTGAACTGCAGACTGGCCTGGTAACGCTGCACATTCTCGGCCCAGCTACTCATTTCCAGATCCGGGTCCACGGTGTTGCCGTCCAGGGACGGCTGATTGGGCACCCGATAGAGCTTCTCGCCACCGGGGCCTTCCATATCCCCGCCCATGTGACGGGCATTGGTGGTCTGCATCTGGGTGTCGCCCGACTGGCCGGCTTGCTGCAGGGCCGTCTTGAAGTCGATGTCCCGGGCCTTGAATCCCGGAGTGTCGGCATTGGCCAGATTGGAAGCCAGAACCTGATGACGGCGCTGATAGACCCGCAGGGCTTCCTGCTGGGCGCCGAGCGCTTGTTCGAATCCGATTGGCATGATGGCGTCTCCTCGCTTGCTTGACGGGACTTATCGCAATTGCCGTGCCAACCTTTTTTGTTAATTATTTTCAATCACTTACAAACATAACGCCTGATTCGGGCGGCATGCCTTTTCCGCTTTTGCCGGCTTCCTTGCCGCCCCCGCTGCCGCATTGCCATCCCTTGCCGCTTGTCACCCCCGGTCCATGGCCGTTGTCAGGCCCAAACAAATTCATTCCCAATGGCATGGGAATTGCTACAAATACCGTCAGAGGGATGAAATGGACGCAATGTGACGATGAACCGACGCCTCAGACACAAGATGACCGCTCTGGCTGGCTTCCTAGCCTTGCCGGGCATCCTGCTGGCCGATCAGCCGGAGTGGCAGGACCATGCCGAGATCCGGCAGGTGGCGGAAAGCTTTGTCCAATCCCGAGCCGGCAGCGACAGTCAGGTATCGGCCCGGGCCGGTCGTATTGACAATCGAATGCGTCTGCGTCACTGCCAGCAAGGCCTGGAGGCCTGGCTGCCCACCGGACGGCAGATCGATGGCGGTAACACCACCATTGGCGTGCGTTGTACTGGGCCGGTGGAGTGGCAAATATTCGTTCCGGTTTCCATGGAAATCATCACCCCGGTGGTGGTGATCCAGGACGTGCTGCAACGCGGCTCGGTAATCGGTCCCGAGCATGTCACCCTGGAGAAACGGGACGCAGGCACCCTGCGCCGGAATTTTTACCAATCCCTGGATGAGGTGCTGGGCATGCGCCTGCGCCGGAATCTGTCACCAGGAACGGTGCTGGAACCGGGGCATCTGGAAATCCGGCGACTGGTGGAGCGAGGCCAACGGGTGCGATTGCTGGCAAAAGGTGAGGCCGTGTCGGTCAGCATGGCAGGCAAGGCCCTGCAGGACGGCGCCCGGGGTCAACGGATCCGGGTGGAGAATTTGAGTTCCGGCAAGGAGCTGGAAGGTGTCATTACAGGAGAAGGTACAGTTGAAATCCGCTTTTAAAGCCCGGATGATGGGCAAATAGGCTCAATCAGGCCGAATGCACTCGCAACCGGGCGGAAAAAGCGACATTTTTTCACGAAAGGCCTAAAGTCCAGGCAAATTCGGCCGTTACCCGGGATGCAAGCAGGCATTTCCGGGGGAGAGGAAGATCATGATTGATCGCGTCAACAACCTGATTCAGGGGCAGAACCAGCTCCAGAATGACCGCCGCAACAGCCCGGCGGACAGCAATCGCGCGTCCCAGGAATCCCCGGGAAGTGGCCGTCCGGAAACGGACCAGGTCAGCCTGTCGGAGTCCGGACGTCAGATGCAGTCCCTGGAGCAACGGGTGGCCGAGTCCACCGGTGTGGATCAGGAACGCGTCGCCGCCCTGCGGGATGCCATTGAACGCGGTGATTATGAAGCTGACGCCAGCCGAATTGCGGATGCACTGATTCGCGACAGCCGGGAGCTTTAAAGGCCTGAGATCGCCCGGGAGGCCCTGGTGACCAGCGCAACACAAGACCTGCAACAACATCTCTCTGCCCTGCATGAGCATGCGGCGGCCTTTGAGCGGCTTCTGGTGGAAGAATCAGAAGCCCTGGGCAACCGTGATCATGAAACCCTGGAATCCCTCGCCGCCAGCAAGCTGCGACTGAGCGAGGGTATGGATAGGCATTTCAAGCGACTCCTGACCGCATTGCCGACGATCCAAGCTGACAATACTGATCCAGACAAGCATCTGCCGGAAGCGCTGCGCCCCCAATGGCATGCCCTGCGCCCCCTTCTGGGCAAGATCCGAGAACAGAACCAGAACAATGGTCAGCAATTGCACCTGCAATCCCGACAGGTGGATCAGGCCATGACCATTCTGCGTGGTGCCGAACAGGGCAGCCAGGCCGACACCTACGGTGCGGACGGCCAAACCCGTTCCGCTAACCGCGGTGGCCGTCACGTGAAAGTCTGATAATATCCTCCGTTTTCCCGGTTCATCGGTTTATGGGCCCCGGTGGTCCCATTACCGGGTGCTTATCTGGAATTTCCTACTTTAATTGAATGGGATCCAAGCCTTCGATCATGACGGATGCCGTGAGCGACAAAGAACACGACAAACAAGTTCGAGCGGGCAATTCCCCGGGCGAGGACCCAACCCGGGAGGATCGTCCCAATCGAATCCGACAGCTGCTGATCCGTCTGCGGGACCAGCGCTCTCTGTTGAGCGCCCATTTCCGAGGCCGGAGTGATTCCTTCGGCACCCTGCTGCTGAATGTGGACCCGGATAAGGGGGAACTGGAATTTGACGAACTTTCCCCCACGGATGGCGACCGCTTGGTCAAACTGCACCAGCAATTCCAGGTCTCGGGGCAGCTTGACGGCGCCCAGCTCTCATTCCCGGTAAAAGTGCTCAGTCGACAAATACGGGAAGGCCTGGCCAGTTATCGGACGACTCTGCCGACTGCCATGCGCTACCATCAGCGCCGCAAGGCCTTTCGGGTGGAAGCGCCGGTGCGCCCCAAGTGCAAAGTCAGTATCAGTACCACCTCCGGCGATGTCTACGATGGGCAACTGGCAGATCTTTCCGTCACCGGTGCCGGCTTTCTGATGAAAACGAAGAAGGCCGAGGCCCTGCCTCGCGGGACCCATTGTGATTGCGAAATTGAATTGCCCTCCGGTTCCATCCAATCCGCTGTGGAAATCCGCTTCAACCTGGCCGTGCAGGACAAGCCTTTCAATCGCCTGGGAGGCCAATTCACCGGACTCTCGGCCGCTGATCGCCGCCGAATCGAACGCTTCGTCTTTGAGCTTCAACGGCGCCAATTGAAAGCGGACCGCTAGCCTGAGTCGTATGAGCCCTATTTCAGCGCTCGCCCTTGAGACGGGGTGACACCTGCGGCGATAATGGCCCCATCTCGCAACCAGGAATGTTTTCATGGCTGAAACCTCCGAACAGCAAACCGACCCAGGCAAACAGCTCTTTATCGCTCGCCAGCCGATTTTTGACCATAAGAAAAAGGTCTACGGTTACGAGATTCTCTTTCGGGACAGCAAGCGCAATATTGCGTCGGTATTCGATGGTGACCGGGCCACCTCTCAGGTGATCACCGACACCTTCCTGGAAATTGGCCTGGACAAGCTGGTGGGAAAAAAGTACGCCTTTTTCAATCTCACCCGGAACTTCTTGATCAACGACGCCGAATTCCCTCTCTCCAGCGCCCACGTGGGACTGGAAATTCTGGAAACGGTGACGGTGGACGAGAAATTGCTGGACTCGGTGGAACGGCTGGCGGAGCAGGGTTTCCGTATCGCCCTGGATGATTTCGTCATGAACGAAGGCACCAAGCAACTGCTCCCACACGCCCATATGGTCAAGCTGGACGTGTTGGACAAAAGCGAGGAGGACCTGCGCAAGCAGCTCAGCCAGATTCGACAATACCCGGTACAGTTGGTGGCCGAGCGGGTGGAGACCCAGGAAGCCTTCAACATGGCCATGGACCTGGGCTTTGATTACTTTCAGGGCTTTTTCCTCTGCGAACCCGAAGTCATCCATCGCCAGCGCCTGCCGGACAACAAACTCAGCATTCTGCGCCTGCTGGCCCGCTTGCAGGACCCGGATGTCGGCCCCAAGGAACTGGAGCAAATCATCAAACAGGACGTGACCCTGTCCTACAAGCTGCTCCGCTGCGTGAATTCCGCCTATTACGGCCTCTCACTGGAAGTCAGTTCCATTCACCACGCCATCGTATACCTGGGATTACCAGCAGTGCGCAACTGGGTCCGCCTGCTGGTCCTGGCCGGTCTGCAGGACCGGCCTCCGGAGCTAATTCGCATCGCCCTGACCCGAGCCAAGATGTGTGAAGTCCTCTCTGAGCATGCACCCAACCTTTCTCGGGAAATGGCTTTTACCGTCGGCCTGTTTTCGGTACTGGATGCCTTGATGAACATGCCCATGGAGCAAATCCTGGAGCGAGTCCCCCTGTCCGAGGAAGTGGACCGAGCCCTGGTGGATGGCAAGGGCGCCTACGGGGTGCTATTGGGCTTCGTAAAGGCTTATGAGCGAGGCGACTGGGAAACCATTGAATCCGGCCCTTATCCGGCCGATGCCGTCAAACAAGCCTATCTGGATGCTTTGGAGTCGGCTGAGCGAGAACAACCCTGAATTAAGCCCCGGACTTGGATGTACAAACCATCGGATAATCGTATCCAATAGGCCTTTGCACTATGGCTATTTGTCCCACATTTATTCCACACTATAGCCCGGATTCTGTACCGTCCATCCAGGTAAATACGCCGTCGATTGACTACACTCTTGAGCAAGCCAAACGTCTATGGCTCAATTATATGTAAAGACAGAGACGTCTTTTTTGATTCACGATGCCAGGGACAGGGAGCGGAATTGGCAGCGAGATGGAACCATCGGTTCGGAGTAACACCATGAAACAATTGATTATCCTTGCCAGCGCCTTGCTTGTCCTGCCCTTCGTCGCCACCGAAGCGAGGGCCGCCTGCTCCTCATCCGACTTCGACGTCCAGAATTTCGAGCTAAGTGTTGATAATTGCCGGGGGCGCAACTGCCCACGACTGGTAATCAAGGGGGACCTGGTCAACAACTGCGGCAGTGATGCTGCCGCCCGTATCGAGGTCGAAGCCCTGAACGGATCAGGCCGCGTGGTAGATTCCGTGGACGGCTGGCCCGCCCGAACCAGTAACCTGGCTCCTGGGGAGGCGGTGTCCTTCGATTTCACCGGCATGATGGACTTCGAGCGAAACATGGAAGACTTTTCCGTCAGCATTGTCGAAGTCCGGGAGTGGTAAAACACCTTCATTCCCGCCGGTAGAGAGACGTTCCCACCGGTAACGCTAGATCCCTGGGGTTTCCACCCCGGGGGTTGTTCAATTTCCATAATGATGAGATGGGTCCCAGCCCACATCACGCGGGGGCTGTTCCGCTGGAGCAGCACAAAACGGTCAACAGGATGGGACTGACGCCCTGGCGGGTACCCTGCTCGGAATCCCCCGGTTTCCGAAAATAGACCAGCGTCCCAGGCACCGGTCTGTCCAATCCTGTCGGCCATCAAAAGATCAGGGACGAGAGACCATCGCCCCAACCCTTTAGCCAATTTACATTGAAATGAGAGAGGTAAAACTGGACATGAAAAAGGTCGTGATCACTGCGTTCGCCGTCTTCGCCTTGGCAATGGCTTCCACTGCCTGGGGCAGCTGCTCCTCCAGCGATTTCGGCGTGGAGAACCTGGACATCCATGTGGATAACTGCTCCGGGCGGAACTGCCCGCGAATCAACATTACCGGAGAGCTAGTCAATCACTGTGCTAGCCCGGCCGCTGCCCGGGTCGAGATCGAAGCCAAGAACAGCCGGGGCCAAACCGTGGATTCCGTGGACGGTTGGCCTGCACGCACCAATAATATCCAACCCGGCGAATCGGTTGAATTCGACTTCAGCGCCATGATGGATTTTGACCGCAACATGTCCGACTTTAGTGTTTCCATCTCTGAATCTCGAATTTGGTAAATCCATAGAGACGGATGAAGTCAAAAGGGCGCCCGCTGAGGCGCCCTTTTTTGGCTCATTTTTTCCAAGCATAAAAAAACCGGCAGCTTCTGCTGCCGGTTTTTTTATCTGGTGGGCCGTGCTGGATTCGAACCAGCGACCAGCGGATTAAAAGTCCGATGCTCTACCGAGCTGAGCTAACGGCCCGCAAAGCCGGGCATTATAAAGTGTTTCAAAAAAAAGGGGAAGGCCTTTAAGCTGGTTTTGAGAGCGGTTTTGATGCCGTAACTTCAGGAAGCCGTTTGATAGGACGTGGGATCGGGAATCCCGGCCTGCTCGAAACCCTGGCGGCGGAAGCGGCAGGCATCGCAACGGCCGCAGGCGCGTCCTGAATCATCCGCCTGATAGCAGCTCACAGTGAGCCCGTAATCCACCCCCAGATCAATCCCCTGGCGAATAATCTCCGCCTTGGATTGGGCCATCAGCGGGGTTTTTATGACCGGTGCTCGGCCTTCCAGGCCCTGCTTGGTGGCCACCCGCGCCAGACTCTGAAAGGCCTCGATGAAGGCCGGGCGACAATCCGGATAGCCACTGTAATCCACGGCATTCACCCCGATATAGATCGCCTCGGCATCCAGAATTTCGGCCCAGCCCATGGCAATGGACAAAAAGACGGTGTTGCGGGCCGGCACGTAAGTCACGGGAATACCCGTTCCCGGCTGCTCGGGCACGGCTAGACTGGCATCGGTCAGCGCGGAACCGCCCAGACTGCCCAGATCCAGACCCACGGTACGGTGACTCGCCGCGCCCAGCTGTTCAGCCACCCGCTCGGCCGCTTTCAGTTCGGCATCATGGCGCTGGCCATATCGAAAGCTGATGGCATGGGCGTCGAAACCATCCGCCTTGGCCTGGGCCAGCACCGTGGCGGAATCCAGCCCACCGGAGAGCAGGACCACCGCCCTCCCCTGCGGTTTGGGTGAGGCAGCACTCATCGGCCTGGCTCATCTCCCCAGAGGTATTTGTGCAGTTGTAGCTGAAAGCGAACCGGGAGACGATCTTCCAGGATCCAGTCCGCCAAGTCGGCTGGTTTCACCCCTTCATGCTCGGGCGAGAACAACACCTCGCACCGCTTGTTCAGCACCTTGCTCCGGAATAGATCCCGGCTCCATTCGTAATCGGCCCGGTCACAGATCACGAATTTGATCTGATCATGGGGCCGGAGCAGGTCCAGATTCTCCCAGCGATTACGAGCCATCTCCCCTGAACCCGGCGTCTTGATATCCATCACCCGAACAATGCGCTCATCCAGGACACTGATATCCATGGCGCCGCTGGTCTCCACCGAGACTTCGTGGCCTGCATCCGCCAGGGCATGAATCAGGCGATCGGCATTGAACTGGGCTAGGGGCTCCCCGCCGGTCACGGTGACGTGATGGGTTGCGTAATTGGCCACCGTTCGACAAACCTCATCGATGCCCCGCCATTCTCCGCCGTGGAAGGCGTACTCGGTGTCACAATAGACGCAACGCAGCGGACAACCGGTCAGACGCACGAAAACCGTAGGCAAGCCCACGGTTCTCGATTCACCCTGCAGGGAATGGAAGATCTCGGTAATCCGCACCCGGTCGGCCCTCGCCAGGGCGTTTGCGCCGGTTTTCCTCATATCCTGGACCACGGCCGTCACAGCAACCTCCCGCCGGCTCAGCGGCCTTCCTCGTCCATGCGGTTGAGGCGACTATTGGCCAGGCGAGCGGCGGAGCTGTCCGGATAGTTCTCCCGCACTTCCCCCAACAGGTCCCGGGCTTCATCCCAGCGCTCCAGCTCATAGTAGGAGAAAGCCAGCTTGAGCTTGGAATCGGCCAATTTGTTGGATTCGGGATAATCGTCCAGCACTCGCTGGAACTCGGCCGTGGCCTGCTCGTAATCCCGGGTCACATAATGGACTTCACCGAGCCAATAACGGGCGTTGGGACCCAGATCGGAATCCTCATGGTCCTCGAGAAAAGCCTCAAATGCCTCCCCCGCTGCGTCATAACGGCCATCCCGCAAGAGGCCAAAGGCTTCCTCATAAGCCGCCTGTGGATCGCCTTCTTCACTGGGTGTATCAGTGGGTGTCTGCCCCAGATGCACATCGGGCACCTGATCCGCCTCCGGTGCGCCCCCCACCTCCAGGCGACGCAAACGGCGGTCCACATCCAGATAGATTTCCCGCTGACGTTCAGCGGTTCCGTCCAGCTGGTAATCCAGGTTCTCTATCTCGCCCCGCATGCCACGCAGCTCAGCCTGCACTTCATCCAGTTGACTGGCCAGATTCACCAGACTGTCACTATCCACGAGGCGCTCAAGCTGGGACAGGCGATCTTCCAGCTCATCCAGACGCTGCGCTTGCTCATCATCTTCCGGGGCAAGGGCCGCACAGCCCGTCAACACCAGGGTGGCGGACAGCAGGCCCACCCACAGGGAATTTTTCAGTTGCATTGGCTTCACCGCATATAATCCAGTTCGACCCGGCGGTTCTGCGCCCAGGCCTCTTCGTTGCTCTCATCCACCGCCGGGCGTTCTTCACCATAGCTGACGGTGCGGATCTGGTCCTCGGAGACACCATGGAGTACCAGCATGCGCTTGACCGCCTGGGCCCGACGATCACCCAGACCCACATTGTACTCCCGTGAGCCGCGTTCGTCCGTATGGCCTTCCAGACGAACCCGCAGTTCGTCACGATCACGCAGGTAACGGGCATGTTCGCGCACCAGATCCCGATAATCGTCTTTTACATCGTACTGGTCGAAATCGAAATAGACGATGCGCTCGGAGAGTGGGCTATCCGGATCATCCAGCTCCCGGAACTCCCCCCACTCATCGTCCCGCAGACCGTCCAGATCCGCGTCATCCCGGGTGTCCCGGGTCTGACGCTCATCGTCCTCCCAATCATCATCCTCGGTCACTTCCGTCGTGCCGCAAGCACCCAGCAGGAACGCCAGGCAGGCAATGGCCAGGCCATTGCGAAAAACGCTTTTCAGTTCATTTGCCATCATCTTTCTACCCTCTCTGTCCAACAGGCTATCGTCCAATGGTTCATTCAATCCCGCTCTATCGCATCACGATCCACCGAATCCAGTCGCGGTGACCAGGCCGGTTCCCTGACATTTCCCTCACTGGCCCCCAGGCTTTGCCGAACACGGCCATCGGTGGACACCGCCGCCAGGGTGCCCTGACGATTCTCACGGGCCGCATAGATGATCATGGCCCCGTTGGGGGCAAAGCTCGGGGACTCGTCACTACGGCCTTCGCCCACCACACGCAAGCGCCGACGCTCGAAATCATGCACGGCGATCCGAAATCCTGGCTGGTCTCCGCGATGAATCATGGCCATGTAGCGGCCATCGGGAGAGAGAGTCGGGCGAGCATTATAGTTCCCGTCAAAAGTGATCCGGCGCACATTGCTGCCGTCCCGGTTCACCGAATAAATCTGTGGCGCCCCACCCCGGTCCGAGGTGAAAGCCAGGCGATCCCCATCGGGGAACCAGACCGGCTCGGTATCGATGGACCGGCTACGAGTCAGTCGCTGCAGCTCGCCGTTGTCCAGATCCAGCACGTGCAAATCCGGCCCCCCCTCGCCGGTACTCAGGGCCATGGCCAGGTATCGGCCATCCGGTGAGAAGGCTGGGGCCCCATTGATGCCATCCTGGGCCGAGACCGATTCGCGCTCGCCACTACTTAATTCCTGCACGAATATTTCCGAACGCCGGTTCTCGAAAGACACATAAGCCAAGCGGTCACCGCTGGGTGACCAGGTGGGCGACATGATTGGCTGGGGTGAACTGAGGATCCGCCGGGGATTAAAGCCATCGGAATCAGAGACCACCAAATGAAAACGCTCGCGGTCACCCCGATGTTCTGTTTGAACATAAGCCAAGCGGGTATTGAACGCCCCCGCTTGGCCGGTCAGACGCTCATAGATCATGTCACTGATCTGATGGGCGGCCCGGCGAAGTCGATCCGGACGGGTGGGCAAGCTGTAGCCTAGCAGTTGCTCCCCGCGATGGACATCGAAGACCCGGAAACGAATATCCAGGCGATCCCCATCCTCTCGGATCTCACCGACAATCAAGTTGTCCACGCCGGCACCACGCCACTGGGAAAAACTGGGCGTGGTATCCAAGCCGGGACGCTCGGGCATGTCGGATACAGCAAGGGGATCAAAACGACCACTGCGGCGGAGATTGTCTCGCAAAATCTCGGCCACATCCTCGTCCAGCTCTCCCGAGCCGGTCCACTGAAAGGGGGCCACCGCCACGGGTTCGGCCGCATCCACACCGGAGGTGATATCCACCCGCAATACATCCGCCGACACAGGCAGGCTGAGCAGACACAGGACCAACCATCCGTAGATCGACATCCATCGACAGCGATTCATCTATTAATCTCCCCGAAATACGAATTGGAACTCCCGAATGGAAAGCTCTTCCGGTGGCGTGGGCATGGGGGCGGCCCGATAGACCGCCGTTTCAATGGACCGTACCACCGAGGCCGGCGCATCGCACTGGCTTACCCGCACATTGCTCACATCCCCACCGGGAATCAAGTTGGCCGTCACCACGCACTCCAGATCCGAAGGCACCTCGGCCGGCCGAATCCAGTGTCGCTCCACATGACTGCGCACCTCTGCCGCATACTCAGCGGTAAGACTCTGAACCCGACGCTGTCGTTCCGCCTCCGCCCGTCGCTCGGCCTCTTCCTCGGCGGCGCGGCGCATGGCTTCTTCGGCTTCCTGCTGCCGACGTTCGGCTTCCTCCTCCTGACGGCGGCGTTCTTCTTCCTCAGCCTGGCGGCGTTCTTCCTCCTCCGCCTCGCGGCGGGCCTCTTCCTCCTGGCGTTGACGCTCGGCCTCTTCTTCCTGACGACGCTGTTCCTCGGCCTCCTGGCGCCGTTGTTCCTCGGCCTCAGCCTGGCGACGGGCCTCTTCTTCCTGACGCTGCTGTTCAGCCTCTTCCTGGCGGCGCTGCTCTTCAGCAGCCGCCTGGCGGGCCGATTCTTCCTCGGCGGCCCGGCGCTCGGCCTCCCGGGCCGCCTCACGGGCGGCCTCCTCCCGCTGTCGCTCCCGGACCGCCAGGGTTTCCTGGGCGGCATCCAGCTCTGTCGCATCAATACTGGTGGCCTGGATC
Organism: Natronospira proteinivora; assembly: GCF_024170465.1. Lineage (NCBI taxonomy): Bacteria > Pseudomonadati > Pseudomonadota > Gammaproteobacteria > Natronospirales > Natronospiraceae > Natronospira > Natronospira proteinivora. The sequence goes on along the minus strand of NZ_JALJYF010000001.1, from coordinate 399,231 downwards.
ACCTCCCCCGGGGCCTCGGCGGCATCTTCGGGAATGGGTTCATCCCGCTCCAGCGACAACAGCAGCGTGCTGCCCAGTAGCAGATGCAGCAGCGCAGATACCAGAATCGGCTTTCGCCAGCTCTGATGCTCTTGCGGCGTCACGCGCCTTCACCTCCCGCAACTTCCCCGGGCGGCTCGGTAATCAGCCCTACACTGGGAGCGCCCGCGGAGCGCAGCATGGTCATGGCCTCCATCACCCGGCCATAGTTCACATTACGGTCCCCACGTACATAGACGGGACTGTCCGGGCGCTCATCCAGGGCCTCGGCCACGATATCCAGCAATTGGTCGGCATCCACTTGCTGGTCGTCTCCCTGACCGATACTAATGAAATAGGCCCCTTCCCGATCCACCGTCACGGTAATGGGTTGGGTATCCTGCAGCTCATCCGGATCAATGGGCTCGGCGTCCATGCTGGGCAGGTCCACATCCACCCCCTGGATCAACAGGGGGGCGGTGACCATGAAGATGATCAGCAACACCAGCATCACATCAATGTAGGGCACCACATTGATCTCGCCCATCATGCGCCGCTTGTTGCGTCTGCCTGATGCCATCAGCGCCTCCTCACTCGGCGTGGGCGTTGCGTTCGAGGATGCTGCAGAATTCCTCGACGAAGGTATCGAAGCGCACTTCCAGGCGCTCCACCTTATTGGCATAACGGTTGTAGCCAATCACCGCCGGAATCGCGGCGAACAAGCCCATGGCGGTGGCAATCAAGGCTTCGGCAATGCCGGGAGCCACCATGGACAGGGTGGCCTGCTGGACCTGGCCCAGGGCCCGGAAAGAGTTCATGATGCCCCAGACCGTGCCAAACAGGCCGATATAGGGGCTGGTGGAACCCACCGTGGCCAGAAACGCCAGATTGTCCTCCAGGCGATCTATCTCGCGCATATGCACAATGCGCATGGACCGCCGAGCACTCTCTACCGCATTGCTGGGCGTCTGCCCCGGTCGGCCCCGTCCGGCCGCGAATTCGGCAAAGCCGGCCTCGAAGATAGCCTCCATTCCCTCCAGGTAATCCGGGCGTTCGGTGACTTCCCGATACAGCTCGCTCAGATCACCGCCGGCCCAAAAGGCCTCTTCAAAGCGACCGGCGGCCTCTTCCGCTTCCTTGAGCATCTGATGCTTTCGAAACATCACCGCCCAGGACGCCACCGAAGCCAACACCAGGATCAGCATCACCAGCTGAACCAGCAGACTGGCTTCGGCAATCAGGGCGAGAATGGACATATCGCCATTATTCATCGAAGAAGATCCTTTGCATTGATTCAGGCAGGGGACGGGGCCGGAAACGTTCCGCATCCAGGCATGCAACCTTGATGACCCCATCAGTAAGATGCTGGCCGTCTTCCACCCGGTAGACGGCTTGTTCAAACACAATACGGGAGCGACGCTGCTCGCTGATCCGGGCGGTCACATGCAGCAGATCATTGAAACGGGCGGGTGCCCGGTAATTGATCTGGGCCGAGGTCACGGCAAACAGCACACCCTCGTCCCGGATTAACCGATCCTGTTCAAAACCCAGGCTGCGTAACCATTCGGTACGCGCCCGTTCCATGAATCGCAGGTAGTTGGCGTAATACACCACTCCACCCACATCGGTATCTTCGTAATAGACCCGAACGGGCCACTCGAATGGCGCAGACAAGATATTCCCCCGCAGCTTCACTCAACGGTCAATGGACAGTGTTGAGCGGAATTGATTCAGAAAGTTTTCCTGACAGACATCAAGCTGACATAAGACAGAAAAGTAACTTCTCTATCCTACGTCTGCGGATCATCAAACAGATCCGGTTCACCCTCACCGGGACGATGACCGGGCGGCTTGAGGCCAAAATGAAGCCAGGCGGAGGATGTGGCCATGCGTCCCCGCGCGGTGCGCTTCATAAAACCCTGCTGAATCAGGTAGGGCTCGATCACATCCTCGATGGTGCCCCGCTCTTCCCCGATGGCCGCCGCCAGGCTGTCCACCCCCACCGGCCCGCCATCAAACTTCTCGATGATGGAAAGCATCAGCTTGCGATCCATGATGTCGAAGCCGTTGGGGTCCACTTCCAGCATATCCATGGCCTGCTGGGCCACGGATTCTGTGACCCGGCCCTCCGCCTTGACCTCGGCAAAATCGCGCACCCGCCGCAACAGGCGGTTGGCCACTCGGGGGGTGCCTCGGGAGCGGCTGGCGATCTGGCGGGCCCCGGCCTCTTCCACCGGCAAATTCAGAATATCCGCCGAGCGTTTCACAATGAAGGCCAGCTCCGCCTCATCATAGAATTCCAAACGCTGGACGATGCCAAAGCGGGCGCGAAGCGGCGAAGTCAGCAAACCGGCTCGGGTCGTCGCCCCTACCAGGGTAAAGGGAGGCAAATCCAGCTTGATGGAGCGAGCCGCCGGGCCTTCGCCGATGACAATATCCAGCTGATAGTCTTCCATGGCCGGATACAGCACTTCTTCCACCACTGGGCTGAGACGGTGGATTTCATCCACGAACAGCACGTCTCCGGGCTCCAGATTGGTGAGTAGAGCCGCCAGATCACCGGGGCGCTCCACCACCGGACCAGAGGTCTGACGCAGGTTGGCGCCCATTTCCTCGGCAATGATATTGGCCAGGGTGGTCTTCCCCAGCCCTGGGGGGCCGAAGATCAGGGTATGGTCCAGGGCGTCGCCGCGCTTTCGGGCTGCTTCCATGAAGATGCCCATCTGCTCGCGCACGGCTGCCTGGCCGACATAATCGTCCAGACGACGAGGCCGGATGGCGCGGTCGAAGCGCTCATCGTCACTGCGGATATCCGGACTGATCAATCGATCTTCTTCACTCATGGGGCTGGTCACTTGGCCGCGCCCCGCAGGGCCTGTCGGATAATTTCTTCGCTGTTGAGTTCTCTATGGTCTACTGCGGCGATCATGCGAGAGGCCTCCCGGGGTTTATAGCCCAGGGCCACCAGGGCATCAAAGGCCTCGTCGGCCGGCTGGACGGGGCCCTGGCTGGCCGCGGGGACTGCCGTCGTTCGCTCAATGCCGGACAGGCTGATCCGGTCTCGCATCTCCACCACCAATCGCTCGGCGGTTTTTTTACCGATGCCGGGCAGCTTGGTGAGCTTGGTAATATCCCGGTCCTGGACGCACTGGGCAAATTCCGACGCCGATATGCCGGACAAAACCCCCAGGGCCATTTTGGCACCTACCCCGCTGACCTTGATCAGGTCCCGAAAGAGGCGACGCTCACCCTGGGTGAGAAAACCGAACAGGATATGGGCATCATCCCGCACCACCAGATGAGTCAAAAGCTCCACGGGGCTGCCAGTCTCCGGCAGACTATAAAACGTGGACATGGGTGCTTCCACCTCATACCCCACCCCATTGACGTCAATCAGCAACTGGGGCGGCTGTTTGGCCGCCAATGTCCCTCGGAGAAAACCGATCATGCCCTTCTTCCTCGTCGTCCGGTGGCCAGACTGCGCTGGGCCAGGGTCAGAGCCGATGCCTCGGTATGGGCGTGGCAAACCGCCACCGCCAAGGCATCGGCCTGGTCGGACTGCAGCTTTTCCCGAATGCCGAGCAGCATGGCCACCATGTGCTGAACCTGTTCCTTGGCCGCTCGCCCGCTGCCCACCACTGCCTGCTTGATTTCACTGGCGGAGTACTCGGCCACCGGCAATTGAGCCTGCAGGGCACCACAGATGGCAGCCCCCCGGGCCTGGCCAAGCTTGATGGCCGAATCCGCATTGCGGGCCACAAACACTCGCTCCACGGCCACCGCCGTCGGCTGGCACCGCTCCACCACCGCCCTGATCCCTTCGAAAATCAGCCGCAGTCGATCCGGAAAATCGCCCTTGCCAGCCTCGATATGACCACTGTCCACATGTCGGAGCTGATTCCCCTGGGCATCTACCACCGCCCAGCCGGTTTTCACCGAGCCCGGATCAATCCCCAGAATACGGCGCGCCGTGTTATCCATCAGCACTGTCTCCGGGTATCCCGGCTAAACCGGCTATTGCGGCAACCACCCTCAGCCGGCCTCCTGTTCTTCATCAAACAGGGCCTCGGGGAAGTCGGCATTGGAATAGACGGTTTGAACATCATCCAGGTCTTCCAGACGATCCAGCAGCTTGAGGACCTTCTCCCCTTCTTCCAGAGACAGTTCAATGGAGGTGGAGGGGCGCATGGTAACCTCCGCCTGCTCGGGCGCCAGATCCTGGGCTTCCATGGCCGCCTTCACATCGGAATAATCTTCCGGCGTGGTAACCAGCTCAATGCTGCCATCCTCGTGATTGACGATGTCCTCCGCACCGGCCTCCAAAGCCGCTTCCATGACCCGGTCCTCGCCGGTTCCGGCAGGATAGCTCAACACGCCCTGCTGACTGAAAAGATAGGACACCGAACCATCCTCGCCCAGGTTGCCGCCATGCTTGGAAAAGGCATGACGAACCTCGGAGACGGTACGATTACGGTTGTCGGTCATGCAATCCACCATGATGGCCACACCGCCCGGGGCATAGCCCTCGTAACGGACCTCTTCCAAGGCATCACCGCCATCCTCGCCGGTGCCCTTGGCGACGGCCTTTTCGATCTTGTCCTTGGGCATATTGCTTCCCAAGGCCTTGTCGATGGCCAGACGCAGGCGGGGATTGGACGCCGGATCGCCCCCTTCACGGGCGGCAACGGTAATCTCCCGGATCAGGCGCGTGAAAATCTTGGCCCGCTTGGCATCCTGAGCGCCCTTGCGATGCTTGATATTGGACCATTTACTATGACCGGCCATAAAACTCCCCGAACGCTGTCAATGGTAAATCGGCTTAGAAATTAAGGCGCAAGCCCACGTGAATCCCCGAGTCCAAGGTCTCGGAGCCGCCCCCGAAGTCAGGACGAACCTGCCGATAACCTAGATAGACATTGGCCTGGCGCAATATTTGGTACTCACCCCGGATCGCCCACTGGGTATAGCGCTCCAGATCCCCGCCGGAAACAATGGACGGGGCGTGGTAGAGATCACCCCCAATGCCGAGACGATTCATGTTGGGAATGGTGTATCGGAAATAGCCGCCGATGGCCAGGGCCAAACCATCCGGGCCCGGGGTATCCACGGCCAGCACGCGGCCACCGATACCCATGTCGAGGCGGGAGCCACCCGGATTGGCGTCATCCACCATGTGCAAGGCCAAGCCCAGCACATCACCGTGATCCTGTTCGTGAATCCAGCTGAACTGGGTTTCCAGTATGCCACCCTGATTGGCGACCTTGAGCTCAGCAGACTCATCGCTGAGATTGAGATCCAGGGTCAGCGCAGCAACCGGGCCCGAGCCCAGCAGGAAAAAAGAAATGGTTATGATTTTCAGTACCTTGAACATCCCCTTACTCTCCTGGTCTGGGGTTATAGGATCGCGAGAACACAAGCGCGTATGATAACGGTTTTAGCCCATACAAAACACGGCGAGGAGCCATTCCGCAGCCTATGAGCCAGAAGGAGCTCAAAAAGGCGCTTGCCGCCGCCCCCCGGCAAGCCACCACATCCTCCACTCCGGCCCCGGATGATCCCGACCGCGCCCGGGCCCTACTCGAGCGCCTGGCCGAGCCGGATAGCGAGGCCCTGGGGCGGGCTCAGGGGATTGCCAGGATTGTATCCGACCTGGACATGCCCGCCGAACTGGAGTGCGCTGCCCTGCTCTTCCCGGCAGTGGATGCCGGGATTTTGTCCGTGGAGAAACTGAGCGGACATTTCTCGCCTACCGTCGCCACCCTGGTAGACGACATGATCCACATGCCCCGTTTCGATGACCTGGGCAGGGCGGATCCGGGGCAGATCCTCTCCCGCACCCAATCCGAAGCCTTGCGCCAGATGCTGCTGGCCATGGCCCAGGATATCCGGGTGGTGGTTCTGCGCCTGGCCGATCAGCTCCATGCCATGCGCAGCCTGCGCCACGGTGACCCCCATACCCAACGGGTCTCCGCCATTGCCACCCGGGAATTGTACGCTCCCTTGGCCAACCGGCTGGGTATCTGGCAGCTCAAGTGGGAACTGGAAGATCTAAGCCTCCGTTTCCTGGAGCCGAGAACCTATCACCGCATCGCCAAGCTGTTGCGGGAAACCCGAGCCGAACGTGAAGCCTACATCACTCACCTGGTGGAACTCATCAGGCAGGAATTATCAGCGGCCGGCATCAACGGAGACGTCAAGGGTCGGCCCAAGCATATCTACAGCATCTGGAAAAAGATGCAGCGCAAGGGCCTGTCTTTTGAAAACCTCTTTGATGTACGTGCCGTCCGTATCCTGGTGGAAAGCGTTCCCCAGTGCTATGCCGTGCTGGGCCTGATTCACGGCCTCTGGCGACATATTCCCCACGAGTTCGACGACTACATCGCCAACCCCAAGGAAAACAATTACCAGTCGCTGCACACCGCCGTATTCGGCCCGGATGACAAGGCGGTAGAAGTCCAGATTCGTACCTGGGACATGCATGAGCATGCCGAGCTGGGGGTGGCGGCACACTGGCGTTACAAGGAAGGTGGCCAACGCGGCGACCCGGCGCTGAACGAACGCATCGCCTGGCTTCGCCGGCTACTGGAACCAGTGGACCCGGACGAAGGGGATCACGACCTGCTGGACCGTTTCCAGTCCGAGGTCTTCGAGGACCGTATCTATGCCCTCACACCCAGCGGCGACATCGTGGACCTGCCGCCCAAGGCCACGCCGGTGGATTTTGCCTATCGCATCCACACCCAGGTGGGGCATCGTTGCCGGGGCGCCAAGGTGGACGGGCGCATTGTCAGCCTGAATCATGAGCTGAAAAACGGTAATCGGGTGGAGATCCTCACCGGCAAGCACGCCCGCCCCAGCCGCGACTGGCTGGTCCCGCAACTGGGCTATGTGGCCAGCAGTCGGGCCCGTGCCAAAATACGCCACTGGTTCCGGCAACAAAATCAGGAAAACCACCTGGAACAGGGCCGCCAAATCCTGGATCGGGAAGCCAGCCGCCTGGGCGTGGAATTACCCGACCGGAAACGCCTGGCCCGGGAATTCAAATACCAAACCATTGAAGAACTACTCACCGCCATCGGGCGCGGGGATGTCACCGGGGATCAGATCGGCAACCGTCTGAGTCGCTGGCTGGAACCCCAAGATCCCACTCCGGAGACCATTCGGACCCGCCCCAGTCGGGCCTCCGAGGGCGGCGTGAGAGTACTGGGCATTGGTGACCTGGCCACCACCATGGCTCGCTGTTGCCGTCCCGTGCCCGGGGATGAGATCGTGGGGTTCATCACCCGCGGTCGCGGTGTCAGCATCCATCGTCGGGATTGCGGCAATATGCTGCGCTTGGCCGAGGATCAGGAAGAACGCCTGATCGAGGTGGATTGGGAGCGGGATGATGGTCGCGGCTATGCCGCCGACATCCAGGTCACCGCCTGGGACCGCCAGGGCCTGCTCCGAGACATCACCACCTTGCTGGGCAATGACGGTGTCAACATCACCAATATTGCCACCCAGACCGACGCCAAAAACCATACGGCTCGCATTCGGCTGACCGTGGAACTGGCCAATCGCAACCAACTAAGCCAGACCCTTCAGCGGCTGGCCCAGCTAGCCAACGTCACCGAAGCCAAACGGATCAAACAATAACCATAAAGAAGGCATCTCCATGCATGATGAGCTCACCCCCCGGGATTGGCTGATTCGAACACTCCCCCTGCTGCCGCTAGTGGTGGCGGGCCTGATCATTCTGTGGTTCATTGAACCTGCGGACGAAGTGGTACCGCCTCCGGTGGATCTGACTGAAATCACCGCCGAGACGCCCCAGGAACTGGCCATGGTCTTTGCCGAACGGGACTACCAGTGGCCCCCGGAAGGCACGGTACCCCCGCTGTCCCTCAGCCATTTCCCCGATGGCATGGCCGAACTGGGCGTGGACGAGCGCAAGTCCCTGTTCTTTCGCAGTCTGCTGCCCCTGGTGTTGGCGGAAAATCAACGCATTGAGGAAAAACGTCGGGCCTTTCTTCCCATTCATGACCGCCTCAACCAGGACCGGGATGCGGAACTCTCCGAAGAGGAAGCTATCCTGCTGGACCACCTGAGCCAACGCTATCGCATCGATGGTGATCTGCGGGATACCAGCGAGCGGGAGCGGCTACTCCGCCGCCTGGATATCGTACCGCCCTCTCTGACGCTGGCCCAGGCGGCCAATGAAAGTGGCTGGGGCAGCTCACGCTTCACCCAGGAAGCCAATAATCTGTTCGGGGAATGGACCTGGGATGAGAGTCAAGGCTTGATGCCTCAACGCCGAGTGGAGGGTGCCACTCACTTTGTCCGAATCTTTACCAACCTCAGAGGTTCGGTTCGCTCCTATATTCACAATCTGAATACCGGCCATGCCTATACCGCCCTGCGCCAGACACGTGCCCAGTTGCGGGCCGGTGGTCAGACACCGGATGGCTTGCGGCTTGCCGAAGGCCTGGAACGTTATTCGGAGCGTGGGCAGGCTTATATTCGGGAAGTCCAGTCCATGATTCGGCAAAACCAGCTGGAAGACCTGCCGCAGGATCTGGAATTGGAACAGCCTGAATAAACTGCGGTAAATCTCGTCGCCACCCCGGGGCTGGGAAAGCCCTACTGCCCCGGGGTTCATCCAGGCTGGATACGCTGCCTTTATTTTCGGCCGTGAATCCACTGGAAGCTGTACCAGTGGAAACCACCACCCTGGGCGGGCACCGTACAGTTATAACGACTCCGCCCCTCCGGCATGGCCTGCTGGGCGGTTACGGCCAATACCCGCGGGTTTTCACCGATCCACTCAAGCTCTGCCGAGCCCGGACCGGCAAAGCAATTGATTCGATCCAGGGCAATATCGGTTTCGGCAAAGGTCAATTCCAGCATGGGGGGATTTTGCTGATCAATGGCCGTGGGATCCTCGGGTGAAATGGCGGTCACCGGCAAGGGTCGGGTATTGACCCGCATGCGGAAATCATCGGGATCCCCATAGGCCTCGGCCATGGCAAATCGTGGCAGAGCCAGCATGTCCGAATGATGCCCCACCGGCCCTGAGTGCTGCCCAAAGGCCACATAACCCATATCTTCCATGATCGATTTTACAGCGGTGTCATATTCCCCATAAGGATAGGCATGCAGGGGCGGATCATCCGGCACATACTCCTCCAGCTCTTCCCTTAAACGGCTTTCAGCCTGCTCGATCTCTCCGCGTATCCGGGCCTCCCAGTCCGACTCACTTTCCCCGTCCTCCCGAGCCACCAGATAGGCATGACTAGCCGAATGGTTAGCGAAACTGGCTCGACTGTTCTCGGCCAACTCCCGCAATTGATCCCAACTCATATAGCTGCCGCCGGCACGGCCATCAGGCCCGTCCGTATTCACGAAAACCATATAGGGCCAATCCCGCTCTTTCAGCAACGGGAAAGCATTCTCATGAATGGAAACATAGGCATCATCAATGGTGATAGCCACGGTTCTAGGCGGAATCTCCCGGCCCTCCTTGAGATAGTCCACTATCCTTTCCACCGGCCAGACGTTGAAATCTTCCGACTCCAGATAATCCAGGTGGTCTTTAAACTGCTCCATTCGGATATTGGTAGAGGGGTATTGATCCTCACCAAAGCGGTGGTACATCAAAATCACGGCACCATCCTCTCCGGACGCTGCACCGTCAAACTCCCCGGAGTTGTCGGCTTGCCTGGTATCGGCCCCGGCATCATCTGTGTTCATTTCTCCGCCATTCTCGTCACAGCCAAGCAGGAGCAAGGCAGGCAATAAAACCATCAAGCGCAGTAGGAACATGGGCAAACCTCATTAAGCTGAAAACCGGATAAAAAAACGGGGCGCCCGTTACCGGACACCCCGCCTCATTGCTTCACTGAACAAGCCCTGAATCAGCGATTGACGCCATGCAGAGCTTTCTTATCCACGGCCAGGGCAGCCTCGTGGATAACCTCACCCAGCGCCGGATGGGCGTGGATGGTCAGCTGAATGTCCTCGGCACTGGCCCGGAATTCCATGGCCAACACGGCCTCAGCAATGAGCTCGGAAGCCATGGGACCGGTAATATGAACCCCCAGAACTTCATCGCTTTCCTTATGGGCCAGCATCTTGACCATACCGCTGGCCTGGTTCATGGCCTGTGCCCGGCCGTTGGCGGCGAAGCCGAAGGTGCCTACCTTGTAGGGTACCTTCTCTTCCTTCAGCTCTTCCTCGGTCTTGCCGACCCAGGCCACTTCCGGTGCGGTGTAAATAATGTTGGGAATGGTATCGTGATTCATCTCGGCGGTTTTGCCGGCGATCAGATCCGCCACCACCACGCCTTCTTCCGAGGCCTTGTGGGCCAGCATGGGCCCCGGGGCGCAATCACCCACGGCCCAGACGTTCTTGGCCGAGGTCTTGTTCTGCTTATCCACCTTGATAAAGCCCCGGTCATCGGTTTCCACCTTAACACCATCGCCAAACAGATCATCAGTGTAAGGGCGACGGCCCACGGAAATCAGTAGCTTGTCGAAGGTGGCCTCCTGCTTGCCGTCTTTGTCTTCATAGACGATCTTGACGTCCTTCTTTCCGGCCTTGGCTTCCACCAGCTTGGCGCCCAGCTTGATGTCCAGGCCCTGCTTCTTGAACTGGCGCTGGGCATCCTTGGCAATCTGCTGATCCGCCATGAACAGGAACTTATCCTGGGCTTCGATCATGGTGACCTCAGAGCCGAGCCGGCTCCAGACACTGCCCATTTCCAGACCGATAACACCCGCGCCGATCACACCCAGGCGCTTGGGCACTTCCTCGAATTCCAGGGCATCCCAGGAGTCCACAATCCGCTCACCATCGAACTTGGCAAACGGCAGCTCCACCGGGGTAGAACCGGTGGCCAGGATCACGTGCTTGGCTTCGATGGTCTGCTTCTTGCCGCCACCCAGGGGGGTGACTTCCACCTTGTTGCCCTTGAGCAGCTTGCCGGTACCGGGAATGCCTTCCACCTTATTGGCCTTGAACAGCTGGGCAATGCCGCCGGTGAACTGCTTGGCGATGCCATCCTTGCGCTTAAGCATGGCCGCCAGGTCCAACTTGGGCTTGCCCACATTGATACCGTGCTGATCAAACTCATGGCCGGCCCGGTGGTAAAGCTCGGAGGACTCCAGCATGGCCTTGGAGGGGATACAGCCCGCATTCAGGCAGGTACCGCCGAAGGCATGGGAATCATCCCGGTTCTGCCAGTTATCCACACAGGCGGTCGTCAGACCATTCTGTGCCGCACGAATAGCAGCCACATAGCCACCGGGACCGCCACCAATCACAACCACATCAAAGGACTTGCTCATGAATCACCCTTGGGTAAGAACCTGGAAAAAGAAATTCTATCTCGGAATCAAACGATGTGGCCGGGGCCAAAAACCCCGGCCACATGAGCATGCTTAGACCTGAAGCATCAAACGGGCCGGATCTTCCAGGGACTCCTTGATGGAGACCAGGAATTGGACCGCATCCTTGCCGTCGATAATGCGGTGATCATAGGTCAGGGCCAGATACATCATGTTACGCACTTTAATCTCCCCATCCACCACCATGGGCCGCTCCTGAATCTTGTGCATACCCATAATGGCACTTTGAGGCGGATTGATGATGGGCGTGGAGATCAGGGAGCCGAAGACACCGCCATTGGTGATGGTGAAAGTACCACCCGTCAGGTCATCCATACCCAGACCACCCTTGCGGGCCTTTTGGGCGTAGTCGGCGATATCGCCCTCGATCTGGGCGAAGCCCTTCTGATCACAATCACGGACCACCGGCACCACCAGGCCCTTGTCACTGGAAACGGCAATGCCGATATCCCAATAGTCATGATAGATCACATCCGTGCCTTCCACGGAGGCGTTAACAATGGGGTGCTTCTTGAGGGCCTCCACCGCCGCCTTCACGAAGAAGGACATGAAGCCCAGGCGCACGCCGTGCTCTTTCTCGAAGGTTTCCTTGTAGCGCTTGCGCAGCGCCATGACTTCCGTCAAATCCACTTCGTTGAAGGAGGTGAGCATGGCCGCATTGGACTGGGATTCCACCATGCGCTCGGCGATCCGGGCCCGCATCCGGCTCATGGGCACCCGACGATCTTCCCGGGACCCGCTGACAACCCCCTGGGCAGCCGGCTTGGCGGTACCGGAATCGGCGGGCTTGCTGGCCTCTTTCTTCTTGTCCGCACCGCCCTCATCAATAAAGGCCATCACATCGGCCTTGGTCAGGCGACCACCCTTGCCGCTCCCGTCAATATCGGCAGGATCCAGATCATGCTCTTCCACCAGGCGGCGGACCGAGGGAGACAGCTTGTCGGCGGCGGACTTGTCATCGCTCTCGGCTTTCTTGCCTTCATCCGCTTTCGCTTCCGCCTTCTCTTCCCCACCATCATCCTTCTCATCGCCACCGGAGGCCTCGGCCGTGGCACCCACTTCGACAATGGCAATCACATCACCGCTGGTGACGGTGCCTTCTTCCACCCTAATCTCTTTCAATACCCCATCGGCGGGTGCCGGTACTTCCAGCACCACCTTGTCGGTTTCCAGGTCGGCCAGGTTTTCATCACGCTTAATGGCATCGCCGGCACTCTTGTGCCAGGCCACCAACGTGGCGTCGGAAACGGATTCCGGTAGTTGCGGTACTTTGACTTCAGTGCTCATGCTGTCTCCGAGAATTTCTTGGATGATTTATTGATTCGGTTCACCGCGCCATTCAGGCGCTGGTTTTCTTGCCAGATGCTTTTTTCTTAGTGGTCTTTTTCTTGCTGGTTTTTTTCGTGGCCGCTTTGCTTTGACCACCACTCGCCTTGCCGCCGGTGTTCAGGGCCGACTCGATTACTTCCTTCTGCTGTTTCACATGCAGCTTGAAATAACCGGCGGCGGTGGACGCCGCCGTAGCCCGGCCCACATAACGCAAGCTGTGCTTGTCGGTAAGTGGCGCATGCAGGCGATGGCGGATGTTGTACCAAGCCCCCTGGTTCTTGGGTTCTTCCTGGCACCAAATCACTTCCGTGGCATTGGGGTATTGCTTAATGGCTTCCCGATAAGACTTCTGCGGGAAGGGATAAAGCTGTTCAATCCGAACCAGGGCCACGTCCTGGATGTCTTCCTTGCGGCGGGCCTCCAGCAAATCGTAATAAACCTTGCCGGCGCAGAAGACAATGCGCTTGACCTTCTTGTCATCCAGCTTGTCCACTTCCGGGATGACCGTGTGGAAGCAGCCCTCCGAAAGATCGCTCAGGGGCGAGGTGGACAGCTTGTGGCGCAGCAGGCTCTTGGGGGTGAGCACCACCAAGGGCTTGCGATACTTGCGCACCATTTGACGGCGCAGCATGTGGAACATTTGTGCCGGTGTGGATGGCACACAAACCTGCATATTGTGCTGGCCACAGAGCTGCAGATAGCGCTCCAGGCGGGCCGAGGAATGTTCCGGCCCCTGCCCTTCATACCCATGGGGCAAGAACAGGACCAGCCCACAGTAACGCCCCCACTTGGCCTCACCCGAGCTGATGAACTGATCCATGATCACCTGGGCGCCGTTGGCGAAATCACCAAACTGGGCTTCCCAGATCACCAGAGTATCCGGATTGGTGGTGGAATAACCATATTCAAAGCCCACCACGCCCTGCTCAGACAACAGGGAATCATAGACATAGCAAGGCGCCTGGTCCTCGCTCAGGTTCTGCAGTGGGATATAGGGTTTATTTTCCTTCTGATCCAGAAGGCGGGCATGGCGATGGAAGAAAGTTCCCCGGCCACTGTCCTGACCAACGATGCGAACACCGAAATCCTCGGTGAGCAGGCTGGCATGGGCCATATTCTCTGCAAAGCCCCAGTCCATGGGCAGATCACCATTCCCCATCTTCTTGCGATCGTCAATGATCCGCTGCACCCGGCTGTGCAGCTTGAAGGAATCAGGAATCTCCGTGAGCCCCTTCACCAACTCCTGGACACGGTCTACATCGATGGTGGTTTCCACGTGTTCATCCCATTCATTGAGATTGAACTCGCTCCAGTCCACCGTGTACTGGTTCCCGATCATACCCTGGCTTTTGGGTGCCACCATCTGGCCGGCATCCAGCTTGTCACGATAGTCATCCAGCATTTTCTGGGCATCATCCTCACCCACCACACCAGTATCCGCCAGATGCTCGGCATAGATTTCCCGGGTGGTGGGGTGGGAACGGATAACCGAATACATATCGGGCTGGGTCACCGCCGGCTCATCCGCCTCGTTGTGCCCATGGCGGCGATAGCAGACCAGATCGATCATCACATCCTTGTTGAAGCGCTGGCGGTATTCAAAGGCCAGGCGGGTCGCAAAGACCACGGCTTCCGGGTGATCGGCATTCACATGCAGGATGGGCGCCTCGATCATCTTAGCTACATCAGTCGCATACGGCGTGGACCGGGCATCCTCGGGATTACTGGTGGTAAAGCCCACCTGGTTATTCACCGTGATGTGGAAGGTCCCACCGGTATAAAAACCCCGGGTCTGGGACATCTGCAGGGTTTCCTGGACGATACCCTGGCCGGCCAAGGAAGCATCACCGTGAATCAAGATGGGCATGACAGTACTGCCCACTTCGTCCTCGCGCCGATCCTGACGCGCCCGCACGGAGCCTTCCACCACCGGATTGACGAACTCCAGGTGGGAGGGGTTAAAGGCCAGTGCCACATGGACATTGCCGCCGGGGGTCTCCAGATCCGAGGAGAAGCCCATATGGTATTTCACATCCCCGGAACGGTCTTCCATGTCATCGTCATAAATGCCCTCGAATTCCGAGAACAGTTCTTCCGGACTCTTTCCCAGAACATTAATCAGGACATTGATGCGGCCCCGGTGAGCCATGCCCACCACAACCTCTTCCAGGCCTTCCTTGCCACCTTGCTGGATGAGATCCTCCAGCATGGGGATCATGGATTCACCACCTTCCAGTGAGAAGCGCTTCTGACCCACATACTTCTTGTGCAGATAACGCTCAATCCCTTCGGCACCGGTCAGCTGGCGCAACAGGGTCTTCTTTTCCTCATCACTCAAGGAAGCTTCCGACAGGCCCCGCTCGAAACGCTCCTGCAACCAGCGGCGCTCCTCCGGGTCGGTGACGTGCATATACTCAAAGCCGATGGCATCGGTATAGAGGCGTTCCAACTGGGCGATGATGTCGCGCAGCTTCATGAAATCCTTGGCGAACAACCCCATGGTAGAGAATTCCATGTCCATATCGGCATCCGACAGACCATGGAAGGCAGGCTGCAGCTCATCCAGGGCCGGCTTTTCCCGAAGCCCCAGGGGATCAATATTGGCCACGCGATGGCCCCGACCACGATAGGCCTGGATCATGCGGGCCACACCCGCCTGCTTCTCGGCCAGTCGGGGATCGAAGCCATCTCCCGCCGCCGGCCCGGCGGCGCGCGGTGCGCGGGCCCGCTCGGCCATCTCTTCAATAATGGGCCCGTGGCGCACGTCCGCGCCCTGGCCCTGGCCGCCGGCGGCGTCCAGAAAACCCCGAAAATAGGTGCGCCACTCGTCAGGCACGGCATCCGGGTCTTCCAGGAACTTTTCGTAAATATCCAGGATAAACGGCGCATTGGCGCCGAAAAGGTGAGAAGTTGCGTACTTCTGCTCGAGAGTTTCACTCATCGGTATCGGTCACTGAGTCGCGTACAAGGACGGCTTGCCGGATAGCGCCAGCGCTATCGGCACGAGAATGGGTGGGGATGTTGCAGGCACGGGCCAAGGATTCAGGCTTAAAAAGCCCGTCCGGTTTGTAGCCGGGAAGCGTATTGCGCCGCATCCTGGGTGCCGCTCCAAAGTGGGTTTGCAACGGCGCCATAGTGTATATGATTTGACGCCGGGAAGGAACCGTGGTCAGGGGAAAATGCCCGCCGAAATGGGGAGTTGGGCACATAGGGCACTGCGCAGTGCGCCCTGCAACCATCCAATAACCCGCAGGTTTGACGACTGCCCTTTCCAGTGAGTTTTGGGAAGAACGTAGCACTGGCTACTCGGAACCAAGCAAGATGGCGCCCCGGGCAGGAGTCGAACCTGCGACCTGCCGCTTAGGAGGCGGCTGCTCTATCCTGCTGAGCTACCGGGGCTGGAAAGTACGCCATTCTACCGCCTCTACCCCGCCACATCACCCCCTGACTCCACCCCATCCCGGTCATGGAGACCCTCACACGGGGGGTTTAACTCCCCCGGTGGCTTCGGCCACCGTCACACTGCCCAGAATATGTATCAATACGTTCAAGGAGGACACCATGAATACAAGTTTGAGTGGCATTTTAGTCAGTAGCGCGGCAGTCACCGTGCTGGCACTCCAGGGTTGCGCCAGCCTGGAATCGGAAGTCGACCCGGACTGGGAATCCGAAGCCTGGGCGGGTGCGGAAACCGCCGCTACCGCAGACGGCTCACGGCTAGTGTTGGCAGGCTCCCGGCATGTATTCCTGCTGGACGGCAGTGATGGCGAATTGATCGGGGGCATCGGAGAACTGGAGGAAAGCTTCAGTGATCAGATGCGCAGAGCCTTCAACCCGGTCGCCGGTAATCCCGACTACCCGCTGGAAGCTCGCAACAGCAATGTTGTGCTGTTGCCCGAGGCCGGTAAACTGCTGATTTTCAACTATCAGCACCATTCCGAGAAAGTCACCGCCGTGGATATTGATTCCGGTGATACCCAATGGCACACGGATCAATTCAACTACAGTGTGCAGCAATATGAGCAGCATATCCGCCGGGCCACCGAAGCAGCCGGTCAGGCCCTGAGCACCGTACTGGGTGGAGAAGGCAGTGGGGAATCGGCCGAAAACCGTCGGGCCCGCCAATACCTGTTCGCTCAATCCCTGGTGGAGTCAGTGGACGATGGAGATGCGATTATCTTCAAGACCTTCCAGGGACTGGTCAAACTGGACGCTGAAACCGGCAATCAACATTGGCAAGTCCGTGAATTTGGTGGCCCCGGAATCCTGGATGTAGCAACACTGGACAATGGCGACTATCTCGTTGCATCCACCGGGCAGGACCTGAGCCGCCTCCAGGTTGCCGACGCCTACCATCTGGCCCGAAT
The DNA here is from genome assembly GCF_024170465.1 of Natronospira proteinivora. NCBI lineage: Bacteria > Pseudomonadati > Pseudomonadota > Gammaproteobacteria > Natronospirales > Natronospiraceae > Natronospira > Natronospira proteinivora. Next base: position 382,130 of record NZ_JALJYF010000001.1, on the reverse strand, counting down.
CTCTCCTGAAGGAGAGCTCCGCTGGCTCAATGAGCATAGCGGTGACAATACCCAAGGACTCCATCTCGCATCCAATCATGTCGTTGTGGACGGGGAAACCATTGAAGTCTTCGATCTGGATCAGGGTGAGAACTTGTGGCAGGGGCCTGAGCGCTGGAGGATGGATGACCACACCGATCCCAGAGCACTCCCCCAACCCGCCCCCTTGCTCAGCGACAACGCCCTGTATCAGGCAGCCAGCGCCCATGGGGAAGACGGCGGTTTCGTCAGCACCGGCTTTCCCCACCGGATCCGCAGCTATGACATGGACACCGGGGAAACCCGGTGGGAAACACCTGAAGTGGATACCTTCTTTGGCGAACTCCAGAAGATTGATGATCAACTGATTGTCTGGGGTGCCGGGGAATTCTTCGGTGATCATGACGGCGGCGGCATCGCGGCTTTGAATCCCGAAACGGGTGAAGTCCTCTGGAACAGTCCAGAAATGGAAACCCCGGGTCTGGTATCACAATCAAAATGGGTGGTTGAACCCGTCTATGACGCCAACAAGGAACATGTTTTCATCGCCGGTCCCGAAGAGCTTTATGGCTTCAGGATCAGAGATGGTGAACAAATCCTGGAACGCAACCTGGCGGATACGGGACTGGGCGATACCGTTGGCCTGACCGAACATAACGGGGCGTTGATCGTCATCGGACAGGATGGCGTCACCGCCTACGACATGAACAACGGCGAACAGCATTTCCAGGTGGAAACCGAAAACATCACGGACTATTTCCACCGCGACGATCGCCTGGTGTTGAAGGTGAGTGCCGGCGGGATCATGGCCATGGCGGAGCCGGCCAATGGCGACGACGGCCCAAGCGCCATGGACCCCCGCACCGGAGACAACATCCGGACCTCAAGCACAAGCTCCGTCCCCTCCGGCGTGGTGGCACTGGATCTGCCCAGCGGAAACCTGGGTCAGCTGGCCGCCTGGGATCTCCCCGAAAGATTGCGCTTCGGCCCCTTGTCCGATGTATTCGTAACCGATGACGGCCAATACGCCTACATTGTCGGCGATCGGGCAAGACTGTTCCGCTACACCCTGTAAGCAGAAGGGATGAAAGGCAATAAGGGGCTCGGTCTTTGGCAGGCCGGGCCCCTTATCATGATACGCCCCCTCGACGCAGGTAGGCTTTTTTATTAACCAATAGTGAATTTCACCATTCAGCCAGGCAGACTCCCCTGCGACTATTAACAATTGCATCAATTCACTCGGGTTAAAGCAAGAAGCTGGTCACGAGGAGGAGACCTTCCAGAATCACCCTGCACCAAGGGTAAACTCTGACACGCCGGCGTGTCAGAGTTTTTTCAACGGAAGCAAGATTGAATGATCACCCCGTATAAGCAAGACCCTGGTCATCTGGAGCAAATTGTCGAAATTGCCCATGAAGCCATCGTGACCATCAATAGCGATCAACGTATCGTGGCCTTTAACCGAGGCGCGGAACGGATGTTCGGCTATTCCCGCGGGGAAATGCTGGGTACCTCCCTGGATCGTCTGCTGCCAGCCCCGGTAGCTCGACATCACAGTCAACTGGCTCACCACTTCCTCAACTGCAGCCCACAGGACCGGACCATGGCCCCTCGACGCCCCGTGCGGGCAAGAAATGCAGAGGGTCAGGAATTCGAGGTACTCATCACCCTCTACTCCACTGGCACCGGCGACTCGGCCATTGCAACAGCCGTAATTGTAGCTCCCTCGGAACGCCGGGAGAGCAACGAACAGCTGCGACGGCTACTTGAACAGAACCGTCGCAATGGTATCCAGCTGCTCAAACGGGAAAACGACTATCGCCGCAGACTGGCCCAATTAATCCATAACGACCTATCCCAGGAAGCGGTCAGCATTGGCGTTAACCTCGAACTAGCGCGACAGTACATCCCTGAACAAAAGCGTGAACTGGAAGAGCTATTCACTCGCATCAATAACGCAATACAGAGGGTTCATGACACAGTTGACCAACTGATCAATCAAACTCGGCTCCCCCTTCTCGACAGCTTCACCCTGGCTGAAGCCGTAGCTGATTGCATACGCCGCCTGGGCATCCGTGACAGCGGCCTAATCATCGAGGAAATGATTGACCCCGATGTGGAACAACTTCAGGACCCCGCAAAAACCATTGCCTACCGTATCGTTCAGGAATCACTTACCAACATCATGCGTCATGCTAGACCTGCCGCTTCGAAGGTGAGCCTTGAAATCCGAATAGAGAAATCCGGGCCATCGAGGAGTCGTCTGCTTCTAAGGATTGACGACGATGGTCATGGCTGCCAACCATCGGACACAGAGAAACGGTCGGGCATTGGCATTCAGCAAATGCGGGAATGGTGCACGGCTCTTGGCGGTCATCTCACCACCAGCACATCGCCCTGGGGCGGATTTCGTGTGAGTGGCATATTCCCTATTGAGGGTGAATTATCATGACCAAGACCCTACTGAAGGAGGATTCTAGAGCCAAGGTCAAGTTGCTGTTGGTAGATGACCATTCAGTAGTACGCATGGGCATTCGGCAAGCGCTTGCAGATGAATTTTCCTGCCTGGAATGTGCCAACGCCGCAGAGGCTCGTATTAAATTACGCGAGCATAACCCTGGAATATCCGTCGTGGACCTCTCCCTTCCAGATGAAGACGGCCTATCCCTTATCCAGGCACTTCATCAGCAGGCCGGACCTCCATTGGGCATCGTTGTCTTTAGCCGCCACCGCGATGCAGGCATCATCTACCGCGCCCTGGAACTGGGTGCCAGCGCCTATATCAACAAGCGCTCAAGCATTAGGGAACTAAGAAAAGGACTCCACGCGGTCAGTCACCACGAACATTACCTATGTCCGACATCTAGGCAGGCACTCGATGAGGTGGGCAGTCTACCCACCCCAATCCGGATCGACCAACTCACCCAGCGTGAAATGGCCTTAATCCGGGCCATTTCCGAAGGGCTTTGTGCCAATGGACTAGCCAAACGTTTCAACATTAGCACCAACACCGTAGGAAACCACAGACGTAACATTATGAAAAAGCTTGGCGTCACCCGCCTTTCGGAGCTTTACCGCCTGGCCATGGAGCTGGAGCTACCCCACAACTGAACCACGAAATAGCCCCCAAACTGTATGGTGAAAACCACCATGGAAAAATCGTCTGTTTCATCAAACATTAGACGATAGTGTTATCACCTTTTTCCACCCTTCTGGCTAAACAGGGGACGACCACCGCAAAAGCGGCAAGGGAGGCGCCATGCTTTGTGAAAAGCTGCGGATCAACCCAGTGAATCTGTCCCTTCGCCTGAGCTTTCTAGGACTGGGCAAGAAAGAACAGAGCACCCTTCGACGCCTCAAGCCCTGGCTGGATAAACGGGCCAACTCTATCGCTAAGGCATTTTATGCCTTCCAGTTTGATCACGAAGCCAGCCTTGAGTTCTTCAGACTCTATGCCGAACGTAATAACACGGACCTGGAACGTCTGCGTGAACACCTGGAGTCTGCCCAAACCGAGTACATGCTGCAGTGGGGAATGGCGGGAGAAGAAGGCATCGACCTTAAGTATTTCGAACGCCGCCTTCGAGTCGGTCAACTGCACAATCAGATCGGCCTACCCCAGAAATGGTACATGGGCAGCTATGCCCTCTATATGGATCTAATCGAGCAGCAGCTGCGGCGGGATTTCTTCTTTCGCCCCTGGTTCCGCAATCGTGCCCGGAGAGCGCTGACGCGACTCATGCTACTGGATATGCAAGCTGTTTCCGATGGCTTCCTGGTGGATCTACTCGGAGAACTGGGCGACCTGGAACAGATCATCCAAATCCATAATGAGAAAGAAGACCTGTCCGACCACGTTAATTCCGCGAAGAATTTCCTGCGGGAACTGCTGGAAAGAGTAACCGTGACCTGCGAAGAGTTCGGGGAGGCTATGGACCGTCTGCGGTCGAAGGCCGAGAGCCTGTCTAGCTCCGCCCAACAGGAAGCCGCTTCCATTCAGCAGATGAACGCAACCCTTCTACATATCCGTCAGTCTGTGTCCAAGAATGACGAACGGGTTAAAGAAACGGCAGACATCACCGTTGGTAACAATGGAAGCAATAATGAGACCGTGGAAAATAGCACGGAGGAAACCTTATCTCTGACAGCGGCAATGCAAAACATCGGCGCTGCCTCGCAGGAAATCGCCAAAATCGTTGACCTGATTAACGATATCGCCTTTCAGACCAACCTGTTGTCCCTGAATGCCTCCGTTGAGGCAGCTCGTGCAGGTGAAAATGGCAAGGGGTTTGCGGTGGTAGCCAATGAAGTCCGAGCCTTGTCGGCTAAAACCAAGGACTCTTCGGAGAACATAAAATACTTGGTTCAGCAGGCCACGGGCACTATCACAAAGGGCGACAGTTTCGTGCTGGATGTAGCCGAACGCATCCAGGCCATTGCTGAAGATCTTGGACGACAAACCACCAATATGGCTGAATTCACTTCCGCATCAGAGGAAATTGATCGGGCTGCGCAGTCCAACGCGCGGGGCGCAGAAGAGATCTTCAACATTGTCGATCGACTTCGCGAGAATACCAATGAACTCCGACGCACCCTCAACGGCCGTTCAGCCCAGGACACCCACAATTCTTCCGCCACCATTGCCAGCCCCTACTGAGGGGCTGGCAAACGCCTACCTTATTTCATCTCAACACCACCGCGATCCATCGGAGGAGAATATGATGGCGAGGTTCGAGGTGTCATAGGGATAAGCATTTTTGCCCATTGGGATATAAAAGAAAGGGCCTGCCCGAATGGACAAGCCCTTGGATAAAGCTGGCTGGAAGCGCAATTTTTTTGTGGGCCCGGATAAGGGGTTAACAGCCTCATGCCGCCTTACTTACTGATTTTATTTGAAATATGGTGGAGCCGAGGGGAGTCGAACCCCTGACCTCAGCAGTGCGATTGCTGCGCTCTCCCAACTGAGCTACGGCCCCATTAGGCGGAGGATTCTAGCACCCGGCTGCGGGAAAATACCAGCGGCTGGCCTCAATCCCGTTCGGGCTCGGAGAAATCCAACTCCAGCATGCGGTAGGGGGCATCTGACAGGCCCAGGGCCTTGTAGGTATCGATGGCGCGTTGATTCTCCGGCTCGACATATAGCCGCAAGCCTGTACAGGCCGGGTCTTCCAGGGCCATGGCTTCCACATGATGATAGAGGGCACGGAATACACCTGCCCGGCGAGCTTGGGGCAACACATAGACACTCTGGATCCACCAGAAATGACCATTGCGCCAGTCACTCCACTCATAGGTCAACCCGATCTGGCCCACCACCTCGCCGGCAAGCTCCGAGATGAAATAGCGGCCCAGGCTGGGATTAACCAGTACCGCCTCCACCCCCGGACGGACCCGGGATTCATCCAGTATCAAGCCTTCAGTTTCCTGGGCCAGCTGACGATTGAAATCCACAATCACCGCCGCATCATCGGGCTGTGCGGGGCGAATCTTAATCTGGTCCTGGCTCATGACAGTTCCCCCTCGGGTACTTGAATGTCTTCTTCGGTCTCGATCCAGTGGCGCACGGCTTCGGGCATGGGCGGAGAAGCCAAGGGCTCATCCAACACCTGCTGAAAAATATCGCCAGGTGGTACATGTCCGCCCGAACGGCGGATGCACCCCTTGAGCAGAGCAAAGGCGATGGTCCGCCCGCCCCGCACCAGGCGTTGCTCCAGAAAGAACCACTTATCATCCCAGCAAAGCAGCCGGGACTCCAGCTGAAACGAGCGGAAGGGAAGCAGCGGACGCCGAAACCGAACCATGGCCGAAGCGGCCACTGGCATCCATTTCTCCCGCAGGACCAATCGCCCCATGCCCGTGCGGATCATCAGATCCAGTCGCCCCAAATCCATCAGGGTCAGGTAACGCCCATTATTCATGTGCATATTGATATCCAGGTCATGGGGCCAGACCCGGAAATGCACCCGGGAGGTCTCCAGGGGCGATAGATTCTTCCCCAAAACGGCCCGCAGAATGACCCGGATCATTCGAAACCAGAGATTCAAATCAGACTCCTCAGTAAACGGAAACAACTACCTTGCGGTGATGGGCGCCGCTACGGTGCTCATAAAGGTAGAGCCCTTGCCAGTTGCCCGTGAGTAATCTTCCCTGCTCCACGGGCAGGGTAAGCGCAGTCTGGGTCAGCATGGACCGAACATGGGCCGGCATGTCATCCAGCCCTTCTGCATCGTGCTGAAACAGGGGGTCACCGTCCGGTACCAGGCGGCTGAGAAACCGTTCCATGTCATCCCGCACGGTGGGATCGGCATTCTCGCAGATCACCAGTGAAGCGCTGGTATGCAGACAGAAAACATGACAGAGGCCGGTGCGTGTGCCGCTGCGTGCCACTGCGGCCTCTACCTCGCCGGTAATCTCCCGTGTACCCCGGCCCGGCATGTCCAGCTGCAAGGTCTCTCTGTACATGAAAAACCCTCCCGATGAATTCGCTTGCCCATGATAGGCTATTTCGAATTTTCAGACAGGCGCTGGGTTCAAAACCATGTCCCCTGAACGATTCGAGAAACTCAAAACCACTCTGGCACGTCGCCAACCCGATCTGACGGTCCTGATGGACAATGTTCACAAGGATCACAACCTTTCCGCCAGCCTGCGGACCGCCGATGCGGTGGACATCATGAAGGTCCATGGCGTCTCGCCTGGACGCGCCATTCAGCGTTACCACCTAACCTCGGGCAGCGGCCGCACTGATTCTGTATGAAGTTTAACGACAAAGACAGAATTCCGGTCTCTATGACCAGCAGCGGCCGGAACATTTTTCGCCGCCGGGGCTTTCCTTCTTGGGAAAGAATCTATATAAAGTCCTCCGCCCGAAAAGTGCCCCATGGTGGGGCCGGCCCTGGATTGGCATTTCTGGAGGATCGCAAGAAGATGGCATCCAAGAAGAAGAACGTTGATAACCATGACCTGGATGACGACCTGGACTTGAGTGAGGCCGATGAACTGGAAAAGCTGTTTGCCGCCACGGAACCGGCCAATCGCCCCGCACCCAAAAACAGCCAACGGCAAAGCCAGTGGCGCTCGGTGGAAGAGTACATGGAGGCGCGTCGCCTGCAAAATGAGTTGTCGGATGAATATCTGGAAGAAGACGAATAGTCACTCGCACCGAGTCCGACGCCTGGTGTAGGCTTCGTCTTTGCCTTGCATTCGCTCCCGGGAGAGCCTTGATGAGTAACCGCTTTCTGATCAGCGCATTGGCCCTGGGCCTGGCCAGCCTCTGGGGCGTCGGCCAGGCTCAGGAGCGTCCCTTTCCCCACAGCTATCTACAGCTGGAAAACAGTCGTATGAACCCGGATGAGGGGGAGTCCGCCACGGGCATCAGTGGACGCATCAGTCTCACCCTCATGGGTGAGGAAGATATCTGGCTGGCCGTGGAACGGGACGACCTGTCCACTGACCCTTTCGAAAATGAGCAGCGGATCCAGCGAGAATACACCGCTCTGCTACTCGGTGGGGGCTACCGGGTTACCGATGAAGGCATGTTGTATATGGAAGGTGGTCCCGCCGTTGTTCGAGTGGGTGGCAATGAAAGTCAACGATCCCTTGTGGCCGCCGTCGGGGTGCGCACCCAGATCAGCCCCCGCTTTGAGCTGGGTGGTGGCCCCAGGCTGGGCAGTCGTAGCCGCCTCGATCCGGAACAGGGCGAATCCATGATGCGCATCCACGGTCGCCTGACAGTATCAGGCCAGATAGCCATCACCGCCAGTTACGATTATCACGGTGATGACAGTCAATGGCGCCTGGGTGCCCAGATCCACTGGTAGTAACTATCCGCCCACCTGCAGGGCCAAGCGACTAGCACTGCCAGCGAAACAGCCTCTCCATCAGACGCAGAACCCCCTGGGGTGCATGGGCTTTCTTCCAGTTGCCGGCAGCAAACTTGTTGGCCTCGCCCAGGGTGGGATAGGGGTAGATGGTTGATAACAGCTTGTTCAGGCCAATGCCATTCTTCATGGCCAAGGTAAACTGGCTGATCAATTCCCCGGCCTGGGGCCCCACAATGGTCGCTCCCAGAATCCGGTCCTTGCCCGGGGGGGTAAGCACTTTTACAAAGCCGCTGGCCGATTCATCGGCAATGGCCCGGTCCAGTTCGGCGAAGTCATAGCGGGTCACTTCCACCGTCACGCCCCGCTCTTGGGCATCCCGCTCGTTCAGCCCCAAGCGGGCCACCTGAGGCTCAGTGAAGGTCACCCAGGGCAGAAAACGATAATCCACCCGGAATCGCTTGGCCCAGCCGAACAGAGCGTTAACCGCCGCATGCCAAGCCTGGTGGGAGGCGGCATGGGTGAACTGGAACGGGCCGGCCACGTCCCCGCAGGCAAAGATATTGGGCACCCGAGTGCGAAGAAACGCATCGGTTTCAATGGTGCCGTTGGGCCGGGTGGTAATACCGAGCTGCCCCAGGCCCAACTTCTCGGTGACTGCGCGTCGCCCCACCGCCACTAGCAATCGATCCCCTTCAACCGTGATTTCCCCCTCTGGCGTCTGAAGATGAAGACGGAAGCCACCTTCATCCAGCGCCTCAACACGAGTAGCCTTGTGGTTTAGACGCACATCAACGCCATCATTCAACAGGTTCTGGCGAGTAAACTCGGCGGCATCCTCGTCCTCGCGCCCCAGCAACTGACCGGCCATCTCTACCTGCGTTACCTTGCTACCCAGCCGGGCAAAGGCCTGGGATAATTCACATCCGATGGGTCCACCTCCCAGCACCACCAGCCGCCGGGCTTGGGTCTCCAGGGACCAGAGGCTGTCGGTGGTGAGGTAATCGATTTCATCCAGGCCCGGAATGGGCGGCACAAACGGCGCCGATCCGGTGGCCACGATGATGTTGCGGGTGGTCAGTCGACGACCTTCTACTTCCACTTCCCAGGGTGAAATAATCCGGGCCTCGCCCTGAATGCAATCCACGCCCAGACTTTCAAAACGCTCCACGGAATCATGGGGCTCGATGGTCTTGATCACCCGTTGCACCCGCGCCATCACATCCTTGAGGTTGACGGTGGCCTGGACTTGACTGAACCCCAGCTGGTCAGCCTTCTTTGCCTGGGCCATGAAGGCGGCAGAACGGATCAGAGCCTTGGAAGGCACACAGCCGGTATTGAGGCAATCCCCCCCCATCTTGTCCCGTTCGATGAGACTCACCCGGGCCTTGACGGTGGCCGCGATCAGAGCCGCCACCAGACCACCCGAACCGGCGCCGATCACCACCAGGTTGCGATCAAATGTGGAGGGCTTTTTCCAGCCTTTCAGCGCCCGGCGGCGCTTTGTCCACTCCATGATGCGCTTGGTGATCAACGGGAAAAGCCCCAACAACACAAAAGAGCCGATCAAGACCGGGGACAGGACATCCCCGGCACTGTCGATGCGAGCCAGTTGCGTGCCGGCGTTCACATACACCACCGTGGCCGGCAACATGCCCACCCAGCTCACCAACATGAAGGGCATTGCCTTGAGCGGTGTCAGGGCCATGGCGATATTGATCACGAAAAAGGGGAAAATAGGCACCAGACGCAGGGCAAAGAGATAGAAGGCCCCTTCCCGCTCAATACCCCGGTTCAGGGTCCGCAGCTTGTCCCCGTAGCGCTGTTGCACCGCGTCATGAAAAAGAAAGCGGGCAATCATAAAGGCCAGGGTGGCGCCCAAAGTGGAGGCCAGGGAAACCAGCAAGGCCCCCCAAAGCAAACCGAAAAGAAAACCGCCCGCCAGGGTCATCACCGCGGCCCCGGGGATGGAAAGGGCGGTTACCACCACATACACCAGGAAGAAGCCCAGCATGAACCACAAGGGGTGGGCATCCAACAGGCCATCCAGTTCCCCACGGCGTTCCTGCAGGGCAGCCAAATCCAGGTACTGATGCAAGTCCAGACCGTAAACAACCATCAACAGGGCCAGTATGGCCAAGGCAAGCAGGGTCTTTTTCAGCACGTTGAACTCCCGGTTATTATCGTTTGCACGGGGGAGTGGGACGTCACTCTCGAGGAACTGTTACAGTGAATCCTGTCATAGAAAGCACCATACAGCGAATTCAAGGTAGCGGAGCGCCCCATGAGAGACACCCTGGATCGACTGGAGCAGATTCCCTTCCCGGGCCTGCGACGGGACCGTATTCAAACCCTGCAGATGAACCTGGGTTATCTCTGCAATCTCTCCTGTGTTCATTGCCATGTGGCCGCCGGTCCCAATCGCACCGAGCTGATGGACTGGGAGACCATGGAGACCGCTTTAGCCTTCATGCAGCGTCAGGACATTGAAACCCTGGATGTTACCGGCGGCTCACCAGAGATGAACCCCCATTTCAGGACGCTGTTCAGCCGGGCCCATGCCATGGGCATTCAGCTGATGGATCGCTGTAATCCCACCATTATCGAGGAACAAGGCTACCACTGGATTCCCGCCTTCCTGGCCGAGCATCGGGTTCAGGTGGTGGCTTCCCTGCCCTGCTACCAATCCGACAATGTGGAAAAACAACGGGGCAAGGGGAGTTTCGACAAGAGCATCGCCGGACTGCAGAAACTCAATGAACAGGGCTACGGTGACCCCGATAGTGGCCTGGAGCTGGACCTGGTCTACAACCCGGTAGGTGCCCATCTGCCTCCGGATCAAAATCAGCTGGAGCAGAACTACAAGCAGTTTTTGTGGAAACAGTTCGGTATTCGTTTCAACCGCCTGTTCGCCCTGACTAATATGCCCATCAAGCGTTGGGGCAGCCTGCTGCTCTCTACCAACCAGTTCGATGACTACATGGATACCCTGCAGGGCGCCCATCGCTCCGAGAACATGGCCCAGGTCATGTGCCGGAGCCTGATCAGCGTGGACTGGCAGGGTTATGTGTATGATTGTGATTTCAATCAGATGTTGGGAATGGGGCTGGGGGGCAAACGAACCCATCTGTCCGAACTGCTGGACCGGGACTTGCGCGGTGACCCGATTCGCGTCTCGGGCCATTGCTATGGTTGTACTGCCGGTCAGGGGTCCAGTTGCGGGGGTGCCTTGAGCGAAGAGGAAGCCGCTCCCATGCCCCGGGCCGCCGGTCAGACGGGATGACTCCCTGTTCAACAACGCTATACTCAAACAATACTTGATCCTGGGATAAGCAACCATGTTTAAGGCACGCCTAAGCACCATTCGAAAGCGCTTGCCCCCCATTGCTGCTCTGCTGCTGCTCGCCAGCCTGATCGCCGGCATTGCCCTGATCTCAGCCGGCCCCAGCTACCGCTTTGAGCTGCTGGAGTTGTCCGCCGCTTTCAGCCTACTGCGATATGCCGCCTGGGCCGGACTGCTGATTGCCCTTCTGGGGCTGCCCGTGTTGGGCCTGGCTTTCTACGTGGGTGAGACAAGACGCGCCATTGTGCTGGCGGGCCTGGCCATTATTCTTGGCACCACCACGGCCGCCATCCCCTTTAACTGGCAGCAGAAGGCTGATTCGGTGCCGCCGATTCACGACATTACCACCGATACCACCAACCCACCGGCTTTCCAGGATATCGCCCCTCTGCGCGAGGATGCCCCCAATCCGGTGGAATACTCCGGCGAGGAAACCGCTGAACAGCAACGGGAGGCCTATCCAGATATCGACACCCTGCAGTTCACCACCGCTCCGGAGATGGTGATGGATACGGCGGTGACGGTGAGCCAGGAGATGGGCTGGGAATTGGTGAGCGTGGATGCCGGCGAAGGACGCATCGAGGCTACCGCCACCACTCGCTGGTTTGGTTTCAAGGACGATGTGGTCATCCGCATTCGGGACACAACGGATGGCAGTGAGCTGGATATTCGTTCCAAATCCCGGGTGGGCCGCTCAGATGTAGGAACCAATGCGGAACGAATTCGGCAATTCAGGAGCCGCATGGAGGCCCGACTAGGAGAGAGTGACGATAACAGCGGCGACTAGAGAATCCATCGAGGGCGGGCGGGGCTTATCCGCCATCGCCGGGACGGGCGTCGCCGTCTCTACCAAGTCCGACTGGAAACCATGAACGCCCTGATGGCCCATCTCTTCGAGGATTGCTGCGACGGCAACCCCGAGGCCTGCCCCGAAGGCCTGTTCAATCAGCTAAGAAGCTCCCATCGGATCCGTTTCAGCCAGCATGACTCGCTGAAGCCCTGACCCAGGATTGCCAGGCGGCACTGGCCCTGGAATGCTCCGGACAGTATCGCGACCAGGACAGCCTTCCCCCCTGGCTTGAAACCGTCAATCATGTAGTGGTATCGGCCCCCGTGGTGAAAGTCATTCATGAACAGTTCGGCATCCGGCATGGGGCCATCACCACCATCCACGATGCCACCAACACCCAGCGGGTCATCGACTCGGCCCACAAGGATTTTCGACGGGCACGGGCCACCGGGGAAAACCTCATCCCCACCACCACTGGCTCGGCCAAGGCCATCACCGAAATATTCCCCGAATTGAAGGGTCGCCTCAACGGCATGGCAGTACGGGTCCCCATTCTCAATGCCTCGCTGACCGATGCGGTCTTCGAGCTGAATCAGACGGTGGATGAATATATGGTCAACCAGGCCTTGAAGGCGGCCAATGAAGGCCCGCTGGCCGGGATTCTCGGCTATGAGGATCGTCCCCTGGTCTCCAGCGATTACCGTGGTGATAGGCGCTCCTCCATCGTGGATGCCCAATCCACCATGGTGGTGGACGGCACACAGCTGAAGGTGGTGGCCTGGTACGACAATGAAACGGGCTACGTCTGCCGCATGCTGGACCTGGCCCGACGTATTGCCTGAGTAGCAACCATGATCCAACGCATCAAGCAACTGCCCGAAGCCCTGCGCCAATACATGGTGGTGACCATGGCCTATTGGTCATTCACCCTCACCGATGGCGCCCTGCGCATGCTGGTGCTGCTCTACTTCTATCAGCTGGGCTACTCCCCCTTTGAAGTGGCACTGTTGTTCGTGCTGTACGAGCTGTTTGGCGTGATTACCAATCTGCTGGGGGGATGGATCGGGGCCCGTTTCGGTCTCCACCGCACCCTCTATGCCGGCATGCTGATCCAGATTGTGGCTCTGTTGATGCTGACCGTCCCGGACGCCTGGCTAAGCGTGGTGTATGTCATGCTCGCCCAGGCCCTGTCAGGCATTGCCAAGGACCTGAACAAGATGAGCGCCAAGAGCAGCGTCAAGCTCCTGGCGCCGAATGGTGAGAGTGGCCGCCTGTTCAAATGGGTGGCGGCCCTGACCGGCTCCAAGAATGCCTTGAAAGGGGTTGGTTTTTTCATTGGCAGTGCCCTGCTGGCAACCATCGGATTTCGGGCCGGCATGCTGGTGATGGCCGCTTGGATCGGTCTCTTCCTGCTGCTTTCGCTGTTGCTGCTGAAAAAAGGCATTGGTCAAGCCAAGCAGAAGACCCCCTTCAAGCACATTCTGTCCAAGAGCCGGGCCGTGAACTTTCTCTCGGCCGCACGCTTCTTCCTCTTCGGTGCCCGGGACATCTGGTTCGTGGTGGCCCTGCCGGTTTTCCTGCATGGGGTGCTGGGCTGGAGTCATACCCAGACCGGGGCCTTTATGGCGGGCTGGATTATCTTCTATGGCCTGATCCAGTCCGGCGCGCCCCGTTTTGTCCGACTTCAGGGCAATGACGCAGCCCGGCGCGGCAAACGCGCTACCATTTTGTGGGCCCTGCTGCTGGCGGCCGCACCCGGTCTGTTGGCGGTCAGTCTGGCCCATGATCTCTATCCGGCCACCAGCCTGATGATTGGGCTTAGCCTGTTTGCTTTTCTGTTCGCCATTAACTCCTCCCTGCACTCCTGGCTGATTCTGGAATATGCCCGGGAAGACGGCGTCTCTCTGGATGTGGGCTTTTATTACATGGCCAATGCGGCCGGCAGACTGGTGGGTACCCTGCTGTCCGGTCTGATCTACCAACAACAGGGCATGGTGGCCTGCCTGGTGGCCGCCACCGCCTTCGTGCTGCTGTCCGCCCTGCTGGCCACCACCCTGCCCTCACCCGAGGCCAAACCACATACCCACAAACAACGCGGCAGAATCCAAAGCTGAGCACAATCAAGGTAGAATTCGGCTCTCGGTGCGATCATGCGTCTTTGACCTGAACGAGGAGCCAGCGATGAGTGGCAGCGGTATCGACGAGTCCCAAATCCCCAATGACCCCTATGAGTTGTTCCGCCAATGGTGGGCCCAGGCCCAGGCGGAATCAGGCATGAAGGAACCCAGCGGCATGAGCCTGGCCACCGCCGATGCCCAAGGACGCCCCTCCAACCGCATTGTCCTGCTCAAGCACTGGGACCGTCGGGGTTTTGTCTTCTATAGCAACTACACGTCCCGCAAGGCCCGGGAACTGCATGAGAATCCCCATGGGGCCCTGCTCTTCTGGTGGGACAAACTGCGCCGCCAAATCCGCGTCTGCGGCCAGGTGGAGAAAGTGGCCGAGCGGGAATCCGATGCCTATTTCGCCGGTCGTCCCCGGGGCAGTCAGCTGGGGGCCTGGGCCTCCCAGCAAAGCCGCCCCCTGGACAGCCCTGATACATTATCCAAACGGGTCGCCCAGCTGGATGAAGAATTTGGCAATGATCCCATCCCACGCCCCCCGCATTGGGGTGGGTATCGACTGATTCCCCGGGAAATCGAATTCTGGGACGATGGAGCCTTCCGACTCCATGACCGCATTGTCTATCTGAAAGACGGTGAACATTGGCAGATTCAGCGACTCTATCCTTGAGGCCTTGAACCGAGTGCTTTTATGAAACCCTCCGAGTGGTATCAGCAACACGGCTTTCGCGACATTGACGGCCATCGTGTTTTCGTCCACGAACAGGGCGAAGGCCCGGTGCTGCTGTGCCTGCATGGCATGGCCGGCGCCTCCTGGAGCTGGCACAAGCTCGTCGAGCCTCTGAGTCGGCAGTTCCGGATGGTGATACCGGACTTGCTGGGCTTTGGCTACTCCGACCGGCCAAAGGATGCCCGTTACTCGGTAGTGGCCCATACTGATCGCCTGGAAAGCCTCATGGCCGAACTTTCTGTCGAACGCTTCCATGTGCTGGGTCAGGGTATCGGCGCCATGGCCGGTATTGAGTTGATGGCAAGGGCGGAAGGACGTCTTCGGGAAGGCCGTGATCCACGTATCGACCCGGCCAGTCTGTTCCTGGTCAATCCGCCCCTGTTTGCCGAATTCTCTCAACGCCCCCGGGTGGAACGACTACTGGCCATGCAGTTTGGCGAACTCTTCCAGTATCTGGGCACCAAAAAGCTGTTCTGGGATTATCTCAATGACCTGTCAGGCCCTTACAGCCGCCCCACGCCCACCGAGGTCAATCGGCTCTGGCGGATGATGACCCGGGATGGCGGCAGGCGCGTCTGGTCGGCCCATGCCCGTTACCATCAGGAACTCATGCGCCGGGGCAAGCGCTGGATTCGGGGCCTGCAGGAAACTCAACGCCCCTTCCAGGTAGTGGCCGGCCCGGAAGATCCCATCGCCGGTCACCGCATGGAAGCGGCCTTCCGGCGTGCCCTGCCGGAACAACGCCGCACCATGGTGGGGAAACTGGGTCATGCGCCGAATTTCGAAGCACCGGACAAGCTGCTACCCCTGATCGAGGAATTCCACGAGGAGATCCAGCCATGAGCTTTCAAAAAGAAATATTCCAACGAAACCGGGATTGGGCCAATTCCGTCCGCGAAAAGGATCCAGAATTCTTTGACCGTCTGGCCGCGCAACAGAAGCCGGATATTCTATGGATTGGCTGTTCCGATTCCCGCGTACCGGCCAATCAAATCACCGGCATGATGCCGGGTGAGGTTTTTGTCCATCGCAACATCGCCAACTTGGTGCTGCATACCGACATGAATTGCCAGTCGGTGATCCAGTTTGCCGTGGCCGTACTCAAGGTTCGGCATGTGGTGGTGTGTGGCCATTATGCCTGCGGTGGGGTAAAGGCCGCGCTGGAAGCAAAGGATCATGGCCTGATCCACAACTGGCTACGCAACATCAAAGACATCTACCTGCGCCATGCCGAGGAAGTGGATGCCCTGGGGGATGAAGACGCCCGGGTCAACCGACTATGCGAGCTGAATGTCATCAACCAGGTCCGCAACCTTGCGCACAGCGCAACCGTGCAAAATGCCTGGGCGCAGGACCAGCCTCTGCAAGTCCATGGCTGGATTTACAATATCAAGGACGGCCTGCTCAAAGACCTGGAAGTGGATGTCTCCAGCGCCGGGGAAGTCCCTGTCGTTTTCCATACCCGCTAGGGTTACTAAGTCAGATGCCAGCAGGCGGATCATGGCTACGCCATGACCCGCCTGCTATGACTTTCCTGCGCCAAAGACGATTCAATGGGAGGTTCAGCGACCCTGTCCGGTCTGTTGATCCACTTCCGCTTCCAGTTCCTGCTGTTCCCGTTCCAGTTGGGCAATTTCGCGTTCGATTTCACGGCGCTCGGCAGCCGGGCGGTCTGTCGCCTGTTCCAGCTCCCGCTCCCGGGTCTCCAATTCCTCCTGTACCGTGTTCAGCCGTTGTTCAGGTGCCTGGCGCAGACGCTCGGCCTCGCGCTGGCGTGATTCCAATTCCCGCTCCGGAGCGCCGGCCTGGTGACGGACATCGGCCTCTTCACGCTCCAGTTCCTGTTCCAGCTCCCGGATCTCCTGTTCGAGCGCTTCCTGTCGCGCGCGTGTCTCCCGCTCGGGTCGTTCCGCGGTATGGCGGGCCTCCCGTTCTTGCCGCTCAAGCTCTCTTTCGGGGGCACGGGCATCGCTTTCCGCTTCCCGTTGGGTCGACTCGGCTTCCCGGCGAGTCTGCTCCGCCTCACGCTCCGGCCGTTCAGCTTCCTGGCGGGCTTCCCGTTCGGCCTGATCCAGATCCCCCTGGGCCTCGTCCAGCTGGTCTTCCAGATGACCACAGGCCCAAAGCCCGGGCAATATGAGCGCCGTCATAGCCAATACCCGCATCCGTCCTCTCATACATCCATCTCCCGTCAATGTTTCTATCCTCGGATCATCATGCCAGCTAGCTTGATGGGCGGGCTCGCGCCGGAGCAATCCCCCATTTGAGGGGGCGATCCGCATCGGGCTCACTGAAAATCCCGGGACCGGGTCTGCAACCGGCCCAGCCAGTGGCTCCAGTCTTCCAGGTGCCGGGCAATCACATGTTGAACCCCCGATTCCCGCTGCACGATGCCTGATACCAGCAACAGACGGGCATTGAGTACCACCGGGCGATACTGCTCGGCCAGTTTGCGCCAGCAGATCAGGTTGATGATGCCACTTTCATCCTCCAGGGTCATGAAGGTCACCCCCCTCGCACTGCCCGGGCGCTGACGGTTAATGACCAGCCCTGCCGTAATGACGAGACTCTCGGACGGCTGCTCCCAGAGCTGGGCTGCCTTCATGACGCCTCGGGCCGCCATCTGCTCACGCAACAAGGCCAAGGGATGGCGGCCCAGCGTGAGCCCCAGCCGTCCATAGTCGGCAACGATATCTTCCCCCTCGGCAGGCACGGCCAGCATGGGCGTGGCCTCGGCCACGGCCATTTCACCAAACAGGGGTGTGGGGGCCTCAACCCCCACGGCGGCCCAGCGGGCCTTGTGACGATGGCCCAGGAGACCGGACAGGGCCCCCGCATCGGCCAGGGCATCCACGGCCCGCCGGTCCAGACGAGCCCGCACGCACAGGGCCTCCAAACTCAAGGGCGGTTCATCGTGACCGCGAATCGCCGCGACAACCCTTTCCCCCGCCACCCGGGACAGACCCTTGACCCGATTCAGCCCCAGACGCAGGGCCGGTTCCTGTCCGGCCCCCGGCTCCAGGCTGCATTCCCACTGGCTGTGCAACACATCCACCGGACGCACCTCCACGCCGTGCTCGCGGGCGTCCCGAACCAACTGGGCCGGGGCATAAAAGCCCATAGGCTGACTGTTCAGCAGAGCTGCACAGAAGGCAGCCGGCTCATGGCACTTGAGCCAGGCCGACACATAGACCAGCAGGGCAAAACTGGCGGAGTGGGATTCGGGAAAGCCGTATTCCCCAAAGCCCTGAATCTGGCGAAAGATCCGGCGGGCATAATCCTCGGAATAGCCCCGTTCGCGCATGCCCTGGATCAGACGATCCTCAAAATGGCCCAGGCCGCCCCGCTTCTTCCAGGCTGCCATGGCCCGGCGCAGCTGATCCGCCTCACCGGGGGTGAAACCGGCGGCCACGATAGCCATTTGCATGACCTGTTCCTGAAAGATGGGCACACCCAGGGTCCGCTTCAAAACACCCCGGACCTCCTCACTGGGATATTCAATTGTCTCTTCGCCATCCCGACGGGCCAGGTAGGGATGCACCATGTCCCCCTGAATGGGTCCGGGGCGGACAATGGCCACTTCAATGACCAGATCATAGAAACAGCGGGGCTTGAGCCGGGGCAGCATACTCATCTGGGCCCGGGATTCCACCTGGAAAACCCCCATGGTGTCGGCCCGGCAAAGCATGTCGTAGACGGCGGGATCCTCGGCCGGAATATTGGCCAGGGTCAAACCCCTGCCCCGCCCCTGTCCCCACCATTGTTCGATCAGGTCAAAACTGCGGCGGATGGCGGTCAGCATACCCAGGGACAACACATCCACCTTCAATAGCCCCAGTGCTTCCAGATCATCCTTGTCCCACTGGATCACGGTACGCGCCGCCATGGCGGCGTTTTCCACGGGCACCAAGGCATGCAGCGGCCCCTGGGAGATGACAAAGCCACCCACATGCTGAGAAAGATGGCGGGGGAAACCCACCAGGCAATTGACCAGTTCCATCAAGCACCGGATCACCGGGTTCTCCGGGTCTTCCCCCACTTCCCGCAAACACGCCCCCTGGGCTTGCTGCCCATCCCACCACTGAAAGGCCGTGGCCATGCGATCGAGCCGGCTTGGATCCAGCCCCAGGGCCCGCCCCACATCCCGGACCGCCGAACGGGACCGGTAGGTAATCACTGTGGCCGCCAGAGCCGCCCGACGGCGGCCGTATTTACCGTAGATATACTGAATCACTTCCTCGCGGCGCTCATGCTCAAAGTCCACATCAATATCCGGTGGCTCTCCCCGCTCCCGGGAAATGAAACGCTCGAACAGCACCTCCAGGCGAGCCGGATCCACCTCGGTAATACCCAGGCAGTAACAAACCATGGAATTGGCCGCCGACCCCCGCCCCTGACAGAGAATGCCGCGGCTACGGGCAAAGCGCACCACGTCATGGACGGTGAGAAAAAAAGGCTCATAGCCCATCTCGGCCACCAGTTTGAGCTCCCGAACAATCTGCCGGCGTATGCGAAAGGCCACTCCCGAGGGCCAGCGACGGTACAGCCCTTCCAGGGTCAGGCGGCGTAAATGGGTGGTGGGAGTTTCCCCGGACGGCACCAGCTCGGCGGGATATTCATAACGCAGCTCGGCCAGGCTGAAGGTACAGTGCCGGGCAATGCGAACGGTTTCCTCCAGCAGGGAAGCAGGATACATCCGCGCCAGACACTGCCGGGGACGAAGATGCCGTTCCCCACTGGGAAAAAGGCGCAGACCGGCCTCGGACAAAGGCAGACGATGTCTCAGCGCGGTCAGGGTATCCTGCAACACCCGGCGGCCACGGACATGCATGTGCACATCCCCGGCGGCCACACAAGGCAGTCCCTCTCGTCGGCCAAGGGCCATGAGGATCTCGCGGCGGTGGCGATCATCGCCTTCGGCCAGCAGCTCCACGGCAATCCAGAGCCGGCCCGGGAACTGTCCCTTCAGCCAGGCCAGGGCGGCCAGGTCCAGCGTCCGCTCCGGTAGCCAGAGAATCAGGCACCCCGCCAGGCCGTTATCGGCCACATCCTGGCTGGACAGGCGATACGTCCCCTTCGCCGCAGCCCGCCGACCCGTGGTGATCAGGGCGCACAGCCGGCCCCATGACGTGCGGTCCGTGACCAGAGCCACAAAGCGAAGACCATCGTCGAGATGAAACTCACTGCCGTGAATCAGGGGCAGGCCCTGAGCAAGAGCCGCCCGATGGGCTCGAACAGAACCCGCCACAGAACATTCATCGGTAATAGCCAGCGCCCGGTAACCCAGCTTGGCCGCACGCGTAACCAGTTCCTCGGGATGGGAGGCCCCGCGCAGGAAGCTGAAATTGCTTAGGCAATGAAGTTCGGCGTAAGGGGACATGGGCCTACCACGAAAACTGTATATGCATACAGTATCGCATTAGGCCAAACGGGCCAAGAGATCACCTAAATCCCAGCCCTCATATTCAAACGATCCAGCAAGGCCTCCCTGTCCAGCTCTGCCTCAATCACGGCCTGCTTGCTCGCCCGCCGCAAGCGACGCAAGCGGGCCTCGGCGCGCAAGGCCTCGCTGCGGTTGTGCAATGCCACCTGATAAACCAGCTCGATCTGCCCTGCACCGCGGGTAAAACGGGCAGCCCGGGAACGGCCCTGACGATGTTCACGCAGACGGCGCGCTACATCCGTGCTCACGCCAGTATAGAGACGGCCATCACAATCCAGCAGGTAAAGATACCAGGCACTTTCCATGATCAGGACTCAATTGAATATGGACGCAGCCTCATATCAGAGGCATTTGCGCTTGAATTGAACAGAATCACCCCCAAATCTGTCTGAACAAACTCATTATTGGCCAATTGAGGTGTCATTTGCCCTTTCTCCTGCTGCTGTTCTTCGGCGTCCCACTGGTGGAACTCTATATTCTGATCCAGGTGGGTCAGTCCATTGGCGCCCTGTCCACTATTCTGCTCTGTATTCTCACTGCGGTTGCGGGGGCCACCCTGATCCGCATGCAGGGGTTGTCCACCCTGATGCGGGCCCGGCGCAATCTGGATCAGGGCATGGCCCCGGCCATGGAAATGCTGGAGGGCGTGGCCCTGGCCATTGCCGGGGGCCTGCTGCTGACCCCGGGCTTTGCCACCGACGTGCTGGGCTTTTTCATGCTGATCCCCGCCCTGCGTCGTCTGGCCATCAAGCGGGCCCTCTCCCGCATGCAGGTCCAGTACGGGCCCGCCTGGCAACAACAGCACCCGGGCCACGACCGGGCGGGACGCCGAACCCTGGAAGGGGATTACGAACGCCGGGACTGATCCAACCGCTCAGGGCTCTGATCCACCTTGGCGGCCATCCAAGGAAAAGGAGTCTTCTCCGGTATCGGGACAGGGAATGGGGAAAACGATCGATTCACCACTGTGCTGGGTAGCGCTGACACGAAAACAGTGGTTTTCGCCAAAGATATAATCGTCCCCATAGAATGACTGCACCCGCTCCGAGCCGGCTGGCTGAGGACGTTCCGGGCGTTGGCTTTGTGACAAATCTTGCCGAAGCGATGGGCTGAAGACATGTCCATATCTTCCCTCTCCATCCTGATCTACCTGACTATCTTCAACCACACTGCGGGCAGCTGACTGTACATCCTCACTCAAAGTGCTGGTATCCAGACGATGTGACGGTTCTGCTTGCTCATCATCGTCCTCCGCTCTGGTCCTCGCGGGAGTGTCCGAACGCTCTTCCTGGGCTTCAGGCTCGGGGGGTGCGTCCTCCTCGCTTGGCTCTGTCTGCTCCTCGGTTTCCGTTTCGCTCTGAGGCGCTTCTTCCTGGATTCCCTCCTCAGTCTCTTCCTCCTCCACTGGCCCCTCGTCAGCGACTGCCCCCTCACTACCGTCGGTCCCAGGCTGATCTTGACGCGCCAAGTTTAGGGAAACGACATACTCCCTGACTACCGACTCATCATCCACAGGCCAAGAAAAAGGATGCCAGCTTACAAGCATAACCACTAAACCTAAATGCAACCCCAGGGAGACAAGCAACATCCAGTGAATATGTCGATGAGAACCTCGGCCCGATCCATTTGACAGAAAAGGGTTATCGAAACTTCCAGCCTCCTTGCGAACCATGACGGCTCCCATCCAATGCTAGACCACATCCACCTCCCTTCATCAGTCTTAATGAAACAATGGAAGTTCCCATGTGACATCAGCAACGATCCGCAGGATGCGACCAACGCATTCAAGCATATTGCAGAGGCTGAAAAGCAGATTCTTGATGAAGAAAGCGCAGGGTTCCATTCATGGTTCCACCGAAAAATTGGGCGTGAATCAGCCAAACAGGCCGTGAAGATACCAGCATCGGTTTCTGCGGTCTCGGAATATCCAGGCCTCGCCCCCGTCCCGGCCAATGGCCCGATAGTAGTCCCGGCAAATGTCCCGGCTCTCCCACCAGCCGGTCTCGATCCGCTCCGGGCCGGCTAGCGGCCGATAGGCCGACAGATCGCTAATGGGCCGGGGCCGGGGCAGTAACCAGAGAGGGCGATCCGAACGCCGATAATCCGGCCCTTTCTCCCCCGGCTCACAGATCTGCCAGCTATGGGCCGGGTCATGGCAGGGCCGGCCGGTGAGCGCATAAACCCGGGACGTCCCCAGACGGGCGCGCAGACGATTGAGCAACTCCCCTTCCCGACCCGCATCACCCGCTTCAGGAAACAGGCCCCGGCTTCTGCCCTGATAGCGATACAGGGGGCTGCTCTCAAGTTCAATCTCCCGGATGGGGGCCTCAAGACGCTGTGATTCCAGACGAATGGCCAGCAATTCGGCCAAATGATCCGCTGTGCGGGGGCTGTCCAGTAAAGCAAGACGCAGACTAAGCGCCGGCCCGCTTTCCGTTCGGCCATACAGGGTCAAGCAAGCCACCTGGCTGTCATGTCGACGCAAAAAATGACAAAACCGGACCAGCAGGGGCCGGCAATGACGGATCAGCGTGGGAATCCGGTCGGTTTCCGATGGCAATTCCTGCTCCGCATAAAACCGCAGCTGTCCCCGCCAGCAAGGCCGCGGATCCGGCTGACGCCCCAGGGCCCGATCCAGCAAGCCGCTCAATTCGGGACCAAAACGACGCATCAATCCATCCCGGGGCAGACGCAGCACATCCGCCAAACGTCGGCAGCCGATTCCCTGCAATTGCGCCTGCGTCCGGGCATCCAGGACCAGGCAGCCCAAGGGCAAACGGCCCAGCACAGCAGCCAACGCCGACCTGTCTTCCACCACCGTCGCCGGTGCAGCCCGGGCCAGGTATTGGGCCGCCAGGGGCGTGGGGGCCACGGCATGACGAAACACCAGCCCCAATCCCTGCATGCTCCGGCTCACCGCCGCCAGCAATGGTTCCAATCCCCCAAACAATCGCAGACTGCCCCGCACTTCCAGCAGGAGCCCTTCCCCAGGAAGCAGACTCACCCGGTCGGTGAAGGCCATGGCCGCCTCCGCCGCGTTTGCCAGGCAAGCCTGTTCCCGTTCATCAGACCGGTGCAACAGACAGGACCGGTCCAGGCGGGACAGGGCTGCGGAAAGCCGCATCCCGGGCAACACCCCCGCCCTGGCCGCAATATGGTTCATAGTCAGCACCCGGGCCATGCCGCCTTCCCCCTCCAGCACCACAAGGGGGACATCCCGCTCACCACTCAACGCTTGCAGGGACCACCCGGGAAAACGCAGACACAGCCAGAGCACCGGATGACGCTTTCGTACAGTCGGACGCGCAGGCGCCAGGGCCTTAAGATGAGGTTGCCGCGAGGTGGCCGGCTGGGTCGAAGAGGCATGCAGTTCCGGAAACAGGGGCAGGGTCATAAGGCACTGACTCGAATCAATCCAGAGGTAGGCTGACACGACCTGCCTGGCCGCCTCTCACCTTCAGCAGGGTAAGCCGCAGACCCGCCGGTTCCGGCGCCAATTGCAAGCGCAACGCGGCCGGTGAACGCTGACGGGCAGCACTGACAGGCCGAAAGATGAAAGCCAGCGCATCGCTGGCTTCCGAGGCCAGCTGCAGACGCCGGACATGGCGGTCACTCATGGGACAATCCCAGGCCAGCACGGCTCCGCAAGCCCCGGATTTGAGCGATTGCTCCGCCACCCAGACCCGTTCTTCCCGATGATCAGGCCGGGTCAACAGGCAATGGCCCGGATTGATCGCCTGGGCAGACAGGGCCGGTGCATAGGGCAGATAGGGCGGTGACACCCATACCAGCCAGCGCCCCCGGGCCGACAGTGAAGCCAGCGCAGGCATGATCAGACGCAATTCCCCCATGCCCCATTGTTCGGCCAGCAATTCCACCAGCACGCCTCGCGGCCAGCCACCGCTTGGCAGGACCTGGTCCAGCGCCGCGAATCCGGTGGACAACACCGGACCGGCCGACTGATCCGCCCGCCGCGGCCGAAACACCCGCGGATCCGCTAAAACGTCTTCAAGAGACATAGGAAGGAGGAGCTACAAGCTTCAAGCGACAAGCTGCAAGCGGCTTTTCCAGAGATCACAGCCTTCCCTAACAAATGACTCCCATCTGCATGAGCCAATTTCTGCAAGGTGGTCAGGGATGCCACCTAACTGCTTGTAGCTTGTGGCTTGTAGCTAGCACCCCGCTGATGAATCAGCGGGGTGCTCATTGAATTCGGCCGTTGCGGATGACACCAACCACGACCCCTTCCAGCACCAGGGTCTGGGTTTCCAGATCCACGTCGATGGGCTCGAATTCCTCATTTTCGGGCAGCAACCAGATCTGTTTACCCCGCTGCTTGAAGCGCTTTACGGTGACTTCGTCGTCCAGGCGCGCCACCACGATCTGCCCATTGCGTACATCAGTGGCACGATGCACGGCCACTAGATCACCCTCGAAGATACCCACATCCTTCATGCTCATGCCCTTGACCTGTAGCAGGTAATGGGCACGCGGCTGAAATACTTCCGGGTCCATCCGGTAACGGGTTTCCACATGCTCTTCCGCCAGAATGGGAGTACCGGCGGCAACCCGCCCCACCACCGGCAGGCCTGGTTCTTCCAGCTCCACCAGGCGAATCCCCCGGGAGGAGCCGGCCACCAGCTCGATGGCACCCTTGCGAGCCAGGGCCCGCAAATGGGTCTCGGCGGCATTGGCCGAGCTGAAGCCCAGATGCTCGGAAATCTCGGCCCGGGTGGGCGGGCGACCTGTGTTTTCAATCACTTGCCGAATTAGCTCAAGCACTTCGGCCTGGCGTAGTGTCAAGTCATCCATTGCCTACCTCCGGGACTGTATGTTTTGACAGTTACTGTCAGTATATACAGTCATTGCCGCAGGACAAGCCCTACACGGGAAAAATTCGCATCAGCTCAGGGGAGGGTCAGGAAGGCAGTTTGCGATAAAGGGTCTGACGGCTGACCCCCAGAATGCTGGCAGCTTGGCGCTTGTTGCCATCCACTTGCTCAAGTACATGGCGAATATAGCGTCCCTCCAGTTCTTCCAGACTGGGCAGGGCCTGGCCTTCGGTGAGCTTTTCCAGCAGGCCGGTACGAACACCGCCCGCATGGGTACTGGTCTCGTCCTCCCGATAATTGCGAATGCGGGTGGGCAGGTGCTCCACCTGAATGGTGTCGCCGTGGCAGAAAGTCACGGCCCTTTCCACCGCATTCTGCAGCTCCCGGACATTGCCGGGGAAGGGATGGCGCTTCAGGGCCGCCATGGCTTCACTGGAAAAGCCTTCCACCTCCCGGCCTTGCTGCAAGCTGAAGCGACGCATGAAGCGGGCGGCCAGCATTTCCAGATCCATTCCCCGGTCCCGCAAAGGGGGTACATTCAAGGCAAAGGTTTCCATGCGATAAAAAAGATCCTCGCGGAAACCGCCATCCGCCACCAGCTCTTCCAGATTGCGGTTGGTGGCCGCCACGATACGCACATCCACCGAGATGTCCGATTCTCCGCCCACCGGACGGATCACCCCTTCCTGCAAAACCCGAAGCAGCTTGGCCTGCAGGTTCATGGGCATCTCGCCGATCTCATCCAGTAGCAGTGTGCCCCCATCGGACTGGGAAAAAATCCCTTCATGGCGTTTTACCGCCCCGGTGAAAGCCCCCGCGGTGTGGCCGAAAAATTCGCTTTCCAGCAAGTCCGCCGGAATACCGGCACAGTTGACCGCCAGGAAAGGTCCGTCCCGGCGTTCGCTTTCCTCGTGGATGGCCCGGGCCACCAGCTCCTTGCCAGTACCGCTCTCACCAATCACCAGCACCGGACCACTGGCCACCGCCACACTACGAATCTCGTCATATAGACGATGCATTTCCCGGCTTTCCCCCACCATGCCGTGGAAATCATCACCACTGAACACTTCCCGGAACTGCTGGACCTCGGAGCGCAGACGATGATTGTCCAATACCCGCTTGACCGTAAGTAGCAGGTGGTCCACATCAATGGGCTTGGTGAGGAACTCGTCGGCACCGGCCTTGAGGGCTTCCACGGCCTGTTCAATGCTGCCAAAGGCGGTGAGAATCACAAATGCCGGTGGCAGAGACATGGACTGGGCTTCCTCAAGCAGACTCATGCCATTGGCCCCCGGAAGACGCAGATCACTCAACACCAGGGCCGGGTCCCACTGCTCAAGCAAGGGCACTGCCTTCTCCGCCGTATCCACAGCCCGGACTTCCCAACCCCCCTCTTCCAGCTCTTCCACAATAAGCCGGGACAGGGAAGGGTCGTCTTCCACCAGCAGAATACGCTCCTGATGCTTTTTCATCGTTCTTCCTCCCGCTCGATTCGTACCGGTAAGCAGAGACGGAAACAGGCGCCGCCGAGTTCACTGTCCTCCGCCCGAATCCAGCCATGATGTTCATTGACAATGCCGTGGACCACGGCCAATCCCAGACCGGTTCCCTCACCTACGGATTTGGTAGTAAAGAAGGGCTCGAACAAGCGTGGCATATCCTCGGGATCAATTCCCCGGCCATCATCTTCCACTGTAAAGCAGACCCCCTCGTCTTCTGCCTGCCACTGTACTTTCAGCCGGCTGACCCCTTCTGCCTGAATCCCGTTCCGCAGCAGATTCACCAAAACCTGTTCAATACGAATGCGATCCACTTCCAGAGTGGGCCCCGGTCTTTCACCATCCAACTGCAGACTCACTGCCCGCGCTTCAGCCAATTCGCGAACCTGTTCCACGGAGGAATCTACCAAGGAAGCGGAATCAATAGGGCGCCGCTCTCGACTGGAAGCACGGCCAAAATCCAGCAATTGGCGCACAATATGGCTCATGCGCTGAACTTCATGACGAATATCCTTCAGGTTGCCCTGCTCCTTCAGGCTCAGGGATTCCGATTCCGCTTTCAGCAACCGTCGTGCGCGCCCGTCCACCACCGACAGGGGGGCCCCCAGCTCATGGGCGATACCGGCTGCCAGGCGGCCGATGGCTGCCAGCTTCTCCGAATGCCGCAGACGCTCTTCCAGTTCCAGCTGAGTATTGCGGCGCTCCTGAATCTCCTGCTCCGCCCGCTCAATGGCATCCAGCATGGTATTCAGGGAACGGGCGAGCATGGACAATTCCCGCGGGCCATCCACATCCGCCCGAACGCCCCGCTCACCCTTCTCAATGCGGGACATGATGCCGGAAAGCGGCCCCAGATAACGGCCCACCGCCCGGTGATGACCGACCATGACCAGAAGCAACACCACCACCGTCCCCGCCAACAGGCCCGCCAGCATTTGACGCTGGACTTCCTGGCGATGCTCCTCGAAATCACTGGCCCGTCGCGTCACCTGTAACCAGCCGATAATCTGGCCGGTCGCGTCATCCGTCAGCGCGACGTAATGGGAATAAACATCCCGGCCATCAATCTCCTCATACTGGCCGGCCTCATCTTCACCGGTCAGGGTGACATCCTGAACAATATCCGGCTCATGGCGAGGCCTGACCGCCCCGACAGCGGCAATCTGCTCCCCGTCCGAATCGTAGACATAGGCCCCGTAGACCTGATCCAGCTGAAATACCGATTCCAGTGCCTGGTGGACGGAACCACGACGATCCCGCTCCATGCTGTAACTCACCGGAAGCTGGATCGCATGAGCGATCAGTTCAATATCCTGCTGCATCCGCTGCTCGGCCCGCTGCTCAATGGTTGCGAGCACCGCCGTCATGGTGAGCAAAACCGCCACCAACAAGGGCAGCACAATCCCCAACAGAAGACGAACACGGAGACTGAGGCGGAGGTGAAGACTCAGGCGGGATAAGCGGCCCATGGCCCCTCCGAATGTGTAACATGGCATAACATGTTTCATATTGTTACATCTTTTTGAAGATCAATAAAAGTCCCATACCGCCTAGAGACCCCACCTCCCCCTAATAAATTCATACACTTGTAGAAATTTCGCCTACAAATCCGAAAATGGCATGTTTCGTGCTTTTATAAGTTACTGACTTCACACAAATAGAGGGGATTTCTCATGAAACTGAACAAGACCATTCTTACCCTGGCCCTGACCGCTCTGCTGGCAAGCCCGCTGGCCCTGGCCCAACAAGGCCAACAGCAGCAGGCCCAGCCCATGCCGCAGGAACAGGAAGCACCCGAGGTGAGCGATGAGCAAATCGCCAGCTTCGTGGATGCCTATGTGGCCGTGAACGATGTGCGGGAAGAGTACACCGCGCGTCTGCAGGAAGCCGAAGACCAGGAAGAAGCCCAGGCCCTGCAGATGGAAGCCAATGACGCCATGACTGCCGCCATCGAGGACAGTGGCCTGAGCGTTGAGGAATATCAGAATGTGGCCATGGCCGTCAGTGCCGACTCTGATGTGCGTGAGCAGGTCACACAGATGCTGGAAGAACGCGGCGTCCTTTAAGTCGCCAGCTAACAGACCCAAAAACCCCGGCACCGGCAGGTGACCGGGGTTTTTTTTGGCACCGCATCCCACCGAGGTCAGCCGAAGCGCAGCGGCACTTTTTGCAAGTCATTTGCCAGCCTGCTCTATAATGGGGTTTTGGCAAGGGGGCCAACCATGAGTCCACAAGAAGAGACCGTCATACAGGCCATCAAGGATCAGGACGTCAACCAGCTGGCCGATCTGATGGCCGCCAACCCCGGCCTGGCCGATACCCGAACCGCAGCCGGTGTCAGCGCCCTCATGCTTGCCATGTATACCGGCCAACGACGGCTGGCCCGACTAATCGCCGACCAGCGCAGTGGCCTGGATATCTTCGAGGCAGCATCCCTGGGGCTGCTAAGCCATCTGGAACGCAGCCTGGAAATGGATCCAGAAGCCGGACATCACATCAGTGCCGACGGCATGAATGCACTGCACTTCGCCGCTCGCTTTGACCAACCCACGGTGGTGGCCCTGCTCTTGGCACGGGGCACGCCGCCTGACATGATCTCCGAAAACCCCCTGGCCTTCACTCCACTTCATGCGGCCGTAGCAGGCGCCAGCCTGGAAAGCGCAGAAGAATTGCTGGATGCGGGCGCCATGGTGGATCGCCGCCAGGGAGATGGTCTGACACCGTTGATGGCGGCCGCCGCCACTGGCCAAATCGAGATGGTTGCCTTGCTGGGTGATCATGGTGCCGATCCCGAGTTGCGAGCCCCAAATGGATTGCGTCCCGCCGAGTTGGCTGTGGACAATGGATTCGACGAGATCGCCGATATTCTCTGATACCTTGCTGAGCCATGGTCCCGGTTTTCGGACATGTCACAGACTGCAACGCTCTAAATCGCAACAATCGCCATCCCTGACCGCCGCCAAACCCCACCTGAAAAGCCACGAAGCCGCCATCGAAGGCCTTTCGGCATTCTGGCATGAGAGATGCAACGGTAACCTTCAAGCGATCAACCCTGTATCCAATACGCCTAGGAGGCAACCATGAAAATGCCGTCGCTAATTATCCTAATTGTGGGAATCGGCCTGATGGGTGCGCCGGCGCTGCAGGCCCAGCAGGCACCTGAAACTCAGGATCAGGCGGGAGACATTGAACCTCTGCCGGAAGAGTCCACAGCCGATGAAGAAGTAAGCCTGGATATCGACGTATCGGAAGAGGATGCCAAACGTTTCGCCCAAGCTTATGAGCAAGTCAATGCCATTCGGGATGAGTACGCGGAAAAGACCCAAGGCCTGGAAGATGAGGATGCGGTAGCGGAAGCACGACAGGAAGCGCAGAGCCTGAAGCTTTCCGCCGTTGAAGACACCGGCTTGAATCTTGATGAGTACAATGCAATCCGCAGCGCTTCCCGCGCTGACACGGATATTCACGAAAAGATCATGTCCGAAGTGGCCGCAATACGTCGGGACTAAAACACCGGCCTGTAGGAAATCCATCGCGAACGAGGTTTGTCAGCCTGGGTGAGAACCCGGGCTGTTTTTTTAGAAGTACCTGGATCTCAAGAGACCAGGTCCAAACTTGCTTTCCTACGTAACAGCTCTGCCATCTCCTCTGCCGTCACCGGCCGGCTGAACAAGAAACCTTGCATTTCCTGACAACGACGCTCCCTGAGAAACTCCAGTTGCTCACGCGTTTCCACGCCTTCTGCAACCACTGTCAGATTCAAATTATGCCCCATATCAATTACGGCGGCCGTAATGGCCATGTCATCCGTATCCGTGGGAATATCAGAGACAAAGGACTTGTCAATCTTTAGCTTGTCGATGGGGAAGCGCTTGAGGTAACTCAGGCTGGAGTAGCCGGTACCGAAATCATCAATGCAAAGGCGTACGCCCAATCGACTGAGTTGGCCCAGCATACGAACACTTTCATCCACCTCATCCATGACCGTACTCTCCGTCAGTTCCAGCATGAGGTATTCGGGCGAAAGACCTGAACTGGCAAGGGCCTGCTGGATATGACTACGGATGTCACGACGACGGAACTGCAAAGGCGAGAGGTTCACTGAAACAGGAATATCGGCCAACCCCTCTGCCTGCCAGCTACTCAGCTGCCGACAGGCCTCGCCCATTACCCAGTCCCCAATCTCAACAATCATCCCTGTCTGCTCTGCCACCGGAATAAAGACCGATGGAGAAATTAGCCGTCCTTCATGCCACCAGCGAATGAGTGCCTCTATACCGACAATCTCGCCAGTCTCCAAGGAAAGCTGAGGTTGGTAGTACAAGACAAACTCTTTCCATTGAATGGCGCGACGTAGCTGATTCTCCAGAGACAGCCTCTCCCAGGCCTGCACACTCAAATCATGGGTAAAGAATTGAAAGTTAAAGCGCCCATGCTCCTTGGCTTGGTACATGGCTGCATCCGCGTTTCGGATCAGATCATCAATATCTTCGGCATCACTAGGGAAAAGACTGATCCCGATACTGGGGGTAACATGCAACTCATGATTACCCACTCGATACGGTTCACCCAATGCACCTAGAAGCTTTGAAGCCACCTGCGCCGCTTCGTTACTTTCATCTATTTCTGGAAGCAAAACGATAAACTCATCACCGCCCTGCCGGCTCACCGTATCATTAGCGCGCGTAGCCTTCTGCAAGCGTCGGCTCACTTCTGACAAAAGGCGATCACCCACCGCATGGCCCAGTGAATCATTCACGTTCTTGAAGCGATCAAGATCTATAAAAAGAACTGCTGCACGAGTGCTATCCCGGCGTGCCTTCGCCAAAACCTGCTCCATTCTATCCCGAAGTAGAGTTCGGTTTGGAAGGCCTGTCAATGTATCGTAATGTGCCAGGTAATTAATCTTTCGCTCAGCTTCCTTCCTTTGAGTAATATCCGAGATCACACCATCAAGATATTGAACACCACCCACCTCATCACTCACTGCCACTGTATTATTCAGGGCAATAAAGCGGCTCCCATCCCGACGGAGAAACTCTACCTCTTCATCCCGGTAATAGCCCCTTTCTTCCACTTTCTTCGCCAATTCACGACGACGAAGCGGTGACACATAATGGATAGGCGCAGAAACCTGCATCATTTCTTCTGGCGACGAATAGCCAAACATCTCTGCTAATGCATTATTCACGTACTCCAGTTTCCCTTCCGGAGTGCTTCGGTATATGCCTTCCGAAATATTATCCGTGATGGAAGTCAGAAGCTCCCTATTATGTTCCAACTCTTCTTCTGTCTGTTGCCGATGAAAGGCATTTCCCATGCTTGCAGCCGCTGCCATCAGAGTTGCCACCTCACTTTCCGGCCACTGGCGTTCACGATGGCAATCATCCAGACCGACAAAGCCCTGAAATCCTCCCTGCAGCATAATGGGAACTAGCAACAAGGACTGGATATCCTGGGATAACAACATTTCTCGTGCCGGCCCCTCAAGATACCGGGGAAACGCACGAACAGGACGACCATTCTCCAATGACTCATACCACTCTTCCGGTAGGTCATTATAGGGAAGGTCATGCATCGCAGCATTATTGATTTGATGTGATATACCTGGCGCGACCCATTCATAGCGCATGCTATGGGCCGGCAACCCCGTCACTGAATGAGGATGGTTGGTAAAGATGTAAGCACGATCCACATCGGCGGCTCTGGCCAGAATCCCAAGTGAATCATTAACCGCAGCATCAAAATCGCCAGGCATAATTAAACGATTCAGGCTCCTTGCCACTGCCTCCAGCAAACGATCACGTTGATGAAGCTGCCTCTCCCAGGCCTTTCTGTCACTCACATCCTGGATAAACATCAATAGACAGATCAGCTGATCTGTCTCATCCCGAACGGGAGAAGCATTAACTTCGATCCAGACCACAGTGCCCTCAGCGTTTAGGAAACGGCCTTCCTGTCGCAAGGAATGGTCAGCGCTTTCCACCAGGGCATTAAGCGTATTCTCAAAGGGCTTTTGATCATCAGGATGCAGAAAGTCCAGAAAAGAATGACCAATCAGACGGGATTCAGGATATCCCAGCAGTGAGCATAGTCTTGGCGTAACCTTTTCCCAGCAGCCCTTCGGGTCCACATGGGTCACCATTACCAGAGCAATCTCTTCTGTTCTTCTGCGGCTTTCTTCACTTTGCCGCCATGCATCGGTCATGCGCTCAGCCAACGCCTCTGCCCGTGAGCGCAGGTGATAACTATTCCGAACAAGGACAATAAACAAAAGACTAAGGGACAGACCGCCCCCCAGAACCACAAGGGGAAAGGGACCGGGCTGAAAGCCCTGGCTGAGATGGATACGCCACTGTCGGTCCCCGATCAAAAGCACCTCAGATGCCGTTAACGCCTCTGCCCGCATCTCCCTTTCACCGGCCTCAAACAAGGTCGTCAACTGGCCATCGTGCTCGTCTTGTATGAGAAGATGCTGTTCTCCAAGCCTCTCCACCAGAGGAATAAAGAGCGCTTCCGACGTTATTGTTGCCGCTATCCATCCACTGGAATATCCCCATCCATCTTCACCCCGGTCACCAACCGGATTAACCACTACGAACCCGGGCTCCCCTTGATGTTCAGCATCCACTTGCTGGTTTGGACTTTCCCGAATCAGCTGCAACATGTCGGAAATCACCGGTTCCCGCTGATGAGAAGCCGCTTCCAGTGCTTCACGGGAAGTATGGCTTTGACAGGCATCATAACCCACTGCCCCTCCTCCGCCGGAGAGGGCCGAATGGAGAATCACACAGAGATAGGGCCGCTGGTAATCGCTGACAATCTGAAAATTCGGGTACATGTTCTCGCGAATACGGCGCTCAAATACAGCCGCCTCATCCCTTGGGATTCGACGAAGATAGGCCATACTGGCAATGCCGGGATAATTTATTGAGGGATCCAATCCCTCAACAAAGCGATGCCAGGCCTTTGGCTCGGGCTCTCCCATAAAGCCAATGGCCGCTGAACCGGATCGGAGTAATGCAAAGTATTGCCCCAATTTGGTTTCAATGTCTCGATTTACACCGCCCAGCTGAGATAGCAATTCACTGTGCTGCTCTACCCGCTCCGCCTGGAGAGCCAGGCGCCAAGCTCCCAGGGTGATCAATATTAGGAGCAGGCATAAAGCGATCAGGGAAAGACTGAACAAAACCTGGGGGTGGCCACTGTCCTGGCTGGGGGTTCCGCGGCTCAACCACTCGGCAAACTTCACAACAACCACCCCCGCCATAAGTAGCCATCAGAGTGCTGCCCGACATCAACCGGCCCATCTATTATGTATAGAACAGCCATAGACCGAGTGTAATGCAAAATACTGGATAAGGTGAGCTGGAGCCGCTTCTAGCCCTCTTCAGGCACATCAGGACATCCCTTACCCTGCAAATGGTTAAGCGTCATGGCCATGAGAACCAGGGTTCGGAGCCGGATGTCGACGGCATGAAAATAGTGATCCGCACCGGGCTCTACCATAGTAACCCCTTGATAAACCTTCGTTTTCCACAAAGGCGCAAGACCGTCACTGGGGCCATAACGGGCCAGATAGCGATGACGCTCCTGTGCGGCAGGGCTTACCTGGGCACGCATGGGAACAGCTACATAATTCAATATAAACAGGTCCTCCGGTAGCTGGGAGGCAGACAGGCGATCCTGGGAGCGATCCGTACGCATGGAGCGGAGACTATCAAAAGACCAGCCGTACCAAAGGAAGGCTCCCCTTGCCATAAGGCTGCGAGGAAACCGCGTCCACCGGTCCACCAGCGGGGTACCGGCCACCACGCCCCCCGCATTAAGCCAAGCCACTACATGGGCTGACTCCTCCTCTGAGAGCAAATGCCCCATGGCCCAATGGACTTCCGAGGCCGATTTGCTGGCGCTAACCAAAATCAGCTCCCGGCCATCATCCCGATACGAGCGGATTACATCCGCGATCTGTTCCGCATTCTCCTCTACCGAAGCATCCTGCACGCTGGGAATGAAATGGTAAGGCACATCCTGGGAACTCAGGGTTTGTCGTGTCCTGGAGAAATCCGCTTCAGTCTGGGGATGATCTTCATAGAGATAGCCCGGCGCAAACACGATCTTGTAGTCCGAATGCCATTCGGGCAGAAGATCCTCGTAAGCGATATATCCCAAACTCACCGCATCACTCACGCGATTCAGGCATTCCTGCCAACGGCGATTTTGGGGATCGGACAGGACTCCGTAAATGAACAGCAAAGCGGCCAAATCCACGGAGACATTTTCATCGATCAATGGCCCCAGCTCACCGCCATCCACCACGCCGTCTTCCAGCTGGGCCTCAATCTCGGCCAACCATTCATGCCAGCCTTCCGGATGGGATTCGGGATAGGTGGTCAGATAATAGCGGGCCTTGGGGTCATCCAGGGGAACAGAAAGCGACTGACCAGCCAGCTCACCATCTGCCATGGGGCCCGGTTCAATGGGCTGGCTGGCGCAGCCGCCCAGCAACAGAGCTGCCAGGCCGAGTAACGGCCATCTAACACTCGGGAACATTAACCGCCAGGCCACCCTGGGAGGTTTCCTTGTAAATACTCTTCATGTCATCGCCGGTCTGGCGCATGGTCCGAATGACCTGGTCCAGCGAGACCTTGTGCTTGCCATCCCCCCGCATGGCCATGCGGGAGGCGTTGATGGCCTTGAGAGAGCCCATGGCATTGCGCTCGATACAGGGGATCTGGACCAGGCCGCCCACCGGGTCACAGGTCAGCCCCAGATTGTGTTCCATGCCGATTTCCGCGGCATTTTCCACTTGCCCCAGGCTACCGCCAATGGCTTCCGTTAATCCGGCCGCTGCCATGGAGCAGGCAACCCCCACTTCCCCCTGGCAGCCCATCTCGGCGCCTGAAATCCCCGCGTTTTTCTTGTAAAGGATGCCGATGGCGCCGGCTGTCAGCAGGAAGCGGATGACGCCTTCATCGGAGGCGTCCGTGACAAAGCGCTTATAGTAGTGAAGAACAGCAGGGATAATACCGGCCGCGCCATTGGTGGGGGCGGTAACCACCTGGCCGCCAGCGGCATTCTCCTCATTCACCGCCATGGCAAAGATATTCACCCAATCCAGCAGATCCAGATGCTCATCGTCATGCTGTTCCTGCAGTTCCTTGTACAGGCGGGGGGCCCGACGACTGACCTGCAAACCGCCCGGGAGATTGCCTTCCACCCTGAAGCCACGCTGGGTGCATTCCTGCATCACCTGCCAGATGGCCAGCAACTCCTTGCGAACCGTGGCCTCGTCCCGCCAGGTTTTCTCATTTTCCAGCATCAACTCCCAAATGGCCAGCTGGTTGTTCCGGCAGTGGCTCAGCAAATCCTCGGCGGTATTGAAGGGATAGGGAATCTGGCCCCCTTCATCGGAAGCCCCATCGCCGTCCTCTTCGTGCTCACGGACGATAAAACCACCGCCAATGGAATAGAAAATCTCTTCATGAAGCACCTGGCCTTTTTCGTCAAAGGCCACCAGCCCCATGCCATTGGAATGGCGCGGCAGACGCTCGTCCTTGTGAAATTCGATCTCAATTTGGGGATCGAAAGCGATCTCATGGCTAGCCAACAGGGATATCCGCTTGCTTTCCTGTACCCGGGCGAGCATGTCGTCGATGGTATCGGGATTCACATCCCGGGGGGTCTCCCCCATAAGCCCAAGGATCACGGCCTTGTCCGTACCGTGCCCTATTCCGGTCAAGGCCAGAGAACCGTAGAGCTTAACCACCACTTGGCGGGTGGCTTCCAGACCACCCTGGGCTTTCAGGTCTTCGCAGAAAGCCAGCGCCGCCCGCATGGGCCCCACGGTGTGGGAGCTGGACGGCCCGATCCCGATCTTGAACATGTCGAATACACTGACTGCCACTGGAAAAACTCCTTCGGGTTTTTAGCTGCAAGCTACAAGCCGCAAGCTTCAAGCTGACCATGCCACATTTGTGGCCTACTGCATCTGCAGAACTAGTGCCTTCT
Organism: Natronospira proteinivora; assembly: GCF_024170465.1. Classification (NCBI taxonomy): domain Bacteria; kingdom Pseudomonadati; phylum Pseudomonadota; class Gammaproteobacteria; order Natronospirales; family Natronospiraceae; genus Natronospira; species Natronospira proteinivora. Next base: position 345,521 of record NZ_JALJYF010000001.1, on the reverse strand, counting down.
GCAAGCTTTAAACAGGCACATTATCTCCCGAAACAGCACGGCATCGCCGCTAGCACGGCCTGCTTGAAGCTTCATTCGTCAGACAAGGCCAGCAAACTGGCGTTGCCGCCAACGGCCGCGGTGTTGATGGTCAGGGTACGCTCATTGGCGAAGCGCAGCATGTAATGGGGGCCGCCGGCTTTGGGGCCGGTGCCAGAGAGGCCCTGGCCGCCAAAGGGCTGAACGCCCACCACCGCACCCACCATGTTGCGGTTCACATAGGCATTGCCCACCTTGATGCGACGCTGGATGTAATCGGCCTCGCTGTCAATGCGGGTATGAATACCCAGGGTCAGGCCATAGCCGGTCTTGTTGATGGAATCGATCACCTTGTCCAGGTCCTTGGCCTTATAGCGAACCACATGCAGGACCGGGCCGAACTGCTCCCGCTCCAGCAGGCTGATGTCGTCGATCTCCACCGCAACAGGGGCCAGGAAGGTGCCATTGGCGCATTCAGCGCTCAGGGGGGCTTCCTTGATCAGCTTGCCCTGGGTCTTGACCCATTCCACATGCTCCTTGAGCCCCTTGTAGGCCTTATCATCAATAACCGGACCGATATCGGTCCGCAACAGGGCCGGATCACCCACGATCAGGGTGTCCATGTAGCCGCTGAGAATCTCCAGCACCCGGGGTGCAATCTCCTCCTGCAGGAACAGGACCCGCAGGGCCGAACAACGCTGCCCGGCGCTATGGAAGGCGGATTGCACCACATCGTCCGCCACCTGCTCGGGCAGGGCCGAGCTGTCCACCAGCATGGCATTCTGGCCACCGGTCTCGGCAATCAGGGTGGGAATCACGCCTTTTCGCTGGGCCAGGGTCTGGTTGACCACATGGGCGGTTTCCGTGGAGCCGGTAAAGGCGACACCGATAATTCGCTCATCCGGGGTGACGACCTTGCCGATGGTGCTGCCCCGGCTGGGCAGGAAGTTGAGCACCTCACCGGGAATACCGGCCTTGTGCAGCAGCTTGACTGCCAGGGAACCGATCAGGGAGGTTTGTTCCGCCGGCTTGGCCAGCACGGCATTGCCGGCGGCCAGGGCTGCGGTGACCTGGCCGGTGAAAATGGCCAGGGGGAAGTTCCAAGGGCTGATGCAGACAAACACCCCCTTGCCGGTCAAACGCAGGGTGTTCTTCTCGCCGGTGGGGCCCGGCAGGGGAATCTCGGCGCCGAACTTTTCCTCGCACTGATTGGCGTAGTAGCGCAGGAAATCCACTGCTTCACGAACCTCAGCCACCCCGTCCGGGATGGTCTTGCCGGCCTCCCGGCTACACAGAGCCATGAGCTCGCCCATATGCTCTTCGTAAAGATCGGCGGCCTTGCGCAAAATCGCGGCCCGCTCGGCGGCCGGGGTGGCATCCCATTCCGGCTGGGCCTTGTGGGCCACACCGATGGCCTCACGGATGGCCGACTCTTCCGGCTCGTAGTAGACCCCCGGGGAACGGCGGTTGTCGCTGGGGTCCACCGCCCGGACTTCCTTGCCACCGCCGTGAATCTTGCCGCCAATCAGTGCGCGGGCTTCCCAGCGCTGCTCCATGGCTTTTTCCATGGATTCGGCCAAAGGCGCCAACTCGTCGGGGTCGGTGAGGTTCACACCGGCCGAGTTTTCCCGCTCCTGGCCAAAGCTGCGATAAATGTCCTTGGGCAGGGGAATCTTGGGATGGGGGATGATCTCCAGCTTTTCCACTTCCGCCACCGGATCCCGGGTGATCTGGCTCACCGGCACCTTGGAATCCATGATGTGGTTCACAAAGGAGGTATTGGCGCCGTTCTCCAGCAGACGGCGCACCAGATAGGGCAGCAGCTCCTTGTGTCGCCCCACTGGGGCATAGACCCGGCAGGCGATCTCGGCCCGCTCCCCCATCACTTCCTCATACAGTTCTTCGCCCATGCCGTGCAGGCGCTGGAACTCGTAATCCGAGCGGCCTTCGGCCATCTCCAGGATGCTGGCCAGGGTATGGGCGTTATGGGTGGCAAACTGGGGATAGATTTGATCGCATTCCTGCAGTAGCTTCTTGGCACAGGCCAGGAAGGAGACATCGGTGTTCACCTTGCGGGTGAATACGGGATAGCCATGCTCACCCTCCACCTGGGCCCACTTGATTTCATTATCCCAATAGGCACCCTTAACCAGGCGAACCGGCATCTTGCGGCCCACGTCATTGGTCAGCACATTGAGCCAGTCCACCAGCTTGATGCAGCGCTTCTGATAGGCCTGAATGGCCAGGCCAAAGCCTTCCCACCCTTCCAGGGAGGGCGAACGATAAACCGCTTCGATCACCTCCAGGGAGAGATCCAGGCGATCGGCCTCTTCTGCGTCCACGGTCAACTGGATCCCTGCATCCCGGGCGCGCTCGGCCAGACGCAGCAAGCGGGGGGTGAGCTCATCCAGTACCGCTTCCCGATTGGCAAACTCATAACGGGGATGCAGGGCGGAGAGTTTCACCGAGATACTGTGGGCCTGCCAGATGGTCTCATCCTTGCCCACGCTCTTGCCGGTGGCGTCAATGGCGTCGGCATAGGCCTGCCAGTAGCGATCCGCATCCGTCCAGGTGAGCGCCGCTTCACCCAGCATGTCGAAACTGTGGCGGTAATCCCGGTGATCCTTGCTACGGGCGCGCTTCAAGGCTTCCTTGATATCCCGACCCATGACGAACTCAAAGCCGAGAATACGCATGGCCTGGCGCATGGCACCTCGGATCATCGGCTCGCCCATCTTGGCCGTCAGACGGCTCATGAAGCCGGAGACATCCTTGCGGGTGCGCTTGTCCACCTTGACCACGCCGCCAGTGAGCATCAGGCCCCAGGTGGAGGCATTCACGAACAGGGAATCACTCTCGCCCAGATGGGAACGCCAGTCGCCGGAGGCGATCTTGTCCTGGATCAGCTTGTCGGCGGTGATGGAATCCGGCACCCGAATCAGGGCCTCGGACAGGCACATCAGTACCACCCCTTCCTGGGAAGACAGGTCGTACTGCTGCATGAAGGCGGAAATACCCGTCTTCTTGCCGCCCTTCTTGCGAACCACCTCCACCAGGGACTCGGCCTTGGCCACAATGCGGCGGCGGGTGGCGTCATCCAACCGGGCCTGGGGCAGCAGCTGCTCCATGCATTCGGCCTCATCGGCCAGGTAGAGCTGGTTCATCTCCGCTCGCAGATCGTCCATCTCGGGACGGCCATGCTCGAAGATGAAAGGGGTGGTTGCTGCTTGGGTACGCTCGGGTAGTGCCACGATTAAGACTCCCGCGATTGCTATTAGAACTGGATGGCGCCCGCACAGGGCCGTAAAGGGACATTCTAACGAAATAGGCAGGCGCTGACAGCCACGGGGGTCAGATATTGCTGGTGTCCGCACCTAACACGGCGCGTTGTCCTGATCGGCAGGGGCACTGCTCGAATGAGTCAATCCGGCTAAGCGGCTGGCCCCACTCCCTGCCCCGGGACCGGGACCGGTGCCCGGATCCGGGCCGGATCAGGGATCCTTAGTCCGGGATGGTTTTTTCCGCATCCATGTCCACGCCCACGCCCATATCCTCCAGGCTGGCGCCGTCCATCTCGCGACCATCCCGCACATAGGCCTCATAGATCACGCGAATCACCTTGGCTTCGCTTTCGGGCGGCAATTCGATCCCGCGGCGCTGGAATTGCAGCCGGGAGAAGGCAATCACCTCCTCCATGCGGGTCAGATAGGCCTTGGGATCTGCTTCTGATGACTCTCGTGGAGCCACCCACTCGCGGCCGGTAGCCAGCCATTCCAGGCTCACCCCCGCCTCCCGGGCCATCACCAGGGCATTGCCCAACCCCGGCAGGGAGCCGCTCAGGTATTTCCTGACCAAGCTGTCACTTAAGCCGCAGGCGCGGGCAAAGGAAAGCACCGAGCGAGGTCCAATTGCCTGTCTGAGTCGATGGGGGAACTCCTTTTGCAGCTCCTCTGCCAAAACTATATAGAGACTCTCAGGGTCTGTTTTTGTTGGTTTTTTAGCCATATCGACTCATTAAAGGGCACTATTGTGTGAATATTCACTTTTGAGTGCTACATTATGAAAACAAGCTCGCTCTATAGAGCTGGCTCAAATTAACTTGGACTGAAGACTTTTTAGCACATGACCAAATACCACGCTCAAAAAAGCTCGGCTTTTCAAGACTGGCACCGCGCCGACATCGTCGCGGCGCTGCGCAAGGCGGGCTGGAGCCTGAGACGGCTGGCGCGACATCACGGTTATGCCTCTCCGACCACGCTGACCCATGCCCTGGACCGCCCCTGGCCGAAAGGCGAGCGCCTGATCGCCGAGGCCCTCAACATGAATCCGGCCGAGCTCTGGCCAAGCCGTTATTCGGACAAGCGTAACACTTGAGCCCAATTATTATTGATCCGAACAAAAACAGGCCGGTGGCATGACCTTTTTCTCAAGCCTTGAAACAAGTGCCCCTTAATGGATCTCGTGGGCACTCCGCTTCAAAACAAACCCCGCTCAGACCATTCATTGGGGGCAATCGCCGGGCCATTACATGGTGATCATCGCCAAAGGGCCCGGGCGTCAGGAGGTCCCATAAAGACAGATTGAAACCAATCACGGCTAAGTACAGGAATAACCGGCCTAGACCAAGTCCCGCAACCCGGCATTTACCGCCGGACTCTGCCATGGCCAATGTTTTCCTCTTGACCGCTCCCCAGCCCTCAAGTTCAGGCAAACAAGACAAGCCCGAACAATGGAGATGATATGGATTCCACCACCAACACACCACGCATCAGCACAGGTATTGAAGGTCTGGATCAGGTCCTGAATGGGGGGTTGTTACCCCACCGAAGCTATCTGGTGGGCGGGGGCCCCGGCTGCGGCAAAACCACCCTCGGACTGCATTTCCTTGCTACCGAACCCGTGGGCGAGAGCCTGTTCGTCACCTTGGGGGAAACGGAAACTCAGCTGCGCGAGGACGCCGCACTCATGGGCTTGTCCATGGACGGTATAGAGGTGCTTGATCTGTCCCCGGGCAAGACGGATGAGCATAGCGGCACCTACAGCTTGCTGGAAAGCTGGGATGTGGAAGGCAATGCCATTCACGATGGCATTATCGAATATGCCCAAAAGTATCGCCCCCGTCGCATATTGATCGACTCGCTCAGCCAGATGCGATTCCTGTCGGCCGATACCTTCCAGTTCCGAAAACAGGTCATGTCACTGCTCCGTGTACTGATCGGCGGCGGCGCCACTGTGATGTCCACTTCCGAGAAATCACCCACGGAAGACGATGAGGCATTGCCCTTCCTAAGCGATGGCGTCATCAACCTGGCACATACAGCCCATGGCCGCCTGTGCCAGGTCAGCAAATTCCGAGGCTCAGACTTCGCCGCCGGTGAGCATTTCTATTATCTGGGCGAAGGCGGCATCACACTCTTTCCCCGACTGATTCCCAGACACCACCACCGGACGGTGGAGCACATTCCCTTGAGCACCGGCGTCCCCGAGCTCGACCGGCTCACTGGCGGAGGAATTGAACGCGGCACGGTAACGCTGCTGTCCGGTCCCACGGGTGTGGGTAAAACCACCCTGGGTACCCAGCTCATGCTAGCCGCCGCCGAGCAGAATCAGCGGGGCGCAATCTACAACTTTGACGAAAACTGGTCCACTTTCATCACCCGCTGCCGACAACTGGGAATGCCGGTGGACGCATTGATCGAGAAGGGCATGCTTCACGCCGAAGCAATCGAGCCTCTGCATTACCACCCGGACCAATTCGCGACCAAGGTACGGCGGGATGTGGAAGAGAACGGCACCACCATGGTGATGCTCGACAGCCTCTCCGGCTACGAACAATCCGTGCGCGGCGCAGATCTGCAAGCCCGGGTTCACGCCCTTTGTCGCTATCTGATCAACATGGGCGTCACCGTCATCCTGGTTAACGAAGTCTTTTCCATCGCCGGCACCCAGGCTCGGGTTTCTGAGTACGGCCTCAGCTATGTTGCCGACAACATCTTGCTGCTGCGTTACTTGGAAATAGACGGCGAATTGCGCAAGACCGTCGGTGTACTGAAAAAGCGTACCGGCGGATTCGAGAAAAGTCTGCGCGAATTTGATATCACGGCGGAAGGCATCAATATTGGCGCTCCCTTGCGGGGGCTCAGGGGAATACTCAGCGGTACCCCGGAAGTGCTCACCCCCAGGGAGGAAGGCTCGTCATGACAGCCCCTCCGGCTCCCACTCGTGCACCACCTCTGATCACCATCGGTCTGGTCAACGCCGCGAATGCCCAACTGTTGGAACGCCTGCTCGGCAATGACTACGATTCGCATCGGGGTCTCGAAGGAGACGGCAACCAGTTTGAGAACTGCGAACTGATCATCGTTGATGGCTTCTCACTGAATCACCACCGAGATCAGATCAAGACGCTACGCGCACAGACGAACCACCCCTTTCTGCCGGTACTTTTGGTCACCGACAATCGGGCGGGACCCAATTCACGTATCACGGCAGAACTGGGCGATACCGTAGACGACATCCTCCGCATCCCCACCAGCCGGGCCGAACTGCTGGCCCGAATCGATAACCTGCTACGTCTCGGACGCCTGTCGCGGGAGCAGGAAGCATCTCGCAAGCAGTTAAGCAGTGTAGTCAATGCGCTGAGTACACTGAATGCCTGCGATAGCATTGTGGTTCGCGCACAAAGTGAAGATGAACTTCTGCAGACCCTTTGCCAGACCATTATCGACGAGGAAGGCTATCGCCTGGCCTGGATCGGTTTTGTCCACCAGGACAAGGGCTGCCCAGTCAGAATCCGGGCCAGTGCGGGGCCGGCGACAGGCTTTGTTGAAGCGCTTGAAAGTAGCTGGCGGAAAAACTCTGCCAATCAAAGCAGCGTTCTTCGTACCATTCGGAGTGGCACGACCGCCGTAATCCATGATATCGCCATGGAACCGGCATCCGCTGCCCGTGATCACGCCCTGACACACGGTCTGGGCGCCGCCATCACCCTGTCCCTGAAACCGACCACCGGCCCGACCGGCTGCCTGACAATATACTCGGCAACACCCAGACCCTTCTCCGTGGAAGAGCGGCAATTACTCTCCCGACTGGCCGATAACCTCGTCTTTGGCATCAATACACTTCGCATGCGGCAGGAACGTGAAGCCCAGGCGACCGAGATTCACAGCCTGGCCTATACGGATGCCTTGACAGGGCTGCCTAACCGTCGCCATCTTCTCGACTTCCTGGACAAGGCGCTAAGTCGAAACCAAACAGAGGAAACTCAGGCTGCCGTCCTATTCATTGACATGGACGGTTTCAAACTGATCAATGACGCCCTGGGCCATGATGTTGGCGACGAGGTCATTATTCAGATCGGTCAACGTCTCCAGACCTCTGTGCGTGATTCCGACCTGGTCGTCAGACAGGGCGGTGATGAATTCATCGTGGTGATGCTCAATGAACCACGCCGGGGCGAAGTGGATGACGGGGAGACATTCCTGGAAAATGTTCACATTCTGGTCGAGCGAATCATTACGCACCTGAATGAACCGCTGACCGCCGGCGGCCACAGTCATCGGCTCGGCGCCAGTGTGGGAATCAGTCTCTGTCCTGATCACGGCCATCACGCCGCCACGCTAATCGAGAATGCGGACAAGGCCATGTTCGCGGCCAAGGAGCGGAAAGACAACCGGGGGCATCTTTTCTCGGAAGACATCACCGAAAAACGCCATAGACGCCTGTCCATGGAAGCCCGTCTCCGCCAGGCGCTGGAACACCAGAAATTTACCCTGCACTACCAACCCATCTTCGAGCTCGCCTCTTTACGCATCGTGTCCACCGAGGCCCTAATCCGCTGGCCACAGGAGGACGGCGAACTGCTGATGCCCGGCAGTTTCATGCCGTTGATGGAAGAAACTGGACTGATCCGGCCGCTGGGTGACTGGGTGCTGGAGACGGCCGCCCGACAGCTGCAAGCTTGGCAAGATCAGGGCATGCCACTGTGGATGGCGATCAACCTGAGCCTGAATCAACTCTACCCACACGGCGATACCGAAGCACTGGCAAAACGGGTCAAACCTTTTGTCCATCCTTCCCACATTCACCTGGAAGTGACGGAAAATGCGCTAATGCGTGAGCCACAAGTAATCGAGGGGTTGCTGACAGAACTCAATGGTCATGGATTTCGCCTGGCCATCGATGACTTCGGAACCGGCTACTCTTCCCTGAGCCGTTTGCAACACCTGCCCATTCACACCCTCAAAATCGATCGGAGCTTCGTCAACGAAATTTGCCATACTCACACCAAAGGGGCCGTACTGGCTCCCATCATCCAGAAAATGGCGACGAGCCTGAGCCTGGAAACCATTGCCGAAGGAATCGAAACCGACCAACAACGAAAACACCTGCAAGACCTGGGGGTGCAATGGGGCCAGGGTTTCTGGTTCAGCAAGGCGATTCCGGCCGAGGAATTCCAATCGTTATACAAGCCACAGCAGGATCGTTGAGCCGTTTTTTGGATATGACCATTGGCATGCGGATTTTTGCATGAAGGCGGAAAGTAAGGAAATACCGGATAGACCCATCAATACCTGAATCACCCAGCCCAAAAAAAGGCCCGCTTCCAATAACAAGGAAAGCAGGCCTTTAATCACGTAAATCAGCGATGTTAAGCAATCAACGTGTTGATTACATGTTCTTGATCACCGCATCAGCAAATTCACTGGTCTTGACTTCCGTGGCACCGTCCATGAGACGGGCGAAGTCATAGGTCACCTGCTTGCTGGCCACAGTCTTCTCATAAGCTTTCTCGATCAGGGCACTGGCCTCGCCCCAGCCGATGTAATCCAGCATCATGGTGCCGGAGAACAGCAGGGAACCCGGGTTTACCTTGTCTTTGCCGGCGTGCTTGGGAGCCGTGCCGTGTGTGGCTTCGAACACGGCCACCTCATCGGAGATGTTGGCGCCGGGGGCAATGCCCATCCCGCCCACTTCCGCGGCACAGGCGTCGGAGAGGTAATCGCCGTTGAGGTTCATGGTGGCGATCACATCGAAATCGGTAGGCCGCAGCAGCATCAGCTGGAACATGATGTCGGCAATGCGGTCCTTGATCACCACCTTGCCTTCGGGACGCTTGCCGTCGTACTTGTCCCAGAGTTCGTCCTCGGTGATCACCTTGTCACCAAACTCTTCCTTGGCCACTTCATAGCCCCACTGGCGGAAGGCGCCCTCGGTGAACTTCATGATGTTGCCCTTGTGCACCAGGGTGACGCTTTCACGGCCCTGCTCGATGGCCCATTCGATGGCCTTGCGGACCAGACGCTTGGAGCCGAAGGGGCTGATGGGCTTCACGCCCAGGCCGGCATCGTCGAAGAACTTGGCGCCCATTTCGTCGCGCAGGAAGCCGGCCAGCTTCTTGTTTTCATCGGTGCCGGATTGATATTCGATCCCGGCATACACGTCCTCGGTGTTCTCACGGAAGATCACCACATCGATTTCTTCCGGCTTTTTCAGCGGCGAGGGCACGCCCTTGTAATACTTCACCGGACGCACACAGGCGAACAAATCCAGGTTCTGGCGCAGGGACACGTTCAGGGAACGAAAGCCCTCGCCCACCGGCGTAGTCAGCGGGCCCTTGATGGCCACCTGGAGCTCTTTCATGGCCTCCAGGGTTTCGGCGGGAAAGTAGTCACCGTCATAAATGCCGGCAGCCTTCTCACCCATGTAGAGCTCGGCCCAGTGAATCTTACGCTTGCCCCCATAGGCCTTCTCCACGGCGGCATCCCAGATCTTCCGGCAGGGCGGGCTGACGTCTACACCGATCCCGTCGCCTTCCACCATGCCGATGATGGGATTGTCAGGCACCTTCAGTTCGCCGTTTTCACGCGTGATCTTTTCGCCGCCTTCCGGCAACTTCACATGCTGATAAGCCATGGGGCACTCCTTGAGGATTTTCCAATACGAAACCGCCCCCGAGCCGAGCGCCGGGGGCGAAAAACAGTCATTATACCGAAATTCGCCGGCTATTTCCCGAGGCTATCGTGTACACCGATCTGCCGTAGGAGCGGATTCATCCGCGATTACCATAGCGCGGCACGGTAACCGCCGGAAGCAATCGCGGATAAATCCGCTCCTACGGGTCTTCAGCTGTTGTTGGGAATGGGCAGGGGGCGGACGGGGGCGCACTCGCCCTTGTCCCGCCAACGCAGGTAATCATGAAGGATCAGGCCGTGATCGAAAGCCAGGGGCGGCGGGTGGGCCGGGTCGGCCAGTTGGATGGCCTTGGCATCATCGCCGGCTCGGGGCGTACCAACCGCCCGGCCCACATAGGTCACCGAGACATTGTGCCCCCGGGGATCCCGGCGGGGGTCAGAATAGACACCCAGGAGTGTCACCAGGCGCACATCCAGGCCGGTCTCTTCCCAGACCTCCCGCATGGCGGCCCGCTCCACCGTCTCGCCCACATCCACAAAGCCCCCCGGCAAGGCCCAGCCCAAAGGCTCGTGATGGCGCTCAATGAGCACAATCCGCCCATCGCCCGTATCAGGCTTTTCAATGACCACGTCCACGGTCAGCAAAGGGGTTTCGGGTCGAGGCATGGAGACTCCCGTTAACAAAGATGTTGCTGGGAGGATAACAGGATTGGGCCGCGGATCGCGTAAAACCGCCCCGCCCTTCAGGTCCGAAGGATCAGGTCTTGCCGGTCATCTTGCGAAGCTGGCGGCGCTCTTTCTTGTCCGGGCGCCGTTCCGGAATGGGCCGGGCCAGGCGTTCCATCTTGCGAATCTCGGCCTGCTTGCGGCGTGCTTCGATACTGGCCTCGGTTTCCTCGTAGAGGCCTTCGGCCACCTTGGCCGGGCCCCGCTTTTCCGACAGGCTCTGGACCACGATATCGAACTGCACCGGGCCCTTGGTGACCCGGACCTCATCGCCCTGCTTAAGCCCATGGGACGGCTTCACCCGATGCCCGTTCACATGCACCTTGCCCCCGGCCACCGCCTTCTGGGCCATGGCCCGGGTCTTGAAAAACCGTGCCGCCCACAACCACTTGTCGATCCGAACATCACTCATGGGGTCATTCTAGCAAGCCTGGGCGGTTGAGGGCATTGGGGGCGGTATCAGCTTGGTAAAGGCGAACACGAAGGACACGAAGAAAAGCAGAAGGGCACGAAGGGGGTATTCGGTGGGAGGCGCTTGCGCTTTTTCCTCTCCGTGTCCTCCGTGGTTCTCCGTGAGCTCCGTGTTAAATTTCCAATCTATAAAAGGAACACGGAGGACACGGAGGGCCACGGAGATCACGGAGCAATGCTGGGGTTAGGCCTTGCCCGGCCCTTTCCAAATCCCCAACCCTTTTCGCGCATTAATCATTCCTTCGTGTCCTTCGTGTCACTGCTTTTATACCAATTCAAGCCCCTAACGCCGCCCCAAAATACGTTCGCGGAAGCGGGGTTCGCTGGTGTCTTCGCTCATCGCATCATTAACTTCCACGGGGCCGAGGCGGACCCGGAATCAGGGCATTGGTGCGGCGGACATAGTCAACGTATTCCGGCTTTTTATCTTTAAGGCTTTTCTCCAGCAGGCTGACGCCGGAAAAACGGATAATGGCGAAAGTCATCAGGGCCGGACCGAAGGCCGTCCACCAACCACCCGCCGGCAGACTCATCAGCCAATAGCCCCACCAGACACAGACATCACCGAAATAGTTGGGATGGCGGGTATAGCGCCATAGGCCCCGGTCCATGACCCGTCCCTGGTTGTCCGAATCCGCCTTGAACCGGGCCAGCTGCCAATCGCCCAGGGATTCGAAGACAAAACCGGTGAGCCAAAATAGGCCCCCAAGACAGAACAGGGCCACGAACGGCCCGCTCAGCTCGGGCAGCACCTGACCGATCACGAGTAGCGGCATGGCCACCACCCACATGATCACCCCCTGAAGCAGAAACACCGTAAACAAGCTGACCCACCAGAAATGGCCCTGGTGCTTGTCCCGCATTTCCCGGTAACGATAGTCCTCGCCATGACCCCAGTTTCTCCAGGTCAAATACAGGCTCAGGCGCAAGCCCCACAGGGTGACCAAGCCGACCGGGATCAAAGCCAACTCGTCTCGGGCGCCCGTCAGCCACCAGAACCAAGCCAAGACCACGAAACCCAGCCCCCAATAGCGATCCACCAGACTGGCATCCCGACAGAACAGACTAATCAACCAAACGAAAACCATCAGGCCAATGGCCACGCCCAGGCCGGCCAAGGCAGCCGTTATCAGGTTTTCGAACATGAATTGCTCCTCATTGGCCTGGAAAAATAGACCGCTGGCTTTTCAAAAAGATAATGGGAGACCCACCATTCCTCGCTGTTGCGGAAAGCAAAAAACTCTTCGCTGGCCATGAAGAACATGCGCCACTGACTCTCTGTCGCTGTCTTGTGACATTAAATTATACAATAACGATGCAACTAACTTACAATTAATTTTGCAAACATGACCGCGGTCGTGAATGGGTATTCCGGCGGGGCCACGGGCCAAACTGTTATAATCTGAGGCTTTCCCACCGTTTTGGAGGCAGAGCGTGAAAGCGGACATCCTGGAGCATCTTCGCAAAGAACTGGACACCCTCCGCGAGGAAGGCCTATACAAGGCCGAGCGGGTCATCACCACGCCCCAGGAGGCGGAAATCGCCCTGGCCGACGGCAAGGAGGTGATCAACCTCTGCGCCAACAACTACCTGGGTCTGTCCAACCACCCGGAGCTGGTCAAGGCCGCCCACAAGTCCCTGGACGACCACGGCTTCGGCATGTCCTCGGTGCGCTTCATCTGCGGCACCCAGGACATCCACAAGGACCTGGAAAGCAAGATTTCCGATTTCCTGGGCCAGGAAGACACCATCCTCTACCCCTCCGCCTTCGACGCCAACGGCGGTCTGTTCGAGACCCTGCTGGGGCCGGAGGACGCGGTGATCTCCGACGAACTCAACCACGCCTCCATCATTGATGGGGTGCGCCTGTGCAAGGCCAAGCGCTTCCGCTACCGCAATAACGATATGGCGGACCTGGAAGCCAAGCTCAAGGAAGCCGAAGAGCAAGGAGCCCGCTTCAAGCTGATCGCCACCGATGGAGTCTTCTCCATGGACGGCTATATCGCCGACCTCAAGGCCATCTGTGATCTCGCGGATCAATACGATGCCCTGGTGATGGTGGATGATTGCCATGCCACCGGCTTTCTCGGCAAAACCGGCCGCGGCACCCATGAACACTGCGATGTGATGGGCCGGGTGGATATTCTCACCGGCACCCTGGGCAAGGCCCTGGGCGGTGCCTCCGGCGGCTACACCTCGGCCAAGAAGGAAATCGTGGAATGGCTGCGTCAGCGTTCCCGGCCCTACCTCTTCTCCAATACCCTGGCGCCGGTGATTACCCAGACCTCTATCCGGGTGCTGGAAATGCTGTCCGAAGACGACAGCTTCCGGGACCGGCTGTGGGACAACACCCGTTACTTCCGGACTGAAATGGAAAAGCTGGGTTTTGACCTGCTGCCGGGCGAGACCCCCATCATCCCGGTGATGCTGGGTGATGCCAAGCTGGCCAGCGAAATGGCGGACCGCCTGCTCAAGGAAGGGGTCTATGTGATCGGCTTCTCCTTCCCCGTAGTCCCCCGGGGCAAGGCCCGCATCCGTTCCCAGATGTCCGCCGGCCTGAGCCGGGACCAACTGGACCGGGCCGTGGCCGCCTTCGCCAAGGTAGGCCGGGATATGGGCATTATCCAATAAGCGGGAAAAACAGGGGAATCACCGAGTTGGCCCCGTAGGAGCGGATTCATCCGCGATTGGCGTAGAGCGCCGCGGTGGCATCCGAACGCCATCGCGGATGAATCCGCTCCTACGGAGGGGCTCTCGGCAAATCGGCATCGTCGATGGTTCCAGGAATTCAAATCAATCATCAAGGGGTGCTTATGCGCGCGCTCGTGAAGAAACATGCGGAAGAAGGGATCTGGATGCAGGACGTGGCGGAGCCGGAACCCGGCCCCAACGATCTGCTTATCCAGGTCAAGAAAACCGCCATCTGCGGCACCGATATCCACATCTACAACTGGGATGAATGGGCGCAGAAGACCATCCCGGTTCCCATGACCGTGGGCCATGAGTTCTCCGGCGTGGTGGTGGACATGGGCTCGGAGGTCAAGGGCTATAAAAAGGGCCAGCGGGTCTCCGGCGAAGGGCATATTACCTGCGGGGTCTGCCGCAACTGCCGGGCCGGGCGGCGCCACCTCTGCCCCAACACCGTGGGCGTGGGTGTCAATCGCCCGGGCTGCTTCGCCGAGTACCTGGTGATCCCGGCGGAAAACGCCTATCCCCTGCCGGATTCCCTGTCGGATGAGATCGCCGCCTTCCTGGATCCCTTCGGCAATGCCACTCATACCGCCCTGTCCTTTGACCTGGTGGGTGAGGATGTGCTCATCACCGGGGCCGGCCCCATCGGCATGATGGGCGCGGGTATCGCCAAGCATGCCGGTGCCCGCAATGTGGTGGTCACGGACATGAATGATTACCGCCTGGACCTGGCCCGCCAGATGGGGGCCACCCGCACGGTCAATGTTCAGAACCAGAACCTCAAGCAGGTCATGGACGAGCTGGGCATGGTGGAAGGCTTCGATGTGGGCATGGAAATGTCCGGCGCCGGACCGGCCTTTCGCCAGTTGATCAGCAGCATGACCAATGGCGGGCGCGTCGCTCTTCTGGGTATCCCGCCCTCCGACACTGCCATCGACTGGAATGAAGTGATCTTCAAGGGCCTGTTTCTCAAGGGCGTGTACGGCCGGGAGATGTTCGAGACCTGGTACAAGATGCTGGCCATGCTGGACTCGGGACTGGATATTTCCCCCGTTCTCACCCATGAATTGGGGGCAGATGAATTCCAGAAGGGCTTCGATATCATGCGCTCTGGGCAATCCGGCAAAGTGGTGCTTGATTGGTCCTGATATTTCACCAATAGTGAAGTGATCAACACCCCAGGAGGATCACCATGGCCATTGCCCCGCATCTCCGTCTTATTGGTCTTGCCCTCCTCCTGGGGCTGCTGTCCGCCTGCGCCGTCAATCCCGTTACCGGCGAACGCGAGTTCCGCCTGGTGTCCGAAAGCCAGGAAATCGCCATGGGGGAGCAAAACTACGCGCCCCTACGCCAGATGCAGGGCGGCGACTATCAAGTGGACCCGGCCCTCAGCGACTACGTCAACGAAGTGGGCCAGCGGGTGGCGAGGGAAAGCGACCGCCCCGACCTGCCCTATGAGTTCGTGGTAATTCACAGCGATGTCCCCAATGCCTGGGCCCTGCCCGGCGGAAAAATTGCCATCAATCGGGGCTTGCTGATGGAATTCGAAAGCGAAGCGGAACTGGCCGCCGTGCTGGGCCATGAAATCGTACATTCGGCGGCCCGGCACAGTGCCCAGCAAATGGAACGGCAACTGGTCTTGCAGGCCGGTGTTCTGGCGGTGGCCGCAGCCAGCTCGGATAGCCGCTACGCCGGTGCCATCGTGGGCTCAGCCGCCCTGGGGGCCGGCCTCATTGGGCAACGATACAGCCGCAGCGCCGAGCTGGAGGCGGATCTCTATGGCACCCGCTACATGCACGCGGCCGGCTATCACCCGGACGGCTCGGTCAAGCTCATGGAGCGCTTCATGGCGCTTTCAGAGGGCCGTCGAGAAAACTGGCTGGAGGGCATGTTCGCCAGCCATCCGCCTTCCCAGGAACGAGTCCGGGCCAATCAGGAGACCGCTGAACGCCTGGGCCGGGAGGGGGAATGGCATCGAGATCGCTTTGAACAGGCCATGAAAACCCTGCGGACCCATGCCCCGGCCTACGAGCTGGCGCAGCAAGCCCGGGAAAAGCTGCAGGCCGACAAGCCCGACGAGGCGATGGCCCTGGCCCGCAAGGCCCAGTCCCAGGTCCCTGAAGAAGCCCGCTTCAGAGGCCTGATGGGTGATATTTACCGAAGCCGGGGCAACGAGGAAGAAGCCCTGACCCATTATCGTCAAGCCGCCAATCTGGAGGATGGCTATTTCCAGCATCACCTGATGATCGGCATGCTGCGGGAATCCAAAGGCGAGGATGACGAGGCCCGACAGGCACTGAAGCGCAGCATCGATCTGCTCCCCACCGCCCCGGCCCATCTTCACCTGGGCCATATCGAGCGCCGAGCCGGCAACCGGGAAGCGGCCATCCAGCATTACCAAACCGCCGCCCAATCCGACTCCGAAGCCGGCCGCCAGGCACGCAGCGCACTTGAGGAGATGGGGCTGGGCTAGACCCTGTTCAAGCGCTCCTCCAGCAAGAACGACCACGCCCCCTATGAAGCGTTCCTCATGGAATTCCGGGGGAAATCACGAAGACCCCAAAAAAAAGCCCCGGTGGAAACCGGGGCTTTTTAAGGCTTGCTACGACAGCAATCAGTCTTCTATCACACAGGCATGGCAGTAGTAATAGAGGTGATTGGGATCGTTGAAGCTGTCCAGCTGCTCCAAGTCATCCTGCAGGGACTGCAGCAGCTGGCGGTGGGGGGCCTGATGCACCCGGCGCTCCAAGGCGCTGGGCAGCTGGGCACTGGCCCCACCCAGTAGGTCCGCAATCAGCTTCTCCTGCCAACTGGGTTCATGCTCCTGATAACGGATATGCCACTCTTCCAAATCCGCCAGCCGAGCCGCACTCTCGATGGCCTGCTCCAAGCCCCCCAGTTGATCCACCAGGCCGGCCCGATGGGCATCGACCCCGCTCCAGACCCGCCCCCGGGCCACGGCATCCACTTCCGATCGGGACATATCCCGATGATCGGCCACCTTGCTGATGAATTCTTCGTAGCCATGCTCAATGGAAAGCTCCAGGGCCCGGGCCACGTCCGGATTCAGAGCGCGATCCGGGCGGAAGGCACCGGACAGATCCGTGGTGCCCACCCCATCCGTGGTGATCCCCACTTTCCTCAAGGTTTCCTCGAAGGTGGGGAACATGGCCAGAATGCCGATGGAGCCGGTAATGGTGGTGGGATGGGCCCAGATCTCGTCGGCCGCCATGGCGATCCAATAACCACCGGAAGCGGCCACGCTCCCCATGGACACCACCACCGGCTTGCCGACCTCCTGCACCAGCTCCAGCTCGCGCAGGATCACATCCGACGCGAAGGCTGAGCCACCGGGGCTGTCCACCAGCAGGACCACGGCTTCCACCGCATCGTCCCGCCGGACTTCCCGGATCAAGGCAGCCGTGGAATCCCCCCCCACGGTGCCGGGCGGATGAACCCCATCCATGATCGGACCCACCGCGGGTACCACGGCGATGCGACCGCCACGCTCCCGGTGCTTGCGCTTTGGCTTGGCTTCCAGATACTGGCTCATGGATATCTGCCGGAAACTACCCGACTCCGGATCTTCACCCACCTGTTCGATCACCCGGTCACGCATGCGATCACGGGGCATAAGCTGATCCACCAGCCCAAGCTCCAGGCTCAGCGCGGAGAAATCCCCATCCCGGGCTTCCAGATTATCGGGAATGTCGTTGATATAGGACTGGATATCATCCGGCCCCATGCCCCGCCGCTCGCTCACATCCGCCAGCCAGCCGTCCCAGAGACTATTCATGTAGGCCAAGCGGGCTTCACGGTCTTCCTCGGACATATCGTCCCGGGTATACGGTTCGACGAAGGATTTGTACTCGCCCACCCGGAAGACATTCCATTCCGCATCCAGCAAATCAATGGTACCGGCGTAGTAGTTCCGATAGGTCTCAAACCCGGTCAGCATCACCATCCCCCCCGGGTGCATCAGGATCTCATCCGCCTGAGAGGCCAGGAAATACTGGGGCTGGGAGTAGGAATCACCCAGGGCGTAGATGGGCTTGCCCGTATCGCGGAAGCGGTCGATGGCCTCGGCGATGGTCTGAAGCTTACTCAGACCGCCACCGTAAAGATCGCCCAGGTCCAGTACCAGCGCATCAACACGGTCATCTTCCGTCGCCAAGTCGATACTGCGAACCACATCCCGGACCAGGGTTTCCGGAATTTCCCGCCCCAGAGCCCGATCGAGCGCGCGCTCCAGGAGGGTGCCGGTCTTCTGTTCCACCAGGAATCCCTGGGGATTGACCACCATGGCCACGCCGTCCTCAACCTCGGGCCGATCCTCGGGCGAAAAAAGCAATACCAGGACGAATAGCAGAACCAGGAAGAAAACCAGGTTGACGATCACGCGTCGGGTCGTATCCATGCCCCGACCAATGCGTCGCATCAAGCCGGGACGCTCAGAACCTGTGCTCATGACAAGCCACTCCATTGCAGAAACACTGAGAAATACCCACCAAGGTGGGTCATAAAGGCATGACTATACCCTCAGGACAGGCTAGCGCAAAGGTTCGAGTCCACAGGGAGACAGACACAAAAAAGCCGGCCCCCCAGGGCCGGCTTCATAAAAGTCATCGCGCAATCGGCGATGGCATTATCGCTCGAAGGTGAAAAAAACCACCCCCGCTTCCTGATCCGAGCCGGATTTCTGGCTGGGCAACAGGGCTTCGGCCTGCTGGAAAACCTTGTCGCCCTTGTCCATCGCAGCCGCTCGGAAAGCCGCCAGACTCTCTGCCGACACCGAGTGAGCCGTCAGTCCGTGGAAATGGGCAGCATCGCTGTCCTGCCAGTTCAGATCCACACTCTCCACCAGGGCCGCGCCCGCCTGGCCCAGGTAATCCAGTTTTTTCGGGTCCATTTCATTGGGGGGCGCGTAGCTGCGAATCCGCAGGGAGAGGAAACCATCATCATGACGTCCCACGGCATGGACCCGGTCCAGTTCGTCCAGGACGGCCCGGGCCGGCGCATCGCCGCTATAACGACGCACAAGACGTACAAAATCCAGCTCCCCTGCTTCCGACTCCATCTGCAAGCGAACCGGCTCACCATTGCCGTCCTGGAAATCCGGATCATTTACCCATCCGTAGATCACCCGTGCCGCCCGATTGTAGAGACGCAGCATGCCTTCGCCTTCCCGGGGCGGCTCGGTTTGAACCCGCTTGACCTCTTTCCGGGACAAACCGGTAATCACCGACACACGGGAATCACTCTGCTTGCGCCCCGGAATACGGAATTCCTCCCGGGCCGTTTCCACAAAGACCCGTTTGGCCAGTTCGGCAAACGCTTTATAGCTGACCCCATTACGCAGCAGCATGCGGGCGAGGGGACGAAGCATGGCCGCCAGGGCCTTGTTGAGATGCTCGTTCTGCTTCATGGGTTAACTCTCTTATGTAAAAAGTTTGCAATGGACGACTCACTCAAACAAATACAAGGGCTAATCCGTCAGGTCCCCACGCCAAACGGTCTCACCCTCAATCGCCATTCCGTCTTATGCAAAATAGATTGATTCTAAAAACAGCTCCGGGATAAATTCTAGCCAGCCCGAGAAGCCCACGCAAGCCATTTTTTCTGGACAGAATCGCCCAGCTGGCAAGAAACTGCCACCGCTCATCCAACTTAACCGACAAACCGGGTGCCGGGAAACAAAAAACCCGGTCCTTTCGGTCAAAACCTCACAGTCAAGACGGCGCTGAGGTACCGGAAACACCGGGTTTTTTGTCGATCAGCGGATGCTTCAAGCAGCGAATCGAGTGGTGCTGGCAGCCGCCTTGATCACCGCAGCAATCCGCACGGCACTTTGGATCGCCTCACGACTGACTTCCGCCTTGCGCAAGGCCTTTTCGTGGTTCTCCACGCACAGGCCACAGCCGTTAATGGCAGAAACAGCCAGGGAATACAGCTCGAAATCCACCTTCTCCACTCCCGGACGACCAATCACATTCATACGCAGATTGGCTGGCATGCGGGCATATTCCTCGTCGCCCACTAGATGCAGAAAACGATAATAAACGTTGTTCATGGCCATGATCGACGCTGCCGCTTTGGCAGCATTGACGGTTTCTTCCGCGACTTCGTCCTTGACCAGAGCTTCCACCTGGCGTGCGAACACTACATTGTCCGAGGCGTAGGCTGAAGCCAAGGCCGTGCCATAGACCTGCTCTTGGCTGAGGCCCGGGGCCCCTTCTTTTTTGAGCACGGAGGACAGGTTGAGCCGGATATCCTTGGCGTAATCCGGCAGGGATTGCTTGAGTTCCGTAACACTCATGGGTCACCTCCTAAATCATTCGGCGCTAAAAAAAGGGCCGCCTCCCGCCGGGAGACGGCCCCAAAAACTCCACTGAGACCGTCTTAAGCGGCGCTCAGGGTCTCCTGACCCTTCTCCCAGTTGCAGGGGCAGAGCTCGTCGGTCTGCAGCGCGTCCAGAATCCGCAGGATCTCATTGGGGTTGCGGCCCACGCTCATGTCGTTGACCGAGACGTGGCGGATGATGCCGTCCGGATCAACGATGTAGGTGGCACGTTGGGCAACGCCCTCTTCCTTGTCCTGGATGCCCAGCTGGGACACCAAGTTGCGGTTCAGGTCGGCCAGCATCGGCACCGGCAGGTTCTTCAGGCGCTCGTCATGGGTGCGCCAAGCCAGGTGCACGAATTCGCTGTCGGTGCTGGCCACCATCAGCTGGGCATCCCGGTCTTCGAACTCGTCGGCCATGTCGCCAAAGGACTGGATTTCGGTCGGGCACACGAAGGTGAAGTCCTTCGGATAGAACATGTAGATGGTCCACTTGCCCGGGAAGCTCTTGTTGTTGATTTCTTCAAAGGCGTTCTTCTCGTCCGTGGACACGGTGGCGTTCACGGAAAACTCGGGAAATTTTTCACCAATACCCAGCATTAAATAACCTCCTGTTGTGGTTTTGCTATTAAAAACTAACTATCAATTTGATATGACTATTACAACGCAATTCGCCATCATCGGTCAAGGAAAGAAAACCTATCAGCGGCATAGATCGCTACTATCACTCAGCCAAGACAAGTCGTTCAGGCTTGCTCAGACTGACGGGACTGACCGGTCAACATAGCGTTCAAACGCCGGACGAAGCCGGCCGGATCAGCCAGCTGCCCCCCCTCAGCCAGCAAGGCCTGATCAAACAGCAACTGGGACCAGTCCCCCAGCCGGGCCTCATCCTCCAACTCCGACAACTGACGGACCAGGGGATGGTCCGGGTTCACCTCGAGGATCGGACGTAATTCGGGCACCGTCTGACCGGCTTCTTTTAGCAGGCGCTGCAGGTTCAGGCTGAGACCGCCCTGCTCGGCCACCAGGCAAGCCGGCGAATCCACCAGACGCCGGGAAACCCGCACATCCGAAACCTGATCCTCCAGCTGCCCCTTGAGCTTGTCCAGCAGGGGCTTGTGGCGCTCATCCTTGGCCTCGTCGTCCTTGCTGTCGCCCACTTCATCCGCTTCCAGCTCGCCGTGGGTCACCGAACGCAGGGGCTTGCCGTCAAACTCGGTGAGGTTGGCCACCAGCCATTCATCCACCCGATCCGAAAGCAGCAATACCTCCACGTTCTGCTTGCGGAAGGCCTCCAGGTGCGGGCTGTTGAGGGCTGTCTCGTGATTATCGGCAGTCACATAGTAGATGGCCTTCTGATCCGGCTTCATCCGATCTACATAGTCCTGCAGTGATACCGTCTCCCCATCCGGCTCCCGGGTGGAGGAGAAACGCAACAGCTTGGCGATGCGATCGGTGTTATCCGGATCTTCCGCCGGGCCTTCCTTGAGCACCTTGCCGAACTGCTCCCAGAAGTGGGCATAATCGTCGGGCCGATTTCGGGCCATGTCTTCCAGCAGGCCCAGGACCTTTTTCACCGCACCGGCACGAATGCTGCGTACCAGGCGATTGTCCTGAAGGATTTCCCGCGAGACATTCAACGGCAGGTCGGCCGAATCCACCACCCCGCGCACAAAACGCAGCCAGCCGGGCATGAGCTGCTCGGCCTCGTCCATGATGAAGACCCGGCGTACATACAAGCGAATACCGCGACGCCGTTCCCGATCCCAGAGATCAAAAGGCGCCCGCCGGGGAATGTACATCAGCAGGCTGTAGCTCTGGCGGCCTTCCACATGATTGTGGGTCCAGTCCAGGGGCTCTTCCGGGTCATGGGTCAGATGCTGATAAAAGCCCTCATAATCCTTGTCTTCCAACTCTTCCTTGGAACGGGTCCAGAGCGCGGCGGCTTCATTGACCTTCTCCCAGTCCTGCCCTTCCTCATCGGATGGCATCAGAATGGGACGGCCAATGTGGTCGGAATAACGCCGGATAATATGGCGCAGCCGTTCCGGTGCCTGAAATTCCTCGGCATCGTCCCGAAGCTTGAGGGTGATGGTGGTTCCCCGCTCGGACCGCTCTATTTCCTCAATGGTGAACTCACCGCTGCCATCGGACTGCCAGCGCACGCCCTTATCCTCATCCGCTCGGCGTGTTTCCACCGTGACCTGCTCGGCCACGATGAAGCTGGAATAGAAACCCACGCCGAACTGGCCGATGAGGTCGGCATCCTTGCGCTCATCCCCGGACAGGGATTCCAGGAAACGCTTGGTGCCGGAGCTTGCGATGGTGCCCAGGTTGTCAATCACTTCCTGATAGCTCATGCCGATGCCGTTGTCGCTCACGGTCACCGTTCCGGCTTCCTTGTCAGCGCTGATGCGAATCGCCAGATCCCCTTCGCCTTGCAACAGGGTTTCATCCTTCAGGGTGGCAAAATGTAATCGGTCACAGGCATCCGAGGCATTGGATATCAGCTCCCGCAGGAATATCTCCCGATTGGAATACAGGGAGTGAATCATCAACTGCAGAATCTGCTGGACTTCGGCCTCGAATTGACGGGTCTCTGCGTTCGCTTTAGCCATGGGAATCCTGTCTCTCTCCGAAACGATGAAACTCAAGAAAACGGGGTGCCTTTATCGGCTCACCGCCAATATGGGAACGATGCTGATGATTTCAAGGCAAAAAGATTAAGTGAGCGCGGAAACGGATTCCCCGTCGCCGATTCAGAACCGCTTCATTCCGGGCGAGGGCTGTCTTCCAATGGCGTCAACTCCAGGGGGCGGGTCTGGAGCCGCTGGATTCGATTGCGAAGCACCGAACGGCGCGCCTCGTCATCCGTGGCATTCAGCAGGGACTGGTAAAGCCGGCGGGCATCATTCACCAAACCGGCATCCGCCAGGGCATCCGCCGCCCGGTATCGGGCTGTCTGGGCCCACTGATCCATTGAGAAGGGATCCAGATAGCCGGCCGAGCGCAGATAGAGACGGGCCGCCTCAGCCTGGTCCCCCTGCCCTTCCGCCGATTCCGCCGCCCAGAAGAGGATTTCCCGATGCTGGCGATCGCTGAGCTCCCCTTCCATCAAGGTCATTAGCATCTCGTAGGCTGGTTCATGGTCTCCCATGTTTTGCATATCAAAGATCACTTGCAGAAAACGATCCACATCCAATGCCTCGATATCGGATAGCAGTCCTTCCAGCACGGCCAAGCCTTCCGCACGTTGACCGCCCAGCAGCAGCACTCGCCCTCTCTGCAACTGCCATTCCTGGGGATCGCTGCCTTCCGGGGCCTCATGCAGGCCTCGCATCAGCTCGGAAGCCAGGGGGATATCCGCTTCATCCAGAGCCACTTCCGCCAGTTGATAGCGAACGGAACGGGGAATGCTTTCGGCATCCGGGAATCGATGGCTGTCGAGATAGAGCCGGCGCAGTAGTGCCGGTCCATGCCGGACAGTGTCCAGACTGCCGGCGATCAGGGCATGGGCCCGGTTTCTGGCGCTGGATTCATAACTCTCATGGGCAATCACACTGAGCAGGGCCCGCGCCTTGATAGGGTCACTGCCCAAATAGCCCTGAGCCTTGTCGAACCACATGGGATCATCACCGACCAGGATGCGGGCCTCATTCCCCAGGCGCTCGCCATATTCCTGATAGGCCGTCCAGAGTTCGTCAATGTCCAGGCGAAACATGGGGTCCAGGCGCTCGGGATCTTCCCGGTAGCCCAAGCCGCGCTCCAGCGCGCCGATACGGGCTGATCGATTGCCGGTCTTCTCCGCGGCCCGAGCCGCCAGGGACCAAGCCATGCGTCGTTGCGCCAGATCCGCATCCTCGTCAAAACCCAGTTGGATGGAACGGCTCAGGATTTCACCGGCCTGATCCGGCTCCGCCATCAACCAGGCAGCCAGACGCAGCGCTCGATAGTCAGCCTCGGGCAAAGCCTGCAACACCCGCAAGGCCTGGTGACCATCGCCCTCCTGAAGATACAGCCGGGCTTCCATCAACCGGCTGCCGCCGTCCTCATCGCCAAAATCCTGACGAAAGCGGCGCAATGCCGTTCGAGCGGCCTGGACCTCTCCAGCTTCCAGATAGGACTCCACCACCAGCCGCCGCCAGGGGCGTTGTCGTTCAGTATCGGCGGGATTGGTGGACCAGATCAGTGTACGAAGGACGGCCCGGGCTTCCTCGGGTCGGTCCAGGGACAGCAGGGCACGAACCCGTTCGGTATTGGCCCAACGCAGAAAATCCCGATTCAGGCTCTCGGGATAATCGGCCACCCGTTCTTCCATCCGGGCCCATTGGCTGCGACTGCGATAGAGGAACAATCGCTCCCGTTCCCAGCGCATCCAGGCCACCGGATCCTCGTCCACCGAAGGCTGATGCCGATCCATCAGCTCCATGGCCAGCTCCACCGCCCCGGAGCGGGCAATCCCCGAGACCTCCTGGATATCCGCTGCCCGCACCTGCTGAGCGAATAACATTGTGGCAATCAGAGCTGTCAGGACTAGAACACGCATCGTGGTATCCATGATTCCAAAACGGAAAGGGACGGCCTCCAGACGGGATTGTCCAGCAAAAGACGCGGCTTATCCAGACAACCACAAAAAACGGGCGGCTCCCCGAAGGAAGCCGCCCGCCAGATTCGGCACAACGCCGGAATCGGTCTGGATCAGACCTTTTCCTTGATTCGAGCGGCCTTGCCCTGACGGTCGCGCAGATAATAGAGCTTGGCACGACGCACATCACCCCGACGCTTGACCTTGATCTCGGCCACATTGGGGCTGTGGGTCTGAAACACCCGCTCCACACCTTCGCCATGGGTGGTCTTGCGCACGGTGAAGGCGGAATTGAGCCCCCGGTTACGCTTGGCAATGACCACGCCTTCAAAGGGCTGCAGACGCTCGCGGTCACCTTCCACCACGCGCACCTGGACCAGCACGGTATCACCGGGACCAAACTCCGGCACATCGGTCTTCATCTGTTCTTGCTCGAGTTCTTTGATGATGTCGCTCATGACTTCACCTGCTTCAGTCTTCTGATTTGCCGGAGCACGTCGCCCCATCCTGTCCACTCTGCTCGGCGATAAACTCGTCCAGCAGGCGGCGCTCCTCTTCACTCAATTCACGGCGCGCCAACAAGTCCGGGCGACGCTGCCATGTTCTTCCCAGGGCCTGTTTCAACCGCCATTGCCGAATGGCTTCATGATCGCCACCCAGCAACACCGGCGGAACAGCCCGTCCCTCGACCGTTTCCGGCCGGGTGAAATGCGGATGGTCCAAAAGACCCTCCGCAGAAAACGAATCCTGACTGGCGGACTCGGCATGCCCCAGTGCCCCCGGCTGCAGCCGGGCCAGGGCATCGATGACCACCATGGCCGGAAGCTCGCCACCGCTCAAGACGTAGTCTCCGATGGACACTTCCAGATCGACTTCCTGCTCCAGAAGTCGCTCATCCACGCCTTCGTAGCGTCCCGCCACCAGCAACAAACCCGGTGCAGCGGCCAATTCCTCCACCAGGGCCTGATCCAGCAGACGACCCTGGGGGCTGAGATAGATTGTTTTACTGCCTGCCGGCAGCTGGGACCGAGCTTGGCGAATGGTCTCGCCCAGCGGCTCCACCTGCATCACCATGCCGGGGCCACCGCCATAGGCCCGGTCATCCACCGTACGATGCCGGTCCCGGGCAAAATCCCGGGGATTCCAGGTCTCAACCGAAATCAGATCCCGGTCCACCGCCCTGCCGGTCACGCCAGATTCAGTGACCGGCCGGATCAATTCCGGAAACAGGGTGATGACGGCGAATCGAAGCATTCAGAACTCCGGATCCCAATCCACCACCATGCAACCTGCATCCAGATCGATGGTCTTTATGAAAGGGCCCTGCACGAACGGCACAAGCCGCTCCCGGTCGCCCTGAACCACCAGCACATCATTGGCCGGGGTTTCCACCAGGTCGACAACCCGGCCCAGGGTTACACCCTGCTCGGTTTCCACCACCAGGCCGATCAGATCGACCCAGTAAAACTCATCCGGATCCGTGGCCGGCAGATCGTCACGGGCGATGGCGATATCCCGCCCCATGAGGCCTGCCGCCTGATCCCGGTCGTCCACACCTTCCAGTTGGGCAACCACGCCATTTCCATGCTTGCGGCCAGTGACAACCGAATAGGGTTGCCAACCGCCGGGGCCGCGCAGAAACCAGCGTTGAAAATCCACAATGGATTCCCGCGGCCGGGCATGGGAATAGATTTTCACCCAACCGCGTACCCCGAACAGCCCGGAGACACGCCCCATGACCACCATTTCGGTGTCCGGGGGCATATCACTGCGGGCCGTGTCGGGCCGGTCCATCATGGCCGGTGTCTCAGGCTTCGGCCTGGGATTCCGCCTGCTTGCGGCCAACCTTCAGCAGCTTGGCAACCCGCTCGGACGGCTGCGCACCCTGGGAGAGCCAGTAATCGGCGCGTTCCAGATCCACCCGCAGCTTCTCGTCATTACCCCGGGCAACCGGGTTGAAGAAGCCCAGACGCTCCACAAAGCGACCATCGCGGGAATTGCGGCTGTCGGTAACAACCAGATGATAAAAGGGGCGTTTTTTCATACCACCCCGGGCTAGACGAATCGTGACCATGCCGTCTCTCTTTCGGTTCGGACAAAAGGTTTCCGGCACCGGCCAACGACCGGCGCTTCGGTAAACCGGGCATTTTACGCGAAGCGGCAGAAAGCTACAAGCTCCGGGCAGCGACCCAAGCCGCCCCGGCCCGGGCAGACAGCATCGGGCGGAACCGGCGGGCTAGCCGGGGAATCCGCCCCCCATGCCGGGCGGCAACTTGCCCTGCATGCCCCGCATCATCTTCTTCATGCCCCCCTTCTTGCCCATCTTGCGCATCATTTTCTGCGCCTGAGTGAACTGCTTGAGGAGCTTGTTCACATCCTGAACCTGGACCCCGGAACCCTGGGCAATGCGCCGTTTGCGGGAGCCGTTGATCACCGCGGGCTTGCGCCGTTCCTGCTTGGTCATGGCATTGATGATAGCCACCTGGCGCCGGATCACCCCGTCATCGAACTGATTGGCCATGCCGGGCGGCAGCTTGCCGGCACCCGGCATTTTTTCCATCAGGGCACTGACCCCGCCCATGCTCTGCATCTGCTCCAGCTGATCCCGAAAATCCGCCAGATTGAAGCCCCGACCCTTCTTAAGCTTTCTGCCCAGCTTCTCGGCCTTGTCGCGATCAACCTTGCGCTCCACCTCGTCCACCAGACTGAGCATGTCGCCCATGTCCAGAATCCGGGAGGCCACCCGATCGGGATGAAAGGCCTCCAGGGCATCGCTTTTCTCGCCCATGCCCATGAATTTGATGGGCTTACCAGTAACATGGCGTACGGACAGGGCCGCCCCGCCACGGGCATCGCCATCCGCCTTGGTCAGCACCACGCCGGTCAGGGGCAGGGCCTGTCCAAAAGCCTCCGCGGAGCGAACCGCGTCCTGGCCGGTCATGGCGTCCACCACGAAGAGGGTTTCCAGGGGCTCCACGGCCGCGTGGATGTCCCGGACCTCCTGCATCAGGTCCTCATCCACATGCAATCGACCGGCGGTATCCACGATTAGCACATCGGCATGCTGACGCCGGGCGTATTCCATGGCCTGGTCGGCAATCTGCTTCGGCGCGGTGCCCTCCGCCGCCCGGTAGAAGCTCGAGCCTACCTCGCCGGCCAGGGTTTCCAGCTGTTCGATGGCGGCCGGCCGGCGAACATCGGTACTCACCAGGGCGACTTTTTTCTTCTCGGTTTCCTGCAGATAGCGGGCCAGCTTGGCTGTGGTGGTGGTCTTGCCCGCCCCCTGCAGGCCAGCCAGCAGGATCACCACCGGCGGCCGGCCCCGCAGGTTCAGGGCCTCACGCTCCGAGCCCATCACCCGGATCAGCTCTTCATGGACCACCTTGACCAGGGCCTGACCGGGGGTCAGGCTCTTGAGCACTTCCTGGCCCACGGCCCGCTCGCGCACCTGCTCAATGAACTCCTTGACCACCGGCAAGGCCACATCGGCCTCCAGCAGGGCCATGCGCACTTCCCGCAGGGTGTCCTTGATATTGTCTTCAGTAAGCCGCCCGCGACCCTTGACCCGGTCCAGGCTATGACCAATTCTTTCGCTAAGACCCTTGAACATGCGTAAACTCTGGATAAGGCAAGAAGACGGGTATTCTACCTGTCCTGACCCGACTTTCGCATCCCGCCGGTTCCCAACAGGCGCCTTTTCCGGGTAATCTGAGAGAATATCGGGCAATCAGCCGTCGATGGACGGCGCCCAAATACCGACTCGGGAAATTCAGGCGCATCATGCTAGGCCCCATCATCACCGTCACTGCCGCTGTCTGCTACCTGCTGGCCATGCTCCTATTGGTCATCCGACTGGTACGGAGAACCGCCTCGCCCCTGGCCACCGACCGCATGCGGGGCACGGCCCTCACCGTGGGCTTGCTGGGCACCTTCCTGCATGGGGTCAGTCTCTGGATGGTGGTGGTCCACCCTGCCGGACTGAATCTGGGCCTGCTCAACATTATTTCCCTGGTGGGCTGGGTGGTCACCGGCGTCATGCTGCTATCGGCCCTGCGACAGCGAGTGCTCAACCTGGCCATTCCCCTGCTCCCGGTGGGTACGCTGGCAGTCCTATCCACCCTGTTGAGCGATAAAGGTTTACCCACCCTGGTTGATCAGCCCTATCCGGTCCTGGTCAGTCATGTTTTTCTCTCCATTGCCAGTTATAGCCTGTTGAGCATCGCTGCGGTGCTGGCCATTGTCCTGAGTTTCCAGGAGCGCCGCTTGCGTGGCCGGCATCCCGGCGGCCTGCTTCGCATCCTGCCGCCGCTGGAGATCACCGAGCGACTGCTGTTCCAGCTGATTGCCCTGGGCTTCGCCGGCCTGACGTTGGCACTGTTCAGCGGCCTGTTCTTTGTCGACAACCTCTTCGCCCAACACTTGGTCCACAAGACCGTTCTATCCCTGGCCGCCTGGGTGCTGTTCGGCACCCTCCTGTGGGGACGGCTGCAATTCGGCTGGCGCGGCCGGGTGGCTATTCGCTGGACCCTGTCCGCCTTCGCCCTCCTGGCACTGGCCTATTTCGGCAGCCGCATCGTATTGGAAGTGTTCCTGGGTCAACGCTGGGGTTGACCGGGGTGATTCACCCAATCCACTTGCCCGGGCTTCCTCCGCTCGGCGACAATAGTCACCCACTTCTCGGGGGAGGTTGAAAACACTTTGGAATCCATTCCTTTAGGTGCTCTATTCGGCACGCTGGGCGTTCTCATCGTACTGTCCGGGTTCTTTTCCGGCTCCGAAACCGCCCTCATGACCCTCAATCGCTATCGCCTGCGCAACCAGGCTCAGGATGGGCACCGCGGGGCCGTATTCGCCGAACGATTGCTGAGCCGCCCCGATCGCCTGTTGGGTTTGATTCTGCTGTGCAACAACTTCGTCAATATTGCAGCGTCCGCACTTTCTACGGTTATCGCCCTTCGCCTGGGGGGTGAGGCGGCCATTGCCATTGCCACCGGTTTGCTGACCCTGGTTATCCTGATCTTCGCCGAAGTGGCGCCGAAAACCCTGGCAGCCCTTCACCCGGAACGTCTGGCCTATCCAGCCGCCTACGTCTATACGCCCCTGATCAGGATTCTCTACCCTGTCATCTGGATGGTGAATCTGATTGCCAACGCCCTGCTCCGGCCCTTTGGCATTCGTCCCGGCCTGAATCAAGATGATTCCCTGAGTCCGGATGAACTGCGCACCGTGGTCACCGAGGCGGGACGTCTAATCCCCAAACGTCACCAGAAAATGCTGGTGAGCATCCTGGATCTGGAACAGGCCACGGTGGAAGACATCATGGTGCCGCGCAATGAGATTGTCGGCATCGACTTGGCGGATCCCTGGGACGAGATCCTGGAAGCCCTCACCAACAGCCAGCACACCCGCCTGCCGGTTTTCCGGGAGAACATCGACAATATCGTGGGAATACTGCATTCCCGCCGAGTGCTCAATTCCACCTCCCGGGGGGAGCTGACCCGGGAGACCTTGGAAGATATCGTTCGGCCACCCTATTTCATCCCGGAGAACACGTCACTGCACCGGCAGCTGATCAATTTCCAGAATACCCAGCGCCGTATCGGCCTGGTGGTGGATGAGTACGGGGATATCCAGGGCCTGGTCACCCTGGAAGATATCCTGGAGGAAATCGTGGGCGAGTTCACCACCGATCCCACCGCCACCCGTATCAAGGGAATTATCCGGGAGGAAGACGGCAGCTGCATGGTCAACGGCAATATGCCCCTGCGGACGCTGAACCGGATCCTGTCCATCAAGCTTCCCACCGACGGCCCCAAAACGGTCAATGGCCTGGTACTGGAGCATATGGAGACCATCCCCGAACCCGGCACCAGCATCAAGGTGGCCGGCTATCCTCTGGAGATCGTCCAGAGCAGTGCCAGCGCGGTGAAAACCGTCCGCATCAAGCCACGGTTGCCGGACCACGATGGGGAGGCCACGGCCTAAGCCACCCAGCCCTGCTGAGCAGCAGGCCTCACGACTGGGCGATTCGAACTAAGCCCAAGCGAACTCATCACCTCCACTGCTTTCAGCCTGGAGGATCGAGTGCAGGGTGGGACTGGCCAGGGCTGTGCGCGGCAGGGATGTCGCGCACAGAGCCCCAGGGATGGGTCCATGCGTCCCTGGCATGGGGATGATCAAAAGGACTTGCTCTCATCCCAACGGTTTCCCATCAGGAAGTGCTCCAAGGCCTCGGCACGTGTCCAGCCTTCCTGCTCCAGCATGGGTCGTTCATAAAAGGCCTCTACATGGCCCAGGCAGAGAACGGCAATGGGACTGGCCCCCGCCGGCAAGGCCAACAAGCGGGCCAATGCATCGGGCTCGAAGAGCGACACCCAGCCCATGCCCAGACCTTCCGCCCGGGCCGCCAGCCAAAGGTTTTGAATGGCGCAGGCGGCGGAGGCCAGATCCATCTCCGGCATGGTCCGCCGTCCAAAGACATGCTGCTCACGCTTGTCGGGCAATACCACCACCAGTAACTCTCCGCACTCCTGAATCCCTTCCACTTTAAGACGCATGAATGCACTGCCGTCCTCCCCCAAGGCCTCGGCCGTGCGTTGCCGTTCGGCCTCCACCACCCCGCCGATGCCTTCCCGCACAGCACGGTCCGTCACCCGGATGAAGCGCCAGGGCTGCATCAAGCCCACACTGGGGGCCTGGTGGGCGGCTGAAAGCACCCGGGCCAGACAATCCTCCGATACCGGATCCGGGAGGAAATGACGCATATCCCGTCGCTCGGCAATGACGCGATAAACCGCAGCCCGCTCGGCTTCACTGAAGGCATGGGATGTCATGAAATTCCCCTTGTTTGCGTTATTTGCGTTTAAAGTAACGAACCGTGAACCAGACACCGGTCAAGGAAAACAAGGCCCCACCACTCATCAACACAACCACCAATGCGTACCAGCCCATACTCCCGGGATTAAGCACCGGAAAGTCCAGGCTATGCAGGCCGTTGTACAGCCAGCGATTCAAGCGACGGCGGGGGGTGGACTGGCGCAAGACTTCGCCGGTCTTGGGGAAAATGTAGAGATGAACCCCATTGTCATACTCGGCCCGATAAACCGGCAAGGGTGGCTTTTCCCCTCTGACCCGCGCGGCACGGCCAGGATAATAGTAATGATCATAATCCGCTTGCCGATGAAACCCCTGCAGACTCATGCCCGGCAAACCATCAGCCGCCTCTCTGATCTGCTGCCGAGACAAAAACATCTCAGAGGGGCTTTCGGAAGCCGACCACAATTCACGCTCACCGCTTTCATTGCTTAGGAGAAGATACGGCCGGCCCATAAACTGCCATAGCTTGACCTCCCGTGTTGAGGATGCGTGCCGCTCTGGAACGCCCGCTGGTTCAATGGCCAGCCACTGCCCCAGTGATCCACTCATGGGCGCGCCCATGGTGACATCCATGGAGACTGGCGCACGATCCGCGGAGGCCCATCGGAAAGGGTCCAGGGAGAGCAAGCCACTGAGCAGCCAGGTGGCCACCAAAACACCAAAGGCCAGCCCCAGGTAATGGTGCCATTGCATCCAACCCCGGTAAGGGCTCATGCCCTTACGGCGCCGGCGTTTCAGCATCATCAGTCCGAGGATCAGGCCACTCAGGCAAGCAAGCAGTCCCAGGCCGGCCAGCCACATCACCAGCTGCCGCCAAAAACCACTCATCTCCCGCAGTCGCGTGGGGTAAATCCAGTGAACAATGGCACCGGCATAGGCCCAGCCACGCTCTGATCCGGTGGTCTGATGGACCCGCTCCCCGGTGGCTTCCGAGAAATAGAGTGTGGTGGACACCGAATCCGCCAAGCTGACCCGCCACAGGGGACGAAAGGCATCGAAGCCAGCGGAAAGAGTCCACTGATCGGGGCGTTCCAGACGATCAATCGCCCGGACCACCCAGGCCGTTTCTTCATCCAGGCGGGATTCGAGGGTGACCCGGTCCAGTGGAGGGACTACCTCGCCGGAATCGGCATAGAGACTCTGCCAACCGTGCTCACTGAGGACATGCAGCTTGGGGCGATCCCAGGGTTGATTGAGGCGAACACCATCGATCGCCTCCAGCCCCAGACGGGATGCCGCTGCTTCCACTGGGACCGCCAGTTTCTCCGTTTCCATTGTCGACAAGGCGGATAAGCGTTCACTGTCCGCCATTCGGGGATAACCATGGAACATCATGACGATGCCGGAGATAAACCACAGCAGCATGAGCAGGCTCAGCCCCAAACCGAGATAGCGATGCAGGGGCATCAGCCATCGCAGCAGCTGTTTTTTCAGCGAGCCGGCCATCAGAACCGCCGGCCATAGGCCAGCTGAAGATTACGGGGTGGGCCCAGGGTCTCGTATTGAAAGGGCCCGCCGTCTGGCGTCATCGCCTGACTCACCCCCGAGGCATAGCGGTGATCCAGCAGATTCTCCAGGCGAACCGTAAGCCGATGCTCGCCATGAGCACCAAAGGCACGCCAAGCACTGGCATCCAGAACCGTGAAATCACCGTATTGCTGGGGACCGAAATCCGCCAGGGTGCTGGTGTTGGAACCTGTGTGGCGGGCCTGTAACTGCCAACCATATTGCGGCGCATTCCAGGCAACACGGGCATTGATAAACCATTCCGGAATGCCGTCAATCTGCTGGGATTGTCCTTTCTCCCGGGCATCGGCCCAGGTGAGGTTTAAATCCCCCGACCAGCCTGTTTGCCCACCCACCGTCAGGGTGGCCTCACCACCGCGAACCCGGACCGATCGCTCGCTATTGATATACATGCCGTCGGCCACCGAGATCAGGTCCTGGATTTCCCGATAAAAACCACCGACTTGCCATTGAGCATTCAGGCCCAAGGGCCCGCTGACTGCGAGATTGAAATTCAGGCTTTCCTCCGGCGACAGGTCCTCGTTGCCGGCGGGAAAATCTTCATCAACCACGAATAGCTCAAAGGCGGAAGGCAAACGGAAGTTGCTGCCGGCACCGGCGGTCAATTCCAAGTGCCCGGGCAGGGGCTGGGCAAAGCTGAGGTTCCAGATCGACTGATCACCACCGAAATCAGAGCGGTTGAAACGCGCCCCCACTGCCAATCGGCTGTCCGGGGAAAAGCTCAATCGCGGCCGGTACTGGACAAAGGCGGCCGCGACGGCTTCAGCCTTGCCGTCAATACGCAGTACAAAGTCCTCCCCCTGGTAGCGCTGGTAATCCAATCCACCCAGCAGTTCTGAGCCGGACTCGGTGATATGACGGGCGGTCAGGTTGATGCCCTGGTCATCAAAGCCCCAGGGATCCCGATCATTGATCACATCCACCTGGCCGTCCTGGTCGAGGGACAGTCGGGTGTAGTCCGTCCACCATTCATGCCAATAAGCCTTGAGGAAATAGCCCGTTCGCTCGCTCAACTGCTGATCCCATTTCAACGACAGGATGTGCTCGGAGCGGTCATTGAAGCTTTCGAAATTGGCCACGGGCCGGGGAAAGTCCGCCCGCACGTCGTTTCTCAGAAAGAGCAAATTCAAGGATTGGTCCTGGCCCAGCGGCAGATGATAGCGGCCACCGTAGGAAGTCCGGTTAAAGCCCCGGGGCAGGCGCCGGGCGTTCTCCTGGTAGGCTTCATCCCGGTAAGGTTGATAGCCTTCTGACTGATCCTGCTCGGCGAAAACAATCCAATGCCCCAGGGCATCGCTGCCGCGAACATGGCCGCCCAGGCGGCGATCCCCCAAGGAGCCCACAGCCCCGCTCATACTGCCGCCGGATTCGGGGCCGGGTTTGCGCAGGACAATATTTACCACGCCGGCCACCGCCTGGGTCCCATAAAACAGGCCCTGCCCGCCTTTCAGCACCTCAATGCGCTCGATCATGTGGGTGCTGATGGAGTCCAGGGGAGAGGTGTCACCAAACAGACGGTTGTTGATCCGAACCCCATCCACCAACCAAAGCACGTCCTCACTGCGAGAGCCCTGCAGAGAGACAGAGGCATAATCCCCGCGCCCGGCCCGGGGAGAGACGAACAGACCCGGCACACTGCCCTGCAAGGCCTGACCCACATCACTGACGCCGCTACGATCCAACACCTCCCGGTCGAGAATCCACAACTCGGCGCCATAGCGGGAAAGATCCGTCGGCAAGGTTTCTTCCAAAGACGAACCATGGACCACCACGGTGTCCAGGTTCAGGCCGTGATCGCTGGCACTGGCCAAAAGGGGAAGGCAAACAAGACAAAAAACGGCAGGTCGTAATCTAAACATTCAGGTCTCCATTCACTACAGGTAAGTGATGGAGCCCTCACGAAGCGTTATCGGGGATACAAGGTTATTGCGCCCAGGGGGGCAGAGGAAGATACCTTGGATCCGAACACCTTAGACGCGAAGGCTCGGTCAGCGGCCGATCAATCGGCCGCGCTTCGGCAGGTATTCGGACTTAGGGGCGAGTGTGACGGATCGTCACATGGACCTTGGATCACGGCTTCCCATCCCGTGCGGGACAGTGCCTGGGGTCGCCCCCTGTGATCCTCGTTCCCCAATACCGCTGCGCGTCAGTCCCGGATTCTCACCGGGTTCCCTGCACCACCCAAAAGTGGCGCTTTCCGAAGCGGTGGCTAATCTACCTTTCTGGAGGGTAATCGTCAAAGATCTATTCGGCATCTCGAAGGATGGCGTCGATGGCATCCCCCAGACGCCGGACGGGGATGATCTTCATGCCGTCGGGGCTCTTGCGGGGGGCATTGGCGCGCGGGACGATGGCCAGCTTGAACCCGTGCTTGGCCGCCTCATACAAGCGTTCTTCACCGTTGTAGACCGGCCGCACCTCGCCGGACAGGCCAATCTCGCCGAACACCACCATACCCTTGGGCAAGGGCTTGTCCCGGAAACTGGACAAGGCGGCCAGCAGCAGGGGCAGGTCGGCGGCGGTTTCTTCCACTTTCAGCCCCCCCACCACATTGATGAAGACGTCCTGATCCCCCATGGCAATACCGCCATGGCGATGCATCACCGCCAGCAGCATGGAGAGGCGGTTCTGATCCAGGCCCACCGCCACCCGGCGAGGATTATGGGTCTGGGAGCTGTCCACCAGGGCCTGGACTTCCACCAGCAGGGGCCGGCTGCCTTCCCGGGCCACCATAACCGCCGAACCGCTGACATCGCTCTGGTGGCCCGAAAGAAAGATGGCCGAAGGGTTGCGAACTTCCTTCAGGCCGGCCTCGTCCATGGCGAATACTCCTAGCTCGTTAACGGCGCCAAAGCGGTTTTTCACCGCCCGGATTACCCGATAACGACTGCCGGCGTCGTTTTCGAAGTACAGCACCGTATCCACCATATGCTCCAGGACCCGGGGCCCGGCAATCTGGCCTTCCTTGGTGACATGGCCCACCAGAAAGACGGCGGTGCCGGTCTGCTTGGCAAAACGCACCAGCTGGGAGGCGGATTCACGCAACTGGCCCACGGCCCCGGGGGCCGACTGCACCCCCTCGGAAAAGATGGTCTGGATGGAATCCACCACCAGGACCCGGGGTTTTTCCACCTCGGCGGTGGCAATGATCTGCTCCACGCAGGTCTCCGCGGCCAGGCGCAGAGGGAATTCCCCTACGGCCAGCCGCTCGGCCCGAATACGAACCTGCTCCAGGGACTCCTCCCCGGTGACATACAACACGCCCCGGTTTTCGGACAGCCGGGCACAGGCCTGGAGCAACAGCGTGGATTTCCCGATGCCCGGATCACCGCCGATCAGTACGGCCGAACCGGAGACCAAACCGCCGCCGAGCACCCGGTCCAGCTCGCCCACGCCGGTGGAGGTCCGGGGGGCTTCCTTGCTTTGCACCTCATTGAGGCTCACCACCACACCCGATGATCCGGCGTACTGGCCCCGGTTGCGACCGCCGGCGCTTCCGCCCCCGACCTTGGGAGGCGTGGCCCCGATGCGGCTCTCCACCAAGGTATTCCAGGCACCGCAATCCATGCACTGCCCGGACCACTTGGGTGCCTGGGCACCACAGGCCTCACATTCATAAACGGTCTTTGCCTTGGCCATAGCTCAATCCCTGATTGAATCCAAATGAATCATGGTTTGCGGTGAAGCATCTTATCATTGCCCAAGCGGGTGCTTGCCGCGCCACCCGGTGTTGCCGGTATACTCAGGTCCATTGAGGTTCGGGGGGACCCCCCTCCGGGTGGTTCAGGCAGGCTCGGCAGCGGCCCTTTGCAATAATGGGCCGGGGAGAGACTGCGGACAGGGGATCGTATGGCTGCCGAGGGACAGTTGGCTGCAGCCGGCCGCACGGACACCGGCCGCAAGCGTCCGCACAATGAGGATGCCATTGAAATGGCCCCGGAAGCCGGCCTGATGGTGCTGGCCGATGGCATGGGCGGCTACAGCGCCGGGGAAGTGGCCAGCCGACTGGCCGTGGAAACCGTCCTGCAGGTTGTCCGTAATGCCAGCCCCATGGAACGCGGCGACCGGGTATTACAGGAGGCCGTGGCCAAGGCCAACCGCATCATTCTGGAAAAGGCCCAGGAAGATCCCGACCGCCAGGGCATGGGCACCACGGTGGCCATCTGCCTTTTCCGGGGCCGGCGCGTCACCCTGGCCCATGTGGGGGATTCCCGGGTCTATCGCTTGCGCCGGGGACGGCTCAAGCAACTCACCACCGACCATTCCCTGAACCAGGAACTGCTGGACCGTGGCTATTACACCCGCCTGGAAGCCCGCCAGGCCAATAACCGGCATGTGATCACGCGTGCGCTGGGTGTCGGCCCGCAGGTGGAAGCCAGCATTTGTGAGGAAACCGTGGCGGATGGGGATATTTTCCTGCTCTGCTCGGATGGCCTCACCGACATGGTGGATGACCACAGCATTCGATACACCCTGGAAAATGCCGGGGGTGATCTGCAGGAACGGGCCGATCAGCTGATCAAGCGCGCCAACGAGCTGGGCGGACGGGACAATATCTCGGTCATCCTGGTCCAGGCCGGCCAGACGCTGGAAGGCCTGGACCGCTCTCCCTTGTTACAGCTGGCCAGGCAACTGGGAGAGTGGCTCAAATCCAAACGGGCCCAGCCATGATCGACAAGCAGGACCTATTCGTACCGAACACCCCAGGGAGAACAGAATGGCAAAGCTGAGTGTTTTCTATCGAGGCAAGCTCTACAGCGAATTCGAAATCAAAAAACGGGCAACCCTCGGTCGCCAGAAAGATAACGATATTCACCTGGATGAATCCACGGTTAGCGGTCACCACGCCCGGGTGGTCATTCGGGATGATCACTTCTGTGTGGAGGATCTTGAAAGCACCAATGGCACCTACCTGGGGGATCGTCGCATCCGCCGGGTGGGCCTTCGGAACGGCGATGCCTTTCACATCGGCCCCTTCCAGGTCCGCTTCAGCGGGCCCAGCGCCCCTCCCAGCTTTCAGGACACCATGATTCTCCACCTGGATGATATTAAGGATTCCCGATCCGATGTGGATCAGGTCATGGCGGAAGTGGCCGATGACCCCATTGATGATGGGAAGGAAAGTCGCATCGAGGTACTCAACGGCAACAATGCCGGTGAGGCTCTGGTGCTGGAAGAAGCCATCACCACGGTAGGCGTGCGGGGCAAGCAGGTGGCTGCGGTAACCCGGCGCCGGGACGGTTTCTATCTGGTGCCGGTGGCCGGCGGCAGTCCTCGAATCAACGGGCGCGAGAATGGCCCCGCATCGGTGCGGCTGAACGATGGCGATGAACTGGAAGTGGCCGGTGTCCGCCTGGCCTTCCGGCAGAACCCGGTCTAGCAGGCGGCGGGCTGGCGAGGCCTAGTCCACATCGAACTTGACCCGCCGGGTCACCCCGCAAAGCAACTCATAGGGAATGGTGCCCGCATGGCGGGCCACCGTTTCCACCGGTAGCCGGGCCTCACCGCCTTCGCTTTCCCCCCATAGAATCACTTCATCCCCCACCCGAGCCTGGGGATGATCGCTGAGATCAACGGTGATCATGTCCATGGATACCCTGCCCACCACCCGGCTCGGCCGACCATTGATCAATACCGGCGTGCCATTCGCCACATGCCAGGGATAGCCATCGCCGTAGCCAATGGCCGCAATCCCCAGAGGCATGTCATGGGCGGCCGACCAGCCGCCGCCATATCCCACACGACCGCCCTTTTCCACCGATTTGATGGCGATCAGTTCGGTGCTGACTGTCATGGCCGGCAGCAGACCTACATCCCGGCCATGACGATCGCTAAAGGGGGTAACGCCGTAGAGCATGATACCCGGGCGAATCCATTGTTCATGGGATTCCGGCCAGTCGATAACACCCGCGGAATTGGCGATGGAACGTTCACCCGGCCAATCCCGGGTCAATGCCTTGAATTGGCGAATCTGCTCGCCGGTATCGGGCGTGCCTTGGAGTTCATCGGCGGAGGCCAGATGGGTCATGTAGCGCAGGGGGCCTTCGGCCAGATTGCCCCGCTGTATCCGGGCCAGAACGGCTTCTGCCTGCTCGGGGGGAAAACCCAGGCGATGCATGCCGGTGTCGATCTTGAGCCAGAGCTTCTGGGGCAGGCCGGAGGCTTCCAGCACGTCCAGCTGGGCATGATCGTGCAGCACCAACTCAAAGCCATTCTCGCGAACCAGCTCCACTTCCCGCTGACGATGAATGCCTTCCAATAGCACCACCGGATGTCCCAGACCGGCTGAACGAATTTCCAGGGCTTCTTCCAGGCAGGCCACGGCAAAGGCATCCGCCCCCCGAAAGGCCCGAGCCGCCTCTACCAAACCGTGTCCATAGCCATTGGCCTTCACACAGGCCATGATCCGCGTACCCGGGGCGATTTCACGGGCCCGGGTCAGATTGTGACGCAGGGCATCGGTGTTGATTCGGGCACGGGTCGCACGCGTCAAGGATTACTCCATGAACTCGTCTTCACTGATGTAATTTTCGAAGCGGGTAAAGCTGCCCAGGAAGGTAGTGATCACCTTGCCTGTGGGTCCGTTACGCTGCTTCTCGATAATCAACTCGGCCATGCCCTTGTGCGGGGTGTCCGGGTTATAGACCTCATCCCGGTAGATAAACACAATCACGTCGGCATCCTGCTCGATGCCCCCGGATTCACGCAGGTCAGCCATCTTGGGCCGCTTGTCCGGACGCTGCTCCAGGTTACGGTTCAGCTGGGACAAGGCAATCACCGGCACGTCCAACTCCTTGGCCAGGGCCTTCAAGCCCCGGGAGATCTCGGAAATCTCATTGGTACGGTTCTCGGACATGCCCGCCACCCGCATCAGCTGCAGGTAATCCACCACC
The DNA here is from genome assembly GCF_024170465.1 of Natronospira proteinivora. Lineage (NCBI taxonomy): Bacteria > Pseudomonadati > Pseudomonadota > Gammaproteobacteria > Natronospirales > Natronospiraceae > Natronospira > Natronospira proteinivora. The sequence continues at coordinate 305,478 of NZ_JALJYF010000001.1, read as the reverse complement.
ACCAGGCCCAGGCCGTGCTCCCGCTTGATACGCCGACAGCGGGCCCGCAGTTCCGTGGGCGTCAGAGCCGGGGTGTCATCGATGAAAATGGGCGCCTCGGACATCAGATGAATGGCCGAAGTGATCCGGGGCCAGTCTTCCTCGGAGATATCACCGTTGCGAACCTTGGATTGATCCACCCGGCCCAGGGAAGAAATCATCCGCATGGCCAGCTGTTCACCGGACATCTCCATGCTGAAAATCGCCACCGGCTGCTTGGAATGAATGGCCGCATGCTCGGCAAAGTTCATGGCCAGGGAGGTCTTGCCCATGGAGGGCCGTGCCGCAAGGATGATCAGGTCACTGCGCTGCATGCCGGAGGTCATCTCGTCGAACTTGTCGATTCCAGAGGCGGTCCCCGTGAGGGACTCATCGGAATTGATCAACTCGTCGATCCGCTCAACCGCATCTCGCAACAGGCTTTTGATGGGGATATAAGTCTGGGATTTGCGACTGCCCTGTTCGGCAATCTCAAAGACCAGCTTCTCGGCGTCCTCGATCAGCTCCTTGCTGCCCCGGCCATCCGGCACGAAAGCGCTTTCGCTGAGCTCATTGCCGATGCGAATGAGCTGGCGCAGTACCGAGCGTTCGCGAACGATATCGGCATAGGCGCGAACATTGGCGGCACTGGGGGTATCCTTGGCCAGGGCACCCAGATAGGCCAGACCACCGGCGTCATCCAGCTCACCCCGATTGTCCAAAAACTCGGAGACGGTGACCGCATCACTGGGATCGCCCTTTTCAGCCAATGCGGCCAGGGCACGGAAGATGATCTGGTGATCGCGACGATAGAAGTCGCTGTCGGAGATGAGATCGGCCACATGGTCCCAGCTGCTGTTGTCCAGCATCAGGGCACCAAGCACCGCTTGCTCGGCCTCAACGGAATGAGGCGGGACCTTGATGGCGTCCGCCGCCGGGTCACCCTTGGAAAAGGATTCTGCCGAGCCGACCATACTGCCTCCCCGACGGACTAGCACATGCATTCACCCCAGGCCGGGCCGTGGCCGGGATCAATCACTGATTATGCACCGCCGGGTGGATACCCGGCGGTGCACCGATAACTTACTCTTGGCCGATGACCGTGACCGTAATGCTCACGTCCACATCGCTATGCAGATGCAAATCCACCTGATACTCGCCGGCCTCGCGGATGGGACCATCCTGCATGCGAATTTCCTTGCGCTCGACTTCGTGGCCCTGCTCGTTGAGCTTGGCTTCGATGTCGATGGGCCCCACGGAGCCGAAGAGCTTACCCTCGGAGCCGGACTTGGCCGTGATCTCCAGGTTAATACCTTCCAGCTTCTCGGCGCGGGCCTTGGCCGCTTCCAGGGCCTCGGCGGCTTGTTTTTCAAGCTCGGCACGACGGGCCTCGAACTCAGCAACGTTTTCCTTGGTCGCCGGCTTGGCAATGCCGTAAGGAACGAGATAGTTACGGCCGTAACCGGGCTTGACGGTGACTTTGTCACCCAGGGCGCCGAGGTTTTCGACCTTATCGAGAAGAATGACTTCCATAGCGTCTACCTACGTGGTTTTTTGGTTAATCATCCGAACCGTTCGGCGGCTGCTTAGCCGGCGCATAACGGGCTCTGAAATCAATCACATTGTCCAGTATGGCTAATGCCGCCAGCACACTCATGGCCGCTACCGAGAACAGCAAGAGCAGGCCATAGACCGGCAACAGCCAGAAGCCGCTCAGGCCGCGTCGATGCACCATGGCATGGCAGACGGCCAGCCCCTGGAGCATCATCACCATGATGGCCACCAGGGCCAGGTTATCCAGCACGGCCAGGTTAGTCACAGCCGAGAGGATAAACAGTGCCCCACCCAGCAGGATCGCGACCTGCCCATGGCGGAATTCGTGGAACTCCGCCCGAAATCCACCCGGATTATACAGGATGGCTTGCCACCAGCGCCCCAGAAACAGACTGAGGATCAGCGCTAGGCTGAAGGCTGTCGCCAACATACCCGGCAATCTCAGGGCCATCTGATCCAGCTCCTGATCAGAAGGCGGCCCTTGCGGGCGCTCTTCAAACAAGGGCATCAGCCATTGATCGATGATCGCCCGGCCGAGACGAATGACCTCATCTTCGGCCGTATGCAGCATCAGCACCAGGCCGATGGCAAATATCGCGGCCAGCTGACAGGCCCGTGCCAAGGAGCCACTGCGATGCAGCGCCCAGGTCATGACCAACACCGGCAACCACAGTGACAGGGCGGCGGCCGAAATCTGCCAAGCCGAAGCCCCAACCATCAGGGAAACAGGAATCAATCCCGCCGCGGCCAGCAAGGCCACACCCAACCCTTCCCGGGGCCCCTGCCTGAGACCCACCAGGGCCACCAGACCGCCGCCCAGCAGGCCCAGCCACTGCACAGCGCCCATCATCCAGACACTGAGGACGGCCCGCCAGCGGCTGCTCATTATCCAAGCGAGTACCGCCTGCATGGGGTGCTCCTATCGGCGCCACGCCCGGCCCGAAGGCTCGGGCGAGGCAGCCACTCAGTTGGAGTGGCTGTCGCTGTAGGGCAGCAGCGCCAGATAACGGGCCCGCTTTACGGCCTTGGACAGCTGACGCTGATAAAAGGCGGCGGTACCGGTAATCCGGCTGGGAACAATCTTGCCTGTTTCAGTGACATAGGCCCGCAGGGTGCTGAGATCCTTGTAATCGATCTCCTTGACGCCCTCAGCGGTGAAACGACAAAACTTACGACGACGGAAAAAACGTGCCATGTGGTGTACTCCTGATCCGATCGATGGCCGCGCTTAAGCGCTGGCGGTGTCTTCTTCTCTGCTCTTCTCTTCGCCTTCCGGCTTGGACAGCGGAGAGGGCTCGGTCACGGCCTCTTCACGGCTGATGACCAGATGCCGAATGACGGCATCGTTGAAGTGGAAGGCGGACAGGATTTCGTCCAGGGCTTCCTTGGTGCACTCCACGTTCATCAGAACGTAGTGAGCCTTGAGCACCTTGTTGATCGGATAGGCCAGCTGACGGCGGCCCCAGTCTTCCATGCGATGAACCTTGCCATCGGCGGACTCGATAATGGACTGGTAGCGCTCGACCATGGCCGGGACCTGATCACTCTGGTCCGGGTGGGTCAGAAAAACGATTTCGTAATGACGCATTGCGTTAAAACTCCCTTCGGATTCGGCCTCCCGCCAGGGCCATCCCGGACGGTGAAGCAGAGAGTGCGACCTGGACCATCCAGCGCCGCAGTAAAAAACAAAAACCCCCGGACCTGGGCCCGGGGATTAGTCAGCGAATTCTAGAGCAAGGCGGCCACAGAGGCAAGCCCGCCCCAGTTCACCGCCCCCCTCCGCCCCGCTGACGGACGGCTTCGTAGAGGCATACCCCGGCCGTGACCGAGACATTCAGGCTTTCCACCGTCCCGGCCATGGGCAACGAGCCCAGGAAATCACAATGTTCCCGGGTCAACCGCCGCAATCCATCCGCTTCCGCCCCCATGACCAGGGCCAGGGGGCCGGTCAAATCCAGCTCGTAGAGGCTTTGATCGGCCTCCCCGGCCAAGCCGGCCACCCACACCCCGGCAGTCTTGAGCTGCTCCAGGGACCGGGCCAGATTGGTGACTTGCAGGAAAGGCACGGTCTCGGCACCCCCGGCGGCCACCTTGCGGGCAGCCGGACTCAGGGGGCTGGAACGGTCCTTGGGGACGATCACCGCATCCACACCGGCGGCATCGGCAGTGCGCAGACATGCCCCCAGGTTCTGAGGGTCCTGAACCCCGTCCAGCACCAGCAGCAACAGGGACTCGCCCGCCTCCGCCCGCTGGACCAGCTGGTCCATATCGGTCTGGTTCTCACCGATCTCGGCCCGGGCCGCCACGCCCTGGTGGCGGTCGGTGCCGGCCAGGATGGTGAGCTGCTGCTTGTCGGTACTTAGCACGGGAATGCCCGCCCCCCGGGCGGTATCCGCCAGCTCACGCACCCGGCGATTGCTGGCGGCCACGTGCAACTCTTTCACCCGGCCGGCAGCCAGGGCCGCCCGAACCGGATGCACGCCAGCCAGAAATTCAGTCACCCTTGCCCTCGCTATCCGGCTTCTTCGCGGCCTTCTTACGGCTGCCCTTCTTGCCGCCCCGCTTGCGCTTGGGCTTGCGACCACCCCGGTCGGAGGGCTTTTCCTCGCTGGCTTCCGCCGGTTCCAGATCGATCTTGCGCTCATCCGGATCCACCCGGACCACGCGCACCCGAATGGTGTCGGTCAGTCGGAAGATACGCCCGGAGCGCTCCCCCACCATGCGATGGCCGGCGGGATCGAACTTGTAATAGTCATTGGGCAAGCCGGTGACATGCACCAGCCCTTCCACATGCACTTCCTTGAGCTTCACGAACAGACCGAAAGAGGTCACCCCCACGATCATGGCGTCATACTCTTCGCCCACCCGACTCTGCATGAACTCGCATTTGAGGGTATCGGCGGCATCCCGGGTGGCTTCGTCGGCCCGACGCTCGGTGGAGGAACAATGCCCGCCGATCCGCTCCATATCCTTGACGCTGTAGGGATATTCATCCTCGGGCAGCTTTCTCAGCACATGCTTGATGGCGCGATGAACCAGCAGATCGGGGTAACGCCGGATCGGCGAAGTGAAATGCAGATAGGTATCGTGCGCCAGGCCAAAGTGGCCCACATTCTTGGGGCTATAGACGGCCTGCTTTAGCGAACGCAGCAAGACCGTCTGGATCAGGGTGGAATCCTCCCGGCCCTGGGCCTGCTTGAGCACCTCGGCATAGTGCCCGGGATCGGGCTCTTCATCGCCCTTCAGGGTCAGGCCCAGCTTGCCCAAAAAGTCCCGCAGATCACTGACCTTCTCTTCCGCCGGGCCTTCATGCACCCGGTACAGGGTGGGCATCTCGTGCTTGGCCAGGAAACGGCCGGTGGCCACATTGGCCGCGATCATGCACTCCTCGATAATGCGGTGAGCGTCGTTGCGTTCCACCGGCACAATCTTCTCGATCTTGCCGAAATCATCAAAGACGAACTTGGTCTCGATGGTGTCAAAATCAATCGCACCCCGCTGCTGACGGCGCTTAATCAGGACCTTGAACAGTTCATGCAGGTTTTCCACATTGCCCAGCACATGCTGGTATTGCTCGCGAAGAGCCTTGTCCCCCTGCAACATGGCCGAGACCTTGTTGTAGGTCAGACGGGCGTGGGAGCGAATCACCCCTTCGTGAAAATGACTTTCCTTGACCGTTCCTTCCTTGTCCATGATCAACTCGCAGACCATGGTCAGGCGATCCACGTCCGGATTCAGGGAACACAGACCGTTGGAAAGCACCTCCGGCAGCATAGGGATCACATGGCCGGGAAAATACACCGAAGTCCCGCGCCGATAGGCTTCCGCATCCAGGGCGCTATCGGGTTGTACATACTCGGCCACATCGGCAATCGCCACCATCAGGCGGAAACCGCCGTTATCCAGGCGCTCGCAGAGCACCGCATCATCGAAATCCTTGGCGGTTTCATCATCGATGGTGACCAGGGGCAGATCACGCAGATCCTTGCGGCCGGCTTTACTGGACTCGGCCACCGAATCACCAAAGGCCTTGGCCTCCGCTTCCACGCCTTCGGGCCAGTCCCGGGGCAGGCCGTGGGAATGCACGGCGATATCGATTTCCATACCGGCATCGCGATGGGCACCTAGGACCTTGTCCACCCGGCCAATGGGCTGGTTGCGGCGGGAGGGGTACATTTCCAGCAACACCTGCACGATCTGGCCGTGCTTGGCCCCGCCCCGCTTCTCCGGCGGCACGAAGATGTCCTGGTTGTAACGGCTGTTATCCGGCACCACGAAGCTGATGCCGGATTCCTCGAAATAGCGACCGATCAGATCCTCGGTATTGCGCTCCAGGATCCGGGCCAGTGAGCCCACCGAGCGTCCCCGCCGGTCCACATCAATCACCCGCACGGCCACTCGGTCACCGTGCATGATCTCGCGCATTTCCCGGGGCGGCATGAAGATATCACCGCCCCCGTCGTCGGGCGTGCAAAACCCGAAGCCGTCCCGATGGGCCACCACCGTGCCGGTGACCAATCCCACCCGGTCCACCAGGCAAAGGGCCTCGCGGCGGTTGGTGATCAGCTGCCCATCGCGGATCATGGCCTTGATCCGGAAACCCAGGGCTTCCACCTCTTCCGGATCCATCAGGCCCAGGCTCTCCACCAGCTCATCAAACTCCTGGGGTTCGCCCAACTCCTCCATATGCTTGAGGATGTACTCCCGGGAGGGAATGGGTTTCTCGTAACGACGAGCCTCGCGGCCCGCCTTCGGGTCGTCTTTCCAGCGTGTTTTGTTGTTTGTATCAGTCATATGCTCATTGTCTCATTATTCGCGGTCCAACGGACAGCCCCAGCCGCCCCAAGCGGTCCCCGGGGCGGCCTTCAGGCCGGGCTTGGTTCGCCGCTAAAGCGTTGACAAGCCCATCCGCTGGCGGTAAAGTGCGCGGCCTTGATCGAGTTCGCAGCCGCGAAACGATCCTTGCCGAGGTGGCGGAATTGGTAGACGCGCCAGCTTCAGGTGCTGGTGGGGGTAACCCCGTGGAGGTTCAAGTCCTCTCCTCGGCACCATCTTGAGAAGGGCTCCCATTCGGGAGCCCTTTTTTTATCTCTCCATATTAGCTGTAGGAGCGGATTCATCCGCGATTGCCCTGTCGATATCGCGAGGGCGCTTATGGTTATCGCGGATGAATCCGCTCCTACGGCGATATCTTTCCTCGTGGACCTCAAGCGTCGGGCTGCTCAGTAGCCGCTTCCCGCTTTTCTTCCAGGCGGCTCATGATCGCCTGGGCCAAGGCCTGGGTGCCCTCGCCGGTTTCAGCGGAAATCCGATACACCGGACCCTCCCAACCCAGCTCGTCCACCATCAGCGACTGCATCTCGGCCCGTTCTTCCTCGGCCAAGGTGTCCATCTTGTTGAGCACCAACCAACGCTCCCGATCCCCCAGGGCCTCGCTGAACTTGGACAGCTCGTTCACCACAGTCTTCACATCACTCACCGGATCGCCCTCCAGCGGCAAGACATCCACCACATGAAGCAACAGACCGGTGCGCTGCAAATGCTTGAGAAACTGGATACCCAGGCCGGCGCCTTCCGCGGCCCCTTCGATCAGACCGGGAATATCGGCCATCACAAAGCTGCGCAAGGGCCCCAATGAGACCACCCCCAGATTGGGATGCAGAGTGGTGAAGGGATAATCCGCCACCCGGGGGCGTGCATTGGACAGCGCGCGGATCAAGGTGGACTTGCCGGCATTGGGCAAGCCCAACAAGCCCACATCCGCCAGCAGCTTGAGCTCCAGCTCCAGGCTGCGACGTTCCCCGGGGGTGCCGGTGGTGAACTGTCGTGGGGCCTGATTGACGCTGGATTTGTAGCGGGTATTGCCCAGGCCGTGCCAGCCTCCATGGGCCACCAGCAGGCGCTGCCCATGGTCCACCAGGTCCCCGATCAGCTCGCCGGTGTCGGCGTCATAAATCAGGGTGCCGATGGGCACCGGCACTTCCAGGTCCTCTCCGCTACGGCCCGTCATGTTCTTGCCCCGACCGTCCTCGCCACGCTGGGCCTTGAAGGTTCGGGTTACCCGGAAATCCGCCAGGGTGTTGATGCCCTCGTCGGCCACCAGCCAGACACTGCCGCCATCACCGCCATCGCCGCCGTCGGGGCCGCCCTTGGGCACGTACTTCTCGCGGCGAAAGCTGACACAGCCGCTGCCGCCGTCCCCGGCCTGGACCTTGATTGTCGCCTCATCTACAAACTTCACTGCAAAGCTCCAAGCTTCAAGCTACAAGCCGCAAGCTGATGAACACCATCCGCAAGGCCCGCTCCCGATCGGAAGAAACCGCCTGAATAAAATGCACAAACGAAAAGACCCCGACAGCCAAGGGCTGACGGGGTCTCGACTAACTGGCCAGCAGCGGTGTTCAGTCTGCTTCGACGCAGACGAACTTCCGGCTCTTCGGCCCGCGGGTCACAAAGGACACCTTGCCATCTTTCGTGGCGAACAGGGTGTGATCCTTGCCAATACCCACGCCCTCACCGGGGTGGAACTGGGTGCCCCGCTGGCGCACGATAATGCTGCCCGCATTTACGGCCTGACCGCCAAAGCGCTTGACCCCAAGCCGTTTTGACTCGGAATCGCGACCGTTGCGTGTACTACCACCTGCCTTTTTATGTGCCATCTCTCATTACCTCGCAACCGGTTGCGGATGTCTCAATCAACCCTTGATGCCAGTGATTTCCACTTCCGCATAGGGCTGGCGGTGACCATAGTGGCGGCGATAGTTCTTGCGCCGCTTGAACTTGATCACGTCGATTTTCTTGTGGCGGCCTTCAGCCTTGACCGTGCCGGTCACCTTGCCACCTTCCACGTAGGGAGCGCCGATTGTCGGCTCCTTGCCCTCTTCCCCGACCATGAGAACGTGGTCGAATTCGATCGACTCACCTTCACCGAGGCCCAGGGTCTCGACGCGAATGGTGTCACCTTCACTGACGCGGTATTGCTTCCCGCCTGTTTTAATTACGGCGTACATCAGGACTTTCTCCAACTAAAGGCCCTTGAGCGAAGCCGCGCATTGTAGCGGGACCGGGCCGAGAGGTCAAACGCTCACTTACGTCCGCAGATAGAATGCCCCAGCCCCCCCCGAATGGGCAAGCCCGCCAGGGCCCGAAGCCCCGAAAAGGGGCTAATTCCGGGCCCAATCCCGCTACGGACAAGACTGATTTGTCGCCCCTGCCCCGGGCTGCTAGGATTCCCCCGCCTTTACATACTGTGGACGATGACAAACCATGCCCCTGCAGTCGATTCGCGAACTGGTCCGGGACGATTTCGCGGCCGTGGACCAGGAAATTCAGCGCCAGCTCAATTCCGATATCGTGCTGATCAACCAGCTCGGCCACTACATTATCAATAGTGGCGGCAAGCGCCTACGCCCGCTGCTGGTCCTGCTGGCCGCCCGGGCCGCGGGCAGCGAGGGGGCAAAGCCGGTCACCATGGCCGCAGTCATCGAATTCATCCACACCGCCACCCTGCTGCACGACGACGTGGTGGACGCCTCCGAACTGCGCCGGGGCCGGGACACCGCCAATGCGCTGTGGGGCAACGAGGCAGCCGTGCTGGTAGGCGATTTTCTCTACTCCCGCTCCTTCCAGATGATGGTTTCCCTGGCCCGGCCCCGGATCATGGACGTGATGGCCGATGCCACCAATCAGATCGCCGAGGGTGAGGTGCTGCAGCTGCTCAACTGCAACGATCCGGACACCACCGAAGAACGCTACCTGGAAGTCATTCGCCGCAAGACCGCCACCCTGTTCGCCGCCGGGACCCAAACGGCGGCCATTCTCTCCGATGCCCCGGAGGCCACCGAAAAGGCCCTCCAAGACTATGGTATGGCCCTGGGCGAGGCCTTCCAGATTATTGATGACGTGCTGGATTACAGCGCCTCGGCCGAGGATATGGGCAAGAACGTGGGTGATGACCTGGCCGAGGGCAAGCCGACCCTTCCGCTGATCCACGCCATGCGGGAAGGCAGCCGGGAAGACCGGGAGATGATCCGCCGGGCCATCGAGCAGGGTGGTCTGGACCAGATCGAGGCCATCCTCAAGACCCTGGGCGAAACCGGTGCCCTGGAATACGCTGCCCAACAGGCCCACGCCGCCGCCGACCGTGCCGAACAGGCGCTAGCCCCCCTGCCCGACGGCCCCTACAAGGAAGCCCTGGGCAAGCTGGCCCGCTTCTCCGTGGAACGGGCCAGCTAAGCCCCGTCAGGCCCAGAGGCTGATTGCAAAGCCACAGGGTATGCCGTATCATTTCGCGCTGCCGTCGGGGTGTAGCTCAGCTTGGTAGAGCACTGTCTTCGGGAGGCAGGGGCCGGAGGTTCAAATCCTCTCACCCCGACCACTAGATTGGCTAGCAGCCCACTGTTCCCGACAGTGGGCTTTTTTGTGTCTATCGATTTTGCGGGCGAGGATTTGAACCTCCGGTTCATTTTCCTACTCGGCTATCCTGCCTCGTTTACGGAAAACCCGGCCCGGGCCATCCTTGGCCCGGGCGCTCAGCCCGACCACTAGATTGGCTAGCAGCCCACTGTTCCCGACAGTGGGCTTTTTTGTGCCCATCAATTTTGCGGATGAGAATTTGAACTGGCGCCCCCGAATTAGGGCGATCCAACTGATGCTATAAATCCAATTCATCAAGCCGTTGGTTCAGGTTATTCAAAAAGTCATCGAGTGCTTTCTCAATCGCTAGCTCCCAATTCTCGCTACTTGGGAGATTCCCACGATTTATACTATAGCCTTCCACCTTGAAGAATTCAGAGTAAGATTCATGAACAAATGAAATACTGGTTTCTATATTCTTCTCAAAACTGACTGATGTCACCCCGGGAGAAAACCAAGCCCAGAATTGGTCCACTTCTACAGACACCTGGTGCTCGGCGCCCCCATTCTCTACGACTGTATATCCACGACTCTCCAGGCCCTCAACCAATACCTCTCGTACAATATCCTGGACCGTAACTCCCTCCGGGAGTGTGATATAGCCCATTGCAGCCCCAATCCCGGCTCGCTGCCTTCCAATCAAGGTGGAAAGCTCCTCTTCAGGGGCATCGCGCAAATGATGCGCCAGAGAAGGAACAGATGGATCCCTGGGATTTTCTACAAAATTGCGTTCATCCACTATGCTTTTTATATAGACCTCTCCAGATGCCTCACCTTCACTTGTGGATTCCGGCAATTGAATATTATCAAGAGCCCTTTGCCCACCGGTACAGGCAGTCAATAGAAGAGATAAAACCAACAAAAAAAACGAAGATTTCTTCATAGCCCCCTCCATAATCGGTCGAATAGCCAAACTCACTTTTGGATCCGCTTACGCTGTTCCAGCTGCCCACAGCAGGACGCCGATCGCCCCAGACTTTGGCAGTCTCATCCGCTCTGAAATGCTGCCAGAACCGACGCCACCCATGCTCACTCGTTTCAAAAGAGAAACATCTACTGCCAATCAAGCCGCATGCCGACGGAGACCTCGGGTGCCGGGTAATAACTAAACTAGTACAGTTTTTGTCGAAGTCGGCTTGAGTAAATACGCTTATTCACAATCAAGAGCTTCCGCTCTAACCCAATCACCCAGATCCTCCATGATCGAAGCAACATTCAGATCATCTTCCATCCGAAAAACAGCAGCGACTTGCATTGAGAGATCAGGCAAAACCATGTAGCAGCGTGAATTCTCTGAACTCTCAATAAGCTGGCATTCAACCTGACCATTCTCCAACGGACGGAAATATGCGGCGATATGAGCCTCCTCTATTGAAACCCCCAAATCAATACTATCCACCCCGTGTAAATTAAGCCTCATACTGGTTAGGACATCCGGCGCTCTATGCTCCAGGAGCATGTTTATTGTCTTAACAAACCGGTCCTGGACCTGAATATCAACATCTCCCTCAAACCTGTAACTCTGGCAATCCGCTCCCGACTGCAACTCTCCTGCAGAGCACGCTGAAGATAGAATGAATACAGCCACACATGCCGAATAGAAACAACGAGTCATGATCAGCACCTCCCTGACCGCGAGCAGAAATTATGCCTATGCCAATCAGCTTGTTGCTCAATATTCAGTCCTTCTGGCCCTGGAATTTGATGAAATTGCTGTCGAGTCATATAGGGCGTTCGCATCTGCCCAGAGAAAAAACGCCTGGCCTGTATCCAGAACCCTCTCGCCACAACATTCACACCTTGTTGATGCTGCTTCACATGAGCCATCTCATGTATGAACGTTCCCAGCGTCTCCACTTGACGCCCATCTGATAAGGTGATCGTACATGCCGTCAGATCGGTGCAATGCTCCGCACCGGGCCAATAAATATTTCCGTCAGGCGCCATTGCGAAGTCATCCCCTTGGAAGAAGGCCCATTTGCGGTCGTAAACCCGGACTTCATCATAATTTATGTCGTCACCGTACTCGCTACGGGCAGCCTCAATCTCATTTTCTGTCAGCGAACGTCCTTCATCCTGCTCGCGTTGAGCCGCCTGCCCCATCGCAAACGCAAACGCCGCACTCACCGCCCCGTTTGTGAAGTTACCGGCCTGTCTGCCAGAGCTGGATTAACTCAACATGCTCCAATGTACCCACGCTCCAGTTCTTCAGTTTCGAGTTAAATACCCCGTTAACCTGAACAAACTGCCCCTCCCAATTCGTCAATCTCTCGCGATCCTCCAGTGTTGCGCAGCGTGGCATATGCCCCCAAAACGAAGAAGAAATATCTCCGTGCGAAAGGTGCTCTTTCGTTGGGTATATAGCTATCCGATCCTGGTATACCTTAAGCCTACCAACAACACTGATTCGCTCCCCATGGAACTCTTCAGGATCAGAAATAACGGAGAATATCGATACAGGCTTGAGTGGCTTGTACCGCTCATCGTCTGTTGCCTTCTCTGTAAATTCGGTTTGACACTTCAATGGCTCACCTAAAGCTTTCAAAGGCAAGAAACAATAAAAAAGCATTAGAAATAGAAAAGCCGTTCTAATCATGACTAACCTCATCGTGGAAACCGATCATGGGGCCGTACATCGCATTCACGGACTCCAACCAGAACTCCTGACACGTCTTCCTGATATTGTCCGGACGCGCCATGCATCGTCGGCGTACTCCAAGACTCGGAAAGCCCCGGTTGGCGTCTCAAAATAATTCGGTGCACCTGCTCTTACAGGGAACATATGATCACCTGGCCCCGGGTATTCCCTCGCAGCCGTCTCTGCCCTACGAATTTGCGGATCAGGATGATTACTCTCCACATGACGATGGACTACGAAATCAACTTGAGATAAGTCTACATCGAAGTCGCAGTGATAATTACTACAAGCGACTGGATCCACCGTCGATCCATCTTTTAGAACCACAACTCCGGATTCTTTATGACGGTGCCTCTCCAGTTTAGATCTATGGGCCTCCGCCGCTTCGTCCATTTCAGGTGTTGCGACGACATCTTCTTCGGGCACCGCTGCCGAATCGCCACCATCAGCACCGGATCCAGTAACGGTGACCCGGTTTCTCTGCGCCGCCTGCCCAAACGCATAGGCAAAAGCCGCACTCACCGCCCCGTTTGTGAAAACTGACCCAGGTGAGTTTTAATTATTGTAGAAGATGATGTCACGGACGGGAGTCAACTCAGCAGGCCATCGTCCCATATGCCCACCCGGGCCTTTCCTAATAACACCGGTCACCCGGCACGACTTTGGCTCCAGTGTTTCCCAATGATCAACCTGATCTTCATTGAGTACCAACCAAACACCCGAAGTCCAATTATTGGGATCACTCGAGCCCTGGACCACCATATGCTCGAATCGAATTACGCACTGCCCGACAATTGAAACTAGTGCGTGATCAAACCGGCCAGGATGCGAGACTAGCTGGATAGGAGCTGGTTCAATAGGGCGATCGAATATTCGACTAGAAACCGCCTCGCCTCGATGCTTCAGCCAAGGGCCAATTGCAACAGTGACGGCGAAAAGACTCAGAAAGAGGCACGCCAGTAGCAGTTTCTGCTGATAAGACATTTTCACAATATAGACTCCTAATGGTCACGGTGACAGCACTTCTTGGCGCGTTCCTAAATAGTTCTGAGTATTGTCCAAATTAATCCTCGTGACGCCGCCCCCAGCGATCACATATGCAGGGACAGCGTTATACAGATCATTTGGATAGGTACCGACTGGGAAATCCGAAAGCGGATGCGTATGAAACTTTCCGATGACTGTTCCAAACTTAGGCGCTGACCCGAGATTAATGGCATCAGCCCGTCCCGGAGGTGCGCGATGAACCGAAACCTCAGACATGCCGAGCGCAGACCGGAGTTTCCCCAGAGCTCCTTCGTACTTCACAATCCAACCGCCTTGCTCTCTTGGTGAAGCCGATCCAGGAAGGCTCTCATGCCACGCTTCACGCATTTCCCCACGAACTTCTGAATGCGAAAGAGGCCCATCTGGGTCAATTTCGCCTGGAGTAACTTCACCGTCCGACTGGGCGTCCCTTTGCGTCGTACCTTCACCTTCAGAACCCGCCTGCGCAAACGCATAAGCAAAAGCGGCACTCACCGCCCCATTTGTGAACCGTCCGCCGGTCATCCGGGACGCCGTCCCGCCAACGATCGACGCCACCACCATACCACTGCCTGTATCCAGACTCCCACCTTGGAGCTGGCCTACCAGCGAGCCAGATACCCCGCCAATAAACCCGTCCTGGAACCGGCCTCCAGCCGCATATGACAGCGCACCTTGGGTAACCCCTTGCGCAAGTGCTGTCCGGGCTACCCCCCAGCCCATCGATCCGGCAGCAGAACCCACTTGACCGCCAGCATAGGACGCAACGGCTGAGTAAACCGCAACGGTTCGACTGTCAGTCGTCATGTAGCCCCAAACTGCAGCAAATGCCGCTCCAGCCGGTGGAACCGCCACACTCAAAACCGATATGAATGCCGTCGCAATGGCGTCCGCAAAATAACCACTGGGATCCGTATGCGACAGGGGGTTATTACCCACATAAGTATAGCGGTTGAAACCCTGGGTGCTACGGGGGAATTGCACGAATGGATCCGGACTCAAAAAACGCCCAATGAAGGGGTCATAGACCCGCCCGTTCATGTGGATCAGGCCCAGGTGGTCCAGGTGCTCGTGGCCCGTGTAGCCCCGCTCGGAGGCGGACAGGCTGGCCTGCAGTTGCTCCAGTGTGCTCATGTCCCAGCCGCCCACGGCAGGGCGCCGCTCGCCCCAGACTTCGTAGTCCATCCGCTCTGAAACACTGGCAGAGCCGCCAATGCCCGTGATCGTCAGAATCACCGAGTCCTGGTGGTCACGAATCAGGTGGCGGACAGTAAGATCTGGATCCGGGCTGTCATCGTCCTCCCAGGCGGGATCCAGGGGCACATCCACCTGGGCCACTACATGGCCGGCAGCACGGATGTTGTGGCGGTCAATCACCTTACCGTCCTCATGGTCGACGATGCGCTCGAAGTCGCCCCCCACATACCAGGTCTCGCGGACCAGGTTGTCCTTATCCCGCACTTCGTGGTGGAAGCGGGCCCGATTGGGGCCATAGCGGAACTCGGAGCTGGCGTCTTCGCTCTCGATAGACGCCGGCTTGCGGAAACTGGTCCATTCCACCTGATAGCGAGAGCTGTTGGTGATACCGCCTGCCTCGTCGTACTCGAAGGTCCGAGTCTCGCGACCGGCATTGACGCGAGTGACCGCGTGCGGCTGTGCATGGTCATGGCCACTGCCCTCATAACGGTAATCAGTCACCACCCCTCTCGAGCGAAGGTTACCCAGGTCATCGTATTCATGGGTCAATGTCGCGGGGCTTACCGCATCGGAGCCGAATCCTGGCAAACTGCGCGTCACATCCTTAAGGCGATAGAGGGCATCATAGGTAAAACTTTCTGCAAGCCCACGCCGATGGTCTGTCCGCCCTGTAAGGTTGCCGGCCAGATCCCAGTCGTAGCTGCGATCCACTTCCGTGCTGTCATTAAGACGAGTCAAGCGGCTATCCAAACTACCGGTCTGCGGGTCAAAATTATATTGGTCTTCGACAGCCCCTCCAGCGAGACTGGCGCCGGTGACTCGGCCATTTGCATCCACCGTATCCAGGACCCAGTGACTTTTCTGCTCTCGGTCTTCCAGACCACCCTTCACCTTGACAACCGCACCGGTGTTAGAGTAAGCGTAGGTCACAACATAGGCTGGTCGTTGGACTTCCTGGAACTCTGGCGGAACCTCGGCATCCGGCGCTTTCAGCTCTTCAAGCTGACCCGTTTCGCCCTGTCCCGACCAGCGGGTCTGGTAGTTCGCGGTACCCGGATCACCCCAGTTTGTCACCGAGGATGTGTTGTAAATCCCGCCGTCCAGGGGATCAATTCCGCCACCGTCACACCAGGGATGGCTGGGGTCACAGGGTTCGTGACCACCACCACCTCCTCCACCTCCACCTCCGCCGCCCCCACCGCCGCCGGTGTCGTCAAGCTCACACCAGTCTCCATTTACGGGATCGAAGCCAGCCGGGTGCTGGATGATTTCATCAAATTCCGGCGACCAATAGCTGCAGCGATCCGAGCCGGAGCGTCCGGTATCACAAGCACGGAATTGGAAACTTTCTGTTCTGGGTGTAATGGCGGGCTCGGGCGTGGGCTCCAGATCTTCCCGCATTCGATAGCCTTCAGGGCATTCGTGATAGATGCTCCACGTAAACTCCTGGCTCGTTCCCTGATAGAGAGTCTCGGTATCACCATCCGTCACCCGTTGCAGGGTGTACTCGATAGTTCCCTCCTGAACGGAGGGTAGGTTTTCAGGCGTATCCCAGGAAAATGTGGTATCGGTGAGCCCTACCTGAACAACATCCACAAAATCAAGACCGTCGCTTGGCAATAAGGGCCGGCGCTCAAGCTGAGTTGGATCTTGCTGCTCATCGGTCCACGAACTGCACTCTGAAGAGAGTTCAGAACAGGCGCGGGCGCGGTGGTAGTAGTCCCCACTTTGCCGGGGACACATGAGTGACCGATGCGCCAGCGACTCATTTTCACCGCTGGCCGCCGTCTCCACATCACCGCAGGGGCCGTCCGGTTCGCCATCGGAGACAGACTCGTTCAGGTCAAATGAGCGTGTACCGGAACGTTGGACATGATAGCTGATCGAACCGTCGCCACTCCACTCGGCATCCCCCCACTGGACCCAATAGACCCCATAGGGAACTGGCCCCTCTGGTACATCAATCTTCGGCGACCCTGGCTGAGTCGGCAAGGGTGGTGGAAGATGTACATCAGAGCGCCGTGCGACCTCACTGCAGGCGGACCCATCCGGCATGCACTCCTTGAGTACATAATCGAATGTTTCTCCATCATAATCCTGGACTTCGCCGACAATATCATCCGCCAAGGTTTCGACGCCTTCTTGTGCACCTGCTCCGTCAGAGTACGCCCAAACCTTCTCGGGGACGTCACTATCCGACTGGGGAAGCCGATGCAATTCATAAGCCCGGTGTTCCCTTCGAATACCCCATGCCAGCTCAACGCCCCCGGCTGCCTGGTTCGCATTGGCCGTAATCCAGTAATCACGATCCATGCCAGTCGGGTAGACTTTACTCTCGACCCGGCCCTCTTCGTCATAAAGATATTGGGTCTCGAAGTCCTGCCCATCAATAACGGTCGTCTGACGCTCTATTTGACCGTGCTGGTTATAGGAACTGTAAGCCGCATAACCATTTGAAGAAACCTCGGCAATCAGACGCCCTTGGTCATCATAAATCCAGTCCGTCTGGAGATCGGGCTCGTCCCGGTGCAATCGACGCCCAAGCCGGTCGTATCCAATAAGCGTAGTCTCGCCCAGTGAATTACTTTGCTCAACCAAGTCACCGAACGGCGAGTGTCGGTAGGTCCAAGTGCCCATGTCCGGATCAGACATTTCGAGCTTGTGACCCAGCGCATCATAATGGATCTCAGTCACATGATTGCCACCGTCGCGGAGTACTCGCCAGGTATCTCCAGCCGGATGATACTGATACTCCGTGGATATATTTTTTCCGCCGGGATCGTCAACTACTGCCAACAGTCGATCCGCCGAATCCTTGACATGCATTTTTACACGGCCATTTACATCTTTGCTAATCGTTGAAAGCCCACTGTAGGCTGTTTCAGAGAAAACCGTCAGACAGCCGGTACTCTCTGGATCATCATGGCTAATCCCGAGCGAATTCGGGCTCCCAACGCAATCGGACGCGGTGCTGCCTGCTTCAATAACGGGGCGGTCAAGTGCATCATAACGAATAAGGCTCCAGGCAGCGCTGGAACGATCCCGGTAGGGCTTTGACGTCAAATAAGGCCGGCCCAGAGGATCAAAATGGGTTTCCGCAGTCACGGTATTGCCCAATGCATCCTGCTCGGATTCCCAGACAGCCCTCCCTAATCGGTCATATTCCGTACGCGAGCTACCTTCAATGGAGTGATTTCTGCTCACCGTATAAAGAGACCGACCTTCGTCTTCACAGGAAGCATCCGCGGTGCCACACCATGACCGGCTTATACTCATACTTTGGGTATCAAGATTACCTTCCCATCCGGTCTTGCGGCCAAAGTCATCATAACTCCAGTGCTGAGCTACGCCATCCGGCCCTATTTCTCTGGTCTTCAAGCGCAAAGGGTGTTCACGCAAGAAAGATGTCGTGTGGCCTTCCGCATCCGTTTGACTGACTGTATAGCGGCCAGACGCATCATACTCAACGCTACTCGTTCGCGTAGGCGCATCTGTACCATCCGACCCTCGCCCCCCACGTTCGACCACTATACGGTTTCCATCTGTGTCGTACTGATAGCTGCTCACCTTGTAGGCACCTGAATCCGGATCACCGGAAACTTCTTCCACCAGCGCACAGGTGGACGGATTATAATTAAAGCTCGCTCTCCTGGTTTCACTGCCAGCGGAGTTGGAATGGGTTACCATGCTCTCGGTCAGACGCGAAAGACACCAGCTCCCCGGATCATCTTGATCATAGGAATTTACTGTGTGAATACTTAGAGATTCCGAGCCACTACCGTCTCTATAACTGACAGAAACATCAACAACGTTGCCCCAGGAGTCATACTGCGTGCCCGTGACTTCCCGTCTGTATTCCTCGCCAGTGCCCAGCTCAAAAGACCGCTTTTCTTTCTGGGCCACATAGGGATAAGGTCTTCCTGCTTCGGCACTCGAAAGGCTATCCAACGATTGCGTGGTTTTCTTGATCAGCCCTTCGTAGTCGTCGCTACCAGTAGCCAACAGCGGGGCATCTTCACCAAGAGGCAAGTCACGGCAAGCACCAGCCTCATCACAAAAACCACCATCTGGAACATAGACAATGCCAGACCAGTGTTGCTCATCAAATGGCGAAGGAGCAACATTTGGAGGGCGATACTGTGCAGACTCTTCCAGCATTCCCGTGAATGGGAAATCCTGACGGTGATGGTTGGTTGTCACAATGCCGGTGTTGTGATTGACCGCATCAACCCGACGAAATCCTAAAAACCCCCGCCCTGAAGTGTCCATCTTTCCGCCGTGATAACGATAGGATGTGGCGACATAACTACTCTCTGATCCACCGGAGTGTGGACCAACATCAGTAGCCGTTGCCTTCACTACAAAGCCATTTCCACGACTGTGGAAGAATGGAAACTCAACATCGCCCGACAGGCCGTCATCGGAATGGCCGCCATAGACGCCTGAACGCTCGCTCAACTGGCCATAGGCAATGCGAGTTTCACTCCCCAAGCCGTTGGTAATCGTCTCGATCTGCCTGGAGCTACTATTTTCCGGAGCCCGCCAATCCCAGCCGCCGCGACCATTGGGATAAAAGAGACCAGCCCGTCCATCGCCCTCAAAATCCAGCATCCTCAATTGAGTATGATCAAATCTTAGGGGTGCCCCAAAACTTCGGACTGAAACACTCTCCTCACTACCATCCCACTCAAGCCTCTTCCAAGAAGTCGCCTCTTGGTCTTGATATACAACCTCTGTTTGCCCAGTTCCATGCAGATCTAATGGGCGAAGACTATTGAACCGACCAGGTTCCCCCTCTATCTCCCAAGCGCTTTCACTTTCATCCCATCTTCCATCTCGCCCCGGATATAAAACCAATTGTTGACGTCGATTACCTACCCCTCCAACGAGCCGAACCATGAGCAGATCTGCAGCGCCGTCACCAGTGAGGTCAGTAGGATACACGGCCTGCAACGTTGAATCGTCATTATCCAGTGCTGCACCGGGTATACGAACAAAACTTTCTTCCGCCGGACTCCAGGTCCAACCCTGAACACATGTAGGGGTTCCGCAATCACTACTCCAAGTGATGATGTCCGGACGGCCATTATTCCGGACTGTCGCAACGCTCATGTGCTCCGCATCATCCAACCCAAACCCAGCGTATTGATCCTCGCCCAACACGCCTTCCTCGTTTTTGAAAAATCGCCCTGGACGTAGAGTACCAGGGCCTTGACTTACAACAAGCACATCCGGATATCCGTTACCTGTGAAGTCTGCCACCTGAACCTGCCCATCTCGGGCGATTTCATAAGGTGTCTCATTCACTACATAATCAAGAATCTCGATCCTCTCACCATCACTTAAACGATAAACTCCCAGGAGATACGCTCCGTCCGGCAAAAGAATTTCATCCGCCCCATCACCGGTAAAATCTGCAACTGCCGCGTATCTACCAAGATGTGTTTCGCAATCACCGGAACCGTGACCACAGATCCTCGAATTCTGAAGTATCACTTCGTCGCTCCCTGAAATAAAGGAGCGGTAACGAAGCTGATCACCCTGAATACTAAGCAATCCAGGGCGATAACCATGCCCCCGTCGCGCCGTTCCTATCCAGTCAGAACCAGGATCTGAGACAGCTTGAGGGGTTTCCCAGGTTGCATTATTATGATGTGCCCATTCAAATTCCGTTGGAGGCAAACACCCTTCCGGCGCACATTTCTGTACGGAAGCCAGATGACTTTCACCGGTGGACGCTGGTGTTTCATAGTGAAGCCCGTAGGTGAAGACGGTTCCATAACCGGACGAGAAGGATTCACGAACTTCGATCTCACTGAGGCGTTTGGTCAAACTGTTGTCATAACCGGGCCCATAGTTCTTTATAACATCTGGACGTGGTTCATAGGAAAGTTCTACGACACCCAGGAGCTCATCGTTGGCGTTGTACCAAGAAACCCGAGTGGGATACCACTCAATGGTGCCAGGCTCGGTTCGATAGCGAAAACGGATACTATTGCCAAAGCGGTCTTCTATTTTTCGGATTGGCCAAGCAAGGATCGTTCCATCCGACTTGCCTTCAATGGCCTGAGTGCCCCCATAATGGCGAATCAAACCATCCCGGCTCCTGACGGTAAAGGATTCCGGGCCTGAACCACTACTGCCTTCGGCACGCACATCCTGCCAACTTTCCACTTCAGTGCGATAACTAGAATCGGGTGCACCGTAGTCGCCATCCGTTACCATCAGACGCTGGCCATCCATGCAAAACCGATCATCCTCGTTGAGTTGAACACCGCCGACCTGCCCATCCTGGGCACGGGTCTGTGCGCACCGGCTTATACTGGACTGCCCGGACAGGGACCAGCCACGCCCGATATACCCATTTCCCGCCTGACTGCTGTAATGAAGGGCGAGGTCAGGCGTCATGTCGTCAACACCAGGCGGCGTGGCAATGGGAATGTCATACACTGCCTCGCCCAATGCGCCCACTGAGAATTCGCCGGGCATGTGACCCGGCACATGACTGGTGCGCGAGCCGAGTCCACCGTAGGATTCCCCCATGGGAACTGCAGCAGGGGAACCATCCGAGCTACTCGGCTCCGACGATGCATCCAATGGCTTGTCGCCCTCATTGCTGAGGCCACCATGGCTGCCACCAGGGCGAAGTCGGATTGAGCCACCCTCCGGCACATCAATGGTGGCATCAATACGACCTTCTTCGTCTGCTATGGCCGCTACCTCATCCAGTAGAACCCCGTTCTGGTCATAGATCTTGACAATGATTTCCTGGCCGGGCCGGACAGATCCCTCGGCAGCACGAATGTGGTGCGCACCATTGCCAGTATGGCTGACGGAAAGGTGAGAGAAATCAAAATCGGCTGCGGCGCTATCCTGATGCACGATAAGGGATTCAGATGTTTGCTCGCCCCAGATACCCGATGCCTGGAGGCTGAAATGGTTATCCCCCTGATTCAGAGTACGGCTAACTTCGAAAGCACCTCCCGAATCCACTGTAACGATATCGCCATTAAGCCTGAGGGTTTCGACATGCTCGGCGTGACCTTGAATAACTATTTCTGTACGCGGAGTGACGACATCGGCAGGCGGGCTATCCACTGACAGACGCGGAGCCGGCGGGTCAAAATACACCTCACGCACGAGCTCGGCCCTATTGCCGGCACGATCTTCAGCACTGAACTCGAGAATATTGACACCCGGATCCAGATCTACTTCCGTATCAAAAACGCCGGAATCATTTGCAATCGGGGCACCGCCGATGAATAGGGAAGCAGACTGATCAACCGTCCCTGCGGCACGGATGACGGGACTTGTAACGCGAGTGCCAGCCTCGGGCGTGTCCAGAGAGATAGTCGGCGGCTGTGTATCTACAGTAAACTGGACATTCTGTTCATCCGATACATTTCCGGCAAAATCGGCAATGGTCGCCAGCACCTCATACTCGCCATCATCCAACGCCTCATCGAATTCACAAGAGGCACTCACCTGGCCCATTTCACAGGAAATTGGGGGCGCCGCTTCGTCCAACTCCAGCTTCAGACTATCTGAATCTACGCTAGTACCGGCATCGGTCCACGCGAAATCCAACTCAGGACGGGTATCAGCGATATAGCTGTCGTCCACCGGCGATATGATTTCCAGCGCAGGCGCGAGGGTGTCGAGGAAAAGGGAAGATGGGCCTGCAACGCTTGAAACTCGTCCAGTATTGACTAGCTCTCCAGCCAGCCCATGTACACGAACATGCGAACCGGCGACGACCCAAATACGGCCTGACCGGGGGTCCGAGTACAGGGCCCGAATACCTCCAGCGATATCCATCAATCCGGCAAATGGTGAAAGCTCGACCGCTACCCCGCCGCCACTATGGATGCGCTGCAAACGATGCTCGCTCGCTATCCAGACGCCACCCTGCCCATCCGGTGCCAGCTCCCGAACCGACTCGGGATCGCGAACCTCGAAGCGTTCGATCAGCTGACCGTCAGGCTGTATACGCTGAATATCCTCGTCACTCAGTACCCAGAGTTCCCCGGAAACCGGATCCCACGACAAACGACGAGGGATTGCTGCACCGTCCAATGCGAATGAACGTTCTTTGGATGGAAAAGCGTCTCCAGAGGCCGAAAACACCTCCAACTGCTCATCGGCAAGGAGATAAATCTCGTTGCGCTCATGATCAGCCAACATTTCTCCAGGGCGATGCTGAAGAGACACGGTCTCCAGATCACCAGATGCGGTATCGACTCGATGCAGGGTCTCGGTATCGGCCAGCCATACAAAACGGCCCTCTGCGCTCAGGGCCATGTCAGCAACGTTTTCCCCCACCGTGGCGGGGAGCGGCCAGTCAGCCTCAAGCAGGCCATCAAAGGAATAAGCGCGCAGGGCCCAGGGCGTCTCTGGTTCGTTGGTCGATGCTTCCATCGCCCAGATGGAGCCGCTAGTGACATCCACGGCAAGCGCCTGCACTGCCGCGTGCTGGCTTATACCACCGAATAGCTCTTGGCCGGTATGAAGATCGAAGCCGCTGATGCGGCCACCTTCGGCGACCCAAAGAGCCTCAGTCACACGGGGCGTACGGCCATCATCGGCGACCGTACCCGTGAGCAAAAAAGGAAGCGTGAGAACGACAACGAATAGAGTAAGGAAAAGTCTGTGGAAAACCATCCACCCCTCCCTGGCAGATACTGCACAGAAATCTAAACGATCATGAAGTGCGGGAGGGTCTTGTAGTGATTAGCGGAGGCGATATGCGGCGTTGGTACTTCCCCAATACCAAGTCGTGATGAAGCAAAAAGCCGGGTCCCCCAAAAATCGCTCGGTCCCCCAAAGTGCCCGACACGATCATTTCCCCATTGACATAGAAAAATAGTAGCCAATTATCCCTTGAATTCAAGTGTGCCAGAAAAAAAATCGGAAAATTCGGTAGTAAGCATTTCACCATACCTTCTGTAAACAAGTGGCACCCCCCCTGCCCCTGACTTGAACATTTGGCGGGATCCCGCAACGCAGCTCTGGAAAGACACATGTCATATGGACACACAGGGACGTTATGGTGTAACAATACGTCTTTGGTCCTGAGTGTTGATGGAGGAAAAGATGACACGTCTATTTCTGGCGGGTCTGGCGCTGTGCCTGGCTACAGGCTGTGCCGAGGCCAACAACAATGATGATCATGAACCCTTGTCCAAGGAGATCCTCTGGCAGCTGGATCGCCTGGGCAGTCCGGTGGTTTCACCCGCCGGCGGCCATGTGGTGGTTCCTGTCACCCGTTACGATGTGGATTCGGATGAATCCGAGACCCATCTCTGGCTGCTCGACGAGGACGGTGAACGCCAACGGCAGCTGACCCGCCATGAAGCCGGCGGCAGCAATCCGGTGTTCAGTCCTGATGGGTCCATGCTGGCCTTCACCAGCGCACGCGGTGATGACGAGCGGCCGCAAATCTATCTCCTGCCCATGGACATGCCCGGAGAGGCAGAGCAGCTGACCGAGGTCCCCACCGGCGTGGGTGGCGTCAAATGGGTCGGTGAACACCTCTACTTTGTCAGCAATATCTGGCCGGACAAGGACTGGGAGGAGATGGAGGAAAAACTGGAGGAGCAGAAAGAAGATCCGGTCACCGCCCAGGCCTGGGATGATCTGCCTTACAGCTCCTGGGATCACTGGCTGGATGAGGAGCGGGAGAATCACCTGTTCCGGATTCCTGCGGAAGACGGAGAGATTGAAGCCATCACCCAGCCTACGGGCTGGCGGCTCTCCCGCTCCGGGGCCGGTGCCGGGAGCTATGACGTAGCCCCAGACGAATCCCGGGTGGCCTTTCAAGCAGACAGTGCCCGCGACGGGGTGAACCCGGAATACGATCTCTTTCTGGTGACACCGGGCGATGAGCAGGCCGAAAATATCACCGCCGACAATGAAGCCCCGGACAGCAGCCCCCTGTTCAGTCCGGACAGTCAGACCCTCGCCTTCACCCGCCAGCATATCCGCGGCTTCTATGCCGACCAGAGCGAGCTTATGTTCCATGATCTGGACAGCGGCGAGCAACGGATGCTGACCGAGGAATGGGACCGTTCAGTCTCGGACCTGGTCTGGGCACCGGACGGCAGCGGCCTGTACGGGGCCATTGATGATGCCGGTACCAACCGGGTCTATTTCATTAATGGCGAGTCCGGTGAACCACGGTCTGTCACCGGTGATACCAACTTCCAGAATCTCTCCATCTCTGATGACGGCACCCTGGTGGCCAACAACGAGAGCTTTCTCTTCCCGCCGCGGGTGGTCCGTGTGGAAACCGGCAACGGTGACGCCCACCGGCTCGAGGATTTCAATGACGAGATTCTCGCCGATGTGGATCTTGGCACTTACGAGTCGGTGACGTATGAGGGTTATGACGGACAGGAAATCCAGATGTGGGTCCACTACCCGCCGGGCTTTGATGAAAGCCAGGAATACCCCCTGTTCCTGCTGATTCACGGTGGCCCTCACAACGCCATTACGGACGGCTTCCACTTCCGCTGGAATGCCCAGACATTTGCCTCATGGGGCTATGTCACCGCTTGGCACAACTTCCATGGGTCCTCGGGGTTTGGCCAGGAATTCACTGACGCCATCAACCCGGACTGGAAGACCAAGCCTTACACCGACACCATCAAGGCCGCTGAATGGTTTGCTGAACAACCCTGGATTGACAGTGACCGCATGGTGGCCGGTGGCGGCAGTTATGGCGGTTATCTGTCCAGTGTGCTGCTGGCCAAGGACCACCCCTTCAACACATTGGTCATCCATGCCGCGGTCTACAACATGTACTCCCAGATGTCGGCGGATTTCGCCGTCCATAGCGACCGCTTCGGTGATTTCTGGGAACATGACATCTACGAGGAAATCTCCCCCCACTACCTGGCCGGGGACTTTGATACACCGGCTCTGATTATCCACGGACAGAAGGATTACCGGGTGCCGGTGGGACAGGGTTTCGAGATTTTCCGCACCCTGCGCCACCAGGGTGTTGATGCCCGCATGGTGTATTACCCCGACGAGAATCACTGGATTCTCAAACCCAACAACTCCATTCGCTGGTACGAGGAAGTCCGCGACTGGATTGAGGAGTACGCCGAACCGGCCCGTTGATGGCCATCCGCCCCTGGGAGGATTGAGCCAGGGGATAATCAAGGTAAAAAAGCCCCGCCAGCCTGGCTGTCGGGGCTTTTTTGGGTTCTTAGTCAATCTCCTTGGAGAGTAATTAACTCTCTCTGATTCGGAACTGTCTATATCAGCAACTCAAACGAAGCCCAAGCCAACTCACTCCATCGCTGCTTTCAGCCTGGAGGATCGAGCACATGGTGGGATTGGCCAGGGCTGTGCGCGACAGGGATGTCGCGCCCAGAGCGTCTCAGGGATGGATTCACAGCGTCCCTGGCCAATCCCACCATGTGATCGAGCCGTGAAACCCTGAAAGCGGTCGACTTCTTTCGGGTGGCAGAGCCTGAATCGCCTCGTAGCGTTCGGGCGCGAATTGTTCCGGCATTGCGCAATTGAAACGCTGCAAACACCACTAGTTACGTCGTTCCAGGTAGAAGACCGACTCCGTGCCGTGTGTGAGGCCGCGTCGACTCAAGGGATCATCCGTTCCCAGCGCTCGTTGGAGCAGGCGGCTCAGCTTGAAGTCTGGCTGAAACAGGCGGAAGACTTCCTCGTCACTGACATTGAAGGGTGGGCCCTGAAGCGAGCCGTCTGAATAATCCAGACTTATCAGCAAACCCCGGCTGCCTGGTGACAGGACCCTTGCCAGATGGGCGACATAATCCTCCCGCATGGCCGGTGGCAGTGCGATCAAGGCAGCACGATCATAGAACAAGCTCACCCCCGCCAGATCGGCCGCTTTGAGATCCCAGAAGTCGCCGCACAGCAGCTGAATCCGGCCGTGGCTGAAGCGCTGGAAACGCCCATGACGGCTTTGCGCAGGGGTCAGCCCACGTTCGGCAAAGAATTCCCGGCACGCCACCGGGCTCAGCTCCACGCCAGTCACGGCATGGCCCTGGGCTTGTAGCCAGGCCATGTCATGGGCCTTGCCACACAGCGGCACCAGAACGCCCTCCTCGGGAGCTGGCCTAAGTTCCTGCCACAGGGTTTTCAGGTTATGGTTGACTTGGGCCTGATGAAAACCGATCTGCCCCTGCTGCCACCGTTCATGCCAGAACGCCGCCTTCATACCCGACTCCCACCTATTACTTTAGGCCCCGCTAATATAGCGGGGGTCAGCCGGTACCGGCAAGCCCGGTCATTTGCCAAACCAGAGGCTTACCAATAAACACCGCCGGAAGCGATGGCAACGGTGATCAGGCCGAGTAGCAGGTTAATGCCCACGGCGCGTCGGATCAGGGGGATCTGGCGCCCGCCATCGGAGGCATCATCCGCCTGGTCGGCCCGCTTTAAGCGTCGATAGGGCACAAAGAAGACCCATGCGTAGATCAGCATCATCAGCAGGCCAATGGCGTGCATCAGATGAATATGCCAGCCCACGGCTCCCCAGCCCCCCATCAGGGCCACCAAGCCATGGCCGCTGACCAGCAATACCGCCACGGCAATCCAGACCCAGAGGAAAAAACGGGACAGGGCCTCCTGCCAGAGACCGGGCCGCTGAGCGGGCTCGATACGGGCCACCACCGCCGGGCGCATGGCCATATAGGCGTAGAACATGCCCCCCACCCAGATAACGGCGGCAAGGCTGTGAAGACTGATAAACAGACCGTGGAGCATGGCGGTATTCCTTTTAAGAGAGTCTAGCCCCTACTCAAGCCCGGTCCCGCCAATGCCTGGATTATCCAGGCTATCGGCCCCGGCTTCAGGAGCATAACTGGCCGCCTCTTCCTTGCAGGGTGTCATGGGGCGTTCATCCAGCGGGGCCAATCGAGCCTCCATCTCCGGCGGCACCACCAGATAGCGGGGCGGACGATGCAATTCCGCCTGGGCGGACTCGCGTTCTTCGCTCGAAACCGTGTCGTCTTCTTCGCGGCTCATACGGTCTCCTGGGATCAGGCAGCTTGCCCGCTGGGGGTTTCACTCAGCCTAACAAATATCCAGCCGCCCAGCAGACCGGGCAGGGCCATGAACACACTGCCGGCCAGAGTGCGGGTCGCGGCAATGGGGGTCATGGGCAAGGCGACATGCAAAAGCCCGATCAGGGCCGCTACCGCCAGCAACCCAGCCACCGGATACAGCCAGGCCGCCATCCCCGGCCCCAGGCGCAACAAAGCCTGGGCCAGCAGAAATGCCAACAACAAGGCCACCCCCACCAATACCGCCCACAGTGGGGCAAAACCAATCAGATCCTGGAAGGTGACCTGCAGTCGCTCGCCGAAACCTACCGGCGCTCCCCACTGGCGAATGGCGGCCAGATTGAACTGGCTCTGGACGATTGAACCCACGGCGGCCGTGGCCAGAACGGCCAGCAACCAGCGAAACAACCACCCGCCCAGTTTCCTCATGGGGCCTGCTCCTGTAAGTTCTTGTTAAGGCTTTATACCTTGATGCCAGGAATCGTCCCATGAACGTTATCCAACGCGCAATTGCCCTGTCACTATGCTGCCTGTGCCTGTCGGCCATAAGCACCCCCCTCAAGGCCCATGATTATCAACTGGAGACCCTGGCCGAGGGGCTGGAACATCCCTGGTCCATGGCCTTTCTCCCGGATGGCCAAATACTGGTCACCGAAAGGGCCGGTCGTCTGCGCTTGATTGAAGACAGCGAACTACACCCCGAAGCCATTGATGGTGTTCCTGAGGCCTATGTGGCCAGCCAGGGCGGACTGTTCGAGGTGATGCCGCACCCGGATTATGCCGACAATGGCTGGCTGTATCTCAGCCTGGCCCACGGCACGGCCCGGGCCAATACCACCCGCGTGGTTCGAGCCCGCCTGTCCGACCATGCCCTGGTGGACTTGGAAGTGATTTTCGAGGCCGAACCCACCCGCTCCACCCCCGTTCACTACGGCGGTCGCATGACCTTCCTGCCGGATAACACACTGTTGCTGGGCCTGGGTGATGGGTTTGATTACCGTGAGCAGGCCCAGAACCGGGCCAACCACCTGGGCAGCCTGCTGCGTCTGAATGAGGACGGATCCATTCCCGACGACAATCCCTTTGTGGATGATGAGGAAGCCCAAGACGAAATCTACAGCTATGGTCACCGCAATATCCAGGGCATCATTCATGACCCGGCCACCGATAGAATCTGGTCCCATGAGCACGGCCCCCGGGGTGGCGACGAACTGAACATCATTGAGGCCGGCACCAACTACGGCTGGCCGCTGGCCACCCACGGGGTGGACTATTCCGGGGCACGCATCACCCCCCATCAATCCCTGCCGGGCATGAAAGACCCCGTCCTGGTGTGGACCCCGGCCATTGCCCCGGCCGGCCTGAGTCAGTACCGGGGCGAGGCCTTCCCGGACTGGGACGGCGACCTGCTGGTGGCCGGGCTGGTGTCCCGCTCAGTGGTCCGGGTTCGTTTGGAAGGTAGCTCGGCGGCGGAGCAGGAACAGCTATTCGAAGAGCTGGAGAGCCGGATTCGGGACGTGCAAGTCGGTCCGGAGGGTTATATCTATTTGCTCACGGACCAGTCCAACGGCCGATTGATTCGCGTTAAACCATGAAACAGACCCCATCATGGCGCTTGCTATTGCTTGCCCTGGTGCTGATTGCCGGCACCCTCTTGTCGATCTGGCAACCAATCCCCCTGGAGACCCTGCTGGCCTGGGGGGAACGCTGGATGAGTCATCCGGCGGCCTGGGTCGCCCTCATTACCCTCCAGGCCCTGCTGTTCACCTTTGCCTTGCCCGGCAGCACCCTGGTCTGGGTGGTAGCACCCTTTTTACCGCCCCTTATCGCCGTACCCATCCTGGTGGCCGGCAGTACCCTGGGCGCGGTAGGAGCCCGCCACTTTTCCGGCTCACTGAGCCGGGGCTGGGCGCCCGGCCCCAAGGCCCGGGCGATCGTCGATCTGCTGGAACGGCAGGGCAATCTGTTCACCCAAGTGGCCCTGCGGGCCCTGCCGGGCTTTCCCCACTCGGTGGTCAACTATGCCGGCGGCTTGATACCCCTGCCCTTGCCCACCTTCGTACTGGCCGCCCTGCTGGGCCTGACCGCCAAATGGTGGGTCTATGCCGGCGCACTCCACGGCCTGACCCAAGCCGTGGTGGAGGAGGAAGCCCTGGATGTCACCGTCCTGCTCCCCCTCTTTCTGCTGGTGGGCATGATGGGTCTTGCCCAACTCATTCTGGTCCGTCTCCGGCGGAACAGCGGGGATTAAGCAGCCTGTAACAAGGATCTGTCATTAGCGTCTCAAAGCCTGAGATGCCCCTTGAAACGAAAAAGATGCTGATATGCGCCTAGCCAGACACTTATCAACGTTACTCTTCATGACCATGGCCCTGGTGGCTCTCTCCGGGACATCGCTGGCCGATAGCCCACGGGAATCGTTGGAAACCACCTTCGCCCCCTTCCAGAAACTGCTGGATGCCCATCTCACGGAAAAGACACTGGAGAACGATGGCCTGGTATCCGCCTTTGATTACCAGACGGCACTGAACCGGGATACCAGCATGGAATGGGTCCAGAAGCAGCGAAACATCCTGGCCGATTTCGATATCGACAATCTGGATGATCGGGAGCGCTTCAACGCCTTCTGGCTGAATGCCTATAACTTTTTCATGATCGCTCACATTCTGGAAGAACGCCCGGATGGAGAGCTGATTGATTCGGTCTGGGATTATGGCGGCCGCTACAATCCCTTTCGCAAGAATGTCTTCGAGCGGGAGCTATTCGAAATCGATGGCCAAAAATACAGCCTGGACGAAATGGAAAAAGGCATCCTGCTGGGTGAAGATTACTGGGACAAGGGCTGGGCCGATGCCCGGGTCCACTTTGCGGTCAACTGTGCTTCGGTAGGCTGCCCGCCACTGCGGGATCAGGTCTATACCGCCGAAAACATCGATCATTACCTGGAAGAAAACACCCGCCGGGCATTGAACACCCACTACCACCTGAAGGTAGACGGAGACAGGCTCTATCTCAGCAGTCTTTTTGACTGGTACGAGAACGACTACAAAAGAGAAAATGACAGTGTCCGGGACTGGATTCGGGAACACGGTGATGAGCGGGTGCATGAAAAGCTGGATCAGACCCAAAGGATTCGTTACATCGACTACGACTGGGCCTTGAACAAACCGGCCAACTTCCCCGAATTCTAATGCCAAAAAATAAGGTCCATCGCGCAATTCCGTGGACCTAGTGAGGCCCATCCGCATCGGGAACTATCTATCTCAGCCATTCGAACGTAGCCCAAGTCAGCTCATCTCTCCAACACTTTCGGTCTGAAGGATCGATTACATGGCAGGGTTTTCAGGGGCTGTGCGAGACAGGGATGTCGCGCACAGCCCTGGCCAGCCCCACCCTGCACTCGATCCTCCCGAATTAAAGCATCTGTGCTGCCCGCAATTCCACGAAGACCCAAAAATAAGGAGGGTGGCCAAGGTGGAATCACCTTGGCCACCCTCCCCGGGATCCGGCCTTTAATCAAAATACGACGCGCTTACTGTTTCAGCTTGCCGGCCAGATCACTGAAGGCGCCAATGGTGCTGCCCAGCTGACTGAATTCGGCGGGCAAGAAGACTCGGTCCCCTTCCTTGGCGATATTGGGCAGGGTGCGCAGGTATTCCAGGCCCAGCAGATAGCCCGTGACCCGCTCGGCATTCAGGCCCTTGTCACCGCCGGCGGAGAGAATCGTTTCAATGGCCTTTCGCTCACCCTCGGCACGGCGGATGGCGGCTTCACGGTCCCCATCGGCCCGCAGCACGGCGGCTTCCTTGTCCCCTTCCGCCTGTTTGATCTCGGCTTCCCGGTGGCCATTGGCCTCGGTAACGGTAGCCCGACGTTTCCGCTCGGCGGTCATCTGGGCCCGCATGGCTTCTTCGATTTCCTCGGGCAGGTCGATGTCCTGAATCTCCACCCGGGTCACCTTCACACCCCACTTCTCGCCAGCTTCGTCGAGAATCTGCAGCAGACGCTGGTTCACTTCATCCCGGTTTTCCAGCAGATCATCCAGTTCCCGATTACCCACCACGGAACGAAGGGTTGTGCGCGTCAGGGTTTCCACGGCAAGAACAAAATTTTCCACCGTATAGACCACGGACTTGGGATCCACCACCTGGTAGTAAATAGCCCCGTTGACTCGAACGGCGACATTGTCCCGGGTGATCATGGGCTGACTGGGGAAATCCAGAACCGTTTCCCGCTGGTCGATCCGGTTGGTATTGGTCATGATGCGCTGGGCGGTGCGGGTATAACCCTGGACCGTTACCTGGCGGGGTTGATCGACAAAGGGAATGATGAGATTGATACCGGGATTCAATACCCGATGAAAACTCCCCAGCCGTTCAATGACCATGCATTCGGACTGCTGGACAATACGCAGGCCCTGGGCCAGAAAAACGGCAATAAGAACGGCCAGAAGGCCAATGACAATAATACTGGCTTCCATGTAATGCCCCTTCAGTAATTAACGAATAAAATGACAATCAAATTTGACGGGAAGACCCGCCGTCCACCGCACGAACCAAGGCCTTGATGCCGCGGAACCGCAGAACCACGACCTCCATGCCCTTTTCTGGTTCGATACCGCTGGGGAACTCGGCCGGATAGAAATCCCCGTAGATTTCCACGCCGATGCGCCCATCCCGTTCCACTACCGGACGGGGTTCACCGGCTTTGCCACCGGGCTCGTTCATGACTGACACGCCCTGCTCTGGGAAGTAGCGGCGAAAGACCATCACAATCAACGGCACGATAACCGCTGCCGCCACCCCGAAGATCAACAGCTGACCAGCAAAGCCCATACCCGGCAGAAAGATCAGCACTACCGCCACCACGGCCGCAGCCAGGCCCAGTCCGAGCAAAATGAACTGACCACCCGCCAGTTCCGCCAGGGCCAGCAGCAATGCCGCTACCGCCCAAAGATGCCATGCCTGCATGGAAAAGCTCCCCCATCGGAAAAGACAATAGTATAAGCGTTGACCCGGCCCAGGTCACCGGAGCCGTAGAACAGTGGCCCGAATCCATCGGCCTCAAGCATCATCACCCGACAGTTCATGGCGCAATGAGGCCCGCACCAGTTTGAGTGTCTTGAAGTCATAGGCTTCATCCAACGCTTCATAGACCGGACGCAGGCGCATCGCCACTTCCCCCTCACTCATCAAGGCGTCTCGGAGTATGGTCAATTCGCCTTGTTCCAGATCCAGCACGGCTTCCAGGGGCAAGCCCCCCTCTTCCACCGCCCGCGCCAGGTGATCCTGAATGGTGACAATAGCCAGTTCCCGGCGAGCGGCAATGGCGTCCACGCTCAGCCCCTGACGGAAGAAATCCACGGTGATGTGATGGCTTTCTTCCTTGGGGCCACCCTCGGAAAGGCTGTTGAGTACATCCAGAAACTGCTGGCCATAACGTTCCAGCTTGGCCTGCCCCACGCCGGTGACCTGGGCCATCTGGTCCAGGGTGGTGGGTTTCAAGCGCAGCATTTCCATGAGCGTGGCGTCATGAAATATCACATAGGGTGGCACACCCTCGGCTTCGGCCTGTTCCCGACGGCAACGACGCAATGCTTCCCAACCTTCCGGGTGCTGACCATCGCCCCGGGTGGCGGACCGGCTACGCCGGGTGGGTCCCGCCGCATCCCGCCGAATGGCCAGCGTCTGCTCCCCTCGCAGCAAGGGGCGACAATCCGGGGCCAATCGCACACCGCCATGGCCTTCCGGATCGGTCTCCAGATAGCCCCGGGCCAGCAACTGACGGGCCACCGAATACCAGGTTTTCTTGTCCACATGGTGGCCGATGCCAAAGGTACTCAGACGGTCATGTCCGGCCCGCCGAATCTTCTCACTCACGCTGCCCCGCAGGATGTCGATCACATGGGCGGCTCCGTAGCGCTGGCCGCTGCGATAGACACAGGAAAGGAACATGCGGGCCGGCTCGGTGGCATCCCAGGTCTCGGGTGGGTTTAGGCAATTGTCGCAATTGCCGCATTCACCGGGATGGTCCTCACCGAAATAGGCCAGCAACTGCTGGCGACGGCAATCGGTGGATTCGCAAAAGCCGAGCAGGGATTCCAGGCGACGGCGCTCGGCCTGCTGCTGCTCCAGTCCGGCATTGGACTGGGCCAGCAACTGGCGAACCTGATAGACATCCTGCAGGCCGTAGACCATCCAGGCATCGGCGGCCAAGCCGTCCCGGCCCGCCCGGCCGGTCTCCTGATAATAGGACTCCATACTCTTGGGCAGGTCCAGGTGGGCGACAAAACGAACATCCGGTTTGTCGATCCCCATGCCGAAGGCCACCGTGGCCACAATCACCACCCCGTCTTCCTGCAGGAAACGGCGCTGGTGGGTGGCCCGCTCGTTGGCCGACAGACCGGCATGATAGGGCAAGGCGGTGACGCCCCGGCTGTTCAGCCACTCGGCCACGGATTCGGTCTTCTTGCGGCTCAGGCAATAGACAATGCCCGAGGCATCCCGGTGGCGCTGGTGGATGAAACCCAACAACTGATCCCGGGCGTTGAGCTTGGGCCCCACCTGATAGCGGATATTGGGCCGGTCAAAGCTGGAGACCCAGGTTTCGGCCCCATCGGAGAGCAGCTGCTGCTCGATCTCCCGCCGGGTCCGGGTATCGGCCGTGGCGGTCAGGGCAATGCGGGGAACCTGGGGGAAGCGCTGGCGCAGCACATCCAGGCGCATGTACTCGGGCCGAAAATCATGCCCCCACTGGGAGACGCAATGGGCCTCATCAATGGCGAAAAGCGCGATCTCCAAACCGGCCAGGCGGTCCAGGAAAAAGCCCGACAGCAGTTTCTCCGGCGCCACGTAGATCAAATCCAGCTGACTGGACCAGAGGGCGGCTTCCACTTCCCGCCGTTCATCCGGATCCAGGCTGGAGTTCAGACAGGCGGCCCGGACCCCATTGTGCTTGAGGGCTTCCACCTGATCCCGCATCAGGGCGATCAAGGGGGAAACCACCACGGCGGTACCCGGGCGCAGCAACGCCGGTATCTGATAGCACAGGGATTTGCCGCCGCCGGTGGGCATGAGAACCAGGGCATTCTGCCCGGCCACCACCGACTCGATAATGGGGCCCTGG
Source organism: Natronospira proteinivora (assembly GCF_024170465.1). Taxonomy (NCBI): domain Bacteria; kingdom Pseudomonadati; phylum Pseudomonadota; class Gammaproteobacteria; order Natronospirales; family Natronospiraceae; genus Natronospira; species Natronospira proteinivora. The sequence goes on along the minus strand of NZ_JALJYF010000001.1, from coordinate 270,453 downwards.
CTGCCCCGAAAGGACTCATAACCGAAGACCGAGCGCAGCAGCGCTCGGGCCCGCGTCATTACTGGCTGACTGTCTCTGGATTCGGCCTGTTCCATAGGCCGCATAGCTTAACCCAGACCGGCCCCGAATCGGGGCCGGTCGTTGTCGGAAATTATCGACACGGCTTGTCAGCATCCAAAAAGCATGCCCCGGATCCGCTCCCACTTGGCCCACAATCGACCAGCACGACATTGCTAACAAATTGATCGTGATCAAATTCATTCCCTGAATACCTGCTAGTCTGGGAAGACAAAGAGGGAGATATTGCATGCGTAATCCTGGCGACGGACTGATACTGGCCCTGCTGCTCATCCCCACCCTGCTGGCAGCCATTTTCGGTTGGCCGGGCTCGGCAACAGCGGGGCAATGGCTGGGCTATATGGGGCGGCTGGCTGGCGTGGCTGGCCTGGCGGCCATGTTCATCGCTGCCATTGTCAGCGTGCGCCTGCCCGGCGTGGACCGCTACTTCGGGGGACTGACCCGACTCTGGAAACAACACCACTATCTGGGCCTGGCGGCACTATTGCTGCTGCTCATCCACCCGGTATTGATGGCGCTTTCCCGGGTGCCCTTTGGGCTGCCCGCCATGCAGGAAGTGCTTTGGCCGGCGAGCGGGGACTGGGTGATGTGGGCCGGCTGGGTGGCCCTGATCGCCATGATGGTCTTCCTGGCCCCCAGTTTTCAGTTCTTCGGCCGTCCGGATTATCAACGCTGGAAAGGCATTCACTTTCTCGCCGGCCTGGCCCTGCTACTGGGGCTTTTGCATACCCTACCCCTGACCCGCAGCATGCCACCGGCCGTTTCCAACAGCGTCTGGGGCATCCTGGGCGGTGCGGCGCTGCTGATTTTCCTGTGGCGGGCCGGACCGGCCCGGCGGATCATGCGCAAACCCTATGAAGTGACCCGGGTCCGCCAACTGGCCGATCGCATCGTTGAGATTCATCTCAACCCCATCAAGGGCAAGCGCCTGCAGTTCGAACCCGGCCAATTCATCTATTTCACCCCGCGCGACGAATCCCTGAGTGCGGGTCGCAATGAAGAACACCCTTACACCCTCAGTTCAGCGCCCCAGGACGAAGGTCTGAAGATCGCCGTCAAGGACCTGGGGGATGCCAGCCACGCACTGCAGTCCCTGCGTGCCCAGACCGAAGCGTCAGTGGACGGCCCCTATGGGTTGTTCTTCCCCCCCCATCTTCGCCACAGAAAACAACTGTGGATTGGCGGTGGCATCGGCATTACGCCTTTTGTCAGTGCAGCCGAATTTCTCCGCAGCGGTGGTAATGAGGCGACTGAACGCTGGGGCGACAGCGTACTCATCAATTGCGCCAATGATCCATCAAGGGCCTACTATGCAGACAGCCTCAAGGAGGCAGCTGACTCTGCCCGGGCCCTGACCCTTATACCCCACTACTTCGCTGAGCAAGGCCCGCTGAATAAGGACTTTGTATTAGCCCACTGCCCCGATGCCGGCGAACGGCAGTGGTTTGTTTGTGGACCGCCCGCCCTGGTTAGAATCAGCCGGGATATTGCCCGGGAGCTGGGTGTTCCCGCTTCCGCTTTCCATTCAGAGGAGTTTGATTTTCTATGAACAAGCTTGCCTATACCGCCTTCATTGCCTTTTGGGCCTCTGTGATAACACTGTTTGCCGTCAGCTCCTTGGCCGGAGAAGCAGAAAAAGACGACAAAAACGATGACGGGCTGCCCATCATTACCATGGAAGAGCTGGCCGAACATGATAACGAGGACAGTTGCTGGAAGGCCATTGACGGTAAAGTCTACGATGTCACCGATTACATTCCGGAGCACCCCACGCCACCTTCCGTAATGTACGAGTGGTGTGGCAAAGAGAGCACCGAAGCCTGGGATACCAAGGGCTACGGTCGTCCCCACAGCAAGGCAGCCGAAGCCATGCTGGAGGATATGCTGCTTGGCCGTCTCGAAGAAGAGTCCTGAGGTGTGAGTGGATCACAGCGGCCCTGAACCGTCCGGTCGCTGTGATCCCTGCCCAGCCCTCGCCGCGCTTGGCGGGCTCAACGGGGCCGGAAATCCCAGCTGAGGCTGAGGCTGTACCAATCCAGGGTCTGGCTGCCTAATTCCTGGCCGGAAGCAATCACCCCGCTCATGGTATCCAGATCGATATCGCTCCAGGCCCAGTCATCACTGCGATAGCGGTCCCGGTACCAGCGCCAGTTCAGGTTCAGATTGTCGCGCAGGGCATGACGCCCACTGAGACTGAATACCCGTCCACGACTACGCACGGTGGGAATGGGCTCCAGGGACAGGGCCGGGCCACTACGGATATCGAATTCACTGCGTGAGCGGCTCTCGCTCCACTCCAAACGCAAACGCAAGTCCCGCCCCTCGGGTTCAAAGTTCACCCCGCCCCCAAGGACACTGACCCGGTCTTCATTCTCCAGATACCAATCCCGGTCCGGGTCTACCGAATCAGGGCCTTTCATGGAACCCCGGAAGCTGCGATTGCGTTGATCGGCCTCAATGGTATCGACGGTAGCAAAGCCGTCCAGGGACCAGTCCTCATGCCAGTACCAGGCCACATCACCTGCCAGCCCCTGGCTTTGGCCACGCTCCAGGCCCAGGGGAGAATCCTTATAATCGTCCCGGGACTGGCTGATATTGGCACCCCAGTGTAATGACTCGGACACGGCCATATCCCAACGCAGGTTCACACGGTATTGATCCCGATCGGCCAGATTGTAGCGCCTCAGCAAAGGATGGTTTTCAAACTGCACCGACTCGTCCACGCCTTCCACATAGGCCTCGGTAAAGGTATGGAAATAGATGGCGGTGGGATCGTATTCATCGGCACGCCGTCGGCTGTGCTCGGCCTGTATGGACAGTTGCTGGCGGTCACTCAGGGAGCGGCGCAGGCCGAGACGAAAACGGTCTTCCTCCGTCCGCCCGACTTCGGAAAAATCCCGCTCCATGATTTTGCGTCGATAGCCACCGCGAAGCTGACCACCCCCCGACAAACGCCAGCCGGCATCCAGATCCAGGCGGTGCTCGGTAAAGCTTACAGGCAGATTGCGCCGGGCCCGGCCATGGGCCTCCCCCGGGGTCTGGTTGACCGCGTCACCCCCCACGCTGTTATAGACATCCACCGGGGTCTGGTTATCCCGATCTTCATAATGATGGCGGATATCCAGACGCAAGCGGTCCATGGGGCGCCAGTTCAGACGACTGGAAACGCGTAACAGATCAACCCGCCCATCCAGGCTGTCACGCGGCAAGGAATCACTCACGGAAAGATCGGGGTTAATGGTATAGGGCAGGAAGGCTTCATCCTGCTCGCTGCGTCCCAGCTGCAAATCGGTGGACAGGCGTAGACGGGGCGAAAACACATACCCCAGGCCAGAGCGAAGCTGTTGACTCTGGTTGCTGGGAGGCAGGCCGAGATGACCGCGGCCCTGGGGATGACTGGCCGAGGCATGCCAGCCACCCACATCGGAGAAGGGGTTATCGAATCGCAGGGCTTCGAAGTTGCCATTATCAAACAGGGACAGGAAGTAACTCAGCTCCCAATGCCAGCTTTCCCGTTGATAACGAAGCCCCAGCTCGGCTTCCCGGGTGGTGTAGTCCACCGGCGCCGGCACCAGGGCGGCCCGCACATTGCCCCCGGTACTGCCCATCACGGCCGCCGCCGGGCGATTGCCCCGACGTTGCTCTTCCCGCATGGTCACATGGGTCTGCCAACGTTGGTTCAGGGTGCGCTCATGGGCCAGGCGCAGGTCTTCCCGAACATGACCATAGGGGGCCCGGTTCAGATTCTCCTCCAGTTCCATGGCAGCGGTGGACGATCCGGATTGCCAGTCCTGGGGCAGGGTCAGTGTTTCCGTGCCGGCCCCTTCGAAAGGCGTCAGACCATCGCCCAGACGACGGGGTAGATAGCGGTAATCAATCCGGCTGCGATGTTCGCCGGGCACATTGTAATCCAGGGTCAAAGCGGCCGCTGAGGGGCCAAAACTTTCCGCCTGCATGCGCAACCAGCGGGGGCGCTCGGCATCACTCGCGCTACGCCAATCCAGGTTCAGGCCCCCGATTCCACGCCAGCCCTCACCGCTTAATTGATCACTGCGACCCAGGGCCGTGAGTTCACCAGACTGGTATCCCAGACCCAACTCCAGCTCCAATTGATGCCATACCCCATCGGCCTCGCTGTCTTCGGCAAGGGCGGTCACTGATGGCAGGAAAACCAGCCCCAGACTGAGCGGGCCCGCCAGGAACAGACCGGATGCCCAATCCCTGGCCCCGTTCATCTCGTCTGCCCCGCGCCGGAAGGATGATTGGAGCCATGCACATCGGTATGGCAATTCATGCAGTTTCGCTGAAGCATGGAGGAAGAGGCGCCTTGTGGCGGTACCCCGCCGCCATCCGGGGCTGTACTGGGATGGAAGGCCGCCGAGTGGCATTGTTGGCAAAGCTGGGGACCGCGCGCCTTGAGCAGATTATCGTGCACCGAGCCGTGAGGCTCGTGACAGCTGCCGCAACTTTCCCTGACCGGTGGATGCTCCCAGAGGAAGGGGCCTCGGAACTCGGCGTGGCAGCTATAGCAGGTTTCATTAAGAGAACCTTCTCTCAGCTCACCGTCACTGATGCTGCCATGGGGGGCATGGCAATCCATGCAACTCATTTCCTGGTGGCGCATGGGATGGCTGGAGGGACGGTGGATCTCACCACGGACCTGGGTGTGACAATCCAGGCACACCCGTTCCCGGGTCTCGCGCTGCATCATGGGGTCGGTCTTGCTGTGGGACTGGTGGCAATCCACGCAGCTGACATCCGCAAACTCATGGGCACTACCATGCCAATGCCGCTGGCTGTAATCATCATGGCAATCCAGGCAGGCCCGATTGGCCTGGCGCGCCGGGGTCTCAGCGGAGAAAGCCACTGCCGGCGGCGGGCGGCGGCCGTCCTGAACCGAGAGATGAGCCAAGCTGGGTCCATGGCAGGACTGGCATTGGAGTTGCGCGGCAGGACTGCGGTCATCACCGGACAAGCCGTGGGGGCTGTGGCGGATATCGGCCAGGGGATGGTCATCCTCCGGGATGTGACACATGACACAGGCCCGCTCACCGCCGGACGCATATCCGGCCTCTGCGGGGAAATCCGATGCCCCCCAGGCACCGGTGAGAAAAATCAGCAGACTCAGCACCCCTCAACCTCCCTGACGAACCCTGTCACTGGTTCTTTGATTACTTTCTAAAGGCCATGCACGGCATGACCCTCACTACAGCATAGTGTGTTTGGGCACGGATCACTTGATATAAATCAAAGACAGCTGATCTAGTATTCCAGCCTATCCCCCAGTGCCGGAACCGCGGCATCCACCGAGAAGCGTTCCTTGAGCACATCGGCCAGCCCTTTGCGGGCCGAGTCTTCCCCGTGCACCAGGGCCACCGCCGGCGCCAGACGGAAACCACGGAACCAGTCACAAAGCCCGTCCTGATCCGCATGGGCGGAAATCCCACCCACCGTATGGACCTGAGCCCCGACCCGCAGTGATTCCCCCCAAATCGTGATGCTGGGCGCTCCGTCCACCAATTGACGGCCCGGGGTCCCCTCGGCCTGAAAGCCGGCAATGATGACCTGGGTGCCCGAACGACCCAATTGATGCTTGAAATGGTGCCGAATACGCCCGCCGGTACACATGCCGCTGCCGGCGATGACAATAGCACCGCTTTGAATTCGGTTGATGGCCATGGATTGCTCAGCCGTCTCGGTGATGCGCAGGTTGGGAAAGCGAAAGCGGGTCTCGCGAACCCAGTCCGCCGCCGCCGGACGCAGGTAACGATCATGCCGGGCATGGATTTCGGTGGCCCGTATGCCCAGGGGCGTATCCAGAAATATCTGCCAACCTTCCAACCCCCAGTCCTTGTAATGCTTGCCCAATAGATAAAGCAGCTCCTGGGTCCGGCCCACGGCAAAGGCGGGCATTAGAACATTGCCGCGGCCATTGGCCGCCTTTTGCAGGATTTCCTTGATCTCCTGCTCGGTTTCCCGGCGACTACGGTGCAGGCGATCACCATAGGTGCTTTCCATCAACACCAGATCCGCCGATTCCAGAGGCTCCCAATCCCGCATCAAAGGGCTGCCCTTCTGTCCCAGATCACCGGTAAAGACCAGGCGTTTCTCGGCGCCGTTCTCCAGGGTTCTCAGCTCCACCACTGCCGAGCCGAGAATATGTCCGGCATCATGCAGTTTCAGGTGCACATTGGGCAGTATCTCGTAGAGCTTCTGATATTCCAGCGGTGCCATGCGGTCCATGCAGATGGCCACATCCTCACGGGTAAAGAGCGGCTCAACCTCGTCCTCGCCCCGGTTGCGATTGTTGCGGGAAGTTTGCTTGGCCTCCTTGCCACTCAACCAGGCCGCATCTTCCAGCAGGATCTCGACAATATCCCGGCCTGCCTTGTGAACATGAATCCAGCCCTTGAATCCATCCCGCACCAGCTGTGGCAGGCGCCCGGAATGATCCAGATGGGCATGGCTGAGTACCACCCCGTCAATACTGGCCGGGTCGAAGGGAAAGGGCTCCCCGTTACGGGCTTCTTCCCGCGAAGAGCCCTGGATCAGACCGCAGTCCAGCAAGATTCGCTGATGCGCCGTTTCCACCAAAAAACAGGAACCCGTGACGCCTCCGGTCGCTCCAAAAAAGGTGACAGTGGGCAATGCCGACTCCTTTGCCAGATAGTGAAAGTTCGAATCAACTTTGCATTCGTAGCATTCAATTAACAAGCGCGTTCAAAATATTAGACTCGACTGATATAGTGTCAGACATCCATTTGAATCATCCTCACAGGTGAACACCATGCGCCCTATTCTGATGATTATGCTGTTGGCCGCCTCCCTGGGCCTCGCCCCACTGGCCTTCGGCAACAACGGAGACGGAAATATGCCGGATATCCCCCACAAAACGCAGCCGGACGAGAAGACCCTGATCGGCGGACAACCGAGCAAGGAACAATTCCGTGAAATGCAGGCGCAGGGGGTCCAGACGGTGGTCAACTTTCGCGGCTCGGACGAATTTGATGACTGGTCCGAAGCCGATGTGGTGACCGATCTGGGCATGCTCTATATCCATATTCCGGTAGCGGGGGCTGATGGCCTGACCCGCCAGGCCGTTTCCGCCTTTGACCGGGCCGTCTCCGCGGCCGGCGACGAGCCCGTCCTTTATCACTGCGCCAGTGGCAACCGGGTGGGGGCCATGTTCGCCCTGCGGGCCGCGCTCATCGAAGACCACTCGGTGGAGGAAGCCATGGAGATCGGTCGCAAGCATGGCATGACCAGCCTGGCCGAGCCGGTCCAGGAGATGCTCGAATCCGGCCAGGTACCGGATGCCGAATAAGTCCGATGACGAGATGAAATACCCGTGCGGGATGCGGCTGACCCTGTTCAGCCGCATCCCGCAAGCCGGCCGCTGCAAGACCCGCCTGATTCCCAAGCTGGGTGCCGAGGGCGCCGCCCGGATCCACCATGAGATGTCGCTGCGGGCCATCACCCATGGCCGCTTACTGCAGCATCACTTCCCCGAGCTCGACTTTGAAATCGCCATCGCCGGCGACCCTGACCAGGCGTCCCATTTCTACGGCCGGGAGCTGCGCTTCTGCGCGCAAGCCGGCGGAGACCTGGGTGAGCGTATGCACGCCTGTTTCCGCCAGGGCCGCGAAGACGGCATACAGCGCCATGTACTGATCGGCAGCGATGCCCCGGACCTGGATGACAAGCAACTGCTTGCGGCTTTCGAAGGCCTGGCCGATCATGACCTGGTACTGGGGCCGGCCCGGGACGGAGGCTATTATCTGATCGGCCTGTCCGCCCCGCCACCGCCCCTACTGTTCCAGAATCTACCCTGGGGCAGCCCGGAGATACTGGGGCTCACCCTGGCCCGGGCCCAGGAAGAAGGGCTGGCCCTGCAGCTGCTGCCGGCCCTGGACGATGTGGATGAGCCAGCCGACCTAAAGCATTGGTATGACCATCGCCGACAATGGCCGGAGAAGGCCGATGGGGTCTCGGTGATCCTGCCGGTGCTTGATGAGGCCGAACACATTGGTCCGCGGATTCAGGCATTACGGGAAGACGGGGCCGATGAAGTCATCGTGGTGGACGGCGGCAGCAATGACGATACCCCGGACCTTGCCACCCAGGCCGGGGCCCGGGTCCTGCACAGTGAGCCCGGACGGGCCCGGCAAATGAATCGGGGGGCCCGGGCGGCCCGCCATTCCGCCCTGCTCTTTTTGCATGCCGATACCGCCCTGGCGTCCGGCTGGCGCGAGAGCCTGCTGACCGCGCTGGTGGACCCGCGGGTGGTGGGCGGGGCCTTTCGCTTTCGCCTGGACCATTCCGCCTGGCGTTACCGTCTGCTGGAGGGTCTGGTGGCCCTGCGCTGTCGGCTGCTGAGACGGCCTTATGGGGATCAGGGCCTGTTCTGTCGCCGGGAGGCCTTTTTGAGAATGGAAGGCTTTCCGGAGGTGGCGGTGATGGAGGATTATGTCTTTGTCGGGCGGCTGCGAAGAGAGGGCCGCCTGCGGCTGCTAAAGCAGGCGGCGGTCAGCTCGGCCCGTAACTGGGAGCGGGTCGGCTTTTGGCGTGTGACCCTGGCTCATCGCCTGATGATCCTGGGCCATGTCCTGGGGATTTCCCTGGACCGCCTGGCCCGGCTTCGCCAGCACCTTCTGCGCTAGCCCATCGCCCTGCTCTCTTCCGGGGCCTGCCGTTCTTGTTTCAGCTTTCGTTGGCGATACCGTGGGGCACATGGCCGGTGGCCACGGACCCGGAGGCCCGTTCCACATGGGCCCGCTGATCGTCAAAGAAGATGTCGGCGCCGAAGGCGCGCAGGAAGGGGGTTTTGTCCATGCCGCCCAGGAACATCGCTTCATCAATACGAATATCCCATTCCCGCAAGGTACGAATCACCCGCTCGTGAGCGGGAGCATCCCTTGCGGTGACCAGGGCGGTTCGAATGGGGCTGTCCTCGATAGGAAAGGCCTGCTGAATCCGGTGCAGAGCCGAGAGGAAGTTGCGAAAAGGCCCGCCGGACAGGGCTTGGCGAGCGGAGGATTTTTCTGACTGGCGAAAGGCATCCAGGCCCTTCTCCCGGAAGATCCGCTCGGCCTCGTCCGAGAACAGAACGGCGTCACCGTCAAAGGCGATCCGGATCTGGTCGGTATCATTGGCCTCGGCCGCCGAAGGCACCAGGGTGGCGGCCGCACAGCCGGCCCGAAGGGCGGCGTCCACATCGCTGCCGTTGGCCGACAGGAAAAGATCCGCCCCGAAGGAACCGATATACCGCCAGGGGGATTCGCCATTGGTAAAGGCCGCCCGGGTAATGCCGAGCTTGTAATGCTCAATGGAATTGAACACCCGCAGGCCGGTGTCGGCGCTGTTACGGGACAGCAGAATCACTTCCACCAGGGGGTCTTCCCGCCCCTCATTCAGGTGCAACAGCTTGCGCACCAAGGGAAAGGCCACCCCCGGTTCCAAAATGTCGTTTTCATGTTCGATCTGAAAGGCGGAATAGGCTTCCACCCCCTCCCGCTCAAAACGGGCATGGGAGTCTTCCAGATCGAACAGGGTGCGGGAGGAGATCCCGATCACCAATCGATTGTCCAGTCTCTGCGGCATGCCGCCTCCCGGCCTTTCCAAGGTAAGACACCATGATATCAGCAAATTCCGACAACCATTGTCGCCCCCGGTTCGCGCAAGGGCGTTGGCTCCGTGGCAGACTAACACCTATGAAACCATGGATTGCACTGCTAGTACTGCTGGCCACCGCTCCCCTGCATGCCGATTGCCCCGACACGGGGTTGACCAGCATCAGCGATCTGCGCGCTGCGGAAACCGCCGAATGGGAGGCACGTTGGGACGGCGAAAACCTCCTGGTCCGGGGCGTGGTGACGGGCACCTTTCTGGGGGACGAGCGACTCAACGGTTTTTACCTCCAGTCCCCGCCGGAATCGGCCACCCCACCCCGGGCCATCTTTGTTTATGCCCCTTCCCTGGATGAGGATCTTTCCATCCTGCGGCCCGGGCAGGAAATCCTGGTGGCTGGGCGGGCCGGCCGTTTTCGCGGGCAACGCCAAATCAACCGGGTCCAGCAGGTGCTGGGCTGTGCTGAGCCGGGCCTGCCCGAACCCCATCCTCTGGATCTGCCGGTAGCCGAACGGGACAACTGGCGGGACCTGGAGGGCGTACTGGTCCAGATTGAGCGAACCTTGACCATCACCGGCAACTACGAACTGGCCCGCTACGGCAGTCTGGAGCTGTCGGTGGGCGGCCGCCTGTTCCGTCCCCGCAATATCCCCGATCAGGACTGGGAGGCCATGGCCAAGGAGAACCGGGCCCGCCGAATTATCCTGGATGATGCCAACTACAATCGTAATCCGGACCCCATCCCCTATCTGAATGATCAAGGCAGTCGACGGGTGGGTGATCAACTACCGGAACTGACAGGCATCCTGACCCATGCCTTCGATGCCTGGCGTATTCACCCCCTGAACCCGGAGACCCTGGCCTTTGAATCCGCCAACCCGCGCCCGGCGGCGCCGGAGCGGCAAGGCCGCTACCGCCTGGCGGCCTTCAATGTGGAGAATTATTTCCTGACACTAGGCGAACGCGGAGCGTCGGATTCCGCCACCCTGGACCGGCAGCGCTCGGCCCTGGCCGCTGTGGCCCGAGGACTGGATGCCGATCTGCTGGGGCTGGTTGAAATCGAGAATAAGCCCGAGGCGGTGGATGATCTGGTGACTCGGCTGTCGGATGACGAGCAGCCCTATCGCCATTTCGACTTGGATGAGCCCGTGGGCACGGACGCAATCCGCACCGCCCTGGCTTGGCGACCGGACCAGGTCTCGCTGCTGGCCGGGCCCTTTATCGACGAGCGACAGGTGCATCACCGTCCCCTGATCGCCGGGCATTTCCGTTTCCGGGACGAGGGGCCCGGCAAACTGGTGGTGGTGATCCATTTCAAGGCCAAAACCGCCTGCCCGGATGAGGGGGATATTGATAGAGGCCAGGGCTGCTGGAATGAACGCCGCACCGCCCAGGCCCGGGCTCTGGTGGATTTCCTGGAGGAGAAAATGACCGCCACCGGGACCGACCGGGTTTTGATCCTGGGCGATATCAATAGCTATGGCGGAGAGGATCCGGTGACGGTCTTGCGCGAGGCCGGATTACGAGACCTGGTGGCCCAAACCCTGCCCCGGGAGGCCCGTTACAGTTACGTTTTTCACGGCGAATCCGGCTATCTGGACACCGCCATTGCCAGCCCCGCCCTCAAAGACGATGTTCGCCAGGTGGATTTCTGGTCCATCAACGCCGATGAACCGACCTTTTTGCAATTCCAAGACTCTGCCCCCTGGCGCAGCTCCGACCATGATCCGGTGATTGTGGATCTCGATTAGCTAAGCCTGATCAAATCAAACCCTGGCGGCTAAAGATATCAGCCAGTGGCCGCAATCCGGACAGCCCTTGGGGATAGACGGACTGACGGGTGAATCCGTAGAGGGGCAAGCCCCCTAGGCGGGACTCAATGGCCGGTGCTGAGGCCGGCCAGTCCGCCTCGCTGCGATTCACCAGACACAGGGGCACCGAAACGCCGGCCTCGGTCAGGGATTTCCTGGCCCTTGCCCCCTCCAGCACGCTCAGCCGATCATCATTGACCACCAGCAGAAAGACGGTGGTCTCGGCATCCTGGAGGCGGTCCCTGACCCGCTCGAACAGGGCCTGGCGGGCCTCCATCACGGCCCGGGCCTTTTCCCAGCGGGCCGTCACCTGGGGATCGGCCTGGCGATTGCCACCCTGGCGCTGCATCAGGGCCCGGGTCCAGGCGGACATGGACTCCGGCAGGCCCAATAAATGCAGTGTATGGCCGGTGGGGGCGGTATCCACGATCACCCGGTCCCATTGGTCCAGCTCATCCATGCTGCGACAGAGGGCCTCAAACAGGGCCGATTCCATCACCCCGGGATGCTGTCCGGCCAATGTGATCTGGCGCTCGGCCTCCTGCAGAAATTCAGGTTGGGTGAATTGACGAATATTGGCCCGCACCTGATCCAGATAGGCATCCCGGGCCTGTTCCGGGTCCAGCTCCCGGGCATAGAGGCCGTCAGCCACCCGGGTAGCCCTGTCCGACAAGGGCCGGTCCAGCAAATCGGAAAGGGAATGGGCCGGGTCGGTGGAGAGCAGCAGCACCCGCTCGCCCTGCTCGGCCAGGCCCAGGGCCAGGGCGGCGGCCAGGGTGGTCTTGCCCACCCCGCCCTTGCCGCCCAGAAACAACAGGCGCTGGCTCAGCAGCATCGAAAGCCCCCGATGGGGGAATGTTCCATGCCCATCCGCCGATGCCAGTCGTGAAAGTCTTCGATCATCAAAGGCATCAGCTCCAGGCAATACCAGGCCGCCGGATTGGGCAGACCCAGGCTTTCCGACATCACCATCAGGCGAAAGAAGTCATCCCGTTGCCGCTGGTCCAAGGCCACGACCCGGCGAAAACCCTGCTCGTACAATCGTTGATAGGCGTGCAGCAGGCGCTGCCAGCGGCTAGCCATATTGCTTCTCCCGACGCAGTCGGCGGGCGGCGGCCGCGCCTTCCAGGATCAACCAGATATTCAAAGAGAAGATCATGCTGCCAATCAAGAGCAGCAGCCAGTTCTCATCGGCCAGATAGGTCGAAAGATTATGCAGCATGGCCCAGGTGGTCATGCTGGCCACGAAAAGAAAGGGAAGCAGGGTATAGATCACCGGCCGGCCCAGGCGGGCCAGAATCAGGCTGAGCACCAGAAAGGACAGCCCAGCAGTGAGCTGATTGGTGGTGCCGAACAGGGGCCAGAGCACCATGCCCCCGCCGCCGGGATTGTCCGGGTCGGCGCCGAAGGCCAGGCCCACACAGGCGAGGAAGGTGATACCGGTGGCGATGTTCACATTGGCCAGGGCCGGTAGGCGGTAGTCCCGGCCAATCTCTGCCAGGATGAAACGCTGCAGGCGCATGGAGGTATCCAGGGTGGTGGCAGCGAAGGCCACCACCATGATGGCCACCAGGGTGGAGCCGATAATCGTCGGCAGGCCCAGATTGGCCAGCAGATTGCCGGCGCCGGTGATAAAGGCGGCAATACCCCCGGCACTGGCCGCCGCCCAGGAATCGTAATGGTTCTGCCAGTCACCCAGGGTGGCGAAGCCGGCGGAGACCGCCAGCAAGGCCGCCAGTGCCAGCAGCCCTTCCCCGGTGGCCCCCAAATAGCCCACAAAACGGGCATCCGGCTCCCGGTCCAACTGGCGGGCGCTGGTCCCCGAACTCACCAGGCCGTGAAAGCCGGAAATTGCCCCGCAGGCGATGGTGACAAATAACAGAGGCAACAAGGGCGGCGCATCCGCCGGCACCTCGGTATTAAAGAAGGGGGCCACAAACTCAGGCTGGCCCAGAAACAGCCCCAGGTAAATCACAATCAGGCCCAGGAACAATAGATGGGCGTTGATAAAATCCCGGGGTTGAAGCAGGACCCAGACCGGCAGACGGGAGGCCAGGGCACCATAGGCCAGCATGATGATCACCCACCAGGCCACGTCCGGCACGCCCCCGGCTTTCTCCGGCAGACTCAAGGGCAACTCCGCTCCCACAAAGACCAGCCCCACCATCAGGGCCAGGCCGATCAGGCAGGGCCAGATCAGGGGAACGCGGCTGCGATAGGCCAGAAAGCCAATGGTGATGGCAATGGGAATCTGCAGCCAGTAGGGCAAGACACTGCTGGGGAAGTTAACGAACAGGGTGGCGATGGACACGGCAAAAACCGCATTCACCATCAAAAGCAGAAAGAAAATGATCAGCAGAAACAGGCTGCGGGCTCGCGGGCCCAGCACTTCGGTGGCGATACTGCCGATGGAGCGGGCCCGGTGGCGCACCGAGGCCCAGAGGGTGCCGAAATCATGCATGCCGGCGATCAGCACCGTACCCACCACGATCCAGGCCAGGGCCGGGCCCCAGCCCCAGATCACGGCAATGGCCGGCCCGATGATAGGGGCCGCACCGGCCACGGAGGTAAAGTGATGCCCCCAAAGGACGAATCGATTGGTGGGCACGAAATCCAGGCCGTCGTTGTATTGATGGGCCGGGGTCTGGAAGTCATCCTCCAGCTTGAGCAGCTTTTGGGCGATGAAACGGGAATAAAAGCGCCAGCCCAGGAAAAATGCCAGAAAGGCCAGCAAGGCAACCAGGGTCGGCAACATCGTCAGTCCACTCCCCCCATATCCAGAATACGAACCGCCTCCCCGGCCGGATAAGCGGCGTGATCCGAGCACCCCAAACGCTGGCGCAGCCAACGGTTGAGGATGGCTTGATAGCGGTCTCCCATATCACCCTCACCCGCCAGTTCGGCTTGCTCCAATAGCAGCACGGCGGCCACCAGGGCCGCCAGGCGGAAAGCCAGCTTGCGGGCATTGGCCTGAAGCGCTTCGGAAGAGACTGCTTGCAACTGTTCCGGCCAATGGGCGAGCGTATTCAGTTCGGCCTGGATGATTTCCCGTTCCCGGGAGAAGGCCGTCGTCGTAATGGCTTTCAATCGAGCATCCAGGGCATCGATCAATTGAGTCCAGCCATCATTCCGCTGCATGGCCCGCAGCAGGTCCAGGCTGAGCACATTGGTGGTCCCCTCCCAGATGGGGAGAACCTGGGCATTGCGAAGTAGCTGCGGCAGCCGCGTATCTTCCACATAGCCGGCCCCGCCGAAGGCCTCCAGCACCTCACTAATGGCCGCCACCACCTGCTTGCCCGTATACAGCTTGGTCACCGGGGTCAGTAGGCGCAGGCAGGTCAGCTCACGCTCGCTGGCCTCACCACACTCCTCCCGCCCCAAGAGACGGGCACATTCGAACACCAGCTGGAAAGCCACCTCATGCTCAACGGTGAGATCGGCCAGGGTCTCCCGGTGCAAGGGATGTTCAATCAAGGGCTTGCCGAAGGCCTCGCGCTTGCCGGCATAGTCCCGGGCCAGGGCCAGGCCCTGGCCCATATAGCCGGCGGCACAACAGGCATTGTAGAGCCGGGTGATGTTGAGGATATCGGCAATGGTCGCCACCCCCCGGCCCCGCTCGCCCACCAGCCGGGCGGGGGTGCCCTCAAGGGTCAACTCCGCCGTGGGCAGGGCCCGGGTCCCGAGCTTGTCCTTCAATCGATTGACCTGGATGTTACGAAGCTGCCCGGCCTGGTCACGCACCTCTACGAAAAAGAGGCTGAGCTTCTCATCCCGGCCCTGGTCATCTTCCACGCGGGCCAGGGTCATGGCCACCTGGGCGGTGGTGGCGGAGGTAAACCATTTCACCCCGTACAGGCGATAACCTTCATCGCCCTCGGGCACGGCAATCGTCTCACTGCGGGAGACATCCGAGCCCCCACCCCGTTCGGTCATCCATTGCCCCGCTGTCCAGAACCGCGACGAATCCCGGCTCAACAGACGGGGCAGCACCCATCGCTTTAGATCTTCGTCCCCATGACGCTGCAATACACGCGCCGCTCCATCAGTCATGGCCATGGGGCAGGAGGCAATGGCCGAGTTGGGGTGATAAAGATAAAGACGAAGGAATTGATGCACCCGGGACCAGGCCCCGTCAGCGCGTTCGTAGGCGGTGGCAATCACCCCCTCCTCTGAAGCGATGCCCTCCAGCTTTTGCCATTCAGGGCATACCTGAATCAGGTCGATTCGACGGCCCCAGGGATCATAGGAAATATGCTCAGGCGGGTTGGCTTCCGCTGCTGCGGCCAGTGGGGCCATTTCATCACGGGAGCGGGCCCAGAGTCGCTCCAGAGGCCCTCGCCATTGACCGGCCAAGCGCTCGGGCAGCCTCAGCTTGAGGTAGGCATCCAGCGCCCCGTCCGCCGCCAGGGAAGCGGGCAATGTCGGGCCTTGCTGATAGAAACTCGCCATCCAAGCCTCCTCACGCCCAAGCAGTTGGCCAATGGGCAGATTGCCTGAATCACTGAGCCAACTCAATCAGGCCCCACCCATAAAAAAGCCCCACCGAAAGAATTCGGCGGGGCTTAGGGGTACAAGCATCAAACACTTGGCCTAACTCGACTAACTGGGGCGCACAACTAGAGCCCCCAGCAATCCTCCCTTTCCAGGGAGCCAGTGGAATCACGACGGCCGGTATGACTCAGAGTGAGGGTGCTGCAACGGTTGGCATCTCGATCAGCATGAAACCCCTGCGGCGTGGCGACCAGTGTAAAACTGCTTCGATTAAGCTCACTCAGAGATATCTCATAGTGCCCCTCGGCGGAATCCCAAGTGGTGTCATCCCCATCATTCACGCATTCCTGATAGTCATTCTGATGGGTGTAACACCGTTCCAGGCGCTGGGCGATATCCGTCAGCGTCCGGTGAGCATCCGAACGACGGCTCTGATCCGCCTGGCTCTGATAACCGTTATAGGCCAGGGCGGAAATGATGCCCAGTATCAGCACCACAATCGCCACCTCGATCAAGGTAAAACCCGCTTGCTGCTGTCTCATCATGCCATCACATCCGTCGATTGATTACGTATCGGGTTTATCGGTTCTGGCGCCAGCTTTGACGCCCCAGGCTGTCATCACCCTTCTCCGGCGGCAGAGCTTGCATCGCAGCCTCGGAGCCCATCATCATCTTAAACTCCTCATGGCCGGCGCTGATGATGGCCGGTGTGGTGGGAATCCCGACCTCGGAGCGAATCCCGCTAATCGGCACCCTAACCATCTCACCATCGATCTCCACCTCTACATAGCTATCTTCTCCAAACTCGCCATCGCCGGACAAATCGAAGGGTGAGAAATCCAGGCGGCCACCACTGAACGCATCAATCTCCATCAACCAGCCGTCCCCCCCTGCCGCACAGGGATCTTCACTCGGAATCATGGTGGTGAAGATGATTCGGCCATTGCGGAACACCGGATTGAAGATTACCCGCTCTGCCTCGCGACCGGCCACTGGAGAGACCAGATCCAGCAGCCAACCATCCTCGTCGCTGATTTCATTTTCGGTGGTAACCCTCAGTTCAAAACCGAAATCCTCTATCTCATCGATGATTTCCTGCTCCAGCAAATCCCCTCGAGAAACCTCGGATTCATCATCACGGATTCCGTAGAACGATTGCACCGGTGGATTATTAGGAATGAGATTATCCTCATCCTCGAAATACTTGCCGGTACCAAAGTAGACGAAGATATCTCCCTCGGGTGACCGCGCCACCTGTGGACGTACCGTAATGGGCTGTACTTCTTCATTCGGTCCTTCAGCAACAAACAGTGGCAAGGGCGTATTGCCGGAACGCAATCCATCGGGTGCCCGCCAGTTATTGCCAGTAAGATCCAGGCGCCAGAGCTGCCCCTGAAGATCACCCATATAGAGATGATCAAGCTTCCGGTCACCATTGACATCCACTGGCACTGGCGAAGCCATGCCATTGCCCGCCGGGTTGTCACCATCATCGGGTGCCCAGGTGTCCACCTCATTGCCCGTGATCGGGTCCAGGAAAGTCAATGCTGCTCGGTTGTTGTTGCTCCCATAGCCGCTAGGGACTATCACCACCCAGTCATCACTCTGGGTAACACCAAGGCTTGGCTCGCCAATCACATAGCCAATATCATCATAATCCTCGGCAGTCGCCTCCCAGAGTACTTCCGGAGACTCTGGATCAGTAATATCCAGAGCATAAACGCCCCGCTCACCGGCGGCAAAAGAACCCACCAGGATTCGACGCCAGTCACTGCCATCCCAAACATCACCCACCCGGGGCGAACCGTCAAAGAAGTATTCTCGCTGATAGTCCTCAGACGTCAGTCTGTTCAACTTGTGAATAATGGCATTGGGCACATAGGCGAAAACCTCTTCCCCATTTTCAGCATCAAAACCGTGCAGCTTGCCGTCATTGGCGGCCACATACAGCATGGGGCGATGCTCTCGCATGTCTCTCACATGATCGAAGTAATAGAGCCCCCCTTCAAAATTCTCTTCGTGGTAATAGCCGAAGTCCTGAGTCTGAACGAAGAGCGGATCAGAGTTGACGATATCCCCCAGAAGCCGCTGACGCTCCCTGAAGGCACCCTCGCCTTCATTGGTCTGGTCACCTCGCAGCCAATAAAGGCGGTCTTGGCCCTGGCCATCAACATCGTTGGAATAGGGCTCCTGATTCAATGCAGCCTTTTGATCATCAGTCAGATGTCGCCCGGAAGGATGGTCCCATTCAAAGTACAATGTATCGCCATCGTCAGGATCCCAGGTAATGACATGCCGACTGTAGGGATCAGGAATGCCGTCTTCCGCTTCCCAGCGCAGGTCACCCAACACACCCTCTTGGGTAATTTCATAGGCCTCCAGCTCACCCGACCAGTTTGTAGTATCAAAGCTAGCCAAAAACGCCAAGGATTCAGTATCCAAGCGGGTGGAGTTCGTGGCAATGGAGGCCGCACTGGAGCGTGCATCACTAACAACAAGCTCGAAGATGCCATCCATGATGGATTGAAGCTCTCCTTCAGATCCCGCATCAAAGGCAGACCCTGTTCCGCCTGCTTCAGCCAATACATCCAGTGGGTTATCCGTATCAAATCCTTCAACCCCCTCAAAAAGATCACCAACCCCGGGCGGAAGAGCGAAACCGACAATAAAGGTCCTCACATCAGTGTCATCGTGGAAGTCTGCAACCGCGTCCCTTGCCCGCTGCATCGCCTCCACGGGGTTCTCACCTAAAGCATTGCCGCTGGCATCCACCGAAGGCAGCCCATCCGTTACCCAGATTGCCGCATTGGCATCACAGGAACGGGGGATATCCATATCGTCGTCGGTCCGCCCCTGCTCCTGGCTGAAGTAATCCTCCTCGCCCAAGAAGTAATCCCGCGCAGTATGCATAGTTCCTTCCAGGGGTGTCAGGCCTGCAGCGATAAGCGGCCAATCAGGATCATTCACAACATCGCCACCTCCTGTCGACCAGTTATGCCTTTGAGGCTGTAATTTATCCCGAATAGCATCCCAATGGTCATCTTCCACTTCGCCATCTTCATCTATCCCCCCCAAGGGCACATGCAGAAACCCCAGGCCAGGGGAGGCATTGGCTCTCCACTCAAATTGACCCAGCTCTACATAGACCAGGTTCTCCCCCCAATTATCAACACCCCGTTGCCGCATACTGTCAGTTAGCGTCACATTGAAGCTTTGGTACTCATTTTGATAGGCAATATTATCGTCGCCGTAGACTTGCAAGTCGTTATAACAGTCATAGGGAAACTCATCGCCTTCCAAAAAATTCGTGCCCGTGTAACGACAGAAATACGTCCGATCATCATTCTCCCAATTACCGGAGGTTTCCCGGTGATAACCTGGCACCGCGACATTATAGAAAATATAAGCATTGTCACGGGTGGGGTGGGGCTCCCGGAACCGTTTCAGACCTGAATCCCAGGCTTCATCATGATCCGGTTGAAAAAAATCGGGATCTGAGTCGGTGGAAAAGCGAGCGTCAGCAATACGATGCATGAGACGCCAACGCACTGTTCCAAGACCGCCAACCTCATGACCGGGAAATACATCATTACGACGATGACTGGCCGGGTATTGCTGGTACGACAGCAAACCCATATTGATCTGGCCAGACTCGCCAAACTCGTCGATAATTTCCAGGCCCACCCGCTTTACAATGCTGGCCTTGCTGTCTTCATGTCGTGCCCCTGCCAAACATTCATCAGGATCCATATCAGGACCGGGGTAGCATTCATCCCAATCCAGGCCTACCCGGCCCTGACTCAAGCCTTCCTGCATACTTTCCGAGGTGTCGGGAATGAACAGGATATTGGGCGGCAAGCCTCCCTCGGTGACAAAAAGCGGAACCCGGGCAATATTGGCGAATGCCACATTCATGGCCATCAGACCGAGAATCATGGCAAACGCAAACGCGCTCAGCTTCATCGAGATTTTCCTTTTAGCAACTTTCATGATGCCTGCCCCTGTTGTTGGGCCGGAAGCCTGTACAGTTCAAAATCGCTGTCGCGGGAATAACAACACCGTATCATCGCCGGAATATGACCTGCACAATCACTTCAGACTGGCCGCTCCCCCCCGTGGAACGGGCCGTGATTCTATAAAACTCGGTATCTTCAATGGCTTCACCACCAACCAGAGAGCCGTCTGGATTGGCCACCGGAGGCAGCCGCTCAATATAGTAGCCTGGTGCTTCCGCCAAAAGACCGTCCATGTCACCGCCATCATAATTGCGATAGCCACTACCCCAGCCGAAATCCTGCCAACTGGGAGCTGGATAGTCGTTGTGGTGATAAAGCCCATTCTCGGCTCCCAGAAACTGAGGGAGGGTGGCCTGCTGCAGGAAACGTTCTGCTTCACGTACGGCCGCTTCAGCCCCCTGCACCGCCAAGTGCCGGTCTCTCTGACCACCCGCCATCCGTTCCTGCAAAGTGGTGGTCTGCATGGCAGTGACACCGATCACGGTGAGCAGCAACAGCACAATAAGACTGAAAAGCAGCACGGCCCCACCCTGGCGGGAGGGAGCGACAACACGAGTATGAGCCAATTGCGTGCTTCTCATTACCGATTCCTCAGGTGAACCGTTGTATTGAAGGTTCGACGATTGCGGCGGTCCAGTTCATCCTGAATATCAACCTCTACATTGGTCCGCTGGAGAGAGAAATCGCGAACCGGGTCATCCACATCGCTCAGATTTGCCTCGGAGCGGACCAACAGGCTGAGCCGGACGGCCCGTACATTGTTCCAGTCCGCCACAGCGGTCACCTGGTCGGCCGTCACATAGCGATCCACTGAAAAATGGCCGCTGGCATCCTTGGTTCCGCTGGTGTCCACACCATAGAGAATCTGCATTTGCTCAACACCCGGCACCAACTCCACCGCCTCGGTATTAAGGCCAGAGCCATTGGTGTCATCAATAACTTGCCGCATGAGCGTAGGAACACCGGTGGAATCCGGAATGCCAATGTAATAGGCCGCCTGGATAGCACGGGCAATCTCCCCTTCCTCACCCATATTGCGGTACTCGAAGGGTAATGATCCGCTTGGCTGGACATTAGTACTATTGGATGAGTTATTGCGACGAAACAGAACAGCCCGGCCAGCACAATCGGTGGTCAAAAGCAGGGAGTCCTGCGCGTAATTATCATCGTCCGCGCCATCGGTATGCCATTGACTGCCTGTGGTTACGGGCGGCACCAGATTGACACCATCAGAATCCATGTAGCGGATTACCACGACATCCGTGCCTTCAACGACTGAATCAGACAATTCGGCAGGGAGGGCCGGATTCCAGGCGCCAAGATTGGTGGAAGTATCCGGGTTGAGGACCTCAATGGTGACATCGTCATCCGGGGCAGTACCCCGGGCCTCATAACCACGCAGTCCTTCAGCGAAGTTGGTCAAAAAATCACTGTCCTCGTCCAGATTGTGGGCATAAAAATCCATCTGCCCTGAATTCGACATACAGCCCATATAGCCAGCCATGCGTAGGTCGCTACTCAGGTACTCGATGGCAAATCGCCCATTCTCCTGAACCCGGGACATGCTCTCATTCAGGGAGTAAGCACCCCGCATGCCGGAAAAGAGCTGGATCACGCCAATCATGAGCACGCTGCCGATGGCCACGGCAATCATCAGCTCAACCAGCGTCAAGCCGGATTGCGCCTTTCTCGCCGGTCGCCTTTCTCGGTTAAAGTTCTGTTGCATAACGGAATTCCCGCCGCTGATCGGCTGCTGTCCATTCTTCGGTATCGTCCAGATCCTCGGGGCGGCGCTCATCCAGCCACCGCACCCTGACTGTCACTCTGCCATCCGACTGCACCCGGATTCGGCCTTGCCCTTCAGGAAGGGTGTTGTCCAGATTACTGAGCCAGTCGTCCAAGTCCCAAGTGACTGCCTCGTTACCATTCCCATTAGGGGTATCGCCATAGCTATCCAGGTTATAGGCCCCTTGCAATGCCGCCTGACGATTGGCCCGCATGGAGTCCACGATTTCGTAGCTGAGCAAAGTGGCCTGGGAACGCAAATAGGCACTGTGATTATTCTGAAGTCCCGCCACCTGCAGACTGGCCAGTCCAAGCAGCCCAATGCTCAGAACCAGCAGGGAGATCAGGACCTCCAGCATGCTGAAGCCCCCCTGGCCCCGGCCGATTCCACTCGCCCTGCGTTGGACCCTGTCACTGTTCATGGATTACATTCCTGTCTTGTCACATTCGTCCGACCGGTTCGATCCAGACGAATCCTTCGGGCCTGATCGCCAGAACAGGCCGGTATGTTGTGGCGGATATCGAGAGACCGGTCGACTGCGCCATTGCCCTCGAAAACAACCACATTCTCCCCCGCCTGCTCGACCATATCCGGATCGCCGGTCAGTGCATCCCAGACCCGCAGAACCTCTCCATAATCTCCGGGAGTCCCTTCCATCACGGCCCAGCCATCAGCCCAATCATCCCCATCTTCCGCACAAGTTGCCTGATCGATCGACCGGCAGAGGGTCACCGAACCGCCCCGTCGTATAGCCTCCGAACGGGCATAGGTGGTGGCGGTCACAAACTCATTCACCTGGGTGGTGATGCGATTGTTCTGGACCATGGTGCGGAAATTGGGTGCCGCCAATGCGAACAGCACGCCCGCCACCGCCAGGGTGATCATCAGTTCCAGTAATGTGAGTCCGCGTTGATTCATGTCCACTACTCTAGTCTTTGGCACGAGCGATTCAGTACCCGCTTCCATGGGCGGGACGAAATTCCCGACAAGTGGGTGAAATGCCCCATATTGTGGCTATGACGGCTGTCAATTCATGATCCTTGACGCCATTCCCCAGGCAGTCGATCATGTCAGTCCGCTGACAACCAACCCCGGAACAAAGGAGCGCCGCGTGCCCCAGCGCGTCGAAGAGCGACTGGCCCGGCTACGGGATCAGGGCTGCATCAACTGTCTGAAGAACGGTTTACACGGCATCGAGAAGGAAAGCCTGCGGGTGACCGCTGATGGCCGTATTGCAATGACCCCCCACCCCCCTGCCCTGGGTGCCGCACTCACGCACCCCTACATTACCACGGACTACTCCGAGGCACTGCTGGAGTTCGTCACGCCCCCTTTCGGCAGTGTGGACCAGACCCTGGCACATCTGCAGGACCTGCATGCCTTCACGGCCCATGTGCTGGATGTCCAGAATGAGCGATTGTGGGCCACCAGCATGCCCTGTGTCATGGGGCGGGATGAGGACATTCCCATTGCCGAGTACGGCCAGTCCAATGGGGGCCGCATGCGCCATGTTTACCGCCAGGGCCTAGGGCAACGCTATGGCCGGGTCATGCAGGTGATCTCCGGTGTGCATTACAACTTCTCTCTGCCTGAGAGCTTCTGGCGGCTTTTCACCGGCAGCCAGGACCCCAAGGTGCTGCGGGAATCCCGGGATACCTTCTATTTTGGGCTGATCCGCAACTTCCAGCGCACCGGCTGGCTGATCCCCTTTCTGTTCGGCGCTTCGCCGGCCATCTGCAAGTCTTTCCTGCAAGGTGCCAGCAGCCATTTCGAGTCCTTCGATGCCCATACCCTCTACGAGCCCTGGGGTACTTCCCTTCGCATGAGCGATATCGGCTACAAGAACAAGAACCAGGCGCGGCTGGGCATCTCTTATAACGATCTGGCGAGCTACACCGACACCCTGGAGCGGGCCACCACCACCCCGGAACCGGAGTACGAGCGAATCGGCACCCAGGTCGACGGAGAATGGCGGCAGCTGAATGCCAATATGCTGCAGATCGAGAATGAATATTATTCCTTCATTCGGCCCAAGCAGCCCACCCGGCCCGGCGAACGCCCGGTTCAGGCACTGCGGGACCGGGGGGTGGAATACATCGAGGTCCGGGCCCTGGATGTCAGCGCTTTTGATCCCTTGGGAGTGAATGAAACCCAGCTCCGTTTCATTGAGGCCTTCTTGATCTACTGCCTGTTACTGGAAAGCCCGCCACTCAGTGAGAGCGAAGAACATGAAATTGATGTCAACCAGGAACGGGTCGCCTGCCGGGGACGACAGCCGGGCCTGAAGCTGCTGAGAAAGGGGGGCAAGACCAGTCTCTACGGCTGGACTCGGGAAATCCTGGAGGGTATGGAAGGGGTCTGTCAGCTACTGGACAGCAATCACGGCCATGGGAAATATGCCAAGGCCCTGGCCGACCAATGGAAAAAACTCGAGGATCCCGATCAAACCCCTTCAGCCCGGATTCTGCAGACCATGCGCGAGCGGGGGGAGAGTTTTTCCGACTTCGCCGACCGCTTGAGCAATGAGCATATGCAACACCATCGCGCCCATCCACTGCCTGATGAAAGCCGCGCCCGGCTGGAAACCATGGCCCGGGAATCCCTGCAGCAGCAAGCAGAGCGGGAAGCGACCGAGCAAGGCAGCTTCGAGGCCTATGTGGCCAACTACTTCTCTCCGGGCCGGGCGAGCTCCTGATCAATCCGGGTCCTGCTGCCCCCGTCGCTCGGCCGCCCGGCGGGGAGCGGAGCCCCGCCCCTGAACGGCACTCAAAATCCCGCGGAAGATATTGACCTCATTGCGGTCCGGCAAGGCCCGGCCGAACAGACGACGGATTCGACGCATCAGCTGCCGGGGATTGCTGCGATCCAGAAAGCCCAACTCCTCCAGGACCGATTCAAAGTGCTGGTATAGATGCTCCAGCTCCTCGGCCGTGGCCGTGGGCTGGCTGCGCCGGGAAGGTTCCGGCAAGCCAGTCTCTCCGGTGGCCGCCAAGGCCGCCATGCGAAGTTCATAGGACAGCACCTGGGTGGCCGCCGCCAGATTCAGGGAGCTGTAATCGGGATTGGCCGGGATGTGGACCAACTGGTGGCAGCGGTCCAGCTCCTCATTGGTCAGACCGGTCCGTTCCCGACCCAGGAGGATGGCGGCCCGGGTTCCTGGCGGCAACTCAACAACCGAGCGGGCCGCCACCGGGGGTGCCACCGGCTCGGCCCCCAACCGCCGAGTCCGGGCGCTGGCCCCGATCACCAAATGACAGTCGGCGATGGCCGCATCCAGGTCCTCATGGATTTGGGCATTCTCCAGCACATCCAGCGCACCGGAAGCCCGCGCCCGGGCCTCGTCATCCGGGGGCTTGCGAGGACTGACCAAGGCCAGATCATGCAGGCCCATGGTTTTCATGGCCCGGGCGGCCGAGCCGATATTTCCGGGATGGGTGGTTCCCACCAGCACGATGCGGGTATCCAGTCGCAAGACTCTCTCCTTCCGGCGATAAAAATGAGCAGACAGCGAACTCGGGCAGGCATGTTATCCTATGCGCCCCTTTCGCCCCAGCCCTACCCGGCCGGGGCGCATTAACAGACTGGCCTGGAGGACGGGAGCACCATGCACCCGCTGTTGAATATTGCCGTTCGTGCCGCGCGAAATGCCGGTGACATCATTAGCCGCCGCCTGGGTGACCGGGATGCCATCAGCATCGCCAGCAAGGCCCGCAATGACTTCGTGACGGATGTGGATCACGAGGCCGAAGGCGCCATCATCAGCACCATCCAGCGCCATTACCGGGACCATGCCTTTCTCGCCGAGGAGCGGGGCCAGGTGGGGGATTCGGAACACCAGTGGATCATCGACCCCCTGGACGGCACCACCAATTTCCTTCACGGCCTGCCCGTGTTCGCCGTCTCCATTGCCTACCAATACCGGGGCAAGCTGGAGCACGGCGTCATTTACGATCCCATCCGCCAGGAGCTGTTCACCGCCAGCCGGGGCGGCGGCGCCTTTCTGGATGACCGGCGTATCCGCGTGGCCAAACTGAACAGCCTGGAAGGTTCTCTTATCGGCACCGGCTTCCCCTATACCGATCACCGTTACCTGGACGAATACATGGCCATGTTCCGGGCCGTGATCGAAAAGACCGCCGGTGTCCGCCGACCGGGGGCAGCGGCCATTGATCTGGCCTGGCTGGCCGCCGGCCGCATCGACGGTTTCTGGGAGATGGGGCTTAAGCCCTGGGATATCGCCGCTGGCTCCCTGCTGATCCGGGAAGCGGGCGGCATGGTGGGCAGCCTTTCCGGCGGCACCGACTATCTGGATACCGGCAACATCATGGCCGGCAACGCCAAGATCTTCGCAGCCCTGGGCCGCCTGATCCGCCCCCACCTCCCGGCGGAAATGAAATAAGCACCGCCGAGCCAAAAGCCGATCCATAAAAAAGCCCCCACCATTAGTGGGGGCTTTTTTGTGCCTAGCTCTTTCCCTTTCGATCAGGGCTGGAAAGGCACGCTTTCGGTGTTTTCCTGCTCCTCGCCTTCCTTCTTCGGGGGCAGCAAATCTTCCCGATTCAGATTCGTGAGAATCAGCGTGGTGCCAGCCACATAGATGGAGGAATAAGTCCCGACAATCACACCCACTGTCAGGGCCAAGGCAAAACCGAAGATCACCTCACCACCAAACTGAAGCAGAGACAGCAGCACCAGCAATGTCGTCCCACTGGTCACCACGGTTCGAGAGAGCATCTGGT
Source organism: Natronospira proteinivora (assembly GCF_024170465.1). Lineage (NCBI taxonomy): Bacteria > Pseudomonadati > Pseudomonadota > Gammaproteobacteria > Natronospirales > Natronospiraceae > Natronospira > Natronospira proteinivora. Next base: position 243,905 of record NZ_JALJYF010000001.1, on the reverse strand, counting down.
TCACCGAGCGGTTGATCACATCGATACTGTCCGCCTTGCGCATCTTGGGGAAGTTCTCCCGGACACGGTCGAACAAGACAATGGTGTCGTTGAGGGAATAACCGATCACCGCCAGGATGGCCGCCAGCACACTCAGATCGAACTGAATCTGGGTCACGGCAAAGACCCCCAGCACAATGATCACATCATGCACCAGGCAGGCAATGGCTCCAGGTGCCATCTTGTACTGGAAGCGGAAGGCAACATAGATCAGGATGCCGATCAGGGCAAACAGGACGGCCAGGGCCCCCTGCTCCACCAACTCGGCGCCCACCTGCGGGCCGACAAACTCCACCCGGCGCATGTCCACTTCCGGATTCTGGGCCCGCAAGGCTTCGAGAACCATGTCACTGACCCGGGCCCGGGCTTCCTCGCCACCCTCGCCCTCCTCATCACCGGGGGTAGCATCCGGTGCCAGGCGGATGAGAATCTCCCGGTCCGTGCCGAAGGTAGTCACCGTGGCTTCCTCGAAACCGGCCTCCATCAGGGTTTCCCGCACCACGGGGATTTCCACCGCTTCCGGATACCCCACTTCCACCAGAAAACCACCGGTAAAATCGATACCGAAGTTCAGGCCCTTCACACCCAGGGCACCCAGGGAAAGCACAATCAGCACCGCCGACAGGACCATGGCCGGGATCCGCTTGCGGCGCCCGACAAAATCGATCTTCGGTGTCTTCTTAATAAAATCCATCAGTTTTTACTCCGAATCCTGTGGCCGGCTCAGATGCTGAGCGCCTTCACCTTGCGGTTGCCGTAAATCAGGTTCACTGCGGCTCGCGTACCGAGAATGGCGGTGAACATGGAGCACATAATCCCCAGCGACAGGGTGATGGCAAAGCCCTGGATCGGGCCGGTGCCGAAGCTGAACAGCACCAGGGCCGCGATCAATGTGGTGATGTTGGCATCCGCAATGGTGGAGAAGGCCTTCTCATAACCCGAGAAAATAGCCGCCTGGGGCGTATTGCCCGCCTTGATCTCCTCACGAATCCGCTCGAAGATCAGCACATTGGCATCCACCGCCATGCCCACCGTCAGCACGATGCCGGCAATCCCCGGCAGGGTCAGGGTGGCCCCCAGGGCCGACAGCAGGCCCACCACCATGATCAGGTTGAAGAACAGGGCGAGATTGGCCACCAGGCCGAAGACCTTGTAGTAGATCAACATGAAGATGACCACCAGCAGGAAACCGAAGGAGATGGCCATGATGCCGGCTTCGATGTTGTCCTGCCCCAGGCTGGCACCCACGGTCCGTTCCTCGATGATATCCACCGGCGCGGCCAGTGCGCCCGCCCGGAGCAGCAGGGCCAGATTGCGGGCCTGATCGCCTTCCAGGTTGGTAATGCGGAAGCGGTTGCTGAAAATCCCCTGGATGGTGGCCACACTGATGACCTCCTCCACTTCCTGGGATTCCCGAACCTCTTCGCCGTTCTCGATTCGGGTTTCGGTCACCCGCTCCCGGTAGACCACGGCCATGCCGCGCCCCAGGTTCTCCCGGGTGGTCTCGCCCATGCGGCGCCCCCCCTGGGAATCCAGGTTCACGGTTACCATGGGCCGGCCGCTGTCTTCATCAAAACCAGTGCCTGCACCGGTGAGCTGATCCCCGGTGGCAATCACATCCCGTTTGAGCAGCACGGGATAACCATCCCGGTGCTGATAGAGCCTCGAGCCCGGCGGCACCCGGCCCGTCTCCTCGGCCCGATAGGGATCGTTGTCTTCGTCCACCAAGCGGAATTCCAGCTGGGCGGTGGCACCGAGGATGTCCTTGGCCCGGGTGGTGTCCTGCACACCGGGCAGCTGGACCACGATCCGGTCCGGGTTCTGGCGCTGAACCAGGGGCTCGGCTACGCCCAGTTCATCCACACGATTACGCAGGGTGGTGCGGTTCTGCTCCAGGGCATTGCGCTGGGCTTCCTCGATCTCATCATCACTGATCACCACCCGAATGGCGTTGGCTTCATCACCCTCGGAAACGTCCAGCTCGGGGAATTCCCGGCTCAGTCGGTCCAGAGTGCTAGACCGCTGGCCGTCATCCCGCAGATAGACGGTGAAGCCTCGCTCGCCCTGTTCAATCCCGGTGTAGCGGATTCGCTCGTCCCGGAGCAGGGAACGTACATTGCCGTCAAAGCGCTCCACAGCCTGCTCCACGACCGCCTCCATATCCACCTGCAGCAGGAAGTGCACCCCGCCACGCAGGTCCAGACCCAGATTCATGGGTCTGAGACCGATCTCGCGCATCCAGTCGGGCATGGCCGGAGCCTGGTAGACCGCTACCTGAAAATCCCGGCCCAGTTCGGCCCGCAGTCGGACCTGGGCCCGATCCTGCTGCTCGCCGTCCTCGAAGCGAAGCACCAGCTGGCCTTCCTCCATGCCGTAGCGATGGGGGACCAAACCCTCTTCCTCCTCAAGGACGGTGAGAATGCGCTCCATGGCGGCCTGATCGAGCTCGGCGCGATCGGTTCCACCGACTTGAACGGAGGGGTCCTCACCGAAGATGTTGGGCAAAGCCAGCACCACGCCCACGGTGAGCACGACGACGACCAGCAGGTTTTTCCAGGCCGGGAATTGATTGATCATGGTGTTACCTTATTTTTCCTCGAAGGTGCCCTTGGGAACCAGGGCACCCACGGCGTGACGCTGTACGTGGAGCTTCTGCCCGCCCCCCACATCCAAAGTGACGAACTGCTCGTCCACTTTCTCGATGCGGCCAAGAATTCCGCCCTGGGTGACCACCTCATCCCCTTCCTTGAGGGCATCCACCATCTGGCGATGTTCTTTCTGGCGCTTGGTCTGGGGACGAATCAGCAGAAAGTAGAACAGGACGATGATCAGGCCCATGAAGATCAGGCTAAACCAGGGATTGCCCTCCTGACCGGCCGCATCCTGGGCGTGAGCTGTAGCGATAAAGAGATCCATTTGCGATTACCTCATGAAAAACAAGTAAGTGGGTGCGGTCAACGCCCGTTTCAAGGCGCCGGCCCCTCGAGCGGCGGCACCGCTTTGCCGCGCCGCGCGTAAAAGGCCTCGACAAAACCGCCAAAGGTACCAGAGTTGATCGCTTCCCGCATTCCCCGCATCAAGCTCTGATAATAATGCAGATTATGGATGGTATTCAGCCGCGCGGACAGAACCTCGCCGCATTTATCCAGATGCCGCAGATAGGCGCGGCTGTAATGGCGGCAGGTATAGCAATCACAGTGGGGGTCCAGGGGGCCGGTATCGTCCTTGTGCCGGGCATGACGGATCTTGACCAGGCCGTCGTGGGTGTAGAGAAAGCCGGTGCGCGCGTTGCGGGTGGGCAACACGCAGTCGAACATATCGATGCCTCGACGCACGCACTCCACCAGGTCTTCCGGCGTCCCCACCCCCATGAGATAGCGGGGCCGGTCCACAGGGAGTTCCGGGTCCAGCACGTCAAGCACCTGATCCCGCTCGGCTTTTTCCTCACCCACCGACAGGCCGCCCACGGCATAGCCGTCAAAGCCGATCTCCCGCAGGCCGGCCAGGGAGCGCTGGCGAAGGTCGCCGTGCATGCCCCCCTGGACGATGCCGAACAGGGCCGAGGGATTGTCTGCGTGGGCCTCCTTGGAACGGCGGGCCCAGCGCAGAGACAACTCCATGGATTCCCGGGCCTGGTCATGGCTGGCCGGATAGGGCGTGCATTCGTCAAAGATCATGACGATATCCGAGCCCAGGGCCCGCTGGACCTGCATGGATTCCTCCGGCCCCAGAAAGACCCGGGCGCCGTCCACCGGTGAGGCGAATTCCACCCCGGCTTCGGTGATTTTGCGCCGCTGGGCCAGGCTGAACACCTGGAAACCACCGGAATCGGTGAGGATCGGCCCTTCCCAGTGCATGAAATCGTGGAGATCCCCGTGTTTTTCGATGATTTCGGTGCCCGGCCGGAGCATCAGATGGAAGGTATTGCCCAACACGATCTCCGCCCCCAGCTCTCTCAATTCCTCGGGCAGCATGGCCTTGACCGTGCCGTAGGTTCCCACCGGCATGAAGGCAGGAGTTTCCACCGAACCCCGCTCAAAGGTCAGACGCCCGCGCCGGGCCCGACCGTCTCGTTTTAGCAGTTCAAATTGCAAGGATCGTGCTCCCGGTTAACAGGGTTTCTCTTCCTGGGTTCGTGGATCGATCAACATGGCATCGCCGTAGCTGAAAAAGCGGTAGCGCTTTTCCACGGCGTGACGGTAGGCGGCCAGGGTTTGTTCATAGCCACCAAAGGCGCACACCAGCATTAACAAAGTGGACTCGGGCAGGTGGAAATTGGTGATCAGACGATCCACCACCCGAAAACGATAGCCGGGGCGGATGAACAACTGGGTCTCGCCTTCAAAGGGCTCAAGCACCCCGCCGGCGGCCGCCGTTTCCAGGGAACGCACCGCCGTGGTGCCCACCGCCACCACCCGTTTGCCTCGCGCCCGGGTCTCCCGAACGGCCTCGCAGGTGGCTTCGGACACGGACAACCATTCACTGTGCATATGATGGGCATCCAGATCCTCGACCCGGACCGGCTGAAAGGTGCCCGCCCCCACATGCAAGGTCACTCGGGCCTGGCGCACGCCCTTGGCATCGAGGGCATCCAGGGTTTCCTGATCAAAATGCAGCCCGGCCGTGGGTGCTGCCACGGCACCGGGTTTGTTTGCATACACCGTCTGATAGCGACTCCAATCGAGCTCGGTATCCTCGCGCTGAATATAGGGGGGCAACGGCATGTGGCCGGCCTGCTGCATGAGATCGGCCAAGCTACCCTCAGCCAACACCAGCTCAAAAAGGCCTGCTTCACGGCCCACGACCGTCAAGCGGCCCAAATCACCGATCAGGATATCCGCACCAATCGGCGGGGCATTGCTGGCCCGCACATTGGCCAGACAACGATTATCGCCAATGACTCGTTCCACCAGCACTTCCACCCGCCCCCCGGTGGCCCGGTGACCCCGCATCCGGGCCGGAACAACCCGGGTGTCATTAAAAACCAGCAAATCATCCGGCGCCAGCAAGGCCGGTAGATCCCGGAAGCGACGATCCTGACACTCGCCCGAGCGGCCATCCAGGTGCAACAGACGGCTGGCGGAGCGCTCAGGCAGTGGCATCTGGGCGATGAGCTCTTCGGGGAGATCGAATTGGTAATCGCTACGCTGTTTCATGGCGACGCGAATCTTACCATCCCGCCGTCTTGGAAGCGCGGTCACCGGTCAGCCGTATGCCACTAGCTGAAAGGGGGAGCAACATGGTATCTTTTCGCCTTCGTCGCCCGGGTGGCGAAATTGGTAGACGCAGGGGATTCAAAATCCCCCGGCCGCAAGGCCATGTCGGTTCGAGTCCGACCCCGGGCACCATTTCCCGTCCCGCGCGGGGCCCCGCCGGTGATCCTTCCGGCCTCCCCGGCCTTTGTCGATAAACGACATGAAATACTGTTCCGAGTGCGCCACCCCAATCAGTGTGCGAATTCCCGAGGGTGACAGCCTCCCCCGCTATGTCTGCAATCACTGCGGCACCATCCATTACCGAAACCCCCGTGTAGTGGTAGGCTGCGTGCCCCAATGGCAGGACAGAATATTGCTGTGCCGACGTGCCATCGAGCCCCGGCACGGTTACTGGACGGTGCCGGCGGGTTTCCTGGAAAACGATGAGACCACCCGGGAGGGGGCGGCCCGGGAGACCCGGGAAGAGGCCTGTGCCGAGGTGACCATCGGCAGCGCCCTGTCCATGACCCATGTGGTGCATGTGAACCAGATCCATCTCATGTATCGGGCCCAAATGAATCAGGCGGATTTCGCCGCCGGCGAGGAAAGCCTGGAAGTGGCTCTGTTCCGCCGGACGGAAATCCCCTGGGATGAGCTGGCCTTTCCCAGTATTCGTTTCTGTTTGGAGTCCTATTTCGCGGATTTGGATCGCGACAGAGAGGATTTTCATATCCAGGATGTACGCCGCCCCATGCACCCGACACCCCCTGCGGGGGGCGATAGCTGAATCATGCCTCTGGCCGGGCCAGGCGCGAATCCGGCCGGCCAGCTATGGCACAATAGGGGCAGAGTCTTTCAACATGATAATAATCCAGTCAGGGGAGCCGACCTCATGACCTATGTGGTGACCGAAAACTGCATCAAGTGCAAATACACCGACTGCGTGGAGGTGTGCCCGGTGGATTGCTTCCACGAAGGCCCCAACATGCTGGTGATTGACCCGGAAGAGTGCATCGACTGCACGCTTTGTGAACCGGAATGCCCGGCCGAAGCCATCCTCTCGGAAGATGACCTACCCGAGGGACAGGAGCATTTCCTGGAACTCAACGAGGAACTATCCCAGGACTGGCCGGTACTCACGGAGAAGAAAGAGCCGCCGGAAGACGCCGACGACTGGGATGGAAAACCCGGCAAGCTGGATATGCTGGAACGCTAAATTCGTCCCGGCAAAACAATAAAAAAGCCGCTGCAGCTTCTGGCTACAGCGGCTTTTTTCATGGACAGGCAGGGGGTCGGTACTCCATGTAATCGGCGGTCTCGTCGGCGACTGCCTGGCCCTCCCAGCGGGCCAGCAGGTGAAGGGCCGCATCAATGCCGGCGGAAATGCCCGCCGCGGTGATCAGGTTGCCGTCATCCACCACCCGCCGCTCACGTACCAGGTGACAATCGGGTGCCAGCTCGCTCAACCAGTCCAGATAACGCTTATGAGTGGTAGCCGAACGTCCGTCCAGCAAACCGGCCCGGGCCAGTACCGCAGCACCGGTGCAGACGGACATGAGTACGTCCAGTTGCGGCTGAAGCGCCCGCAGAGTGGCAATGACCGCAGAATCTTCCATCAGGACCCGCACGCCATAGCCCCCCGGCACGATCAAGGCCCGCAGACCCGAAACCGCCCCAAGGGGCTGGTCCGGAAGGACCCGCATGCCTCCGGTCGCCGTCACCGCCTCGGTGGAAGTCCCCAGCAATACCGGCGGACAGGGAGAGGTACTGCCCTGGCGCCGATCTGATGCTCGCCGGGCCACTGAGAAGACCTCATAAGGTCCGGCAAAATCCAGCACTTCCACCTGGTCGAAAACCAGGATGCCCACTTGTCCCGAATGGTCATCGCTCATGGGTGCCGATCAACCACCAAAGCTGAGACCGAACTGCATATACGCCGCCACTTCCCGGCTGCTGCTGGCGACGCCGAGATCCACGCGTACCGGCCCTGGCGCGAAACCGACCCCAAAGGATGCCACATCATCGATGATGTCCGAATCAGCAAGGTTCATGCGATAACCGGCTCGCAACTGAAGCCACTGGAGGGGGCGCAACTCACCACCCAGGGACAGGAAACGAGTGTCAGGCCCGAAACCCATGGGCTTGTTCTCGGTGAGATCCAGGTCCGTGGCCAGGGTGAACATCCGCCGGTCCCAGCTGAAGCCCACCCTGACCTGTGGCTCCAGGTCAATCTCATTGCCTTCGATGGTCTCAAAGGTTTCGGGAATCAGGTTCTTGACGGTGGCGCCGATGCGCATGTCATCCCGAATGGGCATGGCAAAACCCAGGTCCACATTAAACAGGCTGCCATGACTCCGTTCCCTGTCATCAATATCCACATCACGCTCATCTTGCACCCCAACCACATAATCAAAGGTGCTGACATCGATCACCTTTGGAGTCACGCCGAAGGCCACTTCCCGACCGGCAATCTGGAAGTCCCGGGCAAAGGTCAGGCCGAATTCACTCAATATCGCGCCCTGGAACTGGAACTCCGAGAGAAATTCATCCACGGTTTGATCGTCAGGCAACTCCCGGTCCCGGCATTCTTCCAGGCGATCCTGGTCGGGATCACTGCCTTCGGCGGCTTCTTCCAGACACCCGACAATACCGGACGCCTGATCGAAGGCGGATCCCACCAGGCCAAAGTCATTGGGATCCAGCTGGAAGGCACCACCGGCATAGGCCCGGGATTGATAGTGCAGACCGGTTCCCCATTGTCCGATGCGGGTTCCAAAGCTCCCCGAGCCTCGCAGATCGAAGGTCAGGGGCTTGTCAGACATGGCCGCGATTCGCTCTTCCAGCTCCTCTTGAGTCATGCTGACCTGCCCCAGATCATTCGACAACAACGCAATATCCGACTCCAAGGCCTCATTACTGTCGTAGGCGTCATCATCGATCCGAGCTCGAATCATCTCAAAAGTATTGTTGAAAGTACCGATATCATCACCAATGCGATCGACCACGTTGCTGTCATCGTAGTCATCATAGGCATCAATGAAATTGTCCCGGTCCGCCACCGAAACCCCCAAGGTCGGGAAAGCGAAACCCGAGCGATAATTGCGCATATTGGGTGAGGCCAAGGCGGAGTTATAAAGTACCGAGTTCGGGCCTTCCGCTGTCGCAGTGGAAGCACCACCCATACCCAGCGCCCTGGGGTCGGACGGAAGATAAGGCTCGGCCAGCACACTGGCGGATCCCGCAATGGCCGCCGACACCAGTACACCTCGACAAAGCATTTTTTTCATGGGGCCTTCCTCTTGACGAATCCTCAAAACACGCCAGGCACTCACCACCGCCGCATTGGCAACCTCGAGCACCTTCTATATGACAAATTATGGTCTCTACAAGAGGAGATTGAAATGAGAATTTCGGTCGAGTTGACCCGATGGTGGCATAAAAAAGAAGACCGGCACCCGAGAAGGGTACCGGCCTTGCCAGTCGGGCCAGGAATCATTCTGGACTGCGGTCCAGAATGATCAGCAGGTTTGCTTCTTCGGTACCGCTTTCATCCACGGGCAGTGCAACGACGGTATAGACATTGCCTTCACCGAGTGCCAGATCAGCCGGACCGATGACATTGTCACCGCCATCCGAGGTCACGACTTCCACCGAGTACTCACCAGCCGCCACATCCAAAAAGCTGCTGGCAGTCAGTTCTTCCAGCGCTTCGATCACGGCAGCACCATCGGCTTCAACATCCACGGTGGGACCACCAGCAATGCCGTGCACCGCACGCAGAGCACTCTCGCCTTCCTCAGCGGGACCGACCCGGTCGGCTTCCACCAGGAACGCCACCGTTCCATCATCAACGCTGCCCAGGGCAAATACCGAATAGGCATTACCCGGCTGGGGCTCGATATTTTCAAGTGGGACGGCCGTGCCACTGCCTTCCAGAACCACCCGCGCTTCGTATTCGAAGTCGCCCAGGATGCGGGCATAACCGGTGTCCTCTCGATAGGACAATCCGGTGACCAGAGTCATCCAGTTATTGTCTTCTCCGGCCCGCTGAACCTCCACGGTGACATCACCAGCGTCCGGACTGCCATGCACGGCACGCAGCTCCGATTGCTGATCGATCAGCGGCAGGAAAGGTAGGCTATCGGAACCGGTTGCCGCACCGATCAATATGGGCGAAAAGCCCGCATCTGCGTTAAGGGCACCAGCCAGCAAGGAAGCCCCTTCAAACTGCGGGAAATCCGCCACATAGTCATAAATGACCGTCTCGGAGTCTCCGGCGGCCGTCACTCGCAGCCGACTAACCTCAGCGGGCGCCTCGATGTAAGCATCCGCGATGTCACCAAAGGCCAGGTTTTCGGCTACCGGCTCTGCCTCATCCAGGGCGTCATCCAGACCGGTGACATAAAGGTCCACGTTGGGGGCACCCACAGCCAGATGGGCGGGCCGAACCTTGACGAAACCATCGCTTACCCCCTCATTACTGTCGTCCACCAAGGCAGTATCCAGATTCTCCGATTCCACCGACCCCCAGACAATCAGGGTGTACTGCCCATCCTCGGAAAGACTCACTTCAGCGCTTAACACCGCATCTTCCAGATCACCACCCGCAGCCACGATAGAAACGGTCAATGCGCTGGCAGGCACTTCCAGATAGGCGCTGGCTGCGGGAAAACTGACTCCCTCCGCCACTCTCTCCTCGCCAACAAAGATATCAACCTCACCGGCATCGGGCGAGGCGTGGTAAGCCCTCAGCTGAGCGGTCACTTCAGCCTCGCCATTGTCGTCGCCATTTCCATTGCCATCGTCATCGCTGGAACTACTGGATGAGCTGAAACAGCCACTGCCGCCAATGGTGAAAAAGCTCAGCAACAGGGCCAACAGTATTTTTCTGTATAGGGTCATCTCTCAATCCTCCTGGTTAAGGCGGTCAATTTCGGTCCGGAGTGAGGCAAAACCTATACACTCCGTACAACAACCGCAAATAGAATGTAGATCATGTACATGAAATATACAATAATCATACAAAGAAGAATTAAAAATAATCCCTCGGCAGAAAGAAAGCCCCCTCCGAACCCAAAATTCTGAACCAAAAAAACCGCGCCCCTCTCGGGACGCGGCCCAGATTGCATCGAATTGGCGGGGCTTCAGCCTTTACGACCGCCAAACACCGTCAACAGCAGTCCGGCCACAGCCGCCGCCGCACCACCCACCAAGTACCAAGTCGTTTCATCACTGTAGCGACCGGTCACTTCCTCCCGGGCCTGTTCGGTCAGTGATTCGGTGGATTGCCAACCGAAGTAAATCAGCAGCAACCCGACCACAATCAACACGATGCCCACAATGCGCTGTATCGGCATACATTAAGCTCCTATTGGTCCAATTTCCCCTAAGAGTAGACCATGGCGACCGTTTTTTTCACTCGCATTCCATCAACGACTCACCTGGCCCTTTAGGCAATCCGATTGCCCACCCAAACCACTTTGCCATAGACACTGAGCTCATCCTTGTGCGCCTTGCGCAGATACTGCTCCCGATAGGCTGGATTGTCATTTACAGCCAGAACACCACCTTCCACATCGAACTGCAGGCGCCGCAAAAGCAGAATATCGTCCACCTCAAGAAGAAAAATGCCCTCTTCCTGCAATATGTTGACACTTACATCCACCAGCAACAGGGAGCCATCGCAGATCGTCGGCACCATGGAATCGCCATGGGCCTCCAGTAATCTCAGATGCCTTTCCTCCCACCCCTGCCGGGCAATCCATTCCCGCTGAAAACCCAGACCACCATTGCCGGCCACTTCACCTGCCCTTCGCGGTGGATCTGCCTTGCTCACTGCTGGGCGTTGAACCAACTGAAATTCAGAGACGGGTTCGCCCCCGTTGGACCTCGAGGTTCCTTCTCCGGTCAGCAACCAATGACCGGACACGCCGGCAACCCGTGCAATATCCGCCAACCGGGAAGCCTTGGGTTCGGCCGTACCAGATAGATAGGTCTCCAGTGTGCGGCGCGGTATCCCGGTGGCGCGCGCCAGGCTGGCTCCGTTTCCGACCAATTCCGCGCATTTCCTCAGGCGAGTCTTCAACATATCCCTACTCCCAATGGCTGCCTTGCAAACATTTGACCCATTGAATTTGGGTCTCTGCGCCATATTTATTCGTGATAATGGCTGCAGGCCACGTGTCCTGGTGGCAATGTTTCCCATAAATTGGCAAGATACTGCTCAATACTGTCGCAGCACCCTGCTAGAAGACGTCCATGTCAACGCAACTGCCCAAACATATTCGAGCCGACTCCGCTTTACGCCGGGAATGGATCAAACAACAGCTTCGCCGCCGGGGATCTTCCCTGGCCCAGGTGGCACGGGAGCATGGTGTTTCTCGCGATGCACCCATTCTTGCCCTGCGAAAACCCTACCCCCGTATGGAACGGGCGATTGCCGAAGCACTCGACCTGGCTCCAGAAGCCATCTGGCCGGAACGCTACGATGCCAATGGTCGTCCCAATCGCCCCATCGGGCGACCCAAAAAGTCTATCAGCAAGAAGGCCGATTGATACAGGGCCGAATTCACCCTGTCGCTGAATAAGCCTCCCCGTCAAACCCATCCCACTGCCATGATCCACTGTGCAGACTGGTACACTGCCGCCTGACTCATCAAGCACATCGGGTAAGGCAGTGAAAAACATCTGCGTATTCTGTGGTTCCCGCCCAGGCACCCTGCCTGTCTATCGGGAAGAGGCCATAAAACTTGGGCAAACCCTGGCTCGACAAAAACGCCGTCTGGTTTTCGGGGGCGGCCGCGTGGGCCTGATGGGGGCCCTGGCAGACGCCAGCCTGGCAGAGGGCGGTGAAGTCATTGGCGTGATCCCGGAGTCATTGATGGCTCGGGAAGTCGCTCATGAAAAACTGCACCGCCTGGAAGTGGTTTCCGACATGCTCAGCCGAAAACAGCGCATGATCGACCTCTCTGACGGTTTTATTATTCTGCCCGGTGGTCTCGGCACTCTGGATGAATTATTTGAAGTGCTGACTTGGCAGCAACTGGGCCTGATCGACAAGCCGGTTTGCCTGCTGGAAACGGGCAACTTTTTCCGGCCACTGCTGAATTGGCTGGACAATGCCGTGGAACACGGTTTCATGGATGCCCGACACCGGGATCACATGAGCCGTGCGACAACACCTGAAGAAGCACTGAAAAAGCTCGATGCGGGGGCAACGGCATGATCCGGTCTTCACACGGGCTGCGAGCCGCCCGGGCTGAGGACTGGCCGGCCATGCGATCGATTTTCCTGGCCGGCATCGCCACCGGTCAGGCCAGTTTTGAAACCGAGGCAACCTTGCCGCAATGCTGGGACGATTTCACCCGCAGCAAGCACCCGGAGTCGATCACCGTCATCCATGATGATATGGGGCGAATAGCGGCATGGGGTGCCTTGGCCCCCACCAGCACCCGTTACTGCTATCGGGGTGTGGCCGAGGTTCAGCTCTATGTGGCCCCTGAATCCAGGGGCCACGGCCTGGGCGCCCGGATACTGGCAGATCTGATTCGATTTTCCGAGACCTATTGCCTCTGGACCCTTCAGGCGGTGGTCTTCCCCGAAAACCGGCCCAGCATCCAACTGTTTGAAGCCCATGGCTTCAGGCAGGTGGGCTATCGGGAGAAAATCGCCCAGATGAATGGGGAATGGCGGGACACCCTGCTATTCGAGCGGCGCTCGCCACACATCAAGTGAGCAGTTGAAAGCTCACCGCAGTGAAGTGACAGAGGCTGCCTCCCAGCACGAAGAGGTGCCAAATCGCATGGCTATAGGGAACTCGGCGGTTGTGGTAGAAAATGGTTCCCAGGGTATAGGTCACCCCACCTATCAGCAGCCAGGTCAGGGCCATGGGATGCAATTCCCGGGTCATGGGTACCACCGCGATAATGGCCAGCCAGCCCATGGCAATATAGGTAGCGGTGGATAGCAATTTGTATCGCCCAGTGAAAAAGAGCTTCAATACAATGCCCAGGGCTGCCATTCCCCAGATCACACCGAACAGGGACCAGCCCCAGCCCCCGCCCAGACCAACCAGGGTGAAAGGTGTATAGGTACCGGCGATCAACAAAAAAATCGCACAGTGATCAAACACCTTGAGGCGGCGGCGAACCAGTGGATGCCTGGCCGAGTGATAGAGGGTGGAAGCCGAGTAGAGCAGCAGCAGACTGGCGCTGAACACAGCTGCGGTCACTACTTCCAGTATCCCGGCGTGAAGGGCCGATGCCGTAATCAGGGCAACCCCGCCCCCGACACTCAATAGAACGCCAAGCCCGTGAGTCAGGCTATTGGCCAGTTCTTCGCGCGGATCATACTGCGCTGTCATCATCCACCCTCTGGAAAAACAGACCTTGTGAGGAAAGAATAGCAGACACGGTCACAACGCTCAGGACTCCTTCGATGGCTCGAAGAGGTGCCCCATGCGGTCCCGCTTGGTATCCAGATAGGACTGATTATGGGCATTGGGATCGGCGATGATGGCTTCCCGGCGATGGATGGCAATGCCGTCGGCCTTGAGCGCCGACAGCTTGGCCGGGTTGTTGGTCATCAGGCGGACCGGACCTGCACCCAGCCAGCGCAGAATATCGGCTGCCGGCCGGTAGCTGCGTAAATCCGCTTCGAAACCCAGCTTCTGATTGGCTTCCACTGTATCCAGACCCTCGTCCTGCAGGGCGTAGGCCCGGATCTTTTCGGTCAGGCCGATCCCGCGCCCCTCTTGGCGGAGATAGACCAATACGCCGGCACCGGCTGCCGCGATGCGCGACAGTGCCTCATCCAGTTGACTACCACAATCACAGCGCAAACTGCCCAGGACCTCACCGGTCAGGCACTCGGAGTGGACCCGGCACAGGGGCGTCGCCTCAGCCGCCAAGTCTCCGAGCACCAGCGCCACATGCTCCCGCCCGCTTTCGCATTCGGTGAAAACATGCATTTCGAAGCAACCATGGCGGGTCGGCATACGGCACTGACTACTATGGACCACGCTGACCTTGCCGGTCTCGGGAATCATGAAAAACCTTCGTGATGGCAGATTCAGCCACTCATTTTACCTGTTTTGGCAAGCCCCCGCCCAACAAGAAAGGCTGGCGGACCTAGCAGCGTCAGGTACCGCTCATCGGCAGACGAACGGGGCACCACGCTGATCCCCCCGTCGGCCACCATTGGTCATGAGTCACCCGTTTTTTTGGGCTGAAAAGGTTCAAAAACAAGCGTCTATCGGGTAGCTTTATATTCAGAAAGCCTTGGAAGCTTCCCCACGCCACGGACTGCCCTCAAGAACCCTGAACGGGAGGTCATCGTGCCCCCGGAATTGGAGGCATCCCAAGGGCCCAACATAAACCAGTCGGCGTTCCACTAGCGACGATGCCACGAGGGTCACCGCCATGCCCAGCAGGAAAATGACCATCGACCAGCTGGTCCCCGGCCTCTACGTGAGTCGGCTGGACCGGCCATGGACGGAAACCCCCTTCCTTTTCCAGGGCTTTGAAATCAAGACCCGGGAAGAGATCGACACCCTCAAGAAGTACTGCCGCTTCGTCTGGGTAGACGAGGAACGCAGCACAGTCGCGCCGCCCCAGGCCCGCAACCCGGAGGCCAATGCCACCATTGCCGCGGCCCGGCGGCAGGATCAGCGAGGCAGTGCGCCACCTCTGGCGGAAACCTTCCGCCAGTCTCTGAGCAAGACCGAGTCTGCTCGTATCGAAGCCCGTGAAATCATGGGCGATGTAATCGGGCGCCTGCGGGGCAATGTGGGCTTTCAGATTGATGAACTCTGGCCCCATGTGCAGGAGCTGCACCGTCAACTGAGTTACTCGCCGGATGTGATGCTTTGGCTGCTAAGCATGAGGGACTATGACGATGCCTTGGTTGAGCATTGCGTCAACGTCTGCGCGCTCTCACTGATGATTGGTGAAGAACTGGCGCTGGACGGCCGCAAACAGGCCACCCTGTCCCTGGCCGCATTGCTGCATGACGTGGGCAAGACCAAGCTACCCCGCCATGTGGTTTTCCAGGAAGGGCCGCTGAATAAGGAAGACCTGGCCATGGTCCAGCAATGCCCGATCGAATCGGAAAAGATGCTGCTGGCCTCGGGTGTGCCCAAAGGGGTGGCTCGGATCGCCCGCCATCACCAGGAACGGGTGGATGGCTCCGGCTTTCCCGATGGTCTCAGTGGCGAGGCGGTCACACTGCCCATGCGAATCGTGGGGCTGGCCAACAGCTATGACGCCATGACCGCCACTTGGCCCAAGAAACTCTCCCTGTCCAGTCACCAAGCCCTGATTTCCCTGTCACGCCAGGCACCCAACCGTTGGGGCAAGGAAACCGTGGATGCGCTGGTGCGGCGTCTGGGCATCTATCCGCCGGGCAGCCACGTCAGTCTGGATGATGGTGCCGAAGGCATTGTCGTAGGCAGCCGGCCTCAGAATCGCCTTCGTCCTCTGGTGGTCATTCACCGCAACCCGGGAGGGCGCATGCTTAACCGCATGGCCGTGCTGGACCTGGCCCGTGACGGCGAGAAACGTCGTATCCGGATGGCTTTGGCCCCGGACGGTGAACACAACAAGTTGATGCGGCGCATTTCGGACGAGGTACTGGCGGCCTGAATCACCGCCGGATGAGAAAATGAAGCCGTCAAGGCCCCGGCCCACGCCATGGTCCGGGGCCTTTTGCTTTTAGCGACGCTTTTTCTTGGGAACGTAGAGGTCGGTCAGAGTGCCCTCAAAGGCCTCGGCACTAAAGGCCACCGTCTCGCTCAGGGTGGGATGAGGGTGGACTGTCAGGCCGATATCCGTGGCATCGGCCCCCATCTCGATGGCCAGGGCCATCTCCGCGATCAACTCACCCGCATTGGGACCCACAGCGGCACCGCCCAGAATGCGGTCGGACTTGGGATCAAACAGCAGCTTGGTCAGTCCCTCGTCCCGGCCCAGAGACAGGGCCCGGCCGCTGGCCGCCCAGGGGAAACTGCCCACTTCATAAGCAATGCCCTGCTCCTTGGCCTCGGTCTCGGTCAACCCCACCCAGGCCACTTCCGGATCGGTATAGGCCACGGAGGGAATCACGCGGGCATCGAAATAGGATTTCTCGCCTGCGGCCACTTCCGCAGCCACCTTGCCCTCATGGGTCGCCTTGTGGGCCAGCATGGGTTGGCCCACCACATCGCCAATGGCGAAGATGTGATCTACATTGCTGCGCATCTGGTGGTCCACTTCGATGAAGCCGCGCTCATCCACCTGGACCCCGGCCTTGTCCGCGTCGATCTTGCCGCCATTGGGGGCACGCCCCACGGCCACCAGAACCCGGCCATAATAGGTCGGCCCGGGCACATCCTTGCCTTCAAAGGTGACCTTGATGCCTTTCTTGTGGGCCTCGAACTTGCTGGCTTTGGTCCCGGTCATGATCCGCCCGTACCGTTTGGACACATGGTTCTGATACGGCTTGACGATGTCCTTGTCGGCACCGGGCATGAGCTGGTCGGTCAGCTCCACCACATCAATCTCCACCCCCAGGGAGGAATAGACATTGGCCATTTCCAGACCGATGATGCCGCCGCCCACCACCAGCATCTTCTTGGGCAGTTCTTCCAGCTCCAGGGCATCGGTGGAATCCATTACCCGGGGATCGTCATGAGGGATAAAGGGCAGCTTCACAGGTTGGGAGCCCACCGCAATCACGGCCTTGTCAAAGTGAATGGCGGTTTCCTTGCCCTCTTTTTCCACCATCACATGGTGATCATCGGCAAAGCGACCAGCACCAGTCACGACTTCCACCTTGCGCTTCTTTGCCAGTCCGGCCAGGCCACCGGTGAGCTTGCCCACCACCTGGTTTTTCCAGTTCCGGAGCTTGTCCCGGTCGATCTTGGGCTTGCCGAAATCCACGCCGTGATCGGCCATGTATGCGGCTTCATCAATCACCTTGCCGGCATGCAGCAGGGCCTTGGAAGGAATGCAGCCCACATTCAGACAAACGCCACCAATAGAGGGGTAGCGTTCCACCAGAATCACCTTGAGTCCCAGATCCGCGGCCCGGAAGGCGGCGGTATAACCACCGGGGCCGGAACCCAGTACCAGCAGGTCACAATGTTTGTCCGCGTCACCGGAATAGCTGGCGGCAGCCGGTGCCGACTTCTCAGTTTCCTGTTCACCGGACGGCTTCTCCGTCTTCCCTGCCCCCTCAGCATCCGATTCTTTCTCGGCGGATTCAGTCTCGGCGGCTGCTTCAGCAGCCTCCAATTCAGCGATCACTGTGCCTTCGGACACCTTGTCACCGGAAGCCACTTTGAGACTGATCACTTTTCCGGCCTGGGGAGCGGGCACATCCATGGCGGCCTTATCGGTTTCCAGGGTAACCAGGCCGTCTTCGGCCGCCACCTCATCCCCTTCCGACACCAGCACATCAATGACCTCGACTTCGTCGAAATCGCCGATGTCTGGGACCTTGACTTCGATCTTATCCGCCATGGGTTAGCCTTCTTCAAGTATTGTTCAAGTTTCTGTTGTACGGGCTTCGAACCGGTCCAGCTACAAGCTACAAGCTCCAAGCTGGGAAGGACTGCTTGTAGCTTGTAGCTTGTAGCTTGTGGCTTGAGACTTGAAGCTCCTACATCACCAAATTCCGACACTCGCCCAAAACATCCGCCAGATAGCGGGTAAAGCGGGCCGCAGCCGCACCGTCGATGACCCGGTGGTCATAGGACAGAGACAGGGGCAGGGTCAGGCGCGGCTCGAAATCCTGGCCATTCCAGACCGGCTTCATCTCGGCCTTGGACACGCCGAGGATGGCTACTTCCGGGGCATTGACGATGGGTGTGAAAGCCGTACCGCCGATGCCTCCCAAACTGGAGACGGTGAAGCAGGCCCCCTGCATATGCTTTTGTTGCAGCTTTCCATCGCGGGCCTTCTTGGCTAGATCACCCAGCTCACCGGCCACATCAAAGACAGACTTCTCATCCACGTCCCGAATCACCGGCACCACCAGGCCATTGGGGGTATCGGCGGCAAAACCCAGATGGAAGTATTTCTTCATCACCAAGTGCTCGCCATCCGGATCCAGGGAGCTATTGAAATCCGGGAATTCCCGCAGGGCATGAACACAGGCCTTCATGATGAAGGCCAGCGGGGTCATCTTGATGCCCATGGCTTCGGCATCGGATTTCAATGCCTTGCGCACGGCGTCCATCTTGGTGATGTCGGCGTCATCATGCTGGGTAACATGAGGGGCATTGACCCAGCTTGCCTGCAGCCGAGGCCCGGAGATCTTCTTGATCCGGCTCAGGGCGACCCGCTCCACATCCCCGAACTGGGAATGATCAATATCCGGCACCTGGGGCAGACCGCCACCACCGCTGGCACCGCGAAGCTGGGACTTCACCCATTTTTTCACATCATCATGCGTGATCCGGCCCTTGTAGCCGGAACCATGAATCTTGACGAGATCCGCACCCAGTTCCCGGGCAAACTTACGAACGGAGGGGCTGGCATGGGCCTTGGCAAAACCGGATTCATCAATCGCGGGCAGGGAGCCTCGGTCCGGCTTACTTTCAGCCTTGGGCTTGTCTGAGGATTGCGCTTTTGGCGCTGGCGCGGCCTTTTCGTCGCTCTGTTTATCGCTAGCAGCGGCTTTTTCGTCTTTCTTATCAGCAGGCGTCTCAGCGGCAGAGGATTCGCCACCAATAAGTGCTTCCATCACCGCCACCACAGAGCCCTGGGAGACCTTGTCACCGGACGTCACCTTCACCGACTTGATGGTCCCGCCATGAGGCGCGGGTACATCCATGGCGGCCTTGTCGGTCTCCAGGGTGACGATGCCCTGCTCTTCTTCCACTTCATCGCCTTCGGAGACCAGGACATCGATCAATTCCACTTCATCGAAGTCACCGATGTCGGGAACGGTGATCTCCACTTCCTTTTTTTCACCAGCCGGGGTTTTCTTTTCCTCACTTTCCGAGGAGCTGTCATCGGCTTCATCAGACTGGGAAGGTGCCGGCGTTTCGGAGGCCTCCTGGGCGTCGTCTTTAGCGGCGGGCTCTGCATCCGCCCCAGCGTCCGCCGCTTCCAGCTCAGCGATCACCGTGCCTTCGGACACCTTGTCACCGGAAGCCACCTTGAGACTGGCCACTTTACCGGCCTGGGGCGCGGGCACATCCATCGCCGCCTTGTCGGTTTCCAGGGTGATCAGGCCATCCTCGGCCTCCACGCTGTCCCCTTCCGCCACCAGCACATCAATGACTTCGACCTCATCGAAATCACCGATATCCGGGACCTTGACTTCGATCTTATCCGCCATGGGTTAGCCTTCTTCAAGTATTGTTCAAGTTTCTGTTATACAGGCTTCGAACCGGTCCAGCCCCAAGCCTCAAGCTGCAAGCCGGGAAAGACTGCTTGAAGCTTGAGGCTTGCAGCTTGTAGCTCCCTGTCACACCGTGACAGGATTCGGCGCTTCCGGGTCGATGCCGTATTTCTTGATGGCTTCGGCCACCTTCTTGCCGTCCATCTGCCCTTCATCGGCCAGGGCCTTCAGGGCCGTCACGACAACGTGGTATCGATTGACTTCAAAGAAGCGCCGCAGGTTTTCCCGGCTGTCACTGCGGCCGTAGCCATCGGTGCCCAGGGTCAGAAAACGGCGGTTCATCCAAGGCCGGATCTGGTCCGGGAAGGCCCGGATGTAATCGGTGGCCGCCACGGCCGGACCATCAAAGCCTTCCATCTGTTTTTCCACCCAGCTGCGGCGCGGCTTCTTGGTATCCGGATGCAGACGGTTCCAGCGATCCACATCCATGCCGTCACGCCGCAGTTCGGTGAAGCTGGTGGCACTCCAGATGTCGGCAGTGACACCGAAGTCCTCTTCCAGCAATTCGGCCGCGGCAATCACTTCCCGGAAGATGGTGCCGGAACCCATGAGCTGGACCCGCTTCTTCTTGCGCTTATCACCCTGGCGGAAGAGATACAGGCCTCGCTTGATGCCTTCCTCGGCCCCATCCGGCATGGCCGGGTGGGCATAGTTCTCATTCATCATGGTGATGTAGTAGAAGACACTTTCCTTGTCTTCATACATGCGCTTAAGCCCGTCATGGACCACCACGGCCATTTCATAGGCAAAGGCCGGATCATAGGCCACGCAGTTGGGGATGGTGGAGCACAGGATATGGCTATGCCCATCCTGGTGCTGCAGGCCTTCGCCATTGAGCGTGGTCCGCCCGGCGGTCCCACCCATGAGAAAGCCCCGGGCCTGCATGTCACCGGCCGCCCAGGCAAAGTCACCAATGCGCTGGAAGCCGAACATGGAGTAGTAGCTGTAGAAGGGAATGGTGGGCACACCCCAGTTCGCGGGTGCCGTGGCCGCCGCAATCCAGGATGACATGGACCCGGCCTCGGTAATCCCTTCCTGCAGGATCTGGCCGGTCTTCATTTCCTTGTAGAACATCAGCTGATCGGAGTCCTGGGGCTCATAGAGCTGCCCCACGGAGCTGTAGATCCCCAGTTGACGGAACAGGCCATCCATACCGAAAGTACGCGCCTCATCCGGAATGATGGGCACCACATACTTGCCGATCTTCTTGTCCTTGGTCAGTGCGGTGAGCATCCGCACAAAGGCCATGGTGGTGGAGATTTCCCGGTCGGTGCCATTGAGATACTGCTTGAAGATATCAATGGGCGGGATTTCCAGCTTCGGCGAGTTGTCCTTCCGGGCCGGCAGATAGCCGCCCAGCTTCTCCCGCCGTTCCTTCATGTACTTGATCTCGGGACTGTCTTCCTTGGGCCGGTAAATCGGCACTTCATTGATCTGCTCATCGGAGATGGGCAGATTCAGACGGTCCCGGTAATACTTGAGGTCTTCCTCACCCAGCTTCTTCTGCTGGTGAGCAATATTCTTGGCCTCGCCGGCCTTGCCCATGCCGAAGCCCTTGACCGTCTTGGCCAGGATAACGGTGGGTTGGCCCTTGTGATTGACCGCATGGTGATAGGCCGCATAGACCTTGCGGGAATCGTGGCCGCCCCGGTTGAGCCGCCAGATCTCCTCGTCGGACATATTGGCGACCATTTCCTTGAGCTCCGGGTACTTGCCGAAGAAATGCTCCCGGGTATAAGCACCACCCTTGGCCTTGAAATTCTGGTATTCCCCGTCCACGGCCTCTTCCATGCGCCGGCGCAGCAAGCCATGGGTATCCTTCTCCAGCAGCGGATCCCAACGATTGCCCCAGATCAGCTTGATCACATTCCAGCCGGAACCCAGGAAATCGGCTTCCAGCTCCTGGATGATCTTGCTGTTGCCGCGCACCGGCCCATCCAGGCGCTGCAGGTTGCAGTTGACCACAAAGATCAGATTATCCAGACCTTCCCGGGCGGCCAGGCTGATGGCGCCCAGGGATTCGGGCTCGTCCATTTCCCCATCACCCAGGAAACACCAGACCTTGGCATCCTTGGGATCAATCAGGCCCCGATGCTCCAGGTAACGCATGTAGCGGGCGTGATAGATGCCCATGATGGGGCCCAGGCCCATGGAGACGGTGGGGAACTGCCAGTAATCCGGCATCAGCCAGGGGTGGGGATAGGAGGTAATGCCCTTGCCGCCCACGTCTTCCCGGAAATGCAGCAGCTGTTCTTCGGTCAGGCGGCCTTCCAGATAGCTGCGGGCGTAGATGCCCGGCGAGGAATGGCCCTGAATGTAAACCTTGTCGCCGGGATGCTCATCACTGGGCGCGCGCCAGAAATGGTTGAAGCCCACTTCATACAGCATGGCCGAGGAGGCATAACTGGCGATATGCCCGCCCAGCTCGGTGCCCTTGCGGTTGGCATGAACCACCATGGCCATGGCATTCCAGCGGATCATGGCCTCGATACGCTTTTCCAACTCCCGGTCACCGGGATAACCCGGTTCGCGCGAAGTGGGAATGGTGTTGAGATAGGCGGTATTGGGCCGATAGGGCAAATAGGCCCCGGAACGGCGGGCGTGGTCAATCAGCTGTTCCAGCAGGAAATGCGCCCGTTCCGGACCATGCACGGCCAGGGATGACTCCAGGGATTCAATCCACTCAAGAGTCTCTTCCGGGTCAACATCATTAAACTTGTCATTATCTGCCATGGTAAATCCTTGTCAGAAGGCTTTTTTTCTTCATCTTCCGGGCAATGGCCCGCTCAACAGGCCATCCGGAAAGCGGCAGCCGCCAGATGCCGGTACAGGGCGCTGACGGGATCGCGAGGGGGATGGGCAAAGGGCCCGGAGTTCAAACAGCGTGTATGATCGTTTCTTGCCACTCCGAGGTCAAGGACAAAGCCATGAAAGTGACGTTGCCGGACTTTCCGAAAATCGAGATAAAACAGGATACAAGCCTGCCTGATGAGGCCATTCTGGCGGACTTCGATGCCATGATCTGGATCATGGACGGGGGCGATTCGGCGCACAGCATTCAAACAGCCCGGGACGAGGCGGATGAAAGTCTATCCGCGGTGGCTGAACAAGCCCTGGAACGTCATCCGGCAGACAGCGAGCTGATCTATCTGAATCACCCGGCCACCAATGCCCGCGTGGCCCTGCTGAGGCCAGAGACGGCACCCTCGCCTTTCCAGGCACTCACACTGGCCCGCCAGGCTATCGCGGGGCTTTTGACTGATCGGCCCAGTCGAATCGCGGTTCTGAATCTGGGGCAACAGCACAACGCCACGGCCGACACCCTGGCCGAAGCCCTGGTTTCGGCCTTGCATGCAGCCCTTTTTCAACTGCCACGGCTCGGCAAGCCCGCCCCACCGCCGCCCATCATTCAAGCCATGCATTTTCATCGTTTCACCGGTGCCCCGGATTTCAGCCGGACGGAAGCCACGGCAGAGGGGAATAATCTGGCCCGCTGGCTGACCCACATGCCACCGAATCAGCTAACACCCGGCCATTACCGGGAGCTGGCTGAAACCCTGGCCAAGCGGGAAGGTTGGAAAAGCCGCTTTTTGGACCGGAAACAACTGAAACGGGAGGGAGCCGGCGCCTTTCTCTCGGTGGTAGAAGCCAGCCCCAATGACGATGCCGGCATCCTCCACCTGCAATATCGACCCAGCGGCAGCGATGGATCCAGCCTGGCCCTGGTGGGCAAGGGAATTTGCTTTGATACCGGCGGCACCAATCTGAAAAATGCCGGCGGCATGCTGGGCATGCATGGGGATATGCAGGGCAGTGCGGTGGCCCTGGGCACCCTGCTGGCCCTGACCCGGCTGAACTTCCCCCACCCGGTGGATTGCTGGCTGGCGCTGGCGGAAAACCACATCGGCTCCAAGGCCAGCAAATGCAACGATGTGGTCACCGCCGTGGACGGCACCACCATCGAGATCATCAACACCGATGCCGAAGGCCGCATGGTACTGGCCGACACCCTGGCCCTGGCCAGCCGGAAACAGCCACGAGCCATTCTGGACTACGCCACTCTGACCGGCAGCTGCGTGGCCGCCCTCGGCCACCGCATGAGCGGCGCCATGAGTAATCGATCGGATTGGACCCTGCCGCTGATCGAGTCGGGGGAGCGCAGCGGGGAACGGGTCTGGCCCCTGCCCTATGCCCGTGATTACGACCAGGACCTGAAATCCGAGGTGGCCGATGTCCTGCAATGCCGGGCCCCGGCGGAAGCCGATCATCTTTATGCGGCCCGTTTCCTGGGGCGTTTCGTTCCCGATGATATCGGCTGGGTCCATGTGGATCTGTCCTCCGGCAGCCGCGAAGGCGGTCTGGCCCATATCCCCAGCGATACCACCGGTTTTGGCGTGCGGTTTGGCGTGGATTGGCTGAATTGGCTGGTGGGCCGGCCTTAGGGGCACATGGTCGGCCGAAAGCGGCGGCCTGGAAGGGCCTGATACAATAATGCCTTTACGATTTCACGAGCATTGAGCGGAAACCCTTCATGGATCAGCTTGAAATCACCCGCCCGGACGATTGGCATCTGCATGTGCGAGACGGGGCCGCACTTAAGGCAGTGGTCCCCGAAACCGCGCGGATCTTTCGGCGGGCCATCATCATGCCCAACCTTACGCCCCCGGTGACCACGGTGGCCCAGGCCGAGGCCTACCGGGATCGAGTTCTGGCGGCAAGCCCGGCGGGGAGCGACTTCCAGCCGCTGATGACCCTGTACCTCACCGACAACACCGATGAAGAGACAGTGAGCGCGGCGGCGGCCCATCCGGACATTCACGCCTTCAAGCTGTATCCAGCCGGGGCCACCACCAACTCTGACGCCGGAGTCACCGATATTCGTCATATCCGGGGGGCTCTGGATGCCATGGCCGACCATGACATCCCCCTGCTGGTTCACGGGGAAGTGACCCGACCCGATGTGGACTTCTTCGATCGGGAAAAGCGGTTTATTGATGAGACCCTGACCCAGGTGGTGGAGGATTTTGCCCCCCTGCGGGTGGTGTTTGAACACATCACCACCCGGGAGGCAGTGGCCTTCGTGGAATCCGCCCCCAACCGGGTGGCGGCCACCATTACCCCCCAGCATCTGATGGAAAACCGCAACGCCCTGTTCCGGGGTGGATTGCGCCCTCATCATTTCTGCCTGCCCGTGCTCAAGCGGGAAGAGGATCGCCAGGCCTTGCTGGAAGCGGCCACCAGCGGCTCACCCCAATTCTTTCTGGGCACCGACAGCGCGCCGCATCCCAAGGGCGCCAAGGAATCGGCTTGTGGTTGCGCGGGTATCTACTCGGCCCATACGGCACTGGAGCTGTATGCGGAGATCTTTGATGCCGCCGGCTGCCTGGAGCAGCTGGAAGCCTTCGCCAGTCACAACGGTTCGGACTTCTACCGCCTGCCCCGCAACCGGGGACGGGTCCGCCTGGAGCGCAAGGAAAAGCCCGTGCCGGCGGAACTGCCCCTCGGCGAGGAAATCATCGTCCCCTTTCGTGCCGGCGAGAGCCTGGCCTGGACTGCCACCCCACTGGAATCAGCATGACGGATCATCAACATCTGGAATTTGAACCACCCAGAATCGCCAATCGCTTTCGCAGCTTTCTGCCTGTGGTGGTGGATGTGGAAACCGGCGGCTTCAACCCGGCCACCGATGCCCTGCTGGAGATTGCCGCCGTGCTGATCCGCATGGATGAAGACGGGCGTCTCCACCGGGGGGAAACCTTCCGCTATCATGTGGCGCCCTTTGAAGGGGCCAACATCGAACAGGCGGCCCTGGATGTCACCGGCATCGACCCGGACCATCCCCTGCGCCCTGCCATGAAGGAAAACGATGCCCTCGGGCGGCTATTCAAGCCCATTCGGGCGGAGATCAAGGAGACCGGCTGCACCCGGGCCATACTGGTGGGGCATAACAGCTGGTTTGATCTGCAATTTCTGAATGCCGCAGTGGAACGGGCCGGCATCAAGCGCAATCCTTTCCACCCCTTCTCCAGCTTCGACACCGCCACTTTGGGCGGCGTGGCCTTCGGCCAGACGGTGCTACAGCGGGCGGCCAGGGCGGCCGGCATGAGCTGGGACGAGAAGGCGGCCCATTCCGCCGCCTACGATGCCGAACAAACCGCCGAGCTGTTCTGTGACATCGTCAATCGTTTCCAGGCCGTCTACGAAGCAGCCGTAACCAATGACTGATTCACCCCGGCGAAGGTTCGACGTTGGCAGGCTAATCGAGGCCGAAGCCAGCCCACATCCCCACTGCTTTCAGCCTTGAGGATCGAGCTTTACGAAGAAACAAAAAGGGGGCTTCAAGCCCCCTTTTTAATGCAGTTCCCGACAATCTTCGATGATTGTTGATCAGCTCTCGCCGGCAACCGACTTGAGTTCTTTTTCCAACTCGCCGGATTCATACATCTGCATGATGATGTCGCAGCCGCCGACCAGCTCGCCCTTGATATAGAGCTGGGGATAAGTGGGCCAGTTGGAATAAGTCTTCAACTCCTCCCGCAATTCCTGATCCTCAAGGATATTAAAGTAGGAGAAAGGAACACCCACCTGTTTGAGCACCTGGGCGGTCTGGGCGGAGAAGCCGCACTGGGGAAAATCCGGCGTGCCCTTCATGTAAAGCAGAACATCATTGCTTTCGATCTGCTCTTTGATCTTTTGCTCAATATTCATGATTACTCTCTACCGTTGGTAAAATTGGATCAGCGTTGGACCGGTTCTTCCGGCTCCGGACCCTGGCGTTCCATGGGCTCTTCACTGCCATCAAATTCAATCTCGGTAATGACCCGTTCAACCCCGGGAATACGCTCGGCTCGCAGAACAGCATCGCCCACGCCCGAAGCATCATTAACAGTACCGCTCAGGGTCACCACACCATCTTCCACATCCACGTTCACCGAACCGGAACCGCGTGCCGGAGAATCCCGAATCTCCGCGCGTACCGCTCGCTCAATGGAACGATCATCATCCGGGTCCACCTCACCCACCCCGATGCAGCCCGACAAGGCCATCAGGCAGATCAGCAGCAGTATGAAAAACCGGTTTTCTTTCAACATGGAAGCCTCAGCATAGTCAGGAGATTCAAAGGATATTTTATCATGGACGCGCGGGTGGCCCCCAAGCGCCGCCCCCCGGCGTCTGAATCAGCAGCCGGTCCCCGGCCTGAACCCGAAAACAGGCCTTGCTGGGTAATTCCTGCTCATTCAGGAAGTTACGTCCCCGCGATCCGTCTCCCCCTTCGGCCAAACCCCAGGGGGCATGGCGCCGCCGCTCGCTGATGACGCTGACTTCCGCCGGTGCCAGAAATTGGTAGCAACGTTCCAGCCCAACTCCGCCATCATGGTGTCCATGGCCCCCGGATCCCTGGCGATAGCCGTAGGCGAGAACTCGCAAGGGCCAGTTCATTTCCACCACTTCCACCGGCGTGTTCAGGGTGTTGGTCATGTGGCTATGGACACCGTCCAGGCCCGGACCATGACAATGGGCCCCCATGCCGCCACCCAGAGTTTCGTAGTAGTCCCAACGGCGACCGGAGGTCGCCCCCATGGCCAGATTGTTCATGGTCCCCTGGCTGGCGGCCGCCATTTGCTCCGGCACCGCCTTGGCCAGGGCCCCCATGACCACATCCACCACCCGGCTGCTGGTCTCCACATTACCGGCCGCCACTGCCGCCGGTGCCCGGGCATTCAACAGCGACCCGGGCTCGGCATGAATTTGAATCGCCCGGAAGGCGCCCGCGGAGGCCGGGGTTTCTTCCGGCATAAGACAACGAAAGACATACAGGACGGCGGCGGCTGTCACCGACAAGGGGCAATTGATGTTGCCTTCCACCTGGGCCGCAGTCCCGGAAAAATCCACCCGGACCGCGCCCTTGTCCACCGTAATTCGGACCTGAATGGGCAAATCACGGTGGCCGAAACCATCGTCATCCATCCAGTCGGTGAAGCTAACACTGCCCTCGGGCAAACGGGCCAGGGCCGAATCGGCCAGCCGCGCCGCATAATCATTGACCGCCGCCAGATTCGCCCGCCAGTTTGACAGGCCACTGTCCCGGGCCAGGCTTAACACCTGCTCACGGCCGGAGCGGGCGGCGGCCACCTGGGCGGCAAAATCCCCCGCCACCAGGGAGGGGGTGTTCATGCGCTGGGTCAGAGCGTCCATCACGGTCTCATCCAGCTCATCGTCACGGCCAATCAGGGTGGGGGGAATAACAACGCCCTCTTCCTCCAATCGCCGTGACAGGGGCAGGGAACCGGGGCTGTCGGCCCCGATATCCGAGTGATGGGCCCGGTTGGCCACGAAACCCAGCAACTCACCGTCGAGAAACACCGGCATGATGACCGTCACATCCGGCAGATGGGTACCACCCAGGTAGGGATCATTGAGGGCGAGGATATCCCCCGGCTGCCACCCCCGGGCATCCACCACATCCGCCATGGCATGGGCCATGCTGCCGAGATGGACCGGGATGTGGGCCGCTTGCGCGCAGAGCTCACCACGAGCATCGAACAGGGCGCAGGAGAAATCCAGTCGATCCCGAATATTGGGCGAGAAGGCAGCCCGTCTGAGTACCGCGCCCATCTGCTCGCAAATGGCATCAATGCGATTGGCAAAGACGGATAGCTTGACCGGGTCAACTGTAAATGGATCCATGGGACCCCCGAAGCAGGCACTAGCTTCCGCTGTTGGCTTGCGGATCCCGTGCCGGCAGTTCTTCCACCACGCGCCATTGCTCTTCCGGGCTCAACGTTCCCCATTGGGCGATTTCATCCAGGGTTCTGAAACAGCCAATGCAATGGCCTTCATCATCCATGGTGCACACCCCCACGCAGGGGGATTCCGGCGGCTCCGGGCTCTCGGGCATGGGCCGGGGAAAGCTGGAGGGATCGTAACTGGCCGGATCCTTGAGATAACGTCTGACGGTGCTTTGGGTCATGGAATCTTGGCGTGAGCTATTAGTGCGGCTAATGAAAACAAGGCACTGGCCGGGCAATAGCCAGCCAGCGCCTTGATCAGGGCGCTGATCAGCCGGCGAAGTTCTTGGCAGCAAAGTCCCAGTTCACCAGCTTCCAGAACGCTTCCATGTACTTGGGGCGGGCGTTCCGGTAGTCGATGTAATAGGCGTGCTCCCAAATGTCACAGGTGAGTAGCGGGGTCACGCTGTCATCGGTGAGCGGGGTTTCGGCATCATCGGTTTCCACGATGGCCAGACTGCCGTCGCTCTTCTTCACCAGCCAGCCCCAGCCGGAGGCGAAATTGGCAATGGTCTTTTCCGTGAATTCCTTGCGGAAGGCATCTACCGAGCCCCATTCCTTCTCAATGGCCGCCTTGAGCTCGCCTTCGGGGTCACCGCCACCGTTGGGGCTCAGGGATTGCCAGTAGAAATTGTGGTTCCACACCTGGGCAGCCTGGTTGAACAGCTTGCCGGAGGCCTTCTTGATCAGCGCTTCCAAACTGAGATCGGCGTCCGGGGTCCCTTCAACAAGACCGTTGAGGGTATTCACATAGGTCTGGTGGTGCTTGCCATAGTGATATTCCAGGGTTTCCTTGGAGATATGCGGTTCCAGGGCATCCATGGAATACGGCAGAGACATCAATTCGTGGCTCACGAGGGCCTCCTTGAATACTTGATATGGACCAAGAGTTCGTGCGGGAAACGCATAGTGTCGCGCGAATCAGGACTGATTCCAAGGGGCCACGACGAATGGTCAGGCTTGGCCATCCCTCTAACCGCCTTTCCTTGCCCTGCCAGGGGCCAACTATCGGTATAATTGCCCTATGAATTCCAATGATGTCAGCAACCGCCTGGGCCTTCTCATGGGCCTGCTCGCCACCCTGGCCGTGCTGGGGGTACTCACGCTCGCCTTCCAACAAGGCCTGGACGAGCGCCAGCACCCCAACAGGGAGGTGATAGCCCAGTCAGTGGATGGCGGGGCCCTGGAGATCCGGCTGGAAAGCAACCGCCAGGGGCATTATCTGGTGGATGGCACCATCAATGGCCATCCGGTGACTTTTTTCGTTGACACCGGTGCCACGCGCATTGCCATTCCCGCCCATATCGCCGATGCCATCGGCCTTTCCCGCGGCCAAGCCGTGGACACGCGAACCGCCGGTGGCCGGGTTACCAGCCATGCCACTGTGCTGGATGAGGTGGAGATCGGTGGCATACGCCGACGCGGCCTCCAGGCCACCATCAATCCGGTCATGGAGATGGACAAGGTGCTGCTGGGCATGAACTTTCTCGCCCCCCTGGAATTGAATCAGCGGGACGGCGTACTCACCATTCGCGCACCACAGTAGTCAAGGGCAAGGACTCATACCCCATGCAAATCCCCGACGATCTAACTCGCCAGGTAACCGCCGCCCTGGATGAAGACCTGGGTCAGGGTGACCTGACCGCTGCCCTCATCCCGGAAAGCAACACGGCCCGGGGACGCATCATTACCCGGGAAGCGGCCGTGTTTTGTGGACAACCGTGGGCGGATGCAGTCTTCAAGTCCATCGATCCCGGGATCCAGATCCACTGGAATGTGGCCGATGGCGATGCCGTGCAAGCCAATCAGGTTTTGTGCACCTTGAGCGGACCGGCCCGGGTTTTGCTCAGCGGTGAACGAACGGCGCTTAACTTTCTCCAAACCCTGTCGTCCACGGCCACGGCCACCCGCCGTCTGGTGGAGGCCGTAGCCGGCACCGGCTGTACCATTCTCGATACCCGCAAGACCCTACCCGGCCTGCGAACCGCCCAGAAATATGCGGTCCGTTGCGGCGGCGGTGAAAACCATCGAACCGGGCTGTTCGATGGCATTCTCATCAAGGAAAATCACATTGCCGCCTGCGGCGGCATCGCCCCGGCGGTCAGCACCGCCCGAGACTGTCATCCGGGGATTCCGGTGGAAGTGGAGGTGGAAAACCTGGCCGAAGTCGAACAGGCCCTGGCTGCGGGTGCTGACAGCTTGCTGCTGGACAACCTTAGCCTGGAACAACTCTCGGAGGCGGTGGCCTTGAATCAGGGTCGTGCCAAGCTGGAGGCCTCCGGCGGGCTGACTGAAGCGGCCCTGGCTCAAGTGGCCGCCACCGGAGTGAACTACATTTCGGTCGGCGCCCTGACCAAGCATATCCGGGCCGTGGATTTATCCATGCGACTGGAATAATCCGGCCTGCAGTCACCCACGCCAGCGGAATATGATATGCTGGCTGGCCCTTGAAACAAGCGTTTGAATTTGGCCCAAGCGTCCTTATTGACGGGGCCCTTTTGACGACTTCTCAGCGACACTTCTCACAGGAGGACAACCATGTCCGGCCTTGTTTGGTTTCTCGTTACCATCGCTCTGGCACTGACTCTGGCCTACACCCGTTCCAAACTGCCTGTCTGGACGCTGGCCTTTGCCGGTCTTCTGGGTGTCAACTGGCTGATTTCCGGCAGCTTCCCCCTGATCGGAACCATTGTATTTTTGGCCGTGGCGATTCCCCTGAACGTCACGCCCCTGCGGCGCAATCTGTTCAGCCGCAAGCTGCTGGCCTGGTTCCGTTCGGTCATGCCACCCATTTCCCAGACCGAGCGGGTTGCCCTGGATGCGGGTAACACCTGGTGGGATGCGGACCTGTTTACCGGCAAGCCGGACTGGAACAAGCTCCTCAGCTACCCGTCTCCCCAGCTGAGCGACGAGGAGCAGGCCTTTGTGGACGGCCCCACCGAAGCGCTCTGCAAGATGCTCGACGACTGGGAGATCACTCACGAGAAAAACGATCTGCCGGCCGCCACCTGGGACTTCATCCGGGAGAAGGGCTTTTTCGGCATGATCATTCCCAAGGAGTACGGGGGGCATGGTTTCTCGGCCCTGGCCCACTCCTCGGTGGTGATGAAAGTGGCCAGCCGCAGCCCCTCCGCCGGGGTCACCGTGATGGTGCCCAATTCCCTGGGCCCGGGTGAGCTGTTGCTACATTACGGCACCGACAAGCAAAAAGACTATTATCTGCCCCGGCTGGCCAAGGGCGAGGAGATTCCCTGCTTCGCCCTCACCGGTCCCCACGCGGGTTCCGATGCCGGCGCTCTGCCCGATACCGGCATCGTCTGTAAAGGTGAGCACAACGGCAAGGAAGTGCTGGGCTTTAGAATTACCTGGGACAAGCGCTACATCACCCTGGCACCGGTGGCCACCCTGCTGGGTGTGGCCTTCAAGGCCTACGACCCGGACGGATTGCTGGGCGACAAAAAGAGCCTGGGCATTACCCTGGCCCTGATTCCCACCGACACACCCGGGGTGGAGATTGGCCAGCGTCACTTCCCCCTCAATGCCTCCTTCCAGAACGGACCCACCCGCGGCAAGGATGTCTTCGTTCCCATGGAGCATCTGATCGGCGGTCAGGACTTCATCGGTGAAGGCTGGCGCATGCTGATGAACTGCCTGTCCGTGGGCCGTGCCATTTCCCTGCCGGCCCTGGGTACCGGTGCGGGCAAGATCTCCAGCCGCACCACCGGTGCTTATGCCCGGGTCCGCAAGCAGTTCAAGACCCCCATCGGCAAGTTCGAAGGGGTAGAAGAAGCCATGACCCGGATTGGCGGCTATACCTACCGCATGGAAGCCATGCGGCGAATGACCGCCGGCGCCCTGGATCTGGGCGAGAAGCCCTCAGTCCTGTCGGCCATCCTCAAGTATCACTGCACCGAAGGCATGCGCCAAGTGGTCAATGACGCCATGGACATTCATGCCGGTAAGGGTGTCATGATGGGGCCGAGCAACTATCTGGCCCGCACCTATCAGTCCATTCCCATCAGCATCACGGTGGAAGGGGCCAACATCCTGACCCGGGGCCTGATGATCTTCGGCCAGGGCGCCATCCGCTGCCATCCCTATCTTCTCAAGGAGATGGAATGCGTGGGCATGGAGGATGAGGAACAGGCCGTGGCCAAGTTTGACCGGGCCCTGTTCTCCCATGTGGGCTTTACCATCAGCAATGCGGTGCGCGCCTTCGTCACCGGCCTGACCCGGGGCCTGTTTATCCGCAGCCCGGAAGCCGGGGAAGTCAGCCGCTATTACAAGCAGTTCTCCCGAATGAGCTCGGCCTTTGCCTTCTCTGCGGATGTGGCCCTGCTGCTCTTGGGTGGTGAGCTCAAGCGCAAGGAGAAGCTGTCTGCCCGCTTTGGCGATGTCCTGAGCCATCTCTACATGGGCTCGGCCATGCTCAAGCAGTTCGAGGATCAGGGTCGCCCGGCCTCGGATCTGCCGCTGGTGCACTGGGCCTGTCAGGACTCCCTGCACACCATTGAAGATCGACTCAACGAGATCTTCCGCAACTTCCCCTCGCCCTTGCTGGGTCGCCTGGTGAAGTGGGTGGTGATGCCCACCGGCAGCAGTTATCGCCGGCCCACTGACAAGCTGGGCCATGAGGTGGCCTCCCTGCTGCTGACCCCGTCCGCAGCTCGGGATCGCCTGACCCGCGGTGTATTCATCAGCAACGACCCGGCCGATCCGGTGGGCAAGGTGGAATACGCCATGGAGCGCATGCTGGCCGCCGAGCCCCTGGAAGCCCGCTTGCAGAAGGGCCTGGGTGTTCGCCTGACTCCCAACAATCTGGAGGAGCATCTCCAGCGGGGCGTGGAAGAAAAGGTGATCGCCGAACAGGAAGCCGAGGTCATCCGGGAATCCGCCAAGGCCACGGCCGCGGCTATTGCCGTGGACGAGCTGGATCCGGAACGGGCACCGGAGGCCCATGCCGGCAAGACCGCCAAGCAGGCGGCCAAGGCCAGCTGAATACAAAGAGGATCCGGTGGGCTGAAGAATGGTCCACCACGTCAAAAAAGCCCCGCCGTTTGGCGGGGCTTTTTTGTGCTTCGTGACATTTCGGGAAGAACAATCTGGCTCGGAACTGTCTACCTTGGCAACTCAAACGAAGCCCAAGCCAGCTCACCTCCCCCAACATTCTCAGTCTGGAGGATCAGCTTTCCGGTAAATTGCGCTTCTCACGCAAGAGCCCTTCGATTTCCTCCGCTGGCCTTGGGCGGCTAAAATAAAAGCCCTGCATCAAGCGACAACCGGCGTCGATCAGCAAATCCCGCTGGGTAGCCTCCTCCACCCCTTCAGCAATCACGTTCAGGCCCAGGGCATCCGCCATGGTGATGGCGGCCCGGGTAATGGCCTCATCCTGGCTGGACTTGGTGATATCGCGCACGAAAGAGCGATCCAGCTTGAGAATGTCCACTGGCAGGCGCTTCAGCTGGCCCAGGGAGGAACTGCCGGTGCCGAAATCATCCATGGCCACCCGGACGCCGCGCTCCCGTAAGCGGTCAAAGACGGCCTGATACTGCTGTTGGCCCACCAGCACATCGCTTTCAGTCACCTCGGCCACCAGGCGTGCCGAATCGATGCCGCTTCGGTTCAGGGCCCGATCCACCATGGCCGGCAGGCCACCATGGCGACACTGAACCATGGAAAAATTCACACTCATTGTCAGACCGCCATGATGGTCGCGATCCCATTCCCCCAATTGCATCAGGGCTTCATTGAGCACCCATTCCCCGATGGGTACCACCAGTCCGGTCTCCTCGGCCAGAGGAATAAATTCCCCGGGCGAGATCATACGACCATCCGAACGCTGCCAACGAACCAAGGCTTCCACCCCCACCATCGTGCCCGTCTCAGGACGAACAATGGGCTGGTAATGCAGTAGGAATTCATTGTCCTCCACTGCCCGGCGCAGCTCATTGTCCAGGGAAAGCCTCCGCACCGCACGTTCACGCAACTCCGGCGTAAAGAAGGCATAACGGTTGCGGCCTTGTTTCTTGGCTTCGTACATGGCCGCATCCGCGCTTTGCAGCAGGCGCTCCGGGTCCTCGGCATCATCCGGATAGATCGCAATGCCAATGCTGCAGGTCAGTGTTATCTCGGTGTTATCCAGCACCATGGGCTGAATCAGCGATTTGCGAACTCGGTTGGCGATACCCCGCAGGGTCTCCAGGCTTTCCAAGTCATGCACGATGACGGTGAATTCGTCACCGGCCAGTCGAGCCACCCAGTCTCCATCCCGCAGGCTGTCCAGAAGTCGCTGGGACATTTCCTGCAGCACAATGTCACCCGCATGGTGGCCCAGGGAGTCATTGACGGCCTTGAAACGGTCCAAATCCACAAACAGCAGTCCCAGACGGTTGCCTTCTTCTGCCGCCGACTTAATGGATTGACCGATGAACTCATGAAAAGCGTTGCGATTGGGCAAACGGGTCAAACCATCCAGGGTTGCCATCTCCCGCAGACGATGCTGAGCCTTTCGTCGATCGGAGGCCGCCATGGCCAGAGAAATAAAATCCACCGCCGAACTAATAAAGCTATCGTCATCTTCGGTCCAAAATCGCTGGATCCGGGATTCGGCCATCAAAAAACCGCGCACTCGACCGTCCCGGCGAAAGGGGGCAGCAAGAATGGAGTGAATCCCTGTGCTGCGAAAATAGTCATCCCAGTAGCGTCCGGCATGGGCATGATTCTTCACATCCGGTACCACCAGTGTCCGCAGACGTTCAAATTCCTCGCGATCAGCCCGGTCAATCCGGATATCCAGGTTCAGATTGGGGGCATTATCCACCCGATCACCATCCAGAATCAGTCGGCAATCGAATTGCGCATTCTCTTGCGACAGAAACCAGACGGATATACGGGTCACCCCCAAGCCACGGGCCACCGACTGGGAGACTTCCCTCAGGGCTTGCGCCAGGTCCCCCTCGGCAATCACTGAATGCCGGGCCAGCTCCATCAGGATCAGCTTACGGCGCTGGTTCGTGGTCTCCCGGCGCCGCAACTCGGTCTCGATCCGGCGCCGTTCATCCACTTCCTGACGCAGAGATTCGGCAGCCGAGGCGAAGGAATGCCGGGCCGCGACGGATTCGGTCTGATCCCAATTAAGGCGGCGAGCCGCAAGGACCAATACCAGTGCCGACAAACCGATTAGAACCGCGGCAATCTGAGTGAGGGAGGAACTGTTCAACAGCAACATCAGGGAGATCGGTGCCAGTATCAACACCATGATGACCATATATAACCAGAACGCCGGTGCCAGCAGGGGCAATCCAATGCCAGCTATGGCCACGAGAATCAGAGCCATGATGATTTGATATTCCGGCTGGCCTTCAGGAAACAATAGCACCCCGGCCGAACCCCAGATGGCCCCGGAGACCAAGGCACCGGTCAGGAATATGGCAAACCAGATACCCGAATTATTGACGTGACCACGAGAACGAAAGAAAAACAGGCAGGCCACCAGGCGACCCAGCTCGGATATAATCAGGGCCAGAGCCCAACCCAGTGCCACGTTCCAGGACACCACGGCAGATACCAGAATGGCAATCAGAACGGCAGCCGGAATACAGACAATATGGGAGGGAAAACAATAGGTGAACAGGCGCTTGATCATCTCCGCCCGAACTTGGCTATCCACATCCCTATCGGTCACCATCAACTGACCTGTCAGCATTACCAGCCTTCCCTATTGGTATACATTCGGCATCCAAAAACATCCCGGTTCAGGTTGCTCATTGATCCTGTCCAATCAATTGGCTTTTCGGCCCATGAACCTATTCGACCAGGAACCGGTCAAACTTTAGCAGTTTGCTACCGCTCGCGACAGCAAAGCACTTGGTGATAGCCGGTGTAATCAGGGACAATGAGAGCAATCCCGGAGAGTGATGACCATGCAGATGATCCGCACAAGCGCTGTTACTCTGATAATCAGCCTAGCCCTGACCAGTCTGGCTTGCAGCGGCTTTGTCAGTGATCAACGAACCCGTGACCGGCAATCCAATATTGAACAGGCCAAGCGGGACGATACCCGCTGCCAAGAGCAGGGCCATGAATACCCTTCTCCGGCCTATACCCGCTGCCGCCAGGCCCAACAGGACCAGCGCGAGCAACGCCAGCTGTTTGCCCTGGAAATCATTGATCCCCAGCAAGATTACATGGATGCCCACGACCCCCGTCGACGCCTGAGCACCCAGCGCGGTGAATTCCGCTGCGAAGAACGGAGCTGGCAGGAGACACGCTG
Source organism: Natronospira proteinivora (assembly GCF_024170465.1). Taxonomy (NCBI): domain Bacteria; kingdom Pseudomonadati; phylum Pseudomonadota; class Gammaproteobacteria; order Natronospirales; family Natronospiraceae; genus Natronospira; species Natronospira proteinivora. The sequence goes on along the minus strand of NZ_JALJYF010000001.1, from coordinate 207,225 downwards.
GATTCAATGTCGGACCTACCCCAGGGAAGAAGACAGCCCTTAACGATGCTGCTCCCACTCATCCACCGCCACTGCCATGGCGCGGGCACAGCCCTGTAAACGATCAATGGCCTGCTCATAGGCATCGACCCGCAGGGCCCGCCAAGCGGCGGTTAGCGCCTCCCGCCCAGCCTTGTCCACACCATCTTCCTTGAGTAGCCGGCTGGCCTGAGCCAGCGCACCGATACACTCATTGACCTGATCCGCTTCCAGATCCGACTCGGTAAAGACCAGGGCACAAGCCCCCAGGGGGGCCGCATCCATGGCGGGAGCTTCCGAGACCCATTGCTCCCGATCCACCTCGCGCTGGTAGGCCGCCACCAACCCTTCCACCATCCAGCACAAAGCCAGCATGGAGGCCATATCATTGAACAGCTGAGGGTCACCCCGCTCAGCGGCCGTCTCCGCCGCGGCCGCCAGGGCCGGTGCCACCACCAGGCGATATTCCTCCGAGGCCAGTTTCAATTCATCGGATTGGGCTTGCGGGTCATTTGCCATGGTCTTTTCCATCATTATCTTGGGTGTCGAATGCTTGAATACGGGCCCGACTGGCTTCCCGCAGGGCATCCTCCAGGGCGGGCCAGTCAACCTCTCGAATCTGCAATGCAGCGGTCACCTGCTGGGCATAGTCCGGGGCCTCGAGATGGCCCCCATAGGCCGGCACCAGCCGGCGTACCAGACTTTCGAATTCGAAATCAAACTTAAGGAGGCGTTCGATCATCGGCTCGCGCCAGGCCAATGGCAAACCATCCAGTGCCTGCTGAACAGCCGCTGAATAGGCCCTCACCAGTCCACCGGCGCCCAGCTTGATACCGCCGAAATAACGAATCACCACGGCCACCACATCACCCAGGCCCTTGTGCTCCAACACAGAGAGCATGGGCCGGCCGGCGGTCCCCGCCGGCTCACCAGCATCATTGCTGCCCATTTCCGCCCCACCCGCAGGGTTGCCGGCCACGAAGGCCCAGCAGACATGACGGGCATCCGGATAACGGCTCTGGCAGCGCTCGACGAAGGTCATGGCCTCCCCCCGGCTGGCGGCGGGTCCGATCAGGGCGATAAAGCGGCTGCGTTTCACCTCAAGCTCACGCGCCACCTCACCATCCGGATATTGATAGGGGGTATGACCAGCCTGCAATCGGACCTCCAGCGGCATCAAGGCAAGGCGGGATGTTATCATGGGCGGCTTATTTCGCTCGCGACAATATCTTCAGAACATTCAGACCCATGAGCCAACAACACGACGACAGCCCGGTTGTCCCCCAAAACAGCCGCATTAACCGCATCCTGCTCACTTATGGTGAGTTGGCGCTGAAAGGCCGGAATCTCAAGGATTTCAAAAAACGGCTGCGGGAGAACATCAATCTGCACCTGGCCTTTGCCGGCCCGGGCTGGTCCGCCCATTGGCGGCACAAGCGGCTGTTTGTCGAGGTGCCGGAAGACGGCCAATCACGACTGGCCGAGGTGTTGCAGACCCTGGAACAGGTGGCCGGTCTGGCCCGTATTCAGCCCGCCATCTGGACAGCGACCCCCGAAGGCCCCCGAAGAGAACACCTGGAGGCCATTCAGGCCCAAGTGCTGGACCTGGCCGGGGTGAGTCACCAGGCCGGACAAACCTTTCGGGTGAAAGTAAACCGGGCCGACAAGCGCTTTGCCATCCGTTCCAGCGAACTGGAACGGGAACTGGGCGGACAGATCATTCAGCAGACCGATTGGGAAAAGGTTTCCCTGAATCACGCCGACCGCAGCTTCCACATCAATCTCTACCCGGAAGGAATCTACGTCTTCTGTGAACGTCGTCCGGCCATGGGCGGGCTGCCGGTGGGCAGCGGGGGGCGTCTGATGACCATGCTCTCGGGCGGCATCGATTCCCCAGTGGCGGCCTGGATGATGGCCAAGCGGGGTTGCCCTCAGGATTTCATCCATTTCACCGCCACCCATCAGCAGCAACACGACCTGGAACAGAATAAAGTGGTGGAAATGGCACGCCATCTGAGCCATTTCACCGTACGCTCTAGGCTTTATCTGGTGCCCTACACCCACTTCGACCTGGCCATGCTGGCCGCTCCCAGCGATTACGGGGTGATCATGTTCCGCCGTTTCATGGCCCGGGTGGCCGAAGCCCTGTGCGCCGAAACCGGCGCCCTGGCCCTAGCCAACGGGGATAGTCTGGGGCAGGTGGCCTCCCAGACCCTGGAAAACATGGTGAGTAAATCCCGTGCGGTGACCCTGCCTATCCTTCGCCCCCTGGTGGGTCTGGATAAGCAGGAGATCATCGATATCGCCCGCCGTATCGGAACCTTTGATAACGCCATCCGGCCCTACAAGGACTGCTGCGCCCTGATTGAGCAATCTCCCCGCACCCGCTCCCAGCATCACCGTCTGGAAGGGGAGGAAAGCAATGCATTTCCGGAGTATGAGCAGATGATTCGGGACACGCTGGCCGATGCCCGCCGCGTTGATTTCCAATGTGGAGAGGCTGTCGAGATCGCCTCCCCCGATCCCCTGCTCCGTTAATCCGGTTGTTCCTGAGCCCCTGCGGGGCTCATTCAACAATCCTGGGAGAGGCGAAAATCATTCGGACTTTCCAGAAAGTCCTTGACCGCCTTTCCAGCACAGCGGACATCAAAAACCACCCCGTGGCTACGACCCTTCACTTCCAGAACATGAGCATTGTCCAGCAGCGCCGCTTGTTCCCGAGTCCATGACACGGGCGTAACCGAATCCCATTGTCCCGCCAGGAGTAGCACCGGCTGCTCGGCGGTCACTGGCTGGGCAAAATTCTCCCGCGTAAAGGGCCCTGCCCAATCATTGAGACAAGGATGGGCACGCAGACCCGCCACCGGAAAGCTGACTTCCAGTCCTCGTCGATGTGCGGCGGAATGAATGCCTTCCGGGTTCGGCAGATGGCCTTCATTGCATAGAGAAGCCCAATAGACCGGTACATTGCGGTCCGGATCAAGGGCAGGGTCGATGACCTGGCTGAGCATTCGGGCGAAGGAACGATAGTCCTTGTCGGCTGCCCGCACAATTGAGGATGGTAGGGTCGCCAGACTCTCATCAAATGCCTGCGCGGCGAAAACCAGGTCCAGAAAACGGGCTTCAGTCAACCATAAAGCTTGATCCGGCGCATCGTGGCGAGGCACCTGGATCAATACCGCTTGTTCAGCCAGACGGTTCCTGACCTGTTCATGGGCGTCCCTCAGCTGCCTATCAGAACACCCCTCTTGTGAACGGCAGTAACCGGTCAGGTTCCTCAGAGAATAAGCATGGACCTCTGGCTGGGTCTGGAAGGGGTCGATATGGGGAGGGAATACCCCATCGAGAACCGCCGCGGAGAAGCGATCCGGATGATCCTCAAGCAGGCGAAGGGCCAGCCTCGAACCATGGGAAAGCCCCAGCAGACGAGCCTTTTCTTCTCCAATGGCGTCCATAATTGCTGGTACATCGTCCAGCAGATGACGGGCCGCAAAATCATCCAGTGCAACGCCCCTGTCCTGCCAATACCCCCGGCATTGACTGAGCGACTTCAAGGCCAAGCGGCTTTCGGCAGTGGCGGAGAGTGGCTGGGCCAACATGGCACTGATGGCAAGATGGTTACCTGGGCAATGGAGACGTGGTTCGGCCATTCCGGTACCACGGGGATCAAATATCAAAAGGCGATCCTCCAGCCCCAACTCCAATAACCAAGCGCCCCAGTACCAAGCCGAATACTCGTCCGTCCCAGCCGCCGCACCCGGGCCTCCAGGCAGATGGATCGTCAGGGGGGCTGTTTCAGGGACTGAATCCCGGCGCATCAGCAGCAGGGGCAGTCGGATCGCCTGCTCCCTTTCCCCTTGCACTCCGGGCTCGAACCAGGCACACCGGGCCTGGATTCCGGCCGGCATCAAGTCATCGCAATCTTCCCAGGCAATGGCCGTCGCCTGGTTGCTTGTCTCTGAGCTGGCCCGTGATGGCCAGGAATCAGAATCGTGCCCCGTGTACACGAGAAACAAGGCCAAGCCGAAGACCAGCAACACAGCAGGCCCCCAATATTGCCCTGACCATCGCCAATCCGGTATCAACGGCAAATCAACCCTTCAGACACCCCCCGGCGGCAGTAATGACGAGCCACCACTTCTTCAATTTGCCAACATTCATCCGCCCGGGTGAACCGTACCCGATGGTCGGTCCCCGCTACCGAGTCGTCCTTGAACCCCCAGCGTTGCAGCAGCCCCTCCATGGAGCCATCCCGCAGCACACGGGTGCGCATATTGATTTCAAGATCCGCATCCTGCGCCGGACCAATCAGATAACGGGACTCGGCCCAGGCTTCAAGGGCCGTATCCGGATTCGTGCAGAGCGCTTCCGGCGCCAGTCGTTCGCTCTGTTCCAGGGCTTCCACACGATCCCATTCGGACCGCTCGGGATCATAGGGACTCTCATCGGCCTGCCGGACATATTCCTGCCAATGGGGTTGCTGCAGAAACACATCCTCGTCGGCTTCACCGCCTGACCGGTTTTCCTCCGATTCATCGCTACAGCCGGCAATGGTCACACTGAAAAATGCCGCGACCAGAACCACTCCGATCCACCACTGCTTGATAGGCTTCATTCATCTCTCCTGATGATGGCTTCCATGTTTTGGACCCTGGAACTGAGGTGATTGTTGCAACAGGGAAATTAGTTGATCCCGGCGCCGCACAGGCCCCTTGCCATTGGTGGCGATGCCGAACAGGGGAATCACCTCACCATCCCGCATGCGCAAAACCGTACGACGGGTCTGGCCATTCTTGGACTGACGATTTTCCAGGTCAACATCTTCAATCTCTTCCACATCCAGTGTGCGCCCCAATGCTGTCGACTGCCACCAGCGGCGCTTTCGCAAATGCAGCTGACCGTTGACCACATCCAATTCGGCCTCGCTAATATTCCTGACCCCGAACATCAAGAATAGACCGCCCAGGGGGAAGGCCAAAAAGAACAAGCCCCACCATCCCATGGTCCGCCGAACCGATAATTCGGATTCGCTCGTATCGGATAGAAAATGATTGACCTGGGCCGCCAGGCGATCATGAGGGCCTCTGGGTGAGGACGAACCCACGGTTAACTGATGACGGTCCTCGTCCGTCACCAGCAGGGTGCGATAGACATAGCCACCACTGTCTGAGCTGCTGGCCCGACGGTCCACCACGGCCTCCTGAACAGTCGCCAACGGAATCACGACGGAATGCTCACTGAAAATACTGCTTTCACTGAAGCGACACTCGCCGGTACCCCGTTCACAGTTCAAGGTCTTGGCTGAGGTCAGCCAGGGCAAAATCATCAAACCCAGCAATAGAAAAATCAGCCCCACGAAAGGCAGCAGACGGTGCTTGAATCGCAATATACGTTCCGAATTCATCTCCCACATTCCCCTTTCTATTCTCCGAACTCCCAAAACCCCAATGATAATAAATTTTAAAACAAAAAAGGGCCGCCCAGATTGGACGGCCCTTTAACTAACTGGTGCCGGAAAGATGGAGTCGACCAATGCGTCCGGAACGCATTGGCGTCAGCCGCCAGCGGCGGATGACCCCGACCAGCGGGAGGGGCGGGTATCAGGGACGATACCCGCAACCGGAGACCTTCGCATTTAAGCAATGGAAGGTCGGAGGATTCGCCCTCCACCAACAAAAAAGGGCCACCCAAATTGGGCAGCCCTTTAACTAACTGGTGCCGGAAAGAGGAGTCGAACCTCCGACCTTCGCATTACGAATGCGCTGCTCTACCAGCTGAGCTATTCCGGCAACAAGAGCGGGATTATAACGAAGCGGCCAGCCCCACCGCAATCAGGGATTGGCGGAATCGCCGATTGCGGACCGCTTGGCGTGTTACTCGACAATCCTCTCACGACCGGGTCGGAAGGGCGCAAGATCCTGCTCCGGCACTTCACCGCACATCTGCTGGGCCAGCAAACGACCGCTGAGTGGCGCTAATAGGATGCCATTCTGGTAATGGCCGGTATTGAGATGAATGGCGGCCCGCCCCGGCTCCGGCCAGGCGCCGATAAAGGGCAAGCCATCGGGGGCGGCCGGGCGCAGGCCGGCCCAGTGATCCTCGACGGGTTTCTGGGACAGTCCCGGCACCATGGCCGTGGCGGCCTCATGCAAGACGCGCTGGCCGGTTTCGGTGGGCTCGGCATCAAAACCGGCCTCTTCCAGGGTACTGCCCACAATCAGCTCGCCCCCAGGCCGGGGCACCAGATACTTGCGCCCCTTGAGCACCATATGCCGCAAAGCGCTGCTGCCGGCCGGAAACTGGATCACCTGGCCCCGCACCGGACGAAGCGGTAATACCGCACCCAGCCGTTCCAGCAGCAAGCCGCTCCAGGCCCCCCCGGCAATCACCAGCTGCTCGGCCTGCATCCAGCCTTGGGCCGTCTTGACGGCGGCCTCGCCCACTTCCAACCGTAAGTCTTCCACCGCCAGGGAGGGGTGGATATGGATACCAAGGCTGGGCGCTTCGGCGGCCAGGGCCCGGATCAAATCACGGCTATAGACGTTGCGCATGCGGGGAAAGCACAAGCCCTCGCCGTCCACCGCCAGCTCCGGCTCGATGGCCTGCAACTGCCTGGCACTCAGCGATTCGTATTCGATGGACCATTGCTCTGCCCACTGGCGGGCCAAATCCAGTTCGTCATGATCGAGAACCAGCAAGCCCGTGCGGCGAAGCCCAATGGCACAGCCACTGCTGCCCGTCAGCTCAGCTACCACTTGCGGAAATTCACGCATGGACTGGGCCGCCAGGGACTGCAGAGCCAGGGGAAGCCGCCAAGGATAGAGGGGACAGAGAATACCGCCGGCCGCCCCGGAGGCCTGGGCCCCCAGCTGCCCCCGGTCCAGAACAGTCACCGAGCGGCCCCGGCGAGCCAGCTCACGGGCGGTCATCAAGCCAATGATACCGCCACCGATAATGATCGTGTCGGATTTTTCCGTCATTTGCTGTCCCGTTGTTGCACCGGCCGGTGCGCCTTTTCTAGTTTTTCATTCCCAGCCACGGATGGCATCAACAGGGAGGTTGCCATGCGATATCGAATGAATGGATTAACGCTGTTGGAATTACTCATCGTTCTGGCCATCGCCGGACTGCTGTTCGGTCTAGGGACGCCCCGCTTCTCCGCCTGGGTGGATGAGCATCGTCAATCCGCCGCCAGCAATCGTCTGGTGGGAGCAATTCAATATGCCAGACAGGAGTCCCTGCGCTCACAGCTGCCGGTTAGTCTCTGTCCCAGCCGGGATGGCCGCCATTGCCTGAAAGACACCGATGCCTGGCAATATGGCTGGATCATCTACCGCCATCAGAAACACCATGGCAGCAATGAGCTGCTGGAAGCCGATCAGATCCTGCAGGTGATGAATGCAGCCCCCGAAGGCCTGCGGGCCAACCGGCAGCGTTTTACCCTGAGAACCGATGGCAGGCGTTCCACCAATGGAACCTTTCTCGTCTGCCCGCCTGGCGCCCAAACCGCAACACGCGCGGTGGTTGTCAATGTGACCGGTCGCCCGAGAGCCACCCGGGATCCGCAACGAATGCCCTCCGCCGATTGCTGACCCCGATTCGCGGGGTTCAGGACGCCTGCCGGGAGGGGCGGGTTCGCAAGAGCTTGGGCAGGGAAAAGGTCACAGTCTCCGCCCGGCCTTCCCGCTCCTGGGCCGTGCGACCGCCCCAGTCCCGCAAGCGGTCCACCACCTGCTGGACCAGCACTTCGGGAGCGGAGGCCCCGGCAGTAACTCCCACCTTGGCCACGCCATCAAACCAGCCCCGGTCCAGATCGTCCGGGCCATCCACCAGCCAGGCCTGGGCCCCTTCCCGCTCGGCCATTTCCCGCAGGCGGTTGCTGTTGGAACTGTTGGGCGAGCCCACCACCAGCATCACATCCACTTCACCCGCCATGATCCGGACCGCATCCTGGCGGTTCTGGGTGGCATAGCAGATATCTTCCTTGCGAGGGCTGGCCACCGACGGAAAACGCTGGCGCACCGCCTCGATCACCTGAGCGGTATCATCCATGGACAGAGTGGTCTGGGTAACAAAGGCCACGCTGTCGGGATTTTTCACGTCCAGCTTGTCCACATCCTCCGGCACTTCCACCAGGTGGATACGACCACCCCACTGGGTGTCGAAACGCCCCATGGTGCCTTCCACTTCCGGATGCCCGGCATGGCCGATGAGGATCACATCCCGCCCATCCCGAGCATAGCGGTGAACTTCCAGATGAACCTTGGTTACCAGGGGGCAGGTGGCGTCAAAGACCTTCAGACCACGCCGTTCCGCCTCTTCTTCTACCGCCCGGGAAACGCCGTGGGCGCTGAAGATGACAATGGTGTCGTCAGGCACTTCATGCAGTTCTTCGACGAAGACCGCGCCCATATCCCGCAGGCGATTGACCACATAGCGGTTATGCACCACTTCATGGCGGACATAGATGGGGGCGCCATAGATATCCAGGGCCCGCTCGACAATCTCGATGGCCCGGTCCACGCCGGCGCAGAATCCGCGGGGATTGGAAAGCAGAATGTCCATGGGGTGCCTCGGGGGTAGGCTTGGATTCGGGCTCCATTGTACCGCAGGGGAGCGGGGACGGTAAAAAGCCCCGGGTCACTCGGGGCACTCCGTAGGAGCGGCTTTAGCCGCGATAGGCTCCACCGCGGCCTGGGTCGCGGCTAAAGCCGCTCCTACGGAGGTGGGGATGAATCAGGCCTTGTGGCGAGGAGAGAAACTATCAATGATCACCAGGATGGCGCCGATGGTGATGGCTGAATCGGCCACATTGAAGGCCGGCCAATGCCAGCTCCCATAAAACACATCAATGAAATCCACCACGTGACCATAGGCAATGCGATCGATGAGATTACCCACCGCGCCCCCCAGGATAAAGGCCAGGCCACATGCCAGCCGCCCTTCACCCTTGCGCGGCATGTACCAGAGCCAGACGATGATCGCCAAGCTGACACCGGCAGCCAACACCGAAAGCACCCAGCGCTGCCAGCCCCCGGCATCGGCCAGAAAGCTGAAAGCCGCCCCGGGATTAACCAGATAGCGCAAATTGAGGAAGGGGGTGAGATTGATGGTCTCGTAGAGCTCCATATGCCACTGGATCAAGATCTTGGTGATCTGATCCAGGACAATGATGACGCCGGCCGGAATCAGCCAGATCAGGGCCCCCGGGCCTTTCGGTTTCTTGATGTCCACTCCCAACATCTCAGCTCTCCCGGCCGAATGAGTCTTTCAAGAAGTCAGTCGATTCGCCATCAACCAGTGCAAACCAGTCCGCTGACCGATTTGCTGTGGGATGAGGCTTTCCAGTCTCGACGGCCTGTCGCGGCAGGAATGCCGCTCCCACAACAACTCGGTAAGCATCCTTTCGGCCTGCATTATGGCCTTTGCCGTTCATCCTTTATTTTTCAGGCGCTTCAAGCATAATGGCGTTGCTCACCCTCGCCGTCCACATTGTTCACACAGCGGCCGCAGATCTCCGGGTGCTCGCGGTTTGCGCCCACATCAGGTCGGCGATGCCAGCAGCGGGCGCATTTATCATGATCGCAGCGGCGAGCATGGATCCACAGACCCTCCATTTCCTGGGCCGCTTCGGCTTCAGCCGGCTTGTCGGTCTCGCCGTGAACGGCCGCCTCACTGGTAATCAGGGCAAAACGCAGTTCATCGCCCAGCACCGCCAGTTTGGTCTTCAGTTCATCGCTTGTATACAGGTCCACTTGGGCGTCCAGGGAGGCGCCGATGGCCTCTTCATTGCGCAGGCGTTCCAGCACGCGAGACACCTGCTCCCGAACCGTGATCACCGCCTGCCAGTCCACATCATCGGCGGTCACCGAAGGTAATTCATACCAGGTCTCCAGAAAGATGCTTTCGTCCCGCTCACCCGGCAGATGCTCCCAGATTTCCTCACTGGTGAAAGAGAGGATGGGGGCCAACCAGCGCACCATAGCCTCGGCAATGTGATAGAGCGCCGTCTGACAGGAACGGCGGGCATGGCTGTCGGCCTGGGTGGTGTACTGGCGATCCTTGATGACATCCAGGTAGAAGCCACCCAGATCATTCACGCAGAAGTTGTGAACACGCTGATAGATATGGTGAAACTCATAGCGATCATAGGCCCCGCGGATCTCATCCTGAAGCTCACCGGCCCGGGCCACTACCCAGCGGTCCAGGGACAGCATCTCGCTGGGTGCAACGGCGTCCTTGGCCGGGTCAAAACCCGCCATATTCGCCAGCAGGAAACGCAGGGTGTTACGCATGCGGCGATAGCTGTCCGCCACCCGCTTGAGGATCTCATCGGACACCGCGATCTCGCCGCGGTAATCACTGGCCGCCACCCACAGGCGCAGCACATCCGCGCCCATTTGATTAAAGACCTTCTGAGGGGCCACCACATTGCCCATGGACTTGGACATCTTGCGGCCCTTCTCGTCCACAGTGAAGCCGTGAGTCAAAACGCCCTTGTAGGGGGCCACATCGTTGATGGCCACCGAGGTCAGCAACGATGACTGGAACCAGCCCCGATGCTGGTCGGAACCTTCCAGGAAGAGATCCGCCGGGAAGCTCAAGTCCTCGTGCTCACCCAGCACGCAGAAATGGACCATGCCAGAGTCAAACCAGACATCCAGGATGTCGCTGACCTTTTCATAATCGGCCGCCTCCTCGCCCAGCAATTCAGCCGGATCCAGATCGAACCAGGCATCGATGCTGTCCACTTCCACCCGCTTGGCCACTTCTTCCAATAGCCTGGGTGTTTCGGGATGCAGCTCACCGGTCTTGCGATGCAGGAAGAGCGCAATGGGCACCCCCCAGCTGCGCTGACGGGAGATACACCAGTCCGGACGGTTTTCCACCATGGAGCGAATGCGTGCCTCGCCCCAATCCGGGGTGAAGGCCACATGGCCGATTTCCTTGAGAGCAGCCTCTCGCATGCCGCCATTGTCCATGCTCACAAACCACTGGGGCGTGCCCCGGAAGATCACCGGGGTCTTGTGGCGCCAGCAATGGGGATAGCTGTGATCGTATTTCTCGTGGTGCAGCAACATGCCCTTGTCTTCCAGCAAGGCCACCAGCTTGGGGTTGGCCTTGAAGACATGCTCGCCACCAATGTACTCGGCTTCTTCAAAGAAGACCCCGCGTTCATTCACCTGATGATCCATGGGCAGGTCATATTCCAGGCCCATGAGATAGTCTTCCTGACCATGGCCGGGGGCGGTATGCACGGCACCGGTACCGGATTCGGTGGTGACATGGTCACCCAGTACCACCGGGACTTCCCGGGCCAGGTAAGGATGTTGCAGGGTCAGGCGGAGCAGTTCACGGCCCGCCACCACGGCCAGGCGCTCGGGCTCGGAAAAGCCCCAGCGGCCCAGCACGGTGTCCACCATTTCCGTGGGCAGCACGGTGATTTCCCGACCCTGGGGGCCGGTAACGGCATACAGGCCGTATTCCAGATTGGGGCTCAGGGCCACCGCCCGGTTGGCGGGGATGGTCCAGGGGGTGGTGGTCCAGATAGGCAGAAAGGCCGGGGCATCCAGCTGGTCGGCGGCGAGGCCGAAACGCTTGGCCAGATCGGCCTTATCGGCGATGGGGAAGCGCACATCCACGGCCGGCGAGGTGTGATCCTGATATTCCACCTCGGCCTCGGCCATGGCCGAGCGACAGTCCATGCACCAGTGAACGGGCTTGTAGCCCTTGTAGAGATGACCCCGCTCGATCATCTTGCCGAAGGCCCGGAGCTGATCGGCCTCATACTTGGGGTGCATGGTCAGATAGGGCCGTTCCCAGTCACCCAATACACCCAGGCGCTTGAAGTCGGTGCGCTGGCGGTCGATCTGCTCATGGGCATAATCCCGGCAGGCCTGGCGGAAGGCCTTGGCATCCACCTTGTCCCCCACCTTGCCCACTTTGGCCTCGACCTTGAGCTCAATGGGCAGGCCGTGGCAATCCCAGCCCGGCACATAGGGGACATCAAAGCCTTCCAGGGTGCGGGACTTGACCACCATGTCCTTGAGGATCTTGTTCACGGCATGGCCGATATGGATATCGCCATTGGCATAGGGCGGCCCATCGGGAAGGATGAACTTAGGCCGCCCCTTAAAACGCTCGCGAATCTTGTGATAAAGCCCCTCGGATTCCCATTGGGCCAGGCGCTCGGGTTCGCGCTTGGCGAGATTACCCCGCATGGGGAAATCGGTCTTGGGCAGATTGAGCGTTGCTTTGTAGTCAGTCACCGTGTCACCTGATGCCTTTATCGTGAATTCTCGGCCAGCCAGGCGCGTGCCTGGCGGCTGTCTTCATCCATCTGGACCCTGAGGGCGTCCAGATCCTGGAAGCGTTCTTCGTCCCGCAGGTGATGCAGCAGATTCACCCGCAAATGCCGTCCGTACAGATCCCCGGCCCAATCAAAGAGATGGACTTCCAGCAGGCGGCGACGCCCCTCCACCGTGGGCCGTCGGCCCAGGCTGGCAATCGCCGGCAGGGCCTGATCACCCAGCCCCGAAACGGTCACCACATAGACCCCGTCACGGGCCGCCAGCTGTTCGTGAACGGCCAGGTTGGCCGTGGGATAGCCCAGGCTTCGGCCCAGGCGACGACCATGCCGGACCCGCGCGGTCACCGCCGGCGGATAGCCCAGCAAGGTCGCGGCCCCCTTGAGATCGCCGGCCTCCAGGCATTCGCGAATCCGCGTACTGGAGATTCTCAGGCCCTGCTCGGCCACCGTGGGCATGCAATCCAGGCGAAAACCCAACTGGCCGCCGGCCCGGGCCAGGGAGTCCGCATCACCGGCCCGCTTGTGACCATAGCGAAAATCATCGCCAATGAGGACGTATTCCGGTGCCAGGCCCTGGGCCAGTATCTCGCGCTCAAAGCGATCCGGCGCCATGGCGGCCAGGGCACTGTCAAAACGCAGCACCACGAACTGGTCCACGCCAGCTTGGGCCAGTCGTTCGCATTTGTCCCGAAAGCCCGCCACCCGCAAGGGCGCCTTGTCGGCCAGAAAAAAATCCAAGGGCCGGGGCTCGAAGCTCACCACCGTCAAGAGCCGCTGGTTCACGGCCTTTCGCGCCCGTTCCAGCATGGCCTGGTGCCCCCGATGAAGCCCATCGAAATTGCCAATGGTCACCGCCCCGCCTTTCAGGGTCCGATGCAGGTTGTGGCGTCCGCGGATCAGGCGCACGGTGACAAGCCCCCGGTGGCAAAACGCGGCATTATATCAGCCGCTCAGGCCACGTGCCGGGGCCGCAGCCCCATCAGCAAAAGGGTCACCGCATAGACCCCACCGCCCACGGCAATGGCCACCGCCAGATCCAGCACCCGGGTCATCACCGAGGCCGCCAGCCAGGCATCCAGGGAGCCGGCCAGCCAAACCACCACCCCGGCCATGGCCAGATTCGCCAGCAGCCCCCGCACAAACAGGCCCCGCCAGCCGGCCCGGGGACGGTAGATACCGCGCCGCATGAGACCGGCAAACAGCAGGCCGGCGTTGATGAAGGCCGCCATTGAGGTGGCCAGGGCCAGCCCCATGTGGGGGGCGATGAACCCGGTCATCACCATGGGGATCACGATGGCGGCGTTCAGGGCGATATTGCAGACCATCGACACCACCCCGGCCTTCACCGGCGTCACCGTGTCCTGACGGGCGAAATAGCCCGGCGCCAGCACCTTGACCAGGGTAAACCCAACCAGCCCCATGGCATAGGCCATCAGACTGTAGCTGGCCATTTCCACATCCCGGTCGCTGAAGGCCCCGTATTGGAACAAGGTGGCCAGCATGGGCCCGGCGAGACAGAGCAGCCCCACCGCGGCCGGCACCGCCACCAGCCATACCAGCCGCAGGGCCCAGTCCAGGGTGTCGGAAAAGGCCTGATGGTCCTGCTCGGCATGACGGGCACTGAGTCCGGGCAGGATCACCGTTCCCAGGGCAATCCCAAACACCCCCAGGGGAAATTCCATCAGGCGGTCGGAATAATACAGCCAGCTCACGCTCCCAGTGATCAAAAAGGAGGCGATGATGGTATCGATCAGCAGATTGATCTGGGCCACCGAGGAACCGAACACCGCCGGGGCCATCAATCGCATGATGCGGCGCACCCCTTCGTGCTGGCGGTCCCAGCGGGGACGCGGCAGCAGGCGCAGTTGCTTGAGAAAGGGAATCTGGAAAAGCAACTGCACCAGGCCCGCCCCGAAGACCCCCACGGCCAAAGCCATTCCCGGCTCGGCAAAATACGGCGCTCCCCAGATGGCCGCCCCAATCAAGACCAGGTTGAGCAAAACCGGCGTGAAGGCCGGGACGCCGAAACGGTTGTAGGTATTGAGAATACCGGCGGCCAGGGACACCAGGGAGATGAACAGCAGATAGGGAAAGGTCCAGCGGAGCATGGCCACGGCCAGCTCGCGACGCCCGTCGTCGCCATCAAAGCCGGGCGCGAAAACCCAGATCAGCAAGGGGGCGGCGATAACGCCCAGCAGCGTAATCAGGGCCAGCACCCCGCCCAGCACACCGGCCACCCGATCCACCAGGGCTTGGACCTGGGCATGATCCTGCTTACTCCGGTACTCCCCCAGCACCGGCACGAAGGCCTGGGAGAAGCCCCCCTCGGCGAATAGACGGCGCATGAAATTGGGGATCTTGAAGGCGACGATGAAGGCGTCCATCACCGGCCCTGCCCCGAATACCCGGGCGAAGACCACATCCCGCAGGAATCCCAGTACACGGGAGAGGAGCGTCATGCTCCCAACCAGCCCGGTGGAGCGCAGCAGACTCATCCGCAGCCTCCGCGGGTAGAGTGAAACACCCCACGGAAACCGTACGAGGCGAGCAGGGCCCAACAATTCAGGGGCCTCACCCCGATTCCGAGCTGTCCGCTAATCCGTTCCTTGGGAAGGTGCTTTCCTTTTTCTTTCTCAGTCAACAAGTTAAACACCCTTATTCTTGATTTTTGAGCGGCCGCTGGCGGCGGCCAGCCCCTGTTCACTGGGAACTGTTCACTGTTCACGCGGCCTCTTGTCAAGATCACCCATTGGGTAATCTTGACAAGAGGCCGCTTTTTCCGCATCATACGCGGCTTTCCGTCCGGCTGTCACCGGACATGGTCCCTCGCGCCCGGGCGCGGAGGCCTTTTGCAGCGTCAGTTAAAGTAATCAGGAGCTAGTCTTGGCTAACATCAAGTCCGCAAAGAAACGCGCCCGTCAGGCCGAAGAGCGCCGCCAGCATAATGCCAGCATGCGTTCGCGTATGCGTTCCGGCCTGAAAAAGGTGATCAATGCCATCGAGGCTGGGGACAAGGCCAAGGCCGAAGAAGCCTACAAGGCTGCCGTGCCCTATCTCGATCGCATGTCCACCAAGGGCATGATCAGCAAAAACAAGGCTGCTCGCCATAAGAGCCGCCTCAACACCCGTTTGAAGGACATGGCTTCCTGAGCCAATCCTGGATTAAGCGAACGAAAAAAAGGCCGGTCAAATGACCGGCCTTTTTTTCGCGCTTAACCTGGAAATCAGTCAAAGGGATGGCGCAGCAGGATGGTTTCGGTGCGGTCGGGCCCGGTGGAGATGATGTCGATGGGCACGCCCACCAGCTCCTGGAGCTTGTCCAGATAGTTTCGGGCGGCTTCGGGCAGGTCTTCCATGCGAGTCACACCCACAGTGCTTTCCTGCCAGCCGGGCATTTCTACATAGATGGGCTCGCATTCGTCGAAGCCTTCGGCGCCCACCGGGGGCGTGGAGCGTTCCCCGTGCTCGGTCTTGTAGCCCACGCAGATGCGCAGGTTTTCGAGACCGTCGAGTACATCCAGCTTGGTGATACAAAGCCCGGAGATGCTGTTGTTGATGGCCGATCGCTTAAGGGAGACGGCATCGAACCAGCCACAGCGGCGCGGGCGGCCGGTGGTAGCACCGAATTCGTGACCGCGCCTGGCCAAGTGCTGGCCCATCTCGTCGGACAGCTCTGTGGGAAAGGGGCCGGCACCCACTCGAGTGGTATAGGCCTTGACGATGCCAAGCACATAATCGAAATAACGCGGTCCCAGACCAGTACCCGTAGCAGCACCGCCGGCGGTAGTATTGGAGGAAGTCACGAAGGGATAAGTACCCAGATCGATATCCAAAAGGGAGCCTTGCGCACCTTCATATAGCCCGTTCTGGCCGGCCACGTGAGCCGCGCTGAGCAAGTCAGTCACATCCGTGACCATGGGCTCGAGAATCTCCGCCATTTTCAGATACTGGTCCATGACCGGCTGAAAGGCCACCGGCTCGCCACCATAGTAGTGCTGGAGGATGAAGTTGTGATAATCCAGCACCTCACCGAGCTTGGCAGCAAACCGTTCACGATGGAAAAGATCCGACACCCGCAAGGCTCGACGAGCCACCTTGTCCTCATAGGCCGGACCGATGCCCCGCCCGGTGGTGCCGATGGCCCGAGCGCCCCGGGCCCGCTCACGGGCCTGATCCAGGGCCACATGGGAGGGCAGGATCAGGGCACAGGCCGGACTGATGCGCAGCCGCTCCCGGGCGGGAACACCTTCATTTTCCAGGGTATTGATCTCTTCCAACAGAGCTTCCGGGTGCAACACCACGCCGTTGCCGATCACGCAGGTCACATTCTCCCGCAGGATGCCGGAAGGAATCAGATGAAGGACGGTCTTCTTGCCGTCAATCACCAGGGTATGGCCGGCATTGTGCCCTCCCTGGAAACGGGCCACCACGGAGACACGGTCGGTGAGGAGATCCACCACCTTGCCCTTGCCTTCATCACCCCACTGGGTTCCCACCACGATAACGTTCTTTCCCATCAGTCTTCCCGCTTCTTGATCAGCATGAATTAAAGTCACAACGATGCGCCGTTCAGACGGTGGTCACGATCCAGGCCTTGGCTTGACGTTGCAGGACACGATCGCAGTTGCATTCCTCGGGGCTTTGCTTCGCACCCGGCAGGGATTGCACCACCCGCTCGCCGGACTCGCGGAGGCGATCAATGGCCTCGGCCAGATCCGGATCGTCGTCGGCCGGTGCAAAAATGCCACCTTGACGATGGTCCACGCCCCCGTCATCGCCACATTCCAGCAGACCCTTGAGGTCGGCGCTGAACCCGGTGGCCGGACGTGCCCGGCCAAAGACCTCGCCGATGCCATCATACCGCCCGCCCCTGGCCAGGGCCTGGCCCTGACCAGGATGAAAGGCGCCAAACACCAGCCCGTTCTCGTAGTGGTAACTGTGCAGCTCAGCGAGATCGAAATGCAGCTGGAGTTCGGGGTATTGTCCCTGAACGCGATCAGCCACATTGCTCAGCCGATCCAGGGCCACCTCCACAGTGGCACCGGAGCCGTCCAGTTCTTCCCGGGCCCGATCCAGCACTTCCGGACCGCCATGCAGGTCAACCAGGCTGGCTAGCCGCTGCCGATGGGCCTCGCTCAGATCAAGACCGGCCAAGGCCCGCTGATACTCCTGGACGGCCTTACGACGCAGAATGTCGAACAGTTCCCGCTCCACTTCGCCATCCAGACCCGCCTGGGCGGCCAGGCTGCGGTAAACCGCTACATGCCCCAAGTCCAGGGTCAGATTGCGGGCACCCGCTGTTCGCAGAGTCTCCAGCATCAGAGACACCACTTCCACATCACTGGCCTCACCTTCATGACCAAAGAGCTCGGCTCCCACCTGCAGCGGGCTGCGGGAAGTGGATACCCCTTCCGGCCGGGCTCTCAGAACGGTACCCAGATAGCAGAGGCGGGAGGGCCCATCCCGATTGATCACATGGGCATCGATCCGGGCCGCCTGGGGGGTCATGTCAGCCCGGATCCCCATCAGCCGACCACTCATCTGATCCATGACCTTGAAGGTCTGCAAGTCCAGATCATGAGCCACGCCGGTGAGCAGGGATTCCAGATACTCGATGAAGGGCGGAAACATCAGGTCGTAGCCCCAGGACCAATAGAGATCCAGCAGGCGACGCCGAAGGGCATCCAGTCGCCAGGCACGGGGCGGCAGAATTTCCTCGACACCGGCAGGCAGTAACCAGCGTTCAGTGGCGGTCATGACGAGATTCCAGGATTAGCCCAGGCTTGAGCCCGGTTGGGTGTGTGAACCGTATCCCGGCGATGCGCGGGAAAGCCGGACACACCACCCGGGGCCAGCCCGGGTGGTGTCGGCAAGTTGCTTATTGGGTTTCCGGAATCATTTCCTTGAAGTAGCGGAAGAATTCGCCTTCCGGCTCCAGGACCATGATGTCCTTGCCTTCCTGGCCAAGAGCCCGCTGATAGGCAGTCAGGCTTCGGTAGAAGGAGAAGAACTCCCGGTCCACCTCATAGGCGGTGGCATAAATTTCGGTGGCACGAGCATCACCGTCACCACGGATTTCCTCAGCCCGCCGATAGGCATCGGCCAGAATCTCTTCCCGCTGACGGTCGGCGTCAGCACGAATCCGCTCGGCACCTTCTTCACCCTGGGCGCGCAGCAGTGTGGCATCCCGGCGGCGCTCGTTGACCATCCGGTCGAATACCGACTGGGTCACGTCATCGGGTAGCTCGATCTGCTTGATGCGGAAGTCCACAATGCTGACCCCCAGTTCGGAAGCCGCATCCCGGCCACGATCCACCATCAGGCGCATCATTTCCATGCGCTCGGCAGCAATCACATCCTCCACCTGGCGGCGAGCAAACTCATTACGAATACCGGCTCGGGAGATTTCAAGCATCCGCTCCCGGGCCTGAGCCATGTCCCCACGCGTGGCCCGGTAGAAATCACCGGCATCTTCGATCCGCCACTTGACGAAGAAATCCACCAGCACATTCTTGCGTTCCTGGGTCAGGAAACGCTCCGGACGATGATCCAGGGTAATGATCCGGCGCTCGAACTTGAGCACCCGGTCGGCGAAGGGCAGCTTGAAATGCAGCCCCGGTTCATAGTTTTCCTGAACCATTTCACCGAAGCGCAGCTTCACAACGGCCTCACGCTCATCCACGATGAAAATACTGTTGTAGGCCAGTATGGCAAGCAGGCCCAGGACGATCAGTATCGGTACCAGCCAACGGTTCATCGGCGACCTCCCCGGCTACGCAGGCCGTCTCTCAGATTGGGTTGCTCCCGTTCGCTGGAACGGCTGTCGCTATCGCTGGAGCCGTTGTCACTATCGTTCACGCGATGTTTTTCCAATAGTTTATCCATGGGCAGATACAACAGGTTGTTGCTGCCTTCGCTGGAATCGATGAGGATCTTCGGCGTACGGCCGAGGATTTCCTCCATGGCTTCCAGGTAGAGGCGTTCCCGGGTCACTTCCGGGGCCAGTTCATACTCGGCCACCAGTTGGGTAAAGCGGGAGGCATCACCCTCGGAACGATCCACCACCCGGGCCCGATAACCTCGGGCCTCTTCAATTTCGCGTGCGGCCGCACCGCGAGCCCGTGGCACCACATCATTTCGATAGGCTTCGGCTTCCAACATCAGGCGTTCCCGATCCTCACGCGCCTTGATGGCATCCTCCACGGCGGGCTGAACCGGCTCGGGGAAGTTTACATCCTGCACGTTGACCTGGGTGATCTCGATGCCCGCACCATAGCGGTTCAGTGTTTCCTGCACCGACAAGCGGGTGGACAGTTCCAGAAAAGTCCGGCCCTCACCAATCAGGATGCAGCCCATGACGGTGTTACCCACCACCTCACGCACGGCACTCTCGGTCACCTCGTTGAGGGTTTCGTCCGGGCGCGCCACATTGAACAGATAATTGTGCGCCGGTTCGGCGACATCCTGGGGCCCGGTGGCCTCGGAGGCCAACTCGGCTTCTTCGCCGCCGTTATCGTAATCCGGGTACTGGTAGACACAGGCCATGTCGCTACCGGTCAACTCTTCATCGTCAAAGTCGAACTGGATTTCGTCATCATCGACGGCTTCCGGCTCCACTTCTTCCAACTCTTCCACATCCTCAACGCGAACCTCACCGTCTTCCACATCAGCTGACTCCAGCAGACGGGCGGCCAATTCACTCAGAGGGCCGGAATCACCCACCTTGTACTGAACGTTCACATCCACATCGACGATGTTCTCGTCCTTGGTAAGCATCCGGGAGCGGTAGTTGAAGCGGCGGATCTCATTGACGTTGACCTTTTCCACCGATTCCACCGGCCAGGGAATCCGCCAGTGCAGACCCGGGCCTTCGGTGCGCTCATAGCCCCCCACCCTCAGAACCACGCCGCGTTCAGCATCATCCACGGTATAAAAGCCCGACAGCAGCCAGACCACCAGCAGGGCGCCGGCAATCATACCCACCATGGCCGCGCTAGGCCCCTGTCCGGCACCACCGCCGCCGCTACGACCGCTGCGGCCACCACCGCCGCCGAAGAGCTTGTCCTTCAGATTGCGAAAGACCTCGTCCAGATCAGGCGGGCCCTGATCGCCCCGGCCACGGTCACCGCCGTTATTGCCGGAGCCATTGCCGCTGCCGCCCCAGGGGTCACGATTCTTACCCGGTTCATTCCAAGCCATTGATGCCAGTCCTCGGATAACACAACAGACCCCGGGCGTGATGCCCGGGGCAAAAAGCCTATTCTACGGAGGGCGCCCATAGGCGGGCAAGCGAAGTCGGCCTTTTTCCTCGCCACTGACCCAATTACCGACCCAATCTCGATCAGTGCTGGGCGACCGACGGCATAGGTTTTTCCGGCTCCGGCCGGGGCAGATCCGCCTCCCGGGCCAGGCGCTGGTAGACCTCATCGGACAGGCGAACGTAAAGATGGACCTCTCCAGATTCACCCGTCTGTTCGTCCTTGACCGCATCCAGGGCATAGAGCCGCGCCCGCAGCCAGCCCTGGGCCGGCGCCAACACGATCCAGCCGGCCAGTTCCCGCCCGGCAAGCCGCTCGGCCACTGCCGACCGCAATAGATCCAGCCCCGCCCCGGACAGGGCCGAGACGCGTACCGATACGATGTCACCGTCATCATCCCGTTCAATACCAGGCTCGAATTCGGTCAGGTCGATCTTGTTGTAAACCAGCAATTGGGGCACATTTTGAGCACCAATTTCCCGCAGGACCTCGTTGACGGTCTCAATGCGGTCATTGCGTTCCGGATCCGCTGCATCGATCACGTGCAAGAGCAGATCGGCATCCCGGGTCTCCTGCAAGGTGGAGCGGAAGGCGGCCACCAAATCGTGGGGCAGATGCCGAATAAAGCCCACTGTATCGGCAATCACGGTTTCCGAACCGCCGGGGACCGGCAAATGTCGGAGGGTGGGATCCAGGGTGGCGAATAGCTGATCCGCCTGATACACCTCCGCCTCGGTCAGCCTATTGAACAGAGTGGATTTGCCGGCGTTGGTATAACCCACCAGGGAGGCAGTAGTGACTTCCCGCCGTTGTCGGCCCTGTCGGCCCTGGTCCCGCTGCTTGCGCACCTTTTCCAGGCGCCGCGAGACCTGTTTGATCCGTTGCCCGATCAGGCGCCGGTCCATTTCCAGCTGGGTCTCACCCGGGCCGCGCAGGCCGATCCCGCCCTTCTGTCTTTCCAGGTGGGTCCAGCCCCGAACCAGGCGGGTGGACAGATGATTCAGCTGGGCCAGCTCCACCTGCAACTTGCCCTCATGGGTCTGGGCCCGCTGGGCGAAGATGTCCAGAATCAGACCGGTTCTGTCCAGCACCCGGGTCTTGAGCTTGGCTTCCAGATTCCGTTCCTGACTGGGGGAGAGGTGGTGATTGACCAGCACCAGATCTGCCTCGTGAAAGGCCACAGCCTCGGCCATTTCCTCCGCCTTGCCGCCACCCACGAAATAACGTGGGTCCGGCCGGGAACGGGAATGAGTCAAGGTTTCCAGTACCTCGGCCCCCGCCGATGCGGCCAGCTCCCGGAATTCGGACAGGTCATCTGTATCCGCACTGGGGCCCAAATCCACATGAACGATCAGAGCCCGATGGCCGGCTTCCGGACGATCAAACATGGGCGGGTATCAGGCGCATGATCGGCACCCCGGCTGGCCAAAGCCCGCAATGATCAAGCTGAACGCTGTCCGACTCATTCACCCGACTGGGTTTCCGTCGGATCATCAGGACCCATGCGCACATTGCGAGCAGGCACAATAGTAGAGATGGCATGCTTGTAAACCATCTGGTTGATGCTGTTCCGCAAGAGAATCACAAACTGATCAAAGGAATCGATCTGTCCCTGCAGCTTGATCCCATTCACCAGATAGATGGAGACGGGAATCTTTTCCTTGCGTAGTGTATTTAGGAACGGTTCCTGAAGCGATTGCCCCTTGGCCATTTTCTCTGCTCCTTCAAGCGCTTTTTATAGTGTGTTGGCCAGAAGGCCCGGCCAGTACGCTGGCTCGAGCACTGTAATGGTGTCGGGTGCGGCGCGCGAATGCATCCACATTGTCTGTTCTCGTCCCACCCACAGGCAACAAGCAAAGTCTATCACAGCCCACCCAGGTGCTCGGCAACCGTGCGCCGCACCCGATCCGCCACAGCGGGCCGATCACACTCGATCACGGTCAAGGCCGGCTCCGAGCGCATCCAGGTAATCTGGCGCTTGGCCAGCTGGCGAGTGGCGACAATCCCGCGGCGCTGAGCTTCGTCGCGATCGTATTCCCCCGCCAGGTATTCCCAGACCTGTCGATAGCCCACCGCCCTTAGCGCCGGCAGGCCCAGGTGCAAATCCCCCCGGACCATCAGTGCCTCCACTTCCGCTTCCAGACCGGCGGCCATCATGGCCTCGAAACGGCGGGCAATCCGGGCATGCAGCCAAGTCCGCTGGGCCGGCATCAATCCGATCCGCCATACCGGCCAGGGGAGATTTGGAGCCTTCCGCCCCTGTTGAAGTTCCGTCATGGGGCGTCCGGTCAATGCATGCACTTCCAAGGCCCGCTGAATCCGTTGCGGGTCGTTGGGATGAATGCGCCGGGCGGCTGCCGGATCCACTGCTACCAAACGCCGGTGCAAGGCCTCCCAGCCCTCCACTTCCGCTTCCGCCTCCAGGCGGGCCCGGATGGTGGGATCGGCATCCGGCAAATCGGACAGGCCCTGGAGCAGGGCCCGGTAGTAGAGCATGGTGCCCCCCACCAGCAGGGGGATACGACCAGTGGCATGAATCTCGTCAATGGCCGCCATGGCATCGTCACGAAAACGGGCAGCAGAATACGGTTCGGCCGGATCCAGAAAATCAATCAGGCGGTGGGGTGCCCGGGTCAGGGTATCGGCATCCGGCTTGGCGGTGCCGATATCCATACCCTTGTAGACCATGGCCGAATCCACACTGATGATCTCAAAGGGCCAGCGCGCCGTCAGGTCCACGGCGATATCGGTCTTGCCACTGGCGGTTGGTCCCATGAGACAGACCACTGGCAAAGCGTCGGACACAGCTTACTGCCCCCGCAGGAAAAGCTTGTCCAGCTCGTCCATGCTGAGTCGGAACCAGGTGGGACGCCCGTGATTACACTGACCACTGCGGTCGGTCCGCTCCATGTCCCGCAGCAAGGTATTCATCTCTTCCACCGTCAGACGGCGATTGGCCCGCACCGAACCATGGCAGGCCATGGTGGATAGCACCTCGTCTACACTTTCCCTCAGACGAGCGGTCCGCCCGTGAACCGACAGGTCCGAAAGCAGATCCCGCAGAAGCTGGATGGGGTCGCTGCCGCGAAGATGAACCGGCACCTGGCGGATCATGAGCTTTTCCGGCCCCACCCGACTTACTTCCAGACCCAGGCCGGCAAACTCCGCCGCGCCTTCCTCCGCCAAATCCGCTTCCCGCTCCGAGACCGGCAGCTCCACTGGCACCAGCAGGGGCTGGCTCTGGACCGCACCCTGGTCAAACTCCCGCTTCATGCGTTCATAGACGATACGCTCATGGGCGGCGTGCATGTCCACCACCACCAGGCCCTCGGCGGACTGGGACAGGATATACACCCCGTGCAGCTGAGCCAGGGCAAAACCCAGGGGCGGTACCTCCGCCCCGTCTTCCGGCTCCTGAATGCGGTGGCTGTGCTCAAAGGGCGGCGGTTCCGGGTAGGCGGTTCGCCCGGGGCTCAGGCTGCTACTGCTACCACGACCACCGCCCGTTGGCAGGCCCAGCCCGCCCTGGCGCGGAACCGGCTCGGATTGAAACTGCCCCGGGGAGTGCGCCAGACCGGGCAAGGCATCAGGCGCCCGGCTGTCCGCTTCACCTGAAACAGCGGGATCCGCGCCGGCACGCGTCTGGGCCAGGGCTTCATGCAGGGTTCGAAAGAGAAAATCATGGACCAGGCGCTGCTCCCGGAACCGCACTTCATGCTTCTGGGGATGGGCGTTGACATCCACCAGGGCCGGATCCAAAGACAAGTGCAGCACATAGGCTGGATGACGTTGGCCAAAGAGCACATCCCGATAGGCCTGGCGAATGGCATGGGCCACCAGACGATCCCGGACCATGCGCCCGTTGACAAAGAAATGCTGCAGATCCGGCTGACTGCGGGAGAAGCTGGGCCGGGCCACCCAACCGTGAAGGCTGAGCCCCGCACCACTGTGTTCAATATAGAGGCTGTCTTCCAGGAAAGGCTGACCGCAGAGCGCCCCCACCCGGCGCTCGCGAACGCCTTGATCCTCACCGGCCGGGAGGGTAAAGACCGGCTTACCGTTATGAATCAGACGCAGCTCCACATCATTGCGACTGAGCCCAATGCGACGGACCACGGTCTCCAGATGACCAAACTCGGTCCGCTCGGTCCGCAGAAACTTGCGCCGCCCCGGCGTATTAAAAAACAGCTCCCGCACTTCCACGGTGGTGCCCTGCGGGTGGGCGGTGGGCAGTGGGCCTTCCCAGCCGCCCTGCCCATCCCCGGCCAACTCATGGGCCTGCTCGGCCCCTTCGGCCAGAGAGCGAATCTTCACCCGCGCCACCGAGGCAATACTGGCCAGGGCCTCGCCACGAAAACCCAGGGTCGCCACCCGTTCCAGATCCGCTTGATCCTGGAGTTTGCTGGTGGCGTGGCTGCTGACCGCCAGGGGCAAATCCGAGGCCGGAATACCCCGACCATCGTCCCGAACCCGCAGCAGCTTCACCCCGCCCTGCTCTACTTCGATGGTAATCCGCCGGGCGCCGGCATCCAGGCTATTCTCCAGCAACTCCTTGGCCACCGAGGCCGGGCGCTCCACCACTTCACCGGCAGCAATCTGATTGACCAGCTGAGGCGGCAAGGCCCGGATGGGGCGATGTGGATTAATGCGGGGTTCGGTGGCGCTCATGGCATGTCCCTGAAACCGTGACCAGAAAACGCCATTGTAACGGCCCTGCCATCTCCTGACAGGGCCTGATCAGATTTCAGGAGCAAGGGAGCTAGCTGGAAGTGGGAATCCGGAGGACCTGACCAACACGAATCTGGTCGCCGTTAAGGCTATTGGCCTGACGGATCTTCTGTACGCTGACATCATACTTGCGTGCGATGGCGGAGAGGGTCTCGCCCCGGCTAATGCGATGCTCCCGCTCGGCGCTGTCGCCATCACGAACCATCTGGGCTATTCGGGTACCCGGCACTGGGTTCTCCCAGAAATAATCCCGAACCCCTTTCAGCATGTAGCGGGCCACATTCTCCTGGTATTCCTGTTGATTCAGCAGCTGCTCCTCCTGGGGATTGGAAATGAAAGCGCTCTCCACCAGGATGGAGGGAATATCCGGCGCCTTGAGCACGGCAAAGCCAGCCTGCATCACCTCGCGCTTGTGCATTCTCAGATTGCCGCTCATCTGCTGCACCATTCTGTCCCCCAGTTCCAGACTCGCACTGATGGAAGCCGACTGGGAGAGATCCATGAGCACCGAGGCCACGGTGTCATCCTTGTCCGAAAGTTTCACCCCGCCAATCAAGTCCGCCGAGTTCTCCCGGTCCGCCAACCATTGGGCAGCTTCGTGACTGGCGCCCTGTTCCGAGAGGGTGTACACCGACGCACCGCGGGCCCGGGGGTCCTTGAAAGCATCGGCATGAATGGAGACAAACAGATCCGCCTCGGCATCCCGCGCTCGCTGAACCCGATCACGGAGAGAGACAAAATAATCCCCGGTACGGATCATAAAGGGTTCCATGCCCGGCTCTTCCTCCAGCAAGCGCTCCAGGCGGCGGGCGATCTGCATCACCACGTCCTTCTCCCGGGTCCCCTGGGGACCGATGGCGCCCGGGTCTTCGCCGCCATGGCCGGGATCAATGGCGATCACCACCGGCCGATCCTCTCCGCTTGGCAACTGGCGAACCGCCTCCCGGGCCCGTTCCTGCCCCTGAACCCGATCCAGATCCACCACCAGGCGGTGCCCATACTGTTCATTGGGCTCCACCACGAAACTGCGTGGCCGGGCCTCCTCGGCCAGATCCAGCACCACGCGAAGATCATTCTCCTCGCGAGTACCGCTGCGGATACTTTCCACCACCCCATCCCCATCCGGCCGGAAACCATCGGCCAGGCGGGCATCGCTCAAATCAATAACAATTCGATCCGGCTCGGAAAGGCTGAACAGGCGATGCTCCACCGGGCCGCTGAGATCGAAAACCACCCGGGTGCGTTCCGGCGAATCCCACAGACGAACCCCTTCCACATCCGTTGCCTGCACCGGGTTGGGTGCAAACAGGACCAGGATCAAGAGAAGGAATGTCAGAGCGGAACGCATTGTGGGCCACTCCCTTGCCGGCGGGGTTTCAATGCGCCGGTCGCATTGGAAAAGGGCTGTTCTAGGGTGAATGTATACAACAGGGGGGGATAAAATCAAGTTTTTTCAGAAAATATAGCGAGATACGAGGACTTCTTGCCATGATACTTCAGCCTGGGGCGCCTGTTCCACTCGCCTCTTGCTCGACCCGCAAACGGTCCAGTAACTGCTGACCCCGTGGACTGGAGGCCGTCGCCGCCACGGCCCGCCCCGCATCGCGGTGCTGCATCTGGAGCTTGAGATCCGGGGCCGGCAAGTAATCCCGGCCCCGCTCGGGCCATTCCACCAGCAGAAACTGATCCGATTCATCCAGTTCGCGAATCCCGAGAAACTCCAGCTCTTCGGGATCGGCCAGGCGATACAGATCCATATGCCAGATGCACCGGCCGGCCAACTCATAGGGTTCCATCAGGGTATAGGTGGGACTGCGTACCGGCCCGGTTTCGCCCAAAGCTCGCAATAATGCACGAACCAGAAAGGTCTTCCCGGCCCCCAGATCGCCCTGCAGCCATATCACCGCGCCGGCGCGGGGATCACTATCCATCATTGCCCGGGCCAGGGCAGCGCCGAAATACTGGCTGGCGGATTCATCCGGCAGGTTCCAGTTCATCGCCGGGCCTCGGGGGGATTGGCCAATCGCATGATGGGTGCGAACAAGTCCATGGGCTGAAGCCCACGGGGGCCCAGTTCACGGGCCGCCAGATCGCCGGCGGCCGCATGCAGCCAGACCGCGGCCGTGGCGGCTTCTCGCGCCTCCAGTCCCTGGGCACGCAGGGCACCCACCAAGCCGGCCAGGACATCCCCCATGCCGGCCACCGCCATGCCGGCATTGCCGGCATCACAAACACGAAGCGGCCAGTCAGGAGCCGCCACCAGGCTGCCGGCGCCCTTGAGAATCACCGTCGCCCGCCAGCGCCCCGCCAGCGCCGTGGCGCTATCAAAGCGATTGCGCTCAAGCTCGGGGATGCTGCAACCCATCAGACGGGCGGCTTCGCCGGGGTGCGGAGTGATCACTGAACCAGGCGGCAGCGGATCTGTCTGGCCGGCACTCAAATTGAGGGCATCGGCATCCAGCACCAGGGCCCGGCCACTCTCCAGGGCCAGCCGCCAAAGCCCGCGTCCCCAGCGGGATTGGCCAAGGCCGGGTCCGAGCACAATGACATCGGCGTCGGCCAGCAGCGGACGCGCCTGGCCGGGGCGGCGAATACCTCGCACCAGCAGAGACGGCGCACGACTCAAGGCGGCCGACACATGCCCCGGCCGGGTGAGCAGGCTGACCCGGCCGGCGCCGCCACGCAAGGCCGACTCCGCCGCCAGCAAGGCCGCCCCGCCCATGCCGTGATCTCCCCCCATCACCACCACATGCCCGTGCTGCCCCTTGTGAGCGGTGGACTGTCGGGGCGGCAACATCTCCGCCACTTCGCGGCGCTCAATCAGAAAGGCCGACGGCGTGGTGCCCTGATAGACCGAATCGGGCACCGCGAGGCGTTCGAAATGGATGCGACCGGTGACAGCCCGTGCCTGACCGGTATACAAACCCTGTTTGCGGCCCACAAAGGTGGAGGTGTGGGCCGCCTGCATGG
The DNA here is from genome assembly GCF_024170465.1 of Natronospira proteinivora. Lineage (NCBI taxonomy): Bacteria > Pseudomonadati > Pseudomonadota > Gammaproteobacteria > Natronospirales > Natronospiraceae > Natronospira > Natronospira proteinivora. Next base: position 178,941 of record NZ_JALJYF010000001.1, on the reverse strand, counting down.
CCGTTCCCAGAATCTGGCCACCATCGGCATCCAGCCCCGTGGGGCAATCCACGGCGAATACCGGGGCCGGATGACTGTTGGCGAGCTCAATCAACTCGGCAATCAGGCCTTCCGGCGCGCGGGTCAGCCCAGTGCCCAGCAGGGCGTCCACGATCAAGCCGGTGTCTTCGGGCAAACGCCCCTCGAAGCGAAATTCCTCACCACCGGCGGCCAGCCAATCGGAGCGAGCCCGGGCGGCATCCCCCTTCAGTTTTTCCGGATCGCCGGCCGGTATCAGACTGACCATCAATCCGGCTTCCAGGGCCAGGCGGGCAATCACATAACCATCGCCCCCATTGTTGCCGGGCCCAGTCAACACCAACAGTCGACCACTGCCGCCGGGCCAGAAGAAGCGCAGGCGCTGGAAAGCGGCCTCTCCAGCACGACACATCAGGGGATAGCCACCGATGCCGGCTTCCTCTATGGCCAGACGGTCCAGTTCGCGAACCTGGGCGGCGGTATAAAGGGCCTGTTCGGGTACTTGAGTCATGGCTGAAATTATACGGGCCCAGAGCGTACTTGTCCCTGCCCGGCCTGACTGGCCCGATAAGCGCCACAGGAACAACGGTTAATGAGACAATATTCCAACCATGAATGCGCACAGCCAACAAAGTGACCATCCGGTGGATTATCAGGCCCTGGCCGAACGCATTCGGGGCTGGGGGCTCGCCCTGGGCTTTCAGGCAGTGGGCATCACGGACACCGACTTGCAGGGACAGGAACACCGCCTGCAGCAGTGGCTGGCTTCCGATCGCCACGGCACCATGGAATGGATGGCCCGACACGGGAACAAACGCAGCCGGCCGGAGGACTTGGTGCCCGGAACCCTGCGAGTGATCTCGGTACGACTGGACTACCGCCCGGCCGAGGTGGCCGACAGCTGGTCGGTCATGGCCGACGGCGAGAAGGCCTTTGTCTCCCGCTATGCCCTGGGCCGGGATTATCACAAGTTGATGCGCAAACGCCTGCAGAAGCTGGCTGAAAAAATCCAGTCGGAAGTGGGGGAATTCGGCTACCGGGCACTGGTGGACAGCGCCCCGGTCATGGAAAAACCCCTGGCGGCCAAGGCCGGCCTGGGATGGCAGGGCAAACACACCAATCTGCTCCACCAGCAGGCCGGGTCCTGGTTCTTTCTGGGGGAGCTTTACACGGATCTGCCCCTGCCGGTGGACGAGGCCGGCCAGGATCACTGCGGCAGCTGTCGTCGCTGCATCGATGCCTGCCCTACCGGGGCCATTACCGGCCCCTACCGCCTGGATGCCCGAAAGTGCATCTCCTACCTCACCATCGAGCATGACGGCCCCATCCCGGAACGCTATCGCCGGGCCATGGGCAACCGCATCTATGGCTGTGATGATTGCCAACTGGTCTGCCCCTGGAATAAATTTGCCCAAAACAGCGAGGAGGTGGACTTCTCGCCCCGACATGAGCTGGACACGCCCGAACTGGTGGCCCTGTTCGACTGGAGCGAACAGGACTTTCTGGATCGTCTGGCCGGCAGCCCCATACGGCGAATCGGCCATGAACGCTGGCTTCGCAATATCGCGGTCGCACTGGGCAATGCACCCAGCCGACCCAATGTCATCCAAGCCCTGAACCGTCGCCGGGATCACCCTTCCGCCCTGGTTCGGGAACATGTGCGCTGGGCACTCGCCCAGCATGACCATCGACAAGAAGGGGGAAGCACCCGGTGATTCGTTTCCTAATTGCGTTCCTGTTCACGGCCCTGCTCACGGCCTGCGGCAGCAGTGGTCCGGTTCACGATCGAGCCGACAGCAGCCGCATTGGACAGTTCTCCCAGCGAGGTTTTGTCGAGCGCCCCGATACCGACTGGCATTTTCAGGCCGAATCCCCCATTCGCGGCGGCATGGCGACCACATCAGATCAGCTTATCTTTGGCACCGAAGGCGGCGAACTCATTGCCCTGAATCGCCGGGACGGGGACATCAACTGGCGTTACCAGGGGGATGGGGCCGTACGCGGGGCACCGGTGGTCCACGGCGATACCGTCTATTTCGCCGACATGGGCGGTGGCATTCATGCCGTGTCACTGGGCAACGGTGAGCGTCGCTGGCGCGATCAATCCGACGCCGCCTACGCTGCCGGGCTGCAATCCACTCATCTGGGACTGGTCAGCGCCGATGGCCGTGGACGGGTCAGCCTGCTGGATCCGACCGATGGCTACCGCTTCTGGACCACGGAGCTGGATGGCTCCATCAATGCAGCTGCGGCCGAGCTCAATAGCCGGGTATTTGTCGGCACCAGCCGGGGCAAGGTGGCGGGCCTGGATCTGATGTCCGGCGAGGAACGTTGGGAATTTCAGGTAGGTGATGCGGTGTATGGCGGCCTGGCGGCAGCGGGGCAATTCGGCTATCTGGGAGTCATGGACGGCCAGACCCATTCCCTGTTTCTGAGCGTGGGAGTAGAGAACTGGAAATTCGAAACCGAAGAGCCCGTCTCTGCGCCGGCCGCATTTGACGGTGACCAGGTCTATGTCGCCGATCGCAGCGGGCGGGTCTATGCCCTGCGGGAGGATCTGGGACTGCGTGTCTGGCAGCGCCGGGTCAGTGAGGAATGGATCACCGCCGGGCCCAGCCTGACCCGTCGCTCGGTGATCATTGCCGATCATGACGGCGGTGTCACCGCACTTGCCCGCAGTGATGGCGCTGTACTCTGGCGCTGGCAGGGAGAGGGGGCCATTTCCGCCTCGCCCCTGCCCCGTGGCGAACATCTCTATATCGCCACCCGCTCGGGAAACGTCTATGCCCTGCGACCCTAGTCCGCTTTGCTCGCCCTCAAGCCAGCTGACGGGCGAAAGCCCGCATGCGAAAGGTGCGCCCCCAGCGGCGACCAGCCCCATGAAAATGCACCAGGGGCGCATCGGACAGACAAAGCCGCTGGTCCGGGTCGCGGCGGGGAAACCACATCAATCCACGGACCACACAGACCGGCAGCTCCGCCCGTAACATGGCGGCATTGAGACCCGGTTGGTCAAAGCCCGGACCCGGCCGGTCCGAGCAAGCATCCACCAGCGCCTCCCAAGTGGAGAGATAATCCTGAATCAGCTCACCCCGGGCCGCGAAAAAGCCGCTATTCACCCCCAGGCTACTTCCACCGTGGATTTTTAACTCTTCCTCGCTCAGGCAACGGCAGCACAGGCCTTGATCCACGGTCTGCTCAATGTCATCGGTGCAGATCAACGCGCCTTCGGCCAAAGGTTCCGCCACCCGCTCGAGAACCGGACCACGACTGACCAAATCGGCATCAAAAAACATCACATGCCGATAGCCGGCCAAATCCACATAACGGCCAATCTGGAATTTCAGGCGTTTGGGTTGGGCCAGCATCACCGGATCGCTCACTGTCACCAGCCGAACGCCTTCCGGCACCCGCATGGGGCGGTCCGAGAAGAGCACCACATCACCATCGAAACCACCCGGCCCCAACAAGCTCTCCACCGCCGCCCGGGCCGCCATGCGATAACGGCGGTGGCCAACGGCGATAAGATAGGCGAGATCAGGCCCCTGGCTCACGATGTCTGCTCCCTCCATTGCTGTTGCAACCAGGTGATGGTCTCGGCCACAGCTGAATCCCCTGATCCTTCTCGGCCCTCCGCTCCAAGCCGTTTTTCCATCTCTCTGGCCAACTGTTTGCCCAACTCCACCCCCATCTGATCGAAGGGGTTAATCCCCAGCAGACAAGCCTGGACGAATACCCGATGCTCATACAGGGCGATCAAGGCACCCAGGGATTGGGGGCATAGCTCGCGCATCAGCAATAAATTACTGGGCCTATTTCCCGGAAAACGCTTCTGGGGCGCAAGACTTTTGATGGTAGCAGCATCCAGGCCGGCCTGCTCCATCGCCTGTCTGACCGCGGCCTCGGAGCGACCTTCGGCCAGCGCCTGCGCCTGTGCGAGACAATTGGCCAACAGCACTTGGTGACGGCGGGTGGCGGATTCATTCTGACTGCCGGATCGGGCGGCAGCAATAAAATCCACCGGCACCGGCAGCGGCCCCTGGTGCAGCAACTGAAAAAAGGCATGCTGGGCATCCGTTCCAATCCCACCCAGCAGCAGGGGGCCGCTTTGCCGGATCAGGGCGCCCCCCGTTTGCGTTACGCCCTTGCCATTGCTCTCCATCACCAGCTGCTGGAAGTAGTCCGGCAGCAGACGCAGGGAATCAGCATAGGGCACCACCGCCCAGGCCGGCCAGCCGAAGGCCATGATGGACTGCAGATCCAGCAGGCCCATCATCAGGGGCGCATTCTCGGCATCCGGCGCGGATTCAAAATGCCGGTCCATGGCCGCCGCTCCGTCCAGCAGCTCATGAAAGCGGGGCATGCCGAGATGGACCGCGGCCGCCAGACCGGCGCTGGACCACAGGGAGTAGCGACCACCTACCCAATCCCAGAAGCGGAACTGGCGTTCGGCACAAATACCGAATGCCCGGACTTTGTCCTCATTGGTGGACACCGCCGCGAAGTGATCCACCACCGCCGTCTCACCCAGGGCGCGGGCAATCCATCCCCGGGCCTCGCCAGCATTGATCATTGTTTCCCGGCTGGTAAAGCTCTTGGACACCACAATGAACAGGGTCTCTGCCGGATCCAGCGAGCCGAGAATACGCTCGGACTGGGCCGGGTCCACATTGGACAGAAAATGCAGCCGCGGGGCTTTTTTCGCGGCGGGCAAGGCGGTTGCCAGCATTTCAGGGCCCAGATGGGAGCCGCCGATACCGATATTGACTACATCGCGGATCGGGGCCCCCGTGGCACCTTTCACCTGGCCAGCGTGCACGGCCGCCACGAAGGCCTCCATATGCGCCAGCTCGGCCTCCACCGCCAGGGATACCGACGACCCCGCAACCCGCCAATCCCGATTCGCCGGCCCTCGCAGGGCCATATGCAAAGCGGCACGTCCTTCGCTGGCATTGACCACCTCGCCCTGGAACAGGGCCTGGCGCTGGGCCCCGAAACCGCATTCCCCGGCCAGGGCTAAAAGCTGCTGTTGGGTGGTGGAATCCAGAAACTGGCGGGACCAGTCGATTCGCAGCCCGGCCACTTCCACGCAATGGCGCTTAGCGCGGTCCGGATCACGGGCAAAAAGCTCACTCAGACGGGCGCCTTCCCAATGGCGGCGCAGGGCATCCCATTTTTCCTGCATATCAACCCCAATCTGGAGCAGGCACACTGCCCCGTAAACAAAACTGCCGGGTGGAGAACCCGGCAGTTACGATGTCAGCTGTTTTGTCGGCGGGCAGGCCAATCAGGCAGCCTGCACCGGAATCGCATTCCGGCTGTTCTTAACCTGGTTATGCTCGTCCATGTACAGCAGGCGAGGCTTGTGGCGAGCTACCTCCGCCTCATCCATGCTGCCATAGGCACAGATAATCACCCGGTCTCCGGGGCTGGCCTTGTGGGCCGCCGCACCGTTCACGGAAATGATCCGGGATCCTTCCTCGCCGCGAATGGCGTAGGTGGATAAACGTTCGCCGTTGGTGACGTTGTAGATCTCGATCTGCTCGTAATCGTGGATCCCGGCCGCATCCAGCAGCTGTCCGTCAATGGCGCAGGAACCTTCGTAATCCACTTCGGCGTGGGTTACGCAGGCCCGGTGAAGCTTGGCTTTCAGCAATGTCACAAACATGGCGAATCGTCTTACCTGTAACGGAGAAGTTTAGCCTGTCAATTTTAATCCACCCCGGCGACAGGCTCAAGCAGGCGCCTTGTAGCGCCGTTGGGGCTCAAATCCCGAGGTTATCAATAAGCCGAGCCTGACCCAACCAGGCCGCCCCCAGCACCACCAGTGGTCCCTGACCCGGCGGGCCCAGGCTCTCCCAATCCCGGACTTCCAGATAATCCACCTGAAACCCGGCCTTCTCCAGGGCCTGACGGCCTTCATGGAGGGCGGTCTCAATGGCCCCGCGATCGCGGCTGACGATCTCGGCCACCTGCTGCAGGGTCTGGTGGAGGATAGGGGCACGCCGACGCTCGGCCTCGCTGAGATACTGATTGCGGGAGCTGGTGGCCAGGCCATCGGCTTCCCGCATGGTCGGGGAGCCGTGGACCCGGACGGGCAGATCCAGGTCTTCGGCCATTCGCTGAATGACGCGCAGCTGCTGCAAATCCTTCTCACCGAATACCGCCAGATCCGGCTGCACCATATTGAACAGCTTGGCCACCACCGTTGCCACTCCCCGGAAATGGCCGGGTCGGCTGGCGCCGCAGAGGATATCGGTGAGCCCGTCCGGCACGATCACCGCCGAAGTATGCGCCTCACCCCGGGGATAGACGGTCTCCACCCGCGGGGCAAACAGCAGATCCACTCCCGCATCCAACAGGCGAGCCTGGTCGTCCCGCAGGGTACGGGGATAGCTGTCCAGATCTTCCCCAGGACCAAACTGCATGGGATTGACGAAGATACTGACCACTACCCGGTCAGCGCGGGCCTGAGCATCGCTCACCAATGCCAGATGCCCCGCATGCAGGTTGCCCATGGTAGGCACAAATCCCACCGTCTCCTGACGGCGCCGCCAGGTCTGAATCTGCCGGCGAAGGGCCTCAATGGTATCAACGGTGTGCATCAGTCAAACCCGTGTTCCGGCTGCGGATAGCGTCCTGACTTCACCGCCTCCACGTAGGCAGCAATGGCGGCGGGAATGTCCCCGGCATCGGCCATGAAATCGTGCACGAAGCGGGGCTTCTTGCCGGGGGGAATGCCCAGCATGTCGTGAAGCACCAGGATCTGGCCATCCACGCCCGCTCCGGCCCCGATGCCAATCACGGGCACGGGTGCGGCCTGGGTGATGTCAGCGGCCAGCTCCCGGGGCACACATTCCAGCAATAACTGGTCAGCGCCGGCCTCCACCAGTGCCCGGGCCGTCTCAAGGAGTTCGCGGGCTGCGGCTTCATCCCGACCCTGCACCCGAAAACCTTGTTTATGCACAAGCTGGGGCAACAAGCCCAAATGGGCGCAGACCGGTATGCCCTGCCCGGCAAGGGCGGTGACAATCTCGATCTGGGCCCGGCTCGTTTCCAGCTTGACCATGGCCGCCCCTGCCCGCATCAGGCGAGCAGCGTTGTGAATGGCCTGCTCGGGGCCGGGGCAGCTGGCGAAGGGCAGATCCGCCACCAACAATGGCGATTGCAGACCGGCAGCGGCGCAACGGGTGTGATAGACCATGTCCTCCATAGTGACCGGCACGGTAGTGCCATGCCCCTGGATGACATTGCCCAGGGAATCCCCCACCAGGGCCAGATCCACGCCGACAGCATCCTGAACACGAGCAAAGGTGGCATCGTAGACGGTAAGGCAGGCGATCTTCTCACCCTCGGCCTTCATCTTGGCCAACCGTCTCAAGCTCACCGGCTTGCGGGCCGTTTCCTGATTGCCATACATGCGCGAGGCACCTCTCTGCTCTGAACCGTGCCCCTCAGGCGATGGGGCTGGGATTGAAGAAATGGCGTCCGCTGCGCACTTGCCTGAGTTGCTCCAGCAGCAACTTGTAATCCGCTTCCCTGTCCACCGGATTGATATCCGCCGTATTGACGATTAGCAGGGGGGCCTGCTCGTAATGGTGGAAAAAACGGGTGTAGGCATCCACCAGCCGTTCCAGGTAATCCGCCGTGATCTGCTGTTCATAAGCAATACCCCGGCGGCGAATCCGTTCCATCAACACCGGCACCGGCGCCTGAAGATACACCACCAGGTCCGGCTGGGGGGCATCCAGGGATAGATGGCCATAAGCCTGCTCATAGAGCTGGAACTCATTTTCATCCAGATTCAGTTCAGCGAACAGCTTGTCCTTTTCCAGCAGAAAATCCGATACACGACGCTCGGCCTGAAACAGATCCGACTGGCGCATTTGCTGGATTTGCTGGGCACGTTGATAGAGGAAGAACAATTGCGTGGGTAGCGCCGCGCCTCGCGGGTCTTCGTAAAAGCGTTCCAGAAAGGGATTGGCCTCGGCCCCCTCCAGCATCAGCTCCGCCCCCCAATCCTCGGCCAGACGACGGGCGAAACTGGTCTTGCCGACCCCGATGGGTCCTTCCACCACGATATAGCGATGTTCGACATCCACCCGGCTCATTCCTCCATCTTCACGATGCCGTCATCATCCACGGCCCGGCACAAGGATGCCACCCGGCCCTGCCCCGGGATATCCAGATCCGGTGCCACCTCGGCCAACGGCTTGAGCACGAAAGCCCTTTTCGCCATGCCGGGATGCGGCAGGCGGAGAAAGGCGGTATCGCGGCGCTGATCACCGTAGCAAAGCAGGTCCAGATCAATCACCCGCGGGCCCCAAAGCTGTCCGTCCCGACGACGACCCAGGCGCGTCTCGATAGACAGCAGCCCCTCCAGCAAGGCCTCCGGCGTCAGCATGGTCCGGATCCCGGCCACCGCATTGAGATAATCCGGCTGCTCGGCCCCCCCCATGGGCGGTGTCTGATAAAAGGAGGATTTCAGGACCACACGGGTGTCGTCCAGAGCATCAATGGCCGCCAGCGCCGCCTCCAACTGGGTCCGAGGCTCACCGAGATTGGCCCCCAATCCGATCCAAGCGTTGGCCGAATCATTCATGAGGGGTCCGGCTTACTACCTTTCCGGCGGCCTTGCTTGCCACCCTGGCCCCTGCCACCCCCTTGGGAAAGAAAGGCTTTTTCCTGCGCCTTGGGCTCCAGGGTCTGGACTTCAGTCCAGAAATCGGCCAATTCCTTCGGGGCATCCCCCGCTTCGGCACGCAGTACTAAAAAGTCGTAGGCAGCCCGGAAGCGAGGATGACTCAACAGACGCAGGGCCCGCTTGCCTCGCCGTTTGGGCAAACGGCGCTGCATATGAATGATGTCCCGCATCACCATGGAAAAACGCCGGGGAATGGCCACCCGGGCCTGTTGGGCATCAAACACGATGCTGGTGGCCATCTGCAGGGATTCCGCCGGGCTGTTGCCATCGGCTTCAAAGCGATCGGCATGGTGCACCACCGCCCCCCAGAGAAAGGCCGCCAGCAAAAAGGCCGGCGTCACCGGCTTGTCCTGGGACACTCGGCGATCGGTGTTGGCCAAAGCGGAGCGTACAAAAGCCAGCATGGTGTCCCCATTGGGGCCCTGAAAACTGGCCTCAGCCTGGGGAAACAGCACACCGAAAAGATGGTAACGGCGCAGCATGTCGAAATTATCCAGCGCCCGGCCGGCCAGAAACAGCTTGAGGTATTCGTCGAACAGGCGGGCGGGGGGAATGTCCTCCAGACGGTCCCCCATGAAGGTCATGGGCGTTTCCGTGGTGGGGGCAATATCAAATCCCAGTTTCACGGCAAAGCGCACCGCCCGCAGCATGCGCACCGGATCCTCTCGATAACGGGATTCGGGATCCCCGATCAGACGGATCTGGCGCCGCCGGATATCCTGCATGCCGCCCACATAATCGATGATGGAGAAATCGTGGATGCTGTAATAAAGAGCGTTGATGGTGAAATCCCGGCGGAAGGCGTCCTCTTCCATATTGCCATAGACATTGTCCCGGAGGATCATGCCGCTGTCGTCCACATCCCGGCTGTCACCATTGTCCTGTTCCACGTTCATGGCGCGGAAGGTAGCCACTTCGATGATCTCGCGGCCGAACAGGATATGGGCCAGACGAAAACGCCGCCCAATCAGACGGCAGTTTCGAAACAGGTCCCGGACTTCTTCCGGCTTGGCATCGGTGGCCACATCGAAGTCCTTGGGCTGACCGCCCAGGAGCAGATCGCGCACCCCGCCGCCCACGATATGGGCCTCGAAACCGCCCTTCTTGAGACGGTATAGGACCTTCAGGGCATTGTCGGAAATATTGTCCCGGGACACGTTGTGTTCCGGGCGAGGAATAATCGTCGGTTTACTAATGGCAATCCCTACCCTTCTGCCAGAACAACAGACGTCCCGGCCGGGCAGGGGTAGCTGGAGGAGCCGCCTGTAAAACCTTGCATGCAGCCACTCCAGTTACCCCACCCTCCGGGGGCGTCAGACTGAAACACTCCCACATGATACCATTCCCGCGGTCCCGAACGCCTAATAGGTACAAGCCCTGGATCATGACCATGTCGACACACCGTTTTCCGCCGGCCAGCCTGATCCGACGTCTGGCCGCCGCCTTCTACGACAGCCTTCTGGTACTGGCAATCTGGTTCCTGGGCACATTGATCATACTGCCATTCGCCCGGGGTGAAAGCTTCGACGCGGAAAACCCGCTTTTTCTGCTGTATCTGCTACTACTCACGGGGCTGTTTTTTGGCTGGTTCTGGTGGCGAAGCGGACAGACCCTGGGCATGCGGGCCTGGCGCTTACAGGTGGTCTCCCCGGAAGAGGCCCAGGCCCCGCCCCCCAATATTCTGATCCGGGTGGCCCTGGTCCTGGGCCTGATTGTCTCCGGACTGTATGGCCTGGTATTTCTGGTGATGGACACTTGGCCTGACTGGTGGGGTGCCATTGCCCTGTTTCCCCTGCTCTTGTCCATGAGCTGGTCGCTGGTGGATGCCGAACAGCGCTGTCTGCACGACATTCTCTCCCGCACCCGCGTCATTCATATTCCAAAGACCTGAAAACCCGACCTCAGAGCCGGCGGAGCACCAGCACACTGACCAGCAACAGCGTCAAGGTAGGCAGCCAGGCCACGAAGAATGGCGCCAGGGGCACGATGGCCCCCACATTGGCCAGGGTGATATTCACCAGGTAAAAGGCGATCCCAATAACCAGCCCCACCATCAAGCGCTGACCCGCACCGGACGAGCGCAAGGATCCAAACAGAAAGGGCATGGCCAGCAAGACCATCACCGGCAGAGCGGCGGGAATCACCAGCTTGAACCAGAAGGCGACCCGATACTGATCCGCATCCAGATTGCTGGATTCCAGATACTGGATGTACTGCCACAAGCCCCGGGCACTGAGCATGTCCGGACTGACACTCACCAGGGTCAGCAAGGCCGGGCCAATCCCCGTCTCCCAGTCTTCTTGATCCTGCTGGTCAGCCCGGACCTCCTCCAAGCCCAACCGGGTCTCGCTGACACTCTCCAGCTGCCACTGACCGTCCTCGAAACGAGCCTGGCGGGCATGGGCAGCACGAATCAAACGATTATCGTCGTCGAATTCATACAAATAGAGACCTTCCAGGTGTGAGGCCTCCCGGGCCTGGCGGGCATTGATGAATTGCTCACCATCTCTCAGCCAGGCGCCACTGCGCCCCAGGATATTCACATTTTCATACAGCGCCGTGGCCCGCATATGGTCGGCATGACGCTCGGCCGGGGGCGCCACCCACTCAGCCAACACGGCACAGCCCAGGGCCAGGAGCACTCCGCCATACAGGGCACCGCGTGCCACCCGGGCAATAGGCATGCCCGCCGCCCGCATGACCGTCAATTCATTCTGGCTGGCCAGGGTACCCAACCCCAACAGCGTCCCGATCAATACCGCAACGGGCATCAAGTCCACGGCCTGACCGGGGAGCCCCAACAGGACATAGCTCACCGCTTCACTCAGACCATAGTCACCGGTACCCAGATTACCGAACTGCCCCACCACTCCCACGAACAGTGTCAGGGCCATGAGTACCGCCAGCACCATGAGGCTGCCCGCAATCACCGCCAGGGCCAGATAGCGATCCAGGATCTTCATGCCGCCGACTCCCTCCGAGGCAGCAACCAACGGCGAACACCACCGTTCTGCCAGAACAACAGGGCCATGGCGAAACCGGCAAACAGGGCGTGAACCCACCAGAGACCGAACACCATCGGCAATTGCTCACGCTCCAGCCAGACCTGACCGGTTGCCAGCAGGTTTGAATAGACCAGGTAAACAAGAATACCGGCGAACAGCCGGCCATAGCGCCCCTGCCGGGGTGAACTCTTGGACAGGGGAACAGCCAGCAGAGCCAGGACCAGACCGCCCAAGGGCATGCTCAGGCGCCAGTGGAACTCCGCCATATCCGCCGCCTCCCCCGAGCTCAGCAAAGCCGAAACGGAACGGGCCTCACGATCATCCACCGGTGCCGGTGCGCTGGCCGGCGGCAGTTCCAGGCCATGCCGCTCAAATCGGGTGCGCTGCAGCTCCGCCTGCCCGGGGATCAGCTCATTGCGATAGCCATCCTCAAGCACCAGATAGCGTTGCCCCTGGGAACCTTCCTCCACTCGGGCCCGGTCCGCACGAATCACCACATGCTCATCGCCCTCCATGCCCTGGATAAAGACACGATTGAGATAGCCGTTCTCACGACGCTCGGCATAAAAGACGCCATCACCGCCGGGCAAACGCCGAAACGCACCGGGCTCGAAAATCCCCAGGCGGGCATCCGCCTGGGCTTCCTGCTGCACCCGGTCAATGGCTTCATTGGCCATGGGCGAGGCAAACAGGCTGAGCCAGGCCACACCGGCCATCACCGGCACCACCAGCCAGAACAAGGCCTTGTAGATATGCAGGGGACCAACGCCACAGGCCATCATGGCCGACATCTCGCTGTCCTTGTAAAAGCGCCCAAGCGCCAACAGAACAGCTAGAAAGAAGGCGATGGGAATAATGATGACCAGATACTGGACGCTGGAGAGCCCCATCAGGGACCAGATGGCATCCGGTGGAATATCACCGCTGGCGGCACTGCCAAGAAAACCGGCAAAGCGATGGCTCATCAGGATGACCATCAGCGCGGCGGTCACTCCCAGCCAGCTCAGCAGGATTTCTCGATTGATATAGCGGCCAATCAGCGTCCGCACCGTCACTTCCCCCGACAATAAGGTGTTGGCAGTTTACCAGTCCCACCGTGACTTTCATTGCCCGGATTACCAAGCCTTCTCGCTTGACGTACAATGAGGGCATTCCCAAGCAACCATCACGGACCCTCTGCAAGGGAGGGGCAGCGAGGAGATTGCATGAAATACCAGATCAAAACCGGTGCTCCGGAAAAGCAACGCAGCCAATGTGTGGTGGCCGGCATTTTCAGCAAGGGCAAGCTGAGTGAAGCCGCCGCCACCCTGGACTCCGCCTCGGGCGGCCGCCTTAAAGCGCTGCTCAAGGCCGGCGCCCTGCAGGGAGACCGGGGCCAGACCCGGCTGTTGTTTGATGTGAAAGGCATCGCGGCCAAATCCGTCTTGCTGGTGGGGCTGGGTGATGAAGAACAGTATGGGCATCGCGCCTACCGGGAAGCGGTTCAGGCGGCGGTCAAGGCCCTGGACGAAGGCGGCATCAAGGATGCCCTGTTCCTGACGACCATGGAATTCCCCAGCGAGGAAGATGCCCTTTACTGGGGCGTGCGTCACTTGGTGGAAGCCGCGGATTATGCCGCCTATCGTTTCGACACCACCGTGTCCCAAAAGGCCCCGGCCGGCAGTCTGAAAAGCGTGGATGCCTGGTATCAGGGCCGGGGTGGCAAGGCCGCCGCCGAAAAGGGCCTGCACCATGGCCAGGGTGTGGCCGAAGGTACAGCCCTGGCTCGCGAGCTGGGCGATTTGCCGGCCAATGTCTGCACCCCCAGTCATCTGGCCAACCAGGCGCGCAAGCTGGCCCGCAATGACAAGCAGTTCAAGACCACCATACTCAATGAAGCGGATTGCAAGAAGCTCGGCATGGGCTCCTTTCTCTCCGTGGCCAAGGGCAGCGATGAACCCTGCAAGTTCATCGTCATGGAATACAAGAACACCAAGGGCAAGACCCGCCCCCATGTGCTGGTGGGCAAGGGCCTGACCTTTGATACCGGCGGCATCTCCCTCAAGCCCGCCCCGGGCATGGATGAGATGAAATATGATATGTGCGGGGGCGCGTCGGTCTTCGGCACCCTGGCCGCCGTGTCCAACATGCAACTGCCGACCCATGTGGTGGGCATTGTTCCGGCCACCGAAAACCACATCAATGGCAAGGCCAACAAACCCGGCGATGTGGTCACCAGCCTATCCGGCCAGACCATCGAGATCCTAAACACCGATGCTGAAGGCCGTCTGATCCTCAACGACGCCCTGACCTATGCCAAGCGCTACAAACCCCAGTCCCTGATTGACATCGCCACCCTCACCGGAGCCTGTGTCATTGCTCTGGGGCAACACGCCTCCGGCCTGATGAGCAAAGACGATGAGCTGGCCGAGGATATCCTGGCGGCGGGCAACAAGGCCTGGGACCGGGCCTGGCGTCTGCCCCTCTGGGATGAGTACCAGGACCAGCTCAAGAGCAAGTTTGCCGACATGGCCAATGTGGGCGGCAAGGAGGCCGGCTCGGTCACCGCCGGCTGCTTCCTGTCGCGCTACACCGAAGGCCAGCGCTGGGCCCATATCGATGTGGCCGGCTCGGCCTGGATCAGCGGCAACGGCCCCCAGAAAGGCGCCACCGGCCGACCGGTGCCCTTGCTGACCCAGTACCTGATCGATCAGAACTGATCCGGCAGGGACCGTCAGCCATACCGCCAGGAGGAAGGGGAGCTTGTTTGACAAGCTCCCCTTTTCCAACCAGACTTCCTTAAACCACTGATGTGCAGGGCCCCATGACCCGAGTGGACTTCTACCTGCTTTCACAGGACCAGCCAACGGCGAGAGATCTGTTCGCCTGCCGCCTCACCGAGAAGGCTTTCCGACTCGGTCACCGTATCTTTCTCCATAGTGACAACCCTGGTCACGCCAAACGGCTGGATGAGATGCTATGGACCTTCCGTGACCGCAGCTTCATTCCCCATGGCCTGGCCCGCGAGGTGGACGCGGACCCGGACTTTCCGGTTGTGGTGGGCAGTGGCGAGCCCCCCCGGGGCGATTACCAGTTGCTGATCAATTGCGCCGAGACCATTCCGGAGTTTTTCAGCCGTTTTGAACGGGTGGCAGAAACCATCCCCAATAATGACCAGGCCAAGTCCAAGGGCCGGGGCCGCTACCGTTTTTATCGGGATCGGGGCTATCCCCTGGAGACCCATGAACTCTAGCAGGCAGCCTCATGCGCGGACGTGACAACAAAGCCGGCGGCAGCAAGGACACCATTCCCACCCTGCGGGAAGTGGTCCGCCCCGGCGCCGCCCAGCAGAATCCGCCCAATCTGGATCTGTTCGAGGACCCGCCTGCCGGCAATGGGGAAGAAAACCCCGATGCCCCCACGGAAAACGAACGGCTGCAGGCCGCCTTCATGGAAGAACTGGACCGCCGGGTGGAAAACCTGGTCCGCTCCCGGGTCCAGCGACTGGCCGATGCCCTGGCCGAAGATGTGATGAAAACCCTCAAGCGAGAGATCCGCAACATCGCCCAGGAACAAAAGCGATAAACGGCAAGACAGCCGCGGATATATCCCCTCCCAGTTGGTCAACGCCGGTTCAGAGACTGCCAATTGAATGGCAGTTGACGTTATAATTGGCTGCTTTCCGCGCGAAGCAATCCAAGGCAGCCCGGCATGGACAAGACCTACGATCCCCGCAATATCGAACAGGCCCGCTATCAGGAATGGGAAGAGAAAGGCTATTTCGCCCCCACCGGCCTGGATGGGGATCCCTACTGCATCATGATCCCGCCGCCCAATGTGACCGGCAGCCTGCACATGGGCCATGCCTTCCAGGACACCATCATGGATGCCCTGACCCGCCACAAACGGATGCAGGGCAAGGACACCCTCTGGCAGCCGGGCAGTGACCACGCCGGGATCGCCACCCAGATGGTGGTGGAACGCCAGCTCAATGCCGAGGACAAGACCCGCCATGACCTGGGCCGGGAAGCCTTTGTTGAGCGGATCTGGGAATGGAAGGAAAAATCCGGAGGCACCATCCAGAATCAGCTGCGCCGAATGGGCGCCTCCCTGGACTGGTCCCGGGAACGCTTCACCATGGACGAGGGCCTGTCCAAGGCCGTGCGGGAAGTTTTTGTCCGCCTGCATTCAGAGGGGCTGATCTACCGGGGCAAACGCCTGGTGAACTGGGACCCGGTGCTGCATACCGCCCTGTCGGATCTGGAAGTGGAATCAGAAGAGGAATCCGGCCACCTCTGGCACTTCAAATATCCCCTGAGTGACGGCAGCGGCCATGTTTCGGTGGCCACCACCCGACCGGAAACCATGTTGGGTGATACCGCCGTGGCCGTGCACCCCGAGGATGAGCGTTATCAGTCCCTGATCGGCAAGACCATCCGCCTGCCCATCACCGGGCGGGAAATCCCGGTGGTGGCCGATGACTATGTGGATCCGGAATTCGGCTCCGGCTGTGTGAAGATCACCCCGGCCCATGACTTTAACGACTATGCCATCGGCGAGCGCCATGATCTGACCCTGATCAATGTGATCGATGCCAATGCCCGCATCATCAGCGCCGATACCGCCCGGGAGCCAGGCCTCAGCGATGGCGAGCGGGTCCAGTCCGAGCAGAAAACGCTGAGCGAGATCCCCACCGAATTGCAGGGCCTGGACCGCAAGGCCGCCCGCAAGGCCGTGGTGGACTGGCTGGATAATGAGGGCCTGCTGGAGAAGATCGACGATCACAAATTGATGGTGCCCCGGGGCGATCGCAGTAATGAGATCGTCGAACCCTGGCTCACCGACCAGTGGTTTGTGCGTGCCGAGCCCCTGGCCGGCCCCGCCATCAAGGCAGTGGAAGACGGCCGTATCCGATTCGTGCCGGGCAACTGGGATCGCACCTATTTCGAGTGGATGCACAATATCCAGGACTGGTGCATCAGCCGCCAGCTCTGGTGGGGCCATCGCATCCCCGCCTGGTATGACGAGGATGGCAATATCTATGTGGGCCGGAATGAAACAGAAGTCCGGGAAAAGCATGGCCTGGCCGATGATCTGGCCCTGAGCCAGGACGAGGATGTACTGGACACCTGGTTCTCCTCGGCACTCTGGCCCTTCTCCACCCTGGGCTGGCCGGACGAGACGCCAGAGCTCAAACATTTCTACCCCACGAATGTGCTGGTCACCGGTTTTGACATCATCTTCTTCTGGGTGGCCCGGATGATCATGATGGGCCTGAAGTTCATGGATGAAGTGCCCTTCCATGAAGTCTATGTGCATGGCCTGATCCGGGACGGGGAAGGCCAGAAGATGTCCAAGTCCAAGGGCAATGTGCTGGACCCCCTGGATTTGATCGAGGGCATCGAGCTGGATGATCTGGTGGCCAAGCGCACCCAGGGCTTGATGCAGCCGAAGAAAGCCAAGAAGATCGAGAAGGCCACCCGCAAGGAATTCCCCGAGGGCATTCCCGCCTTCGGCACCGATGCCCTGCGCTTCACTTTCGCGGCCTTGGCCACCACCGGGCGGGACATCCGTTTTGATCTGGGCCGCATTGAGGGCTATCGCAACTTCTGCAACAAGCTCTGGAATGCCGCACGCTATGTACTGATGAACACCGAGGGCAAGGACACCGGTATCACGGGCGAGGTGGAACTGAGCCTGCCGGATCGCTGGATCCTGTCCCGCCTGGACGCCACGGTGGAAGAAGTCACCACCCGCCTGAACGAGTACCGCCTGGATCTGGCTGCCAAGGCCTTGTATGAATTTACCTGGAGTGAATACTGCGACTGGTATCTGGAATTATCCAAGCCGGTACTGCAATCCGAGGCCAGTAGTGAAGCGGCCCGGCGCGGCACCCGCCAGACCCTGGTGCGGGTGCTGGAAACCCTGCTGCGACTGATGCACCCCATCATGCCTTTCATCAGTGAAGAAATCTGGCAGCGGGTCGCCCCCCTGGCCGGAACCAAGAGCGACAGCAAGGGCGAGACCATCATGCTGGCCCCCTGGCCCGAGCCAAGCGGCCATGTGGATGAAACCATTGAGGCCGAGATGGCCTGGTTGCAAGGTTTCATTTTGGGCGTTCGCCGCATCCGGGGGGAGATGGACATCTCCCCCAACAAATCCCTGGATGTGCTGCTGGCCAACAGCAGCGCCCGGGACCGGGAACGCCTGGACCGCCACGGCCATTTTCTTTCCACCCTGGCCCGCCTGGAGCATGTCACCGTGCTGGAAGACGATGCCAACCCGCCGGAATCGGCCACCGCCCTGCTAGGCGAGATGGAGATTCTGGTGCCCATGGCCGGGCTGATCGACAAGGATGCGGAACTGTCCAGGCTGGAAAAGGAATTGGCCAAATTGGAGAAAGGGCTGAATCAGGCTGAGGGCAAGCTGGCCAATGAAAAATTCGTCAATAATGCCCCGGCAGAAGTGGTGGATAAGGAACGCCGCAAGGCCGAGGAAATGAGAGCCGCCCGGGAACAGCTCAAGGGCAAGCAGGAACGGATTCAACAAATCTAGAGGCGCGACAATGCGGGTCCTTTTTATTGACCCCAAGACCAATCATGCCTATGACGGGGACAAGGTTCGCCGTCTTGGCATTCGGGGAACACAGGGAAGTCTGGTTCGGGTTGCCGAAGGGCTGGCTGAGCATCACTGGGTCGGTGTGGCCCAGGATGCCCGGCAAACGGCCTCAATCAATCGGGGCGTGCACTATCTGCCAATGGATGACGCCCTTCGGGAAGGGCCAGAGCCGGATGCGGCCATTGTCCTTCGCAAGTACCGCGCCATCCCGCAGGTCCGGACCCATTTCCCCAATACCCGGCTGTACTGCTGGATCCACAACTGGCAGCGAAAGAGTGCGCCGGTTCAACGGGCTTGGCTCTCCGGTGCCGGGGCATCCCTGATCACCGTCTCCGATGCCCATCGGCAACAAGCCGATCGCATGGTGAACAATGCCTTTGCCCGTGGCCTGGCCATGCTCTGCGGCAAACCCGGCCGGATCCCCACCCACCGAATCTACAATCCGGTCAGCGAGGATTTTGTTGGTCTGACGCCCGATCACCACGATTATGATCCAGATCAACTGATCTTCTTCAGTGTCCCCAGCAAGGGCCTCAATCAGGTACTGCACCATTTCCGGGCCTGTCGCCAGGTGATGCCTTCTCTCAAGCTGAATGTCGCCGGGATCGATGAGGAAGGATTGGCCAGGAGATTCCCCTGGCTTGTGGATGCCGTCAAGCAGGAGGGCGTCAAGCTGCTGGGCCGACTGCCCCATTCACAATTGCTGGAGCACATTCGCCGTTCACTCTGCGTCTTTTATCCCCAAACCGTGCGGGCAGAAACCTTCGGCTTGATCTATGCCGAAGCCAATGCGGTGGGCACGCCGGTCCTGGCCCACGATTTCGGTTCCGCCCGGGAGGTCCTGTCCAGCCCGGAGCAGCTGGTAAATGCAAAGGACCAACAGGCTGTAATCAGGCGTCTCAAACAGTGGCGTGAAGGCAGCCGGCCCCGAGTCAGCCTCTCTCCGCTTTTTCTGCCTAGCACCGTCACCCGGGAATGGCTGCATTTCCTGGACCAGCCCGAAAGCGATGGGCTCACGCCGGGTGACACGGCCATGCAAGAAGTTACGCCTGAGCCTAAAATCGGTAACGCAAGCCCAGACCGATGAAATTGGAGCCCCCCTCCACGCCACTGAAGGTGCCGAATACACCGGAGCGGTGATGGACCCGGATGAAGCTGCTCCACCGGGCTTCAGGCCGGGGCGGGGCCAGCTCCAACTCCAACAGCAGGTAGTTAAGCCATCGGGCGGACTCCCCGTCTTCCGGGTCCGAACGGGGCTCCAGGGGCGGCACCTCAACGGCATAGGACAGGCCCTGCCCAAGGGCAAAGCGGGTATCCACCCATTGATCCCAGGGAAAATGCATCCATCGGGCCACCAACACGGCATTGCTTTCCCAATGGTTCTGCATGCCGTGGTGGCGTACCAGCTGGGCTTCCCACTCCCAGCGCAGCCAATCCCCTTCGTGCCACTGCCTGTTCAGGACCAAGGCATTCAGATAGGAAGCGCGCATCTCGGGATCAAGGCTGCGCAGAATATCAATCAGGCGATCGGGGCTGTTTTTGGCCCAATAGGCTCCCACAGACCAATCACCGGCTGACAGCGGGCCGCTTCCCAGGCAGAAGACCAGCAGACAGAACAGGCGCTTCATGGTCACCACCTCCCTATCCGGCTTTGACCAAGCAATCACACCCTTTATCCCGATAAGGCAATAAACTGCAATCGCACCCCGTACACCGGCGACAGCGCTTGCAAAGCAGCCGCCTCCCCGTCAAGAATGATCGGCTGGGGAGATGAGAAATGATCATTATGACTGAGGCGCCGGCGCCAACGGGAGAACTGCGTAAGGGGCTGATTGCCTTCGGCATTATTGCGATCCTTACGATCAATGCTCTATTGGCGGGCGACCTGTATCGGCAACGTTCGGCAACTTTGAACAATGCCATGGAGTCAGCCGACCTGATCACCGTTGGACTGACCCAGTACACGAATCGCTCCTTGGACTCCATCAGCGCCCTTCTGGACAACCTGTCCAAACAAGTCAGCGACGCCCATGGGCCCATCGCGCTGGAGCATTCAGACATTAGCGACATCCTGAACGAGGCGGTTCAGGGGCCGGTGGTCGCCAACCTGATTGTCATCAATTCCACGGGCCGCTGGGTCAATTCGGCCGTAGGTCCGGCCAACCTGGAATCCAACCTGGCGGACCGGGATTATTTCCACACCCACCGCCTCATGCCGGATGACGGACTCTTTCTGGGACAACCCGCCGAGGCCCAAACCAGCGGCATGTCGTTCTCGGCCGCCAGTCGAGCGCTGACCGATGAACAAGGCCGATTTCTCGGTGTCATCGCCGCCATTCTCGATCCCAATCACTATCGTTCCCTGTTCCAGCAGGCCAGTCAGTCCCTGCCGGCCACCATCGCCCTGGTGGATCACCGGGGGGCCATTGTCACATCGGTGGGTGAGCTACCGGATGGGCTACTCGCCAAATTTGAAAGCGATGGACAACTACAAGAAGCCGGGCGTTCCAGGAAGGCCGCATTCAGCGATGACTACTTCGTGATTCACCGTCCGGTGGGGGATTTCCCCTTGAGCCAGGTGGTGACGGTGGATACCCATGCCGTGCTGGGCGAATGGCGGACCACGGTAATCGGACACCTGTTGATGGGTGCCGGGATTTCCCTGCTGCTGATATTCGGCCTCTGGCTGCTCTGGCGGGAAATGCAAAAGGGCGAGCGTGCTCAGAGAAAACTGCGGGAGAGTGAATCCCGTTTTCGAAGCCTGATCGAGTCCACCACGGATTATGTCTGGGAGATGGATGAGGACGGCTATAACGTTTACTCCAGCCCTCAGGTCGAGGAAATCATGGGCTACAAGCCGGAAGAAGTCATGGGCATGCGCCCCTATGATCCCATGACCCCCCGGGAGCAGGATCGGCTCACCGATATCTACCACAGCATTATTGAATCCCGCGAACCGTTCCATCTGCTGGAGAACCGTAATGTCCACAAGGAAGGACATGAAGTAGTCCTGGAAACCAGCGGCACCCCCATCTTTGACGAAGACGGCAAATTCCGGGGTTACCGGGGCATTGACCGGGACATCACCGAACGCAAACGCCTGGAAGAGGCCCTTCGTACCCTGGCCCTGCTCACGGGGCGGGAAACGGAGCTGGAGTTCTTCCAGCTGACCACCCGTAATCTCTGTCGAGCCCTGGGGATGCAGCTGTCTCTGTTGATTCAGGAGACCGGCGAAGAACGCCACCGATTGCGCGCCTATCACGATGACCGGGGCAGTCGACGTGAACCTCCCCTGCCGAACACCCTGCTTCGTGAACTCCACCGACAGGGGCGGCTGGTCCTTCGTCAAGGGGCCAATGAACAGTTCCCCAGGGACCCACTGGTGGAGGCCATGGACGCCCGCAGCCTGTTTGCCAGTGTGATCCGGCTGGCGGATGACAGTACCTGGGGCTACCTAATTGCCCTGGACGCCAAACCCCTGTCCCGGGTGCGCGCTTCCCGGGTGGAGCCCATTCTGGATGTATTTTCCTCGCGCATCTCCCTGGAACTGGACCGCAACCAGGCCCAGGCAAATCTGAGTTGGGAGGCCCGACACGATTCCCTGACCGGCATGCTCAACCGCCGGGCCTTCGATGACCATCTGCGCCACATGCTGGCCCAACCGCCGGAAGGCGGTCGCGTCCATACCCTGATCTACATGGACCTGGATCAGTTCAAGGTGATCAACGACACCTGTGGCCACATGGCAGGTGATGAGTTGCTTCGGCAACTCTCAAAAAACATGAACGCACGGCTTAGAAAGACCGATATGCTTGCCCGACTGGGCGGAGATGAATTTGGCCTCTTACTGGCGGACTGCCCCCTGGAACGCAGCATGGACATTGCCGAGACATTATTGGAGACAGTCCGGCATTTCCAGTTCACTTGGGAAGGGCGAGTCTTTTCCGTGGGCGCCAGTATCGGTATCACTCATACCCGAGAGGCCATCGTCGATCGTAGCGATCTTCTGGCACAGGCCGACCTGGCCTGTTATGCGGCCAAGGATCTAGGCCGTAACCGCGTTCAGGTCTATCAGCGTGACAATGTTCATATCCAGGCCCGCCATGGAGAAATGGGCTGGGTCCCCCGCCTGGACCGGGCTTTGACCGAAAATCGATTTGAGCTCTACGGCCAATGGATTATTTCCATCAATCCGGAAACCGCCCGCCCGCCCACATTGGAGATACTACTTCGGCTGCGTGATGAAAATGGAGAGATGGTGTTACCGGCAGAATTCATTCCGGCGGCCGAACGATACAACTTAATGGGCCGTATCGACCGTCACGTGATCGACAAGGTGGTGGCCATGGCCGCCCACATGCCCGATGCCGTACGCCCCCAGCGCTGCTCCATCAATCTCTCCGGCTCTTCCATGGATGGCGGTGGATTGACGACTTTCATTGAAGGCCGCTTCGCGGAATACGATGTCGACCCGAGCCAGTTCTGCTTCGAGCTCACCGAAACAGCAGCCATTACCAACTTTGATGAAGCCCAGATGATGTTCAAACGCTTGAGAACGTTGGGATGCCGGGTTGGGCTGGATGATTTTGGCAGTGGTTTGTCGTCTTTCGCCTATCTACGTCAAATCGAGCTGGATGCCCTGAAGATCGATGGCAGCTTTGTCCGGCATATTACCGACGACCAGGTTAGCCACAGCATGGTGCGCGCCATGCACGACGTGGGCCGAGCCATGCGGCTTGTCACCGTGGCGGAATTTGTGGAGGACGAAAACATCCTGCGCGTACTACAGGAAATGGGCGTGGATATGGCCCAGGGTTTTGCTCTGCACAAACCCCAACCATTGCATGAACTGGACCCGCCCCCGAATCTTCCCGGACAGGCGAGTTCAGGTCAATAATCACCAGCGTGAAGGGCGACCCGGCCGCCAGCCCCACCAGATCATCAGGATCAGGCCAAACACCATTCCACCCAGATGGGCAAAATGCGCAATATTGCCCAGGGTACCGGTGAAACCCGCAAACAGGGAGAAGGCACCAAACAGCACCACGAACCACTTGGCCTTCATGGGGATGGGCGGAATCAGCAGCACCACCCGCTGATTGGGGAACAGCAGACCGAAAGCCAGCAGAATCCCGAAGACACCGCCCGAAGCCCCCACCGTGGGATAAATCGTACCTTCCATGGCCGCCGCAGTGGCTACCAGCAACTGCACCAGGGACGCACCGACTACACAGAAAAAATAGTAAAAAAGAAAACGCCCCGAGCCCCAGAGATTCTCGATCTGAACCCCGAACATCCACAGGGCAAGCATGTTCACAAAAAGATGGAAGTAGCCGCCGTGCAAAAAGGCCGAGCTGACCAACTGCCAGATGGCGAAATCCGGAGCCCGCGCATCCGACACCGGCCAAAGGGCAAAATGGGTCAGCATGAATTCCCAATTCATCTCCTGCATCAGGAAGACGATGATGGCGCTGGCCATCAGACCGGTGACCACCGGTGGGAAATTGGACCAGGGTCTGGGGGTGCTTGCCATGGGCTCTCACCTGAAGAATCGGGTTTACGGGTGACTACGCTATCCCGATGGGGTTTTGCCTGCAAGCCGGATTTGGGCAATCATGTAGACTTTCCAGATTTCCCTGAAACGCAATGGAGCCACAACATGCCGTTTCGACGCTTTGCCCTGACAGGGCTCCTCCTCAGCCTGCTCCTGCCAAGTCTTTCACTCGCCGAACCGTCCGAATCGCCCTTGGGGGATCTGGATGAATGGATCAAGAAGGGCATGGCGGACTGGGAGATTCCCGGCCTGGCCATTGCCGTGGTCCATGAAGATGAAATCATCTACCAAAAGGGCTTCGGACGCCTGGACATGGATGAAGCCTCAAGGGTGGATGCCCATACCCTGTTTGGTGTCGCCTCCACCACCAAGGCCATGACGGTCGCTGCCCTGGGCATGCTGGTGGACGAAGGCAAGCTGGACTGGGACGACCGGGTCGTGGATCACATGCCCGAGTTTCGCCTCTCGGATCCCTGGGTCACCCATGAAGTCCGGGTTCGTGACCTGCTCACCCATCGCGTAGGCGTGGGCCGGATGACGGGCAATCGCCTGCAGTTCATGAATGCCAGTCCCCGGGGAAAAATCATTCATCAGATGCGCTATCACGACTTCGAGCAACCTTTCCGTTCTAGTTATGTCTATTCCAATGTAATGTATTCAGTCGCTGGAGAACTCATCCCCGCCATCACCGGACAAAGCTGGGATGATTTTCTGGCCGAGCGCCTGTTTGAGCCCCTGGGCATGGATCGCAGCAACACCAGCATCCGTCATCTGGAAGGCGACAATAATGTCGCCTGGCCCCATCAGGAGATTCATGGCGAGGTGGAGCGGATTCCCCGCCGAAACTTCGACAATGTGGGTCCCTCAGCATCGGTGAACAGCAGTGTTCATGACATGGCCCAATGGATGCGGCTGCAACTGGGCGAGCCCGGCGTGCATGGAGAGCAGCGTCTGATCAGTGCCGAGACCATGGCCGAAATGCATCAAGCCCAGATCGCCACCGGTCGGGACGATCATCAGTCTCCCGTCGAAGCCTACGGCCTGGGCTGGGGACTGGCTCAGTATCGCGGCATGAGCATCGCCCGTCATGGCGGCGCCACCGACGGCATGAATACCCAGCTGGTCCTGGTCCCGGAGCTGGACCTGGGCGTGGTGGTGGTTAGCAACCTGTTCAATCATTTCCGCATGGCCCTGGCCAACACGGTGATCGATCGAGTGGCCGGGCTGGAGGAAAAAGACTGGCATCAACAGTATCTGGATGATTACCAGGCCGAGAAGCAAGAGGCCCGGAAAAATCGCCAAGCCATCCATGATGCCCGCCAGGAAGATACCACCCCCTCGGTGGCTCTGGAGGAATTTGTGGGCCGCTACCAGGATGATCTCTACGGCGAAGTGGAGGTATTTTCCCCAGGGGATGGCCGCCTGGCATTACGCTTCTGGGATGACGAGGAGCAAATCGCCGATCTGGAGCACTGGCACCATGACCGCTTCCGCTATCACTGGCGGAACCCGGCCCGCCGGGAGAATTTTGCTCACTTCACCCTGGACGGCGACGGTCAGGTGGATACACTCAAGGTGACCTTTACCCTCCGGCCGCATGTACTGCAGATCGGCACCTACCCCGCCGATTACCAAAGAACAGTCCATTTTGAACGGATTGAATAAGTCATTCCTACCCGGCACCCGCAGGCGCCTTGCCAGGGCCCTGCGGGTGCTCTGCCTGGTGGAAGATCGTATCAGCGTGCGCCTGTAATCAGACGCTCTTCCACAAAACGACCGTGATCGAGCAATACCTGATAGAGCTGACGGGTGGCGGCCTCCTTGTCCGGATCATCCGACCAGTCCGCCGGGGACGCAAAATGATCGCCTGAACCATATCCTTCACCGGCGCCGATCATAAAGCGGCTAATGGCTCGCAGCGCGTGATCCGCATCCAGCACGTCTCCACTCTCGAAATCCAGACGGCTCACCAGAATGCCGTCCGGCATCTGATAATCCATCGCCCCCTGAATCTGCTCATCGATCCACCGTCCCAGCAGTTGCGAGAACTCCGATCGATGACGGCTCATCAAACGGGCGGTTCCCTCCCGTTCCCGGTCGAATGAAAAGCCGCCGCTGATATGGGCGATGAGATTCCAGTGGGCAGCCACATCCACCACCTCGCTGGCCACTTCCAGACCCGCATCCCCCAGCCGGAAACGACTGGGTAAGCCCCAATCGGCACTCAGGGAGATCGCATCCTCGAGCATCCGAGCGCTACGTTCAAACAGAGTCCTGGCCACCGCCCGATCGGATTCATCTCCAAAAATATAAAGGGTTTCGTAAAGTCCCTTGTGACCACGGATCAAGGACCCCAGGGTCTTCAGTGACATCTCATCGGAATCGAAATGGTAATACCCCCTGTCTTCCTGCCAGGCTTCATCCAACACCTCGGAAATGGCCCTTGCCTTTTCCAGCAATTGATCTGGATCCCGTCCCAGCCAACCGGCCAGACGCTCACGTTCCAATCCCCCCATATCCTCTGCACCGCCGGGCTTCTGCCAGCGAATCCAGGCATAGGCCATGGCATGGGCAGCAGCCAGGCCTTCCATCATGCTCTCAAGACTGACTGCCTGGGCATCACTGCCGTCATGAAAACGACCGTCGTGATAGAAACCATCGTAAACGTGGCGAGACAACCCCGTGAGTAAACCCAGTGGGTAACGGGTAATGCTGTCCCGCAGGGTCTCATCCTCAAACCAGCCTTCCCGGTGATGCATGTGATAGAGATAAACACCCCAGACGAGATCCGCCGGACGGGGCTCACCTTCAGCCACCCAGTCATTGCCATCCCATCGGGATTCCGGCTGCATGGCGATGCCATCGCCATGGCGTGACTGGACAGCCTCCACCAACTGTAGCCAGAGCCAGGCCCGGGCTTCCATAAAGTCCTCCTGAAGCTCGGGCCGATAGGCCTCATGCCCCATTTCGCTGTCACGGGCGCGGGCCGCGTGCATGAATACGGCATGGGCAGCATCCAGAAGATGGGCGGCTTCCTGGTGGCGAAGGAATTCCGCTTGTTCGGCCTCCGCCGGAATGGAGGCCGCCACACGAAGCCCGCTGGGCTGGGCCACAAGCTCATCCCGGGAGGCTTGAGGCGTGGCTGCATCCTGCTCATCGACGTCTGTCCCGGTATCGCAGCCCACCAGCAAGGCGGCCAAAACAATCAGCAAAGAAAAGCAAGCATGGACAGAGAGACGACCTTCTCTTAATCTGGCGGACATGAATGACATTGCCTCACGAAACGATGTGGATGTGGCCGTAGATGGTGTGGAGCGTGCGCTCAAGCAGCTCAACGACATCATCCTCGGCAAGGATCAGGCCATTCGCATGGCCCTCAGCTGCCTTCTGGCCGGGGGGCATCTTCTGATTGAAGACATCCCCGGCGTGGGCAAGACCACCCTGGCCCACGCCATGGCCCGCAGCTTGGGGCTGAGCTATCAGCGGATTCAGTTTACCAGTGATCTGCTACCGGCCGACATTCTGGGCGCCTCGGTTTTCGACCGGCACCGGGGGGATATGCAGTTTCGCCCGGGTCCGATCTTTGCCCAGATGGTTCTGGCGGATGAGGTCAACCGGGCCACACCCAAGACGCAAAGTGCGCTGCTGGAAGCGATGGAGGAGTATCAGGTCACCACCGAGACCGAAACCAGACCGCTTCCCCGTCCCTTCTTCGTCATCGCCACCCAGAACCCCCAGGAACAGGTCGGGACATTCCCCCTGCCGGAATCTCAACTGGACCGTTTTCTCATGCGCCTGAGCCTGGGATACCCGGATCCGAGAGCCGAGCGAGCCTTGCTGATGGGGCGGGAGCGGCGTGAACTGTTGGCGGACTTGAGTCCGGTCCTGCGACCGGACGATCTGGGGGCCCTGCGGGTTCATACCCGCAACGTTCATGTCTCCGACTCACTGATGGACTACCTCCAGGCCCTGGTACAAGCCAGCCGAGACGCGCCGGAACTGATTACCGGCCTCTCACCGCGCGGTGCCCTGGCCTTGCGTCAGGCCGCCCAGGCCTGGGCGCTGCTGCATCGGCGCCGAGGAGTAGAACCGGAAGACGTACAGGCCGTGTTCACGGCGGTCACCAGTCACCGCCTGCAAGCCCTGCCCGAACACCGGGGCCAGATCGCGGCCATTACCCGCCGCCTGCTTGACGACACCCCCGTACCCTAGTGGCGAGGGCCGGTTCATGATTCGTCGCTTGTTCAGTTCGGTTACCGGCCTGGCTCGACGCTGGGCCTACCGTCGTCAGGGGCGGGATCACCCGCCCCTGACCCTGCACCGACGTCGAATCTACATCCTGCCAACACGCTTTGGCATGGGGCTGGCCTTGCTGGTCATGGCCATGATCCTGGCCGCCATGAACTACGCCAACAGCATGGGCTTTGCCCTGAGCTTCACCCTGGCCGGACTGGGCGTGGTCTGCATGCACCATGCCCACCGGGGACTGAACCGGCTGGTTGTCCGGCCGGGCAAAACGGGCCGGGGCTTCGCCGGGGAACGCCAGCACCTTGAGGTGCAGCTTGAAAACCCGGCACCCATTGCCCGCCGGGATATTCTGCTCACCGACGAGAGCGGCAACATCCTGGATTTCACCGATCTCTTCCCCCATGGCCATGCTCGTTTGCAATTACCCTGCACCCCCGAGCGTCGGGGCAGCGTCCGTATCCAACGCTTTGGACTCGCCACCGCTTACCCCATGGGCCTGTTCCGGGCCTGGTGCTGGCTGGACATGCCCCTGGAGGGATTGGCCTGGCCCAAGCCCCTGGCCAGCCCCATGCAACGGGCACCAGACCCGGAAGCGGAATCCGGCAAACGGCAACAAAGCGGGACCGAGGATTTCTCCCAGCTCCGAGATTATGCCAAGGGCGACCCCACCCGCCGGATCGCCTGGCGCCATTACCTGGCTCGAGGAGAGCTGATCGTCAAGGAGTTCGCCAGTCCGGCCGGTGAAAGCCCGGTCTGGCTGGACTGGGATCACAGCGGGGGCGGCGATCAGGAAAGCCGCCTGGCACGCCTCTGTCACTGGGTGCTGCAGGCCGAAGCCGCCACCGGCCCCTGGGGCCTGCGCCTGCCGGATGAGACCATCGGGCCGGGGCGGGGGGAACACCAGACCCGGCGGGCACTGGATGCCCTGGCCCGCTTTGGCGAGGACGGAGGGGGCGCCGGCCATGACTGATCTCCGCCCCCCATTACGGGAACGGGAGCTGCGCTGGCTCACCCTTGCCATGGGCGCCACCCTGATCCCTATTATCACCACCCTTCCCTATTGGGTGCCGTTTCTGGGCGCCCTGTTCGCCGTGTGGCGGCTGCTCCCCGGATGGCTGGGTCGCCAGCGGGCCCCTCTGGCCTTCCTGCGCCTACCCCTGGGTCTGCTTTGTTTTGGCGGCATCTACCTGGAATTCGGCAACCTTAACGGTATCGAACCAGGCACGGCGCTGCTGGTACTGATGCTGGGCCTGAAGCTGCTTGAAACCTGGAAACCGCGGGACGGTCTGGTGCTGGTCCTGCTGGCCTATATCTTGATGCTGGCGGTCTTTCTCGGCAACCAGAGCCTGCTGGCCGCACTCTGGCTCAGTGCCATCTGCTGTTTCCAGACCGCCATTCTGCTGCGCCTGACTCGCCTGGGGGAGCCTGGCCCGCTCCGTCCCAGCCTGGTGACTGCCGGAAAGCTGCTGCTCCAGGCCCTGCCCATTGCCATCATCCTGTTCGTGCTCTTCCCGCGGGTGCCGGGCCCCCTCTGGGGCACCCCCACCCCCGAGCCCCGGGCCACCACCGGCCTGTCCGACCGCATGTCGCCCGGCTCCATCAGTCAGTTGGCCCAGTCCAATGCCCTGGCCTTTCGGGTGAGCTTCCCGGAGCATGAAGCCCCCGAATCCGGCCAGCGATATTGGCGGGGCCCGGTCTTTCATGCCTTTGACGGACAGGAATGGCGGGAAGGACGCATGCCCGACCGGGAAGCCACCCTGCTGCCCCTGGGCGAAGGGGTGACCCAGGAAATCACCCTGGAGGCCCATGGCCAGGACTGGCTGATCGCCCTGGACATGCCCGGCGGTGAACTCCCGAATGACAGTCAGCTACGCGCCGACATGCGACTGCAAGCCGATGAGCCGGTCAGTGAGCGCCTCCGGTATCAGATCCAATCCTGGCCCAACTACGCTCTGGACCCGGAACTGCCCGAGGGCTGGCAAGAGCGATTAACCCGGCTTCCCGATGACAGCAATCCACAAACCCGGGAACTGGCCCGGGAATGGCTGGCCGAGGTGGACGGTGATCCACACGCCCTGGTAGACCGCGCCATGAGTCACTTTAACGAGGAAAGCTTCTATTACACCCTGGAGCCTCCCACCCTGGGCAGACACGGCATGGATGATTTTCTCTTCGACAGCCAGCGTGGCTTCTGCGAGCACTATGCCGCGGCCTTCACGGTTCTCATGCGGGCAGCGGACATTCCCAGCCGGGTGGTGACCGGCTATGTGGGGGGCGAATACAATCCCATGGCGGGCCATTTCCGCGTCCTGCAATCCAATGCCCATGCCTGGTCGGAAATCTGGTTACCGGAAGAAGGCTGGGTCCGAGTAGACCCCACCACGGCCATTGATCCCTCCCGCGTGGAAACTCAGGCTGGCGGCATGGCGTCCGGAACCGAGGGCGAGGACTGGGAGGGGGGATTCAACTGGGAGAATCTGGGTCTGCAGCTGGAGATGATCTGGGATACCATCCAGGCCCGCTGGGATGGCTGGTTTCTGGCCTACGGGCCGGAACAACAACGGGACTTTCTGGAACGCCTGGGCCTGCCCGGCAAGGACGCCATGCGACTGGCCCTGATCATGGTGGGGCTGGTAACCATCTTTGCCTTGCTGCTATGGCTGATCCTGTCCCTCAAACAACGTCCCCCGCGTCCCCGGGATCCCGTGGAACGTAGCTGGCAACGTTTTGAAGGGCGTATGCGCCGAGCCGGGCTGGCCCGCCAGCCCCAGGAAGGCCCCGCGGCCTGGTTGCAAAGACTGGAACGGGAGGTCCCCGGCGTAGCGGAACAACTCCGTCCCCTGATCAACCGCTTCCGCAGTGCCCGCTACGCGGGTACCAGCCCGCAAGGCAAGCAGCTGGAGCAGGCCCTGTCGGCCTGGCCGGCCCGGCGCTTGAAAAGGTTGGCCCGCCTGGACCGGTCCCGGCACTAGCCGTAGCTAACGGATAAGACTGATCAAGCCGCCAAGTGGTCGCGGGTGGCGCGAAACTCGATTTCGGGATTGCGTTCCTGGGCCAGGTCCAGATTGACCCGGGTGGGGGCGATATAAACCAACGCCCCGCTGTGGTCGATGGCCAGATTATCCTCCGCCCGACGACGGAAACGTTCCAGCTCTTTCTCGTCTTCGGCATAGGTCCAGCGGGCGGTGGCCACATTGATCGGCTCGAACTTGCAGTCCACGCCGTACTCGGTCTTGAGACGCTCGGCCACCACATCGAACTGCAACTGGCCCACCGCCCCGAGGATCAGATCATTGTTGCGCAGGGGACGAAACAACTGAGTGGCCCCTTCCTCACAGAGCTGGTCCAAGCCTTTCTGCAGCTGCTTCATGCGCAGCGGATCCGCCAGCACTGCCCGGCGGAACAGTTCCGGGGCAAAGTTGGGAATCCCGGTGAACTGCAATTCCTCACCTTCGGTAAAGGTATCGCCAATGCGAATGGTGCCGTGATTATGCACGCCGATGATGTCGCCGGCGTAAGCTTCTTCGGTGTGCTCCCGGTCAGAGGCCATGAAGGTCAGGGCCTTGCTGATCTTCACATCCTTGCCGATACGCACATGCTTGAGCTTCATGCCGGGCTTGAAACGACCGGAGCAGATGCGCATGAAGGCCACCCGATCCCGGTGGGCCGGATCCATATTGGCCTGCACCTTGAAGACAAAACCAGTGAGCTTGTCTTCCTCCGGCTGAATTTCCCGCACCGTGGTCTTGGCGGGCTTGGGCGAAGGCGCGGTACGCACAAAGCTTTCCAACAGCTCCTGGATCCCGAAGTTGGCAATGGCCGAACCGAAAAAGACCGGGCTCATCCGCCCGGCCAGATAGGCCTCCAGGTCAAAATCCGGGGTTGCCTCGCGTACCAGTTCCACTTCATCGGCATATTCCTCGGCCTCATCGCCCAAAAATTCCCGGGCCTCGTCCGAGGCCAGACCATCAATGGTGCGATGCACCCCTCGAGCCCCGCCCTCGGCTTCTTCGTAGATATAGATGCGGTCTTCCAGCAGGTGATAAATCCCCTTGAGGCGCTTGCCCATGCCAATGGGCCAAGTCACGGGCGTACACTGAATGCCCAGCACCCGTTCCACCTCGTCCATCAACTCCATGGGATCCCGGCCTTCCCGGTCCAGCTTGTTGATAAAGGTGTAGATCGGGGTATCCCGCAGGCGACAGACCTCCATCAGCTTGATGGTCCGCTCCTCCACCCCCTTGGCGCAGTCAATCACCATCAGGGCTGAATCCACTGCGGTCAGAGTTCGGTAGGTGTCTTCGGAGAAATCGGCGTGACCGGGGGTATCCAGCAGATTGACGATGCAATCGTCAAAGGGAAACTGCATCACCGAGGAGGTCACCGAGATGCCGCGTTCCTTCTCCATGGCCATCCAGTCGGAGGTGGCATGGCGGGCCGCCTTGCGCCCCTTGACGGTGCCGGCCAGCTGAATGGCGCCGCCAAACAGCAAGAGCTTTTCGGTGACCGTGGTCTTGCCGGCATCTGGGTGGGAGATGATGGCGAAAGTGCGCCGCCGCTGATGTTCCTGGGGCATGGGTTTGACTTCTATTCAGAACCAAACCGTGCATTTTAACAGACTGCCGCCGGTGGCGTGGCCCATGGCAGGCAGCGATCAATCCAGAAACAACTCCCGGGCCAGGACCAGAGCATCTTCCCGAATGCCGGAATGATTCGGATAGTAGCCCCGACGTAGACCGATCTCGTTGAAACCCAGTTGATCATACAATTCCCGGGCAGAGCGGTTGGAGGGACGGACTTCCAGCAACATGCGCTGGGCCCCGGCCCCGCGGGCCTCGGCCATCACATGGTTCATCAATTCCCGCCCCAGACCCAGGCGCTGCCAGGCGGGATCAATGCAGATATTAAGTACATGGGACTCACCCGCCGCCACCGAGACAATGGCATAACCGGCGATACAGCCCTGGGCCTCCATCACCCAGCAGTGATAGCCCGCTCTCAGGCAGTCCCGAAAAATACCCACCGGCCAGGGGAAACCATAGCCCCGGCGCTCAATCTCATGCACCCGCTCCAGATCCGCCTCCTGCATGGGGCGAGGCTGAACCACCTCTCCGGTCTGCCTGACCTGGCTCACATCCCCTCCTCCAGGGTCTTGCGGGCAAGGCGCAAATCCGCCCAGACCTTTCGCTTTTCCAGTGGCGAACGCAGCAGATAGGCCGGGTGATAGGTCACCACTGCCGGAATGCCAAAGCCTGGCAAACGGTGAACCTGGCCACGCAAACGTCCCAGCGGAGCAGTGCTATCCAACAGTGTCTGGGCCGAAACCCGGCCCACCAGCATCACCAAACGTGGCTGAATCAGCTGAATCTGACGCCGCAGATAAGGCAGACAGGCCGCGATTTCTTCCGGTTTGGGATCCCGGTTCTTGGGCGGCCGTGATTTGATGATATTGGCGATATAGACCGAATCCCGGGACTGGCCTGCCGCGTGCAGCATGGCATCCAGCAATTGCCCGGCCCGGCCCACGAAGGGCTCACCCCGGCGATCCTCTTCGGCTCCCGGCGCCTCACCAATGAACAGCCAGTCGGCCTCGGGATTGCCCACGCCGAACACCCCCTGGGTCCGTGTCTCATGCAAGCGGCAGCGCTGGCAATGGGCCACTTGTTCGGTCAAGGCAGACCAGTCCAGACCGGCCACTTCCGGCTGTGAGGAAGGAGACGGGTCCGATGGCTGAGTTCCCGGAGAGGTTGGGGCTTGCGGGGGTGGTGTGGCCATTGGCTGTGCGGGCGCCGTCTCTCCCTCCCGGGCAGACTCGGCGTTTGCCTCACGGCGCTGCCAGGCGGTAATGCCCAGCGCGTCCAGATAGGCACGCCGTCTTGCTTCATTACCCACCGTGATCACCTCCTCCTTCACGCTCCTTATTGGCAAACTTCAAAGCTCGCCTGCGGCGCCGCCAGAGGGACAGAACAGGTCCGGACAGGGCATATAGGAAAAAGCCTGCGAACAGCACCTTGGAGGGCGCCAGGGCAATCAGGATGAATAACACAGGAATGGCAATTACATAGGTAAACGGTACCCGGCCGCCGGCCAGATTGAGGTCCTTGAAACTGTAATAGCTGATATTGCTGACCATCAGGGCCGCCACCGCCACGGTCATGCCGTAGACGAAGGGCAACATCACAGCATTCTGAAGGTCCAGACTCGCCAGAAGCCAGGCCCCCACCGCCACGCAGGCAGCGGCCGACGGACTGGGCAGGCCCTGGAAGAAACGCTTATCGCTGCTGCCGGCGCGGGTGTTGAAGCGGGCCAGGCGCAGAGCCGCGGCTACGGCAAAAAAGAAGGCCACCAGCCAGGAAATCTGTATCCACCACCACCAGGGCTCGTCCCCCAGCACACCCAGGCCCCAGTTATAGACAATCATGGCCGGTGCCAGACCAAAGGAGACCAGATCGGACAGGCTGTCATATTCCCGGCCGAATTCACTTTCGGTACCGGTCAGCCGTGCCACCCGACCATCCACCCCATCCAGCAAAAAGGCCACCAACACCGCCACTCCGGCCGCCTGGAATCGGCCATCCATGGCCGAGATCATGGCAAAGAAGCCGGCAAACATGGCCGCCGTGGTGAACAGATTGGGCAGCAGATAGATGCCGCGCCGAATGGAGCGGGCACTGCCTTGCTCACGCTGTTTCCGTTTCTTGGCCGCCACGATGGAATCCTCGGGAATGGATGGCTGAAGTGTATGTTGCCACGACTGGCAAAGCGAGATAAGGGAGGCGCCCTGCACCCCCCTCGGATCACAATCCTATCGAAACCGTGGCCAGGCAACCATCAGTCATCGTGAACCAGGGTTGCCAGCAAGTCACTGCCCGCCCTTACCCGCTGTCCTGCCTTGACTTCCAGCTTAAGCTTTCCATAAACATGGACACGGGCTTCACGGGCCAGGCGACGATAGCCAAAACGCCACCCCTGCCCCAAGCGCTCCCCAGTGCGTACGAAGGCCACTGGTCGAGACCAGTAAGGACGCGATCGCCCCGTCAATTCCGTGACTACATCATCACCTTCATCGGTCTGCAGCCAAAGACCGCGCGTCGGACCCTCCTTCAACCCTCGCAGGCCCATGACCTTGCCTTCCACAGGGGCTCGGATGGACCAGGCAGCCAAGGGGGCAATACGAATCACGATCACCGTATCCTGGGGCTCCCCTTCGGGGGCTTTTGGCTGTTCAATAACCTCAATTACGCCATCCACCGGGCTAACGACAGCCAAGGGAAGGGCAGGAATATCCCGGGCCGGATCACGGAAAATAAAGATGAGGAATACCGTCAGCAACAGGCCCAGCAAGGCAATCCAGGGAAAAGGCAACAACAAGGCCAGGCCGGACATCAGCAGCAAAAAGGCAATGGGCCACCAGGCCTCGCCGGCAATCAGAGAACCATTACGCGCCATGCTATTTTTCCTTCATCCAGGGCATGTTGGCGCGCAAACGACGACCAACGGTTTCGATGGGATGGGAACGGGCTGCGACACGGCTTTCATTCAAAATAGTAAAGCCCGCACCCTGTTCCTCCTGCAAGCGGCGATCAAACTCGCCACTGCGGATCTCTTGCAAGGCCTGGCGCATGGCCTGACGGGAAGCCTCGCCGATAATCCGGGGGCCCTGACGCATGGCGCCGTAATCCGCAACCTCGGAGATGGATTCCCGCATACTCGCAATCCCGCGGGTATGGATGAGATCGGCGATCAGCTTGACCTCATGCAGGCAGCAGAAATAGGCCACTTCCTCGCTGTAACCCGCTTCCACCAGTGTTTCAAAGGCATTGCGGATCAACTCGCTCATGCCCCCCACCAGCACCGCCTGCTCGGCGAAGAGATCGGTTTCGGTTTCCTCGGCAAAGGTGGTTTCAATCACCCCGGCACGACCATGGCCACCGGCACCGGCATAGGCCAGGACGCGAGACCAGGCCTGCCCACTGCCGTCCTGAGCCACCGCCACCAGGGCCGGCACCCCGGCCCCCTTCTCGAACGTGGCCCGGACCTGCTCGCCAATGCCCAGCGGGGCCACCATCAGCACATCCAGGTCCTCCCGGGCCCGGATATGACCGTGGTGGACGGCGTAGCCATGGGCGAAGATCAGCGCCGCCCCGGGTTTCAGGGCTGGCGCCAGCACCGATTGGTACAGGGCCGGCTGCTCGCCGTCCGGCACCAGCATCACCGCCATATCCGCCCACTCAGCGGCCGCTTCCAGCGACAGCACCGAGAGACCATCGGCTTCGGCCCGTTCACGGCTTGAGGAGTCGGCTCTCAGGGCCACGCGGACATTGAAGCCGGCATCAAGAAGATTGCGGGCCTGGGCCCGGCCCTGGGCCCCGTAACCGAAGACGGCAATGGCGCAATCCGCCAAGGGACTCCGGTCCAGATCCTGATCGTACCAAGTGCTCATGCTTGCCTGGCTCCATCGCCAAGGGGAAGGCGAGGTAAGCTACTGCGCCATTGGACCCGAATCAAGCCTCGGGACTGTCCCCGACCGCCCCAGGGCGTTAAAATGCGGTGGCTTTCCCAAGAATTCATCCATCGCCGCAATCAAAGGGGCAGTAATGCGCGTTTCCCAATTTCCCCTGTTTACCCTGAAGGAAACTCCGGCCGACGCCGAAATCATCTCCCACCAGCTGATGCTGCGCTCGGGCATGATCCGCCGCCTGGCCTCGGGCCTGTATACCTGGCTGCCCTTGGGGTTGAAGGTATTGCGGCGTGTAGAGCAAGTGGTGCGAGAGGAAATGAACCGCGCAGGCGCCGTGGAGCTGATGATGCCCGCCGTCCAGCCGGCCGAATTGTGGCGGGAATCCGACCGCTGGGAGGCCTATGGGCCGGAACTGCTGCGCCTCAAGGACCGCCATGAGCGGGAGTTCTGCTTCGGCCCGACCCATGAAGAAGTCATCACCGACATGGCCCGAAATGAGTTGCGAAGCTACCGCCAGCTGCCGGTGAATTTCTATCAGATCCAGACCAAGTTCCGCGACGAGATTCGGCCGCGCTTCGGTGTGATGCGGGCCCGGGAATTCCTCATGAAGGATGCTTATTCCTTCCACATCGACCAGGCCTCCCTGGCCGAGGGCTATCAGGCCATGTTCGATGCCTATAACCGCATTTTCGAACGCCTGGGCCTGAGCTTTCGCTCGGTGGATGCCGACAGCGGCAGCATTGGTGGCAGTGTCTCCCGCGAATTCCATGTATTGGCCGACTCCGGTGAGGATGAAATCCTCTCCGCCGACCAGGGGGATTACGCCGCCAACACCGAACTGGCCACCAGCCCCGGTCCGGTCATCGAGCCACAGGCTCCGGCCGAGGCCAGCAAGCAGGCCACCCCGGATACCGAAACCGTGGCGGCCCAGGCCAAGCATCTGAACCTGCCCCTGGACCGGATTGTGAAATCCGTGGTGGTGATGGCCGACGAGGAACCGGCCGTGCTATTCATCAGCGGCGACGACGAGCTCAACCTGATCAAGGCCGCCCGGGCCCTGGATGCCGAAGACGTCCGCCTGGCCACGGGGGAAGAGGCGCTCAAAGCCACCGGCGTGCCCAAGGGCTTCATCGGCCCCATCGGCCTGCCGGAGGGTCTTGCCGTGCGAGTGGATCATCGTGCAGCCACGGCCAGCAACTTCTCCTCCGGTGCCAATGAGAAGGATATGCACTGGATCAATCTCAACTGGGACCGGGACGTGGCCCTGCCGGCCACCGCCGATCTGCGGCTGGCCCGGGCCGGAGAACCGGCCCCCGAGGGCCAGGGCACCCTACGCTCCAGCCGGGGCATTGAGGTGGGACACATCTTCCAGCTGGGCACCAAGTACAGCGACTCCATGAACGCCACCGTGCTGGATGAATCCGGCAAGGACGTGCCCATGCACATGGGTTGTTACGGGATCGGCGTCAGTCGCATCGTGGCCGCCGCCATCGAACAGAATCACGATGAACAGGGCATTATCTGGCCGCAACCCATCGCCCCCTTCCAGGTGGTAATCATCGGCATCGGCATGGATCGGGATGAGGCCGTCCGTGAAGCGGCCGAATCACTCCACGATGCCTTCCAGGGTGCCGGCGTGGAGGCACTGCTGGATGACCGGGATGCCCGTCCCGGGGTGAAATTCGCCGATGCGGAGCTGATCGGCATTCCCCATCGACTGGTGATCGGCAAGAAATCCCTGGCCAATGGCAAGGTGGAATACCGCGGCCGGCGGGATAGCGAGAACCGGGAACTGGACTATGCTGGGATTGTGGACACCCTGGTGGGAAAACTCGGAGACTAGGATCATGTCATCCGTGCTGCGCCGAGTCGTGCTGCTGCTCTGCCTGCTTGGCGGCTGGTGTACGGTCCAGGCCGGCAACCAACAGGACGTGGATGAAGACCTGAGACAGGCCCTCAAGGAAGCGGTGGAAGAAAGCAGCAGCTTCGAAGATCGCTTCGAGGCCCAAGTCTGGCTGATGGACATGTCCGATCGCCTGGCGCCCATCATTTCCAATGAAGAAAAACGTCTACGAATACTGAGGAAAGTTCACGCCGAAGCCGCCCGCGTGGATCTGGACCCGGAGCTGGTTCTGGCGGTGATCCAGGTGGAAAGCAATTTCGATCGCTTTGCCATCTCGGTGGTGGGCGCCCGGGGGTTAATGCAGATCATGCCCTTCTGGCTGGAGGAGATCGGGCGACCTGACGACAATCTTTTTGATATCGCCACCAACCTGCGCTTCGGCTGCACCATTCTGCGCCATTATCTGGACAAGGAAGACGGCAATCTGACCCGGGCCTTGGCGCGCTACAACGGCAGCCTGGGCAGCATGCGTTACCCCAGCCTGGTCTACACCGCCTTGGCCGAACGCTGGCACAAATAGAGCATCAGGCAATGGAAAAGCGGCCCGATGGCTGCTCATCGCTGTGCTGGGCTTCGACATTATCCACGTCCGCTGCGGGTGAGCCCTGCCACAGCCACTCCTCCAGGGCCGAAACCGCCCCGGGATCACCGGCCGCGACCACTTCCACCCGGCCATCCGGCAGATTCCTGGCCCAGCCCGAGACCCCGAGCTGATTGGCCTGCTCCCGGGTACTGGCCCTGAAAAACACGCCTTGCACCTTGCCGGAGACCAGAAATCGTTTGCTCACGATGTCAGCCATTGCCTTGCCCTCTCACTCATTTGGTTCACGCTGCTGCAAACCCCATTACGTCAAGCCAGCTTGCGGCCCTGATAAGAAAATCATGGCGATGAGACCGGCAAAAGAAAAGGGCCCCGAAGGGCCCTTTTCCACTACTTCCGATTGAAGCGTCCGATTAACGGTCGTCGGCTTCGCGCAGATAGTCACGATCGGAATCTTCCACTCGACCAATCTGCCACTCGCCACGGTTGCGGGCATGATCCACAGCGTGGTCACGGGCGGACTCGGTGGGATGCTTGTAGATCTTGAACTCCTGGTCCGGATGGATCAGATCAGCATCGTCGATCTTGTCGCTGTTGGCACGATAGATCAGCGGCCACTGGTAGGGATCGTCATAGACGTCGGAATGGCCGGAGATCCGCCACAGGCTGTCACCACGTTCCACGGTGTAGTTCATGGTGGCGGCCTTCAGCTCGGACACCAGGGAGCGGGCACGCTCGTAGGCATCCCGGTAGTTGCCCTGGTCGTAATCCCGTTCAGCACGACTCAGACGATCACGCTGATCGGAACTCAGATTGGTGAAGGTCTTGGCCTTCTCAATGTACTCACC
Source organism: Natronospira proteinivora (assembly GCF_024170465.1). NCBI lineage: Bacteria > Pseudomonadati > Pseudomonadota > Gammaproteobacteria > Natronospirales > Natronospiraceae > Natronospira > Natronospira proteinivora. Next base: position 139,062 of record NZ_JALJYF010000001.1, on the reverse strand, counting down.
TGCCTTGTCGGCATAGCACTCGTCCATCGCGCTGCGTGCTTCCTGGGAGGCACGCTCGGCATATTCCTGAGCCTGCTCGAACTCTTCGTCGGTCTTGGCTTCTTCGGCACGCTCCAGATAAGTGGTGGCATTGCCGGTGTCCGTGCAGGGCTCTTCAGCAGAACCGATGACCGAACGGGCATCTTCGATGGCCTGACGGGCCATATCGCGAGCTTCCTCGTCGATTTCAGGCTCGTCGGGTGCGGTCTGACAACCCACCGCCATACCGGCGGCAAGCGCCAGAATTACTGCGTGTTTGCGGGAAAGCTTGATCATTTGGAACAACTCCTGAGTGCGCTTGTTATTCTGTCCGTTCTAAGGAACCAAAATTTTAACGTCCATACGGGTGCGAAAGTAGCATCGCCATTTTTCCCAAGTCAAGAAAATGGCGCGGTTAAGCCAAACCATTTCAGGATCTTGGAATCCATCCCTTGGTGTACTTTCTGAAGAATCAGCAGTCCGTACATTGAGCCCCAGGTGATGAGTGCCTATTATGCACCTGTTTTAGAAAACTAGCAGCGGCCTAAGCCGTGGTCAAGCCAGTATTTTTTGGTGTTTTTTGGCGAGGAATGGATAATGCCGGTTACAATTTACCATAACACCCGTTGTTCCAAGTCCCGGGCTACTCTGAAACTGATCGAAGAAGCCGGGTTTCAGGCGGAAATTATCGACTATATGAAACACCCTCCCGCCCCCGAAACCCTGGAAGTGTTGCTTCAGAAACTGGGCATGCAAGCCAAGGACCTGGTACGCCGAAACGAAACCGCCTTCAAGGGAGCCGGTCTTGATCAGGCCGATGAACGGACTCTGATTGAGGCCATGTCTCGAGAACCCCGCCTGATTCAACGCCCCATCGTGGTCCGGGGCCAGCGGGCCCGGCTCGGACGCCCTCCCGAAGATGTCCTGGAAATTTTGGAGTAAACGGCAATGCCGAAGATCCTGGTGCTCTATTACTCCCGCCACGGCAGTGTGGCGCGACTGGCCCGGCAAGTGGCGCGGGGGGTGGCAACCGTCAAGGGGGCCGAGGCCGTGGTGCGAACGGTACCGCCCGTCTCCGCCACCTCGGAAGCCACTAATCCACCGGTACCGGACGACGGACCGCCCTATGCAAGCCTCGACGACCTTGCCGAATGCGACGGCCTGATTCTGGGTTCTCCCACCCGCTTCGGCAATATGGCCGCCCCCCTCAAGCATTTCCTGGACAATACGACGTCACTGTGGCTCAAGGGAACGCTGGTGGACCGCCCGGCCGCGGTATTCACTGCCACCGGCAGCCTGCATGGCGGCCAGGAGACCACTCTGACCAGCATGATGCTGCCCTTGATGCATCATGGCATGCTTCTGGTGGGCCTGCCCTATACCGAGGCGGCCCTGCAGCAGACCCGTAGCGGTGGCACGCCTTATGGCGCCAGCCATTTCGCCGGCAGCGATGGCAGCGAACCCGATACGGAAGAAGAAACCCAATTGGCCCAGGTCCTGGGGGCTCGGGTCGCCCGGCTGTCCCGGGCACTGACGGAGTCCCGGTCATGATCAGTCTGAAACGAGCCAAACTCACCTGCACCGCCATTGCCTTCATCCTGGCGGCCACCTGGGCGATGGGTTATGGCTGGTGGCACCCGCTGGCCGAACAGCCCCTGTTGTGGGCCGCCATTGGCGCCCTGCCCCTGCTACTGCTGATTCCCGGGGTGCTCCAGGACAAAACCCTGCCCACCGCAGTGATGGGTTTTCTGGCCCTCTTTTATATGGCCCATGGCTTCACCGAAGTGATGGCCAACCCGGAAATCCGGGTCCTGTCCACCCTCATCGCCCTGCTGGCATTGGGACTATTCCTGTCGGCAGGCCATACCTTGCGGGTTCAGAGTGTGCTGCGGCGCAGCCAGTAAGGCGGCTTGGTGATACCCCGAAAATCGAGGCTAGAGTTCGGGGTCCAGGGCCTCCCGCAGGAAGGGGATGGTCAGGCGCCGCTGAGCACTGAGGGAGAGGCGATCCAGGCGATCGGCCAGCGCCATCAGGGTATGCATGTCTCGCCGGGCGCGGCGTAGCAACCAGCGGGCGCTCTCCTCGGGCAGAACCAACCCCTGGCGTTCCATGCGCTGTGTCAAGGCAACCGCCAGGGTCTGATCATCGGGCGGACTCAGCTGATAGACCGGCCCGGATGCCAAGCGGGAGGCCAGGTCGGGCAGATCCAGGCCCAGATTGCCCGGTAGGTCCTTGGCCGTCACCACTAGGCTGCCGGCCTGCTCCTTAATCCCCTCGTAGAGGCGAAACAGCGCCCGCTCCCAGGCGAAATCCCCCACCATGGCGTCCAGGTCATCGATGCAGACCAGGTCAAAACCGTCCCAGCCCTGGAGCAACTCCGGGTCCCTGAGGGCCTTGTCCGAGAGCGGCAGATAGGCGGTCATCTGGCCGGCGCCATGGGCTTGCCGGCAAATCCCCTGCAGCAGGTGGGACTTGCCGCTGGCCGCCGACCCGGCAAAATACAAACAACCACTGAGCCGGCCTTCCGCCACGGCCTCGGCGGCGGCCAATGCCTCGCCGTTACTGCCCGGAACAAAATCCCGCAATCGGGTCTCCAGTGGCAGGGTGACGCCCAGAGGCAGCTGAGTACCCATGGCGGCTGGACTCATGCCTGCTCCCGGCGGCCGGCCCGGCCAATGCGACGCAGCCAGTCCTGAAGGTAATCCAGGCCGCTGACCACCACGGAGAGGGTGGCCACGGTCACCGCACCGGCCATCAAGGATTCATTGAGCAGGTTCCAGGCGGCATCCGCAATCACCACCAGCACAAAACCCACCTGCACGGCCGTATTGATCTTGCTGGTCAACCGCGGGGTGACCCGAAAGTTGGCCAAATGATGCCGGTTATACCAGGCTCCCAGGACAATCCACAGGTCACGGACAAAGACCAGGGCCACCAACCAGACCGGAACCAAGCCGATCCAGCCCAGCGTAATGAACACCGAGGCCATCAAGAGCTTGTCGGCCGCAGCATCCAACAGCGCACCAAGACGGCTCTGCCAGCCAAAACGCTTGGCCAGCCAGCCATCCACACCATCGGAGATGCCGGCCAGGGCGAACAGCACCAGGGTCCAGAAATAGGCATCATTAAGCAGTAGCCCGATCATGGGCGGGATCAACAGCAAGCGCAGGAGGCTCAAGGCATTAGGCAGCCAGCGCAAACTCATGGTCGCACCCGGTAGGTTGGCATGGCTTCCACCGGGATCAGGCCAGCGGTGACTTGATCTTCATCCGTCGCGGCGCTGCCGTCGACCCGCGCGAGGCGATCACCCAGCTCAATTGCCTGTTCCAGGCTCTGGCGACCACCCCGGGCCTGAATCCGAAAAATGGCCGTATCGCTTTGCAGGGACTCCAGACGAATCTGCTCCACCGGGGTCAGCCCCCGCAAATGCCGTTCCACTCGGACATAATCCTCCAGCTCGCCCAGGCCCTGAATCCGCAAGCGAACCTCATCATCACTACCAACCCCGCCACGAACGGCAAAGCGCCGGGCCAGACGATCGGCCATCTCGTGGATGCCATCTCCAAGGACTTCCTCTCGGTCTGCCAGGCTGCCGCGCCAACGCACCGAACCATCCGGCTGGTAAAGCGTCCAGCGGCCTTCCCAGCGATCACCGGAAGCCCGATCCACCCGGCCAATCAGGATGGCATTGGGCCCATAACGAGCGGAGGCCTCCAGCGCCCGCTCATCAAAGCCGCCCCAGATATCGGCAAAATCCACTGCGGCCCGGTCTTCCAGGTCCATGATGGGAAACAGTAGGGGCAAACCCCGCTCTTGCGCGGCATCCAGCACTGAACCGGCCTGCTCACGAACCTCATCTTCGGTCAGCAGGTCACGATCCCGGCCATCCCTGACCGCCAGCCACACCAGGGCGCGCGGGCGTTCCCGCCCCCACAATGGCGCATCGGCCTGACGCACCAGGCGATCCACGGCCTCGGCGTCAAAGCTGACCGACAGAATCAGTTCATCCTCGCGGGACTGAATGCTGAAGCGCTCCACCAGCCGCGGCATGGCTTCCACCAGCGTGGCCAGGGATTCCTGCGACTCGGGGTCACGCTCCCCGGTAATTCGGGTCAGCACCCGCTGTCCGGCTTGGCGGGTCCCTTCCTGCCGACTGGCATCGCTCCGGTCAGGCACCGTCACTTCCGCCTCGTACAAGGCATCCCCGCTGACCCCGGCGGCCTGAACAGGCGCCGATAGCCAAAACAGGGCCAGCATCAGCAGGCCCATCCATTGGAAGGCAATATATCGATTCATCAGGCTATTTCCGTACTCGCAGTCCATTAGGGGCGGTAATGACGTGTTCCGGCCCTGCCGGGCCCCACCCAAGCTCATGTACAATACCACAGCCGCGCGCCCAGGCAGACCGCCCGGCGGCCACCTAAAGCGATGAAACTGGAAGCATTCATGAGCAGCAAACGCCCCTTGACCTACCGTAATGCCGGTGTCGACATCGATGCCGGGGAAGAGCTGGTAAAACGCATTGGCCCGGCCGTGGCCGCCACCCGCCGGGACGGGGTGGTAACCGGCCTGGGCGGCTTCGGCGGCCTGTTCGAGTTGCCGGAGGGCTATCGCAAGCCCGTCCTGGTCTCGGGCACCGACGGGGTGGGCACCAAACTGCGCCTGGCCCTGGAAACAGGCCGGCACGATACGGTGGGCATTGATCTTGTCGCCATGTGCGTCAACGACATCGTGGTCCTGGGCGCCGAACCCCTGTTTTTCCTGGACTACTACGCCACCGGCAAGCTGGACGTTGATGTGGCCGAATCGGTGGTCAAGGGCATTGCCGAGGGCTGCCGTCAGGCCGGGGCCGGCCTGATCGGGGGTGAAACGGCGGAAATGCCCGGCATGTACCAGGACGGCGACTACGATCTGGCCGGTTTCACCGTGGGCATCGTAGAGAAGGATGAGATCATCGATGGTAGCCGGATCCAGGACGGGGATGTGGTCCTCGGCCTGGGTTCCAGCGGGGTGCACTCCAACGGCTACTCCCTGGTTCGCAAGATTCTTGAGCAATCAGACGATGCCGATTCGGTGGAGATCGACGGCCGGCCCCTGAAAGAGGCGCTTTTGGCCCCCACCCGCATCTATGTCCGCGCCCTGCTGGATCTATTCCGAAATGGCCGGGTCCATGGCGCCGCCCACATCACCGGTGGCGGTCTCACCGAGAATATTCCCCGGGTTCTGCCAAAAGGCCTGGGTGTGGAGCTGGACGGCAATGCCTGGCCCCTGCCGCCGCTGTTCCAGTGGCTGCAGGAAGCCGGGGATATTGAAATAGCGGAGATGCGCCGAACCTTCAACTGCGGGATCGGCATGGTGGTCATCGTGCCGGCCGAGGAAGCCGATGCCGCCCTGCAACGCCTCACCGCCCAGGGTGAACAGGTCTATCGCATTGGCCGGGTCAAGAACGGCGTCGACGGTGTTGAATACCGGTGACCCCCCGCTCGCCCGAGAATGCCTCCCTGGTGGTGCTGCTCTCCGGCCGGGGCAGCACTTATCAGGCGCTGGAAACGGCCTGCGGCCGGGGTCGGATGCCGGCCCAGATCGCCGCGGTTGTCAGTGATCGGCCCAAGGCCCATGGTCTGACCCTGGCCCGGGAGCACGGTTATGCAGCGGTGGCGGTTCCCCGCCGGGATCACCCGGATCGCGAAAGCCATGAACAGGCCATGGCCGAAGCCATTGATCGTTACCAACCCGACTGGATCATCCTGGCCGGCTACATGCGCATTCTGGGCAAGGCTTTCGTAGAGCGTTACCAGGGCCGCATGCTCAACACCCACCCTTCCCTGCTCCCGGCCTACCGGGGTCTGAACACCTATCAACGGGCCCTGGAGGCCGGGGAAAGCCTTCACGGCTGCAGTATTCATTTTGTTACCGAAGCCCTGGACGGCGGCCCGGTGATTGCCCAGGCCGAGGTGCCGGTTTACCCGGGGGATACGGCAGAGGAACTTGAGGCCCGCACCCGTGCCAGAGAACGTATGCTCTACCCGATGGTTATCAAGCTGGCCGTGGAAGGCCGGCTGAGCATGCGGGACGAAGCCGTCCTTCTGGATAACACCCCCTTAAAGGCCCCGCTCAAGCTGGCCTGGGACAAGGAGACACTGGAATGACCCATCGCGCCAACTGGACCTGGCTCATCACCCTGGTGCTGGCCGTCATCACCACCCCCGCCGTGGCGGACCAGCCCGAGCCCCAGGCCTTTGAAGCGGAATACCGGGCCTTTTACGGTTCCATGCGCGGAGCCGCCACCCGCTTCCAGCTGGAATCCCATGAAAATGACCAATGGCTATGGCGATCCATCAGCGAGCCCGCCGGCATGGTGGCCATGTTCCGTGATGACGTGATCACAGAGGAATCCCGTTTCAGCATCGGCGATGAAGGTCTGGTCCTGCACAGTTATCACTACCTGCACCTGGAGGGCGACGAGCCCCGCCGGGAGCGGCTGCTGGACGTGGACTGGGACCGGGGTACGGTCCGCTACGATGACGACGGTAATCAGGGTGAAATGGATGCCCGCCCCGGCAGCCTGGATCGCTTCCTGGCCCAGTACGCCCTGATGCGGGACCTGGCGCGGGGAGAACGCCCGGAGCAGTATCTGATCGTGGATCGGGATGAGCACTTCGAGCAGCGATTGCGCTATCGCGGCGAGGAAGGAATCCGGACACGGGCTGGACGATTCACCACCCTGCGGGTGGACATGGAAGACAAGGACTCGGACCGGGTGCTGGCCGTCTGGATGGCACCGGAACTGGGTTATCTGCCGGTACAACTGGAGCAGCGGGAACCGGGGGAGCGCACCGTCCGCATGGAACTCGAAGACACCGACCACCCCGGGCAATAGCAACAGGGCCAGACCGTAAAACTAGGCTTTGGGCAGAGTGACCCCGCGCTGCCCCTGGTACTTGCCGCCCCGATCCTTGTAGGACACTTCGCAGATCTCGTCCGACTCCAGAAACAGCATCTGGGCCACCCCTTCATTGGCATAGATCTTGGCCGGCAGGGGCGTGGTGTTGGAAAACTCCAGGGTCACATGGCCTTCCCATTCCGGCTCCAGCGGGGTCACGTTGACGATGATGCCGCAGCGGGCATAGGTGGACTTGCCCAGGCAGATGGTCAGCACACTGCGGGGAATGCGGAAGTATTCCACCGTGCTGGCCAAGGCAAAGGAGTTGGGTGGGATAATACAGACATCCGATTCCACATCCACGAAGCTCTTGTCGTCAAAACCCTTGGGATCGACGATGGCCGAATTAATGTTCGTGAATATCTTGAAGTGTCGCGAGCAGCGAACATCATAGCCATAGCTGGATGTCCCATAGGAAATCAGCCGCTCCCCGTCGCGGGTCTTGACCTGTCCCGCTTCAAAAGGCTCGATCATCCCTTCCTGCTCGGCCATGCGCCGAATCCAGCGATCGGACTTGATGCTCACGTTGGTCTCCCTCTGCTTTATCGGTTTCAACACACAGGGGTGTTGGCCTTGCGTCTGTGTTGGTCTTTCGGGTTTGAAGCTTGTAGCTGCATCTCAATCATCCACGACTGAGATGTTCGGAAACGCCGCCTCGGCTTCGCCACCCTGGATGGCCAGCTCCCGGGCCATGCGGCGGGCCATGTCCCGATAGCGGTGGGCGATGGCCCCATCGGGATCACTGATCACTGAAGGTCGGCCGCCGTCCACCTCTTCGCGGATCTTGGGGTCCAGAGGCAGGCTGGCCAGTAGCGGGGTGTCGAACTGTTGAGCCAATCGCTGGCCCCCGCCTTCACCGAAAATGTGATCTTCATGTCCGCATTGGCTGCAGACATGGGTCCCCATGTTTTCCACGATACCCAATACCCGCACATCCACCTTCTGGAACATCTTCAGGCCCTTGCGGGCGTCCAGCAAGGAAATTTCCTGGGGCGTGGTGACAATGACCGCGCCACTCACCGGCACCCGCTGGGCCAGGGTCAGCTGAATATCCCCGGTACCAGGCGGCATGTCCACGATCAGATAATCCAGATCCCCCCAGTCGGTATCGGAAATCAACTGGTTCAGAGCCTGGGTCACCATGGGGCCCCGCCAGACCATGGGCTGTTCCGGATCCATCAGGAAGCCCACCGACATTACCCCGATGCCATGGGCCTGAAGGGGCTGCATGGTCTTGCCGTCCCGGGTGGTGGGGCGGCCTTCGGCCCCCAGCATGCGGGGCTGGCTGGGGCCGTAGATATCGGCATCCAGGACGGCCGCCGAGGCCCCCTCGGCGGCCAGGGCCAGGGCCAGATTGGCAGCCGTTGTGGACTTGCCCACGCCACCCTTGCCGGAGGCCACGGCGATAATATTCTTCACCCCCGCCATGGGCTTGAGCGAACCCTGCACGGCATGGCTGGCGATCTCCCAATCGATGGAGACCGCAGGCGTCTCATCCAAACGCGCAGCCAACCACTCGGCCACCGACTCGGCTAACGATTCACGGATGCCAGCCGCCGGCCAACCCAGGGTGAGCCGCAAAGACAGCGGCGACTCCGTATCCACGGTGACACGGGCCCCCTGCAGGACCCGACCCAGCACGGGATCGTCAAAATCCCCAATCAGGGTTTCGATGCGCTCAAGAATCTCGTTGCTCATGGGGCTCCGAGCTTGTCCATAAAATGAGGCCGCATTCTAGCAAATGCCGGCCCGGATAATGACCATGGCAGCGGATTCATCCGCGATTCCGCCAGTCGCTTATCCACCCTTCGTATCCTTCTGCCTTTCTTCGCGTTCTTCGTGATTGATTTTAAAGAGAAAAACGAACACGAAGGGCACGAAGAAAGGCAGGAGGACACGAAGGGGGATTATTGTTGGGAGGTAGCATTCCCTTATGGGAGCGGCGTCCGCCGCGATCAATAGCGAGCTGTCTGGAAATCGCGGCGGACGCCGCTCCCACAGCTGCCACCCCCATTGCATTCCTCTGTGTTCTCCGTGATCTCCGCGTGAAATAGTCTCAACCCAACTCCACCCTTCGTGTCCTTCGTGTCTAATTTTAGAGTGAAAAGACGGGCACAGGAGGCGATCTTCTTGGCTTGAAGGCGCTGGCGATAGATTTGGGGCGCCCAAGCGCCTTCGTCTGCTAGAGACAGGGTGCTTGTGGCATAATAAGGGGCTTGTTTTTCCGACCTTTTCCCATTTTCACCGGAGCCCGATACGCTCATGAGCGAGAAGCGACGCCGGATCCTCGTTACCAGCGCCCTGCCCTACGCCAATGGTCATCTGCACCTGGGTCACATGCTGGAATACATCCAGACCGATATCTGGGTGCGCTTCCAGAAAATGCGCGGCCATGAATGCCATTACGTCTGCGCCGAGGATGCCCATGGCACCCCCATCATGCTCAAGGCCCGCCAGGAAGGCATTTCCCCTGAGGAACTGATCCGGAAACTGGCGGACAGCCACAAGCGGGATTTCGACGAGTTTCGCATCGGCTTCGATAATTATCACAGCACCCATTCCGAAGAGAACCGGGTGCTGGCCGAGACCATCTATGTACGGCTGCGTGAGGCCGGTCATATTGATTCCCGGACCATTCGACAGGCTTACGATGAACAGGAAGGCATGTTCCTGCCCGACCGCTTCATCCGCGGGGAATGCCCCAAGTGTGGCGCCGAGGACCAGTACGGCGACTCCTGCGAGGTCTGTGGTGCCACCTATTCCCCGGCCGAGCTGAAAAACCCGGTCTCGGTGGTCTCCGGCAGCACGCCGGTGGAACGGGAATCGGAGCATTACTTCTTCCGCCTGGCCGACTTCGAAGCCATGCTGCGGGAATGGACCGGGGCCGACGGCAAGGCGCAAAACAACCTCCAGGAAGCGGTTTCGGCCAAGCTCCAGGAATGGTTCGACGCCGGCCTGCAGGACTGGGATATCTCCCGGGATGCGCCCTACTTCGGCTTCGAGATCCCCGATGCCCCGGGCAAGTTCTTCTATGTCTGGCTGGATGCCCCCATGGGCTATATGGCCAGCTTCCGCCAACTTTGCGAGCGCAGCGGCCTGAATTTCGATGATTTCTGGGCCGCCGGACAGGAAGATCAGACCGAGGTCTATCACTTCATCGGCAAGGACATCATCTACTTCCATGCCCTGTTCTGGCCGGCCATTCTGCACGGGGCCGGTTTCCGCCGCCCCACCGCGGTCTGGGCCCACGGCTTTCTCACCGTGGACGGGCAGAAGATGTCCAAATCCCGGGGCACCTTCATCCAGGCCCGGACCTGGCTGGATCACCTGGACGGGGAATACCTGCGCTATTACTTCGCCGCCAAGCTCTCCGACCGGGTCGAAGACATCGATCTGAGCCTGTCCGATTTCACCAACCGGGTGAACTCGGACTTGGTAGGCAAGCTGGTGAATATCGCCAGTCGCACCGCCGGCTTTGTGCGCAAGAAATTCGATAACCGCCTGGGTAGCGAGATGGAGCCGGAAGGTGAGGCGCTTTACCAGGACATCGTGGCCGCCTCCGATGAGATCGCCGCCGACTTCGAGCGACGGGCCTTTTCCCAGGCCATGCGCAAGATCATGGCCCTGGCCGACCGGGTCAACCAGTACGTCAGCGAGAAGGCGCCCTGGACCCTGGCCAAGGAAGAAGCCCGGCTGGCCGAAGTTCAGGCCATCTGCACCGCGGCCCTGAACAGTTTCCGGGTATTGGTGGGCTATCTGCGCCCGGTAGTCCCGGCCCTGGCCGAACGGGCCGAACACTTCCTCAACATCGACGCCCCCCAATGGGATCAGCTGGCCGAACCCCTGGTGAATCACCGGATTCGCAAGTTCAAGCCCCTGCTCACCCGGGTGGAGCCCGAGCAGATCGACAAGCTGCTGGAGGCCTCCAAGGAAAACCTGGAAGCGCAGACCGCCGCCGATGCCGGCAAAAAGAACAGTCAACAGGAGAAGACCGCCGTGGATGAGCTGGCCCCGGAATGCACCATTGATGACTTCATGAAAGTCGATCTTCGCGTGGCGAAGATCGCACAGGCCGAACACGTGGAAGGTGCGGACAAGCTGCTGCGCCTGCAACTGGACATCGGCGGAGAGACCCGCCAGGTCTTTGCCGGCATCAAGTCCGCCTATGCCCCGGAACAGCTGGAAGGCAAGCTCACCGTCATGGTGGCCAATCTCAAGCCCCGCAAGATGCGATTCGGGGTCTCCGAAGGCATGGTGCTGGCCGCCGGCGACGGAGAAAGCCTGCACATTCTGGAACCGGATTCCGGTGCAACACCCGGGATGCGGGTGAAATAAATCAACGCCCCCGTAGGAGCGAATTTATTCGCGATTCAACCGGCGGCAAGCGCAGATCGCGAATAAATTCGCTCCTACGGCGAGGTCATATAGAGGTGAGGCCATGACCGAGCTTGCGCTCATCCTCCTGGCAACGGTACTGGTCAACAACTTCGTGCTGGTGCAGTTTCTGGGGCTGTGCCCCTTCATGGGGGTCTCGCGCAAGCTGGAAACGGCGGCCGGCATGGCCCTGGCCACGGCCTTCGTACTGACCATTGCCTCCATGGCCGGGTATTTGATCAATGCCTATCTGCTGGCGCCCCTGGGGCTGGAATACCTGCGCACCATTGCCTTTATTCTGGCCATCGCCGGGGTGGTCCAGTTCACGGAACTGGTGGTGAAGAAAACCAGTCCATTGCTGTACCAGGTATTGGGCATCTTCCTGCCCCTGATCACCTCGAACTGTGCCGTACTGGGGGTCGCCCTGCTCAATGTGCAGGAGGCCCACGGCTTTTTCGAGTCCCTGGTGTTCGGCTTTGGCGCCGCCGTGGGCTTTTGTCTGGTGCTGATCCTCTTCGCTGGCCTGCGTGAACGGATGGCCGGGGCCGACATCCCCACCCCCTTCCGGGGGGCCGCCATCGGCCTGATCACCGCCGGCATGATGTCTTTGGCCTTCATGGGCTTCTCCGGTCTGGTGACGGGGTAAGGAAATCGATCTGTGGGAGCGGCATTCCTGCCGCGACAGGGCATCTTGAGGCCTTAATCGCGGCAAGAATGCCGCTCCCACAACAAAGGCCACCTTTTTTAGTGTCATTCCGTCGTACGGAGATAGAACAGAAAAACCATGATTGAAGCGGTTCTCACATTATCGGGATTGGCGGGCGCCTTTGGCCTGGTGCTGGGCTTTGCGGCCGTGCGCTTCAAGGTGGCGGGGGACCCGGTGGCGGACCAGGTGGATGCTCTGCTGCCCCAGACCCAGTGTGGCCAATGCGGCTTTCCGGGCTGCCGCCCCTATGCCGAGGCCATTGCCAAGGGGGAAGCCGATATCAATCAATGTCCGCCCGGCGGGGAATCCACCATTGTGGCCCTGGCGGATTTGTTGGACCGGGACCCCAAGCCTCTGAACCCGGAAAACGGGGAAGAGGATGTCCCCAAGGTGGCGGTGATTGACGAAGACGTCTGCATAGGCTGCACCAAGTGCATTCAGGCCTGTCCGGTGGATGCCATCCTGGGCGCGGCCAAGCAGATGCACACGGTGATCGAAGACGAGTGCACCGGCTGCGACCTTTGCATCGAGCCCTGCCCGGTGGATTGCATCGACATGGTGCCGCGGCGCCACGCTATCAGTGACTGGCGGCCGCCCTTCCCGGACAAGCTACAATAGCCCTTAGTCACAGCAACCTCTGTGCCTTCCCGAGGCTTTCAGGGATTCTCCAGGACCGGCAAGCATGCAGACATTACACGGATTTCCCGGCGGTCTGGCGCTGGAGGCGCGCAAGGACCAGTCCACGGCCAAGCCCCTGGCGCGTGTGCCCCTGGGCTTTGAATATGTGCTGCCCCTGTTGCAGCACGAGGGGGATCCAGCCCAGGCCCGAGTCAGCGTGGGTGATCGGGTGCTTCGCGGGCAGGTCATCGCCCGGGCGGAAGGCTATCTCAGCCTGCCCATCCATGCCCCCACTTCGGGAACGGTCACCGGCATTCTTCCCCGACCCATCCCCCACCCCTCGGGGCTTTTGGCCGAATGCATCGTCATTGAAGCCGATGGTCTGGATGAGGCGGCCGAAACCAAGGCGCCTATTGAAGACCCTGCCGCCGTGCACCCCTCGCGCCTGCGCAATCGCCTGCGAGAGTGCGGGGTGGCGGGCCTGGGCGGGGCGGCCTTCCCCACCCATGTGAAACTCAATCCCACCGCCGAGCGCCCCATTGAGACCTTGATCATCAATGGCGCCCAGTGCGAACCCTATATCAGCTGTGATGATCGTTTGCTGCGGGAAAAGGCGGATGAAGTGGTGGCGGGTACGGCGGTCATGCTTACCGCCCTGCATGCCTCCCAGGCCCTGATCGCCATCGAAAACGACACCCCCCAGGCCATGGCCGCGGTGGACGAGGCCCTGGCCCGCTACAGTGATGATCGCATTCGCCGGGTGGCGGTCCCTACCATCTATCCCGAAGGGGGGGAACGCCAGCTGATCCAGACCCTCACCGGGCGGGAAGTTCCCAGCCGGGGCCTGCCGGCCGATATTGGCGTCATCTGCCACAACGTGGGTACGGCGCGCGCCGCTTGGCGGGCCATCCACCACGGGGAGGCCCTGACTGAACGGGTGGTGACGGTGACTGGCAATGGGGTCACTGCCCCTCGCAATGTGATTGCCCGCCTAGGCACCCCCGTGGCGGATCTGGTGGCCTTCTGCGGTGGCTATACCGATTCGGTGGCGCGTCTGATCATGGGTGGGCCCATGATGGGCTTTGCCCTGGGCTCGGATGAGGTTTCGGTGGTCAAGGGGACCACCTGTATCCTGGCCGCCGACAACAGTGAAATCCTGTTGGAGAAGCAGTCGATGCCCTGCATCCGCTGTGGTGAATGTGCCGAGACCTGTCCCGCGGGGCTGCTGCCCCAACAGCTCTACTGGCATGCCCATGAGCGAGACTGGGAAGGCGTGGAGAATTTCCACCTCTTCGATTGCATTGAATGTGGCTGCTGCGACGTGGTCTGCCCCAGCCATATCCCCCTGGTTCAGTATTTTCGGGCGGCCAAGACCGAAATCTGGGCCCGGCAACGGGATCGGGAGAAATCGGACATTGCCCGAGCCCGATATGAACAACGTCAGGCCCGACTGGCGCGGGAAGCCGAGGAAAAGAAACGTCGGCATGAAGAAAAGAAAAAGGCCCTGGCTGGTCGAAAGAAGGGGGATGATAAGGTGAAGTCCGAGCTCGACGCCATCATGTCCCGGGTCAAGCAGCGCAAAAAGGGCGACAATTAAATGCGATTCCCCACCGGGCCGGCGCCCCACCTGGCGCCGCAGAACTCCATCACCACCATGATGCTGCGGGTGCTGCTGGCCCTGGTACCGGCACTGCTGGTCTGGGTTTGGTTCTTCGGCTGGGGGATCGTCTTCAATATTGTCATTGCCTCGGCCACCGCCCTGTTGGCCGAAGTGATGATGCTCTATCTTCGGGGTAAGGCCATCCGGGCCCATCTGCTGGACCTGAGCGCGATTGTCACCGCCGTCCTGCTGGCCTTCTGTCTGCCCCCCACCACGCCCTGGTGGATCACGGTCACCGGCGTGGCCTTTGCCATCATCTTCGCCAAACACCTTTACGGGGGCTTGGGGCACAATCCCTTCAATCCGGCCATGGCCGGTTATGTGGTTTTGCTGATCTCCTTCCCCGTGGAGATGACCCAGTGGCTGCCGCCCCGCCAACTGATGGAAGACGGCCAGTTCCCCACCGCCTGGGCCCAGCTGGTGGCCATCCTCACCGGCGAGCTGCCCGGAGCCAGCCTGGATGCCATCAGTCGGGCCACACCACTGGATGTGATGCGCACGGAGCTGGGCCAGGCCCGTACCATCGCCGAAATCACCGCCGATCCCCGCTTCGGAGACCTGGGCGGCTATGGCTGGGAATGGATCGGCAATGGCGTGCTGCTGGGCGGCATCTGGCTGATCTACAAAAAGGTCATTCGCTGGCAGATTCCAGTGGCCGTGCTTGCAGGCGTATTGATTCCGGCCACCTTCTTCTATCTGCTGGACCCGGGCAGCCATGCCTCGCCGGCCTTTCATCTGTTCAGCGGCGCCACCCTACTGTGTGCTTTCTTCATTGCCACCGATCCGGTTTCCGCCAGTACCACCCGCACCGGGCGGCTGATTTATGGCGCCGGTATCGGTTTTCTGATCTATGCCATTCGCAGCTGGGGGGGCTATCCGGATGCGGTGGCCTTCGCGGTACTGCTGATGAACATGGCGGTCCCGCTGATTGACCGCTACACCAAGCCGAGAGCCTATGGCCATCAAAAGTAAGCCATCATGAAAGTAACTCGAAGCCAAGTAATTCGCTCCATGGTGATCAGCGCTGGCCTGTTGGCCATTTTTGCAGTGGTGGGTGGCGGCCTGGTGGCCCTGACCGAACAACTGACCCGGGACCGCATTGCGGAGAATGAGCGCCGCGCCCGGCTGGCCAGCCTTCAGGAAATACTGCCCGCCGATGCCTATGACAACGACCTGGTGGAAGACACCATTGAGCTTCAGGATGTGACCGGACTCAACCTGGAACCTTCGGTGGTAATCCACCGGGCCTTCAAGGAGGGCGAGCCGGTTGCAGCCATCTTCCCGCTGGTGGCCCCAGACGGTTATGGCGGCCCCATCCATCTACTGATGGGAGTGCACATGGACGGACGAATCGCCGGCGTTCGAGTGACAAGACACTCCGAGACCCCCGGCCTGGGGGACCCCATCGAGGCCCGACGCTCCGACTGGATTCACGATTTCCAGGGCAGACAACTGGGCGATGCGGCTGATGAGAAGTGGCAGGTCCAGGCCGATGGTGGCGAATTTGATCAATTCACCGGGGCCACCATTACCCCTCGGGCAGTGGTCCGGGCGGTGCGGCGAGGTTTGGTATACTTCGAGACCAACAAGCCACTGATATTTCCCGAAGAAACGTTCCCGCAAGACCCTGAGCAGTGAATGGGAGCGGCCGTGCCAGATATCCGGCTCACGGGCCACATCACCGACTTGCTGTTTGCTGAGAATGGGGAACTGTTCACTTGTCTATGACGAACTACCGCAACATCGCCCGAGAGGGCCTTTGGACCAATAACCCGGGCCTGGTCCAGCTCCTGGGTTTATGTCCCTTGCTAGCGGTTACTGGGACCGCCATCAATGGCCTTGGCCTGGGCCTCGCGACCCTGTTCGTTCTCCTGGGCTCCAACCTGGCCGTCTCCGCCATTCGCCATGCGGTGCATCCGGAGATACGGATTCCGGTCTTCGTCATGATTATCGCCGCCCTGGTCACGGCGGTGGAGTTGGCAATGAACGCCTTCTTCCACGACCTCTACCAAGTACTCGGCATTTTCATCCCCCTGATTGTGACCAACTGCACCATCATTGGACGCGCCGAAGCCTTCGCCTCACGCAACCCCGTACCCCGGGCCGCCGCCGATGGCCTTGCCATGGGGCTGGGTTTCGCGGCCGTGTTGATTGTCCTGGGTGGCTTCCGGGAACTGCTGGGACAGGGCACGCTGTTCTCAGGTGCCGAGATGATGTTCGGTAGCGCCATGGACATCACCCTCCGCCCCATTCCTGCCTATGACGGATTCCTGTTGGCGGTTCTGCCGCCGGGGGCCTTCATCGGCCTGGGCCTGCTGGTGGCACTGAAGAACTGGCTGGATGCCCGGGCTAGCGCCGCCACCGTGAAAGCGGGGGCAATCAGGAGGGTTTCAACATGAACGCCGAAAAGCGCCGCGAAATCTTTCAGCGCCTGCGGACAGCGAACCCGGCCCCCACCACGGAGCTAAACTACCGTACACCCTTCGAGTTGTTGGTGGCCGTGGCCTTGTCTGCCCAGGCCACGGATGTGGGCGTGAATAAGGCCACCAAGCGCTTGTTCCCCGTGGCCAACACGCCGGAGGCCATTCTGGCGCTGGGCGAAGAAGGCTTGAAGGACTACATAAAGACCATTGGTCTGTATAACAGCAAAGCCGCCAATATCATCAAGACCTGCCGAAAATTGCTGGAAGAACACGACGGTGAAGTACCCCGGGACCGCCAATCCCTTGAAGCCTTGCCGGGGGTGGGCCGAAAAACCGCCAATGTCATCCTTAACACCGCCTTCGGTGAACCCACCATTGCCGTGGATACCCATATTTTCCGCGTCTCCAATCGGACAGGCCTGGCACCGGGTAAAACCGTACGCACCGTGGAAGACAAGCTGATGAAGGTCACGCCCCCTGAATTCAAGCGGGATGCCCATCACTGGCTGATCCTGCACGGCCGCTATGTTTGCAAAGCGAGAAAACCCGACTGTTTCAACTGCCCCATCGCGGATCTTTGCGAATGGCCGGAGAAGCCCCTGTGAATATTCTGCACGCCGCCATGGTGAGATACGCCCATGTTTGATGCCGATCGCGACCAGGTTCGGCAAATGTTCATCCGGACCTGGGACAAGGCCCGGGCCGGTGAACCGCTGCAGGACCTGGAGAAAATCATTGCCGGGGTCATTGAGGAACACCCGGAGTACCAGGGGCTGCTGGAATCCGGAGACCGTGGCATTGGGCAAGAATGGACGCCTGAACACGGCCAGGAGAATCCTTTCCTGCATATGGGGATGCACATCACCATCCGGGAGCAGATTGCCGTGGACAGGCCCCCCGGGATCCGGGAAGCCCACGCCGAGCTGTGCCGGACGCTAGGCAACCCCATGCGGGCTGAGCATGAAATCATGGAGATCCTGGGCGAAATCCTCTGGAATGCCCAAAGGCAGGGCCTGCCACCGGATGAAACGGCCTATCTGAGTCGGGTTCGGCGGCTGGCGGGATTGACACCCTAAGCTGCTGCGCAAAAGGAAATCGGACTGATATGATGCATGGTGAGCTGGCAGTTGAGCCATTGGCCGACGCTTCTATACGCATATAGTAGGCAGCCAAGCCGCCCGAGGGCGTGAAGGTTGTGGGAGAGACAGATGAGATTCAAGACCCTGGTTTATTACCTCATGCTGGCTGTTGGCATAATGGGCAGTGCACCCCTGGCTGCGGAACAGGACCACAAGGACATCATCCTGAAGAATCTGGAACAACACCTGCCCAATCTCAGCATTTCCCGGGAGCAATTGCGCCCCAGCCCCATCGACGGCTTGTGGATACTCACCATTGGACCGGAAGTGGTCTATGTGGATGAGGAAGGGGAGCACCTTTTCCAGGGTGACATGATCCACCTTCCCAGCCGGGAAAATCTCAGTGAGGCCGATCGTGCCGAGGCCCGCCGCGAGACATTGTCGGGAGTGGACCCGGAAACACGGCTCAGCTATATAGCCGAGGAGGAAGCCTTCAACATCACGGTTTTCACCGATATTGATTGCGGATATTGCCGACAGCTGCATCGGGACATGGATGAGCTCAACAAGGCGGGTATCTCCGTCCACTATCTGTTCTATCCACGAGGCGGGGAAGGTACGGCAGCCTGGGAGAAATCCGATCAAGTCTGGTGCGCAGACGACAAGCATGAAGCCATGGATGAAGCAAAGAGCGGCGCCAACCTGCAGGGTGATACCTGCGAAGAAACGCCCACCGAGGCCCACTTCCAACTGGGCCGCCAGATGCAGGTCAGCGGTACACCAACCATCATCACCGAATCAGGCCATATCATCCGGGGTTATGTGCCGGCCGATAATCTAATCAGCCGTATTCGCGACCTGGAAAATGGAGACTGAAGCCCGATCTTGCCCTAGGCCCCGTCAGCCACGGGGGTGGTGCTCTTCATGCAGGCTCTTGAGCCGCTCCCGAGCCACATGTGTATAAATCTGCGTGGTGGAGACATCACTGTGCCCCAACAACATCTGCACCACCCGCAGATCCGCGCCATTGTTCAGCAGATGGGTGGCAAAGGCATGGCGAAGCGTATGGGGAGAAAGCCCCCGGGATATGCCAGCCCGCTGGGCGTAGCGCTTGATAATGTGCCAGAAGGCCTGGCGGGTCATATGCTCACTGCGACGAGTGGGAAACAGGAAGGGACTCTGCCGCCCCCCCAGAATACCTGACCGGCCTTCCTCAACATATCGCTGCAGCCAGGCCTGAGACTCCTCACCCAAGGGCACCAGTCGCTCTCGTTCACCCTTTCCGTTAATACGAATCACGCCCTGGCGCAGATTGACCTGGTCCAGTCGCAAAGACACCAACTCCGACACCCTCAGCCCGGTGGCATAGAGTAACTCCAGCATGGCACGATCACGCAGCCCCAGGGGCTTCTCAACCTCCGGCGCTGCCAGAAGGGCCTCCACTTCACTCTCGCCCAGGGATTTCGGCAGTGGCCGTCCCAGGCGTGGCATCTCAATATCCGACGATGGATCATCCGAACGTCGCCCCTCCCGGACCAAATAACGAAAATATCGTCGAATACTGGATAACTGACGTGCCGTGGAACGGGGACGAGCCCCCTGCTGGACTCTCCAAGCCAAAAACTCCAGAATATCGTCTCGAGCCAGGGTTTCCACTTCACGCTCCACCCCTTGCGCCCATTTGGCTAAATTCTGAAGGTCAGCCCGATAGGCCGCCAGGGTATTTTCGGATAACCCGCGTTCCATCCACATGGCATCCAGAAATCGCTCGATGGAATCCATGCTCCCGTTAATTTCCTGACTCCGTTTCTGACTCATTATGCTTCTCATCCGACATGGTTAATAAGCTCTCACAAATTATTATGTCAAACTTTGGCCCTCATGGGGAAATCGAGCCCAGAAAGCCCTTGGAAAACTGGCTCAGCCGCCTTGGGAGCGTAGTGTCCCTGCCCTTGGCGAGCCTCTGGACCCTGGGGAATGCTTCTATCATCTGCCTGATCCCAGGACAACTGCGTCGACGCAGAATGGCGCGAGCATCGGCCAGGGGCCTATTGAGGCTCCTGGGATTGCGTATACAAGCCCATGGCCTGCCATCGCTTCCTCCGGGACGCTGCATCGTGGTCGCCAACCATGCCTCCTATCTGGATGGCATTCTGCTAACCGCCATTCTTCCACCACGATTCACCTTCGTGATTAAACGTGAAATGGCGGACTTCCCTTTGGTCGGACTGCTGCTACGGCGCCTGGGTTCTCTTTTCGTGGATCGAGGGGGCAATAGCGCAAGAGCATCTGCCGACAGTCATGCCATCCTTCAAGGCGCCGCCCAGGGCAAGGCCATCGGGATCTTTCCAGAAGGCACATTCAAACGACAGTCTGGACTGCTGCCCTTTCGCTCCGGCGCATTTGTGACCGCAGTAAAGCACGGTATCCCGATCTGCCCCATCACTATCAATGGGACTCGCCGCGCATTGCCAGCACAGTCCTACTGCATACTAGCAGGTACTCGCATCGTAATAACAATGCATCAGCCATTGATTCCCGAGCTGCGCAGCCGACAGGAACGCTTACGGCTACAAACTCAAGCCAGAGAAGCAATACTATCAGCACTAAACGAGCCGGATCGTGAATAGCATGAGAATTGCATGGTTCAGGACCAGACTTACCCGCAATACAGAAAAAAAAAGCCCCGGGGAAACCCCGGGGCCATTGAACATCAACAAAGCTGCATCACTCGAGCAACGTCTTGCCGGTGCACTTAGTTCTGTTCTCTGAGCGCTTGTTCTTCTTGCACAAACTCGACCCAGCTACTTGCCTGATTTTGAACCCTTTCGTATTCCATGGCCCGTTGGAAAGTCGCCATTGCCGCGTCATAATCCTTGGATTCCGCAGCACCCCGGCCGGCCATCAACAAGGCATTTCCAGGCTCATCCAATTCACCACGATCATAAGCTTCCAGTGCCGCCGAACGCATGGCTTCCCAGTTACCTCTTTCTTGCTCAATCTGAGCAATTAGATAGTAAGATTCCCCCGTACCCTGAAGTTCGGCCAGCTCTTCCAAGACCGCAATCGCTCGATCACGCTCCTGGGCTTGGATCCAGGCACGACTCAACATCTCCATTCGACGTTGGTCCCTAGGAACCTCACCTGCATCCATGCCCTCTTCCATCACGACGCCAGCATCGTAGGGCGCCCCTTCCATCATATACATACGGAAGAGATTGACGTAGTGATCCTCACTATCGAACAGCCCTTTACGGTAAGCCAGCTTAAGAACACTCAGTGCGGTATCTTCCCGGTCAAGCTGCCAATTGATTTGGAACAGCTGGAACCAATAGTCCATCGTGTCTGGCCAATAGGACACCATGTCTTCCAGATGCTCGGCGGCATCTCTAAAATCTTCCAGCTCGAACAGTATACCCAGCTTAACCCGGTAATACTGCTCATTAGGCTCATCTTCCAGCTCAATAGCCTTGGAAATAAATGGCAACGCTTCACGGAATTCTTCCAGCTGCATATGCGACTGAGCCGCCATCACGTGAACCTGAGAGGGAGCTTCTTCCTTATCCTCAGAGGCTTCAACTACCGCCAAATAGCGATCAACCCACTCCAATGCATCCCTATATTGCTCAAACTGAAGGTGAAGCTGGATGACATTCTGCATCACCCCTAAACGACGATCCTCTGGCAAACCGTTATCTTCGATTTCGGCTGCCGTTTTGAACTCGTCCAGAGCATCTTCATATCGCTCAAGGTTAATATAGACAAAGCCGAAAAGTTGCGCGATGACCGCTTCTTCGTGGGTATTCTGCGCCCCGTCTCTGGCCCTTCTCAACCGGTCGAGTGCCTCTTCATACTCTTCCTCTTCCATGAAGTCGTGCACTTGCTCAAGCCGATTATAAGTCTGGCTGGTCATCAAACCCTGGGCCAATACCGGACCAGCGAACATCACTGACACCAGCATTGCCAAGGCCAGAATCCTGAGCCTAGCGGTCATACCCTTGAATGTATTTCTGGAATGGATCATTGCGCGTCCTCCAGATTGAATTCAATGGTCTGGGTAGCCTGCCGTTCCACTGGACGCCCATCCACGATTCGGGGACGGAAGCGCCAGCGCTGGATAGCTCGAAGCGCCGCTCGGTCAAACACACGACGAGGTTCCGAATCGACGACTCGTGGGTTGGAGACAGAACCATCCTCGCGAATGGTGAACTCCACCTGAACCCAACCTTCGATGCCCTGGACCAGGGCCTCGCGGGGCCATTGTGGCTCCACCCGGACAATGGGGACAACATCCCCATCACCGGAACCTTCAGCACCACCACCGCTACCAATAAATGCACCGCCTTCCATGCCGGTGGGGACATCCAATTGCGGCATATCAAAATCCATTTGCTGCTGGGGCGGTTGATCCTGCTGAATCTCCATCTCCGGCGGGGGTGGCGGTTCCTCCGGTTCCTCCGGTTCTTCGGGAGGCTGGCGATCACGCTCACGGACCTGCTCGTCCCGCTCCACGCGGATAAAGTCGATCCGTTCGCCATCGTCCAGTGAGGGCGCTCCATCCTCATCGGTCATGATCATGCGCTGCATGAGCACAAAAAGCAGTACAGCCACCACTGCACCGCCAACCAGGGCCATCAGAAAACGCGTCATAATTGACCTCCCCCACCTTCAGTGGCGATGGCAATATCCTGCACACCCGCCCGACGGACCTCATCCATGACCTCAATCACCGTCCCGGTTCTGGCAGTCTCATCAGATACGACAACAACAGTGCTCTCAGGGTTCTGCGAAAGCATGTCTTCGACCATGGGCCGTACCTGGCCGAGCTCGATATTTTCCTGATTCATCCAGATTTCTCCGGCCGGAGAAACGCCGATGAGGATATTGCCCCGGGCCTGCTCCACGGCGGTTTCCGCCTCGGGACGCAAGGGGTCAATACCGGTTTCTCGGATGAAGGAACTGGTCACGATGAAGAAGATCAACATGATGAACACGATGTCCAGCATCGGTGTCATGTTGATTTCGTCTTCCGTGTCTTCCTGCGATTGTGCTTGTCTTCTCGCCATTCTCTTATCCGTTCGTCATGCACCAACTGATGGGCAAATGCCCATCAGTTGGTGGCAATGGACACGTTATCCGCACCCGCCCGGCGAGCCTGATCGATAACTCGAACCAGCAGGCCAGACTCTGCATCTTCATGGGCGGACACCACGACCGGCGCATCCGGGTTGGCAGAAAGCATATTCTGAACGTTGGCCTGGACAGCGCGGATATCCACATTTCGGCTATCGATCTGTATCTGTCCGGACTGGTCGATCTCGATAAAGACAACGTCCACTTCCTGCTCGACTTCGGACGGCTCGTCAGACGGTCGGTCAACGTCAATGCCGTGCTCCCGCGCAAACGATGCTGTCACAATGAAGAAGATCAGCATGATGAATACGATATCCAGGAGCGGTGTGACATTGACGTCTCCACCCTCGTCTTGGCTTCGTCGATGTTTGCGACGCATTTATCTAGTCACCCTTAGTGGTAGCGAAGCAAGTCGGCAGCGCGCTCCACTTCCACCTTGGCCCGCTTGTCCAGGCTGGCTGCGAAGTAGAGACCGGAGAGCGCAGCCACCATGCCCGACATGGTCGGAATAGTTGCTGCGGACACCCCGCCCGCCATGGCGCGTGGATTACCCGTACCCAGTACCGTCATCACATCAAAGACCTGAATCATACCGGTCACGGTCCCGAGCAGCCCCAGAAGGGGCAGCACGGCAACGATGGTCTTGATGTAAATTATGAACTGAGATGCATCCACCCGGATCTCCGACAGCAAGCGTTCACGGTATTCCCGCGCATACCAGCTATCGTGATCCGACATGGCGTTCCATTTCTCCAAGGCCTCGCGGGTCTTGCGCGGCTGGATCAACCGGAAGTACCAATACCGCTCCAGAATGAACGTCCAGAGTAGAATGGTCACCACCAGGATGGCCCAGAGCACATCCCCGCCGGCCTCGAAGAAATCGCGCAGAGCCGCGTATGACTCAGCAATCCAAATCATTTCAGCTTATCCGCGTGAGTAGCGATAATCCCGGTGCTTTGCTCTTCCAGAATCTGCACAAGGCGCTTGCTTTGGGCAGCAACCACGGCATGGAGGAGCACCAGCGGAATGGCAACGGACAGGCCCATGGCAGTCGTCATGAGTGCCTGGGAAATGCCATCGGCCATCAGCTGCGGATCACCGGCACCGAACAGGGTAATCATCTGGAAGGTCCGGATCATACCGATCACAGTACCCAACAGACCCAACAGTGGTGCCACGGCAGCGATAATCTTGATCGCCCCGAGTCGGGCTTCCAGCGCCGGCGTTTCCTTGAGGATCGCTTCATCGATCTTCAGCTCAAGGGTTTCCACGTCGTCGTCCTTGTTCTCGGCGTAGGCGCCCATGACACGGCCCAAGGCATTATTCGGATTGGGCTTTCCAGCACCAATCTGAGCCTTGATCCGCTGACCGGCCAGGGTCAGGAAGATCAACCGCTCGATTACCAGCAAGACACCGATGAGACCCAATGCGAGGATGATGTAGCCCGGCACGCCACCATCCTGGATCCGCTCACCCAGAGAGGGCGTTTGAATCAGGAGCGCCAGCAAGCTGCCCCGGGAGGGGTCAACAGCCATGCTGTTGATGGTGCCTTCCTCGGCATTGTAAAGGCCGGATGCCATATTCCGGTACCGACCGGCCGGCTGACGGCCAAGCTCCACCAGCTGTCCGGTTTCGGGCAGATAGCGAAGGAAGAGATCATCGTAAATGGTGTTGAAGACACCAACACGGACCACATCCACATCTTCGCGAGTACCATCAGCACGGACGATGCTGGTGGGGTAACGCACCACCTTGCCAGACTCGGTCATCTCTTCCTGAAAGAGGAACCAAAGCTGCTCCAACTGATCGATGGAGGGCAAGGCCCGAGCCTCGGACAGGCGCGCAACGGTATCACCGCGATCCGGGAATTGAGCGGATACAATGGAGTTCCGGACGATGCCCTGGGCATCACCGGATACCTGTCGAACCACACCGAACAGTTCACCGAGGTTGCCCATGCGTACCTGCAGGCGGTCGTTCAGCTCGGACAGCTCCTGCTCGTTGTCCTCAAAGGCCTCGGAAAGGCGTTCCTGCCGTTCCTCTTCCTCGGCATGGCGATCACGTGCTTCCTGCAGGCGGTCCTCCTGCTGATCACGCTGCTCGATAAACCGCTGTTCCCGCTCTCGATAGCGACGATCCGCTTCGGTACGGGCTTCCCGCACCTGCTGGAGCAGCTCATCAAGAGTGGAAGCTTCATCTTGGGCCATCACGGGTGCAGTGAAGGCCATCATGCCCAGGGACAAGCCCAGGACGATCAGACTATTACTCATCAATTTCATTGCACACGCTCCGGAGCCGGGACGGGAAGTTGAAGGATGTCACTGGCCGCTTGCTGACGCGCGATACGGATACCCTCATTGATGGAGCTCCGATAGCGGTCCGGAAGCTGCTCCCAATCGCGGGTAACCGGATTCCAGAAACCGGTTTCCTGACGATCAAGGGTCTGATAGGCCAGCAAAAGACGTCCAACCCGCAGGAAGTCCACGGTGCGTTCCTCGCCGTTCACCTCCAGGGTGCCCCGATAATCTTCCATGTTGCGGGCATACTCGGCCTCGATCTGATAGGCCTCCATGACATTCCGGTATTTCTCGGAAACGGATACATCGGAACGATCCATGGTGTCCCAAAGACGCTGGATCCGTTCTTCACGCTCATCCGGAAGGAAGGGCATATCCAGCTCGACGAAACGCTCAAGGCTTTCGATCATGCGGATCATGAGCGGGATGATCTCCTGCTCCACCACTTCCACTTCCTCAAGCTGCTCTTCAAGGGAGCGCTTCTCTTCCTCCTGTGAGCGAATCAGACGCTCGACCTGGTCGTTATAGACCTCCAGGCGATCCGTCTGCTGCGTCACCTGCATGTAGTCAGCCAGCATATCGCGGGCTTCATCCGCGAGGTCATCCACCCTTTGCTGGGACGCAATGGCGGATTGGCTGATTTGACGCTCGACATCAATGGATGTCTTCAATACTTCGGGAGTGTCCGCCATGGTCGGCCCAGACAAGGCCAAACCCAGTGCGGCAATCCCTGCAATCTTTAAACGGGTGCGATTGAGCATGCCAATACCTTCTTTACCTATCGTATGGAAGGTGGATATGAACAGACAGACACGACTTCGACGTATCCATCCCAGAACAAGTTGACTCTAGCAAATGGGCTCAAAAAAGGAAACCCATCCCTGCCAGACGTATCCCCTTGAAAATCAAATACTTGTGAAAAAGCGCCCAGATTCGGGCCGTCAAGAGGCCAAGGGATACCCCTCTGGCTGCACCTTGTGCAGATAAATTCCCCGCACAAAACAAAAGGGCCGTACCCAGCGGGTACGGCCCCTCAAGTCACGTTCATTGCGATTAAGCGTAAACGCGCTTTCTCAGCTTAGAAGTTCTGGGTATAACCCAGGACATACTGACGGCCCACGAAGGGATACAGGTCGTTGCTGAATTCCTTGTTGCGATTCAGCGCCGGATCCTTGTCCGTCAGGTTGTTGACACCCACGGTCACTCGACCGTCCCACGGGGTGTGCCAGTCGTAGGTCAGGTTATGGTGCACCCATCCACCGAGTTCACGGTCTTCGCCCGTTTCACCATCAGTGGCACAAGTAGCGAAGAACTCCTCGGTCTCGATAGTGCTCTCATCCAGCACGGAACTCACGCAACGGCCAGGGATGTACATGGTGGACAAGGTCACGCCATGATCCCCATAACGCCAGTTGAGCTGGGAATCCGCACGCCACTCGGGCTGAGTCACGTCCGTGAAATCCTGCTTCTCGGACTGAATCAGATAACGAGAGTTGTACTCCAACACATAGTTCAAGTTCACATTGGCCGTCAGACGACCAAAGTTCCCAAGTTCCGTGCCGTAACGAACGTTGAAGTCGAGCCCAGAGGTATCAAAGTCCTCGTAGTTAATCGGACCCACTTCGGCTCGGGTCGGCGTGTTTCCAGGGCCACCACCGCCAGCACGTTCAATGCTCACACCGTCAATGGTGTCCATTTGACCCAGGTACTCGAGCCAGAATGCATCCTGCGTACTGACACTGGTGATCTGGTTGTCGATTTCAATGTTGTAGTAATCAATCGACAGGGACAGATCACCTTCCATGAAGTCGCTGAAGTCGAAGACCGTACCAATCATGAACTGGGTGGACTCTTCAGCCTCCAGGTCTTCGTTGGAAGCCGTGAAGGTCTCGGTCTGCGTTGTCGGTGCTTCGGCACAGGTGGCGATATCATTCCCATCGGCGATACACCGCGGAATATCCTGGGCAAAGGCGAACCCTTGTGATGGTGCCTGGAAGAGGTTATCCAGACTCGGGGCCCGGAAGCCCTGACTCGCGGAACCACGCAGGATGAAATTGCGGTTCGGCTGCCAGCGTGCCCCGATCTTGCCGGAGACATTGTCACCGAAATCGCTGTAATCATCGTAACGCAGGGCGAAATCCAGCTCGACGGTATCGGTCAACGGCAGTACCGTTTCACCATAAACCGCACTCACATCACGAGAGCCACCGGAAGAGCCGCCAGCGGTACCGAGGATATTGTCGGCCTCAGCCTGGGCTGCAGTCACATCGGTGTAGTCCTGCTCGAAGTACTCACCACCCACGAAGAAGGCCATGGGGCCACCGGTCAGATCCGGCCCATCAAACTGCAGACCGAAGTCCACACGTTGGAAGGTGGCCTGGCTACGGCGGTTGGCGTTGTCCGTCATGTCGTCAACCAGTTCCGAGAACTGCTCCTGGTCAGGTTGACGGGGATCCCAGCCCGCATCGCCCGCTGCATCGAGGCCCAGGGTATTCACATAGCCGGTACCCCACTCATGCATGTCGTACATGTTGTACTGGTAACCCACTTCCCAGTCGAGGGCGCCAGCGCGACCTTCGAAACCGAACTGCAGATCGGTCTGGTAATCGTTCTGGTAACTGTCACGGGAGGGCCCGGTGTTATCAAAACGGTACCAGACCTGGTCACCCGGGTTCAGCTCGGTCAAGGTCTGACCGTCTTCCAGCTGCTCTTCCGCCAACGCGGGGCCATTCCAGGCAAATGCACCGGCAGCAGCCGCGTAACGACCGAAGCTTTCCACCCGCATATGATTTGCCCGGGCGTAGAAATCGATGTCCGGGTTGATTTCATAATTGGCGTCCAGGAACACGCTGGTCCGGTCCAGAGCAGCGGAACCGGCGGACGAGGCCGTGTGATTGTAGCCGCAAGCGGTGTCACCACCACCCAGGTCCCAGATGGTGTCGGGATAGTTGTCACCGTACACGGAGCAATCCCCATCCACCATCGGGCGCATCACACCATCGGCACCCAGAATGTTCCGAGCCGCCTCACTCAAGCCGGTCACTTCGGCCCAATCGTTCCCCCCCGGCTCATTGAAGTCTTCAGCCGCGAAGAAATGGCGATCCCGGGAGAAGATGATGTCAGTCTCGTCCCACTCAAGACCAAAGGTGATGTTGCCGCGAGGACCGGAAGCACCACCAATCACGCTCATGGAGTTCTCTTCACCACCGTCACGCTCATTGAAGGTAGTACGGGCACTGATCTCCACGCCTTCATAGTCAGAACGCAGAATCACGTTGACCACACCGCCAATGGCATCGGAACCATAGATGGCGGAAGCACCGTCGGAGAGCACCTCGATGCGCTCAACCGCCGCAAAGGGGATGGCGTTCAGGTTCTGGGTCTGACCATCCATCACCGGGGAGCCCGGCATACGACGACCGTTCAGCAGAACCAGCGTCCGGTTGGAACCAATACCACGCAGGTTCAGCGTTGCCTGACCCTGCCAAGTGGTACCGGAATCCTCACGGAAGGAGCCCGCCGTATTGAAAGATGTGTTACGGAGCACATCCGCCACATTCTGATAACCGCGACCATCCAGGTCTTCACGGTCAATCGTGACAACAGGGGTCGCGCCTTCCAGCTGGGTACGGGAAATACGAGAGCCCGTCACCTGAACTCGATCAAGCTCACGAGCACCTTCTTCTTCCTGGGCAACTGCGGCGGGTGCAGTCATGGCAGCCGCCATACCTGCGCCCAGCGCGAAGCGAACTGCATTCCTAACGTTAAATGAGGCCATTTACTTTCCTCCTAAAAACAACCATGCGAACGAGGTTTACCCGGCACGAGTGTTGAGAAAACTCTCAACTGGCCGGCTGTATGTGTCGTTGACTGCCACTACCCGCCCTTCCGTAGCAGAGTGTCGCGAGCAGACAACGCGCTCCATCGACGAAAAGGATATCAAAGAAGGCTCAAAAAAAAAGGTTTTTTGTTGTTTTTTTTAAGCCCCATATTTTTTTCTTACTAATCAACATCTTAAAAAGAAAAAACGGGGAAAAAAGAAGGGCGAGTTGCAACAAGACAACAGGATGAGCGGCGCTCGGGCGTAAATGGGCGGGGCCTTATCACCAGAAACTGTACGATAGGCGCAACAAAACCGGGACCGGGAGCGGGCCCAACTCAAGCGACATTCCCGTACCAGAAACGACCCAGATACACTTGCTCCCCGCCCACTTCCTCTCGCAATGCCCCCCTCTCGGCACAATGTACACCGGCGTCTTGAAAGCGTTGAGAAAGTGCGAACCCCCCAGGCACCATCTGGCAGGCCAGGAGGTCATCCAGGCGGTGGCGACTGCCCCGGTATTCAGTACGCACGGACTCCAGACTGGCCAACAGATGATCAGCCGGGCGAGTAGCCATTTCTTGCAGAATCCTCTGCAGCTTATCCAATATCTCCGCACATAACGGAGCAGCCACATGGAAAGATGGCTGTCGCAAGGCCTCCTTCGCCTGAGCCACAGTGTCATTCAATCGCTCACGCAATCGCGACGCTTCCCGATCCTCCTGGAGCGCGCGGATCGCCAACTGCTTGCTCCCACTGCGCCTCTGGAAATCGCTCAAGCGCCTCAACAGCTGGGCTGCAAGCTCAAATCCTCCGTCATCCCCGTCGAAATACCTCAGCAGACCAAGCTCCGATCTCGCCGTCCGGATCACCTGGGAATCAGGATCATGGTGAACCGCTGCCAGCATGCCGTTTGGACGAAGTACCCGGCGGACCTCGGCAACCGAACGTTCGGCTTCCGTATACTCAAGACCAAACTGCGAGGTCACCAGGTCAAAGCTCGCAGTTTCAAAAGGGAGCGACTCCACGCTCACCTCACCCATCAAATTGAAGGTATTAGCGGAAAGCTGTTCGAGGGGGAGTGGCGAGCGGTCCACCGCGTGAATCTCAAACCCGCGGCCATGCTGCTCCGAATACTCCGCCGCCAACAGTGCCACCGCACCATTGCCGGCACATACATCAAGAATGCACGCTCTCTCGGGGAGCCTGGCAAACATGGAATGCCAGAATCGCTTGATAACGCCTCCGTAATTCCCGGAATAGGCCCTACCCAGTGAATGGAGATTGCCCTGAGACCAATACTGAGCCCACCGTTTATCTCGATCTTTATCAGCCAATCATCCGCCCTCACATAGAAGAACGACACAGCCAGGCAGTCGCTGCCTTACATGCTGCGCCGGTATTGCCCGCCCACTTCATACAGGGCATGGGTGATCTGGCCCAGGGAGCAGTACTTCACCGCCTCCATCAGCTCGGCGAACAGGTTGCCGTCCTCGGAGGCCACCTGCTTGAGACGGGCCAGGCTCTCCTCGGCCTTGGCCTCGTTATGCCGCCAGAAGGCCTGGATATTGCGCAGCTGGCTTTGCTTTTCTTCCTCGGTGGAACGGATCAGCTCCACTTCGTCTTCCTCCTCGGCATCCTCGCGGGGCTGGAAAGTATTCACACCCACGATGGGCAGGGAGCCATCGTGTTTTTTCTGCTCGTAGTAATGGCTTTCGTCCTGGATCTTGCCCCGCTGGTACATCGTCTCCATGGCACCCAGCACACCACCGCGTTCGGCAATGCGCTCGAACTCCATGTAGACCGCCTCTTCCACCAGATCAGTGAGTTCCTCGATGATGAAGGAGCCCTGAATGGGGTTCTGGTTCTTGTTCAGCCCCAGCTCCTTGTTGATGATCATCTGGATAGCCATGGCCCGGCGCACCGATTCCTCGGTGGGGGTGGTAATGGCCTCGTCATAGGCATTGGTGTGCAGGCTGTTGCAGTTGTCGTAAAGGGCATACAGGGCCTGCAGGGTGGTACGGATATCGTTGAACTGGATTTCCTGGGCGTGGAGTGAACGCCCGGAAGTCTGGATGTGGTACTTGAGCTTCTGGGAGCGCTCATTGCCCTGGTAGATATCCCGCATTGCCCGGGCCCAGATGCGGCGGGCCACCCGCCCGATCACCGCGTATTCCGGGTCCATGCCATTGGAGAAGAAGAAACTCAGGTTGGGGGCGAATTCATTGATATCCATGCCCCGGGCCAGGTAGTACTCCACGATGGTAAAGCCGTTGGACAGGGTCAGGGCCAGTTGGGTGATGGGGTTCGCCCCGGCCTCGGCAATGTGATAGCCGCTGATAGAGACACTGTAGAAGTTGCGCACATTGTTTTCGGAGAAGTACTGCTGCACATCCCCCATCATCTTGAGCGCGAACTCCGTGGAGAAGATACAGGTATTCTGAGCCTGGTCCTCTTTCAGGATATCGGCCTGCACGGTACCCCGCACCGACTGGATGGCTTCGGTCTTGAGCTTTTCATAAACCTCCGCCGGCACCAACTGATCCCCGGGCACACCCAGAAGACGCAGACCGTGGCGGTTATGCCCTTCCGGGACCTCACCGGAGTAATGCGGGGTTTCGCCGTCACTGAACAGCTGATCGATCTGCTTTTTGGCCTCGTCCCAGCGGCCTTCCTCCTTGAGCCAGGTTTCCACCCGCTGATCAATGGCCGCATTCATGAACATGGCCAGGATGATGGGCGCCGGGCCGTTGATGGTCATGGACACCGAGGTGGTGGGTGCCAGCAGATCAAAGCCGGAGTACAGCTTTTTCATATCGTCCACGGTGGCAATGGACACCCCGGAGTTGCCGATCCGCCCGTAGATATCCGGCCGCTCGTCCGGGTCTTCCCCGTAGAGGGTCACCGAATCGAAGGCGGTGGACAGACGGGTGAAGGGCTGACCGCCGGCCACATAGTGGAATCGCCGGTTGGTGCGCTCGGGCGTACCCTCACCAGCAAACATGCGGGTGGGGTCCTCGCCTTCCCGGCGGTAGGGGAAGACACCGGCGGTGAAGGGGAAGTCCCCGGGCAGGTTCTCCTTCATCCGCCAATGGAGGATGTCACCCCAGTCGCGATAACGGGGCACGCCGATCTTGGGGATCTGGATTCCGGCCAGGGATTCGGTGTAATTGTCGCCGGTGATTTCCTTGCCCCGGACCTTGTAGCTAAAGGTCTCGGAACGGGCCGCCTCCCGTCGCTCGGGCCAGGATTCCAGCAGCTTGCGGCCTTCTTCGCCGATATCTTCCAGGGCGGCGTTGTAGCGCTGGCGCAGGGTCCGCAGGCTGTTGTCGTCGCCCTCGGTCAAGGCGTCCCCGGGATAGGGGGTCAGCGGTTCCGGCAGGCGTTCATCCTCCAGGGTTTTCAAGGCTTCATAACAGGCATGAGCCCGGGAGGCGGCTTCGGCGGCGGTCTCGGCAGTTTCGTGGGCGCGGCGGCCCACCTGGGCGATCTCGGCCAGGTAGCGTTCGCGAGACGGCGGAATCAGGGCCTGGCGTTCCACATCCACTTCCGGGAACTCGGCATCCACCCGCCAGCGGTCTTCGGACAGCTCCAGCTTTTCGGTGAAACCGTTCACCAGAGCCTTGAACAGGCGGTTCATGCCCGGGTCGTTGAACTGGCTGGCAATGGTGGGATAGACCGGGATCTCGTCCTCGGGCTTGTCGAAGGCCAGGTGATTGCGCTTCCACTGCTTGCGCACATCCCGCAGGGCATCCTTGGAGCCACGCTTTTCAAACTTGTTAATGGCGATGGTATCGGCGTAATCCAGCATCTCGATCTTCTCGAGCTGACTGGCCGCACCGAATTCGCTGGTCATTACATACAGGGAGTAATCCACCAGGTCCACCACCTCCGAATCGCTCTGACCAATACCGGCGGTCTCCAGGATAATCAGACCGAAACCGCAGGAGCGCAGGTATTGCAGGGATTCCTGGATGGCCGCACTGGTGGCCAGATGGGCCCGCCGGGTGGCCATGGAACGCATGAAGATCTTCTCGTCCATGAGGGAATTCATGCGAATGCGATCCCCCAGCAGGGCCCCGCCGGTGCGTCGGCGGGTGGGATCCACCGCCAGCACGGCGATATCCAGATCCGGGAAGAAGCGGCGGAATCGATTGAGCAGCTCATCAGTCAGGGAACTCTTGCCGGCCCCGCCGGTGCCGGTAATCCCCAGCACCGGGGGCCGGTTGGCGGTGGCATGCCAGTCCTTGGTCAGGTCCTTGAGCAAGTCTTGATCCCCTGCGGCCTGCTCGATTAGGGACAGGGTCCTACCCACCTCGATATGGTCGGATTTGTCGCCACGGCTGGGCTCGAAGGCGGGTTTTTGCCAGGCATGAACCCGTTCAAAGACATCATCAATCATGCCCTTTAAGCCCATGGACATGCCGTCATGGGGGGTGTAGACCTTCTCCACGCCGTATTCTTCCAGCTCGGCGATCTCATGGGGCACGATGGTGCCGCCACCACCCACCACCACGCGGATATGCTCGCAGTCCTTCTCACGCAGCATGTCCACCATGTACTTGAAGTACTCCATGTGGCCGCCCTGGTAGGAGGACACGGCAATGCCGTCGGCATCCTCCTGGATGGCGGCCCGCACGATATCGGCCACCGCCCGGTTATGGCCCAGATGAATCACCTCCGCCCCGTTGGACTGGAGAATGCGCCGGATCATGTTGATAGCGGCATCGTGACCATCAAACAGGGAGGCGGCGGTCACAAAGCGCAGGGGCACTTCCTGACCGGCGGTGTTGGCGGAACCTTGAATGCGAGATGCTGCGCTACCCATTGTGTGTACGCCTCTTGTCGCCTCCGCGCCGGGCGCGGATGGAAAATACTGAAGTCTGAAACCGGCGATTATAACGGTCATGCCACCGTTACAGCGAGTTTCCGGCCTTTATGGTCCGCCAATCACCGGTAAAAGCCCCCGGACAAGTGCCGACACCACCTACCCTCGAGGGAGCCCAAACCGACCGAATTCAAACAGCCACGGCCGTGTTTTTTCATGAATTTTCAGCTGCATAAGGTAGATACAGGGCCGAGAAATCAAGCCACGTTTCAAACGGGCGTTTGCAGCATTTCAGCCCGCTCCTGGCCCCGGCAAGCAAACTTGCTGCTATAATTCGCGCTCCCGAAAACCACCGGCCCCAGTTCAGACAAACAGGCATGGTTTAAGACCGCCCATTCAGGCGGTGTCTTGAATTAAGGTCTCGTCAAACGCTGACAACACGCTGACGCTGACACAATCCCCGACGATCCGGATCCTACTGTCCGACCCGATGCTGAAACAGACAACGGGTTGGCGCCATGGCCGGATCATCGCCCGGTCACCAAAACCATTTGGGACCGGCTACGGGCGGGTCCGGTAACAAAACAGTTTCTTTCCGTCTCAGGAGGACAATATGGAGCTTTTCGCCACTGCAGAACAGATGGGTCATGAACAGGTCGTGTTCTTCCATCACAAGGACAGCGGTCTGAAAGCCATCGTGGCGATCCACAACACCGTGCTGGGCCCCGCCCTGGGTGGCCTACGGATGTGGCCCTATGACAGCGAGGACGATGCGCTCACCGATGTACTGCGCCTGTCCCGCGGCATGACCTACAAGGCAGCCGTGTCCGGCCTGAACCTGGGTGGCGGCAAGTCCGTCATCATTGGTGATCCCAAGAAGGACAAGAGCGAGGCCTTCTTCCGGGCACTGGGCAAGTTCATTGACTCCCTGGGCGGACGCTACATCACCGCCGAGGACGTGAACACCACCGTCGGCGACATGGAATATATCTTCACCGAAACCGACAATGTGGTGGGCGTACCCGAAGTCCACGGCGGTGGTGGCGACCCCTCCCCCCTGACAGCCTATGGCACCATTCGCGGCATCCAGGCCTGCCTGAACCGCAAATACGGCCATACCGACCTGGGCAAGGCCAGCTACGCCGTCCAGGGGGCCGGTAATGTGGGCATCCATATTATCCGCAAGCTGCGCGAGGAAGGCGCCAAGGTAACGGTCTGCGACATGAACCAGGCACGGCTGGACGAGTGCAAGGAAATGGGTTGCGAGATCGTGGACCTGGATGCCATCTACGATGTGGACTGCGATGTCTACGTGCCCTGTGCCCTGGGTGCCACAGTCAATGACGACACCATTGGCCGCCTCAAGTGCGACATCGTGGCCGGTTCCGCCAACAACCAGCTGGCCGAGGAACGCCACGGCACCGAGCTGGAAAAGCGCGGCATGATCTACGCCCCGGACTACGCCATCAACGCCGGCGGCCTGATGAATGTAGCCATTGAGCTGCAGGGCTATAACCGGGACCGCGCCTTCCGGCAGGTGAAGGGCATTTACGACATCATCGAGAATATCTTTGCCATTGCCGATCGCGACGGCATCCCCAGCTGGCAGGCCGCCGACCGACTGGCCGAAGAGCGCATCGAGGCCATGAGCCATGTGAAGCTGCCCCATGTAGAGCGGCGTTCCAAGCGCATGTCCGGCCGTCGGCCGAAGGCCTAACGGCCTTCGGCCAGCTTCAAGCTGCAAGCAGCTTGAAGCCGAATTCGGGTTCCCTACCGGTAGCAGGTCGACTGGCAGGGAACCTCTCTTGGATAAAGCCAGGACTGGAAACCGCTTAGAAAGTGGTTCCAGCCGAAAAGCGACGAGACTGCACGGTCTGCTTGAAGCTTGTGGCTTGTAGCTTACAGCTCTCCGAAGGAGCCGTTTATGACCGTCATCAACACCCATATCAACGAAGAACTGGACATGCTCCGTGAATCCGTGGAGCGCTTTGCCCAGAGCGAGATTGCACCCATCGCCGCCGAGGTGGACGAGAAGAACGAATTCCCCCAGGAAATGTGGCAAAAGATGGGTGAAATGGGCCTTTTGGGCATGACCGTCTCGGAAGAATACGGCGGCTCGAACATGGGCTATCTGGCCCATCTGGTCTGCATGGAGGAAATCTCCCGGGCCTCCGGCTCCATCGGCCTGTCCTACGGGGCCCACTCCAATCTCTGCATCAACAATATCTTCTTGAACGGCACCGAAGCGCAAAAGCAGAAGTACCTGCCCAAGCTTTGTTCCGGCGAATGGGTGGGGGCTCTTGCCATGTCTGAACCGGGGGCCGGTTCCGATGTGGTGGGTTCCATGAGCTGTCGGGCCGAGAAGAAAGGCAATGTCTGGGTGGCCAATGGCAACAAGATGTGGATCACCAATGGTCCCGAGGCCGATGTGCTGATCGTTTACATGCGCACCGCCAACAAGGATCTGGGCTCCAAGACCGTGACCGCCTTTTTGGTGGAAAAGGGCATGAAAGGTTTCCGCACCGCCCAGAAGCTGGACAAGCTGGGCATGCGGGGTTCCAACACCTGCGAGCTGGTCTTCGAAGATTGCGAGATCCCCGAGGAAAACATCCTGGGTGAGGTCAATGAGGGAGTTTATATCCTCATGCGGGGCCTGGATTCGGAACGCCTGGTGCTGTCCGGCGGCCCTGTCGGACTGATGCAGGCCGGCATGGATCAGGTCCTGCCCTACATGCATGAGCGAAAGCAGTTCGGCAAGTCCATCGGGGCCTTCGGCATCATGCAGGCCAAGATTGCCGATATGTACACCGCCCTGCAGTCCTCCCGGGCCTTTGCTTATCGGGTGGCGGAAGCCTTTGACCAGGGCGAACAGGTGCGCTGGGATGCTGCCGCCTGCCTGATGTATTGCTCCGAATCCGCCGTCAAGGTGGCCCTGGAAAGCATCCAGTGCCTGGGCGGCAACGGCTATATCAATGAATACCCCACCGGCCGAATCCTGCGCGACGCCAAGCTATACGACATCGGCGCTGGCACTAACGAGATTCGGCGGATGCTCATCGGCCGCGAATTGTTTAACGCCATGAGCCCCTAAGCAGAATTTCTAACAGCTGCGTAGGAGCGGATTCATCCGCGATTCCACCTCCGGGTGGCAGGACAATGCATGGAAATCGCGAATGAATTCGCTCCTACGGTCATTTTTTCAGGAGGTTTCCCATGTCTAGCAATGATCCCATCGTCATCGCCGCCGCCCGCCGCACCCCCATTGGTTCTTTCCAGGGCGGTCTTTCCGGTGCGCAAGCTCCGCAGCTGGGTTCTGCGGCCATTCAGGCCGTGATGGAAGACGCCAAGCTGGGCAGCACGGATGTGAGCGAAGTGATCTTCGGCTGTGTGCTGCCGGCCGGTCTCGGCCAGGCCCCGGCCCGCCAAGCCTCCCTGGGCGCGGGCATCGACAAGGGCACCGGCTGCACCACCATCAACAAGGTCTGCGGTTCCGGCATGAAGGCCGCCATGATGGGCCATGATCTGATCGCGGCCGGCTCGGCCGATGTGATTGTGGTCGGTGGCATGGAATCCATGACCAACGCCCCTTATCTCCTGCCCAAGGCTCGCGGCGGCATGCGCATGGGTCACCAGGAAGTCATCGATCACATGTTCTTCGATGGCCTGCAGAACCCCTATGACGGACAGATGATGGGTGGCTTTGGCGAAACCTGTGCCGACAAGTACAACTTTACCCGCGAGGCCCAGGACGAGTTCGCCATTGAGTCAGTGAAACTGGCTCAGACTGCCGTGGAAAAGGGTTTTTTCAATGATGAAATCACTCCGGTCACCATCAAGGGCCGCAAGGGCGATACCGTGGTGGACACGGATGAAGAGCCCGGCAAATGCAATGTGGACAAGATCCCGTCCATGCGTGCCGCCTTCAAGAAGGATGGCACCGTCACCGCCGCCACCTCTTCCTCCATTTCCGATGGCGCCTCGGCGCTGGTGATGATGCGCGCTTCCGAAGCTGAGAAGCGTGGTCTTCAGCCCCTGGCCAAGATCGTCGGCCACGCCGGACACGCCCAGGAGCCCGAGTGGTTCACCACCGCTCCAGTGGGCGCCATCAAGAACCTCCAGGAAAAGCTGGGCTGGTCGGTGGACGATGTGGACCTATATGAAGTGAATGAGGCCTTTGCCGTGGTGGCCATGGCCGCCATGCATGACGTGGGCATTCCCCGCGATAGACTCAACATCAACGGCGGAGCATGCGCCCTGGGCCATCCCATCGGCGCCACCGGCGCACGCATCATCACCACCCTGCTGCATAATCTGAAACGCACCGGCGGCAAGCGCGGCGTGGCTTCGCTCTGCATTGGCGGTGGTGAGGCCACGGCCATTGCGGTTGAGCGGGTATAAAGAGGGAGCTGCAAGCTATAAGCTTCAAGCTGCAAGCAGGCCGCGAGAGCGTCGAGCTTGCAGCCTTGAAATAGGCCGCGGAGAAGCACCTCGGTCCGGAGAAATGCACTTGTCAGAGGCAACCTCTCCCCTGCTTGTAGCTTGCGGCTTGTAGCTTGATAAGGAACCTCTGATTAATCCATTCGCGCCCGCAGCCAACGGGATTTTTTCTCTCGCGAGGCGCGACGAGCGTAGTGTAGCCTCAGTGCTACATGAGCGAGGAGCAACGAAGTCGAGAGGGAAAATCCCGTTGGCCCGCAGGGGGTTGGCGCTGAGAGCGGCTGCTTCAAGGCGCATTGCTTGCCCGTAGCGCAGAGGCTACTGTGCTGCGCAATGCGCCTTGAAGCAGCCGCTCTCAGCACCAACTGCGGGCGCGAATAGATTAATCAGAGGTTCCCTAAATCCAAAGGATTTTTCCCATGCCAGTCCTAAAGACGACAATCGATCGCTCCGACCCGGCCTTTCAGGCCAATGCCGAACACATGGAAGGCCTGGTGGCGGACCTCAAGGATCAACTGGGCAAGGCCGCCCTGGGCGGTGGTGAGCGGGCCCGGAAAAAGCATACGGATCGGGGCAAGCTCTTGCCCCGGGAGCGGATCGAGGCCCTGCTGGATGATGGCAGCGCCTTTATGGAGTTCTCCCCTCTGGCCGCCCACGGCATGTATGACGATGCCGCCCCCGCCGCCGGCATGATTACCGGCATCGGTCGGGTCCAAGGTCGGGAAGTGGTGATCGTGGCCAATGACGCCACGGTCAAGGGCGGCACCTACTACCCCATGACGGTGAAAAAGCATCTCCGGGCCCAGGAAATCGCCCGGGAGAACCGTCTGCCCTGCATTTATCTGGTGGACTCCGGCGGGGCCTTTTTGCCCCTGCAGGACGAGGTCTTCCCGGACAAGGAACACTTCGGGCGTATTTTCTACAACCAGGCCCAGATGTCGGCTGAAGGCATTCCCCAGATCGCCGTGGTCATGGGTTCCTGCACCGCCGGTGGGGCCTATGTGCCCGCCATGTCGGATGAAGCCATCATCGTGCGGGAACAGGGCACCATCTTCCTGGGTGGTCCGCCCCTGGTAAAAGCCGCCACGGGTGAGGAAGTGGATGCGGAATCCCTCGGTGGCGGTGAAGTCCATACCCGCATCTCCGGGGTGGCGGATCATCTGGCCGAAGATGACGCCCATGCCCTGTCCATCTGCCGGGATATCGTGGCCAGTCTGAATGGCCGCAAGTATGTGGACCTGGATATCGCTGAGCCTGTGGAGCCGATTTATCCCGCAGATGATCTCTATGGGATTACGCCAAAAGAAACCCGTCATCCGGTGGATGTACGCGAGATCATCGCCCGGGTGGTGGATGGCTCCGAGATGCATGAATTCAAGCCGCTGTTCGGCAAGACCCTGGTTACCGGCTTTGCCCGCATCCATGGTTATCCGGTAGGCATCATTGCCAACAACGGCATTCTTTTTGCCGAGTCCGCCCAGAAAGGCGCCCACTTCATTCAGCTCTGCGAGCAACGGGGCATTCCCCTGGTGTTCTTGCAGAACATCACCGGCTTCATGGTGGGCAAGAAATACGAGAACGCCGGCATTGCCAAGGACGGGGCCAAGATGGTCAACGCCGTGGCCACCGCCAGCGTGCCCAAGTTCACCATGGTCATCGGCGGCTCATTCGGGGCCGGCAACTACGCCATGTGTGGCCGGGCCTATGGGGCCCGCATGATGTGGATGTGGCCCAATGCCCGTATCTCCGTGATGGGTGGCGAACAGGCCGCTTCCGTGCTGGCGACCGTGCGCCGGGATGGTCTGGAAGCCCGGGGCAAGGACTGGCCGGAAAAGGAAGAAGAACAGTTCAAGGACGCCATCCGGGATCAGTACGAGGACCAAGGCCATCCCTACTACGCCACCGCCAGGCTCTGGGATGACGGCATCATTGATCCGGCGGATACCCGGCGCGTTCTCGGAATGGCGATTTCGGCGTCGCTGAATGCGCCTATCGACGAGCCCGATGGGTTTGGTGTGTTTCGAATGTGAACGAACGCAGCTTCAAGCTGCAAGCCACAAGCTACAAGCTGGCCGCGAATAACTGTCAGCTTTTGAAACATAGCTAGTTCCGGCCTCGCCGATCGCTATGAGCAACAAGACCTCGGGCGGGAAAGACAGCTTGCAGCTCGCGACCGAAGGTCGAGAAACAGGGAGAGCCCAATGTCTGATCAAGTTCAGGTAAA
The DNA here is from genome assembly GCF_024170465.1 of Natronospira proteinivora. NCBI lineage: Bacteria > Pseudomonadati > Pseudomonadota > Gammaproteobacteria > Natronospirales > Natronospiraceae > Natronospira > Natronospira proteinivora. The sequence goes on along the minus strand of NZ_JALJYF010000001.1, from coordinate 98,502 downwards.
CATCGACGAACGCGGTGTCGCGACGGTCGCGCTCAACCGCCCCGAGAAACACAACGCCTTCAATCAGGCTGTCATCAAAGAACTGACCACGACCCTGTCGGAACTGAACAATGACGACTCGGTTCGGGTGGTGGTGCTGACCGGCGAAGGCAAGTCCTTCTCGGCCGGGGCGGATCTCAACTGGATGCGCTCCATGGCCGAGTACAGCGAAGACGAGAACCTGGAGGACTCCCTGCGCCTGGCCGAACTGATGTGGGTGCTGGACGGGCTGCAAAAGCCCACCGTGGCCCGCATCAACGGCTCGGTATTCGGCGGCGGCGTGGGCCTGGTGGCCTGCTGCGACATCGCCGTGTCGGTGGACAGTGCCAAGTTTGCCCTCACCGAGGTGCGCCTGGGCCTGGTGCCGGCGGTGATCTCACCTTTCGTGATTCGTGCCATCGGTAACCGGCAGGCTCGCCGATTCTTCATGACCGGCGAGGCCATGGATGCCCAACTGGCCGAACGCATCGGCCTGGTCCACGAGGCGGTGGCCGCCGAGCAGCTGGATGAAGCCGTCACCGTGCATGTGAAACGCCTGCTCAAAGGCGGGCCCAATGCCCTGCGGGCCAGCAAGGAACTGATTGATGACATCTACGGCCAGGGCATCTCCGCCCGGGAGGCAGCCAAGATGAAGACCTCCCGCCTGATCGCCCAGCTGCGGGTGTCTGAGGAAGGTCAGGAGGGGCTGTCCGCCTTTCTGGAAAAGCGGGCACCCAATTGGGTTGAAAAATAGCTGCAAGCTGCAAGCTGCAAGCTGCAAGCTGCAAGCTGCAAGCTGCAAGCTGCAAGCTGCAAGCAGTTCGACGACGGCAAAAAGCGAGTTCCAAAAAATTCGCCGTATGCAATTTCTCGGGCTACTGCCAAGGAATCCCAGCGGACACACCCTGCTTGCAGCTTGAGGCTTAAAGCTTAAAACCAAACCAATGGCACCAAACTGGCTGCCTGTACAACTGGATGAGACAAGCACCATGTTTAAAAAAGTGCTAATAGCCAACCGCGGCGAGATCGCCTGCCGCATCATGGAAAGCTGCCGGGCCCTCGGGGTGAAAACGGTCGCGGTGTATTCCGATGCGGACGCCGGTGCGAGGCATGTGCGCATGGCGGATGAAGCGGTGCACATTGGACCCGCCGCTGCGGCAGAGTCCTACCTCAAGGCCGATCGGATTCTGGAAGTGGCCAGGGAGACCGGGGCCGAGGCAGTGCATCCCGGCTATGGCTTTCTGTCCGAAAACACGGCATTCGCCCGCGCCTGCCAGAAAGCCGGCATCGTCTTTATCGGGCCCAAACCCGACAGCATCGACCAAATGGGTTCCAAATCCGCCTCCAAGACCATCATGGAAAAGGCGGGTGTCCCCGTTGTGCCGGGTTATCACGGTGATGACCAGAGCAATGACATCCTGATTAGTGAGGCCAAGAAGATCGGCTTTCCGCTGATGATCAAGGCGGTCTCCGGCGGTGGTGGCAAGGGCATGCGGGTGGTGCGTGAGGAGAAGGAACTGCAGACGGCCCTTGATGGGGCCCGCCGGGAAGGCAAGTCCAGCTTCGGCGATGATCGGGTGCTGCTGGAAAAGTTCATCGAGCAGCCCCGCCATATCGAATTCCAGGTCTTTGGCGACAGCCAGGGTAATGTCATTCACCTGTTCGAACGGGAATGCTCCCTGCAACGCCGTTACCAGAAGATTGTGGAAGAGACCCCCTCCCCGGCCCTGGATGACAAGCTGCGGGCTGAAATGGGCGAGGCGGCGGTGAATGCCGCCAAGGCGGTGGATTACATCAATGCCGGCACGGTGGAATTCATCATGGGGGCCGATGGCGGCTTCTACTTCATGGAGATGAATACCCGCCTGCAGGTGGAACACCCGGTGACCGAAATGACCACCGGCCTGGACCTGGTGGAATGGCAGTTGCGCGTGGCCGATGGCGAGCCCCTGCCGCTGGAACAGGATGAGATCGAACAATTCGGCCATGCCTTCGAAGTCCGCATCTACGCGGAGAAAGTGGCCGAAGGCTTTCTGCCCTCCGTGGGCACCGTGAGCGGCTTCGATTGCCCGGAAGAGGAAGACGGGGTGCGCCTGGATACCGGCGTGGAAGCCGGTGACGAGATCAGCATCCATTACGACCCCATGGTGGCCAAGCTCATCGTCTTTGATGAAGACCGGGAACAGTCCCTGCGCCTGTTGCGCGACACCCTGGCCCGGACCGCCGTGTTTGGTCTGGACACCAATCTCTCCCTGTTGCGGGCCATCGCCGCCGATGATCGTTTCTCGGCTGGCGACATGGATACCGGCATGGTGGATCAGCGTCTGGACGCCTGGACCACCCTGCCCGCGCCTACCCCCGGCGTGCTGGCGGCGGCCGCCGTCTACCGCCAGCTTGAGCTGGAATTGGACCGCGAGGATGGCGACGACCCCATCTCCCCCTGGAACCAGCCGGACGGCTGGCGGGTCTCCGGTGACGGGGGCCTGCGGGTGCGTCTAGCGGCGGCGGGTGAAGAGCAGGATATCTGGCTGCAATCCGTGGGCCCCGAGCAATGGGCCCTGAGCATTGGCGAAGAATCCCTGGCCGTGGCGCTGGTGGATGTGGAGGCCGATGCCCTGGTGTTGGCCATCGACGGTCATGCCAAACGCTTTGATGTGCTGGCCGATGGCGATGACCTGCAGATCACCGAAGCCGGGGTGACCCATGTCCTGAAACGAATCGATCCTTATGCCGCCGCCGGTGGCGCGGCCGCCGACGAAGCCCATCCGGGCAGCCCCATGCCCGGCCGCATCGTGGCCGTGCATGTGAAGGAAGGCGACCGAGTAGAAGTGGGCGACCCCATCCTGGTGCTGGAAGGCATGAAGATGGAGTTCACCGTCAAGGCGGGCGTCGCCGGCACGGTGGAGAAGCTGAAACACGGGGAAGGGGATATGGTGGAAGCCGAGGTGCCTTTGGTGGATATTCAGGCGGATGGCTGAATATCCACCAGCTTCAAGCTGCAAGCGACAAGCTTCAAGCTGTCCGCAAATGCCTGATAAGGCATCCGCTTTAGATGTAATCAAGTTCACCGACAGCTATGGGTAAAAGGCCTTCGGCCGGGAAACTCTGCTTGTAGCTTGAGGCTTGAAGCTTGTAGCTCTCCAATAGAAACAATGACGCTGAATAGGCCCCAAAATGTCTAACTACCCCAACAAAGTAAAACTCGTTGAAGTCGGCCCCCGGGACGGTCTGCAGAACGAAGCCGAGCCCATCCCCACGGCCACCAAGCGGGAGCTGATTCATCGCTTGGCCGATGCCGGTCTGCCGGTGGTGGAGGCGACCAGTTTCGTCAGTCCCAAGTGGATCCCCCAGCTGGGCGATGCAGCCGAGCTGTTCCCTTCCATTCAGCGCAAGCCGGGCGTGGCCTATCCGGTGCTGGTGCCCAATATGAAGGGCATGGAGCGGGCCGTGGAAGCCGGGGTGGAAGAGATTGCCGTGTTTACCGCAGCCTCGGAAAGCTTCAACAAGAAGAATATTAACGCCTCCATTGCCGAATCCCTGGAACGCTTCGAGCCGGTGATGGCCCTGGCCAGGGACAAGGGCATGGCTGTGCGTGGCTATGTTTCCTGCGTACTGGGCTGTCCTTATGAGGGCCGAATCGAGCCCCAGGCGGTGGCCGAAGTCAGCGAGAAGCTGATTACCATGGGCTGCTATGAAGTCTCCCTGGGCGACACCATCGGCTCCGGCACCCCTCTCAAGGCCCGGGAAATGCTGGCGGCGGTGGCCGAGCGGGTCCCGATGGACAAGCTGGCCATCCATTTCCATGACACCCGCGGCCAGGCCCTGGCCAATATCCAGGCCTGCCTGGAACTGGGCGTGGCCACGGTGGATGCCTCGGTGGCGGGCCTGGGCGGCTGCCCCTATGCCGATGGCGCCTCCGGCAATGTGGCCAGCGAAGATGTGATCTTCATGCTCCAAGGCATGGGCATCGACACCGGCGTGGATCTGGAAAAGCTCCACGCCACCGCCGTCTGGATCAGCGAACAGCTGGGCCGGGAACCGGCCAGCAAGTTGGGGCGCATCCCGGTGGAGAAGGCCCTAGCCCCTTTGGGGTGGTAAAAGCCTGAAACCACCCCCGTAGGAGCGAATTCATTCGCGATTATTGCGGCGGCCGAAATCGGCCCTTTCCCAATCGCGAATGAATTCGCTCCTACGGCTTGTTAGTTGGGAACACGGAGATCACGAAGAAACACGGAGGTTAACCTAAACAGCTTTGCCTCCGTGGCCCTCCGTGGCCCTCCGTGCTTCTCCGTGATCTCCGTGTTCTTCTTTCACAATCAATTTTTACCGCATCAAGGAGCAAGCAATGAAATTCGAGAATCTCAATGCCGTGATCAGCGGTGGTGCCTCCGGGCTGGGTTTTGCCACGGCCAAGCGCTTTGTCGAGGCCGGTGGCTCGGTGGCCCTGCTGGATGTAAACGAGGAACAGGGTCAGGCCGCGGCCAAGGAGCTGGGGGACAAGGCCCTCTTCGTGCAGACGGATGTCACCTCCGAGGAAGCGGTCAATGCCGCCGTGGCCAAGGCCGTGGACAGCTTCGGTCAGGTGGATGTGGCGGTGGCCTGCGCCGGCATCATCGGTGCCGGAAAAGTAATCTCCCGCAAGGGCCCCATGCCCAGCGAGATCTTCTCCAAGACCATCCAGGTCAATCTGGTGGGCACGTTCAACCTGCTCAAGGCCGCCGCCGAGAAGATGGCTGACAACCCGGCCCGGGACGACGGCGAGCGCGGTCTGCTGATCAGCACCGCCTCGGTGGCCGCCTTTGAAGGCCAGATCGGCCAGGCTGCCTACTCCGCCTCCAAGGGCGGTGTGTCCTCCATGATGCTGCCCATGGCCCGGGAGTTCTCCAGGATCGGCGTGCGGGCCGTCTCGATTGCACCGGGCATCTTCTACACCCCCATGATGGAAGGCCTGCCGGACGAGGTGCAGGAATCTCTCAACAAGCAGATCCCCTTCCCCTCCCGCATGGGCAAGCCGGAAGAATTCGGCCAGATGGTGGAAGCGGTCTGCGAGAACATCAATCTCAACGGCACCACCATCCGCCTGGATGGCGGCATTCGTATGCAGGCGAAGTAATCCAGTGGAAGGGCGAAGTAATCCAGCGGAAGCTGGATTACTTCGCCCTTCAAGCTGCAAGCTGCAAGCGACAAGCTGCCCGCAAAGGGGCCAAGCCCGTCAGCCATAGCCGGTTTTTCCCAGGCGGCCGAGCTCAAACCCTGGCTAAGGCCACAAGCGCTCGGTGGAAATGATCTGCTTGCCGCTTGCAGCTTGTAACTTGCAGCTTTCTAAAAAAGGGGAATCGACATGAATCGCATTGGCATGGCCGGCCTGGTCTTGCTGGCCGGTATGGTGTCCGCTTGTGGTTCCGAGACCAGGGAGGAGCGCTGGGTCGGCACGTACATGATGGGCTATTGCTTTGCACAGGAGCCGGACAGCCTCGATTACCGGGGCATGCAGAATGAGTCCGAAATGATCCTGACTCAGTTTCTCGGTGAAGACCGGGCGCAGTGGCGAACCGAGCTGGACTATGAGGGCGATGCCCTCCACGCCCTGCTGCGTTATCGCCTGGGCGAGGACGGCGGCCTTCAGGATGGCGCCCATTTCCATCTCGCAGCGACGGCGGAGGATGAATCGGCCCTGCATATGGTGCTGATCACCGAGCGCATGGTGCACGAAGGCGGCGGCGACTTCGAGATGGAACGCCATGAACGGGACCTTGGCCCGGTGGACCGCAGTGAAGACGATTGGACCGTGGCCGGTGACTGGGAGAATGCCGTCGGCGGCCGGGATACCACCCGGATCCAGCTGTCGCCCATAGTCGATAACCCAGGCGGCTATCCACGCCTGGAAATCCTGGACATGCGCTGGGAAGAACAGGATGCCGACGGGGAAGCCATCGGCTGGGATGCTAGCCCCCTGGAAGAGATGCAAGCTCAAACCGAGCGGGAAGGTTATGAAGACCAACGCATCTGCTACCTGCCCACCCGATATTGGACGGAATAGATCGGCCGAATCTCCCCACCGCCGTAGGAGCGGATTTATCCGCGATTTGAGGTCTATAGTTGACCCAATCGCGGATAAATCCGCTCCTACGGCGGTGTTGGCCCACAACCGCATGTAGCTTGCAGCTGGCCGCTGCATTACCATGCCGCTTATGAGCAGCAAACCCCGCGCCCTTATCGTTGACGACGAACCGGACATCCTGGAACTGCTGGGCATGACCCTGGCGCGGATGTCGGTGGATTCAGTCGCCACCGCCGATCTGGCCGAGGCCAACCGGGCCCTGGAAGCGGGGCACTTCGACCTCTGCCTCACCGACATGCGCCTGCCTGATGGCGACGGCATGAGCCTGGTGCGCTGGATCACCGATCACCGCCCCCAGCTGCCGGTGGCGGTGATCACCGCCCACGGCAATGTGGAGGCGGCCGTCGCGGCGCTCAAGGCCGGGGCTTTCGATTTTGTCTCCAAACCGGTGGACTTGCAGGAGCTGCGGGCCCTGATCACCACCGCCCTGAAACTCCGGGAAACCGGCGACGATCGCAGAAAAGAAGACCCCGACAGTGAACTGGCCCGCTCCCGGCTGACCGGGGACAGTCCGGAAATGCGCCAGCTGCGACAGCTCATTGGCCGGGTGGCGCGCAGCCAGGCCCCGGTGCTGATCAGCGGGGAATCCGGCACCGGCAAGGAACTGGTGGCCCGGCTCATTCATGACAGCGGGCCCCGGGCCTCGGCGCCCTTCGTGCCGGTCAATTGCGGGGCCATTCCCGCCGAGCTGATGGAAAGCGAGCTCTTCGGCCACCGCAAGGGCAGCTTCACCGGGGCCACCGCCGACCGGGAAGGCCTGTTCCAGGCCGCCGAGGGGGGCACCCTTTTTCTGGATGAAGTGGCCGAACTGCCCTTGGCCATGCAGGTCAAGCTATTGCGGGTGATTCAGGAGCGCAGTGTGCGCCCCGTGGGGGGCCGCGAAGAAATCCCCGTGGATGTGCGTATCTTAAGCGCCACCCATCGCAACCTGGCCGAAGCGGTGCAGGCCGGCGAATTCCGCGAAGACATCTTCTACCGCCTCAATGTCATCGAGCTGCCCGTCCCTTCCCTGCGTCAGCGCCGGGAAGATCTGCCCGGCCTGATCGAGGACATCCTGGCCAATCTGGCCTGCCGCCTGGACATGCCCCAGCCTCGCTTGTCGGACGCCGCCCTGGAAAAACTCCAGAGCCACCCCTTCCCCGGCAATGTGCGGGAACTGGAAAACATGCTGGAACGGGCCATTACCCTGAGCGACGGGGGCCAGATCGAAGCGGCGGATATCTTCATCAAGACCCCGACACAGCCGGCCAATGGCGGCGAGGGTGAGCTCAGTCTGCCGCCGGATAACGGCCAGCCCCTGCCCGATTTCCTGGAAGACATGGAGCGCGAGGCCATTCAACGGGCCCTGGAACGCTGTCGCTTCAACAAGACCGAGGCCGCCCGCACCCTGGGCATGACCTTCCGGCAACTCCGCTACCGTATCAAGAAGCTGGACCTGGACTGATTCACGGCCGAATTGGGTCTTTCGGGGCGACCTGAACCTGACATAAGCACGATAATCGATAGCGACTGACATTTTTTGTCAACCAACGCCATCAATAGTCACCTTTTCCCAAAAATGCCCCCCGCAAAACCGCCCCGCACAGGGGTTTCCTTTTGGCATGTGAATTGCTAATAATATCCCTCAGGTGACAGAAGCACCTTGCGTCGAATCGATAGCTGAACGGAATCAACCTGAGGAGGTTGCAATGAAAAACCAAGCACAAAAAGGTTTCACCCTGATCGAACTGATGATCGTGGTGGCCATTATCGGCATCCTGGCCGCCATCGCCATCCCGCAGTACAACAACTACATTGCCCGGTCCCAGTTCTCCGAGGCCAACATGATCCTGGGCGGTGCCCGCACCCCCGTGGAAGAGTATGTGGCTAGCCGTGGTGAAGAATCCTTCCATGACAACATCACTGATCCGGATGAACTCCGTGACCGTCTGGGCGTGCGCATTTATGGCCGTCACGGTGCCATCACCAGCGTGGACGAAGGCAGTGTGGAAATTGAATACACCTTCGGCTCCGGTGAAGGTGATGACACTGTTGAAGTCTCCGACATGCTGCGCGATGAAACCGCCACCTATATTTATGAAGACCAGGCTGACGATGGTGACACCCCGGATTATCAGTGGAGCTGTGAGACCACTGTGGAAGCCCGCTTCCTGACCGGCCTGTGTGAAGAAGCTGCAGAAGAAGACGGCGACTAAGGCCTAACGCGTATGTTGTTACCAAGGAGCTTCCGCTCCCGGTAACTCGCAAAAAAGCCCCCGGTCAATGACCGGGGGCTTTTTTTTGCCAAACCCCCTATGGCCCGAGCCACACGTTAAACGCCTGATCCTTTAATCCCATTTTTTTAGCCTGGCACAGGTGTTGCTTGATAAACGGTATTCCTGTTTTTCCAGTAGCCATTCCCGGAGGCGATCATGCAACGCCAACCCCGTAATCAAGGTTTTACACTGATTGAACTGATGATTGTGGTGGCTATAATCGGCATTCTCGCAGCCATCGCCATTCCCCAGTACACCAATTATATAGCTCGTTCCCAGTTCGCAGAATGCAATAACCTGCTGGCCGGGGCGCGTACGCCGTTGGAAGAATATATTGCCAGCCGCGGCTTTCCCCGATTTGAAAACGAGATCACCACGGTGGCCGATCTCAACGACAAACTGGGCATCCGGGTCCATGGCCGCCACGGCGGGCTTAACGACCCGGAAGTGGACAGTAGCGGCGATAACCCCAGCATGACCTTGAGCTGTCAGTTCGGCTCCGATGCCGCCGGCGTCCCGGATGATGTGGATATCGAGGTAGCCGCAGCGTTGGATGGACGCGCCTATGGCCTCACCTTCCAGGTGGATGAGAACGATCAGCGGGCCTGGCGTTGTGCCGATGACAGTGATTTCTCCGAATCCGAGCTGGATTTGCTGGGGTCCGGAATCTGCAGAGGCTGGTAAAGCGCATAATACGGATATAGCTTGAAAGCGCCGGTAGGCAAGACCCCGAGCATGTTGTAACCTTTCCGACAGACTCCTCCTTCTGGAAGAACCCATGTCGGCAACCCAAAACAACATTCGGCTCAGTGGTCTGGCCCGGCGCATCGCCGCCGAGGGCCTGCTATCCGAAGAGGCCACCGCCGAGGCCAACCAGGCTGCGGTCAAGTCCAGCCAATCCCTGATCAGCTATCTGGTGGCAGAGAAGAAGGTGGATGCCTACTCCCTGGCCCACCTGGCAGCCGAGGAGTTCGGTGCCCCCCTGCTGGACCTGAGCATCATGGACCTGGCCCAGGCGCCGGTAAAGGACGTGGAGGAAAAGCTGCTCCGCCGCCACCACGCTCTACCCCTTTTCAAGCGGGGCAAGCGCCTGTTTCTCGGCCTCTCCGATCCCACCAATCTCCAGGCCCAGGATGAAATCAAGTTCCACACCGGCTGCATGGTGGAGCCGGTGGTGGTGGAAGACGACAAGCTCATGCTGGCCCTGGACAAGGTCTTCGAAAGCATGGACGACGCCCTGGGCGAGTTCGATGACGACGAACTCGATCTGGAGGTGGGTGAAGATGAAGAAGGCGGCGACAAGGGCGCGGTCAGTGCCAAGGACGATGCCGACGACGCCCCGGTGGTGCGTTTCGTCAACAAGGTGCTGCTGGATGCCATCAAGCAGGGCGCCTCGGATATCCATTTCGAACCCTATGAGAAATTCTACCGGGTCCGCTTTCGCCAGGACGGCATGCTGCGGGAAGTGGCCAAACCGCCGGTGAATCTCTCCACCAAACTGGCGGCACGGCTCAAGGTAATGTCCCGTCTGGATATCTCGGAACGCCGCATCCCCCAGGACGGGCGGATCAAGATGAAGCTGTCCAAGAACAAGTCCATCGACTTTCGTGTCAGCACCTGCCCCACACTGTTCGGCGAAAAGATCGTCATGCGTATTCTCGACCCGGGCAGTGCCATGATGGGCATCGAGGCCCTGGGCTATGAGGAGCATCAAAAAGAGCTTTATCTGGACAATCTCAACAAGCCCTACGGCATGATTCTGGTGACCGGCCCCACCGGTAGCGGTAAGACGGTCTCCCTGTATACCGGGGTGAATATCCTCAACACCCCGGACCGCAATATCTCCACCGCCGAGGATCCGGCCGAAATCCAGCTGCCCGGGGTAAACCAGGTCAACGTTCAACCCAAGGTGGGACTGACCTTCGCCGCCGCCCTGCGGGCCTTTTTGCGTCAGGATCCGGATGTGATCCTGGTGGGTGAGATCCGTGACCTGGAAACGGCCGAGATCGCCATCAAGGCCGCCCAGACCGGCCACATGGTGCTCTCCACCCTGCATACCAATGACGCCCCCAAGACCCTAGCCCGCCTGGTGGACATGGGCGTGCAACCCTATGCCATCGCCAGCTCGGTGAGCCTGATCATTGCCCAGCGGCTCGGCCGGCGTCTCTGCAACAACTGCAAGAAGCCCGTGGATATCCCCCGGGAAGCCCTCTCCCGGGCCGGCTTCACGGAGCAGGAACTGGACGAAGGGGTCAAGCCTTACGGTCCGGTGGGCTGTGACCAATGCAATGAGGGTTACAAGGGCCGGGTGGGTATCTATCAGGTCATGCCGGTGACCGAGAACATCGGTCGGATCATCATGGAAGGGGGTAATTCCATGCAAATTGCCGAAACCGCCGATGAAGACGGCATCCAGGACCTGCGCCGTTCCGGTCTCAACAAGGTCAAGGAAGGGGTCACCAGCCTGGAGGAAATCATGCGGGTAACCACCGACTAGAAAAGGGTGGGCAGGCTTGCCGGCCCGATGGTTTTGGGTGAAATTTCGCTACCAGACTGGGACTGTGCTTTAATAGCCGAGGTTCATGTCGCCGGGCCAAGTCGGCTGACATTTCTTGATATGGGGTAAGTAATGGCCAAGGCAGCAAGCAAGAAAACCGCCCGAACCAAGGAATACAAGTTCAAGTGGGAAGGCACAGACGCCAAGGGCAAAAAGGTCTCCGGTACCATAACCGGCCCTTCCGAGGCGATTGCCAAACAACAGGTTCGCAAGAAGGGTATCGCCCCCACCAAGGTTCGCCGGGAAAGTGCCTTTGCCAACATGGGCAAGGGCAAGAAGATCACGCCAGGCGATATCTCCATCTTCTCCCGCCAGATGGCCACCATGATGAGCTCAGGCGTACCCTTGGTACAGTCTTTCGAGATCATCGGCCGAGGCAGCGATAACCCCAGCTTTCAGGCCCTGTTGTTGGAGATCCGGGAAGACATTGAATCCGGCACCAATCTGGCGGATGCCCTGGCACGTCATCCCAAGTACTTCGACAAGCTCTACATCAATCTGGTTCGTTCCGGTGAGCAATCCGGGGCCCTGGAATCCCTGCTGGACAAGATCGCCACCTACAAGGAAAAGACCGAGGCCCTGAAAGCCAAGATCAAGAAGGCCCTGTTCTACCCCACCGCAGTGCTGATAGTGGCCTTTATCGTTACAGCCATTCTGCTGATCTATGTGGTGCCCCAGTTCGAGGACTTGTTTGCGGGCTTCGGTGCCGATTTGCCAGCCTTCACCCGCATGGTCATCGACTTATCTGAATTTGCCCAGACCCGGGGCTGGATCGTGATCATTGGCCTGGTGGCCTTTTTCTCCGGCTTCGTCTATCTCAAGAAACGCAGCCCGGCCTTCCATCGCCTGATTGACCGAATGGTCCTCAAGATTCCCCAACTGGGCCCCATCATCCAGGATGCGGCCACTGCTCGCTTCGCCCGTACCCTGTCCACCATGTTCAGTGCTGGTGTCCCCCTGGTGGAAGCCCTGGAATCCGTGGCCGGCGCCACCGGCAATGTGATCTACGAGGAAGCCATCCTCAAGATGAAAGATAATGTGTCCACCGGTCAGCAATTGAACGTGGCCATGGATGAGCAGGGCATTTTCCCCAGCATGGTGACCCAGATGATCGCCATCGGCGAGGAAGCCGGCTCCATCGACACCATGGCCAACAAGGTAGCGGACTTCTACGAGGAAAGGGTGGACAATGCCGTGGATTCCCTGTCCAGCCTGCTGGAACCGATGATCATGGCCATCCTCGGTGTCCTGGTGGGTGGTCTGGTGATTGCCATGTACCTGCCCATCTTCCAGCTGGGTGAGGTTGTCTAAGAACACCCTCCGACGACCACTCAACCAGTAACCTGGGGGCTTTGCACAGGGCCCCTCGATTCGGACGCGCCAACATGATCGACACACTCATCGCCTTCAAAGCCGAGTTCACCTGGGTCTTTTGGATCGGCGCCACAGCACTGGGGCTGATCGTGGGCAGTTTCATCAATGTGGTCATCCACCGCCTGCCCATCATGATGATGCAGGGCTGGAAAAGTGAATGCGCGGCCCTACTGGAAGCCCCCGAACATGCCCCGGCCGATGAAGCGCCCTATAACCTGGTCAAGCCCCGTTCACGCTGTCCGGGCTGCGGGCGCATGATCAAGGCTTGGGAAAACATCCCCCTGATCAGCTACCTTTTGCTCCGGGCCCGCTGCCCGGGCTGCGGCATGCGCATTTCCCTGCGCTACCCGGCCGTGGAATTGCTGGTGGCAACCCTGACCGTGGGGATCTTGCTGAGCAGCGGAATCAGCCTGTTCAGCCTGACTCTGCTGCCGCTGGTCTGGGGCCTGGTGGCGATGAGTTTCATCGACCTGGAGCATCAGCTACTGCCGGACCAGCTCACCCTGCCCCTGCTCTGGCTGGGCCTGCTCGTCTCCCTGCACCCCAGTGCGCCCCTGGCCCCGGAACAGGCCATCATGGGAGCGGCCGTGGGCTATCTCTCCCTGTGGAGCGTCTACCACCTGTTCCGCCTGCTCACCGGCAAGGAAGGCATGGGCTATGGAGATTTCAAGCTCATGGGGCTGCTGGGCGCCTGGATGGGCTGGACGGTGATTCCCCTGGTGGTGCTCTTAGGCTCGGCCCTGGGCCTGCTGGGGGCCCTGGTCATGATGCTGGCCGGCCAAAAAGTCCAGGGCCGGCCCATGCCCTTTGGCCCCTTCCTGGCCGGGGCCGGCCTGATTGGCCTGTTCTGGGGTGACCCCATCATCGAGCATTACCTGAGACTGTCGGGATACTGAGATCAATATGACTGAGGCGCATCGAGGACCGCTGAGAATTGCCCTCACCGGCGGAGCCGGCAGTGGCAAATCCGCGGTTGCCCGCCGCCTTGCCGAAAGCGGCATCACGGTCATCGATACCGATACCCTGGCCCGTGAAGTGGTTGAGCCGGGCGAGGCGGGGCTGGAGGCCGTGGTAGCGGTTTTTGGTGAACAAGTACTGAATCAGCAGGGTCGACTGGATCGGGCCGCTTTGAGAGACCGTATTCTGGACAGTGAACAGGATCGTGGTCAGCTGGAAGCCATTCTTCATCCCCTGATCATGGATCGCCTCAAGAGCCGGCTGGCTCAAGCCGAAGGTCCCTACGCCGTGGCCGAAATCCCACTGCTGGCCGAAAGCGGCCATGGTGGGCAATTTGACCGCATCATCACCGTGGAAGCCCCCAGACCGCTCCGCATTCAACGCCTGATGACCCGAGACGGGGTGGATGAGGCTGCGGCGGAAAGACTGGTCGCCGCCCAGGCCAGCGAAACCGAGCGGCGCGCCATCGCGGACTGGGTAATTGACAATGACGGTGATCTGGACCAGCTCCATCTACAGGTCGACAAACTGGACCAGGCACTTCGCAATGAATGCCGGTAGCAAGCGGCTCTGCCGGACATTGTGTAGAGCCGGATCGGCCAGGGGTTGGAAAGGGACCATGGGTCAGCGAGAATACCGGGCATGAGTTCCCACGCGATCGTCAATGGACCCGCTGCGGCACGGGTGACCTATGAGCAGCCCTTCAACGAACAGATTCGGACCTTTTTGCGTCTCGAACATCTGTTCCGGCGAGCCCGTCACGCCGTGTCCCGACAATCGGCCTGGGACAGTCTCAGCGGCGCGGAAACCGTGCTGGAAATCCTGGCCCTGATGGGTCGGGGTGACGTACGCCGGGCCCTGCTGAAGGAGACCGATCGCCTCTGCCAGGCGCTCCGGGATTACAGTCACCATGAAGGCGTGGACAAGAAGCGCCTGAACGGCGTGCTGGATCAGCTGGCAATCGTACGGGAGGGGCTGAGTGCTGGGCAGATGTCGCCGGACCGGCCATTACGGGAGAATGATTTTCTGGCCATGATCCAGCAACGCCTGAGCATTCCCGGCGGAACCTGCGGCTTTGACTTGCCCCGCCTGCATGCCTGGCTGGAGCAATCCGCGGAAGATCGAAAACCCGATGTGGAGGCCTGGCTGGAGCAGCTATCTCCCATTGAGGCGGCGGTGAAGGAAGTCCTCAAACTGATTCGCGGCAGTGCCCAGGAAGAGCCCTGTACCGCCATCCGGGGCTTCTATCGCAGCAACCTCGGTGGTGAGCCCAATTGTCGCATGGTGCGAGTCACCATTGCCCAGCCGGGACTGTATCCGGAGATCAGCGGCAATCGCCATCGTTTCACTGTTCGCTTTCTGAATCTCGGTGATCTGGCTGGCCAGGCGGACCCTGTAAGTGACGACGTACATTTCGGGCTGGCCCTCTGCCAACTCTAAAACCCAAGTCGGACCCCTGTGTTTGCCATGAGTCGAAAACCCCCTGAAGTGTCCTGTCCCCACTGCGGCGAGAAAACCCGCTTTTCTCCAGAAAACCGCTGGCGCCCCTTTTGCAGTGAACGTTGTCGCATGGTGGATCTGGGCGAGTGGTTCAGCGAGGAAAAACGTATTCCCGATGATGCACCGCCGGCCTGGGAGGACGAGCAGGACTAAACCTTATCCCGCTCCGGCCACAACCCGCGAATAGCAGCCACGCCCTGAATGGAGCGGGATTGCAAACAGGGAATATCGTCCGTTCCCATACCGCCAATGGCATAGACTGGTATTCGGGCGTCTTCGGCAAGGGCAAAAAAGGTGGCTTCTCCGAGGGGAGGCTGGTGCGGATGGCTGGGCGTGGTGCGAACATGGCCCAAGGTGGCAAAATCGGCCCCCAGGGCCTCCGCCTGGCGTAGTTCTTCCGCCGAGTGGCATGACACCCCCACCAAGGCAGGTCGGGGCATGGGGCGCTGCTCAAGGACGCTGGCGGCACGGGCTGACAGGTGTACGCCATCAGCCCCCCAGGCACGGGCCAAATCCACATCCCCATTGACCACTACCTTCGTCCCCAGGGCCCGGGCCCGGCTTACCGCCTCGCTGACCCAGGATTCGGCCGCCCCCGTTTTCAACCATGCGCCTCTCAATTGGATCAGACCAACGCCGCCACGGGCCGCAGCTTCCACCCCATCCGGGATCAATGATGCATCTCCCCAATCCGGCGTGATCAAATAGCGATCCGGCAGGCGAGCCGCCGCCACGATCGGGGTATTGGCTGCCAGAAAATTCAGCTCGGTCAGGGCATCCCCTTCAAACCAGTCGAAGACCTGCCCTTCCCGGGCACGTGGCACGCCTTGCCAATCCCACACCCGCCATACATCCAGATCCACCGAGGGGCCATCGGGATAATCATGCTTGAGGCGAATCAATGGTCTGCCCCGGGTCGGGGTAAGGTCCAACTCTTCCTGGAGTTCACGCACCAAGGCTGTCCAACGGCCTTCTCCCGATTCCACCTTGCCGCCGGGAAACTCCCAACGGTTGCTCATGGAACGCCCCTTGGGACGGGTTGAGGCGAGGATGCGGCCGTCCTGAGCAGTCAGGACGGCCGCAACAATATGCAGATAGGATTTTGCAGACATGGCAATGAATCGCGGCAGGAATACCGCTCCCACTGTATCAATGGCCCGCCTGAGCGGATGACACCCTCAACTCACAGCCGGCCACAGCAGTGCTTGTACTTCTTGCCGGAACCGCAGGGACAGGCCTGGTTGCGCCCCACCTTGGGCTGGTCCCGAACCACCTGCGCGGGCTTGCCCGGTGCCGCGCCGCCACTCTGGGCGGATTGCTGTCCGGCCCCGCCGGCGCCCATGCCGGCGGCCTTGGCATGCTGGAATTCCATCTTCTGCTTGTCCTGGCGCTGCTGCTCTTCCACGGCGGTCACATCATCCCGATCACGGACCTGGACCTTGGACAAGATACTGATCACCTCGGCCTTGTACCGTTCCAGCATCTCGGTAAACATGGCAAAGGCTTCTTTCTTGTATTCATGCTTGGGGTTCTTCTGGGCAAAACCCCGCAGATTGATGCCCTGGCGTAGAAAATCCATGGCCGCCAAGTGTTCCTTCCAGTGATGGTCCAGGGTTCTCAGCATCACGGCCTTCTCAAAATGCCGTAGCACTGAAGTCCCAACCATCTTTTCCTTCTCCTGGTAGGCGTCATCTGCTGCATCAAGAATACGCTTGCGCAGTCCTTCTTCGTCCAGCTCATCATCTTCATCCAGCCACTGCTGAATGGGCAGGTGCAGGTTGTATTCCTTGTCCAGGGCATCGGTCAGGCCGGGCACATCCCACATCTCTTCGATGCTTTGGGGCGGCACATAAATATCGATGGTCTGGCTGATGACATCATCCCGAATACCGTCCACGGTATCGGAGACATCATCTGTGGCCATGAGCTCATTACGCTGCTCATAGATGACCTTGCGCTGGTCGTTGGCCACATTATCGTATTCCAGCAGATTCTTCCGGATATCGAAGTTGTGCTGTTCCACCTTGCGCTGGGCATTCTCGATGGTGCGCGTCACCCAGGGGTGCTCAATGGCCTCCCCTTCCTGCATGCCCAGCTTCTGGAGAATACCCTTCACCTTGTCCTTGGCGAAGATCCGCATGAGGCTGTCTTCCAGGGACAGATAGAAACGACTGGAACCCGGGTCTCCCTGGCGGCCGGAACGACCACGCAGCTGATTATCGATACGCCGGGATTCGTGGCGCTCGGTCCCGATAATATGCAGACCGCCTGCGTCCAGCACCTCCTGGTGACGCGCCTCCCAATCCTTTTTCACCTTTTCCTTTTCGGCTTCATCCTTGGCTTTCTCCAGGGATTTCTCCGGATTACCGCCAAGCACGATATCCGTACCACGACCCGCCATATTGGTGGCGATGGTCACCGCGCCGGGCATGCCCGCATCGGCAATCACATCCGCTTCCTTGGCATGCATCTTGGCATTGAGCACATTGTGCTTGATCTTGTGCTTTTTCAGGATGCCAGACAGGTACTCGGAAACCTCAATGGAGGTAGTCCCCACCAGCACCGGCTGGCCCCGATGGTTGCAGTCCTTGATGTCTTCAATGATGGCTTGGTACTTCTCTTCCTTGGACATGTAAACCAGGTCCGGCATGTCCTTTCGGATCATGGGCTTGTGAGTGGGGATCTGCAC
Source organism: Natronospira proteinivora (assembly GCF_024170465.1). Taxonomy (NCBI): domain Bacteria; kingdom Pseudomonadati; phylum Pseudomonadota; class Gammaproteobacteria; order Natronospirales; family Natronospiraceae; genus Natronospira; species Natronospira proteinivora. Next base: position 81,031 of record NZ_JALJYF010000001.1, on the reverse strand, counting down.
CACTTCCAAGCCATATATCTGGTGGAACTCTACCGCTTCAGTATCGGCCGTCCCGGTCATGCCGGCCAGCTTGTCGTACTGGCGGAAATAGTTCTGGAAGGTAATGGAGGCCAGTGTCTGGTTCTCCTGCTGAATCTTGAGTCCTTCCTTGGCTTCCACCGCCTGGTGAAGCCCCTCCGACCAGCGACGCCCCGGCATGGTGCGACCGGTGAACTCGTCCACAATCACGATTCGGCCATCGTTGATGACGTAGTGAACGTCTTTCTCGAACAAGGCATAGGCCCGAAGGGCGGCATTCACGTGATGGACCAGGTTCATGTTGGAGGCGTCATACAGGCTTTGCTCTTCGTCCAGCAAGCCCATGCGAACCAGCTCCTGCTCCACGTTCTCGTGACCCTGCTCGGTGAGATGCACCTGGCGGGCCTTTTCATCAACGGTGTAGTCGCCCGGATCGCTTTCGTCCTTTTCTTCCTTCAGCCGGGGCACCAGCTTGTCGATCTTCTGGTACAGCTCGGTGGAGTCATCCACGGGGCCGGAAATAATCAGCGGAGTGCGGGCCTCATCAATCAGGATGGAGTCCACTTCGTCAACAATGCCGAAGCCCAAATCCCGCTGAGCCCGATCCTCGGCCCGGAAGGCCATGTTGTCGCGCAGGTAGTCAAAGCCGAATTCATTATTGGTGCCGTAAGTGATGTCGGCAGCATAGGCTTCCCGCTTTTCGCCCGCCGGCTGCCCCCCGCTGTAGATAACCCCCACGGTCATGTCCAGGGCGTTGTAAACCGGCTCCATCCACTTGGCATCACGCTCGGCCAGGTAATCGTTGACGGTGATGACATGAACCGCCTTGCCGGAAATGGCGTTCAGGTAGACGGGTAGCGTGGCCACCAGGGTCTTGCCCTCACCGGTTTTCATTTCCGAGATCTTGCCCTGGTGCAAGACCATGCCGCCCAAAAGCTGAACGTCATAATGACGCAGACCGAGGGTACGGCGGGAGGCCTCTCGCACGGCGGCGAAGGCTTCCGGCAGCAATTGATCCAGGCTCTCTCCCTGCTCATAGCGTTGCCGGAACTGAGCCGTCTTGGCATGCAGCTCCTCGTCGCTGAGCGCTTCGTAATCCGGCTCCAGGGCGTTGATCTGTTCCACCTGCCGGTGCATCTTCTTGAGCATGCGCTCATTGCGGCTACCAATGAATTTCCTAACGACTTTACCTAGCATGGTGTTGGTTCTATGTCCGAGTGAAAGATCGTGGCCCCGGGGACCACACGACGGCGCGGCGCGCCCGTCTCCACGCCTCCTTGACAAGACCGAGTGGAGGCGGAAAAAGCATACAGGCTACACCAGGAGACCCCCTCCGCGCGAGAATTTGGCGCGTAAGACCGAGGACAGACAGCAGGGACGGAGCTTGAGGGCATGGAATGCGGGCCGGAGGCCGAGCCGCGAACGAAACAGTATCAGTTATCGGCTCGAATGTATTCGGCAGGGTTGACGGAACGGCCGTTCTGGTGAACCTCGAAATGCACATGGGGCCCGGTTGCCCGACCAGTTTGGCCCAACAAGGCAATGACATCACCCTTCTGGACCATATCCCCCACGGAAACCAGATTTTCCTTATTGTGCGCATAGCGCGTCACATATCCGTTACCGTGATTGACCTCGACCATGAGTCCGTAGCCGTAACGATCCCCCGACCAGGTCACAACCCCGGCGGCAACCGCCATGACGTCCGTACCTTTGTGGCCAGCGAAATCAATGCCCCCGTGCCAAGCCCGACGCCCACTAAAGGGATCCGTGCGGGAACCATAACCGGAGGACACCCAGCCTCCCTCAATGGGCCGCCCCTGAGGCTTGACCCTGTCCTGAACATTGCGATTCATGAGCAAGTTTTCAAGGACGCCGAGCTGCCGATCCCGATCACTGATTTGATTGGCCAGGTCCTGAACCCTTTCTTCCACGCCCAGATTGGCCTCTTCATCCCCCAGGGAGCCCGCGCCCAAGGGCTCTTCCGGGCCACCCAGAGGGGGCATGGCACCGAAATTGAACTCGCCTTCCTCCAGGCCGGCCATGCGGGTCAGGCGTTCGCCAAGGGCATTGAGACGAGTCACCTGGGCCTGCATCACCCCCAACTGGGTATTCAGTGCCACAATCTTGCGTTCGGATTCGCTTTCCAGGATTTCAATGCGGGCACGTTCCTGGGCCAATTCGGCCTGGAGACGCTGGGCGCGCTCGTCCGGCGCTTCGGTGAAATAGGTCTGGGCGGCGAAAAAACTGCCGAGGGCGATCAGACCGGAAAAAAACAACAGCCCCACGGTCAACAAGGCCAGATTGCCCGGCGTCGCCAGATTGAACTGACGGGAACTGCCCCCTTTTGTCCAGACAATGATATTCATGAATCAGAGTGTCTCCGGATGGCAAGCGGATTGACCGCATCCCTGTCCATCATCGATTATACTAAGGGCTCAGCATCCCAAAGCAAAAATTCAGGCTTAATCAACCACATGGTGAACATGTTTGCAACGTCACTGCAAGCCCGAATGCGTCAAGCACAGGGGCCGCTCGCCCAGCTGATTGACATCGCTGGTCGGCAAAACAGCCTGACCATGCGGGTTCGAGACCGTCTTCCCGGGCCTCTCGCTCCCCATTGCCTGGGGGTGGAATTTCACGAGGGCAAACTGCGTATCACCATGGACAGTCCGGCCTGGGCCACCCGGCTGCGCTACCTGTTGCCGCAACTGGAAAGCAGCCTCAAGCAGCTCCCCATGCCGGCAGCCCAGTCACTGGAAGTGCGCGCCGGCCGTACTGGTGACAAGGCCCCGGCGGCCCGCCCCACATCAAGCACTGAGGACCAAGGCCCAGGGCTGAGCGCCGACAGCCGCGAACATATCCGTCAGGCGGCACGGGGTATTCGGGACCCGGAACTACGTCAAGCTTTCGAACGTCTGGCGGGCCTGAAAGCCTCCAGGTCTTGACGCAAAAGCCGGATCCCCGCTTCGCGAGCATCCGGCTCCAGATTGATTCCTACCCTTCCCTAATGGAATTCGCTGCTTAGAGCTGCACCGCCTGCACGGGGGTCATATAGGAAATCGGCGCTTCCGATACATCATCGAAAGTAACCTCTTCCCAGGCGGACTCATCGGCAATCAGGGCCCGCAACAGCTTGTTGTTGGTGCTGTGGCCGGAGCGACAACCGGTAAACGCGCCAATCAGACTATGCCCCAGCAGATACAGATCACCAATGGCGTCCAGCACCTTGTGCTTGACGAACTCATCCTCGTAACGAAGACCGTCCTCGTTGAGGATACGGAAGTCGTCCACGACGATGGCATTGTCCAGACTGCCGCCCAGGGCCAGGTTCCGCTCCCGCAGGGTTTCGATATCCCGCATGAAGCCGAAGGTCCGGGCACGGCTGACCTCCTTGACGAAGGAGGTGGTGGAAAAATCGATCAGGGCGTTCTGACTATGCTTTTTGAACACCGGATGCTGGAAGTCGATTTCAAAATCCACCTTGAATCCATTGAAGGGCTCAAATGCCGCCCACTTGCCTTCTTCTTCCACGCGAATGGGCTTTTTGATGCGAATAAACTTCTTGGCCGCATTCTGTTCTTCGATTCCGGCGGACTGAAGCAGGAATACGAAAGGCCCGGCGCTACCATCCATGATGGGCACTTCGGGCGCGCTGAGATCCACATAGGCGTTATCAATGCCCAGGCCGGCAAAGGCGGACATCAGATGCTCAATGGTGGCCACACGAACCTCTCCGTCCACCAGGGTGGTGGAGAGCAAGGTGTCTCCAACCATCTGGGCGCGGGCACGAATATCCACCGGTTCTTCCAGGTCCACCCGACGGAACACGATACCCGTATTGGGTGCCGCGGGCCGCAGGGTCATATAGACCTTCTCACCGGTGTGCAATCCAACACCGGTGGCACGAATCATGTTCTTCAGTGTGCGCTGCTTCAGCATGTTTCTTCACTCTTGCGCTCGGGCGGTGGCGGAAATTGCCCCGACCCGGTCAAACGGCCCCCTGGCCGCGCCATTTCAAGGACGCAGCGGCGGCATCACTTTTCCTTCGGGCAGGGCTGAACGCTCCGCGCCTGACGGATCGGCGGACATTACCACACCCTGCGGGACTCAGGCAAGCACCTGATTCCCGCCAGACTTTCATATTTACCCAGCCGGACCATCCCGATCTCCGGGCGGCTCAGGCCATCAATCGGCCTGACGCCGGAGAAAGGCCGGGATATCCAGGTACTCGGTATCATCTTTCCGCTCGCTGGAGAAACTCTCACCACCGGCGGCCTTGCGGCGCATAATGGCCGGACGCTCCAGGTCCGCATAATCCACTTTTCCATCATTCCCCCGCTTGACCACCTTCATATCGGGTTTCTCGCGATTTGCCTGCGGCGCCCCCAGGCCAGTGGCAACCACGGTGACCCGGATTTCGCTGCTCATTTCCGGATCAATCACGGCCCCCACCACCACGGTGGCGTCATCCGAGGCGAATTCCTTCACGGTCTGACCGACCTCGTCGAATTCACCGATACCCATATCCATGCCGGCGGTCACATTGACCAGGATGCCGCGGGCACCGGAAAGATCGATGTCCTCCAGCAAGGGACTGGCCACTGCCGCCTCGGCCGCTTCCCGACCCCGGTTCTCGCCAGTGGCAACGCCGGAGCCCATCATGGCCATGCCCATTTCAGACATCACCGTGCGAACGTCCGCAAAGTCCACGTTGATCAGACCCGGGCGGGTAATGAGTTCCGCAATCCCCTGACAAGCACCCAGCAGGATGTTATTGGCAGACTTGAAGGCATCCAGCAGACTGGTCTGCTTGCCCAGCACCGCCAGCAACTTGTCGTTGGGAATGGTAATCAGAGAGTCCACATTGCGGGAAAGTTCCTCAATCCCCGCCTGGGCGGACTCCATACGTTTGCCGCCTTCGAAAACAAAGGGCTTGGTGACCACGGCAACGGTGAGCACACCCAGCTCCCGGGCCACCTGGGCTACCACCGGGGCAGCCCCCGTGCCGGTACCACCGCCCATGCCAGCGGTGATGAAGAGCATGTCAGTGCCTTCAATCACCTCGATCAGGCGGTCCCGGTCTTCCATGGCCGCCTGCCGACCAATCTCGGGGTTGGCCCCCGCACCCAGACCCTTGGTGATGTTGCAGCCAATCTGCAACTGGGTCTTCACATTGGTGTTCTGCAATGCCTGGGCATCGGTATTGGCACAGATGAACTCCGCACCCTCGATCCCGTTGTTAACCATATGGGCGACGGCATTACCGCCCCCACCACCGACACCGATCACTTTGATCACGGCGTTCTGGCTGTAGCCATCCATTAGTTCAAACATAGCCGTATCTCCCGCGTTTTCGTCCTGTTGCCATCAGTTCTTTCAATGGAATTGCGTGTTATCCCCGTTGCATCATGCCCATGGGCATGATCCGCCATGACTCACTCACTAGAAATTGCCCTGGAACCAACTTCTCATACGATCCCACACCTCCTTGAAACCACCTTGCATGCTGTCCTCCGAGCCACCACTGGATAGACCCTTGCTGCCGAACAGCAACAGCCCCACCCCGGTGGCATAGACCGGGTTACGAACCACATCGGACAAGCCAAAGACGTGCTGGGGCGTACCCAGCCGTACCGGCATGTGGAAAACTTCCTCGGCCAATTCCACAGCGCCTTCCATCTTCGCGCTGCCGCCGGTGAGCACCAGTCCGGCGGCAATCATGTCTTCGAAACCGGATCGGCGCAGTTCAGCCTGAACCAGGCTGAACAATTCCTCGTAGCGCGGCTCCACCACCTCGGCCAGGGTCTGTCGGGCCAGGCGGCGAGCGGGGCGGTCCCCCACGCTGGGCACCTCGATGGTTTCATCGGGGCTGGCCAACTGTGGCAGGGCACAGGCGTACTTCACCTTGATCTCTTCTGCGTGATGGGTGGGCGTTCTCAAGGCCACCGCGATGTCATTGGTCACCTGATCGCCGGCAATGGGAATCACGGCCGTATGGCGAATGGAGCCGTCCGTAAACACGGCCATATCCGTGGTACCACCGCCCACGTCCACGATGCAGACACCCAGGTCCTTTTCATCCTCTGTGAGCACGGAGTAGCTGGACGCCAGCTGCTCCAGGATGATGTCATCCACTTCCAGGCCACAGCGGCGAACACACTTGATGATGTTCTGAGCGGCACTGGCGGCACCGGTGACCATATGCACCTTGGCTTCCAGCCGAACCCCGGACATGCCCACCGGCTCGCGGATGCCATCCTGATCATCAATGATGAATTCCTGGGGCAGGATATGCAGGATCTTCTGGTCCGCCGGAATGGCCACTGCCCGGGCCGCATCGATGACCCGTTCTACATCCCCCGGTGTAACCTCCTTGTCCCGAATAGCAACGATGCCGTGGGAATTAAGGCTTTTCACATGGCTGCCGGCAATGCCCGCAAAGACCGAGTTGATCTCGCAGCCGGCCATCAGCTCGGCTTCCTCCACGGCTCGCTGAATGGACTGGACGGTGGATTCGATATTCACCACCACGCCCTTCTTCAAGCCACGGGAGGGGTGGTGACCGATACCGATCACTTCCACATGGTCTTCCCCCTTGATCTCGCCAACGATGGCGACAACCTTGGAGGTGCCAATATCCAAACCCACGATCAGATTTTTCTCTGACTTCTTAACCATTGCCTGCGTCCTCTGTTTCGCTTGCACCTGACGCCACCTTCGGGGCTAGCGAAAATCCATTGGTATAGCGCATGTCGATGTAATCCAGATCATCCAGCTGGAAGCGGCCGGCCTGTTTCAGGGCCGGATAGGCCACAGACACAAAGCGCGTAAAACGCCGTTCCCCGTCCTGCCGGCCCAGATAGAGCGTTGGCCCCTCCATCAATCCCATCTGCCAGGCCCGTCGCTCGCTCAGCGTGACCGTCTCGGCTACCAGCCCGATGCGATCCAGCTGTTCCTGAAAATCCCGATACCGATCCAGCACTTCCGACTCACTACCTTCCGGGCCGTTGAGCTCGGGCAGAAAACCGGGTTCCTCGTGAATCTCTCGGGGCACAAAAAAGTCCCCGCTGTGATTCAAAAACCCTTGCCGGTTCCAGATCGCCACCGGCACCTGTTCACGGACCGTCAGCTCCAGGGTGGACGGCCATTGCCGCCGCACGCTGACCGACGCTACCCAGGGCTCGGCTTCCAGGTTTTGCCGCAGGCCCGACAAATCGGCACCAAAATAACCGGATTCCAGGGCCGGTTTGACCTGGGCCCGAATATGATCCGGACTCAACTGTCGCCGCTCTCCCTTGATCACCAGGGTCTCGAAGGCCGGCCCCTCAAACTCCGCCAGCCATTGCTGGGCAATGAAGCCGCCTCCGATCACCAGGGCCAGTCCCAGGGCCAGGCCCAGGGGCCAACGCAGACGCTGGGCCAGGGGGACCGTCTGGGGTTGGCTGGACTTTCGGCGCGCCTGACTCATGGTTCACCTCCGTCCCGCTCATCCAGGGTGGCGGCCAGAATGCGCACCACCAGCGACGGAAAATCCATGCCCGCCACCTGGGCGGCCATGGGCACCAAGCTGTGGTCGGTCATGCCCGGCACGGTATTCACTTCCAATAACCAGGGCTGATCGTCGGCATCCAGCATGAAGTCGACCCGGCCCCAGTGATTACCATCCACCGAGGCGAAGGCCCGACGACACAGGGCCGCCAGCTCCGCTTCCCGGGCCTCGGACAGACCGCAGGGGCAGTGATACTCGGTGGTATCGGATTCATACTTGGCCGCGTAGTCGTAAAAGGCATGGGGCGTCTGCAGACGAATCATGGGCAATACCCAATCACCCAGGATCCCAGCGGTGTACTCACCCCCCTGTACATAGCGTTCCAGTAGCACCTGGTCATCCAGGGCCGCCGCTTCCCGCCAGGCAATTTTCAGCGCCTCGGCATCGTGGACCAGACTCATGCCGATGCTTGAGCCTTCCCGGGAAGGCTTGACCACCATCGGAAAGCCCACTGCGGCCATGGCCGCTTCCAGTTCGACTTCGTCGCGGGCCAGCGCAAAGGGCGGCGTGGGCAAACCCTCGCCCTGCCAGAGTCGCTTGCTGCGCAGCTTGTCCATGGCCAGCGCCGAGCCCAGCACCCCGCTGCCGGTATAGGGAATCCCCATGCTTTCCAGCGCGCCCTGAATGGTGCCGTCTTCGCCGCCCCGGCCATGCAGGACGATGAAGGCCCGATCAAACTTGCCGGCCATCAGGCGCACCAGACCCTCTTCCGCCGGGTCCAATGCCTCGGCATTCACACCCGCTTCTCGCAGTGCCCGAAGCACGGCTCCACCGCTTTTCAGCGAGATAGCCCGCTCGGCGGAGTCACCACCGAAGAGCACGGCCACTCGACCCAGGCGCTGAATCAGGGCTTGATCATTCATTCCGCCCCTCCTTTGCCGCCAAGGCGTCCGGCAGCCGTGCCGAGATGGAACCGATATCCCCGGCGCCCATGGTGAGCACCAGGTCCCTGTCCTGAATCACGCCGGGCAGGGCATCAAAGAGATCCTCGCTGGCGGCCACGAACACCGGGTCCACCTTGCCCCGGGCCCGCACGCTGCGCGCCAGACTGCGACCGTCGGCGCCTTCAATCGCGGCCTCACCGGCGGCATAGACATCGGTCAGCAGCAGGGCATCCACTTCCGAGAGGACCTCGCTGAAGTCCTCGAACAGATCCCGCGTGCGGCTGTAGCGATGAGGCTGGAACACCAGCACCAAGCGACGATCCGGCCAGCCCTCCCGGGCCGCATTCAAGGTCGCCTTGAGCTCGCTGGGGTGATGCCCATAGTCATCCACCAGCAAGGCCTGGCCAGCCCCTGCCGGGATGCTTCCCTGGATCTGGAAACGCCGGCCAATCCCCTGGAACTCGTCCAGGGCCTTTTGAATCTGCCCGTCACTCACCTCCAGCTCCCGTGCCACGGCAATCGCGGCCAGGGCGTTGAGAAAGTTGTGGCGGCCCGGCAGGTTCAAGCGCACATCCAGGCTTCCGCCCTCCCGAAAGGCCACCTTGAAGTGACTGCCGGCCCCCTCCGGCCGGTAGTCATAGCCCCTGACATCGGCCTCTTCATGGGTGCCATAGCGAATCAGGGAACGATTGACCTCGGGCAGGATCTCGCGCACGCCCGGATCATCCACGCAGACCATCGCCAGACCATAGAAAGGCAAGTTGTGGAGAAACTGAACAAAGGCTTCGCGCAGACGCCGATAGGTGCCCTCATAGGCTTCCAGGTGATCGGCATCGATATTGGTGACCACCGCCAGGATGGGCTGCAGATGCAGGAAGGAGGCATCGCTTTCATCCGCTTCGGCCACCAGCCAGCGCCCGCTGCCCAGCCGCGCATTGGCGCCGGCGCTGTTCAAACGGCCACCAATCACGAAAGTCGGGTCCAGCCCGCCTTCTCCCAGCAGGCTGGCCACCAGGCTGGTGGTGGTGGTCTTGCCGTGGGTGCCGGCCACCGCCACACCCCGACGGAAGCGCATCAGTTCAGCCAGCATCTCCGCTCGCGGCACCACCGGCACTCGCGCTTCCTTGGCGGCCTGGATTTCCGGATTTTCCCCGGACACCGCCGAGGAGATCACCACCACGTCACTGCCGTGCACATTCTCCGCCGCATGGGTGTTGAAAATGCGAATACCCAGCTCACCCAATCGGCGCGTGACCGGAGACGACTTCAGATCCGAACCACTGACTTCATAGCCGATATTATTGAGCACCTCGGCGATACCGCTCATGCCGGTACCCCCGATGCCTACCATATGAATTCGATGTATGCGGTGCATGCGATCACTCATGCCGCACCTCCCCGGGCTTCCATGGCCGCCGCCTCGCAGGCATCCGCCACCAGTTGATCGGCGTCCGGGCAAGCCTTCTCACGGGCCCGCTGGGCCATGTTCCGCAGCAGACTGCGGTCACTGGTCAGGGCCTTGAGCAGCTCCGCCAACTCGCCGGCCTCCAGACGGGGCTGGGGCAGCAGTCGGGCGGCGCGGGCCCGCTCCAGATAAGTGGCATTTACCGTCTGATGGTCATCCACCGCAGCCGGGAAGGGGATCAGCACCGATGCCACCCCGGCGGCAGACAACTCCGCCACCGTCAGGGCACCGGCCCGGCAGATGGCCAGATCGGCCCAGGCCCAGGCTTCCGCCATGTCACTGATGAATGCTTCCACCTGCACCTCGATCTCACTGCCCTGCCAGGCCGCCAGGCTTTCCTCGCGCCAGCGGCGACCACATTGGTGTCTTACCTGAACCTGCCGCGCCGGCAGCTGCCGCACGGCTTGAGGGACCCATTCGTTCAGGGCCCGGGCGCCCTGGGAGCCCCCCAGGATCAGGATGCGGACCGGCCCCTGCCGATGCTCGAATCGCTGTTCGGGTGGCGGCAAGGCGGATACCGCCCGGCGAACCGGATTGCCCACGATCTCAGCCCGGCACTTTTCGGGGAAGCTGTCGGGGAAACCGGCCAGTACCCGGGCCGCCATGCGGGCGAGTACCCGGTTGGTCAGCCCCGCCACCCCGTTCTGTTCATGAATCACCAGGGGCAGTGCCAGGCTGCGCGCTGCCAGCCCCCCGGGCCCGCTGGCAAAGCCACCCATACCAAGAACCATGGCGGGCTGGCGACGGGTCAAAATCCGCCGCGCCTGCCATACGGCCCGGGCCAGGCGGAAAGGCATCTGCAGCCAACGGCTCAATCCACCGCCGCGCAGGCTCTGCACGGCGATCACATCCAGCTCGATGCCGGCCTCGGGGACCACACGGGCCTCCAGACCGGCCTCGGTCCCCAGCCAGCTGACGGTCCAACCGCGTTGCTCCAGCACGCGGGCCACCGCCAGACCCGGGAAGACGTGTCCGCCGGTGCCGCCGGCCATGATTACGCAGTGACGGCGACTCATGGGCTCACCTCCCGCCGGCGGTTGGAGATCGGCGTGGTTTCTCGGCACACCCGAAGCACCAGGGTAATCGCAGCGATGGTGACCAGCAGGCTGGAACCGCCATAGCTGATCAAGGGGAGCGTCAGGCCCTTGGTGGGCAGCATGCCCATGTTTACCCCCAGGTTGATGGCCGTCTGAGCCCCCAACCAGACGGCCACGCCCCAGGCCAGATAGGCGCCAAATTGATGGCCGGCAGCCCAGGCCCGGGAGCCGATCAGGAAGCAGCGCCAGATCAGGAAGCTGAACAGGCCAATCAGCAACAGCGCGCCAAGCAGTCCCAATTCCTCGAACAGCACGGCAAAGATGAAATCGGTATGCGACTCCGGCAGATAAAAAAGCTTCTGAACACTGCCGCCCAGCCCCACGCCCAGCCATTCCCCGCGGCCGATGGCAATCAGGGACTGGGTGAGCTGAAAACCACTGTTGAATGGATCCGCCCAGGGATTGAGGAAAGTGGTCATGCGCTCCACCCGATAGGGGGAGGAAAAGGCCAGCCCGGCCATGGTCATTACACCCACGCCGCCAAGCAGGCTGAAATCCCGCACCCGCACGCCGCCCAGAAAGAGCATGGCCAGCAGGGTCGCCAGCAGTACGATGGCGGCGCCGAAATCAGGCTGCAACAGCAATAGGAAGGCGGCCAGCCCGGCCAATAGCACCGGCTTGAGAAAGCCGGAGAAACGGGCAGCCAACTCCTCCCGACGGCGGACCATATAACCGGCCACATATAGAATCAGCAACAGTCGAGCCGGCTCCGAGACCTGCAGATGAAAGGGACCCACGACAATCCAGCGCACCGCCCCATTGACTTCCTTACCCAGACCCGGAATCAGCACCAGCAACAGCAAGGCAAAGGCGGCCAGCAACAGGGCCGGCCCCGAGCGGGCCCAGAGCTGGGTGGGGATCTGATAGAGCACAAAGGCCCCCATCAGGGCGATGGCCAAAAACAGACTCTGACGCTGCAGGTAATGGAAAGGCTCGCCCAGGTTTCGATCGGCAATGGAAATGCTGGCGGTGGTCACCGCTACCAGGCCGAACAGAATCAAGGCGCCGGTCACTGCCAACAGGGGGATGTCCAAGCCCTGTCCAAAACGGTGCCACCAGCGGGTATCGATCATGGTGGTACTCATGGGCCACCCTCCCCGGCCTGAACGGCCGCGATAAAGGCCCGGCCCCGTTCCTCGAAACCCGCAAACTGATCGAAGCTGGCACAGGCCGGTGACAACAAGACAGTCTCGCCCTCTTGCGCCAAGGCGCGGGCACAGGCCACGGCGGCCTCCATGTCCCCCACCCGATGGATCGGCAAGTCCGACGGCACCACCGCGGCTATCTCCTCCTGCGCCTCTCCCAGCAATACCAGAGCCCGGACCGAATCACGCAGGGTCGGTGCAAGCTCGGTGAAATCCTGCTGCTTACCCTGGCCACCGGCAATCAGGATGACCGGTGTTTGCAAACCGGCCAGGGCCGCCTGTGTCGCACCCAGATTGGTGGCCTTGGAGTCATTGATCCAGCAGATACCATCGTCACTGGCCACCCGCTGCATGCGGTGAGCCAAGCCCCGGAAACTCGGCAAGCGGTCTAGGACCGGTTCCAGGGGACGGCCCATGGCCTCCAGACAAGCCAGGGCGGCCAGGACATTAAGGGCATTGTGGCGACCTGCCAGGGGCAATTGGCTGATTGGCGCCAACAGTTCATCACCCCGGGCAAACCATTCCGCCTGTCCCACCTGGCGTAAACCAAATTCACCGGGGCCCGGCTCGCGCTCGGTAAAGAAGATGCATTGCTCGGCATTTTCCGCCATGGCCCGGACCCGCTGATCATCCCGATTCAGGACCGCCACCCGACTCTGGGCCACCAGTCTGGCCTTGGCGGCCACATAATCGTCCATGCCTGAATAGCGATCCAGATGATCAGCCACCACATTGAGCACCAGGCCCACATCGGCATTCAGATCGTTGGTGGACTCCAGCTGAAAACTGGACAGTTCCAGTACGAAGAGATCCGCCTTTTGCTCAAGCAGGTCCAGCACCGGCGGGCCCAGATTCCCCCCCACGACCACGCGGGTATCGGCATCCGCGGCCAGATGGCCCAGCAGACTGACCACCGTGCTCTTTCCATTGGAGCCGGTCACCCCGATCACCGGTGCCTGGACTTGTCGAGCGAACAGTTCCACATCCCCCAGTACCTCGGCACCGGCCTCCCGGGCCCGAGCCAGCAAAGGCGTATTGCCGGGTACCCCGGGGGAGACCACCACCCGTTGAAACTCGGGGGAGAAGGCCTCGGGCAAGTCACCCAGCCAGACGGCAGCCGGCAACTCCGCCCGCAGGCGCTCAAGCAGCGGGGGCTGTGAACGGCTATCCACCACGCTCACCGATTCCCCGCGGGCCAGCAAATGACGGGCCACGGAGAAACCGGTGCGGCCGAGGCCGACCACCAGGTTGTTCACCGTCTTGTTGTCTGGCAATGCCGACATGCCCGTTAGCCGCTCCTAACGCAGTTTGAGACTGGAAAGACCGATCAACACCAGAATCACGGTGATGATCCAGAAACGCACAATGACCCGAGGCTCGGGCCATCCCTTGAGTTCGAAGTGGTGATGCAGAGGCGCCATGCGAAAAATGCGGCGGCCAGTCAATTTGTAGGAGGTGACTTGCACGATCACCGACAGGGTTTCCATCACGAAAACCCCGCCCATGATGATGAGAATGATTTCCTGGCGGGTGATCACCGCCAGGGTGCCCAGGGCGGCGCCCAGTGCCAGGGCGCCCACGTCCCCCATAAAGACCTGGGCCGGATGGGTGTTGAACCACAAGAAACCCAACCCGGCCCCCATCATGGCGCCACAAAACACCACCACCTCGCCGGCGCCCGGAATGAAGGGAATCCCCAGGTATTCGGCAAAGTGCAGATGGCCGGAGGCATAACCGAAGATGCCCAGGCCACCGGCCACCATCACCGCCGGCAGAATGGCCAGGCCGTCCAGGCCATCGGTAAGATTGACCGCATTGCTGGTGCCAACGATGACCACATAGGTCAGCAGCAGATAAAAGCCACCCAGCGGCAGCAAGACATCCTTCAGGAAGGGAATCAGCAGCTGGGTCTCGGGCCCGCCGCCCTCCGGGACGGTGAAATACAGAAAGCAGGCAGTGCCGATGGCCGCCAGGGATTGCCAGAAAATCTTGCTTCGGGCGGACAGGCCGGCCGAGTTGCCCAGGGCCAGCTTGCGCCAGTCATCCACCCAGCCGATGGCACCAAAGGCCAGGGTCACGCCGATCAGCACCCAGGTGTAGCGGTTTTCCAGGTCCCCCCAGAGCAGGGTGCTGACGGTGATGGCCAGCAGGATCAGGGCCCCGCCCATGGTCGGGGTGCCCGCCTTCACCAAGTGGGTCTCGGGACCGTCATCCCGGACATGCTGGCCGATCTGATAATGACTCAGGTGCCGAATCATGGCCGGTCCAGCGATAAAACAAAACGCCAGCGCGGTGAGCACCCCCAGAATCGCCCGCAGGGTCAGGTACTGAAACACCGAGAAACCGGTGTGGAAATGGGTCAGGTATTCAGTCAACCAGAGCAGCATCTCAGTCTCCTCTCCCCGCCATGACATCCTGGGTTTCCCGGAGGCGTTCCACGACCTGCTCCAGCCCCATGGACCGCGAGCCCTTGATCAGCAAGGTAACGTCCTCGTGCAGTTCCTCGGCCAGCGTGTCGATCAGTGCTGCCCGAGTCTGGAAATGGCTGCCCCCCTGGAATCGGGCACCGGCCAACCCGGCCAGCTCGCCCAGGGTGAACAAACGCTCAACGCCGGCGGCCTGAATCCATTCGCCGGCATCCCGATGGGCGGCTTCAGCACCCTCGCCCAGCTCTCCCATGTCGCCCAGCAATACCCAGCGGCGCCCGGGCTGACGGCTCAACCAATCCAGGGCCGCTTTCAGCGAACCAGGATTGGCGTTGTAGCAATCATTGACCAGGGTGCTGCCGGCAGGGCCGGGGAGTACTTGCAGACGGCCCGGCTCGGGGCCCACCGATGCCAGCCCCCGGCGAATGGTTTCCAGCGGCACATTGGCGGCCAGGGCAGCGGCCGTAGCCGCCAGGGCATTCATCAGATTGTGTTCGCCGGGCAAACGCAGGCTGAGCTCGAATTCACCCACCGGCGTGGTCACCTCAAGCTGGCAACCATCCCGGCCCAGTTCTGGCTTGCTCAAGGGACGAACATCACCGGCCTTGAGGCCAAATTCGATGCGGGGCCGATCACCGGCAAGCTCGTGCCAGATGGGCAGGCGGGGATCATCGGCATTGAGAATGGCCACCCCGTCCACGGGCAGGGCCTCGATCAGTTCGCCCTTGGCCCGGGCCACCCCGTCCAGATCCCCGAAGCCTTCCAGGTGGGCCGGGCCGGCGTTGGTGATCAACCCCACCTGGGGACGGGCAATGGCCGCCAGACGGGCGATCTCTCCAGGATGGTTGGCTCCCAGTTCCAAGACCACGGCGTGATGTTCGGTCCGGCGGCGAAGCAAGGTCAGGGGCAGGCCGATCTCATTGTTATAGTTCCCTTCCGTGGCCAGAACCCGGTCCGGCCAGTGCTGCGTCATGATCGCCGCCAGCAGGGAACGTACGGTGGTCTTACCGTTGGAACCGGTGACCGCCAGTACCGGCCCCTCCAGACCATCCCGCCAATAACGGGCGAAGTCGGCCAGGGCCTTCATTGTGTCGGGTACCACGACCGCCGGAGACAGCCCATCGGCCCGGCCCGAAGCCACCAGAACGCCTGCCGCACCGGCATCAAGGGCCGCGCGGGCATAATCATGACCGTCAAAGCGCGGCCCGGGGATGGCCACGAAAAGACTGCCGGGGACCAGGGCACGGCTGTCGGTGCACACCGCATCGAAAGACCGGTCTTCACCGTCAAGGCGTCCACCGGTCACGTCCGCCCATTGTGAGAAGGTCCAGCGGCTCATGCGCCCTCCTCCCCGTTCCCCGGGCCCACCAGATGGCGGGCCCAGTCACGATCGCTGAAACGGATCCGCTGATCAGCGACAAGCTGCTCTTCCTCATGCCCCTTGCCGGCCACCAGGATCACATCCCCCGGACGGGCCCGGGTCACGGCTTGCTCCATGGCTTCGGCCCGATTGCGGCAGACGCGGGCATCGCGCCCGGCGCCGCGCAGGATATCGGCAACGATCTGCTCCCCCGGCTCACCCCGGGGATTGTCATCGGTGATGATCACTTCATCCGCCAGGCGCACGGCGATCCGGCCCATCAGCGGCCGCTTGGCCTGATCCCGCTCGCCGCCGCAGCCAAACAGGCACCACAACCGGCCCCGGGTGTGTTCCCGCAGGCTTTGCAGGGCCTGGGACAGGGCATCCGGAGTATGGGCGTAATCCACCACCACCATGGGTCGCCGACCGCCCCCGAATCGTTCCATTCGGCCCGGCACCGGCGGAACCGAGGCCAAGGCCTGAACAGCGGCCTTGCAGGACAGGCCTTCCAGCCGCAATGCGGCAAAGGCCGCGGCCAGATTGAATCCGTTGAATCGTCCCAGCCATTTGGAATGGATCGTTGCCTCGCCCAGGGCTCCGCTTATCGAGAGCGTCATGCCGTCACTGCCCAGAACGGGCTGGTGACGCAGGGCATCGCCGGACTGTCCGGCCAGGGGCTGCTCACTGATCCAGAGGGCACGCACGGAGCGCTCCAGGGCGCCCGCCATGTGCTCGCCCCAATAGTCGTCGGCGTTGATCACGGCCCATTGCAGTTCCGGGTGCTCGAACAAGCGCCGCTTTGCATGGGCATAGGCGGACTCACTGCCGTGATAGTCCAGGTGGTCGTGGCTGAGATTGCTGAACACCGCCCCCCGGAAACGAACCGCCGAGACCCGGTGCTGGGCCAAACCATGAGAGGACACCTCAATGGCCGCATAGCGGGCGCCGCTTTGCTGCAAATCCGCCAATTGGGCCTGGAGGGTGACGGCATCGGCCGTGGTGTGGCGCACCGGGGCCAGCTGGCCCGGACGACCGACCCCCAGGGTGCCAGCCAACCCGGCGCCCCGACCCTCAGCGTCCAGAGCCGACGCCAGGACATGGGCAATGGATGTCTTGCCATTGGTGCCGGTCACACCGATCACCCGCAGATGACGAGAAGGATCGCCGTAGAATCGGGCCGCGATCCGGCCTGCTTGCCGGGACAGTTCGGGCACCGCAATCACGGGAATATCCAGTGCCGGCGGCTTGCGATCCGCAGCCGGCTCCCAGAACAGGGCCACGGCCCCTTGTGCCACGGCCTGCTCCACGTGGTCCAGACCGTGATGGCCGCCACTGCCCCGGCAAGCCAGAAACAGCCCGCCCTCGGCGATCTGCCGGCTATCCAGGCTGAGATGCTCGGGCACCAGATCCTCGTCCTCGCTCATCGGGGCGATACCGTCCAGTAGCATGGACAGGGAAAGCGGCTTAAGCTGCTCAGCGGTCATCATGAGGCCCCTCCCGCGCGCACAACCACGCTATCCAGCTCCGGCTCAATCTGGTCCCGGGGCACGTCCAGCAGGCGCATGGCATCGGCCATCACCCGGCTGAAAACCGGCCCGGCCACCGCACCGCCGTAAAATTGCTCGCCGCGCGGGTTATCAATCATGACGATCCCCACCAGGCGGGGCCGAGAAGCCGGGATGGCACCGGCGAACACCGACTGATACTGGTCATCCTCATAGCCACGGGCACCGCTCTTCTTGACGGTGCCGGTCTTGCCCGCCACCCGATAACCCTCCACGCCGGCTCGGGTTCCGGTACCGCCTGGCTGGGTAACGGTTTCCAGCATGCCCATGATCGTCCCGGCCGTTTCCTCGTCCATCACCCGCTTTCCGGCCGGGGCTTCTTCCCGCTTGATCAAACTCACTTCCGGCAGCACGCCGCCATTGGCCAGGGCCGCATAGGCCGACACCAGCTGCAGAGGGGTAGTGGACAATCCATAGCCATAGGCCGCGGTAACCTGATCAATTTCACGCCATTCCCGCCAGTGCCGCAGTCGGCCCGGTGCTTCCCCCGGATAGGCGCTGGTGGTCAGTTCACCAAGACCAATCCGTCTCAGGATCTGCCACAGGGTTTCCGCATCCGACTGCTCGGCAATCAGGGTGGCGCCGATATTGCTGGAGCGCTTGAGAATCCCGGTAACATCCAGCTCGCCAAAGCTACGGATGTCGCTGACCGTGTGACCGGCGAAACGCTTGCGGCCCGGCGCGGTATCGAAACGATCATCGATCTGAATATCGCCGGCTTCCAGGGCTGCGGCCACGATAAAGGGCTTGATGGCCGACCCCGGTTCGATCAGGTCAATCACGGCTCGATTGCGCATCTGGGGGGGGGCGACACCGGCCCGGTTATTGGGGTTGTAGCCAGGCTGGCTGGCCATGGCCAGGATCTCACCGCTGGACGGATCCATGAGGATGACTGAGCCGGCTTCGGCACCATGCTCGCTCACCGCGGCTTTCAGCTCCCGATACGCCACATACTGCAGACGCAGATCAATGCTGGTGGTCAGATCGGAACCGGGACGAGGCGGACGGATGCTTTCCACATCTTCAATCACCCGGCCCAGGCGATCACGGAGCACCCGCTTGGCCCCCGGCTCACCCCGCAACCAGCCTTCAAAGGCCAGCTCCAGGCCTTCCTGGCCCCGGTCGTCAATATTGGTAAAACCCAGCACATGGGAGGCTACTTCCCCGGCCGGATAGAAGCGGCGATATTCCCGCTGGCTGTAGACACCCTGAACACCGAGACTCAACACGGCATCGGCCTGCTCCGGCGCCAAGTGGCGCTTGAGGTAAACAAATTCCCGGTCATGCCGGGCTTCCAGGCGCATGCGCAGACGGGTGGCATCCAGCCCCAGGGCTTCCGCCAGATCCGGCAAGCGGCCCTCTGCGGCCAGCAGCTCCCCCGGATGCGCCCAGATGGAGTTCACCGGGGTGCTTACCGCCATGGGCTCGCCGTGACGGTCAACCACCATGCCCCGATGGGCCGGCACTTCCAGCACCCGCAGATGCCGTGCCTGCCCCTGGTCCTGGAGGAAGTCCCGATCCACGACCTGCAGCTCCACCGCCCTCGCTACTAGAGCGAAGACCACCAGCGCGAGGCCGCCCAGGACCACCCCACGTCGCCAGCGTCCGGCTTGTTGCTGCTGCTCGCTCACGGCTCCACCAACACCATTTCCACATCCACCGGGCGCTGCATATCCAGCTCTTCCCGGGCGATTCGTTCAATTCGGGCCTTGGTGGCCCAGGCACTCTGCTCCAGCTGCAGACGGCCCCAGTCCATATTCATTTCATCCCGCTCGGACTCCAGGCTTTGCAGTTCCACGAACAGAACTCGCGACTCATGCCGCGCCCAAACCAGGCTCAGGGCAGTCACCACCACCAGAAGCAAGGCCAACAGAATGCTCACTCGCAGGTTCATACGCGCCGCTCCGCAATCCGCAGGACCGCACTACGCGCCCGTGGGTTGGCCGCCAATTCCGCCTCGCTGGCCCGGATGGCCTTACCCACGGCACGCAAGGGTGGGGGCGTGGCCTCCGGCAGGGGCACGCCCGCCACCACCTTGGGCTGATCCTGATTGCCTCGAATAAACTGCTTCACTCGCCGGTCTTCCAAGGAGTGGAAACTGATCAGTGCCGCGCGCCCACCCGGTGCCAGAACCGAAACCAGGGCATCCAGGGCTGCCTCCAGTGCCGTCAGCTCTCCATTCACATGGATGCGGATCGCCTGAAAGGAGCGGGTAGCTGGATGCCGTCCCGGCGGTGACGACGGCACCGCCTGACGGATCAGCTCCGCCAGCCGGGCGGTGTCTTCAATTGTTTCCTCTGTTCGGGTCTGCACGATTCGCCGGGCAATCCGCCTGGCAAAGCGTTCCTCGCCATAGGTCTTGAGTACCCAGGCGATCTCTTTCTCATCCGCCCGGACCAACCATTGGGCCGCACTCTCTCCCGCCTGGGGATTCATGCGCATGTCCAGCGGTCCGCCGGCGGAGAAGGAAAACCCTCGCCCGGGGTCGCCCAGCTGCGGCGAGGACACACCCAGGTCCAGTAGAATCCCATCCACCTGCCCGACCACCCCGGCTTCGGTGGCGATCTCCGCCAGCGCCGAAAAGGAACGGTGAAAAATCTGTACCCTGGGGTCACCCGCAAACCGTAATTCGGCATGAGCAATGGCCTCCGGATCCTGGTCAATCAGTATCAGGCGGCCCGCGTCTCCCAGATGGGACAGCAACAGCGCAGCATGTCCGCCCCGGCCGTAGGTTCCATCCAGATAGATGCCATCCGGCTTTGGTGCGAGACCCGCCACGGCCGCCTCCGCCAGAACCGGTAGATGGTTATGCTGGCTTTGCTCAGTTGGCGCCATTTCGCTGGCCTCCACCGTCCCCGTGGGACGGAGTCCGAATGGCGGGGCACGCTGTCCACGAGAGGTGGCACAGTGCTCGCCATCGCTTGCCGGAACCACCGGCCTTACTTGGGGAGGAGGGGAAAACGACAGACATCAACCGACTCAAAGGGAAAGCGATTCGAGTTCGGCTGGCAATTCCAGGCTGTCGTCGTCCAGCTCCTCCTGCATCCAGGCATCGCGCTGCTCCTTCCAGCGCGCCTCATCCCAGAGTTCAAACTTGTTGCCCTGACCGATCATGACCACCTTTCGTTCCAACCCCGCGAACTCACGCAAGGGGCCAGGCAGCAGGACTCGGCCATGACCATCCATTTCCACTTCCGTGGCATGCCCCACCAACAGGCGCTGCAGGCGTCGGGCCTGGCGATTGAAGCTGGGCAGGCGATTGAGCTTGTGTTCGATGACCTCCCATTCGGAATGGGGGTAGATCAACAGACAGGCATCACGATCCACGGTGACCACGAGTTGCCCCTCGTGCTCTTCCCGCAGATGCTCGCGATACTTCGAGGGGATGGCCATCCGCCCCTTGGTATCCAGCGAGATATTGTTGACACCTCTAAACACGTCCTTGGTCCACTCCTCTGCTCGCTCCATCGGTCCGAGCGGGAAGGGCACTTAACCCATTTTTTCCCACTTTTCACCACTTCGTCACACTATAGGTAGCGTTCTCACCCCCTGTCAAGAAAAAATCCCACCGCCAGTCAAATAGTTACGACGATATCCACAGGCAAATACCGAGCCCTTATGGATCGAAAAATCAGGGAGTTACGAGGACTACTTAAGGAGGAAATAAAGACTTTGGAGCGGATTTCCACCAAAGTGGCGGGAATCCGGCGGGGTTGAGCACCGGGGAACAGCGCTGACGGGGCCAAAAAGCGAACGGGGCGCTAATGCGCCCCGGTCTTGGATGAAACGGGAGTCGACCTGTAAGCCGGGTTCTGTCGAGGACGGTCATTCCTCTGGGACGGGTGTCGCCACCCGCCTCAAGCAGCCTACCCGGGAACACGTACGGGCCGCACGTCGTGCGCTCGAGGCGCACTGGTTCCCCTATTTGGCTTTGCTCCGGGTGGGGTTTACCGTGCCACGCACTGTTGCCAGGCGCGCGGTGCGCTCTTACCGCACCTTTTCACCCTTGCCTGTGCCTCGGAAGAGGCCATCGGCGGTTTGTTTTCTGCGGCACTTTCCGTGGGCTCACGCCCCCCAGGCGTTACCTGGCACCCTGCCCTGCGGAGCCCGGACTTTCCTCCGTGGCCCGAAGGCCACCGCGACCGCCCGGTCGACTCCCGAGCGCATTAGACACCCCCAGGAATCCGGGTTCAAGCCTTTTTGCGTGAATCAGTCCTGCCGCCGCTCCATCAGCCGTTGATACAGGGCATTCTTGTTCAATCCCGTGACCTGGGCGGCCACCGTGGCAACCTTTCGTGGTGGCAGCTCAGCATCCAGGGCCTTCAACAGGGCATCCACGTCCAGACTGGCCTCCTCCGACGGCGCCCCGGACCAACCCCCTACGACGATCACCGCCTCCCCCTTCTTCGCCTCACTGGCGGTGGCCGCCCATTCGGCCAGGCTGTCCAGGCTGCCGTGGCGAAGCTGTTCATGCCGCTTGGTCAGCTCTCTGCCCACCATGGCCGGGCGCTCTCCCCCCATGGCTTCGGCCAGATCGGCCAGGGTGGCGCCCAGGCGGTGGATGGACTCATAGAACAGCAGCGTATCCGGCACCTTGGCCAGAGTCTGGAACCATTTGCGCCGGGCACCACCCTGGCGCGGCGGAAAACCCAGAAAGCGAAACGGCTCGGGGGGCAGCCCGGAAACCGACAAGGCGGCGATCGCGGCATTGGGACCCGGGATGGGGCTTAAGGGAATTCCCGCCGCAACTGCGGCTCTAACCAACGGATAGCCGGGATCGCTGAGCAGTGGGGTTCCGGCATCGGAAATCAGCGCCAGTGACTCGCCGCCCTGCAAGCGTCCTAGCAAGGCCGGCAGGCGCTGATCTTCATTGTGTTCATGCAGGGAGAGCAGCGGTTTTTGTATCCCCAGATGTTGCAGGAAGCGGCCGCTGTGGCGGGTATCCTCGCAGGCGATGGCATCCACGCGGCTCAAGACGGTCTTGAGGCGGGGGGAGGCGTCATCAAGATTGCCGATGGGCGTAGCCACGATGTAAAGCGTACCGCTTTGCTGCACAATAAGCGCCTCATTAAAGATTCCTGTTACGCGCGCTGATAAAATGACCCATTGATCGCGCGTCATGAAGAGCACACACGATATGCCAATCCACCCAATACCGCCAAGAATGTCTCGACGATGGATGCTGCCGCTGTTGCTGGCCGCCCTGATGGTTCTACTGTGGGCCTGCGCGCCCACCCCGGTGGAACCCGACCCGCTACCGGAAGAGGAAATCGAGCTGATGCGCGATAGCGCGCAGCTGCTCCGGGACACCGGCGACCCGGCGGCCGCCGCCGAAATTTATGAGGACATTGCCCGGGCCAGTGACGAGATCCAGAGGGCGGAATGGATGATCCGGGCCGCCGAAGCCTGGATCGAAGCCAGCGAGACCGAGCGAGCCCGCAGCCTGGTGGAAAGCCTGGCACCGGCGGAGCTGGACCGGG
The DNA here is from genome assembly GCF_024170465.1 of Natronospira proteinivora. Taxonomy (NCBI): domain Bacteria; kingdom Pseudomonadati; phylum Pseudomonadota; class Gammaproteobacteria; order Natronospirales; family Natronospiraceae; genus Natronospira; species Natronospira proteinivora. The sequence continues at coordinate 58,039 of NZ_JALJYF010000001.1, read as the reverse complement.
CGACCCGCTTTCGCTTGGCGATTGTCCTGGCCCGGGCCGACCTGGCCGACAACCGCCCCCGTCAGGCCCTGGCCCGGCTGGATGTGCGCGAGGAAGGCGTGCCCCGCGAAGTCTTGCCGACGCTTCTGGCGGTCCGCGGCGAAGCCCACTTCTCCATGGACAATGTGATCGGCGGTATTGCCGATATCCAGCGCCAGGCGGACCTGCTAACAGGCGAAGCGCGGCTGAATGCCCTGCAGGATTTATGGGACCGGCTGCTTGGCCTGCCCAGTCTGCCCGGGCAGGAAGCCGCCGCCGGACGGCCGCTGGTGGCCGGCTGGCTGAACCTGGCCCGAGCCGGACAGGAGAGCTGGCAGCGCCCGGACCAGTTCGATCGAACGGTTTCAGAATGGGCCGCCCTGCACCGGGATCACCCGGCGACGGAACTGATGGACCAACTATTGGCGGAGCAACGGGAACGGTTCCGTTACCCGGAGCAAATTGCACTGCTGCTACCCCTGAGCGGTCGCTTCAGTGCACCGGCCGAAGCGGCCCGGGACGGTTTCCTGGCGGCCCATTTCAACCAACCGGCGGATCGTCGCCCCATTGTGCGCGTCTACGACACCGGCAACGCCCCGGAACGGATTGGTGAAATCTACCGTCAGGCCGTGGAAGACGGGGCCGGCTTGGTGGTGGGGCCCCTGACACGCCCTGCCCTGTCAGCCCTACTGGAAGAGGAGCGGCCAGTGCCCGTACTGGGCCTGAACTATCTGCTGGACGAGCAGGCCGGCGGGCCGGATCTGATCCAGTTTGGCCTGCAGCCGGAAGCCGAGGCGCGCCAGGTGGCTCGCCGGGTGTTCCGTGAGGGCGAGGGTCGGGCCATTGCGCTGATTCCAGACAGTGAGTGGGGCTACCGCATGCTGGATGCCTTTCGCGAATCCCTGGAGGAGATGGGAGGCGAACTTCTGGACTATGATGCCTTTCGCCCCCAAGCTCGGGATTTCTCCGGCGGCCTGACCCGGGTGCTGGGCCTGAACCGCAGCCAGGATCGTCGTCGCCAACTAGCCCAGGTCATCGATGAAAGTCTGGAATTCGAACCCCGGCGACGAGGGGATATCGACGCCATCTTCCTGGCAGCCCAGGATGGACAAGCCTCTCTGATACGCCCCCAGCTGCGCTTTCATCATGCCCTGGGGGTACCGGTCTATGCCAGCTCTCATGTCTATCGCCCCGGGCAGGCGCCGGACAGTGATCTGGACGGTATCCGCTTCGCCGACATGCCCTGGAGCATTGCCGAAGCCGGTGATGCCCGGGCCGAACGGGAAAGGGTGGCACGCCTTTGGCCGGAGCTCTTCGAGCAGCATGGTCGACTCTTCGCCTTGGGCTTTGATGCCTATCGCCTGGTGCCGATCCTGATGAATTTCGAGGAACCCCTTCAGCCCCCGCTGGCGGCCATGACCGGGGTGCTCAGCCTGGATGACAACAACCGTATTCAGCGGGAACTCGGCTGGGCCCAGTTTGTGCGCGGGATTCCGGTTCCCATGGAACCCCGGGATATCAGCGAGGAGATCGAAGCACCGGCGGCGGTGGACCTGGAGCTGGAATGAGCCGAAGCCGAGGCCACTCCGCGGAAGAAAGGGCCCGGATCTGGCTGCAAGACAAGGGACTGATCACTCTGGCGTCCAATCTGCACCTGGCCGGTGCCGAACTGGATCTGGTCATGCTGGACGGAGAGACGGTCGCCTTTGTGGAGGTCCGCCACCGCGAGAACGACAGTCACGGTGATGGCCTGGAGTCTGTAGGGCCTCGCAAGCGGCGGCACCTGGCCAGGGCCGCCGAAGCCTATCTCGCGGGATTGCCGGTGGAACGGGATGGGCGTTTTGATGTCCTGGCCCTGGCCGGCCCCCTGGACAATCCCCGGATCGAATGGCTGAAGGATGCCTTTGATCTGGACGACCTTTGAATCAATCGAGGCGGATAATCATGGATATGCAGGCACGCATTCGACTTAATTTCGAACAGAGCATTCGAACCAAGCAGGACGCCATGGAGGCCCTGGCCGCTCCCATCGCGCAAGGCGCCAGTCGAATGGTAGAAGCCCTCATGAGTAATCATAAAATCATGAGCTGCGGCAATGGCGGTTCCGCCGGGGATGCCCAGCATTTCTCCTCGGAAATGCTTAATCGCTTTGAAATGGAACGCCCCGGGCTGCCGGCCATTGCACTCACCACCGACAGCTCCACCCTGACCTCCATTGCCAATGACTACTGCTACGAGGATATCTTCGCCAAGCAGGTTCGGGCCCTGGGGCAATCCGGCGACCTGCTGCTGGCCATCTCCACCAGCGGCAATTCCGACAACCTGATCCGCGCCATTCAGGCCGCCCATGAACGGGACATGGGGGTTATCGCCCTGACTGGCCGTGATGGCGGTCGAATGGCCGACACCCTGGAAGGGGGGGATGTAGAGATCCGGGTTCCCGGTACCTCCACGGCCCGAATCCAGGAAGTTCACTTGCTCTGCATCCACTGCCTCTGCGACCTGGTGGACCGGCGTCTGCTGGGCGTGGAAGACTGAGCCCATGACTCACGGTCCTTGGCGAATGACGCGGATACCCAGATGAACCAGGCGAATGTCTTAAAGCCAAATGATGTTCGACGCCTGACTGACGCCGTGGCGCCTGACCGCCTGCTGACCGATCCCGCTGACTGCTGGACCTATGGCTATGACAATAGCCGCCGGCATGTCTGCCCCCAAGCGGTGGCCTTTCCCCATAATGACGAAGAGGTCGCCGCCCTGGTTCAAGCCTGCCAGACACTGAAACTCCCGGTGGTAGTGCGGGGACGGGGCAGCGGCACGGCGGGGGCCGCCGTGCCGCTGGCCGGCGGCCTGGTGATTTCCATGGAAAGGATGGACGCCATTCTGGAGATCAATCCGGATGACCGCCTGGCGGTAGTCCAGGCGGGCGTCACCAACGGGACCCTGCAACGGGCCCTGGATGAATACGGTTTCTTCTGGCCACCAGACCCCACCTCTGCCGATTACTGCAGCATCGGCGGCAATCTGGCCTGCAATGCCGCCGGACCCCGAGCTGTGAAATACGGCACCCCTCGGGACAACATCCTGGGGCTGACCGCCGTCACCGGCCAAGGTGAGATCATCCATACCGGGGTGCATACCACCAAGGGGGTGGTGGGCTACGACCTGACCCGATTGCTGGTGGGCTCGGAAGGAACCCTGGGTCTGATCACCCAGGCCACCCTGAAACTGACGCCAAAGCCGGCGGGCCGGCGAACATTGCGAGCCACCTACAACAACATGACCGCCGCCGCCCGCGCGGTTTCCCGGATCATGGCCCAGCCCGAGACGCCCTGCGTGCTGGAATTCATTGATGGTCAGGCCATTCGCATGATCCGGGATTATGCCCAAGTGGAATTACCGGCGAATGCCGGCGCCATGCTCATGATTGAAGTAGACGGGAACCCAGCACGCCTGGATCAGGCCCAGAATGCGGTAGCCAACGCCGCCAAAGGCGAGGGCTTGCAGTCACTGGAAGTGGCGGCCAGCGAAGAGGAAATTCGCGGCCTCTGGGCCGCCCGCAAGGCCCTCTCCCCCGCCCAGCGAAAGATCGCGCCCAAGAAGATCAACGAAGACGTGGTGGTGCCGGTTTCCCAGATGGGCGCCCTGGTCAGCGGCCTGGAGGCCTTGTCAGAGCAGTACGGGATCCTGATCGTGAATTTTGGCCACGCCGGCAACGGCAACATCCATGTCAATCTGCTGGTGGATCCAGATGATTCCGATCAGATGGCGGTGGTGGATGAATGCCTGAATGAAGTCTTCGCGCTGGTACTGAAGCTTCGAGGCACGCTCTCGGGCGAACATGGCATCGGCTTCGACAAGAAACAATTTGTTGGCCTGGAGATCGAGCCGGAGTCACTGGCCCTGATGAAGGGTATCAAGGCCGTGTTCGATCCCAACGGCTTCCTCAACCCGGGCAAGTTATTCCCGGATTAAGGCGGCGGATTGCCCCCGACTCACCGTTTTACTTGATCACCCGCAGGTTGGGCCGCTTACTCTCCTTGCCCGGCCCGGACGTCTCATCACCATCCTTGCCCTTGTCAGCACCCTCATCCCCTTTCCCGGGCCCGTCACCACCACCGTCCGGAGGCGTGGGGCCATCGTCTTCCTCGTTGAAGAGCATTCCCTGCCCCGATTCCCGGGAATAAATGGCCAGCACCGCTTCGCTGGGCACCGCAACCTGCATGGGCTGACCACCGAAGCGGGCATTGAAGGCAACCTCCTGGTTTCCCAGGGACAGGGCTTCCACGGCAGTGGGGCTAATGTTCAGAATGATCTTGCCGTTCTGAACGTAATCCATGGGCACCTGCACCCCTTCCCGCTCGGCATCCACCAGCAGATGCGGGGTTTCGCCGTTATCCACCATCCATTCGTGCATGGCGCGAATCAGATAGGGTCTGCGTGAAATCATCAATACCCCGAATCAAGAAAATGGGAAACCGATAGAAACATCTGCCGCCGACACCATCAAGGGCGTAGGCGGCAGATGCAAACGAAATCAGGAAAGATCCCGCTCCTTGGGGGTCAGACTATCCTGGAAGGAGGCCCGGGCAAACAACCGATCGGTATAAGCCTTGAGATTCCGGGCCCTGGGCGGCAGCTTGATCCCGTAACGGGACAGCCGCCACAAAACCGGCGCCACACTGCAGTCGGCCAGGCTCAATTCACCTTCCACCAAGGCCTGACCGGAGAACATGGGATCGGCGGCCACCACGCTCTCGGTCAATTCCTTCTTTGCGGCCTCCACCTTCTTGGCGGTACCGGACTCGATCACCTCTGCCAGACGATTCCAGTCCTGCTCGGTCTGATAAACCAGAAGGCGCACCTGGGCCCGTCCCACCGGATCCACTGGCATCAGCGGCGGATGGGGAAAACGTTCGTCCAGATATTCCATAATCACCGCCGGCCCATGGAGCACCAGATCCCGATCTACCAGCGTGGGCAGCGACTGGTATGGATTGAGATCAATCAGGTCCTCCGGGACCTCCCCACCATCCACCGATACTTTTTCGTGGTTGATGCCCTTTTCCGACAGGACAAAACGAACCCGATGACTATCAATGGAATCGGGATGTGAAAATAGCGTCATTACTGAACGTCGATTGGCAGCCACTGCCATCTGAGCACTCCTGAGCCGCAGCTCGGTGCTGGCGAGACATCATTTTTTGATGTCGCGCCAGTATTCCTTGTACAGCAACCAGGACAGGAAGGTGAACACACCAATAAAGATCAACACCCAGACACCAATACGCTTGCGCTTGGTCTGAATGGGTTCACCCGCGTAATCCAGGAAGTTCACGATATCCAGGACCATGCGATCGTATTCCTGGGCCGACATACGACCTTCCTGGACGATTTCAAACCCGACGAAGACTTCATCACCATCATCGTCTTCTTCGTACACTGCCTTCTGAATGCCCTGAAGGGACCAGAGCGCATGGGGCATGGCGGCATTTTCCAGCATCTTGTTATTGGTGCCGGTAATGGTGTTTTCATCCAGATAGAAGGTATGGAGGAAGTTGTAAATCCAGTCCGCACCGCGGCTGCGCCCCACCAGCGTCAAATCCGGAACGTCCAGACCAAACCAGTCCTCTGCATCATCCGGAGGCATAGCAATATTCACCATGTCCGACAATTCCTCACCGGTGAAAGCGAGATTCTCCAGCATGATGTCTTCCGGCAGATTCAGGTCATCAGCAATCCGCTGATAACGCTTGTACTCCATCGAATGACAGCCCAGGCAATAGTTCATGTAGTACTTGGCACCACGCTGCAACGATGCCTGGTTGGTCACATCGTTATTCGCCACTCGGGGCTTGAAGCCACCATCAGAGTCAGCGAACCCTATGGCGGCACCGGGAGCCACCAACATCAGAAAGAGCGCACTCAGCGTCAGTTTCTTGATCGTTCTCATCATGAGGTCAACCTCTCCGGCACCGGCTTGGATTCATTGAGTCGAGTATGGGGCGGCAGCAACAGCAGGATCGCACACAGCACCAAGGGGATCAGGAATGTCCACCAGCTCAGGGCCTGGGTATCCCGCACCAGGTCCATGAGCAGGAAGAGCCCCATGATCACGGCAAAGGCGCCGTAATAGAAATTGGCACTGCGTTCACTGGAATACACCCAGGAGATGATGAAGAAAAGGAAGTACAGCTGGGTGAAACGCAGGGAAAGTTCCGCATAAATCGGCGCCGCCCCCTGCAAGCCCAGATACCCCAGGGCCACGAAGGACGCCGCGAAACTGGCCAGCAGCAGCTTATATAGCACACTCCGATAACGCACGGACTTGACCGGATGACGGTCAATCCAGGGCAGCACAAAGAGCATGCCAATAGCCAAACCCATGGCAACCAAACCACCCAGCTGATTGGGGATGGCCGCCAGAATGGCGTAAAAGGGCGTAAAGTACCAAACAGGCGGTACATGCTCGGGTGTCTGCAAGGGATCTGCAGGCACAAAGTTGGCCGGCTTCAGGAACAGGTCCAGGAAAGTGGGCGCAAAGAACACGATGGCAGCGAATGCGGCTGCGAACACACCCACACCCACCAGGTCCTTGATGGTGTAGTAGGGATGGAAGGGAATGCCGTCTTTCGGCTTGCCGTTCTCATCCAGGTTTTCCTTGATCTCGATGCCGTCCGGGTTATTGGACCCGGTCTGACGCAGGGCGACCAGGTGGAAAAACACCAGACCAATCAGCACCAACGGCAAGGCAACCACGTGCAGGGCAAAGAAGCGGTTCAGCGTGACGTCGGAAATCAGGTAGTCACCCTGAATCCAGATGGTCAAGGGCTCACCGATATAAGGCAGCACCCCGAACAGGGAGATGATCACCTGTGCACCCCAGTAGGACATCTGTCCCCAGGGCAGCAGATAACCCATGAAGGCTTCGGCCATCAGAACCACGTAGATCAGCACGCCGAATATCCACAGCAGCTCCCGAGGCTTTTTGTAGGAGCCGTACATCAGCCCCCGGAACATGTGCAGATAGACCACCACAAAGAACATGGAGGCACCGGTGGAATGCATATAACGCAGCAACCACCCCCACTCCACATCCCGCATGATGTATTCCACGGAGGCAAAGGCATCCTCCGCGGAGGGCTTGTAGCTCATGGTCAGAAAAATGCCGGTGACAATCTGAATCACCAGCACCAACAGGGCCAGGGAACCAAAGAAATACCAGAAGTTGAAGTTCTTCGGGGCATAGTAGCCAGTCAATTGGCTTTCAATGAATTCACGATAAGGCAGGCGGTCGTTGATCCAGTCAGCCACGGATCCGCCACCCTGGTTCGTCTTGTTCTGCATCAGGCGACCTCTGCGTCTTCACCAACGATAAGGGTGTTGTCATCGGGATAGCGATGGGGCGGGATATCCATATTGGTGGGCGCCGGTACATTCCGGTAGACCCGACCCGCCAGATCGAAACGGGAGCCATGGCAGGCACAGAAATAGCCCCCCGGCCAGTCGCTGCCCATGGCGGCATCCCCAGGATCCGGGATGAACTGGGGGGAGCAACCCAGGTGCGTGCAGACCGCCACCATCACCAGGAATTCCGGCTTCAGCGAGCGATACTCGTTGGTTGCATACTCTGGCTGATCGGAACGTTCCGAATCCGGGTCGCGGAGGCGATCGCGGATTTCAGACAGCCGGGCGATAGCTTCCTCACCCCGGCGTACCACCTGCACCGGCCGGCCACGCCAGCTCAGGGTTACCCGCTCGCCATCTTCGAGCTTACTCACGTCCACTTCCACCGGGGCACCCGCCAGCCGGGCCTTGGCGCTGGGCCGCATGGAGGCAAAAAACGGCACGGCCATGGCGGCGACACCGATGCCACCCACCACGGAGGTCGCCACGGTGAGGAAATGACGTCTGTTCTTATCAACGCCGTTGCTCATTCTCCGGATCTCCTGGAGCTCTTTATACGGAATCTTGATCGTCTTGGTCCGCCAGAGACGTCGCCACGCGGGCTTAAGGGCTGCCCCGCAGGCGAATCCCCTTCGGGACCCAGTTGAGCGCGTTCTTCCGGCGCTTGAACCGGGCACAAACGCCGCTGAACCAAAAACGCAGAAATAAAGCCGCGATTATACACAGTTCAATCCTGAAATCGCCACTGCCCAGGACGGGAATGACGCTATACGCCGTGGCATATTACCAAATGACCGCCCGAGGGCTGCTCCGGGACAACCGTGAGTCCGGCACAGCTTGCCTTCCAGCGCCCGGACGACTACCTTAGCGACCCTGAATTATCGCCGGACTGCCAGCCAGAGGAGCGCAGGGGAATGAAGAAGCCGTCGGGACCTTTGGTAGCCTGGATCGATTTTCTGGCCAAATCGGTGATTCTGGGCCTGGCGGCAGCCTTTGTGGTGGTGTATTTCCGGCCGGAACTGCTCTCCGAGCGAGACAGCATCGAAAGCTTCGCACCGGCCGTGGAGCGCTCCGCCCCCTCGGTGGTCAACGTCCATACCGCCAGGCGTGTCCCCGGCGAAACCCATCCCGGCATGATGTCGGAACCATTCTGGCGGCGTTTCTTTGATGATAGCCCCGGCGGACACCGGGACCGGATCGAAAGCAGCCTGGGCTCCGGGGTGATCGTCTCTGAATCAGGACATATCCTCACCAGCAACCATGTAATCGAGGGTGCCGAAGAAATCCGGGTCGCCCTTCATGACGGCAGCATCGAGGCCGCCGAAATCGTAGGGACCGACCCGGAAACCGACCTGGCCCTGTTGCAGATTCCAGCCCAGAACCTGCCGGTCATCCAGTTCGGTCGTTCCGATCGCCTGCAGGTAGGTGATGTGGCCCTGGCCATTGGCAACCCGGTGGGCCTGGGACAGGCCGTCAGCCAGGGGATTGTCAGTGCCACCGGGCGCAGTCAGCTGGGCATCACCACCTTTGAGAATTTCATTCAGACCGATGCCGCCATCAACGTGGGCAATTCCGGCGGCGCCCTGGTGGACACCCGGGGTCGCTTGATCGGCATCAACACCGCCATGCTATCGGGGGAAAACGGCGGCGGCAGCGGGATTGGCTTTGCCGTGCCCGTCAACCTGGCCCGCGGTGTAATGAACCAGCTGATCGAGCACGGCCGGGTGATTCGTGGCTATCTGGGCGTGGAGCTGCAGCCGCTAACGCCTGAACTGGCGGAATCCTTCGGCCTGCCGCCGGATGAACAGGGCGTTGTCATTACCAATGTACAACGCGGCGGGCCCGCCGCCCGGGCCGGCATCGGGCCGGGGGACGTGATCACCCGCATTAACGGCGAACCCGTCAGTGACTACTACGACACCCTCAACAAGGTGGCCGGCCTGCAGCCGGGGGAAGTGGCCACCATTCGCTTGATTCGCGACGGCGAGATCATGCAGGTGGATGCGGTGATTGCCGATCGGCAGATGATCAGCGGCGACTGATACGGCCTGACTTCAGCAGGCCCTCAGCCCCACATCGAGGGCGGCCAGCATGTGCTCGTTCTCGGTTTCACTGCCCACAGTCAGTCGTAGGCAATGTTGCAGGGCCGGATGTTGGCCGTGCAGGCATTTAACCAACACGCCCTCGGCCTTCATCCCCTCGAATACAGCCACTGCATCGGGCACCCGAAGCAGCACGAAATTGGCCTCGCTGGGCCAGACCTGTACACGATCATCCTGCCCAAGCCGCTCGACCAGGCGGTCCCGGCGTTCCCGCAACTCGGCGGCCAGGGCCTGCCACCACTGGGGCTGCTTGAGGGCAAACTCGGCCGCTGCCTGGGTGAACGCATTGATGTTGTAGGGCATGCGAATACGCTCTAGGGCGTCGATCCAGGCCGGGTCCGCCACCAGCCAGCCCAGTCGCAGCCCGGCCATGCCCGCCTTGGACAGGGTCCGCATCACCGCCAGATTATCCGGCCGCCCGGCCATGTCCAGGCAATGCGCACGGCTATGGGGAAAATAGGCCTCATCCACCACCAGCAAGCCGGGGGTGGCCTCGGCCAGCCGGTGCAGGGTCTCACGGGGAAAGAAGTTGCCTGTGGGATTATTGGGATTGGCGATGAACACCAGGGCGGGTTGATGGCGCTCAATGGCGGCAATGGCCGCATCCGGATCCAGGGAAAAATCCGTCTCATCCAGGGCCAGGTAATGAATCGCCATGCCGGCGGTGCGCGCGGCCACGCCGTAGATGGCAAAACCGGGGGCGGGGGTGAGCAGACTTGCTCTCGGACGGGCCAGGGCCAGGGTCAGCATCTGGATGATCTCATCCGAGCCGTTCCCCAGAAGAATCCCCAGCTCGGGGCCAATCTCGAAATGGGCCCTCAAGGCCTGCTTGACTCCCTGCCCGGTGCCATCCGGATAGCGATGCCAGTCCACACCCCCCAGCCAGGTCTGCCAATCGGCCTGCACATCAGCGGGCGGCCCCGAGGGGGCCTCCATGGCATCCAGTTTGATCAGGCCACGGGCATCCGCCACTTGATAGGGCTTGGCGGCCAGGATCTCGGGACGGATCCAGTCCGCGACCCGACTCATTCGGGCTCACCCCGCACCGCCGCGGAACGGGCGTGGGCATCCAGCCCCTCGGCCTCGGCCAAAGCACGGGCGGGCCCGGCCAGGGCCTGCCCCCCGCGCTGACTGCAATGGATAATGCTGCTGCGTTTTTGAAAATCATAAACGCCCAGCGGCGAGGAAAAACGCGCCGTACCGGAGGTAGGCAGGACGTGGTTGGGCCCGGCGCAATAGTCGCCGAAGGCCTCGGGGCTGTGATGGCCCATGAAAATGGCCCCGGCATGGCGAACCTCGGGCAATAGGGCCTCGGGCTCGGCCACCGCCAGTTCCAGGTGCTCCGGGGCGATGCGGTTGACCACTGACAGGCCTTCTGCCTGATCCCGGCATTGGATCAAGGCGCCCCGACCCTGCAGGGAGGCCCGGATAATCTCCGCCCGGGGCATGTCCGCGATCAAACGCTCCATGGCGGCCTCTACCCGATCCAGATAAGCCGTATCGGGACAGATCAGAATGGATTGGGCCAGCTCGTCATGCTCGGCCTGGGCGAATAGATCCAGCGCCGCCCAGTCCGGATCCAGACTGCCATCGGTATAGATCGCCACCTCGGAAGGACCAGCAATGCTGTCGATGCCCACCCGCCCGAAGACCTGGCGCTTGGCCCCGGCCACATAGGCGTTACCCGGGCCCACGATCTTGTCCACCGGGGGAATGGTGTCGGTGCCGAAGGCCAGGGCCGCCACCGCCTGGGCGCCACCCACGGTGAACACCCGGTCCACCCCGGCCAGGGCAGCCGCCGCCAGCACCAGATCATTGATGATGCCATCGGGGGCCGGCACCACCATGATGATTTCCCCCACTCCGGCTACCCGGGCCGGAACGATATTCATCAGCACCGAAGAGGGATAGGCCGCCCGCCCCCCCGGCACATAGACACCTACCCGATCCAGCGGGGTCACCCGCTGGCCCAACTGATTGCCGAATTCGTCCTCGCTGAGCCAACCGGACTCCTTCTGCTGCTCGGCATAGCGGCGAATACGCCGCTCGGCGAACTCCAGGGCACGCCGGGGCGCCGGCGAGAGATTCTCCAGGGCCGAGCGCAACCGCTCGGCCGGAACCTCCAGTTCGGCCACCGAATCACAGCGAATCCGGTCCAGGGAACGGGTCAGATCCAGCACTGCAGCATCGCCGTCCCGGCGGACCGAGGCGACAATCTCCCGGACCCGCTCCTCAATGGCCAGGGAGGCGGCATCTTCCCGATCCAGCAGCGTACCCAGGCGAGCATCGAAATCAGCCGCACTTGTCTCCAGGCGATTGATCAGGCTCATGCCGTACCCTCCGCGGTGTCGGCACGATCCGCGGCCCGCTCCCGGACCACCCGGCCCATGGCATCCACAATGCTGCGGATCTCCCGGTAACGGGTCTTCATGGCAGCCTTGTTGACCACCAGGCGGGCGCTGATGTCGGCCACGGTCTCCACCGGCTCCAGACCATTGGCCCGCAGGGTGTTGCCGGTGTCCACCAGATCCACGATCTCGTCCGACAGCCCCACCAGGGGGCCCAGCTCCACCGAACCATAGAGCTTGATCAGTTCCACTTGAATACCCTGGGCGGCATAGTGGCGGCGGGCCGAGGCAATAAACTTGGTCGCGACACGCAAACGGCGAGCGGGGCGTTCCGCACCTACAGGACGGGCCACCATCAGCCGGCAATGGGCCAGATCCAGATCCAGCGGTTCATACAAACTGCTGCCGTCATGTTCCAGCAGCACATCCTTGCCCACGATCCCCAGATGGGCGGCCCCATGTTCCACATAGGTGGGCACATCGCTGGTCCGCACCTGGAGGATCCGGACCTGGCCTCCCCGGGTGGACAGAATCAGGCGACGACTTTCCTCCGGGTTCTCGGCCAACTCGATACCCGCCGCCGCCAATAGCGGCAGGGTATCTTTGAGCACCCGTCCCTTGGAGACGGCAATGGTCAATGGCTCGGACATGATGATCAGCTCTGTTTGATGGCCGGCCACACTGGCCGGCGGTCAACGGTAATGTTCCGATTCACGACCCGGCAGGGCGCCGGGGGCCGGCTATCATTTTCAGGTGCTGGAATGACCCTAGTCGGGTACCCGGCGAATGCGGGCACCCAACTGCTGGAGCTTTTCTTCAATACATTCGTAACCGCGGTCAATGTGATAGATCCGCTCCACAATGGTCTCGCCATCCGCCACCAGGCCGGACAGCACCAGGCTGGCCGAGGCACGCAAATCGGTGGCCATCACCGGCGCCCCGGTTAACCGCTCGACCCCGGAAATGATGGCGGTATTACCTTCCAGCTGAATCCGCGCCCCCATGCGCTGCATCTCCAGCACATGCATGAAGCGGTTCTCGAAGACGTTCTCGGTGATGGTGCCGGTCCCCTCGGCCACAGAATTCAAGGCCGTGAACTGGGCCTGCATATCCGTTGGGAAAGCGGGATAGGGTGCCGTATGGACATTGACCGACAAGGGTCGCTTCCCCTGCATGTCCAGCTCAATCCAGTCCTCGCCCACATCGATCCGGGCGCCCACTTCGCGCAACTTGGCCAGTACAGCATCCAGCACCTGGGGCTGGGTGTCCCGCAACTTCACATGGCCCCGGCTCATGGCCCCGGCCACCAGATAGGTCCCGGTCTCGATGCGATCCGGCAGGACGTTGTATTCACAGCCGTCCAGGCGCTCCACCCCGGTAATACGCAGGGTATCGGTGCCGGCGCCCTCGATCTTGGCGCCCATCCGGATCAGACAGTTGGCCAGGTCCACCACTTCCGGCTCGCGAGCAGCATTGTCGATGATGGTTTCCCCATCGGCCAGACAAGCGGCCATCATCAGGTTCTCGGTACCGGTCACGGTGACCGTGTCCAGCACAATGCGCGCGCCCTTGAGACGATCCGCCTTGGCCAGGATATAACCGTTCTCCACCCGGATATCCGCACCCATGGCCCGCAGGCCCTCGATATGCAGATTCACCGGCCGACTGCCGATGGCACAGCCCCCGGGCAAAGATACCGTGGCTTCACCGAAACGGGTCAGCAAGGGGCCCAGAACCAAAATCGACGCCCGCATGGTCTTGACCATTTCATAGGGCGCATAGAAACGATTGGCGGACCGGGGGTCCACCGCCACCCGCATACGGTCATCAATGGTCACTTCCACACCCATGCCACCGAGCAATTCAATGGTGGTGGTGACATCGTGCAGATGCGGTACATTACCCACGGTCATGGGGCCGTCCGCCAACAGGGTGGCGGAGAGAATAGGCAAAGCGGCGTTCTTGGCCCCGGATATACGAATTTCGCCTTCCAGGGGCCCCGAGCCGTGAATGAGCAATCTATCCAAAATCGAAATTCCTTATTACGGGAGGTGCTTAGGAGGCCGGCCGGGCTTCCTCGGGTGTCAATGTCTGCATGGACAAGGCATGGATTTCACGGCCCATTTTTTCGCCCAGGGTCTTGTAGACCATCTGATGGCGCTGGAGGGTGCGCTTGCCCTCGAAGACCGGCGAAACGATGATCGCCTCGAAATGGGTATGGTCTTCACCACGCACCTCCACCTGAGCCTCGGGCATGCCCGCCTCGATTAGGGATTTAACCGCCTGGGGATCCATAAACGTCCTCGGATACTTGCCGTGAAATAGGGCTAGACGATCTGCCCGGCTGTCCCGGACAGGAAACGGCCCAATGATAAAGGATGCAGGGCATAATTCCTATTCATGCCACCATCTCCGACAGGCCCTGCAAGCCCTTGAAAATCGCTTACAATGCGGGCATCCCCTGCATCGGAGCTTTGCATGCTGCTGTTCCTGCTGGCCATCGTTGGCGGCTTCGCCCTGACCATCTGGGCCGCGGACCGCTTCGTGGAAGGTGCTGCCGCCACCGCTCGCAGCCTGGGCATTACCCCCCTGGTGATCGGCCTGACGGTCATGGCCATCGGCACCTCGGCACCGGAAATCGCCGCCTCCGCCCTAGCCGCCCTGCAGGGCCATCCCGGCCTGGGGGTGGGCAATGCGGTGGGCTCCAACATCGCCAATATCGGCCTGATTCTGGGTGTTACCGCCCTGATTCGTCCCCTGACCCTGACTTCCAGCACCCTGCGGCGCGAGCTCCCGTTGCTTGTACTGGTCACTTTCCTCTGCGTCCTGTTCCTGGCCAATGGGCAACTAGAACGGACCGAAGCTCTGTTGATGTTTCTGTTGATGGTCCTGGCCCTGATCTGGACGGTGAAAATCGCCCGCAATCCCGAGGCCGACGACCCCATGGTGACCGATCTCTCCGCCCAGGTGCCGCAAGCCGAGCGCTTGGGGTCGGCACTGGGGCAACTGGCGCTGGGCCTGGTGGTCCTTTTGGGCGCCGCCCAGCTGCTGGTCTGGGGCGCGGTGGGCCTGGCCGAGGCCTTCGGCGTCAGTGACCTGGTGATCGGCTTGACCATTGTTGCCATCGGCACCAGTCTGCCCGAGCTGGCCACCTGCATCGCGGCCGTGCTCAAGCGTCACTACGATCTGGTTCTGGGCAATGTGCTGGGCTCAAACCTGTTCAACCTGCTGGTGGTTTTGCCCATCCCCGGCCTGCTGGCTCCCGGTCCCCTTCCCGACGGTGTCATGAGCCGGGACATCCCCGTCATGCTGGGTCTGACCCTGCTGGTGGTGATCCTGGCGCGGGGCTTTGGCGGTCATCGCCGCATTACCCGTATGGCCGGCCTAACCCTGTTGCTGATGTTTATCGCTTATCAGGCCAGTCTATTTCTGACAAATCCAGTGGTCATGCGATAATGAGAATTGAACCGAACAAGGAATCGAACGGCATGGCAAACCCCAAGACGGACAGCGAAACGGCCACCCCCGAGCGAGCGTTACGACTGGCGCAGGATGTGCTGGAGCTGGAAGCCGACTCGGTCCGGGATCTGGTGAAACGCCTGGGGGATGACTTTATCCGGGCCTGGGAGATCTGCCTGGCCTGTCGGGGCCGCATCGTGGTCACCGGCATGGGTAAATCCGGTCACATTGCCGGCAAGGTAGCCGCCACCCTGGCCAGCACCGGCACACCGGCTTTTTTCGTCCACCCGGGGGAAGCCAGTCATGGCGATCTGGGCATGATCACGGGGGAAGATGCGGTCATGGCCCTGTCCAATTCGGGCGAGACCGGCGAAGTGCTGACCATCCTGCCCCTGATCAAACGATTGGGGGTGCCCTTGATCAGCATGACCGGTCGGCCTGATTCCACCCTGGCCCGGGCTGCTGATGCCAATCTGGATGTCTCGGTGGCAAGAGAAGCCTGCCCACTGAATCTGGCCCCCACCTCCAGTACCACGGCCTCCCTGGCCATGGGGGATGCCCTGGCAGTAGCCCTGCTGGAGAGTCGCGGCTTCACCCAGGAAGACTTCGCCCGCTCCCATCCGGGGGGCAGTCTGGGTCGGCGTCTGTTACTGCGCCTTGAGGACCTGATGCACTCCGGCGATGCTGTGCCTGCGGTTCAGGCGGACACCCCCATGCGCAACGCCCTTTTGGAAATGACCCTCAAGGGCCTGGGCATGACTGCGGTGGTCAATGAAGAGCGCCAGGTACTGGGTATTTTTACCGATGGTGATTTACGCCGCAGCCTGGACCGGCAATTGAATGTACACAACACACCCATTCGGGATGTCATGACTCCGGCCCCCCGCACCGTGAACCGGGAAATGCTGGCAGGCGAGGCCCTGAAACTAATGGAGACCCAGCGCATCAACCAGCTGCTGATCACCGATACGAATGGTCGCCTGGTGGGGGCATTGAATATGCACGACATGCTGCGGGCCGGGGTGGTTTGATGGCCGGGTCGCTGAGCGAGACAAGTCTCACCGACAAAGCCCGCCGGATCCGTCTGGTGGGCTTTGATGTGGATGGTGTGCTGACCGATGGTCGGCTGTACATGGGGCCGGACGGACTGGAACTGAAGGTATTCCATACCCGGGACGGCCATGGCTTGAAGGCACTGATGCGCCACGGCATTGAGGTGGCGGTGATCTCCGGGCGCCACTCGCAGGCAGTGGAAGCGCGCATGCAGCAGCTGGGCATCCGGCATCTCCACCTGGGGGTGGAAGACAAGGCGCCCTGCTTTGAGCAGATCCGCCAATCCCTGGAGCTGCCTCCTGAGGCCTGCGCCTTCATGGGCGATGATGTGGTGGATCTGGGCGTCATGAACAACGTTGCCCTGGCGGCCGCCCCCGCCGATGCGCACCCCACGGTGCAGGCCATGTGCCATTGGCAAAGCCGTCAATCGGGTGGATTCGGCGCGGCCCGTGAATGGTGCGACCGAATTCTCACCGCCCAGGGCCACAGCGACGAGTACGCGGGTAACTGATGCGCTGGTTGATCGCCATTCTGATGGGCGTGGGCATTGTCCTGATCCTGATATGGCAACTGGATGATCCCGCCCCGGATGTCATAGCCCCCCCTGAGGCACCGACCGGTCCCGACTACTGGATGGAAGGGGTTTTGATGGAACGTTTCGATGCCGCCGGGCAGCGAATACTGGACCTGCAAGCCACCCGCATGGCCCATTTTCCCGATGATGAGCGAACCGAACTGGATACCGTGTTGGCCCATCAGCGAGGCCCCGAGCAACTGAACTGGACCCTGAAGGCGGATCACGGACTGATCACCGGCGACCATAGCGAAATCCATTTACGGGGAGATGTTCGCGTGTTGCGGGAGCCGTCACAGGGACCGGTCAGCCGAATATTCACCGACACCCTGCTGTTCCTGCCGGAAATCGATCGTGCCGAAACCGACGACCCGGTCCGAATAGAGCGACAAGACACCGTCACCACGGGACGGGGCCTGATTGCCGAACTGGCCGAGGACCGGCTGCGTATCCTTGAGGAGGTAAGAACCCGCCATGGGATGTCCAATGATTAACACGCTCGCCCGACGCAGCCCCCTAGGACGGCGGAGTACCCTCCTCGCCACCCTGCTGTGCTTTACCCTGTTGCTTGCCGGTCCCGCGTCCGCAGTGGAGGACTTGGAAATCGAAGCCGATGACTTCGATGGCGATGGCCGGGCTGGAGTAGTGACCTACCGGGGCAATGTGGTCATGCGCCACCAGGAGATGACCATTCACGCTGACCGGATGCGTTTTCACCAGACCCCCGACGGCGATCCTGAACGAGCCGAGTTTGACGGCGAACCGGTGCGTCTGCGAGTCATCCATGAAAGCGGCCCTGATACCCGGGGCCAGGCCCGACAGATTCATTACCGCTTCGACACCGAACACCTGCAGCTAATCGACGAGGCCGAGCTGCAACAGGGTCGCCAGCTGATCAGCGCCGCCCATATCGATTACAACATGCCCACCGAGCAGGTCCGCGCCCAGCGGGGCGAAGACGAGGAGAGCCGGGTACGTACCCGGTTCCAGCAAAACGGTGAGGAGGAGAACGGCGGTGACTGAGCAGCTCAAAGCCATTGGCCTGGCCAAACGCTTCGGCAAACGCCACGCCGTGCGGGATGTGAGCATGTCGGTGGCGCCGGGGGAGATTGTCGGCTTGTTGGGCCCCAATGGGGCCGGCAAGACCACCTCTTTCTACATGATTGTGGGCCTGGTCCAGGCGGATGCCGGCCACATTGAGATGAACGGTCGGGATGTGACCCATCTACCCGTCCATGCCCGGGCCCAGGCCGGACTGGGCTATCTGCCCCAGGAGGCCTCGGTGTTTCGAAAGCTCAGCGTGGAGCAGAATATCCGGGCCATCCTGGAGCTCCGCCGGGACCTGGACCGGGCCGGCCGGGCACGGATACTGGAAAGCCTGCTGGAAGAATTGAATGTAAGCCATGTCCGGGAAAGCCTGGGCATGAGCCTGTCCGGGGGCGAGCGCCGCCGGGTTGAAATAGCCCGAGCCCTGGCCACCGAGCCAGCCTTTATGCTGCTGGATGAACCCTTCGCCGGGGTCGACCCCATCTCCGTGGGGGAAATCCAGAGAATCATCAGGCATTTGCGGGACCGGGGCATTGGCGTACTCATCACCGATCACAATGTACGGGAAACCCTGGGCATCTGCGGACGGTCCTACATCATTAGTGAAGGTTCGGTGATCGCGGAAGGCACCGCTGATGATGTTCTTGCTCACCGTCAGGTCAGAGAAGTCTACTTGGGCGAAGATTTTCGTCTATAAAGAGAGGAAGCGCCGATGCATTGCTCCCAAGCGGCCCAAGGCACCGTTCAGGCCTGTCGGAGGACACCTTGCACTCCCATTCATTACTAGAAAAAACCAATGCTTAAGCCTGCGCTGCAATTAAAGATCGGCCAGAAACTGGCCATGACCCCCCAACTCCAGCAGGCCATCCGTCTGCTGCAGCTCTCCTCTATAGAATTGGAAACCGAAATCCGCCAGGCGCTGGATAGCAATGTGATGCTGGAGAGCGAAGAAGACGACAGCGGCCGTAAGGAAGAGAAAAACAAGGAAAGCCAGGAAGGCTCAACGGCCGAGTCAGACACCGCTCCCAATGAGGTGGAAACCCGCTTCGAGTCCCCGGAATATTTTTATTCCAGCGGCACCGGCGGTGGTTGGCAGGAAGAGATTCAGGAAGATCGCCGGGCGGAGAATGCTGAAGGCACCTCCCTGCACGACCATCTCCACTGGCAGCTGGAGATGGCACCTTTCAGTGAGACCGACCAGGCCATCGCCGAGGCGGTCATTGACGGCATCGACGGAGACGGCTACCTGCGGGAATCCCTGTCCGACCTGCATCAGGGCCTGGCCGAATTGAGAAACGGGGACGAAACCATCGGCGACGATGAAATCGAGATGGTCATCCGCCGCATCCAGACCTTCGATCCACCCGGGGTGGGGGCACGCGACCTTCGGGAATGCCTATTGCTACAGCTGCAGGCCCTGGCCCGAGAAGGGGCAGAAACCGGGGTCGCCGAGGCCCTGGTGGACAAGCATCTGGACGAGATAGTGAAAAAGCCTGTCGTCAAGCTGGCCACCAGCATGGGCACGGACCCTGAAACGGTCCAGACCGCCCTGTCCTTGATTCGCAGCCTTAATCCCTACCCCGGCACCCGCATCCAGGCGGCCGAAACCGAATATGTGGTCCCCGATGTGGTGGTGGAACGCCGGGAAGGCCGCTGGGTGGTGGCCCTCAATCACGAGATCACCCCCAGTATCCGCGTCAATGGTCTCTACGCCGACATGGTCGCTAAACGCAGCCAGGGCGGTGGCGACTTTCAGGCCATGCGCGGCCAACTCCAGGAAGCCCGCTGGCTGGTTCGCAGCCTGGAGATGCGGAATGACACCCTGCTCCGGGTGGCCTCGGCCATCATCGAACATCAGCAGGACTTCCTCGACAAGGGCGAGGAATACATGAAGCCGCTGGTATTGGCGGAGATTGCCGAAATGGTGGACCTGCATGAATCCACCATTTCCCGGGTCACCACCCGGAAATACATGCTCACGCCCAAGGGCGTTTTTGAATTCAAGTACTTCTTCTCGACCCAGCTGGCACGGTCGGACGGCGGGGAAACCTCCGCCACCGCCGTGCGGGCCCGGATCAAGCGCATGGTTGCCGAAGAAAACCCGGCCAAACCCTTGAGCGACAGCCGCCTGGTGAACGACCTCAAGGACGCCGGCTTCAAGGTAGCCCGACGCACCGTGGCCAAGTATCGGGAGGCGATGGGGATCCCCCCTTCCCATGAACGCAAGCGGGTCAACGCCTAGGCCGCTGCGCGGACCGCGTGGTGGAACGGGATCGGCTGGACCGAGTGCCTGCTGGTCCCGGCGCTGGAGCGCGGCAGCGCCTTGGCAGGCGGACATCAGCCTGCCCCGCGCAGCGAATTCGGCCCGTGGCGATTCGTCACGCGGCGACGGATAGCATCCCCGGCATCTGACAGCGGGCCGGCCGGCGGGATTGTCCGTGGCGTTGCGTGACGCATCACGAGAGGAGTGCAACACCATGCAAATGAATCTGACCGGCCATCACGTGGATATCACCCCTTCCCTGCGCGAATACGTGGATACCAAGATGGAGCGCCTGGAGCGCCATTACGACCATATCAACGGCATGCACGTGATTCTGACAGTCGAAAAGCTGGATCATAAGGCCGAGGCCAAGGTCAACGTGGTGGGCAAGCCCCTGTTTGCCGATGCCAAGGAGGGGGATATGTACGCCGCCATTGACCGCCTGGTGGACAAGCTGGACCGGCAGGTGAAAAAGCACAAGGAGAAGGCCCGGGATCACCGGGCTGCGGCCGTGGACAAGGCCGATCGCCTGCCACCCACGCCCGATGAGTTGGGGCCAAGCTGAATGCCCCGATACCGGGATCCGATAATCGTTAGGCCCTGAACGTGATCAAAGCTTGAGCCGGGGCCGGGAGAGGTCTAGACTGTGCCGCTTTTCCCGGCCCCGTTCCAAGTTCCGGAGGTTGGCGATGAGACATAAGCCGAAGCATGCAGCCCATGAAGATCAGTGACTTGATAGCCCCCGAACGGATCGACGCCCATACTCAGGCGGGAGGCAAGAAGCGCGCCCTGGAAATTCTCAGCGAGCTACTCGCCAAGGATGCCCAGGCCCTGAACCGTGGCCAGGTCTTTTCCAGCATGATCAGCCGGGAACGGCTGGGTAGCACGGCCATCGGCTCCGGTGTGGCCATCCCACATGGCCGTATTGAAGGCCTGAACTACAGCATTGGCGCCTTCATTCGCCTGGACGAGCCGGTGGATTTTGACGCCACCGATGGCGGCCCGGTGGACATGCTGTTTGCCCTGCTGGTCCCCACCCATTGCGCGGAAGAACATCTCAATGCTCTGGCCGCCCTGGCTCAGCTCTTCTCCCAGGCGGAATTCTGTGATCGTCTGAGACAGGCGGACAACGCCGAGACGGTTTACGAATTGCTGATCCAAGCGGACAAAGACCAAACCCAGGCATCCGCCTGACCATCCACCCCGCCCCGGCCCATTCCGGCGAAGTGCTGCATTGAGCCCCGCCGGCTCTGTTATATTGGCGCCAGAGATGGCCCCAACGCCAGGGAGACCTCGAATGAAGCTCACCATCCTTAGCGGCCTGTCCGGTTCCGGCAAGAGCGTGGCCCTGCACATGCTGGAGGACATGGGCTATTACTGCATCGACAATCTGCCGGTGGCGGTCCTGCGTAACTTCATTCGGGAAACCATGGCCACCGGCGACCCCGAATACGAACAGATGGCGGTGGGGGTGGATGCCCGTAATCGGCCGGAGGAAGTGGAAGGCCTGCCCGACCTGCTGGCCGACTTTAACCGGGACGGGATTCACTGCGAACTGATCTTCCTGGACGCAGACGAGGATATTCTTCTGCGTCGCTACAGCGAAACCCGCCGCCGACATCCTTTGTCTGGCCAAGAGCGAACCTTGCCGGACGCCATCCAGGAGGAACGGCGGCTGCTCTCCAGTATTGCCGAGCGGGCCGATCTGGTGATCGATACCTCCCGGCTCACCGCCAACCGCCTGCGGGAACTTATTCATGATCGCCTGAACCACGAAGGCAACACAGCCCTATCCCTGATGTTCGAGTCCTTCGGCTTCAAGCATGGCGTGCCCCGGGATGCGGACTTTGTCTTCGACGTCCGCTGTCTGCCCAATCCCCACTGGGAACCCGCCCTGCGGCCCCGGACCGGCCGGGATCAGGAGGTGATCGATTACCTGGATGCCTCGGATCTGGCCCAAAGAATGGTGGGCGACCTGATCGATTTTCTGGAACAATGGTTGCCCCCCTTCGAAGTGGGGCGGCGCAGCTATGTCACTGTGGCAGTGGGCTGTACCGGCGGACAGCACCGCTCGGTCTATGTGGTGGACCGACTGGCGACCCACTTCAAACAGCAATGGGGACAGGTGGTCACCCGGCATGTCAGTCTGGACTAGAGGGTGAGCATGAACGAGCAGGCCGATCAGCGGGTGGAAGCCGATGTCACCATCTGCAATAAGCTGGGCATGCACGCCCGGGCCGCCACCCGTTTTGTCACCCTGGCCTCCCGCTTCAAGTCGGATATCCGGGTACAGCGGGAACAGCGGGATGTAAGCGGCAAGAGCATTATGGGTCTGATGATGCTGGCAGCCAGCAAGGGAAGCACTATCCATATTCGTGCGGAGGGCCCGGATGCGTTCGAGGCCATCCGCCGGCTCAAGGGCCTGGTAGAGAACCGCTTCGACGAAGGCGAATAAAGAGGAGTAAGGGATTTGAGTCTGCTTCTGACCGGGATAGGCGTCTCCAGGGGAATTGTCATTGGCCAAGCCCATGTGGCTGATGGCGAGCCCTTGGAGATCCTGGAATACAACCTCCCCCAGTCGGAAATCCCCAATGAAGTGGACCGCTACGAACAAGCCCGGCAGGCCGCCAAGCGGCAACTACGTGCCGTCCGGGACCAGATCCCCGAACACGCCCCGGCGGAAATCGGGGCCTTCATCGATACCCATTTGCTGATGCTGGACGACGAGGCTCTGTCAGAGGCTGTGGAAAGTATCATCCGCGAGCAGCAATGCAATGCCGAATGGGCCCTGCAGAGTCAACGAGACGAGTTGGTGGCCGTCTTTGATGAAATGGAAGACCCCTACCTGCGAACCCGCCGGGATGATGTGGACCATGTGGTGAATCGGGTCCAACGCCTGCTGATTCGAGGGGACGAACTCTGGAATGAACAGCAGCGGGAAGCCAGCGCCTATCCCGTGGTGGTGGCCGAGGATATTTCCCCAGCGGATGTAGTGCTGATGCAGAGTCGGGGGGTTCGCGCCCTGATCACCGAATCCGGCGGACCGCTATCCCATACCAGTATTATCGCGCGCAGCCTGGGGATTCCCGCCGTGGTGGGCCTGCACCGGGCCCGGCAGCTGCTCCGGGACGGGGAACCGTTGATCGTGGACGGGCTCAAGGGGGCCGTGTTTGCCAACCCGGCCGAACGCGAGATCGAATACTATCGCCGCAAGCGCCGGGAGCTGTTCAAGCATGTCCGGGAACTGAAAAGCCTGCGGGGACAGGCGGCAGAAACCCTGGATGGCGCCCGCATCCAGTTGATGGCCAATATCGAGCTGCCGGAGGATCTCAAGCTCTTCCGTAAAACCGGCGGTGACGGCATCGGCCTGTACCGGACCGAGTTTCTCTACATGAACCGGCCGGACTTCCCCAGTGAAGATGAGCAGTATGAACGCTACCAGGAATTGCTGGCCACGGCCGATGGCCTGCCGGTGACCATCCGGACACTGGACCTGGGGGCCGACAAGCGCGCCCTGGGGCGAGATCACGGCCCGGAGGATGCCCACAACCCGGCGCTCGGCCTGCGGGGCATCCGCTTCAGCCTGAGTGAGCCCAATGTCTTTCTCAAGCAGCTTCGGGCCCTGCTGCGGGCCTCGGCCGACGCCCCGCTCAGGATCATGCTGCCACTGGTGGCCACCACCCAGGAAGTCCTCCAGGCCCAGCAAATGATTGAGGTGGCCAAGCAAAGCCTGGACGCCCGGGGCCAGGATTACGACCCGGCCGTGCCCATAGGGGCCATGATCGAAGTCCCCTCGGCGGCGCTCACTGCGCACCAGATCGCCCGTCAGGTGGATTTCCTCTCCATCGGCACCAATGACCTGATCCAGTACACCCTGGCCATTGACCGGGTGGACGACCATGTGAACTACCTCTACGACCCGGTTCACCCCTCGGTGCTGAAGCTGATCTCCAATATCCTGCAGGCGGGCCGCCGGGCAGGCATTCCGGTATCCATGTGCGGCGAGATGGCCGGGGACCCTCAATACACCCGACTCCTGCTGGGCTTGGGGCTGCGTGAGTTTTCCATGCACCCCTCCACCCTGCTGGAGGTCAAACGGGTGATCACCCGCACCAATCTCCGCGAACTTCGGGGGAAAACCCGTGCCTTTTTGAGAAATGCCGACCCGGCCCGCACCCCGGATCTGCTTCGCCGACTCAATACTCGCCACTGATTCACGATCTGCTAATATGTAAGAATCATTGACTGCAAGCTGATCGACGCAAGAGCGTAATCGGCAAGGGAAGTGACATAATGCGACGCATCGTAGTCATCAATCCCAAGGGGGGATGTGGCAAAACCACGCTGGCGACCAACCTGGCCAGCTATTTTGCCCATCAGGGCCATCGAACGGCTCTGATGGATTATGACCTGCAGGGATCCAGCTGGCAGTGGCTGCAACTGCGTGGACCGGATCGGCCCCGGATTGAAGGTATTCGCGCAGCGGAGGCGGTGCCCGGCACCACCCGGGTCTGGCAGACACGGCCACCGGAAGGCACGGAACGCCTGGTCATTGACACCCCTGCGGCATTGGATAACCACCGAATTGCCGAGGCCACCCGTGGTGCCCAGGCCATCATCATTCCGGTTCTGCCCTCCAATATCGACATCCATGCCGCCTCCCGCTGTATCGGGGACCTGCTGATTCGGGCCCGGGTCAGTCGCCGGGGGGACCGGATTGCGGTGGTCGCCAACCGGGTGCGCCAGAACACGAAGGTCTATGCCAAGCTGGAACGCTTTTTGAGCAATCTGGACATTCCCTTCGTGGCCTCCCTGCGAGATAGCCAGAATTATGTCCACGCCGTGGAGCACGGTTTGGGGATTTTTGAATTGCCGGAAAAACAGACCCGGAAGGACCGGGGACAATGGCACGCTCTGATTGACTGGATCGAGTCACGCCCCATCCACCAACTGGTCACCACTGGCCTGTCGGAACGTCCCGTTTCCCGGTGAAATTTCGCTCAACCTAAAAGGCCTTGTTGTCCACTAACCAGTAAAGCCCGAGTCGTCCCACCGCCTCGGTGAACACCTCGGAATGAATGGGCTTTTGTACATAGCTGTTCACCCCCAGGGAGTAGGCCTCGGCCCGGTCCCGCTCCTCCACCGAGGACGTCAACACCACCACGGGTAGAAAGCGAGTCCGCTCATCGGCGCGAATTCGCCTGAGCACCTGATGCCCATCCAGCTTCGGTAGCTGAATATCCAGCAATACCAGGGCCGGCAGTGGATCAATGACAACCCCTCCCTCCGTGGCAATGCCCAGTATCTCCAGGGCCTTTTGGCCATCCTCGGCCACCAAGATCTCGTTTTCCACCTTATTACGCCGCAGCGCCCGGATGGTCAATTCCACATCATCGGGGCTGTCCTCCACCAAGAGGATGGGATTGTCGAGTATTTCCGATCGACCGGCCATTTCATTTGTCATTGTCGTAAACCCAATTGCCAAAATTGAAAATAAAGCGCGCGCCCTTCCCGGGTGCCCCCTCCGCTCTGATCTGGCCACCGTGACGCTGAATGATGCGATGCACGGTAGCCAGGCCAATGCCGGTGCCCTCGAACTCATGCTGGCTGTGGAGGCGTTGAAAAGGCGTAAACAGGCGATCAAGCTGCTCCGGGTCAAAACCCGCGCCATTATCCCGGAGTATAAACGCCTCTGTTCCATCCTGCTGTTCCCGACCCAGAACCACCCGGGGATGGGGCTGCCGGGCGGTGAATTTCCAGGCATTGGCGAGCAGGTTTTCCAATAGTAATCGGGCCATGGCCGGATCCGCCCGGGTTTCCAGCCCCGCCTCCACCTGCCATTCCACCGGGTGATCCGCCTGGGCCTCATCCAGTTCCTGGCAAACCCGGGTAGCCAGCTCGGTAATGGAGACAGGCTTAAGATCCAGCTCAAAACGGCTGACCCGGGAAAGCTGCAGGAGATCATCGATCAACTGTCCCATGCGTCGGGCACCATGGCGAATCCGCTCGATGTAATGGTGACCGGTTTTATCCAGCTGCTCTGCGTAATCTTCCTCCAGAGCCTGGGAGAAACCATCAATACCCCTTAAAGGGGCCCGTAGGTCATGGGACACGGAATAGGAAAAGGATTCCAGTTCCCGGTTAATCAATTCCAGCTCCCGGGTCCGCAACATGACTCGCCATTCTAGCTGTTGGTTGACGTTACGTAGTTCTTCTTCCGCCAAAACCCGATCACTCACATCCATGACGAAAGTGAGAAAGGATTGAATTTTACCCTGCTCGTCCCGGCACACCGTTGTAAACCAGGCACAGTGAATCACTCGTCCTTCCCGGGTCCAGTTCCGGGTTTCGAAACGAAAACGGTCCTGGCCGCCGGACATCAATTGGCGCAAGTAACTTTCCAGATCAGGCAGATCATCCTCATAGACAAATGACCAGTCCGTGGCCCTGAGCCCCGTCACTTGTTCAGCCGACCAGCCGAACAAGGCCTGGGCACTCCTGGACCAATCCATCACCCGAAAGCCCCGATCCCATTCCACGATTGCCAGGGGGACTTTTTCCAGATGCAGTCTCAAGCGGGCCTCATCTTCGCGACGTATCGAATCCACCGATTCCAGACTCTGGGCAATGCGACGCATTTCCTGCGTCATGCCACTGACATCCACCCGTGGCTTCTCATCTCGGTACATGCGGTCCAGGCCCACCAGCAAAGGGGTGATGTTGCGGCGAATAAATGCCCGGGCAAAGCGGATGCTGAGAAAAATCAGTGCCCCCACCGACAATAGCAATAAGGCCACCGACAGCAGCATCTGTCGATCCACTGCGTCATCCAGGTAAAAATACAATAAGAGAATCGACAAGGCCGACAGTCCGGCCAGGATCGTCAACAGTGCCAATAAGCCCTGAATGGAGCGGTTCCAGAACCAGCGGGCCAAGGCCCCACCAGTGGACAGGAGAACCAGCCCCGCCCCGATCATCAGCGCTCTCCCGGAGACAGTCGGGCCAAGCGCAATCGACGTTTTCCTTGAGTATCCATGTCAGTCCAGGCAAGAAAGACCGAATCACCCTGCTTCACGGACACGGGAAAGCCGCTCTGTCGACTGCCTGGGATCGAGGCCAGAGTCTGAACCGCCTGCTTGCCCGTTTCATCCAGCAAACGCGCACGCAAGGCGGTATCGTCGTCCAATCGCTCCATCCAGACGGCAAGCCAGCCCCCTTCGGGCCAATCACTCAAGGTTGTTCGCCCCAGTGCCCGCCCCTCATCCAGACGTCTGGCATCGGCAAATTCATTTGCCCGGCCATGGGTGAACAAGACCCGGGGCTGCTCCTGCGCGGCAGTAAACCAGGCAACTCCCACGGAATCACCACTCCGTGCCGCAGCAGGACCATTCACCGGGCAGGCGGCAATTTCCCAATCATCGTCTGCCACCGCCCCTCCATCGGGTGACTGCTCCGCTGACTCGGAATCCTCAAGCCAGGGACGCTGCCAGGCGATATCCCGAACCTCCGACTCGCTCCGGTCGCGATAAAACACCAAGGGCCCTTGTTCATCCAGCACACTGGCAGTCATGCAACAATCGCAGACCCGATCATCCAGTTCCTGGCTCGGATCCTGATGCTTCACGGGCTGACCTGGAACCAATCGTTGCCAACGCAACGTCATGGGTCCGTTGTGTTCATGGTGTTCATGATGGTCGTGGCCGGCCTCGCCCGTCATGCTCCCCGCCATATGACGGCCATCCAGCCAAGTCACGGCAAGGTCGCCGTCGGGCAACACCACCGAGGACAGAAAACCATGCTCTGCCTGTACCCCATCACGGTGCAGAATGAAGGGCTCTCCCCAGCTTTCTCCCTCGTCATTGGACCAGGCGGCGTGAATGTCATAGTCATAGGTGCCGGGCCCGCTGCGAACCAGCCAATGGGCAAACAACCAGGCCCCCACCGGCCGTACTCCCGGGGTATCGGCCCAGTTGGCAAACCAGTCCTTACCCTGGGCCACCGTCCGAACCGAGGACCAATCATTGTCTTCATATCGAGCAAAGCGAAGGGCATGCTCGCCCGAGTCGGTCACCGCGAGCCAGGACAGATACAGTTGATCCCCCTGCACCGACAGACGTGGTGCGAAGCTCTCCGATTCCGACGGCACCGACACCGGCTGATGCCGCAGTCCTGGCTCCTCACCCCCACAGGCCGATAACATCAACCCGATTATCAGGCCCAGAACCAAGCAGCCTGATGCAGTCCGCAAAAACATGATCACTCTCCCCGAAGGCGCAAGCTGTGACGGGTTTCACCCGGAAGGAATGGGGTCGCCTGACCCTCCACCCAGTCTTCGTGCCCCGCATCATACCAAGGCGAGAGGAAATGACCGCTCTGCCCCCCGGGCATGTGGAAGATCCCATCGTCTTCATGACCCGGGCTCACCACCATGCGCTGGGAAGCCCCAAAGTTGCCCAGTTGAACACGCGGAATATGCTGATCACCGGGCAACCAGGTCTCGGGCAAATCCAGCCAACGCCCAAGGCCCGGCAGGGCATCACTCAGGGGGTGGCGAATTCGGGTGGCGTTGTATTCTCCCCAGGTCATCAGGGCCGCATCCCCATCCAGCTCGTGGCGATCGATCACCGCATCCATGGCATCCACCATCAGCTCCGCCCAGCTATCGAAGGCAGGCGCAAGCAAATGCTCGGGCTGCTTCGAGAGCAGCCGTCGAACCAAAGGCTCCCGATTTCGGATGGGACGTAAATCAAATGCGGGCGCCTCTTCCATGAGCGGGTGCACAAGCGGGGCCAGCACACGGGCATGGACCGCCTGCCGGAAACTGCGCAGGAAGAGATAGCCCGAGGACTCCGGCCAGGCATGCCCATGCCAATGGGTAATCTCCCGACGAAAACGATCCCGGGCTTCGCTGTTGCCCGCGAAATCGGCGGTCTCGATGGCCAAAGGGACCCACTCATAGAGCAGACGGGCTTCATCATCCAGCTGGATGGCCAACATGGCCGCCTCGTCAAAGCGTTCGGCCTCGAACAGTCGATCCCGGATCTGGCGCTGACGGGCCGCGGCCGGATAACCGCCATCGCCCACCTGTTCCAGGTGATCGCCTCCGGCGACCCGGGCATTGGCGGTCCAGAGGCGCTGCCTTTCCGGTGCCACCACCCGGGGATAGCTTTCCGGCGACAGCCAGCCGGAGTGGGACTGGAAATCGGAGGAATCGGGCAGTCGCTGCCCGCTCTCAATCCAGTTGCCCCTTTCCGGGATGCGGCCGGCAATACCCCAGGCGATATCGCCTGCCCGGTCCACCACGAGAATATTCTGGGGCGGCATACCCAATCCAGCCGCAGCATCCAGGGCTTCTGCCAGACTCTCGGCTTCATGCAGAGCCGGAAAACCGTACCCTAGCCCTCCCGGCAGCATGCCGGTCCAGACCAGGGCGTGGGCTTCCTCCTCATTGATTTCCAGCAGCGGCCCCCATTCGGTCCAGGTATAGGGAACGATCTCATCCTCACCACCTTTCACCTCAATGGTTTCCTCGTGAACCTCCAGATCCCGTTCCCCATCGGGTGTTTGATAGCGCTGTTGTGCCTCATCAACCCACTCCACGCGAACACGGGTGGACCAGTCCCCGTAACTGTTGGTGAAAGCCCAGGCCACCGAGCCATTGCTACCGGCGATCACCCCGGGCACCCCGGGCAGACTGACACCCCGAATGCTCCGCGGATCGGCGCCCGATCTTTCCAGATTCAGGCGATACCAGGTGTTGGGTAGGCTGATACCCAGATGCATGTCACCGGCCAGCAAGCCACGGCCATCCTCGCTCAGGGAAGCAGCCACAGCCCAGCTATTGCTGCCCGGCAGAGGCTCAACACCGCCAAAAAGGCGGTCATGGTCCATTATCACTTCCTCGAAATCCCGGACCTGGAATGTGTCAGGCTCAGGCAGAGGAGCGGGTCGAGGCAATGCTTCTTCCACGATGGGAGCGGCCCGGGGATCGGCACGATCCAGCAGCAAATCCACCACCGATGAGGGCAGTTCTGCCGCCATTTGATCCAGGCGGTGGGCCCGATCTCCCCGCTCATCAGTCAGGTAGAAAAACATGGACAAACCCACCAGCAGGCTATCCTCGGGCTGCCAGGGCTCGGGCTGCTGCCTCAGCAACCAATACTCCGGGGGCCGCGCCCCCAGGGCCAAGAGACCGGCGTTGACACCCTCGGTGTAGGCGGAAACCTGGGATTGCTCCTCATGGGGCAGGAGGGCCAGGGTGGCCCTGGCATGATCCCGTCCCCGCCAGCGACGTCGCTCCCGGTCAAAATCCAGGGCTGCATCGCCGAACAGGGCAGCCAGTTCCCCCGCAGCAGAACGACGCAGGGTATCCATTTGAAAGAAACGGTCCTGGGCATGCACAAAGCCAGTGGCGAAAGCCAGATCCTCGGACCTGTGACCACGCAAGGTCGCCACTCCCTGCTCATCCCGCAGTACCGTGACTTCATCCGTCAGGCCGGCCACGGTCAATTCTCCGTCCAGATCCGGTAGGCTGGCCCGCAGGGCCAGGAAAAAGGCTACTGCCGCCACAGCAACACTGAGCCCGATCAGGGCTATCGACCATCCAAGGATCCGCTTCACCACCTGTCTCCTTCCCTCAAGCCGGCCTGTACCGGAATGAAATCACCACTGCATGATAATCAGATTGGCAGCTTGAGTGGCGTTTGTCATGGGCCCGGCCACAGCAATGACTGCCGATTCCGATCTTGCCACCCCCCGGAGCCCTCGGGTAAGTTCTTCCAATGCGTATTTTTCAGTATGGTTCCAATCTTTCCTCGCAACGCCTCAACAGTCAGGCGCGGTTGCAGGGCAATGCCCGTATTCTGGGTGTTGCCTGCACTCGTCAGCCCTTTCGTTTCACCTTTCCGGTCTGGGGCGGGATCAACAACTGTGCAGCGGCGGGTATTCTGCCCGGCGGCAGCGAAACGGTCTGGGGCGTGGTATACGATATCCCCGCCCAGTGGGTTGCCCATGGGGGCCAGCCCGAGGCCCGAACCCTGGATGAGATCGAGGACGAAGGACGGGATTATCGGCGCGGCCCCATCGAGCTGATCTGGCCTGATGGCCAAGTGATTCACGATGAGGTTCACACCTATCACCCCAAGGCCGCCCGGGACGACCTCATCACCGACTGGCATTATGTGCGTCATATTCTGGACGGCGCCCGGGAACATGCGCTTCCCATGGACTACCGGCGACGCCTGACCTCGGCCATAATCGAGAATAACCCGGGATTGGCCGAAGCCATCAATGGCTACCAACAAAAAGAGGGCGGACCATGATTGCCTTACCGGTTACCAGTCTCTACGCCGGACTCGGCGCCCTATTGATGATTGCCCTGGCGGCACGCATTGCCCCGCTTCGCCGCCGACATAGGGTGGGCATCAACAATGGCGGCAAGGAAGACCTGGCCCTGGCCATGCGGGCCCACGGCAATGCGGTGGAGAACCTGCCCCTGGGGCTTATTCTGTTGGCACTGCTGGAGGTTCAGGGCCTGCATCCGGCCACGCTCTATCTGCTGGGGGGCGGCTTGATACTGGGTCGTCTGCTTCATGCCTGGGGCCTGAGTCAAACCGCCGGTATCAGCTTCGGACGATTCTGGGGTATGCTGCTTAGCTGGATTTCCTTGCTGGCCATGTCCGGAATACTCATATGGTTCGCCTTGCCCTTGAGTCAAACAGTGGCTTGAGCCACCAGCTACTAAGTGAAACTGCGGATGTGCGGGAACGATTCCAGCGCAATCCCCTCTTTGCCCGCACTTTCGCCGACCTGGTTGAAGCACGGGTCTATCGGCACTTGCTGGGCCACCTCTTTTCCTACTTCCGACTGATGGAAATCATGCTCAGTCGTTGCCCAAAGGGAGGACACCATACGCTTCCGGAGATGGTCATCAATAAATCCCGCTGGATCGAGCGGGACCTGATCATTCTGAAGAGCACGCCCGCCCCCTTTCCGCCACTGGCTCTGATGGCCCCCATTCAAAATGAAGCCGATGCCCTGGGTGTGAGTTTTTTTGGCGAATATCTGGCCTGGAACAGCGAGGTTGCCGAGAAACATCTGCAGCTGGCCCTACCCCGGGCATGTCGCAAGGCGGTTCATTTCGTCCAGGCCTATGGCCGGAGCCGTGAAGCCCAATGGCAGCGCTTCTCCCACTGGCTGGATCATTACCCCTTGCCGGAAGACAGAGACCACAGCCCGGTTAAGGCAGCCAGAAAATGCTTCTCCGGGCTGGATCAATGGTTGAGCGAGTCCATCACGCATCTGGGCTAGGGAGTTGGTTCAGGCAGTCACAATCTTCATGGCGTTGGTGCCGCCCGACACCCCTTCAAAATCCCCCTTGGTGAAAATCAGCTGATCACCGGCCTCGGCAGCGCCCATATCTCGAAGCACTCGCACAGCATCTTCGATAATGCGTTTCGGGTCATGATGGAGAATGTCGTAATCCACCGGATACACCCCCCGATAGAGGGTGACCCGACGGCGGGTACTCCGGTGACGGGTCAAGGCATAGATTGGGATCCCGGAACGAATCCGGGACATCCACAGTGGCGTGGATCCGGATTCCGTCATGGCGACGATGGCACGAGTCTCCAGGTGATTGGCGGTATACATGGCGGCCATGGCCACCGCCTCGTCAATCCGCTCAAAGCGACTGTCCAGGCGATGCCGGGAGCGCTGGGTACGGCGCTGCTTCTCAGCCCCCACGCAAACCCCATGCATGGCTTCCACCACCCGAATGGGAAACTGCCCGGTGGCGGTCTCCGCCGACAGCATGACGGCATCGGTCCCATCCAGCACCGCATTGGCCACATCCAGCACCTCGGCCCGGGTGGGGCGCGGCTGATTGATCATGGACTCCATCATCTGGGTGGCGGTGATTACCACCCGGTTCAATTCCCGGGCCCGATGGATGATCATCTTTTGAACCGCGGCCAGCTCGGCATCACCGATCTCCACCGCAAGATCACCCCTCGCCACCATCACCGCATCACTGGCCACCACAATCTCGTCCAGATTGGTGACCGCTTCACTGCGCTCAATCTTGGCCACCACCCCGCCCTGGCCACCGGCATCCCGCAGCAATTGCCGGGCCTGGTCCACATCCTGACCGGAACGGGGAAAGGACAGGGCCAGATAATCCACATCCAGCTCGGCGGCGGTCTTGATATCCTCCAGGTCCTTTTCGGTCAGAGCCGGTGCCGACAAGCCGCCCCCCTGGCGATTGATCCCCTTGTGGTTGGACAGCTTGCCGCCCATTTCCACGCGGGTATGAATGCGGCTGCCGTCGATGGATTCCACCCGCAGGGCAATCAGGCCGTCATCCAGGAGCAGAACATCTCCCGGAAAAACATCTACCGGCAGGTTCTTGTAGGTCAGACCCACCACCGTGTCATCGCCGCCTGCGGGATCCAGCTCCGCGTCCAGGGCGAAGGCTTGCCCTTCCTTGAGATCAACCGCCCCATCAACAAAGGCATCGATCCGAATCTTCGGCCCCTGAAGGTCCGCCAACACGCCCACGTCTCGTCCGGCCTGTTCGGCGGCATCCCGGGCCAGGGCCACCAAGCGGCCATGATCCCTGGCGCTGCCGTGGGAAAAGTTGATGCGCACCACGTCCACGCCGGCTTTTACCAGCGCCAGCATTTGTTCCGGCGAATCCACCGCGGGACCCAGGGTGGCGACAATCTTGGTTCTTCTTGGCATAGGAAAACCGTTCATTCATGGCAGTGAGAAGGGAGCCGATCATGTCAGCGCCTCAATCGACGCCTAGGGGGAATATAACATCTAGACCGAATATTCGGCCCAATGGAAGTTCACAACCTGTTTCTCATGGCACTTGCAGCTGATTGACGTCCGCGACAAGAAGCTGGGCTAAGATCAATCCATAAGGCCGACAATGGAGAATCCTCTACATCGCCAAAGCAATCGAAGCCAAAGCCAGCTCACCCCCTCCGCGGCTTTCAGTCTGGAGGATCGAGCGCAAGGTGGGATGTTCCAGGGCTGTCGAAAACAGGATGTTTTCGTCAGAGCCCCCAGGGATGGGTGCACGGCGTCCCTGGAACATCCCACCTTGTGATCGAGCCGTGAAGCTCTGAAAGCAGTCCACTCCCTTCGGCTGGCAAGGCGTGAATCTCCTCGTAGGGTTGTAATCTGACATTGTTGGATGTTTGAGCCATTGAAACACTGAACCGTGTTCGAACTGGGTCCGTTTAAAGTGTTTTTCATTAGCATTTTCGGGACCGTTCAAGCTACCGCCAGCTGAGGATATAGGTTTCTGTTTAAACTTCACGGCTCAAGTACAGGGTGGAACTGTCCAGGGACGCATGGACCCATCCCTGGGGCTCTGGGTGCGACATCCCTGTCGCGCACAGCCCTGGCCAGTTCCACCCTGTACTCGATCCTCCAGACTGAAAGTAGTGTCGGTATGAGTCGGCTTTGGCTTCGATTACTTTGCCGATATAGAGGGCTGGTCGTTTCCAGCTATTATGGTTACTAGGCGATAGCCTCGAAGAAGCCTCTAATACGACAGGTTTTTATATGGCATAAAAAAACACCGCCCGAAGGCGGTGTTTTTAACTGGGAACTGCCCACTAAGCCGTCAACGCAATCAGCCTTGACTGCCTGCGGCCACCTTCTCATTGGCCCGGCTTTCGAGCACTGCCACCGCCGGCAGGGTCTTGCCTTCCAAGAACTCCAAAAAGGCACCCCCACCCGTGGAGATATAAGAAACCTGATCGGCGATACCGTACTTGTCCACGGCTGCCAGGGTGTCGCCACCGCCGGCAATGGAAAATGCGGGTGACTCCGCAATGGCCTCGGCCAATACGCGTGTGCCCTGACCGAATTGATCAAACTCGAACACACCCACCGGCCCATTCCAGACAATGGTCCCGGCTTCCTTGAGGCTGCCGGCAAAGGCTTCGGCCGTGTCAGGGCCGATATCCAACACCATTTCGTCGGCCGTGATCTCATCCACCGGCTTCACATCCGCCTCGGCACTGGCGTCGAATTCCGTGGCCACCACCACATCCGTAGGCACCGGAATCTCGCCGCCCTTGGCGCGGGCCTGCTCCATCAGCCGCTTGGCCTCGGGAATCAGATCCGGCTCGTGCAAGGACTTGCCCACATCGTAACCGGCAGCCGCGATGAAGGTATTGGCAATGCCCCCCCCCACGATCAGGCGATCCACCACCTTGCTGAGGCTTTCCAGCACGGTAAGCTTGGTGGACACCTTGGAGCCGGCCACAATCGCCACCAGCGGGCGTTTGGGGTCCTCCAGGGCATGACCCAGGGCATCCAGCTCCCGGGACAGCAGCGGCCCGGCGCAGGCCACCGGGGCAAAGCGGGCTACCCCATGGGTGGAGGCCTGGGCCCGATGGGCCGTGCCGAAGGCATCCATCACATAGATGTCGCAGAGGGCGGCCATCTTCCGGGCCAGTGCTTCATCATCGGCTTTCTCGCCCTTGAGGAATCGCACGTTTTCGCACAGGACCACCTCGCCTTCAGCCACGTCCACCCCGTCGATCCAGTCCTCAGCCAAGCGTACCTTGCGCCCCAGGAGCTCGGTGAGGCGATCCGCCACCGGCGCCAGGGACTGGGCCGGGTCATATTCACCCTCGGTGGGTCGCCCCAGATGGGACATGAGCATGATCCGGGCACCGCCCTCCAGGGCGGCCTTGATGGTGGGCAATGAAGCCCGAATCCGGGCATCACTGCTGACTTTGCCGTCCTTGACCGGCACATTCAGATCCTCGCGAATCAACACGCGCTTATTGCGAAGATCCAGGTCCGTCATCTTGAGGATGGTCATTGCCAGCCTCCATCAGTTGCTTGAAACAGAAGCGGGCGCCGAGAGTATCGGCGCCCGTCAGGGTGAAACAGGGCCGTTTTGACCTCAGGCCTTCATCGCGGCCAGGGCAGTATCCAGCATCCGGTTGGAGAAGCCCCACTCGTTGTCGTACCAGGCACAGACCTTCACCAGCTTGCCGTTGAGCACCTTGGTCAGACCGGCATCCACGGTGGAGGAAGCCGGGTCGTGGTTGAAGTCCACCGACACCAGGGGATCCTCACAGAAGGCCAGCACACCCTTGAGGGGGCCTTCGGCGGCTTCCTTGAGCACACTGTTGACCTCTTCCACGGTGGTTTCCCGGGAAGCGGTGAAGCTCAGATCCACCATGGAGACATTGATGGTGGGCACCCGCACGGCAAAGCCGTCCAGCTTGCCGTCCAGTTCCGGTAGCACCAGACCCACGGCCGCGGCGGCCCCAGTCTTGGTGGGGATCATGGACATGGTGGCTGAACGGGCCCGACGCAGGTCCGAGTGATAAACATCGGTCAACACTTGGTCATTGGTGTAGGCATGAATGGTGTTCATCAGGCCGGATTCCAGCCCGATCTTGTCATTCAGCGGCTTGACCAGCGGGGCCAGGCAGTTGGTGGTGCAGGAGGCGTTGGACACCACGGTGTCATCGGCCTTGAGGCTGTCATGGTTGACGCCGTAAACGATGGTGGGCAGATCCTTGCCGGCGGGGGCGGAGATCAGTACCTTCTTGGCGCCCGCCTTGATATGGGCGGCAGCCTTGTCCTTCTTGGCGAACAAACCGGTGCATTCCATCACCAGGTCCACGCCCAGCTCGCCCCAGGGCAGATTGGCCGGGTCACGCTCGGCCAGCACCTTGATCTTGTCACCGTTGACGACCAGGTTGTCGCCCTCCACCTTCACTTCGCCGGGAAACCGGCCATGAGCGGTATCGAAACGGGTCAGATGGGCATTGGTCTGGGCATCACCCAGATCGTTAATGGCCACCACCTGGATTTCGTCCGTACGGCCCGCTTCATACAGGGCCCGCAGCACATTGCGGCCGATACGGCCATAACCATTGATTGCTACCTTGATCGCCATGACATCTACTCCCTTCAGGGTTCTATAAATCAGTTATTGAGATTCTTGAGGCTCTCGCGGGCGGCTTCCACCACCCGCTCCACGGTGAATCCGAAATGCCGGAAGACATCGTCGGCCGGAGCGGACTCACCAAACTGGTCCAAGCCCACCACCACGCCGTCTTCACCCACCCAGCGGTGCCAGCCTTCGGTGACGCCGGCTTCCACCGCCACCCGAGCGCGCACCGTCTCGGGCAGTACCGCGCGGCGATAGTCACGTTCCTGGCGCTGGAACAGGCAAACCGAGGGCATGGAGACCACGCGTACCTTGACCCCGTCCTGACGCAGCTGTTCAGCCGCCTCGACACAGAGGGCCACCTCGGAACCGGTGCCCATGAGAATCAGCTCCGGCTCGCCGTCGCTGTCGGACAAGACATAGCCGCCCCGGCGAATCTGGCCGATGGTCTCACCACTGCGGGGCTGATACGGCAATCCCTGGCGGGACAGGGCCATGCAAGTGGGTCCGTCACGACGCTCCACGGCATCCTGCCAGGCCACGGCGGTCTCCACCGTGTCACAGGGCCGCCACAGGGTCATATTGGGAATCAGGCGCAGAGACGCCAGATGCTCCACCGATTGATGGGTGGGCCCGTCTTCCCCCAGACCGATAGAGTCATGGGTATAGACATAGATGGAGCCCACCTTCATCAGCGCCGACATGCGCACCGCATTGCGGGCGTAGTCGGAGAAGGTGAGGAAGGTTCCGGCATAGGGCACAAAGCCGCCATGCAGGGTCAGGCCGGAGACCATGGCCGACATGGCAAACTCACGCACACCATAGAAGACATAGTTGCCGTCGGGATCGGCCGCCGTGATGGTCTTGGCTTCCTTGAACTGGGTGTTGTTGGAACCACTCAGGTCCGCCGAACCGCCGATCAATTCCGGCAGGGCGTGGCCCAGCTCGTCCAGGCATTTGCCGGAGGCCTTGCGGGTCGCCATCTTCTCGCCGGCCTGGTCCATCTTGGTGATTAATTCACCGCAGATGGCTTCCCAGTCGCCCGGCAACTCGGCATTCATGCGGCGCTGATACTCCGCCGCCAGGGCCGGGTAATCTTCCCGGTAACGCTCGAACAGACTGCGCCAGGCATCTTCCACCACTTGGCCATCACTGCGGGCATCCCAGCCATGCCGGATATCGCTTGGAATCTCAAAAGGTTCATGGGGCCAATCCAGGGCCTTGCGGGCGGCGGCCACTTCCTCGTCACCCAGTGCGGCGCCGTGGATCCCGGCAGTCCCCTTCTTGTTGGGGGAGCCGAAGCCAATCACGGTTTTGCAGCAGATCATGCTGGGCTTGCCGGTCTCGGCCTGGGCCTGCTCGATGGCCGCCTTAACGGCTGCCGGGTCGTGACCATCCACGTCCCGCACCACATGCCAGCCATAGGCCTCGAAGCGGGCGGGGGTGTCGTCGGTGAACCAGCCCTCCACCTCGCCGTCGATGGAAATGCCGTTGTCGTCGTAGAAACAAACCAGCTTGCCCAAACCCAGGGTGCCGGCCAGGGAGCAGGCCTCATGGGAAATGCCTTCCATCAGGCAGCCGTCACCCAGAAAGACATAGGTAAAGTGATCCACAATACCGTAACCCGGCTGATTGTAGCGGGCCGCCAGGACCTTCTCCGCCAGCGCCATGCCCACGGCATTGGCCAGGCCCTGGCCCAGGGGACCGGTGGTGGTCTCCACCCCGGGTGCATAGCCGTATTCCGGGTGGCCGGGGGTCTGGGAATGAAGCTGGCGGAAATTCTTCAGCTCCTCCATGGGCAGGTCATAGCCGGTGAGATGCAGTACCGAGTAGACCAGCATGGAGCCATGTCCGTTGGACATGACAAAGCGATCCCGGTTGTCCCATTTGGGATTGAGAGGATTGTGGCGGAAAAAATCATTCCAGAGGACTTCGGCGATATCCGCCATGCCCATGGGGGCACCGGGATGACCGGAATTGGCTTTCTGGACCGCATCCATGCTCAGAGCACGGATGGCGTTGGCGAGTTCTCTACGTGAGGGCATGCAAGCTCCCGGTTAGCGGGTGCCCACCGATATACGCTTGATCACCAAGACGCCGCAGCCGGCCCAGGGGGCCGCCGGCACCGGTTGCGTCGGCGGGAAACACGAAGACTTCAGGAAAATTCGAAAGCGCAATTTTCGCCGATTGGGAGCCAAACGGCAAGTTCGGCCCCACGCCCTGCTTCTGTCAGTTCGAAGGCGTCATCAGGTCTTCATAAACGGCCAGGGTCTCGGCCACCGTTCGCTCCGGCTGGAAGGCCTGTCGAATCCGGGCCTCGGCCGCCTCGCCCATGCGCCGGCGCAAGTCGTCATCGGCCAAAAGCTGATCCAGGGTCATGGCCAGGGCAGGGGCATCCCCCGGCGGCACCACCCGGCCACTGATCCCGTCCTCAATCAATTCCGGGCTGCCCCCGGAATTGGTGACCACCGGCGGCACCTTCTGGCACATGGCCTCGATCACGGCCCGGGGCAAACCCTCGCGACGTAGAGACGGCAGCACAAACACATCAAAGGCCCCGGCCAGACGGGCTGCATCCTGGCGCCAACCCAACAGATGAATCCGCTCGCGCACCGAACTGCGCGCAATGCAACGCGATACCCGTCGATCCCCCACCCGGCCGATGAGCACCAGATGGGCACGGCGGTTCTCCATTTGCTCCAGGGCCTCAACCAGCACCGGCACACCCTTGCGTTTGCGCATCTGGGCCACGCAGCCGATCACCGGCACCTCCGGCGGCACACCCACCTCACTCAGGTTCTCCGGAGGGGCCATATTTTGCCACCAATCCACATAATGCCCCTTGTGAACCGTCACCACCTTGTGCTCCGGCAAATGCCAGCCCCAAAGACGGTTGGCCAGCAGATCCTGGCGAATGGCCTCACAGACACAGATAATCCGATCCACGCGAGGATGAAGAAAGGTCCGGCGGGAGGAGGGATCCAACCAGTGGAGGTTGCCCACAATGCCCCGATAAGCCACCAGCCGCGGCGGCAGGTCATCAATCGCGCGAATCACGTTGGACAGGGCCCGCTTGACATAGACATGGACTATATCCGGTACCTCGCGGCGAACCAGTTCACGCAAGGTGGCAATTGCCTGTCGGTCCAGACGACGACGCCATTGGATGTGATGCACCGGAATACCGGCCTGTTCCAGATCAGCCTGGAATTCCGCGCCACGGGCACAAACCACCATCAGCTCGACGCCGCGCGCCTTCATCCCGAGCAACTGATGGCGCTCGCCCGCGTCGATCTGGTCAAACACATGCAGGACTTTCAATGTATTCCCCTGGCAAGCTATCGTCCCCTGGCCTGCGTTTGGCCCATCACCACGGGCACCCGCAGACACACAAGGGCAGTATTCAGTTGAGCGGTACCTTCCCCCTAATCATTAAAGGCTACACTATCCGAATGAATCCTGTGTAACGGCGCTTTGAACCGGCCAAAGAAGGATACCAGCATGTTGTTCGCATTTACCGACTTTCAACACCAGGGGCCCTATCAAGGTGAGCTGGAAGCCGCCGCCCGGCGCTACAGCAATCAACCCTTCATCCACCTGATGCATGACGCTCCCCGTTTTCAACCGGCCTCCGCCGGACGGCT
The DNA here is from genome assembly GCF_024170465.1 of Natronospira proteinivora. Classification (NCBI taxonomy): domain Bacteria; kingdom Pseudomonadati; phylum Pseudomonadota; class Gammaproteobacteria; order Natronospirales; family Natronospiraceae; genus Natronospira; species Natronospira proteinivora. The sequence goes on along the minus strand of NZ_JALJYF010000001.1, from coordinate 17,191 downwards.
GCTAAGCGCCTTATCCCGGCAATTTCTACCCGGCGACATCTGTCTGGCCGTCGTCGACCCGGGTGTGGGCAGTGCCCGTTACCCGGTAGCCGTCGAGAGTCGAGGCATCTGGTTCGTGGGCCCGGATAACGGTTTGCTCAGCAGCGTGACCGAGACCGATGCGTCGGCCCAATGGTGGGAGATTACCTGGCATCCCGCCCCCCTTTCCAGCAGCTTTCATGGCCGCGACCTGTTTGCCCCTTTTGCTGGACAGCTGGCCGCCGGTTATAGCCCAACCGCCATCGGTGCCCGCCCCCTTTATGACCCGATCCAGGCCCATTGCCCGGAAGCCTCCATCATCTACATTGATGGCTACGGCAATTGCGTCACCGGCATACCTGCCGGTCGCTTGCAGGAAGACCAGACAGTCACGGTCGGGGGGCGGCCCCTGTCCCACGGCTTTACCTTTTCCAGCGTACCGCCGGGCGAACCCCTGTGGTATTGCAATTCCATGGGCCTGGTGGAGATCGCCATCAATCAGGCCAGCGCGGCCGACAGCCTCCAACTGGAGATCGGCAATGAGGTGAGCCTCACCTAAAGGTGGACCGAATCAAGTCGGCAAGGCCCGCACCATCAGCGCTTGCTGGAATCGAATTCCTCGAAATCCTCGGATCGCGGCATGCGGCCCACCATGGCCTGGATCGTCTCCGGCGCCGGAGCCACGCGGCGGGCCTTGAGATCCAACCACGCCCCCTGAACCTCGATCACTGCAGCCAGTTCCCCATCGGCCTTTTTGATCAAGTGACGCATGCGCCAATGCTTGCCGTTCACCGACAGGCCACTCAGTTCTGTCGCTACCCGAATAGTCTCGCCACCGCGAATCTCGCGGCGATACTCGATGGCTTCCTTGAACAGCACCGGACCAACACCCTGCTTGGCCATCTCGACCATGCTCAAACCATATTCAGCCATGGCTGAAAGACGGATCTGAGCACCGTAATCCAGATAAGCGCTGTGGCGCATATGGCCGTTAGGGTCCAGATCCACCCAGCGAATTTCGTATTCCTTCTCGTACATGTTTGCGCTCCATTGGAAAACGGGGAGGATGAACGCGCCGTAGGAGCGGATTTATCCGCGATTGACTAGAACGCCTCGCGGCCTCCGAACGCCTTCGCGGATAAATCCGCTCCTACAAGCTCAATCAAAAAAGGGGCCCGAAACCGGGCCCCTCCTGATCCTGCCAAGCCGACTTAATTATCAGTAGCGATAATAATCCGGCTTGTAGGGCCCTTCCTGGGGCACGCCGATGTAGTCGGCCTGCTCGTTGGACAGGCGGGTCAGCTTGGCACCGATCTTGTCCAGATGCAGACGGGCCACTTCCTCGTCCAGATGCTTGGGCAGGACATAGACCTTGTTGTCGTACTCATCCGGCTTGTTGAACAGCTCCATCTGGGCCATCACCTGGTTGGTGAAGCTGGCCGACATGACGAAGCTGGGGTGGCCGGTGGCACAGCCCAGGTTCACCAGACGCCCTTCGGCCAGCAGGATGATCCGCTTGCCATCGGGGAAGATCACATGGTCCACCTGGGGCTTGATGTTTTCCCAGTCGTACTGCTTGAGACCGGCCACATCGATTTCATTGTCGAAGTGACCGATGTTGCAGACAATCGCCTGGTCTTTCATCTTGGCCATCTGATCGGCGCTGATGACGTTGAAGTTGCCGGTGGCGGTGACAAAGATATCCACCTGATCCAGCACATCTTCCAGCCGCACCACGCGATACCCTTCCATAGATGCCTGCAGGGCACAGATAGGATCGATTTCGGTGATCCACACCGTGGCACCCAGGCCACGCAAGGACTGGGCCGAGCCCTTGCCCACATCGCCATAACCGCAGACCACGGCGACCTTGCCGGCCACCATCACATCAGTGGCCCGCTTGATGCTGTCCACCAATGATTCACGGCAACCATAGAGGTTGTCGAACTTGGACTTGGTCACAGAATCGTTGACGTTGATGGCCGGGAAATCCAGGGTGCCGTCCTTCTGCATGCGATACAGGCGGTTCACCCCGGTGGTGGTTTCTTCGGTCACGCCCTTCAGCTGGGACTTGACCTTGGCATACCAGCCCGGCTTTTCGTCCAACCGCTTCTTGATGGCGGCGAACAAGGCCTTTTCCTCATCACTCCCGGGATTGCCCAGAACGGAGGGATCTTTTTCCGCCTCGGCACCCAGGTTGATCAGCAGGGTGGCATCCCCGCCGTCATCCAGGATCATGTTGGCGCCCTCGCCTTCCCACTCGAAGATGCGATGGGTGAATTCCCAGTACTCATCCAGGGTTTCGCCCTTGAAGGCAAATACCGGGGTGCCGGCATCGGCAATGGCGGCCGCGGCATGATCCTGAGTGGAGTAGATGTTGCAGGAGGCCCAGCGGACCTCGGCACCCAGGGCTTCCAGGGTCTGGATCAGCACCGCGGTCTGAATGGTCATGTGCAGAGAACCGGCCACGCGGGCCCCCTTCAAGGGCTTTTCCTGGACGTACTTCTCGCGCAGGGCCATCAGCCCCGGCATTTCGGTTTCGGCAATGGCGATTTCCTTGCGACCGAAATCCGCCAGGGACAGGTCGGCTACGTGAAAATCGCCGTCTTTACGGTTTGTTACCACAGCGTTCATAGTTTAACTCCATCGTTCTGAAGCGAGCGCCGTTCCTACAATTGCATCCCTGTGTCGAGCCTGGCGGGTTGACCCGTCGCAACGCTCCTCGACCCGGATTTGCATCAAAACTTAAGCCTGTCGTGCGGCCTTGAGCCCGGCCGCATCCTTGAGTAATTCGGCCTTGTCCGTCTTCTCCCAGGGGAAATCCCCGTCTTCCCGGCCGAAGTGGCCGTAGCTGGCGGTGGCCTGGTAAATGGGCCGCACCAGATCCAGCATCTTGAGAATGCCGTAGGGACGCAGATCGAAATGCTCCCGGACCAGGGTTGTGAGCTTCTCGTCGTCCACCTGCCCGGTGCCGAAGGTATCCACGCTGATGGAGGTGGGCTCGGCCACGCCAATGGCATAGGACAGCTGAATCTCGCAGCGATCCGCCAGCCCGGCGGCGACAATGTTCTTGGCCACATAGCGGGCGGCATAGGCGGCGGAACGGTCCACCTTGGAGGGGTCCTTGCCGGAGAAGGCCCCGCCCCCATGACGGGCCATGCCGCCATAGGTATCGACAATGATCTTGCGGCCGGTCAGACCGCAATCGCCCACCGGTCCGCCAATCTCAAAGCGGCCCGTCGGGTTGATGAGATAGCGGGTCTTGTCGTCGATCCACTTGGCGGGCAATACCGGCTTGATGATCTCCTCGATCACCGCCTCGCGGAGCTGTTCATTGCTCACATCCGGCCCGTGCTGGGTGGAGAGCACCACGGTGTCCACGCCCACCGGACGATCATTCTCGTAACGGAAGGTCACCTGGCTCTTGGCATCCGGGCGCAGCCAGTTCAGCTTGCCGGCGCGGCGCACTTCCGATTGCTTCTGCACCAGGCGATGGGCAAAGGAAATCGGTGCCGGCATCAGGACATCGGTCTCGTTGCTGGCGTAACCGAACATCAGGCCCTGGTCACCAGCGCCCTGTTCTTCTTCGGATGCCCGGTCCACGCCCTGGGCAATATGCTCACTCTGTTTGCCGATGGCATTCATCACCGCACAGGTATGGCCATCAAAGCCCAATTCGGAGCTGTCATAGCCGATGTCCACGATGGTCTTGCGAACCAGGTCTTCCAGGTCCACCCAGGCGCTGGTGGTGATTTCACCAGCAATGATCACGAAACCGGTCTTGACAAGGGTCTCGCAAGCCACCCGGGCCCGGGGGTCTTCAGCCAGCAATGCGTCCAGCACCGCGTCGGAGACTTGATCCGCAATCTTGTCCGGATGCCCTTCGGACACCGATTCCGAAGTGAACAGATAGTTTTTCGACATGCCAGGTCATCTCCTGGGGTTGTGGCGACACCCGGGCTCACCCCGGGGGCCAAATTGAGCCAAAACGCACAGAATGCCCCATTCTACAAGGCCCGTCACGTTTTCTCGACCATTGCTTCATAGAAATACGGTATAAGATGATGCCTCCCCCCTTGACCATGGCACGGCTTACAGGGAGGCTTGGCAACAGTTTCCCAGTGCCCTTCAGAGGAGATCAAGCATGGCCCGCCTGGAAACCCCTGATTGCGATTTCGGCCGACCGGCCCCGGATTTCACCCTGCCCGGCGTGGATGGCCGGGAATGGGCCCTGGAGGACTGCCGGGGCGAAAACGGCACCGTGCTCATGTTCATCTGCAATCATTGCCCTTACGTTCAGGCCGTGTTGGATCGGATTGTACGCGACGCCCGGGACCTGCAAGCCCACGGTGTGAACAGCGTGGCGATCATGTCCAACGACACCGAGGCCTACCCCGAAGACGGCTTTGACAAGATGAAAGCCCTGGCCGAGGAGGCCGGTTTCGATTTCCCCTATCTGCTGGATGAGAGCCAGGACGTGGCCCGCCTCTACGGGGCCGTTTGCACCCCGGACTTCTTCGGCTTTAACGCTGATCTCAAGCTCCAATACCGGGGCAGGCTGGATGCCAGCGGCCGTCACCGGCGCAGCGACGACACCCCGCGCGAACTCTACGAGGCCATGATCCGAATTGCCCGTACCGGTATCGGCCCGGAACCCGAGGATCAAACCCCCAGCATGGGCTGCTCCATCAAGTGGCGGGAGACCGGCTGAGCAAGCGGATCCAGAGGCGGCAGCATCAACGCTTGCGGGCCAGGGTCAACCCGTCTCCGATGGGCACCAGGCTTATCTCTACCCGTTCGTCGGACAGCAAGTCTTCATTAAAGGCCCTGATGGCCCGGGTATCCTCGTCATTCACCGCCGGATCGGCGACCTTGCCGTCCCAAAGGGTATTGTCCACCGCAATCAGCCCCCCTGGACGCAGCAGGGCCAGGCAGAGATCAAAATAACGCGGGTAAGCAGGTTTGTCGGCATCGATGAACGCGAAATCCCAGACATTGCCCCCGGCTTCCTCCAATTCGGCTTTCAGGGTGTCTTCGGCCGGGGCAATCCGAAGATCAATACGACTGGCCACGCCGGCTTCCTCCCAGTAGGGGCGGCCCATATCGGTCCACTCCCGACTGACATCACAGGCCAGCAGGCGACCATCCTCCGGCAAGGCCTGGGCCATGGCCAGGGTTGAGTAACCGGTAAACGTCCCCACCTCTATGCAACGACGAGCAGACATCAGATTCAGCAGGAGCTGCATGAACTGGCCCTGCTCCGGCGCGATCTGCATATTGCGCTCGGGCAATCGGGCCGTTGCTTCCCGCAGCCGCTTGAGGACATCCGGCTCCCGCAGGGAGATATCCAATAAATAATCATGTAACAAATCACTGACCGGAGTGGTCTTGTTGGACATAATGAACCCTCTATTGAATAACTGAGTAATCGGTCACAGTATCCTGCCTTGGCGTATGCTAGATTTTAAGGGCCGCTGGCCGGGATTAGGGGTCCCGAACATGGAAAAAATCATACACCTCACGGATACCCACCTCTTTGCGAGTGGAGAGGGTGCATTGCGCGGGACCAAGACAGCCGCCACCCTGAGTCATGTGCTGGCGCACTTGCGTCGGCACCATTCTGACGCCCAGGCCATTCTGGTCACCGGCGATCTGGTTCAGGAAGAAACAAGCGCGGCCTATGAACATTTCATCGAGTATTTCGGCGGCTTTTCCGTCCCCGTTCTATGCCTGCCCGGCAACCATGATGTGCCCGACCTGCTGGAAGCCAGCCTTTCCCGCCCCCCTTTCCGCCTGGACGCCCAGGTCCGGCTCAACGGCTGGGATATCATGCAGCTCAACAGCCACCTGCCAGGCTCCGCCGCCGGCCATGTAGCCGACAGTGAATTGCAGTCCTTGGAAGCACGGCTGAAAAAGAACCATCGCCGGCCCACGCTGGTGGCCGTGCATCATCCTCCCATCCCGGTGGGCACCCCCTGGCTGGATACCGTAGGCCTGAAAAACGGACAGGCCCTGCTGGATCTGCTGACCAATCACGCCCATGTGAAGGCCCTGATCTGGGGACATGCCCATCAGAATACCCGCAGGCGCCACCAGCACCTGGAACTGATCGGGACCCCCTCCACCTGCGCCCAGTTCCTGCCGGGCAGCGAAGGTTTTGCCGTGGACCCGGACGCACCCCCGGCCTATCGCCTGCTCTATCTGGGGGACGATGGACAGATCGAGGACGAGCTGGTCGAATTGCCGGAAGCCATTGAGGCATAATCATGGGTCTTTGCCCGGCAAACCGAGTCTATGCACATCGATCCCAGCGTGAACAATCCGGCCATTCCCGATGATCCCAGGCTCGCATTGATCCTCTATTACCGGCTGCTCCGCCAGAACGGCTACAACGACAGTCATAGCGGCAATGCCTCGGTGCAGGATGGCGAGACCATCTGGGTCACCCCCGCCGGCGCCTGTGCCGACACCCTGCAAGCCGAGGCCCTGATTGCCTGCCGGGAAGGCCAGGCCATCCCTGACGGGGCCTCACTGGATGCGCCCCTGCACCTGGCGGTGCAGGCCAGTCGGCCGGATATTGGGGCGGTGCTTCACAGCCATGGCCACCATGCCGTGGGCCTGACCCTCAAGGGCGGCGATTTCCGGCCCCCGGATTTCGAGGGGAGCCTGTATTTTGGCCGGGTCCCGGTACTGGATGTAGCCTATGAACGATACACCGAAGAAGCCCCCCAGCGGGTCGCCGAGGCATTGAGTGAAGCCCCCATCTGTATCGTTCGGGGCCACGGTCTTTACGCCCGGGGAGAAAACCTGGACAGGGCCTACAAGTGGAGTTGTTCTCTGGAGCAATCGGCCCGAACGGCATTTGTGGCCCTCCAGGCCGGCCTGCTCACGCTGGATGATTTGCTGGCCTGAAGCCGTCTCACTGAAGAACGCCCCCCTGCAGAGGTATACTCTGTCCCATGACAATGCAGCAGCAAGGGATGTGAACCATGATGAAACGATTGAGTCTTTTCAAGATCGGCCTGGCCCTTCTCCTGGCCTTTACCTTTGTCGCGCCGGTACTGGCCGACGATGCCGACCTGTCCGAGAAGGCACCCAGCTTCTGGAAGGTGGAAGGTGAAAACAACACCGTCTGGCTGTTCGGCACCGTGCATGTCCTCACCGAGGACCACTACCCCCTGGCCGATGAAGTGGAAGAGGCCTTCGAACAGGCCCAGTACCTGGTGGTGGAAATTGACACCGTCAATGTAGACCAGCAAGTCCAGCAGCAGATGATGATCAATACCGGCATGCTGCCGGATGGTGTCTCCCTGGAGGATGTGCTGGGTGAGGAACGCTATGCCCGGGCCAGCGAGCTGGCCTCCGCCAATGGCTACGACCTGGACCAGATGAGCATGCTGCGCCCCTGGCTGATTGCCCTGGTGCTCACCGTGTCCGAATTCGAGCGTATGGGCTACACCGCCGAGCATGGCGTGGAAAGCTACTTCCTGAACCGTGCCGGGGACGAGCACAAGTCCATCGTGGAACTGGAATCCATGCAGTACCAGCTCAGCCTCTTCGATGATCTGGATGAAGAGATCCAGGTGGACTTCCTGATGCAGACCCTGGAAGAAATCGATGACATGGAAGCCCAGATCGAAGCACTGATCAATGCCTGGGAATCCGGCAGCCTGGAAGAGCTGGAAGCCGCGCTCATGGATGATTTTTCCGATTACCCGGAGGTCTATCAGCGCATCGTCACCGACCGCAATCACAACTGGATGGACGATCTCACCCGCATCCTGAACGAAAGCGACAAGGACCACTTTGTCGCCGTGGGTGCACTGCATATGGTGGGTGACGAAGGCGTGGTAAACCTGTTGCGGGAAGCCGGCTACGAAGTCAGTCGCTATTGACCCACACCGCACACCGCAAAAAAAAGCCGGCTCATTTGGGCCGGCTTTTTTGATTGGCTGAACATTAATAGCCGCGATCAGATCTCGATCATCTCGAAGTCTTCCTTACCCGCCCCGCAATCCGGGCATACCCAGTTCATCGGCACGTCTTCCCACTTGGTGCCGGGCTCGATGCCGGACTCGGGATCGCCTTTTTCTTCCTCATAGACATATCCGCAGATAACGCACATATATGCTTTCATATTGACCTCAAAGATTTCGACGACTGGGCGATGGCGGCGAATTCTCCCACGGGAGGGGATGGACGCCAAGTCCTGTGCGTTATAATGGCGTCATGACTGACAAACACCAACCACCGATTGTTCTGATCATCGCCGGCAACGACCCCTCCGGGGGTGCCGGGGTGACGGCCGATACCCAGGCCGTCTCCGCCCTGGGCTGCCACCCGGCGCCGGTGATCACCGCCCTGACCGTGCAGGACACCCTCAACGCCTATCGGGTGGAGGTGGCCAGCCCGGATCTTGTGGCGGAGCAGATCGCCACGGTGCTGGATGACCTGCCGGTGGCGGCGGTCAAGATCGGCCTGTTGGGCAATGCCGAGGTGGGCCGGGCGGTGGCAGACGTGCTGGAGAGCCACCCGGAGCTGCCCATCGTGCTGGATCCAGTGCTGGTGGCCGCCGGCGGGGCCCGGCTGGCGGAAGAAGACCTGATCGAGACCCTCAAGACCCAGCTGATCCCCATGAGCACGGTGGTCACACCCAATGCCAGCGAGGCCCGCTCCCTGGTGCCGGACGCGGATTCCCTGGCCCGGCGGGCCGATGGACTGATTGCCATGGGCGCCCCCTGGGTCCTGCAGAAAGGGGCGGACGAGAAAACGCCGGCCGTCGACAACCATCTCTTCGGCCCGGACGACTTCCGCCAGGATTTCCGCTGGGAGCGACTGCCGGATCAATACCACGGCTCGGGCTGCACCCTGGCCTCGGCCATCGCCGCCGAAATCGCCCATGGCCATGCCCCGGCCGATGCGGTCAGCCGCGCCCAGGAATGGACTTGGCAGGCCCTCAAGCAGGGCTGGCGGCTGGGCAAGGGCCAGTACATTCCCAACCGCCTGAGCGACACTGACGACCGGGGTCGCTAAATGGCCAGCCCGTCCATCCCCCGGGGCATTTATGTGCTCACCGACCACCATGATGCCGACGATAAACGCCTGCTGGCGGATGTCAGCGCGGCCCTGGCCGGTGGTGCGGCCATGATCCAGTATCGGGACAAGAGCAGTGATTCGCGCAAACGGCGTCGGCAAGCCGAGGCCCTGCAAACCCTCTGCCGCCAGCATGACCGTCCCCTGATCATTAATGATGACCTGGCCCTCGCCGAGGCGATCGCCGCCGACGGCCTCCATCTGGGCCGCGATGACGGGGACCTGGGCGAAGCCCGCGCGCGATTGGGGGACCAGGCCATCATTGGCCTGTCCTGCTACAACGAACTGGACCGGGCCCGACAGGGCGCGGCCGAGGGGGCCGACTACCTGGCCTTCGGCAGTGTCTTTCCATCCGACACCAAACCCGATGCGGTTCACTGCCCCCTGCCCCTGCTGGAAATGGCGGCCCGGGAGCTGGACCGCCCCATCTGCGCTATCGGCGGCATTGCCTTGGCCAACGCCGGACATGTGGCCGCCACCGGCGCCCGGCTGGCCGCAGTGATCGGCGCCGTCTGGCGTGGGGCCCCAAAAGATAATGTCGCCGCCCTTGACCGCGCCTTCAATGACGCCGTCTCGGCCTCGGGTGACTAGACCGCTGCACGCCGGCCTGGGCCGGGACTGGGCCACGCTGTTAGGATAAGCGCGGATTTTTGAACCCGTTTTGAACCCGCTGTAAAACCGGAAAATCAGGACAAGACAAAATCAGGACAAGACCATGACCCATCCCCTGTTCGAAGAAGCCAAACAATACATTGTCGGCGGCGTGAACTCGCCGGTTCGCGCCTTCACCGGCGTGGGTGGCGAGCCCCTGTTCGTGGAGAGCGCCCAGGGCGCCCGGGTGCATGCCAGTGACGGGCGCGCCTACATCGACTATGTGGGCTCCTGGGGACCCATGATCGGCGGCCATTCCCGCCCCGAGGTGATCGAGGCGGTCCAGCGGGCCGCCAGCCGGGGCCTGTCCTTCGGCGCGCCCACGGAAGTGGAAACCGCCATGGCCAAGCGGATCTGTGAGCTGGTGCCTTCCATTGAACGGGTCCGCATGGTGAATTCCGGCACCGAAGCCACCATGACCGCTATCCGCCTGGCCCGCGGCTACACCGGCCGGGAACGGGTGGTGAAGTTCGAGGGCAACTACCACGGCCATTCCGATTCCCTGCTGGTCAAGGCCGGTTCCGGCGCCCTCACCCAGGGGGTGCCCAACAGCCCCGGCGTACCCGCCGGCCTGGCCGATCTGACCATGACCCTGCCCTATAACGACCTGGATGCGGTGCGCCAAGCCTTCGCCGAGAAGGGCGATGAGATCGCCTGCATCATTGTCGAGCCGGTGGCCGGCAATATGAACTGCATCCCGCCGGAAGCGGGTTTCCTGGAAGGGTTGAAGTCGGTCTGCGAAGAATACGGGGCGGTGTTGATCTTCGACGAGGTGATGACCGGTTTCCGCCTGGCCCCGGGCGGGGCCCAGGAATGGGCCGGTGTCACCCCCCATCTGACCACCCTGGGCAAGATCGTGGGCGGTGGCATGCCGGTGGGGGCACTGGGCGGCCAGCAAAAGATCATGGAATATCTCTCCCCCATGGGCCCTGTTTATCAGGCCGGCACCCTGTCGGGGAATCCCCTGGGCATGGCCGCCGGTCTGGCCATGATGGATATCATCAGCGAGCCGGGTTTCCACGCCCGCCTGGACCAGCGCACCGCCCAGCTGTGTGATGGCCTGCTGGAGGCAGCCCGGGAAGCCGGCATCCCCTTGCGGATCAATCGGGTGCCGGGCATGTTCGGCCTCTTTTTCACCGATGAACAAGGCCCCATCAGCCGCTTCAGCCAGGTCTCGGCCTGTGACCAGGATCGCTTCAAACGCTTCTTCCACGGCATGCTGGAACAAGGCGTCTACCTGGCCCCCTCCGCCTTCGAGGCCGGCTTTGTCTCCTCGGCTCACAGCGAACAAGACATCGCGTCCACGGTGGACGCGGCCCGCACCGTCATGGCCAGGCTATAAGCCTGGCCGGCGGGCGGCCCACCGCCAGAACTCAGGCATCCTCTTCGTCCAAGAGGTCACGATGCTCCAGATATCCCTGCAGGGCCTCCAGGCGTTGCCGGCTGTCGCGCATTTCCAAAAGCGCCTGTTTGTCCGTCAGGCTGATGGGCAGGATCTCGGCCAGTCGAAAGCCGACCCAGTCGGCATCGTCATAACGGGGGGTCACCAGCCGCCAGGGTGCGGGAAGCTGGGGCAATAGTTGACGCAGCAGTTGGGCCAGATGCCCGAACGCCCCGGGCAAGGGCGCGGCTTGTGGCGATTCCAGCCAGTCCACGGCCCCCCAATACAAACCATCCGCCGCTTGGTGGGTATCGCGCAGTTCAAAACGGGCCTCTCCCAGGGCCGTCACGCCCAGCAGACCGTCTTCAAGGCGATCCCAATCCCGTATCCGCCCCAGGGTACCGAGCTTGTGGAACCGGGCTTCGCCGGCCTCTTCCCCGGCCTGAATCAGCACCACGCCGAAACCGGCATCGTGCTTCATGCAGTAACTGATCATGTCCAGATAACGGGGCTCGAAGATTCTCAGACTCAAGGGCCCACCGGGAAACAGCACCGTTTTCAGGGGGAAAAGGGGGATTTCTTTTTTCTCGTCGCTCACCGTTCACCTCTCCCTGATTTATTTTCGCTCAGTACAATCCACGAAGTGGCCTGCCCTCACCCTATTGGAATAACATATGGTCACCGGGTTCCGGAACCTGGTGGCGAGGCGGATGTCGGCTATGCTGGAAGGACTTGCCAGCAAGGAGAGACACCATGCGCTATCTGATTCTCATGCTGATGCTCAGCATCGGTCTATTGCCCATGGGGGCCGCCCAGGGTGATCCCTATGTGATCCAGCAGGTCAACATTCTGCCCATGGATGAAGAACGGGTGGTGGAATCGCAGGATGTCTTCATCAGTGACGGGCGCATCCAGGCCATCCATCCCAGTGGCGAGCAGGACCTGCCCGAAGAGGCCAAAGTGATTTCAGGCCAGGGCCGCTACCTCATGCCCGGTCTGGCGGAGATGCATGCCCATGTGCCGGGTGAGGACCAGCCCATGCAGCTGCGAGAGGATATCCTTTTTCTGTATCTCTCCAACGGCATCACCCTGGCCCGGGGCATGCTGGGCGAGCCCTGGCACCTGGACCTGCGCCAGGCCCTGGCCGAGGGGGAGATCACCGGCCCGCGGCTGATCACCTCCGGCCCCTCCCTGAACGGCAACAGTGTGGATGGCCCCGAGGATGGCGCCCGCATGGTCAGGGAACAGGCCGACGCCGGTTATGACTTTCTCAAGATTCACCCGGGCCTGACCCGCGCCGAGTTCGATGCCATTGCCAAGGCCGCCGATGAGGCCGGCATCCCCTTTGCCGGCCATGTGCCGGTGGATGTGGGCATCCAGCGGGCCCTGGAGGCCGGCTATGCCAGCATCGATCATCTGGACCGCTATCCACGCGCCTGGGTCCCCTCGGCAGTGGTGGAAGAAAGCGAGCCGGGCTTCTTTGATTATCGCCTGGCCCCCCATGCTGAATCGGAGCGGCTGGAAGCCATCGCCGAAGCCACCCGGGAGGCGGGTGTCTGGAACGTCCCCACCGAAACCCTGATGCACAATGTACTGATCAAGGATCCGGAAACGATTCGCCAGCAGCGACCGGAATTCCGTTATCTGCCCGAGGACATGATAAACAGCTGGATTGATCGGGTTCGTGACAGCCAGTCGGCCGATGATTACGACCGCGAAGCCGCCCAAGCCTATGTGGAGACTCGCAAGCAATTCCTGCTGGCCCTGCGGGATGCCGGCGCGGAACTGTTACTGGGTTCGGATGCCCCCCAGATATTCAATGTCCCCGGCTTCTCCATTCACCATGAAATCGCCATCATGGAAGATGCCGGACTCAGCCGCTATGAGATTCTTCGCAGCGGCACGGTGAATCCGGCCCGCTTCTTCGGTCAGGAAAGGGAATGGGGTCAGGTTCAGGAAGGGATGCGTTCTGAGCTGGTCCTGCTGCGGGGCAACCCGCTGGAGGATCTGGACCATCTGCGGGACCCGGCAGGGGTAATGACCACCACCCACTGGCTGGACCAGGAAGCCATCGGTGAGGGGCTGCGGGCCATTGAGGCACGCTATGCCCGGGATGGGGACGACTAGTCGCCGGAACCCCAACGCGCCATCAGCTGGTGATCAATACCCAGCTGATCCAGGGTTCGGGCGACCACGAAGTCCACCAGGGCTTCCACCGAATCCGGCCGATGATAAAAACCGGGATTGGCCGGCAGGATGGTCACCCCCATCCGGGCCAGACGACTCATATTGTCCAGATGGATCTCGGAGAAGGGCGTCTCCCGCACCACCATCACCAGTCTGCCCCGCTCCTTGATCACCACATCCGCAGCCCGCTCAATCAGACTGCGGCTGGCCCCCATGGCCACATTGGACAGGGTGGCCGTGCTGCAGGGGCAAACGATCATCCGGGCGGGGGCACCGGAGCCACTGGCCACCGGTGAAGTCCACTCATCCTGACCATAGACCCGCAGCCGGTCCTGGGAGACGCCCGCGTACTCACTGAGAAAGCGGGCCATCTCCGACCGTCGTCCCGGCAATGCCACATCGGTCTCCGTGCCGATCACTACCTGGGCCGGCTTGGAGATCATCAAATGAACCCGATGGCCGCCCTGAAGCAGGCACTCCAGGAGTCGCAAACCGTACTGGGCCCCGGAGGCACCGGTCATTGCCAGAGTGATGTCACCGCGATAGTCCTCAGCCATGATTGCTGCGCTCCTGCAAGAGATGAACCAGCTTCTGGTGAATGCCTTCGAAGCCGCCGTTGCTCATGATGGCCACCTGATCCCCGGCCTGCAATTCCTTCGGCAGCCATTCCAGCAATGCTTGGGATTCCCTGGCGACCTTGAGCCGCGAGCCTAATACTGCCTCCAGCCGCCGGCCATCCCACTCCAGATGGGCCGGCACGTAGAGATAGACCTGGTCCGCCAGCGCCAATGCCTCCGGCAAAGCCTCCCGGTGGGCTCCCATGCGCATGCTATTGGAACGGGGCTCCAGCACGGCAATCCGCCGCCCCGGCGGCAAGGCCTCCAGGGTGGTGCGGATGGCGGTGGGATGATGGGCGAAGTCATCGTATAGCTGGATGCCGTTGATCTCGCCCAGGGATTCGAGACGACGACGCATGCCCTTGAACCGGGACAGGGCCTCCACCGCCACGGCGGGGGCCACACCGGCATGGCGGGCCGCGGCAATGGCGGCCAGGGCATTGTCCCGATTGTGGACACCCCGCATGGACCAGCTGACCCGGCCTACCGCTTCGCCGGCGACGGTCACATCAAAGGCGGTGGCCCCCTCGCTTTCATTGCTGGCCGCCACCCCTTGGGCCGGATCGTTCACGGACAGGGTGGGTGTCCAGTAGCCCATGGCCAGGGTCTCGTCCAGGGCCGGGCAATCCCGGGGCCGAATGATCAGGCCGGAAGCCGGGATGGTGCGAACCAGATGATGAAACTGGCGCTGGATGGCGGCCAGATCGTCAAAGATGTCCGCGTGATCAAATTCCAGATTATTGAGAATGGCCGTGCGGGGCGCATAGTGAACAAACTTCGAACGCTTATCGAAAAAGGCGCTGTCGTATTCATCGGCCTCGATCACGAAAAACGGCGTCTCCCCCAGCCGGGCCGAGACCGGGAAATTACCCGGCACCCCGCCGATCAAAAACCCCGGGGCAAGACCCGCGTACTCGAGAATCCAGGCCACCATACCGGCGGTGGTGGTCTTGCCGTGAGTACCGGCCACGGCAATCACCCAGCGATCCCGCAGCAGGGCCCGGGCAAGCCAGGCCGGGCCGGAAGTATAGGGAATAGCGCCTTCCAACAGCGCTTCCACCACCGGCTTGCCCCGGGTCATGGCATTGCCCACCACCACTTCATCCGGCGCGGGGTCCAGTTGATCGGCCTCCCAGCCTTCGGTCAACTCAATGCCAAGGGCCTCCAGCTGTGTGCTCATGGGCGGATAGACATTTTGATCCGAACCGGTCACGCGATAGCCGAGTTCCCGGGCCAGGGCCGCCACACCCCCCATGAAGGTGCCGCAGATACCCAGGATATGCAGATGCCGGTCGGTGGCCGAATCAGCCATTGGGGGGGAAGACATAGAAGGTACTCATGATATTAAACACGGAATACAGAACCGCCAGGGCCAAGGCCCGGTGGAAGGGCCACTCCAGACTATGCCGCAGTATATGGGCCAGCAGGGCAATGCTCCAGAACACTAGGGAAAGACTCACAACCACGGCAATATCCAGCCATAGACTGCCGTCCGCCGGCGGCTCGGCCAGGGCCGGGGCGAAGATCATTCCCACCAGGTTCAGGCCGGTACCACACAGCCACACCGCCTGCAGGGACTGGGGTAGACGTGCGCTCCGTCCCAGACCATACAAGACCAGGATGAAAAAGCCGGTGGTGATGGCGATATCCAGCAGCAAGAGACCGGCAATGGGATGGGAGACATCCCGCAGCAAGGACAACACAGCACCGCTGAGCAGATACGCCAGCAAGGCGATCAACATCCAGCCATGCCCCGGGGGAAGGTCCTGCGGGCCCTGCCGAAACACCAGGATATGCCAGCCTGTCTGAAACCAGTCGCGCACGTGTGGTGCCCCTTCGCTGCCCGTCAAAAGCCAGCATGCTACCATTTCCCGCTGTTTCATTTTCCAAACGGGACGCCGCTCCATGGCAGAAACCGAGTTCATCAATCAGGCCGAAGCCCTAAAAGACTTCGTGGAAAGAATCCGTGGCGCCGACTGGCTGGCCGTGGATACCGAGTTCATCCGCGAGGAGACCTACTGGCCGGAGCTCTGCCTGATCCAGATTGCCGCGGGCGATCACTTGGCCTGCATCGATCCCCTGGCCCTGAAGGGCGAGGCCATGGCGCCGCTGAAAGCACTGATGCTGGACCCCAAGGTCCTCAAGGTTTTTCACGCCGCCCGCCAAGACCTGGAAGTCTTTCATCACGAGTGGGGCGCTTTGCCCCAGCCGGTCTTCGATACCCAGGTGGCTGCCTCCATGCTGGGCCATGGGGACCAGGTGGGGTATGCCAATCTGGTCCAGAGCCTCTGTGGCGTTGAGCTGGCCAAGGGCCATACCCGGACCGACTGGCGGGCCCGCCCCCTGCCCGAGGCCGCCGTGGAGTATGCCGCCGATGATGTCCGCTACCTGGGCCCGGTGTATCAGCAATTGCAGCAAGCGCTGAAAGACTCGGGGCGTCTGACCTGGCTGGATGAGGAATTCGAACAGTTAACCCGGGAAGCCCTTTATCTGCCGGACCCGGCCAATGCCTGGAAACGGGTCAAGGGACACCGAAAACTGCGCCCTCGTCAGCTGGCTGTTCTGGTGGCATTGGCTGAATGGCGGGAAGAGGAAGCCCTGGCACGCAATCGCCCCCGGCGCTGGATCGTCAAGGACCAAGCCCTGGTGGACCTGGCCCGCCGCCCCCCAGTCCAGGTGGAAGACATGGCCGACATGCGTGACCTGCCCAACGCCGTGCGTGAAAAACACGGTCGAGTACTGGTGGAACGTGCCCAGTCCGGGATCAAGGCCGAACCACCGGCGGTAAGCAGTCGCCCGGACCGGCTCTCGGCGGAGGAAGACGCCACGGTGGATGCCCTAATGGCGCTGCTCCGGGCCCGATGCGCCGAACACGATATGAGCCCGGCCCAGGTGGCCACCCGTAAACAGCTGGAAGCGCTGATCCAGGGCGAGCGGGATCTGCCCTTCCTCAAGGGTTGGCGTGGGGCCATGGCAGGCCAGTCCCTGCTGGATTTGCTGGAAGGCCGGCTCTCTCTGACCGTGCATGAGGGCAAACTGAAAACCGCTTAAAGGTTTTCCTTACAAGCACAAAAAAGGCCGGCAAATGCCGGCCTTTTTTATGATCAAGACTCGCTGCCTTAGCGGCGGCGAGTTTTCTTCTTGGAAGCTTTCTTCTTGGAAGCTTTCTTCTTGGAAGCTTTCTTCTTGGAAGCTTTCTTCTTGGAAGCTTTCTTCTTGGAAGCTTTCTTCTTGGAAGCTTTCT